>CAVYYK010000032.1:0-231770 GCA_963772635.1 uncultured Alphaproteobacteria bacterium
GGCCCTCGAAGGCCTCGGGGCGGGCGGCGAGGTACGGGCCAACCGCTCGCGGAGCCGAGGCCGGCGGCTGGGAGGCGCAGGCGGTGGCCAGGGCGACGACCGCGATGCCGCCGAGGCGCGACAGCGCCATCCCCCGTCGAGTCCTACAAGCCGAAGCAGCGGCTGCCGGTTCCATCGAGCTGGCTCTCCCTTCACCCCGGTAAACACCGGAGCACGCCAATAAGGTCCGGATGGCGGCGGCAAGTGCGCCGAAGCGTCAGATCACCGCCGGCAGCGGCGGGACCACCGACGCCTGGTACGCGCGCGGCGCTGGCGTCGGCGTGCCGCTCTCGCTCGTCGTCTCCGATCCGTGCCTGCGCCCCGGTCTGACCGCCGGCGAGATCGATGTCGGCGAGCTCACCGACACCGTCCGCGGCAATGCCATCACCCGGCAGTCAAGCGCTTTGGTCGATTTTCGTCAAGCATTTACCCAAGCGCTTGAATCGACAAAAAGCCACGATAGACACCGTTCACACTTCCCGCCTGCACCGAGAAAAATGATAACCCTCAAATTAGGGTCTGTAGAGGTTGCCCCCTTGATCAGAAGACGGCATCGGGTTGGCGGCGACGGTCGGCACCATCGGGAAATCTGGTTCGCAGCGGAGGGTCGAGTTCGAACTCGATCTGATGGATAGCCGACTATCAGCCTTGAAGGTCGGCAATCCTCAGGATCGCGGCCTTGCGCTGCGGCGGGCCGTCGTGCCGGTCCCTACAATGTCCGTCGGAGCATGTATGATGCCATCTGATCATGAGTGATTGTATCGCAAGCAACAGGAGGACTAGATGATCGAACGTCTTGCGGGATTTCCTGACAAGGTTTGCGCGTTCGTCTGCCACGGGCACGTCACAAGGGAGGACTATACGGCCGTCCTGGTGCCCGCCGTCGAGGCGGCGCTCAAGAGTTACGATAAGGTTCGGCTCTACTACGAGACCGCACCCGATTTCACCGGCATCGACCCTTCCGCCGTCTGGCAAGACACCACGGTCGGCATGAGCCACTTCTTCAGCTGGGAGCGGATCGCGGTCGTCACCGACGTCAACTGGATCAAGAACACCTTCCAGTTCTTCACCTTCCTAATGCCGGCTCCGATGAAGGTATTCCCGAACGCCGAGGCGGAGGAAGCTCGCCGCTGGATCTTGGCCGATTGAAAAAGGTTCGCGGGTGGGCCGAGGTTGCCTTCGGGTCAATAGCGTTGGTCAGCGCCACCGACACCGTCACCCGGTTCGGCGGCGACGAGTTCGTCGTCGTCCTCGAAGACCTCGGCAACCGGCAGGCGGCGCCCCACCTCGCCCAGGTGATCGGCGAGCGGCTGTCGGAGCCGATCGACGTCGGCCGCGGCCAGATCCGCATCGGCGCCAGCATCGGCGTCGCCCTGTTCCCCGACCACGGCGACACCCCCGAAACCCTGCTCCGCGCCGCCGACGCCGCCATGTACGAAGCCAAGAAAACCCGCAACGGCGCCGCCGCCGCGACCGCGAACCCGGCGAAAACCGCCAAGCACGCGGCCTCCCGCGCCTGAGCCCGCCCTACTCGATCAGCCGCAGGATGTGGACGGCGCCGTTGGCGGAGCCGGCGACGAACAGGTCGTCGCGGGCAACGGCGACGCAGGTGATGGCGGCGTCGCCGGTGAAGGTGGCGATGACCTCGCCGCTCTCCAGGTCCCACAGCCGCAGCGTGTTATCACCATGAGCCGGAGAGGGCGCGGCGCCCGTCCGCCAGCACCGCCACCGCGGTGACCCCACCCGTGTGCCCTTCCAGGGTGCGCAGGCTCTCCCCCGTCTCCAGGTCCCACAGCCGCAGCGTGTCTTCATAAGAGCCGGAGAGGGCGCGGCGCCCGTCCGCCAGCACCGCCACCGCGGTGACCCATCCGTGTGCCCTTCCAGGGTGCGCAGGCTCTCCCCCGTCTCCAGGTCCCACAGCCGCAGCGTGTTATCCTAAGAGCCGGAGAGGGCGCGGCGCCCGTCCGCCAGCACCGCCACCGCGTTGACCCCACCCGTGTGCCCTTCCAGGGTGCGCAGGCTCTCCCCCGTCTCCAGGTCCCACAGCCGCAGCGTGTTATCATCAGAGCCGGAGAGGGCGCGGCGCCCGTCCGCCAGCACCGCCACCGCGGTGACCCCACCCGTGTGCCCTTCCAGGGTGCGCAGGCTCTCCCCCGTCTCCAGGTCCCACAGCCGCAGCGTGTTATCCTCAGAGCCGGAGAGGGCGCGGCGCCCGTCCGCCAGCACCGCCACCGCGTTGACCCCACCCGTGTGCCCTTCCAGGGTGCGCAGGCTCTCCCCCGTCTCCAGGTCCCACAGCCGCAGCGTGTCATCCCCAGAGCCGGAGACGGCGCGGCGCCCGTCCGCCAGCACCGCCACCGCGCTGACCCCACCCGTGTGCCCTTCCAGGGTGCGCAGGCTCTCCCCCGTCTCCAGGTCCCACAGCCGCAGCGTGTTATCCCAAGAGCCGGAGACGGCGCGGCGCCCGTCCGCCAGCACCGCCACCGCGGTGACCCCATCCGTGTGCCCTTCCAGGGTGCGCAGGCTCTCCCCCGTCTCCAGGTCCCACAGCCGCAGCGTGTTATCCTCAGAGCCGGAGACGGCGCGGCGCCCGTCCGCCAGCACCGCCACCGCGGTGACCCCACCCGTGTGCCCTTCCAGGGTGCGCAGGCTCTCCCCCGTCTCCAGGTCCCACAGCCGCAGCGTGTTGTCCTAAGAGCCGGAGACGGCGCGGCGCCCGTCCGCCAGCACCGCCACCGCGTTGACCCCATCCGTGTGCCCTTCCAGGGTGCGCAGGCTCTCCCCCGTCTCCAGGTCCCACAGCCGCAGCGTGTTATCCTAAGAGCCGGAGACGGCGCGGCGCCCGTCCGCCAGCACCGCCACCGCGCTGACCCCACCCGTGTGCCCTTCCAGGGTGCGCAGGCTCTCCCCGTCTCCAGGTCCCACAGCCGCAGCGTGTTGTCCCAGAGCCGGAGAGGGCGCGGCGCCCGTCCGCCAGCACCGCCACCGCGTGACCCCACCCGTGTGCCCTTCCAGGGTGCGCAGCTCTCCCCCGTCTCCAGGTCCCAGCCGCAGCGTGGTCAAGAGCCGGAGAGGCGCGGCGCCCGTCCGCCAGCACCGCCACCGCGTGACCACCGTGTGCCCTCCAGGGTGCGCAGCCTCCCGGCGGGTCAACGAGCGTTCCCGGCCAGACGGCACGGCGCCTCGAGCCACCGGCCGCCTCGAGCTCCGGCGATCGACACCGCGCAGCCGCCCGATCAGTTGCCCCGCAAGCTGGCCGGGATCCTTGGCCAGGACGTGGGCGGAAAGGCGAAGCGCCCCCTGCACGAGGCGCAACGCTTCATCGTCGCCCGCCAAGGCGTAGTCGGCGATCACCGCCGCGATACCGGTCGCCTCCAGTTTGGCGGCGATCCAGGCGTAGTCGAGCAGCACCCTGCGAAGTTCCTGCCGCTCTCCGGCCTCGACAAGGTGGTACGGCAGGTGCTGGAAGAAATACCCGTCGTCCGGCCCGCTCGCCCAGCCGTTGGGGCAGCGCGCCCGGTAGGCGTCGAGCAGGCGGCGGTGGAGGGCGGCGCGGGCCTCGGCGTCGGTCGGCAGCAGGTAGGCGCGGACCACGTCGTGGAGGCGGAGCCGCCGGGCCGCCAGGTCGAGGGTGAGCAGCAGCGACAGCCGGAACAGGGTCTGGCACAGGTCCTCGGCGTCCAGGTCGTCGAGGCCGCCGGTCGCCGCCCACAGGGTCTCCACCGCCGCCAGCGGCACGTCGACGTCCTCGGGGAACACCGCCAGTTCGGCGAAGCGGGCGCGCTGGTCCTCGCTCAGCATGTCGAGGCTGACGCCGAGGGTGCCGGCCACCGCCTGGCCGCGGTCGCCGGCGTCGCGGGCGTCGAAGGCGGTGAGGCCGCGGCGCTCCAGCGCCTTCTCGACGTAGGCGAGGGCGTCGGCGAGCGGCTGGCGCGTACGGCTCACCCGCTCGCGCACCATGCCGTTGACCAGCTTGAGCAGCAGCGGCCACTCGCCGAGGCGATCGGTCAGCTCCGCCAGCGCCGGGATCTCCTCCGCCGGCAACCCGTGGCCGAGCAGCGCCAGCGCCTCCGCCGGCCGCATCGCGTCGACCAGGACCTGCCGGGCGTCGGCGGGCACCGTCGAGCGGTCGCGGGTGGTGATCAGTCGGGCGCAGCGGGGGCCGCCCCGCAGGAACGGCCGCAGGTCGCGGGCGTTCCACACGTCGTCGACGACGATCAGCATCGTCCGCTCCGCCAGCACCTCGGCCAGCCTGGCGGTCGCCGCCTCCACCGTGTCGAAGCCCGGCCGCGCGCCGGTGAGGATCTCGATCAGGTCGGCGATCCGCCCGGTCGGCTCGCCCGGCGCCTCGCCCAGGGTCACCCACAGCACCCCGTCGTAGAACGCGTCCTGGACCCGCTCGTCGTGACACAGCGCCCGGGCCAGCGCCGTCTTGCCGAAGCCGCCCGCCCCCTCCAGCGCGGCGGTGATCGCCACCGCCTCCTCCGCGCGTCTCGTCGAGCAGCGCGGCGACCAGCGCCTCCAGCTCCGCCGGCCGGGCGACGAAGTCCTCCGGCTGGTCCTCGGCCATGAACGGCACCCGGGGGGCCCGGCACGGGCTTTCGAGGGTGCGGACGAACCGCGTCCACTGCTCCGGCTCCTCCGGGTCGACGAAGTGCGCCCGCCGCATCCAGCCGGGGAGGCCGGAGAGATCGAGCCCCGGCGCGCCGAACACCGGCACCACGCACACCCCCTCCTGGCGCGCCAGCCGCCATTCGCGGCGCACCACCTCGGAGGCCAGCGCCGCCGGGGTCATCACCAGCACCAGGTACTCGACCGACGGCGCCTTGATCGCGTCCTCGATCTGCCGCCACCAGTCGCGGCCGCCCTCCATCTCGGCCAGGTCCTGCCACAGGGCGAACCCGTGCTCGTCCTCCAGCCGTCGGCGCAGCGCCCGCGCCGCGTCCTTGCCGTCCTTGCGCGCGTAGGAAACGAAAATCCGCGGCTGTTTTCCCGCCACCGCCGAACCCCCCGAGGTTTCGCCGAATCATAGCGCCGCCCCCCGCCGCCGCCAACGGCCGAGATCGTCCCTCGCATCATCGGCAAGTTTTCCTTGCAAGAGGCGCTATAGGGGTATATATACCTATCAAAGTTTGCTTTCGACCGGGTGGCGCGAAACGGATCTCCAACCCGGCTGCGGCGAAAAATGACGACTTTTGCACACGGAAAAAAGCTATTTAAATCAAAGTGGTATGACAATTTCATGACGACTTTTGACTACCCTCCAAAAAATTCGTTTCATAGAAAATCAAGGACTTAGCCCAAAAAGATGACGACAAATGCATACATTTGACGACCTTTCACGTTTGGCCCGGAGTGGTTTTGTTTCGAATCAACGCGTTAACCGCCACGGAGGCGTAACGAACGTCGTCAAAACGGCCGGAAATGTCGTCAAAGCGTCGTCAAAAACAGTCCCGGCGGATGGGCTGCGCGCTGCGGTCTTGCGTCAGCGCGCGCGAGACAGCATGATCGGCGCCGCAGAGGACATTGAGATTTCGCGCCCCAGGGAGAGGATCCACCGATGACAGTCAGAGCAGTTCAACGATCGATGATCGCCCTGGCGGCGGCGGCCGCGGTGAGCGCGGCGGTCGGCTCGGGTTTCGCCGCCGAAACCAAGATGCCGGCCGTTCCGAAAGGATCGATGAAGATCGAGCCGAAGCTCCAGGGGATGGAGAAGCAGCCCGGCTATCCCAGCGACCCGAAGGCATTGTTCAAGCTGCTCGACGGCGACGGCAACGGGGAGCTGTCCCGCGCCGAGTGGAAGGAGAACATCATGGCGGTGTTCTTCATCCGCGACGCCAACCGCGATCTCAAGCTCAGCCGGGACGAGTTACCGGGCCTGAGCCCCGAATTGTTCGCCGCCGCCGACCTCAACGGCGACGGTTTTCTCTCGGGCTACGAGTTCAACCAGGCCGCATTCACCCAGTTCGCGGCGGCGGACGTCGACAAGGCCGGCACCATCACCGAGGACGAGTTCATCGCCTTCCTCGATCGCCTGCAAGAGGGAAGCTAAATCCGCGTCAGCTCGGCGCTGATCTCCCACAGCCGCCTCGCCGCCTCGCGGTCGTAGGAGACCTCCGAGGACCGTTCGGGACGGGCACTTGACGAAGTATTGGCCGGAGACGCCGTCGACCTCGGGGGCGCTCGCCAGGTGGATGCTGGTCCGGGCGCCCTGCTCGGGCGGGATCGCGGCGAGGGCCACGGCGCGCCAGACGATGCCGGCGAGCAGGCCGTTGGCGACGCCGATGTCGGTGGCGACGAAGCCGGGGTGCAGCGCGTTGGCGGTGACCCGTGTGCCCCCGGTGGCCTCCAGTCGGCGGGCCAGTTCGTAGGTGAACAGCAGATTGGCCAGCTTCGAGCGCTTGTAGGCGATCCAGCCGGTGTAGCGGCGCTGGTGCTGCAGGTCGTCGAAGTGGAGCTTGACGCCGCGATGGGCGCGGGAGGCGACGTTGACGATCCGCGCCCGGGGCGCCGCCCTGCAGCAACGGCAGCAGCTCGTGGGTCAGCAGGAAATAGCCCAGGTGGTTGAGGGCGAAGGTCATCTCGATGCCGTCGGCGCTCAGCGTCCGGCGCCCGAACATCGCCCCGGCATTGTTGACCAGGACGTCGAGGCGGGGAAGGCGGTCCCGGAGTTCGCCGGCGAGCCGGCGGATCTCTCCCTGGACGGTGAGATCGGCGGCGGCGAAGGTGACGGCACCCGGGCGGCGGTCGCCCGGCGCCGCGGCGGCGGCCTCCCCCTTGCGCCGGTCGCGACCGACGACGATCACTTGGGCGCCCTGTTCGGCCAGGCTGCGGGCGGTGACCAGGCCGATGCCGGCGGTGCCGCCGGTCACCAGGCAGATCTTCCCGTCCATCGGTAAATTCATGGCCGACGCGGCGCCTATCCCGAGCCGCGGCGCGACGGCGCCTGGCCCGTCCGCAACGCCTTGAGATCGTTCCAGCCGTAGGCGGCCTCGGGCAGAACCACGTTCCACAACGCCTCGTCCCGCTCCGCCACCCTTCTGCCGCCCATCGTCTCGTAAAAGAACCGGGCCGGGTTGCCGGCGAGCACCCACACCACCGCCGAATTCGAGCCGCGCTCGACCAAGGCGTCGAACAGCCGGTAGAGCAGCCGCCGGCCGATTCCGCGGTCCTGGTGCTCCGGGGCGACGTAGAGCTCGTAGACCTCGCCGGCATGGGGCAGCGACCTTACCCGGCTCGGCCCGCAGCTGCCGTAGCCGACGACCCCTTCGCCGTCGATTTCGGCGACGAAAATGCGACTGCGGAGGTTTCGCCGGCGCAGCGTTTCCGTCCATCGGACGGCGTGCACCTGCCCGGACATCCGCACAAGCACCCGGTCCGGGATCAGGCTGGCATAGGCGCTGCGCCAGGCGTCCACGTGCACGTTCGCGATCGCCGCGGCATCGGCCACCCGAGCATCGCGGATCCGCATCTCACGACCTCCTCTCCCGCCCCTCCGTTGACGAACCGACAGCTTACCAAAATCGGCGGGCCGAGGTCAGGTCCCTTTTGCTTCGCCCGTTGCCGTGATCGGGTCCTGGTGCAGCCATTCGTCGACCAACCGGCGGGCGATCGAGTCCCGGCGCGGAAGCTTCAGCCCCATCGCCGGGAAATCGGCGATGTCGGCGCGGGTGAACCAGCGGGCATCCTCCAGCTCGTGTCGATCGAAGGTGATCGGCGCGCCCTCCTCCGCTTCGGCGCGAAACCCCAGCATCAGCGACGACGGGAACGGCCACGGTTGCGAGCCGCGGTAGCGGACGTTGCTCACCGGGACCGCGGTCTCCTCGAATACCTCGCGGGCGACCGCCTCCTCCAGGCTCTCGCCCGGCTCGACGAACCCGGCCAGGGTCGACACCATCCCCGGCGGCCAGCGCGACTGGCGGGCGAGCAGGCAGGCGCCGCCGTTCGGGCCCGGCCGGGTCACCAGCATGATCACCGCCGGGTCGATGCGCGGGAAGTGCTCGGCGGCACAATCGGCACCGGTGCACACCCTGAGATGGCCGCCCTGGCGGCTCATCGTCGGGCGGCCGCAGACGCCGCAGAAGCGGTGACGGCGATGCCAGTGCAGCATGCCGCGGGCATAGGCGAGCAACGCGCCGTCGGCGGGGTCCATCAGCGCGCCGACGCGGCGGAGCTCGGTGAACTCGGCGCCATCGTGAAAACCCGCCAGGTCCCGTTCCTCGCGCTCGGAGAGATCGGCGGCGAACCACGCACGGCCGCCGTCCTCGACCCCCAGCAGCACCACGAAATCGGTGTCCGCGCCGACCCCGAGGCCGTCGGCGCCGGAGATCGCCGCCACCGCCGGCGCCCGGCCGGAGACCACAAGATTGAGATCGCGCCAGACCGGCACGAACCGGGTCTCCGGGGCGCGCAGGCGCTCCGCCAGCCAGCCGTCGTCGCGGCGCAGATGGTCGGCCCGATCGAGGGCGCAGCCGGTGTAGAGAATGTTCTTCAACATGACCCGAACCTGCCACAGACGCCTCGCCCCGGCAACGCCGACGCGCCGACACGGGTCTCCGCGGGGGCCGTCGGCGAGGCGGGGACGGGTTTTCTTCCGAACCCCTTGCCACCGATGCCCTCGGGGCTGATATAGTGTCGTTGGGAGGCTGGCGGCGGACGGGTCCCTCGCCAATCCGGTCAGGTCCGGAAGGAAGCAGCCGTAACGAGTTCCGACCCGGGTCGTTCGTTCAGTCTCCCACTCTGGTTCTGACATTTGGTACCCGTCCCGCGGGCGCGCGTCCCCTTCGACCCGAGGCCCCATGACCGAGCCCCCCGCCACCGCCGACACAACTGCCGATTTGGGCCCCGATCCCGGACCCTACCGGGTGCTGGCACGCAAGTACCGGCCGACGTCGTTCGACACGCTGATCGGCCAGGAAGCGCTGGTCCGGACATTGACCAACGCATTCGGGTCCGGACGGTTGGCCCACGCCTACATGCTGTCGGGCGTGCGCGGCATCGGCAAGACGACCACCGCCAGGATCATCGCCCGGGCGCTCAATTGTATCGGCCCCGACGGCAACGGCGGCCCCACCGCCACCCCCTGCGGCGTCTGCGAGCATTGCCGGGCGATCGCCGAGGATCGGCACGTCGACGTGATCGAGATGGACGCCGCCAGCCGCACCGGCGTCGACAACATGCGCGAGACGCTCGACGGTGTCCCCTACCGGCCGGTTTCCGCGCGCTACAAGGTCTACATCATCGATGAAGTCCACATGCTGTCGGATAAGGCGTTCAACGCCCTGCTCAAGACGCTGGAGGAGCCGCCGGAGCACGTGAAGTTCATTTTCGCCACCACCGAGATCCGCAAGGTGCCGGTGACCGTGCTGTCCCGCTGCCAGCGGTTCGACCTGCGGCGGCTCGACGCCGAGGCGCTGACCCGGCACTTTGCCGCGATCGTCGAAAAGGAAGGGGCGACGGTCTCCGAGGCGGCGCTCAAGCTGATCGCCCGCGCCGCCGACGGCAGTGTTCGTGACGGCCTGTCGCTGCTCGATCAGGCGATCTCCCACGGCGTCGGCGCGGTCGACGAGGAGGCGGTGCGCGAGATGCTCGGCCTCGCCGATCGCTCGGTCACCTTCGATCTGCTCGACGCGGTGCTGCGCGGCGACATCCGGACGGCCCTCGAGTTGTTGGCCGGCCAGTACGAAGCGGGCGCCGACCCGGTGATGGTGGTGGGCGACCTGCTCGAGTTGACCCACTGGCTGACCCGGATCAAGGTGGTCCCGGACAGCGCCGACGCGCCGGGAGTACCGGAGGCGGAACGGGTTCGGGGCGCCCAAATGGCCGAGCGCCTGTCGATGGCCGCGGTCACCCGCGCCTGGCAGATGCTGCTCAAGGGCCTGGGCGAAACCCGAACGGCGCCGTCGCCGCTACAGGCGGCGGAGATGGTGCTGATCCGGATGGCCTATGCCGCCCAGTTGCCGACGCCGGCCGAGGCGCTGAAGGCGGCGGAGAAACAGGGCGCCACCCCGTCCGCACCGGCGGCGATGTCATCGCCGGCCGGGGACACCCCGCCGGCGTCGCGGCCGACGATCCGTTCGGCGCCGGGGACCACCGAGCGCTCGGGACCGAAGGCGGCGCTCGTCGGCGGCGTCCGGCCCGAACCCGCCCCGGAATCCGCGGTCGTGCCGATGATGGCGCCGACGGCCCCGCCGCCGGCGGCCGCACCCGCCGACTTCGACGATGTCGTCGAGCTGGTCAAGGACCACAGGGAAGCGATCCTCTACGGACACCTGGTGGCCGACGTCCATCTGGTGCGCTTCGAGCCGGGTCTCATCGAGCTAAGGCTCGGTCAGAGGGCTCCCGCCGATCTGCCGCGCCAACTCAGCCGGTTCCTCACCGATCACACCGGCCTGCGCTGGCTGGTCACCGTCTCCCGGGAACCGGGGGCGGCCTCGTTGCGCGACCAGCGCCGAGAGGCCGAATCGGCCCGTTTCGAACAGGCGGTGAAACACCCGCTGGTCGAGGCGGTGTTGACGGCGTTCCCCGGCGCCGTCGTCGAGGAGGTGCGGGATATCACCCCGCCTCCCGAGGACGATTCGGAGGGCGACCAGGACGAGTGAGGTGGGACGAGAGATCGAACGCAAATTCCTGGTCATCGGCGACGATTGGCGCCGACGGGCGACCGGCACGACCATCCGCCAGGGATACCTCTGTTCCCTCGAGGAGCGCTCGGTTCGGGTGCGCGTCGCCGGCGACCGCGGCACCCTGACGATCAAAGGCAGGACCGTCGGCGCGACCCGCGCCGAGTACGAGTACGAAATTCCGGTCGGCGAAGCGGAGGAATTGCTGAACGAACTCTGCGAGCGCCCGCTGATCGAAAAGACCCGCTACCTGGTCGGGAACGCCGACGACACGTGGGAAGTCGACGTGTTCGCCGGCGACAACGCCGGCCTGACCGTCGCCGAGATCGAACTGGAAGACGAGGGGCAACCGGTGGTCCTGCCCGACTGGATCGGCGAAGAGGTCACGGGCGACCCCCGGTATCTGAACGCCAATCTGTTCAAACACCCGTTCCGCCGCTGGTGATCGGCATCTCCGGCGAATGCCGCGGAGCCCGAAAGGCGCCGCCGGCCGTCAAACCCCCAGAACGGCCATCATCACCCAAACGAGGCCGATGGCGGCGACCACGACCAGTCCCTGCCACCTGTCCTCGAAGAAATCTCGCATCTCTTTCCCCCTGTCGTAGCCTTGCTGTCTACGGCGACCCGACAGTCTAGGGGTCGTGCCCGGGGGTGGGGACCTGCCAGATTAGGTAGGTTGTTGGCAACGTCGTTTTGGGCTTTGCTGGACTCGGCCAAGCATCGGCGACGGAAGCGTCGATCCCCCGTCCTCCGTCGCCCCTTTGCCCGGCTACCGGATCATGTTCTCTCCCGCACCGGTAGCCATAGCGCCAGACTAGGCCCGTCGATTGCGCCATCGACGGGCTTTTTCTTGGCGCCGCTCCATCGCGCCGTAGGGATGGATCAGGTCGTCTTTTCCTTCAGCACCGTGACCAGGTCCTCGACCCGGCCGCCGTTGGAACGCAGGATCGAGGCGAACTCCTGACGCTGGGTCTGGGCCATGCTGACGCCTTCGACCACCAGATCGATGACGATGAAGCGGCCGTCACGGTCGCGCATGCGCCAGGCGGTGGTGACCGGCTCGGCATCGACCCGCCCGATCCGGGTCTCCACCAGCACGTCGCCGTTCTCGGCCGCCGTGGAGCCGACGACCTCGAAGACCTCGATCTCCCCGGCTCCACCGAGCAGAGTGGTGTAACGGACGAGAACGTATTCGGCGAAAGCGTCCTCGTAGGCCCGCAGGGCTTCGGGCGCCGCGCTCTTCCAATACCTGCCGAGCATGTATCGGGCGAGAAGCGGTATATCCAGCTCACGGGCCAGCATTTCCCGGAAGTGCCGTTGGCGCGTTTCCTGGGACATCGATTCGTCCGACAGCACCGCCTTCGCCTCGACGCCGAGGGCGTCGATCATTTCGGCAGCGGGATGTTCGAACTGGGGGCTTTCCGAGGCGGGTGCCAGTTCGACCCATTCTATGGTTGCCGGGCTTTCGGAAAGGGCCAGGTACTTGGGTGAGCCGTCGACAAACCCGGAACATCCCCCGAGGATCAGGAGGCACGGCACGGCAACGGTGAAAACGGGAGTGATGGATCCAAGTCGTGGGAGCATGGTCTTATCCTGCTGGACTTGCCGGCCGGCGGGCCGCCCGGATCTGAGCTATGGGGCCTCCGCCTCAAAGACGGAGCGGACAACAAATCAGTGAACCATAGACCCGGCGACGGCGCAGTGACGGGAATCACAACGCTGCCGTCGTCGGTCACCCCGAATTCATCGCGGTGTAGTCGACGGGTTCGTGGCGATCGACGGTGCCGCCGATAGCGAAAACGGCCGGTGAAAAAACCGCTATTGAAGCGAAGGCGAATCGCGTGCTATATTTGGAATTGATCGAGAATGCGAGTAATTCCGGGCTCAACATTGCTCAATAGTTTTTATTCCTCCAACGGGTTAAACTAAAAATACCCCAAAGAGGGCATGGAGTGAGCCGCAGGCACTTCGGCGCGGAATGCAGACTTTTCGATACTCTTCAACGAAGATGGGAGGAAATTGGTATGTTGAGGTCACTTTGTGGAGCCGCGCTGGTCGGCGCGCTTCTTTCGGCCTCGGCGGCAAACGCGACAATCCTGGAATTCACCGCGCCGCTGGGACTGACCGGGACGCAGGAATTTCCGTCGAACGGATCGTCCGCCACCGGTACGGGGACGGCAAGCTACGACACCGACACGCTCCAGCTCGACGTCGACCTGACCTGGTCGGGTCTCTCCGCCCCTGCGACGGCCGCGCACATCCATTGCTGCTCGGGACCGGGCGCGAACAGCGCCATCGCCGTCGGGTTTGTGGGATTTCCGAGCACGATTTCCGGCACGTACTCCCACACGTTCGATCTTGGCGACGCCGCCAGTTTCGGCGGGACGTTCCTTGGATCAAACGGAGGAACCGCCAATAGCGCGCGGGCGGCCCTTTTGGCAGGGCTTGGCGGGAATCTGGCCTATTTCAACATTCATACTACGTCCCTTCCGGCAGGCGAGATCCGCGGCGACATCGCGCCCGTGCCCGAGCCGTCCGGGCTTCTGCTGTTCGGCTCGGGGCTCTTGGCCCTGGTTGTTTTCGCGCGTCGCCGGTTCGAGCGGCGTGCCTGAAACCGCAGTCACGAGGGACGCTCCCAGCGCGGGTCCTGCCCACCTGTCGGGCGCCACTCACCCTCGGCGTTGGCGCCCGCAGAACACTCTCTTTCAGCGAAGCAAAGCGCTTCCCTGGCGGTAGGCGCAGCGACGGCGCCTCGGAGAGTGTCAGTTTCTCCTCGAGGGTCGCTCCATAGGCTTGCCACGTCACGCCATCGATCCCAGGGGCTGAGTTCCGCTTCAGCGCGAAATAGCTCCGCTCCAAAAGCTCGACGGTGATGTGATGCAGCAACGCGGTGAACCGTACCTCCTTACTCTGTCGCGCCGCTTGGCGCACAGCCGCCAGCCCGTTCGACGCGGCTGCCCGGCTCCGGGTCCGGACCACGGCGGTCTGCCGACTGTTCCCCTTGGGCGAGGTCCTTCCCTCCACGGCCTCCGCCAGGGGCAAGCCCCCTTTGTTCGACCGCTTCTCGGGTACTACTCCCTCGTCCGACTTCTCATTCCCGTGCATGATCATCGTTCGGCTCTTGCCTCCATGACCCGGCCCGGCATGCCTCGCCGGGCGGGAATGAGATCTCCCAGGTTCCGGTCAAAGGACGTCTCCACGTGCATGGGGTCTCCGACTGCGCGAGGTCCATCCCAGGCTCGCCTCTCTAGCGCATGGGACGATGTCGCCTTCTCGTAAGTGAAATGGATCGGCACCTCGGAAAGGACAGTTTCGCAGCTCAATACCCAGCCCATGGTCTCCCCTGTGAACGCTTCACGTCAGCCCTCGCGAACTGCCGCGCATCACTCGGGGCCAAAGCGGTCGGCTAAACCTTACTTCGTAGAGGACTTGCACCTCCTATCCTTTGCCAGCTTGTCCTGGCGCGGTGAAGTCCTAAACTTGCTGGAAAATTGGAATGGGGTGCATCGTGTTGATGCACGTAAACCCGAGCTGGATCGGTTGGCGCCGATCTGGACAGCAGGAGGACGCACCCCATGGGAACGAGAGTACCGGGATCGGGGATCAGCTGTCAGCTATCGGGCGTCGGGGAGGGGCCGGGACCGGGCGGGCGCCGGCCGATAATGTTGTGGACGCCGCCGTGGTTGCGGCCTAGCATTTGCGAACTGGCGATTGCCGTCTCGCGGATCTCGGGGGGGCGGGACATCGCCCTGTTCGCCATTCAATGCAAAAACAACAATAAAATCAAAGAATAAGGAGGAAACATGCGCACGATTTTGGGACTCGCGGCGGTTGCCGCGCTGATCACTTTCGCTCCCGCCTACGCCTTCGAGCCCGACAACCCCGAATGCATCGCCCCGGCGAACCCCGGCGGCGGCTGGGACTTCACCTGCCGCCAGGCCGGCAAGGTGCTCTACGAGTTGAAGGAGGTCCCCGGTCCGGTGCAGGTGGTCAACAAGGCCGGCGGCGGCGGGGCGGTGGCGTATGCCGAGGTCGTCGCCAAGCGCAACGACGAGAACAACCTGATCGTCGCCGCGTCGACGGCGACCACCACCCGCCTGGCCCAGGGCCAGTACGCCGGCTTCACCGCCGATCAGGTCCGCTGGCTCGGCTCCATCGGCGCCGACTACGGCATCATCGCCGTCGCCAAGGACAGCCCCTACAAGACCCTCGGCGAGCTGATGGCCGCGATCAAGGCCGATCCCAAGTCGGTGGCGATCGCCGGCGGCAGCGCCGTCGGCGGCTGGGACCACCTCAAGGTGCTGATCGCCGCCAAGGCCGCCGGCATCGACAAGCTGCGAACCATCAAGTACGTCGCCTTCCAGGGCGGCGGCGAGGCGGTGACCCAACTGGTCGGCGGCCATGTCCAGGCGTTCAGCGGCGACATCTCCGAGTCGCTGGGCTTCATGGAGTCGGGCGATCTCAGGGTGCTGGCGGTGCTCGCTCCCGAGCGGCTGCCCGGCAAGCTCGCCGACCTGCCGACCGCCAAGGAGCAGGGGATCGACGCCCTCGGCGCCAACTGGCGCGGCTTCTACGGTCCGGGCGGGATGTCCGACGACGCCTATGCCTACTGGTCGCAGGCGATCCAGGACCTCTACGCTTCGGAGGAATGGAAGAAGGTGATGACCGAGAACGGGCTGATGCCGTTCGGCCTCTCCGGCCCCGATCTGACCCAGTTCGTCGACAAGCAGGTCGCCGAGATCCAGGCCCTTTCCAAGGAGATCGGACTGATCAAATGACCTCGGACCGCATTCTCGGTGCCGCCTGTCTCGCCCTCGGCGCCGCGTTCGTCTGGGGCGCCAGCGGCATCGAGACCGGGTTCATCGTCGACCCGCTGGGGCCGAGGACCTTCCCGATCATCATCGGAAGCTTGCTGGCGATCGCCTCCGCCTACGTGCTGTTGCGGCCCGACCCGGAACCGGAATGGCCGGTGCGGGGCAAGGCGCTGGAGATCGTCGGCGCGGTCATCGTCCTGGTCGGCTATGCCCTGGCGCTGGAGCCCGTCGGGTTCGTCATCGCCACCGCCGTCGCCGCGGCGTTGCTGAGCTGGCGGCTCGGCAGCCGGCCGGTGTGGGCGGCGGTCTCCGGGCTCGGCATCTCGCTCGGCATTTACGTCGTGTTCCACCTGGTCCTCGGCCTGTCGCTGGCCAAGGGCCCGTTGGGGTTCTGAGGGAGAGCCTGACCGATGGAGATCCTCGCCTCGCTCGCCCAGGGGTTCGACGTCGCGCTGACGTTTCAGAACCTCGGCCTCGCCCTGCTCGGCTGCTTCCTCGGCACCATCATCGGCGCGATGCCGGGGCTGGGGCCGTCCAACGGCGTCGCCATCCTGATCCCGCTGGCGTTCACCCTCGGGCTGCCGGCGACGCCGGCGCTGATCCTGCTCACCAGCGTCTACTACGGCGCCATGTACGGCGGCCGCATCTCCAGCATCCTGATCAACATCCCCGGCGACGAACCGGCGCTGATGTCGACCCTGGACGGCTATCCGATGGCCTGTCAGGGCCGGGCCGGCGAGGCGCTCGCGCTCTCGGGTCTCGCCTCGTTCGTCGGCGGTTTCGTCGCCACCATCGGCGTCGCCCTGTTCGCGCCGTTGCTGGTCCAGCTGGCGTTGCTGTTCGGCCCGGCGGAATATTTCGCCCTGTTCACCCTGGCGTTCGCGACGCTTGGCGGCGTCTCCAGCAAGAACCAGGCGAAAGCGGCGATGGCGGCGGCCCTCGGCCTCGGCATCGCGATGATCGGCATCGACGGCTCCACCGGCGCCCAGCGCTTCACCTTCGGTCAGGTTCACCTGCTCGACGGCATCGACTTCCTGGTCGCCATCGTCGGCCTGTTCGCGATCTCCGAGGTGTTGCTGTTCATGGAGCACAAGGGCGAGGGATCGGCGATCGGCGCCAAGCTCGACCGGGTGACCATCCCGTGGGCCACCCTGAAGAAATGCCTCGGCTCCATGGTCCGCGGCACCGGCATCGGGTTCGTCGCCGGGGTGCTGCCGGGCGCCGGCGCCTCGCTCGGCAGCTTCGTCGCCTACACCGTGGAAAAGCGGGTGTCCGACCGCGACCAGACCTTCGGCAAGGGCGATCCCCGCGGTCTCGCCGCGCCCGAGGCCGGCAACAACGCGTCGGCCGGCGGGGCGCTGATCCCGATGCTGGCGCTGGGGGTGCCGGGTTCGGGGACGACGGCGGTGCTGCTCGCCATGCTGCTCACCCTCAACATCACCCCGGGGCCGCTGCTTTTCACCAAGAACCCGGACGTGGTCTGGGGCCTGATCGCGGCGCTGTTCATCGCCAACGTCATGCTGTTGCTGATGAACATTCCCCTGGTCGGACTGTTCGTGCGGGTGCTTCAGGTGCCGTCGCGGATCCTGATGCCGGCGGTGGCGATGATCAGCTTCGTCGGCATCTACGGCATCTCGGGAAGCACCTTCGATCTGATGGTGATGGTCGCCTTCGGCGTCGCCGGATACGTTTTGCGCAAGCTCGACGTGCCGCTGGTGCCGGTCATCCTCGGCATCCTCCTCGGCAACCAGATGGAGGACAATCTGCGCCGCGCCCTGACCATCTCCGACGGCGACTGGAGCATCCTCTGGGCCAGCCCGCTGGCCATCGGCCTGTGGGCGTTCGCCATCGCCGGCTTCGTCGCGCCGATGGTCTTCGGGCGTTTCGTCCGGCCCAGGGCGCCCGCCACAATGGCCGACACCGCCGACCCGGACTGAGCCCGAGGGTGTGCGGTACCGTCTGAAGACGCTGCCGATCCGTCCGACCGCGACGGCGCTGGCGATCGGCGCGGTCGGTGGCGCCGTCGCCACCTGGGTCGGCCTGCCGCTGGCGTGGATGCTGGGGGCGATGCTGGCGACCCTCGCCGCCGGTCTCGCCGGGGTGCGGGCGTCGGTGCCGATGGGGCTGCGCCAACCGGTGATGATCGTCCTCGGCGTCTCCATCGGCAGCTCGTTCTCGCCTGGCGCCCTCGAGCACATTGCCGATTGGCCGTGGAGCCTGGCAGCGGTCGCCGCCCTGGCGCCGGTTTCCACCTGGCTCGCCGCCCGCTACTATGCGCACGCCGCCGGCTTCGACGGCGTCACCGCCCTGTTCTCGGCGACCCCCGGGGGCCTGTCGTCGATGATCCTGATCGGCGGCGCCTCCGGCGGCGACGAGCGGCTGATCGCCGTCAGCCAGGGGCTCAGGGTGTTCGTGATCGTGCTGCTGATCCCGCTGGCGGTCGACGCGTTCACCCCGCTTTCGGAAGCGCGCGCCCACCTGGACGGCGCCGCGGCGAGGTCCGCCGATCTCGCCCAATGGCTGGTTCTCGTCCTCGGCGTCGGCGCCGGCGTCGTCGTCGCCCGTTTGATCCGCCTGCCGGCGCCGCAATTGACCGGGGCGATGGGCGCCAGCGCCGCGCTTCACCTCACCGGGGCCACCACGGTGGTCTTGCCGGCATTGTTGCTGCAGGTCGGCCTGTGGATCGTCGGCTCGGCGGTCGGCGCCCAGTTCGCCGGGTTCGCCCCTCGCACCCTGTTTGCCGTCGCTCGCCACGCGGTGATCGTCGCGCTGATGCTGATCGCCTTGGCGGCGGTCGTCGCGGTCGGCCTCGGCGCGATCCTCCACCTCGATTATCTGGCGATGGTGCTCGCCTTCGTTCCCGGCGGGATCACCGAGATGTGTCTGATCGCCGTGGTTCTCGACGTCGATCCCGCCTTCGTCGCCGTCCACCACCTGCTTCGTCTGCTGCTGATCCTGTTCCTGGCGCCGGTCGTCGGGGCGATGGCCAAACGCCGCGCCCTCGCCAAGCTCGCGCTCCCCGACCGGTAGAGACCGGGCGGTGGGTGGCGGAAAATCGGCGACTATCCACAGAAAAATGTGCCTGGGTGGCCCAAATGGGGCATGCGCGCGCTAGCCTGTTTGGGTTATTCGTTTAGGCACCAACGGGGCGTCTCAAACCGGGGAGGAAATGCAACCGGAGAAGAGTGGAGGACAACTTCGCCTTCACGCGGGAACGGCAAAAGCGAAGGCTGTCCTCGCGACGACAAGTCAAGACATCCCACACAGACCCCTTCAGGCGGCGGCTCCCCCAGCCGCCGTCTTTTTGAGTGGCCTCCATCCACCGGAAGCGGTCGAAAAATGTCGCTTCAGGAACAGCTTCCGACCTAATGTCAATCTAGCTTTGGCGGAAACGGTGATGCCGGTGCGCGTCATCGTCGGTGAGACGTGAGAGGGAGGCGATACAGTGACCCGGACGAGTTCTCGCAAGGCGGCCGCGCCCGCCGTCGATCTGCACAAGGAGCCGAAGAGCGACATCGAGATCGCCCGCGCCGCGACCATGCGGGAGATCTGGGAGTTGGCCCGGGATCGGCTCGGTATTCCGACGGAGGCGCTGGAGCCCTACGGTCACTACAAGGCCAAGGTGTCGCTCGATCACATCAAGTCGCTGGCCGACCGGCCCGACGGCAAGCTGATCCTGGTCACCGCGGTGACGCCGACGCCGGCCGGCGAGGGCAAGACCACCACAACCGTCGGCCTCGGCGACGCGCTCAACCGGATCGGCAAGAAGGCGATGATCTGTCTGCGCGAGCCGTCGCTCGGTCCCTGCTTCGGGATGAAGGGCGGGGCGGCGGGCGGCGGCCTCGCCCAGGTGGTGCCGATGACCGACATCAACCTGCACTTCACCGGCGACTTCCACGCCATCGGCGCCGCCAACAACCTGCTCGCCGCTCTCCTCGACAATCACATCTACTGGGGCAACGCGCTCCGCATCGACGAGCGCCGGATCGCCTGGCGCCGGGTCGTCGACATGAACGACCGGGCGTTGCGCGAGATCGTCTGCAGCCTCGGCGGCGTCGCCAACGGGTTCCCGCGCCAGGACGGCTTCGACATCACCGTCGCCTCGGAGGTGATGGCGATCTTCTGCCTCGCCGAGGACCTCGACGACCTGCAGCGGCGCCTGGGCAACATCATCGTCGCCTACGACTTCGACCGCCAGCCGGTGCGCGCCAGCAATCTCAACGCCCACGGAGCGATGACGGCGCTGCTCAAGGACGCGTTCATGCCCAACCTGGTGCAGACCCTGGAGAACAACCCGGCGTTCATCCACGGCGGTCCGTTCGGCAACATCGCCCATGGCTGCAATTCGGTGCTGGCGACCAAGGCCGCGCTCAAGCTCGCCGACTACGTGGTCACCGAAGCCGGGTTCGGCGCCGATCTCGGCGCCGAGAAGTTTTTCAACATCAAGTGCCGCAAGTCCGGGCTGAAGCCCGAACTGGCGGTGCTGGTGGCGACCGTCCGCGCGCTGAAGATGCACGGTGGCGCGGCCAAGGAGAACCTGGGCAAGGTCAACATGCCGGCGCTGGTCAAGGGCGCCGAGAACCTCGCCCGGCACGTGGAGAACGTCCGCAAGTTCGGCGTTCCGGTGATCGTCGCCATCAACCGGTTCTCGACCGACGACGAGGCGGAGCTGGACATGCTGCGCCAGGTCTGCGCCGAACTGGAGGCGGAGGCGATCGTCGCCGACCATTGGGCGAAGGGAAGCGCCGGCACCGAGGAATTGGCCCATGCCGCGGTCCGCACCATCGACGAGCAGCCGTCCCAGTTTCGTTTCATCTACGACGACAAGATGTCGCTGTGGGACAAGGTCAGAACCCTTGCGCAGGTCACCTACGGTGCCCAGGGGATCATCGCCGACAAGGCAATTCGCGCCCGTTTCGCCGAGATGCAGGAGGCCGGGTTCGGCCATTATCCGGTGTGCATCGCCAAGACCCAGTACAGCTTCTCCACCGACCCCAACCTGCGCGGCGCGCCCAGCAACCACGTGATCCCGATCCGCGAGATCAGGCTCGCCGGCGGCGCCGAGTTCCTGGTCGTCATCTGCGGCGACATCATGACCATGCCGGGCCTGCCGAAAACGCCTTCGGCCAACAGCATCGGCGTCGACAATAACGGCGAGATCTACGGCATCTTCTGAGCACCGCGCACCGGCGGCGGTTCGACAACAGTGTTTTTCCCGTATGCGACATGATGTATCCTGAAAGCGGAGTTTGGTCATGCGGCTCTTAGCGCGGGAGGCGCGGATTGGTGATCGGCAGACCATCGGCAGACGAACCGATCCGGATCGGGTTCTACCTGATCCCCGGGTTCTCGATGATCGCGTTCGCGTCGGCGGTCGAGCCGTTGCGGATCGCCAACCGCATTTCCGGCCGCGAGATCTACCGCTGGGAGAACTACTCGTTGGACGGCGAGCCGGTCGAGGCCAGCAACGGCTTCGCCGCGATGGTCCAAGGCGCGATCTCCGACGTGACCTCGCTGCCGGCACTGTTCGTCTGCGGCGGGATCGGCGCCGAGCACCACCGGAACACTCAGCTCTATGCCAGGCTGCGCCGGCTCGCCTCCCACGGCACCGGCATCGGCGCCGTCTGCACCGGCACGTACGTGCTCGCCCGGGCCGGGCTGCTCGACGGCTATCGCTGCACCATCCACTGGGAAAATCTCCCGGGGTTCGCCGAGGAGTTCCCCGACATCGAGGTGATCCCCGAGCTCTACGAGATCGACCGTAACCGCTTCACCTGCTCGGGCGGCACCGCGGCGATCGACATGATGCTCAACCTGATCGCCCTCAACCTGGGTCACGACATCGCCGCCGGCGTCGCCGACCAGCTGATGCACCATCGGATCCGCAGCGGCTACGAGGGCCAGCGGATGGAGCTGCGCGCGCGGCTCGACATCAGCCACCCGAAGCTGCTCGAAGCCATCGCCAACATGGAGGAAAGCCTGGAGACGCCGATGAGCTGCGCCGAGGTGGCGCGCAGCGTCGGCCTGTCGCCGCGTCAGCTCGAGCGGTTGTTCCGCAAGCATTTGAACCGGTCTCCGACCCACTATTACCTGGGATTGCGGCTCGACCGGGCGCGCTTCCTGCTGTTGCAGACCAGCCTGTCGATCCTCAACGTGGCGCTGGCCTGCGGGTTCGTCTCGGCGTCGCACTTCTCCAAATGCTACCGGGAGCATTTCGGCTGGGCGCCCAGCGACGAACGACGGGGGGTCGACCGCTCGTCCGACCGCGCCATCGCCGCTTCACCGACGGGGATCGGCGGGACGGTGCCGAGAGAGGAGCCGGCCGGCCGGGCCAAGGCCCCGTCCAACGGCGGTCGCGAGGTGCCGGTTTAGATCCGGCCGACGGTTTTCAGGACGAAACGCGGTTGCGGCGTGACCGTCTGCGGCCGGGTGCGTCGGTGGTTCCCTGCGGGGCGAGGTCCCGTTTCGGCAGGGTGACGGCCTCGGCGAGGCGGGAGAACGGCAGGGTCTTGTGGGGGATCGCCATCGCCTCGACGAAATGGGCCTGGAACGCCGGCTCGACCGCGGTTTCCACCTTCTCGACCCGGCGCACCAGGGCCTCGATCTCGTCCCGCGCACCGCGGTTGAGGAGCGCGATGCGGGCGCCGGTGCCGGCGGCGTTGCCGGCCGAAGACACCCGCGCCAGGTCGCAGTCGGGGATCATGCCGAGGACCATCGCGTACTTGACGTCGATCTGGCTGCCGAAGGCGCCGGCGAGGACGATCCGGTCGACGGTCTCGACGCCGAGCCGGTCCATCAGCAGCCGCGCCCCGGCGAACAGGGCGGCCTTGGCGAGTTGGATGGCGCGGACGTCGGTCTGGGTCACGGTCAGCCGCTGTGCGCCCTCATGGAGGACATAGGCGAAAGTCCGTCCGTCGACGACGACCCGCGGCGTTTTCGCCACCATCGAACCGTCGATCAGGCCGTCGGACGAGATCAGACCGGTCAGGTACATCTCGGCGATCACCTCGATGATCCCCGATCCGCAGATCCCGGTGACCCCGGTGGCGGCGACGGCGTCGGCGAACCCCGGATCGTCCGACCACAGATCGCTGCCGATCACCTTGAACCGCGGCTCCAACGATCGCGGGATCGATCCGCACCCGCTCGATCGCGCCGGGGCTGGCGCGCTGGCCGGCGCTGATCTGCGCGCCCTCGAACGCCGGGCCGGTGGGGCTCGACGCGGCCAGCAGCCGCTGCCGGTTGCCGAGGACGAGCTCGGCGTTGGTGCCGACGTCGACGATCAGCGACACCTCATCGGACAGGTGGGGACCTTCGGACAACAGCACCGCGGCGGTGTCGGCGCCGACGTGTCCGGCGATGCACGGCAGCACGTAGACGCGCCCGTCGGGATGGATGTGCAGGTCGATGTCGTCGGCGCGGATGTCGAGGCTGCGGTCGACGGCGAGGGCGAAGGGCGCGCCGCCGAGCTCGGTCGGGTCGATGCCGAGCACCAGATGATGCATGATCGGATTGCCGACCAGGGTGATCTCGAGGATATCCTCGCTTTCGATGCCGGCCTGCCCGGCGAGCGCGGCGATCAGGTCGTTGAGGGCGGCGCGAACGACCGCGGTGAGCTCGACGTCGCCGCCGGGGTTCATCATCACGTAGGAGACCCGGCTCATCAGATCCTCGCCGAAACGGATCTGCGGGTTCATCACTCCGGAGGCGGCGACCACCTCGCCGGTTTCCAGGTCGCACAGGTGGCCGGCGATGGTGGTGGAGCCGACGTCGACCGCCAGACCGAAAGCCTTCTCGCGATAGCCGGGCCAGATGGCGAGCAGATGATTGCCGTGGCGCACGGCGGCCGTCGCCGTCCAGCCGCCCTTGCGCAGCGCCGTCTGGATGTTCCGGACGACGCCCAGGTCCGACGACACCCGATCGATCCCCCACTGGGCCTTCAACGCCTGTTCCAGGCGCCGCAGGTCGCCTGAGGGGTCGTGCATGTCCGGTTGGGCGACCTCGACGTAGTGCAGCTTGACGACCGGGTCGATCTCGATCGCCCGCGCCTCGACCCGTTTGCGGATCACCTGTTTGTGGACCTGGCTTTCGGCGGGAACGTCGACGACGAGGTCGCCCAGCACTTGCGCCTGACAGGAGAGACGCCGCCCGGACACGAGAGCGGCGTTTGCGGCGTAGCGCGTCTCGGCCTCGCCCAGCGGCGTCACGTGATCGGCGCGCGATTCGATCCCGTGCTTGGCGAACGAACCCTCGGCGACCAGGATCTGGCAGCGTCCGCAGATCGAGCGGCCGCCACAGACCGAATCGACATCGACGCCGAGCGCGCGGGCGGCCTGCAGCAGCGGCGTGCCCGAGGGAAACCGGCCGCGCCGGCCGGAAGGGGTGAAGACGACCAGAAACCCGGGGGTTTCCGGGGTGTCAGCCACCCTCGCGTCCCTCGCGCCGCCGTCGTCGGCGGCCGGCGCCTTCCCCCTCCGGCGCGGGCTCGCGAAAGCGCCTGATCCATTTCTGGCAGTTGGGGTCGTGTCCCATCACCACGTTCGCCCCCATGACGCCGGTCATTTCGGGGTCGTGCAGCGGGTTGGTGATCGCCGAGGTCATGCCGGCGCCGATCAGCATCGCCAGGAACGCCGAGTTCAGCCCATGGCGGTTGGGAAGGCCGAAGCTGAAGTTGGACGCGCCGCAGGTGGTGTTGACCTGCAGTTCCTCGCGCAACCGGCGGATCAGGTACAGGGCCTTGCGGCCGGCGTCGTTGAGCGCGCCGACCGGCATGATCAGCGGGTCGACCACCACGTCGGCGCGGGGAATGCCGTGGTCCGCCGCCCGTTCGACGATCTTCTTGGCGACCTCGTAGCGGACGTCCGGATCCTCGGAGATGCCGGTTTCGTCGTTGGAGATGGCGACGACGGCGGCGCCGTGCTTCTTGACCAGCGGAAGCACCGATTCCAGCCGCTCCTCCTCGCCGGTGACCGAGTTGACCAGCGGCTTGCCCTGGTACACCGCCAGGCCCGACTCAAGGGCGGCGACGATCGACGAGTCGATGGACAGCGGCACGTCGGTGAGCGACTGCACCAGTTGCACCGCCTCGGCGAGGATCCTCGGTTCGTCGGCCATTGGGATGCCGGCGTTGACGTCCAGCATCTGGGCGCCGGCCGCGACCTGGGCGATGGCGTCGGCCTCGACCCGGCTGTAATCCCCCGCCGCCATTTCCGCGGCGAGTAGCTTGCGGCCGGTCGGGTTGATCCGCTCGCCGATGATGACGAACGGGCGGTCGAAGCCGATCACCACTTCGCGGGTGGCCGAACTGACGACGGTTTCGGTCATGGAACTCGCTCCCCCTGGTCAGGTTTTTTCATTTCTAATATGCCTTTACCTTCGAGGGGGCAATGTTGCGATCGCGACCCTTTAGCCACCAGCCGCGGCAGCGGCCTGCTCGAATGTCTCGGCCCGCAGCTTTTTCCATGGCTGGCGGCCCCTGAGCACGCCCGATTGGTGAGATGATGTCGGCGACCAGCTCTTCCTGGCGGTAGGCCATGACGTGGATGCCGGAAACGCCTGGGATCTCCATCACCTGCTGGATGATTTCAATACAAAGCTGCTTGCCTTCGCGAACCTGGTCGGTGGCCCCCTGGAGACGCGCGATCACCGCCGGGGGGATGTGGATGCCGGGAACGTGGCTGACGATCCAGCGTGCCGCGGCGGCCGATCGGAGCGGGCCGACACCGACGATGATGAAGCATTTGTCGTGGAGGCCGAGGTCGCGCACCCGGGTCATGTAATGCTCGAGCATCGGCACGTCGAAACAGTACTGGGTCTGGACGAACTGGGCGCCGGCGGCGATCTTTTTGGCCAGCCGCAGCGGCCGGAAATCGTGGGGCGGCGCGAAGGGATTGGCGGCGGCGCCGAGAAAGACATGGGGCGGAGCGGTGATCTTCCGGCCCGAGAGAAATCGCGCCTCGTCGCGCATCACCCGGATTGTCTCCAGCAGCGACATGCAGTCGAGATCGAACACCGGCTTGGCTTGTGGGTGATCGCCGGCCTGAACCCCGTCGCCGGTCAGACACAGCATGTTGCACACGCCCATGGCCGCTGCACCGAGAACGTTGCCCTGGATCGCGATCCGGTTGTGATCGCGGCACGAGATCTGCATCACCGGCGCGTAACCGATCCGGGTCAACAGGGCGCAGATCCCGACGCTGGACATATGGCAATTGGCGCCGGAGCCGTCGGTGGCGTTGATCGCGTCGACCCAGCCGTCGAACACCCGGGCTCGCTCCAGAACGTCGTTGGGATCGGCCGAGTCCGGCGGGTTCAGCTCGGCGGTGACCGCGAACTGACCGGCGCGCAGCACCCGCTCCAACCGGCCGCGCGAGAAATGTCCCGGCAGTTCCGGCAGGGGATCGCTGGGATCCGCGAACTGGTGGTCCTTCATCGTCTCGGCCCGTCCGAATCAGGGTTTGTTGGCGGCCTCTCGTTCGGCCGCCGCCTGACTGGTCACGCGAAGCCACGAAGACGTCCCCCTCAGGCTGTGATCGACGCGGTTTCTGGACGACGTTGATCAAGTCGCCCCGGACCATCGTCCGGCTTCCTTTCCAGGCCTCGACCCAGACGCATGGCATTTCGGGTTCGATCTCGCAGTGACCGTCGGCGCGGACGCCGCCGCACGGGCCATTGCGCAAGCCCTTCGGGCAGTTCATCGGGCAGGCCATGCCGGTCGAGGTGAGCACGCATTGGCCGCACATCCGGCAATCGAACATGAAGCTCCTTGAACGCCCGTTCGACCGGGACCATCGGCTTTTCGACCCGACCGTAGCCGATGGCCTTCCACACCGGATGGAGTTGAAGCAGGGTGCCGGCGAAAGCCCGATAAAGAGCCTCGAGAAAACGGGAATGGCGCACCGCCCACTGACGAACCGTGAACCGCGACCGCCGCCGATGGACGTAAGTGGCTCCTGCGGGCTCGTACGCCGCCTGCCCCGGCATCTCAGGACACCTCGCGGCCGCCGGCCGCAACCAGCCGGTCGAGGCGGTCGTCGTCGTAGTCGGTTTCCAACCGGGCGGCGGCGGCGTCCGCCTCGGCGTCAAGGTCGGGACCACACGGCTGTGCATCGCCGCGCCGCCATTCGGCGAGGTAGCTGTCGGTGTCGGTGGCCTTTCCGCGCATCGCCGCCCGATCGATGGCCTTCTCGAACCGGTCCGATAGCTGTCTCTTCGCCGCCTTGCGCCCCGCCTTGGCGATCACCTGGGCGGGGATGTCACGCCAGTAGACGACGGTCAGTTCGGCCATCGTCGATTTCCCCTGCCGGGTCCGGGCGAAGGAAGGCCGCGAGGCCGCCGAGCCCGGTGATAGCGCCGTTCGTGGGTCAGGCCCAGTCGCAGCGCCGCCCTCTTGGCCGCGGTATCGAGTGCCGGATCTTCGACCTGGGCGAGATGAACGAGCTTGCGATAGTGGCCGAAGTAATCGGGGAGGAGCTGCGGGTAGCGATCGAGCCCCAGCCCCTCGATGATCAGCCGATCGAAATGCCGGACCAGGAAATCGGTGAGGTAGAAGGTGCCCGGTTCCTCCTCCGCAAGCGCCGCGAAGTTCGTTGCGCCGGTGAAGAACTCGTAACAGTGCGGCCCCGGAATCCGTTCGACGCCCTCCTCTTCGAGCACCGCGTCCAAAAGGCCGCCGGTGCCGCAGTCGCCGTAGAGGACGAGGAGGTGGTCGTACCTCCCTTTCGCCGCCCGGATCTTGCCGCGGACCGCCTCGGGGATCTTCTGTGGCCGGTTGTGCAGATGTGCCGGCAAACAGGTCACGGCCATGTGGCTCCACCCGTGCGCGGCGATCACCTGGGTGATCTCGCGGGCGAGGGCGCCGCAGGCGATGATCAGGGTGGACGGGGGCGCGGTCATCTCCGGTCGGGCTCTCAACCGGCCGCCGCCGCCATCGCCGCCGCGGAACCCTGCCGGCGGGCCATGAAGCTCTTGGCGGTCTCGACCGCGACCGCCGCATCGCGGCAGTAGGCGTCGGCGCCGACGCTCTCGGCGAAGGCCTCGTTCAGCGGCGCGCCGCCGACCAGGACGATGTAGTCGGAGCGGATGCCCTTCTCGATCATCGCGTCGATGACCACCTTCATGTAGGGCATGGTGGTGGTCAGCAACGCCGACATCCCGAGGATGTCCGGCTGATGTTCCTCGAGCGCCGCCAGGTAGTTCTCCACCGGATTGTTGATCCCGAGGTTGATGACCTCGAAGCCGGCGCCCTCCCACATCATCGATACCAGGTTCTTGCCGATGTCGTGGATGTCGCCCTTGACGGTGCCGATGACGATCTTGCCCATCTTCGGCGCGCCGGTTTCGGCCAGCAGCGGTCGCAATATCGCCATCCCGGCCTTCATCGAGTTGGCGGCCATCAGCACTTCGGGGACGAACAGGATGCCGTCGCGGAAGTCGATGCCGACGATGCGCATGCCCTCGACCAGAGCCTCGGTGAGAACCCGGTAGGGCGTCCAACCACGGTCGAGCAGGATGTGCACCCCTTGCTTGATCTCCTCGGCCAGGCCGTCGTAGAGATCGTCGTGCATCTGCTCGACGAGTTCCTCGTCGCTCAGTGAAGCAAGGTCGATATCGTCTTCTTCCGCCATCACTCGCGCTCCTGCCGCGTCCCGCGCCAACGGGCTATACGGATCACCCTATGAAGTAGAGGAGTCCGCTGGGTTATTCTGTCGAAATGCGGACATGTATTGTGCTGGGAGCGACGTGGCAGTACCGACCACGTCGCGACGGCTGAAAAGGGAGCCTGCTGTTTCGGTCCAAGTGCTTATCCCGTCGCATTCGGTAACGCGAAATGTCCTGACAAGAGAAGGTTCGGCGCGTAGAGCATAGGTCGAGCATCTTGTTGATCATCACTCCTTTTGTTGAACCTTTAGCACACTACTCCACCCGGCACTTCTGGCGCATCCAGCCGAGTCGTTGAGGCCACCTACGGGGGGTGTGGCAACCAGCGGCTCCAACGAGGCGAGGAACGCTGGCAACACGCGCGACGCCATGCCAGAATAATGCTGATTGGGCGATCCCGAGACTGGGGAGGGACGCAATGAGTGTCGAGTCCTACCTGCCGAAAGAGCGGGCGCGGGCCATCATGCGCCCGATCGCCGAGGCCACGGGCCTACCCAACGCGACCTACACCGACGAGACGTATATGCGGCTCGAGCGCGACCTTCTCTTCGCGCGGACGTGGACCTGCATCGGTACGGGAAGCCGGCTGCCGATGCCGGGAAACGTGGTGCCGGTCGAGTTGCTCGGTCTGCCGCTGGTTCTCGTCCGCGACCGGGCTGGGGAGATCCGGGTTTTTCACAACGTCTGCAGCCATCGCGGGATGACGCTGGTGAACGCCCCATGCGCGGTCCGGAGCGCGATAAGGTGCCCCTATCATTCCTGGACCTACAAGCTCGACGGGTCGCTGAAAGCCACGCCGCTGCTGGGCGGTCCCGGCAACAACGACGTAGACGGCTTTGATCGCGGCGCCCATGGGCTGAAGGCGATCCGCTCTGCGGTCTGGCTCGACATGGTCTTCGTCAACCTGGACGGCCAAGCTCCGGATTTCGCCCAGCACATCGCCCCCTTGGCGGACCGTTGGGCAGGGCTCGATCTCACGCTGATCCGCCACGGCGGCGCCAATTCGTCACTCTCGTACGATGTGCGTGCCAACTGGAAGCTGGCCGTCGACAACTATTGCGAGGCCTACCATCTCCCGTGGATTCATCCGGCGCTCAACGACTACTCGCGCCTCGAGGACCACTACCCGATCGTGGCCGATGGCCGGTTCGCCGGTCAGGGCAGCACGCGCTACGATCCGCGCTTGGATGAAGAAGGGATCGGATTTCCGACGTTCCCGGAGCTTCCAGACATCCTTGTCCAGGGCGCCGAATACGTTGCGCTGTTTCCGAACGTGCTGCTCGGCATTCACCGCGATCACTTCTTCTCGGTCAGGCTGGAACCGGTAAGCCCCGACCTCACCCGCGAGCACATGGAGATCTATTACGTCGGCGACGAGCCGCTGGGCGACGACTTCGCCCGGATCCGCGACGCAAACCGCAAGACCTGGGACCGCGTCTTCAGCGAGGACGTCGGTGTCGTCGAGGGGATGCAGCGTGGCCGCGCGTCGCCGGCCTTCGACGGCGGCGTTTTCTCGCCGGTCATGGAAACGCCGACCCACTGCTTCCACCGCTGGGTCGCTTCGACGATGCATGACGGTCTCGACGAAGGCGGGGGGTGACGCGGCGGCGGTCACCGTCGTTGCGCGATTGTGCACATACCTGCGGATACCTGCGGATACCGCCGCCGATTACATGTCAGCTTGCCTTCTGGACCTGCCGCAGCCCGATGTACAGGCTCACACACATGGCAAGCAGCACGATCGTGAACGGGAAGCCCGTCGAAACAGCCATCGCCTGCAACGCCGTCAGGGCGCTGGCACCGCCGACGAGCAGCAAGGTTGCGGCAACCACGCCCTCGAAGACGCACCAGAAGACGCGTTGAGGTAGCGGTGCGTCGACCTTGCCGCCCGCGGTGATGGTATCGATCACCAGGGAGGCGGAGTCCGACGAGGTGACGAAAAACACCACAACCAGAATGATGCCGATCAAGGAAGTGATCGTCGAAAGCGGTAAGTGTTTCAACATTTCGAACAGCTTCAACTCAAGAGCCGCATCCTTGACCGGAGCCGCCGCATCGGCAATCACCTGGACAATCGCGGTGCCGCCCAGAGCGCCCATCCAGACCACGCAAACCAGCGACGGGATCACGATGACGCAGAAAACAAACTCGCGCACCGTGCGCCCGCGCGAAACGCGGGCGATGAACATGCCGACGAACGGCGACCAGGAAATCCACCAGGCCCAGTAGAACGCCGTCCAGCCCTGCGAGAAGTTGGCGTCATCGCGCCCGAACGGCATCGACAGCGGAACGATCTCCTCAACGTAGGCCAAGCCGCCGGCGAACATCGTTTCGAAGATCGAGGCTGTCGGGCCAACCGCGATCACGAACACCAGCAGCAGTGCGGCCAGTCCGATATTGATCTCCGAGAGCACCTTGACGCCGCCATCGAGACCGCGCACGACGGATATGGTCGCCATAGAGGTGATGATGGTGATCAGCAGCACCTTGGCAAAATTCCCGGTGCCCCAGCCGAACAGGAAATTCAGTCCCGCCAGCGATTGCTCGGTGCCGAAGCCCAGCGACGTCGCAATGCCGAACAACGTGGCAAACACCGCCAGGGTGTCGATGATATGGCCCCACCAGCCCCACACGCGTTCGCCGAGCAGCGGATAGAACGCCGAGCGCAGGGTCAGCGGCAGGCCACGGTTATAGGTAAAGAACGCCAGGGCAAGTGAAACCACCGCATAGATCGCCCAGGGATGAAGCGCCCAGTGGAAGATCGTCGCGGCCATGCCGAGATCGCGGGCCGCAACCGCATCACCTGCCGCTGCGCCAAGCGGTGCCCAGTCCGTGCGCACACCGCCTTCGGCGGCCGTTCCGCCCATGGACGAGGCGAAATGCGACATCGGTTCGGCCACACCGAAGAACATCAGTCCGATGCCCATACCGGCGGCAAACAGCATGGCGAACCAGCCTATGTAGCTGTAGTCCGGCTTTGCGTCCGCTCCGCCCAGGCGTATCTTGCCCAGCGGCGTCACCATCAGCACGATGCAGAACACCACGAAAACGTTCGCGGCGCTGAGGAAAAACCAGTCGAAAGTCGATGTCAGAAACGGCCTCAACCAGCCGAAAAAGGCGGTTGCCTCCTGCTGAAACATCAAGGTGACGATCACAAACGCAACAATCGACATTCCGGAAATCATAAAGACCGGATTGTGGATGTCGAGGCCGAAGGCGCCCGATCCGCCGTCTGAATGTTGTCCTGCCCGACCGTGTAGTCGGTCTCGATCATGCTGGTGGGAACATCCGGCGTGGAACTGCTCGCGTCACTCATGGTGCCTCCTCATGTTTTCTTTGCCAGACACTTGTCGCAGCGTGTCATGGCTTTTGAAGCCTCTCGGTCGGTCTTTGTGTTTAACATCCGGATCGCCGACTGTGTGCGTTGCCGCCGCAGCCCGACCGCTAGCGGACCACGAACACCGAGACCCCGGCGTGCGAGGCCACGGCCCCGGCATGCGAGGCGAAGATGTGCTCCGGCAGGCCCGGGACGTGCGAGGCCATGACGATCAGGTCGGCCCCGTTCTCCTCGGCCGCCGAAATGAGGGTCTCGTTGAGGTCGATGGTCGGATCATGGCTCGGGTAGCTGGCGGTATCGATGTCCAGGCCATGGGCGTCCGAGTGCTTGGCGCCGAACGCCGCCAGCTTTTCGGCGAACTCCTTGGGCGTATGCGCGACCTCGGTCGGCGTTTCCGCCGTCACCCCGACGAAGCAGATCGGTATGCCGTAATGCTTGGCGAGATCGGTGGCGGTCGTGATCGCCTTCTCGAGCCGCTCGATATGCGCCAGGTCCACCGGCACCATGATCTTCTTGTACATGCGCTCCCCCGTCTTCGTTCATCCGGGCCGGGCTCTCTGGCCTTTCCGCGCCGGCGACTCCCCGTCAACCGACATACCCCAGATGGGACCAAACGGTAAGTCTAACCGAACAGGTTGCTTGGGGGAAAGCATGAACCGCCTTTTGGCCCGGCACGATCGGTTTTCGGGCAGCCGCTTGACCAAAAATCGTTGTCGCATCCGAACCGTCCCCTGTGTTTGCATTAAGCCACCAGTGTGGCCTTAATAGAAGGGTATGGATTCAAGGGACCCCGGTCGTCGGCCCCGTTGCGGGAGGATGCACATGGCAGAGTTTCCGGAGAAAGCGAACGTCGTCATCATTGGCTTGGGGGGAATCGTGGGCGCCTCGGTGGCCCACCATCTTATCTAGCGGGGCTGGGACGATATTGTCGGCATCGACACGTCGGCAATCCCGACGGACATCGGTTCGACCTCGCACGCGTCCGATTTCTGCTACGCGACCAGTGATGCGCCGTGGCGCAGGCCTCAATGCCGATCAGACAAGAGGGCAGCTTCTTGAAGAACGGTATGACCTGGCTTCGCCTCAGCCGCTTGCGGATAACGACCTCGCCAGACTCATTAAAGCCGTGAACCTGAAACACGCTCTTCGCGATATCCAAACCAATCGTGCCAATCTTCATATCGGACGGCTCCCCTTTCATGTGGTCCTTAAACAGCTACCACGTTGGCACATCGATGCCGTGTGGGGCGCCGTCCACAGCATCAAACGGAGGAACCGCCAATAGCGCGCGGGCGGCCCTTTTGGCAGGGCTTGGCGGGAATCTGGCCTATTTCAACATTCATACTACGTCCCTTCCGGCAGGCGAGATCCGCGGCGACATCGCGCCCGTGCCCGAGCCGTCCGGGCTTCTGCTGTTCGGCTCGGGGCTCTTGGCCCTGGTTGTTTTCGCGCGTCGCCGGTTCGAGCGGCGTGCCTGAAACCGCAGTCACGAGGGACGCTCCCAGCGCGGGTCCTGCCCACCTGTCGGGCGCCACTCACCCTCGGCGTTGGCGCCCGCAGAACACTCTCTTTCAGCGAAGCAAAGCGCTTCCCTGGCGGTAGGCGCAGCGACGGCGCCTCGGAGAGATTGGCATCGCACGGCATCGTCATGCCCGTCGCTGCTGTGTTTCGGTCGGCGCCCCCCGTCGGATTCTCGGCAACCCTACCAGAGTAGGCAGGTAGGCCGCAGCCGACCCATCGGCTAACAAGGAGATCGACTGGCATAGGTGTTGTTCGATCTTCTGGGGGGAAGCTTCGATGATAGCGTCCTACGATTTGAGCCACGTTAACAGGCATGTCGGCGAGGGTTTGCGGCTGGCCCGCGAGGTGCGGCAGATCTCCGCGGAACAATTGGCGCAAGACCTGGGAATTTCTCCGGAGAGACTGGAGCGGCTCGAAGCCGGAGAGGAGGAGGCCACCTCCACCGACCTTCATCTTTCGGCCCGAGCTCTCGGCGTGGACGTGTCGATGTTCTTCGAAGGCCTGGCCAAGCCTTGCAAAGGTGCCCGGACAAGAGATGCTTGCCGAGGGGAAAGCCTCGAAAGAGCCGTTAACGCGAACCTCGGCGCCCGCATGCGTCTTGCTCGTGAGGTCAGAGGACTTTCACTCGAACGCCTGGCTCAAGCCGCGGGAATCGAACGCCAGCGGCTCGAGAATCTCGAGTACGGCGAAGAGGAAGCCGCAGCGAGCGACATCCATTGCCTGGCCGATGTCCTCGACGTTGCCGTCGCCTACTTCTTTGAAGGGGCCACGGACCAAGTCCCGTACCACGACCCGCCGGAAGAGGCGGCACCGCGCCCGATGTTCGCCTGATCCCTGTCTTGGTCGTCAAATCATGAACGAAGAAAGCCGAGCCATTGCGGACCCGGCTAGTTTCCTCCGATCGGCACTTCGGAAAGCCCTACCATTGGTGGCCCCCCCGTACATGACGCCGACCCTAACCGGTTCCGTCCACAATATCTGTGAACTGGATCACATTGGGTGCGACGCCGTCGAAATATCTCGCGCCCCGGATCGTCGGCGCTATGCGGAAGCCGGCAGCAGCCGCTGATCGAGCAGCCAAGGCTCGAAGATCCGCGGCATCAGGCCGGAATGGAACCACTGGACGAAGGTGTAGATGCTGTAAACCGGCAATCCCAATTGCTCGCGCAGATGAGGGGCGTAGGGCACCATGTTCGTGCACTCCAGCACGATGGCGCCAACGTCCGGATACTCGCCGACGAGGCGGCGACCCGCGTCGAGCAGGTCGAGCAGCGACAACTCCACATCCAGGGCCGGCTCGTCGTCGAGGATCGCCCGGGTGAACTCGCGCCCACCGTCGGTGCCGACAATCGGCGTGGCGACGTCCACCCCGGCGGCCCGCAGGTGGTCCTGGGACATGTTGCGCGACGAAATGGTGATGATGCCGACCCGCCGGCCCGGAGGCAGAAGCCGCTCGATCAACGGTACCTGCATCAGCGACGACGTGGCGACGGGAACTTCGCAGGCAGCCGCCAGTTCGGCCTGAAACAGCGACAGGAAGCCGCAGTTGGTGGTGATTCCGTCCGCGCCCTGGGCGACCAGATCACGCGCCGCGTCGATGAAGGAGTCGAGAAGACCCTCGGCCCGGTGTCGGACGACATGGTCCGGCGAAGCGCCGCGAACCACCCTGTACAGAACGGGAAACGGCCAGGTTCCGGCATTGCCGATGTCGCCCGGCACCCGCGGAAACCGGGTCTCGAGCATCAGAATGCCGACCGCGGCGCCGTACACCGTCTTGCCGCCCCGATACGACCGGGAGACGTTTCCCGGAGGTGCAGACCCGTCGGCCAACCCGGACATCGCCTCTCCTGTTCCCTTTTTCCTCCGTTGCCGTCAAACTGGCGGCGAACCCGTGTAACGGAACCGACAGCATACAAGCTCGGGCGCCGCCTGTCGCGGCCGACGAAGCGGGAACAAGTCCGGGGAGGTGAGCAAGAAATGGCGGGAACCGCTTCCAACGAATTGACCGGCGCGGAGGCGATGGTGCGCATGCTGCAAGGGCATGGCGTCAAGCACATCTTCGGCCTGTGCGGCGACACGTCGCTGCCGTTCTACGACGCGCTCTATCGGCTCGATCATGGAATCGAGCACATCCTGACCCGGGACGAGCGCTGCGCGGCGTACATGGCCGACGGCTACGCTCGCGTTTCGGGCCGCGTCGGCGTGTGCGAGGGGCCGAGCGGCGGCGGCGCCACCTACATCCTGCCGGGCCTGGTCGAGGCCAACGAGTCGTCGATCCCGATCCTCGGCATCACCACCGACGTGTCGGTGGGTTCGAAAGGGCGGTACCCGCTGACCGAGCTCGATCAGCAAGTCCTGTTTCGGCCGCTGACCAAATGGAACGGGGTGATCGACCGCGCCGAGCGTCTTCCCGGCATGGTCCGGGCGGCGTTCCGGGCGATGACCACCGGCAAGCCGGGGAGCGCCCATCTCGGTCTGCCGTTCGACGTGCAGAAGTCGCCCGTCCCCGAATCCGAGATCTGGGCCCAGCCCGAGTTCGGCGGCTTTCCCGCGTGGCGGAGCGCCCCGGACCCGGCGGCCGTCGAAGACGCGGTCGACGCGATCCTCTCGGCACGGAGTCCGATCGTAATCTGTGGCGGCGGCGTCGTCGTCGCCGGCGCCGAAAGCGAGCTGGACGCGCTGGCGCGAACGCTGAACATCCCGGTGGCGACCACCGTCAGCGGGCAGGGCAGCCTCTCGGAAAGCCACCCCTGCTGCCTTGGGGTGGTGGGGAGCAACGGCGGCACGCCGCCGACCCGCGCGCTGATCGAGGACGCCGACCTCGTCGTGTTCATCGGCTGCCGCGCCGGGTCGGTAACCACGGAACGGTGGCGCTTTCCGGCGCCGGGGACGCGGATCGTCCACATCGATGTCGATCCGATGGTGATTTCGGCCTGTTACCGCACCGAGGTTGCCCTGGTCGGAGACGCCCTTCCCGCCCTGCGGATGATCAACGCCAGCCTGTCGAGACGCAAGCTCGGCGGAATCGATTTCAACGGCGAAGACCGGGTTGCCGCCGCCAGGCGAGCGAAGTTCGAACCGTTCGACCAACTCGCCCGCAGCGACGATCGGCCGATCAAGCCCGAGCGTGTGATCAAGACCCTGCACGAGGTTCTACCCAGCGACGCCGTCGTCGTCGCCGACCCGGGAACACCGTGCCCCTATTTCTCGGCCTATTACCCGTTCGTCGAGGCCGGCCGCCACTTCATTTCCAACCGGGCGCACGGGGCGCTGGGCTATTCGCTGTCGGCGTCGATGGGCGCCCATCTCGGCCGGCCGTCGGCCAAATGCGTCGCGGTGATGGGCGACGGCAGTTTCGGTTTCACCGCCGGCGAGCTCGAAACCGTGATCCGCAAGAACATGCCGATCACCTTCATCGTGTTTTCCAACAGCGTTTTCGGATGGATCAAGGCGGGGCAGAAGACCGGGTTCGGAGAGCGGTACTATTCGGTGGATTTCTCGCGGACCGATCACGCCGCCGTCGCCGAGGCATTCGGGGTCAAGGCGTGGCGGGTCGAGGACCCGGGAGACCTGCGCAAGGTCCTCTCCCGGGCGGTCGAGCACGGCGGCCCCTCGCTCGTCGACATCATCTCCCAACCGCTGCAGGACGCGAGGGCGCCGGTCAGCGAGTGGGTCGCGTGACCAAGGGCGGCGGCAAGACGGTTGCAGTGGTCGGCGCGGGGATCGTCGGTATTTCCTGCGCGCTCCATCTGCAACGACGGGGTTGCACCGTCACCGTCGTCGACCGTCTGCCGCCCGGGGAAGGCGCGTCGTTCGGCAACGCCGGCGTGTTGGCGTCAAACGCGGTCGTGCCGGTCACGACGCCGGGACTGATCGGCAAGGTTCCGTCGATGCTGATGGATCCACTGGGACCACTCCACCTCCGCTGGTCGTACATGCCACGGCTGATTCCCTGGCTCGTTCCCTATCTGCGCAACAGCCGCGCCGAAGCGGTAACCCGCATCGCGGCGGGCCTGGCGCCTTTGCTGTTCGACAGCGTCGAGCAACACCGTGCCCTCGCCGGCGGCACCAAGGCCGAGAAGTGGCTCCAAGGCTCGGACTATCTCTACCTCTTTGCCGAGCGGGAGAACTTCGAGGCGGACGGTTTCGGCTGGGACCTTCGGCGGAAGCACGGCGCGGTCTGGGAGACGCTGGACGCCGCGGCCATCCACGACCGGGTTCCCGGTGCGGGAACCAAATACCGCTTCGGCGTGTCGATGAAGAACCATGGGATGATCACCAATCCCGGACAGTACGTGAAAGATCTCGCCGACACCCTGGTCGAGACCGGCGGCCGGGTGGTGCGTTCGGAAGCCCGCGGCTTCGCCTTCGACGGTGACGGAACGGTCAGGCTGGAGACGACGGAAGGGCCCGTGGCCGCCGACGCGGTCGTCATCGCCGCCGGTGCATGGTCGGCGCGCCTGACCAAGCAACTCGGCCACCGCGTTCCTCTCGAAAGCGAGCGCGGCTATCACGTGGAACTGGAAAATCCGAGCATTGTTCCGCCGTTCCCGGTAATGATGACCGACGGAAAATGCGTCGCCACGCCGATGGCCGGCGGGCTGCGGGTCGCCGGCATCGTCGAATTCGGCGGTCTCGACGCGCCACCCAACCCCCGTCCGCTGCGGGTGCTGATCGAGCGGGTTCGCCAACTGTTTCCCGGAATTACCTTCGACGGACACCGGGAATGGCTGGGGCACCGCCCGGCGACGACCGACAGCCTGCCGGTCCTCGGGCGGTCTCCTTCGCATCCGAATGTGTTTTTTGCGTTCGGACATCACCATGTGGGATTGACTGGCGGCCCAAAAACGGGCCAACTCATTGCCGAGTTGATCACCGGAAGCCAACCGAACATCGATCTCACGCCCTACCGCGTCGATCGGTTCGGTAAATCGGCCTAGAAATGGAGGTCAGCATCAAAGGTTTTTGCTGAATGAACCAAGAAAGGGAGGAGTCACATGTTTGAGCGCGTAACAAGAAAAGTCGCGGTATCGGTCCTGGCATTCGCCACGGCATTCGGTCTCGCGGCGGGAACGGTACGGGCCGCCGAGAAGTGGGACATGCCGATGGCCTATGCCGACAGCAACTTCCACACCCAGAACGGCAAGCTGTTCGCCGAGGCGGTCGGCATCGCCACCGGCGGCAAGCTCGAGATCGTCGTCCACGGCGGCGGCTCGCTGTTCAAGGGCAACGAGATCAAGCGCGCCATTCAGACCGGCCAGGCGCCGATCGGCGAGCGGCTTTTGTCGGCGCACGAGAACGAGAACCCGATCTTCGGCACCGACTCGGTGCCGTTCCTGGCGACGTCCTTCGAAGCGTCGGAGAAGCTGTGGCAGATCGCCCGCCCGACCATCGAGAAGGTCCTGCTCGAGCAGAATCTGGTCCTGCTCTATTCGGTGCCGTGGCCGCCACAGGGTCTCTATTTCAAGAAGGAGATCAATTCGGTCGACGACATGAAGGGGATCAAGTTCCGCTCCTACAACAGCGCGACGGCGCGCATGGCCGAGCTTTCCGGCATGCTGCCGGTGCAGATCGAAGCGGCGGAACTGTCCCAGGCCCTGGCGACCGGCGTCGCCGAGTCGTTCATCTCCTCGGGCTCGACGGGCTACGACCGCAAGGTCTGGGAACAACTCGATCATTTCTACGACGTCAGGGCTTGGCTGCCACGCAACTACGTTTTCGTCAACAAGGACGCCTGGGACGCCCTCGACAAGGACACCCAGAACATCGTTCGCGGCGTCGCCTTGGTGGCCGAGAAGGCGGGAACGGCTCGCTCCGAGCAGTTGACCGGCTGGTACCTCACCCAACTGGCCCTCAACGGGATGAAGGTCCAGGAGCCCTCAGATCAACTGCGCACCGATCTCGAGAAGATCGGCGAGGTGATGGCCGGCGAATGGGTCGAGAAGGCCGGCCCGGAAGGCAAGGCCATCGTCGACAAGTTCAAGGCGTCGAAATAGAGCCGGAAGCGAGGAGCCCGGAAGGTCACCCGGGCTCTTCCGCAATCCCCGCAATGCGTTTGATCCCTCTTTGAGGGACCGCCAGTGGAGACGTCGGTGATGGACGATATAGGGCGCAGGATCAGGCCGGTGCTCGATCTGATCTATACGGCCTGCGGCTGGATCGCCGCGGGGTTCCTGCCGTTGCTGCTGGTGGTCATCGTCCTGCAGGTGCTCGCCCGATGGACGGGAAACGTTTTTCCCGGCGCGACCGCCTACGCCGGCTACTGCATGGCGGCGGCGTCGTTCCTCGCCATGGCCTACGCGCTGAACTACGGCGCCCACATCCGGGTAACGCTGTTGCTGACGAAGTTGGGCAAATGGCGCCGCTTCGGCGAGTTCTGGTGCTTCGGCATCGGCACCGCGGCCGCGTCCTACTTCGCCTTCTACGCGATCAAGGCGACTTACTGGTCGAGGAAGCTCCACGACATATCCCAGGGCCAGGACGCCACGCCGATCTGGATCCCGCAAATGGCGATGGCGATCGGCGTCACGGTCCTCGCCATCGCGCTGGCCGACCACTTCATCCGAATGCTGTTCGGAGGCATGCCCGACATCGGTGAAGACACGGTCGAGGATCATCACACCGAATAGGCCGATCGATCATGGAAAACCTCGAACTCACCGGGATCTTTCTGTTCACCCTGTTCCTGCTGCTCGGAACCGGGGTCTGGGTCGGCCTGGCGCTTCTCGGCGTGGCGTTCGTCGGCATGGAGCTGTTCACCAGCCGGCCGGCGGGCGACGCGATGATCACGACGATCTGGACGTCGTCGTCGAGTTGGTCGCTGACCGCCCTGCCGCTGTTCATCTGGATGGGCGAGATCCTCTATCGGACCCGCCTCTCCGAGGACATGTTCCGGGGGCTGGCGCCGTGGATGGCGCCGCTGCCGGGACGGCTGCTGCACACCAACATCGTCGGCTGCACCATCTTCGCGGCGGTTTCGGGGTCCTCGGCGGCGACGCTGATGACCGTCGGCAAGATGTCGATCCCCGAGCTTCGCAAGCGCGGATACCCCGAGCACATGATCATCGGCACGCTGGCCGGGGCGGCGACCCTGGGCCTGATGATCCCGCCGTCGCTGACCCTGATCGTTTACGGGGTCACCATCAACGAGTCCATTTCCAAGCTGTTCATGGCGGGCATCCTTCCGGGACTGGTGCTGGCCGGGCTGTTCATGTCCTACATCGTGATCTGGTCGTTTGCCCGCAAACACGAGGTTCCGCCGCCCGAGCCGAAGACCACGCTCGTCGACAAGATCAAGGAGTCCCGGTTTCTGATCCCGGTGATCCTGTTGGTCTCGTTCGTGATCGGCTCGATGTACCTGGGTTGGGCGACGGCCACGGAAGCCGCGTCTTTCGGCGTGATCGGCGCCCTCGTGCTGGCGGCCGGCCAGCGATCGCTGACCAGGGACACGTTCTTCGCCAGCCTGATGGGGGCGACGCGGACCTCGTGCATGATCGCGCTGATCCTCGCCGGCGCCGCGTTCCTGTCGCTGTCCATGGGGTTCACCGGCCTGCCACGCCACTTGGCGGAGTGGATCGACTCGCTCCAATTGTCGCCGACGGTGCTGCTGATGGCGCTGATGGTGTTCTACATCGTCATCGGCTGCTTCCTCGACGGCATCTCGTCGGTGGTGCTGACCATGGCGGTGGTCGAGCCGATGATCCGCCAGGCGGGGATCGACGTCATCTGGTTCGGCATCTTCATCGTCGTGGTGGTGGAGATGGCGCAGATCACCCCTCCGGTCGGGTTCAACCTGTTTGTCATGCAGGGCATGACTCGCCATCAGATGAACTATATCGCCAAGACCGCCTTGCCGATGTTCGCGTTGATGGTGGTGATGGTGTTCATCCTGATCGCCTTTCCCGAAATCGCCACCTATCTTCCGGAAAACATGAAGCCGGGACCCAGCTAATAGTCTGATTTCGAAACGGTCGGATAAGCATGTGACGGAGCTTCTGCTGGGCGAGATGGGCCCTTGGGCCTATGCCCTGGCGGCAGGCGCGGTGTTCTTCGCCGCCATCCTGCAGAGCGTCGACCGGGATGGGGTTCGGCCTGACGGCGGCGCCGATCCTGGTGCTCGATCGATCCCCGGTTCGTGCCGTCGTCGGTGCTGTTGCTGGGGCTGCTGGTGGCGAGCCTGGCGGCGATCCGCGGCCGCGCCGACGTCGCCGTCGGCGAAATGGTCGTCGCCCTCGCCGGGCGTGTCGCCGGCGCGCTGATCGCCGCCGCCACCCTCGCCGTCCTCGGCGGCACCACCCTGTTCTCCTTGCTGTTCGCCGGCCTGGTGCTCGTCGCCGTGATGGCTGAGCGTCGGCACCTGGCACGTCCGGCTGACGCCGACATCGCTGTTCGTCGCCGGATTGTCCTCCGGCGTCATGGGGACGGTCACCGCGATCGGCGCGCCGCCGATGGGGATCGTCTACCAGCACTCGCCGGCGGCCAAGGTGCGGGCGACGCTGAACGGCTTCTTCGCGCTGGGCACCGTCGCGTCGATCGCCTCCCTCGCCACCTTCGGCCTGTTCACGAGTTGAACACGTGCTGCTGGCGCTGAGGCTGCTTCCCGGCCCTGCTCGCCGGGTTCTGGCTGTCCCGGTGGCTCACCGGGATCGTCGACCGCGGGCTGATGCGCCCGCTGATCCTCGGCGTCTGCGTGGTGTCGTCGCTGGCGATCGTCTGGAAGGCGGTGACGTGATCGGCCGCTCCGCCCTGGCGCTGATGTCGGCGCTCGGACGGCGCGCGCCCATGGTGCTGGTGATCGGCGTCGTCCTCGGCCTGGTCCTGCCCCAGGTCGGCGCGATCCTCAGGCCGGCGGTGCCGGCCCTGGTGGTGCTGTTGTTCGGGTTTGCCCTCGTCCGCATCGACTGGTCGGCGGTCGCCGCCGCCTTCCGAAGGCCGTGGTGGATCGGCGGCATCGTCGCGGTGCTGATGGCGGCGGTGCCGGCGGCGGTCTACGGGGTGGCGGCATCCCTGCAACTGCCGGCGGACCTGACCGCGTCGCTGGTGCTGATGGCCTGCGCGCCGCCGATCGGGTCGGCGCCGAACCTCGCCTTCATCCTCGGCCTCGACGCGGTGGTGGCGCTCAACGTGGTCGTCGTCGGGACCCTGCTGATGCCGGTCATCGCGCCGCCGATGGTGTTCGCCATCCTCGGCCTCGATCTCGGGGTCGAGCCGGAAATCGTCGCGCTGCGTCTGGTGGCGACGATCGCCATCGCGCTGCTGCTGGCGGCGGGCTTGCGGCGGATGCTCGGCCGTGAACGGATCATCCGCCATGGCAGCGTCCTCGACGGCGGCACCGCGGTGGTCATGGTGCTGTTCGTGATCGCGGTGATGGAGGGGGTGCAGGCGCGGCTGGCGACGGAGCCGGCGACCGTCTTCGCGTTCCTGGCGGCGGCCTGCGTCGCCAATTTCGGGCTGCAAGCGCTGTTCGCCGGATTGGCGCCAATCGCCCGCGGCCCCACGGCCGGGACGCTGCGCCGCCAGATGCTCACCGTCGCGCTGATGGCCGGCAACCGCAACATCGCCCTGTTCCTGGCGGCGCTGCCCCCCGAGGCGGTCGGGTTCCTGACCCTGTTCGTCGCCGTCTACCAAATCCCGATGTATGTGACGCCGCTGTTCGCCGGCCGCCTCTACCGCCGGCTGATCGGTCGCGACGAAGCTGCGCCGTAACGACACCACCACAGCGGATCGAGCCTATTCGAACCTCAGCGCCTCGATCGGTTTGAGTTGGGCGGCGCGCCGCGCCGGAAAATAGCCGAAAATGGTACCGACCAGGGACGCCGCCAGGATCGCGATGACGACGCTGGAGGCGCCGATCACCACCGGCCAGTCGGCCAACACGGCAACGGCGATCGCGATCGCACATCCGAGGAAAAGCCCGATGGCGCCGCCGACACAGGACAGCGTCACCGCCTCGACCAGGAATTGCAGCAGGATCTCGCGCCGCTTCGCCCCGACCGCCATGCGAAGGCCGATCTCCCGGGTCCGCTCGGTGACCGAGACGAGCATGATGTTCATGATGCCGATCCCGCCGACGAGCAGTGATATCGCCGCGGTCGCGCCCAGCAGCAGGCCCATCGTGTTCTGGGTCGCGGTGCGCGCGCGGATGAAGTCGGCGAGGTTGCGCACGAAGAAGTCGTCCTCGCCGCCCGCCGGTATGTTGCGCCGCCGGCGCAGGAGCTTTTCGATGTCCGCCCGAGCCGCGCTTAGGTCGGCCTCGGGTTCGAACTTGACCGAGATCGTACCGACCTGGTCGGGAACAACGCTGTTGCGGCCGATGATGCGCGAGCGTGCGGTGGTGATCGGGACGAGGACGACGTCGTCCTGATCCCGGCCCATCATCGACTGTCCCTTCGCCTCCAGCACGCCGACGACGGTGAACGGCACCTTCCTGATGCGGATTCGGCCGCCGAGCGGACTCGCCCCGCCGAACAGCTTGTCGACCAGGGTCTTGCCGAGGATGGCGACCTTGGCCGCCGAGCGCACCTCCGCCGGCGAGAACGGGCGGCCCAGCACCAGAGGCCAGTCCCGCACCGCGAGATAGTCGGCGTGCACGCCGGTCAGCGTCGTCGTCCAATTGGTGTTGCCGAAGATCACCGGCACGGCGGCGCCGATGCTGCCGGTTATGGCGACGACCTCGGGAACGCGTCCGGCGATCGCGGCCATGTCTTCCTCGGAAAGCGGCAGATCGGTGCCGGCGCCGGCCTGGCGGCCGCCGACGCGGCTGGAGCCGGGAAAGACCATCAGCGTATTACTGCCCAGCGTGCTGATCTGTTGCTCCACCTGTTGGCGCGCGCCGCTGCCGACGGCGACCATGATGATCACCGATGCGACCCCGATGACGATGCCCAACGTCGTCAGGACACTGCGCAAAGCATTGCGGCGGAGCGCGGCGACCGCGGTTCTCACGCAATCCCAAAGGGTCACGTCAATGCCCTCTCCGCCGGCGCGCCGTCCTCGACGACGCGACCGTCGCGCAATCGCACCACCCTGTGCGCATAGGTCGCGATTTCGGGTTCGTGAGTCACCAGAACGACGGTAATACCGCTCTCGTTGAGCCGTTGCAGGAGGTGCATGATGGCATGGGAGGTCTGGGTGTCGAGGGCGCCGGTCGGCTCGTCGGCGAGAATGATCTTCGGCTCGTTGACCAGGGCCCGCGCGATCGCCACCCGCTGCTGTTCGCCGCCGGAAAGCTGCGACGGTTGATGATCGAGCCGGTCCGCCAGATCGACCTCCGCCAGGCAGTGCCGCGCCCGCACATCGGCATCGGCGCGTCGGACGCCGGCCGTAAAGCAGCGGCAGCTTGACGTTGTCGAGGGCCGCGGTGCGCGGCAACAGATTGAACTGCTGGAAGACGAAGCCGATGGTCTCGTTGCGCAGTTCGGCGAGCGCGTCGGCCGAGAGCTCGCCGACATTCCGGCCGTCGATCCGCAATGTCCCGGCGCTGGGGACATCGAGGGCACCGATCAGGTGCATCAGCGTCGATTTGCCCGAACCCGACGGCCCCATGATCGCCACCAGCTCGCCGGCGCGAATATCGAGAGAAACGTCGTTCAACGCCGCGATCACCACATCGCCGACGCGATAGGTCTTGCCCAGGTCACGGCAGGAGATCAGCGGAGCGCCGGCGCGGTCGTGGGGAGGATCGCCGCCCCCGGGCGCCGGGATCATCGACGCTTTTCCCTCATCCGAACGATCACCGGCTCCCCCTCCGTCAGCGGGCCTTCGACGACCTCCGTGAACAGTTCGTCGCTCAAGCCCACCCGGATCGCCCGCGGCTCCGGCGCTCCGGAGGCGCCTCGCACCCACACCGTCGCCCGCGCACCGCCATCGATCGTTCCCGCCGCCCCGCTCTCGGCGCTGCCGGGAGCGGCCCCGGTCGGGTTCGGCGGACGAAAGCGCAACGCGTCGTTGGGAACACGCAAGACGTTGTCCCGGCTGCCGTGCAGGATCTGCACGTTCGCCGTCATCCCCGGCAGCAGCTTGAGATCCGGGTTGGTGGCCTCGATGACGACCGTGTAGGTGACGACGTTCTGCAGCTCCGTCGCCGCCACCCGGACCTGTTCGACGCGGGCGGACATCGACCGGTCGGGGTAGGCGTCGACGGTAAATGTCACCGGATCGCCGGCGGCGACGTCGCCAATATCCGCCTCGTCCACCTGGGCCTCGATCTGGATCCGGCGCAGATCCTCGGCGATCAGGAACAGGGTCGGCGACTGCAGGCTCGCCGCCACCGTCTGGCCGACGTCGATCTTCCGGTCGATGACGATCCCGTCGATCGGGGAGCGGATCTCGGTCCGGTCGAGATCGATCTGTGCCTGTGCCAAGGCCGCTTTTCGCTGTTCGATCGCCGCCTTGGCGTTTTCAAGTTGGGCCTTGGCAACCAACAGATCGGCCCGCGCGGTGCTGACTTCGGTTTCCGCAATGTCGAGGGCGCTTTCCGTGGCAAAGCCTTTGCGGGAGAGAGACCGCTGGCGGACGACCTCGCGCTCCGTGCGAAGGAGGACGGCTTTCGCCTTTTCGATGTTCGCCTCCTGAACCGTCACCGTCGTCTGCGCCACCGCCAGATCGGCCTTCGCCTGCGCCACTCGCGCCTCGAACGTCTTCGGATCGAGGCGGGCAATGACCTCGTCGCGATGAACGACGCTGTTGAAGTCGGCGAGTAGAGCGGAGATCTGGCCGGAGAGCTGCGAGCCGACTTCGACGGTGACCAGCGCCCGCACCGGCCCCGAAGCCGACACGGTCCGCCGGATGGGTCCACGGCTAGCCGCCACCGTGTCGTAAACGACGACGTCGCGGGATTTCCCGGCGAGCCCGAAATAGGCGGCTGCGCCGCCCGCGGCGACCAGAACAATAACGATCAGAAACAACAGCGAGCGACGTTTCATGGGTTCCACGCCGGGGGTGAAGATCGGGATCGCTTGTACGCGATCACGAACCAACATACTAATTTACTAGTATTGCTCACTTTCGCCGTTCGGCAAGGCGTACTCACCGCGTTGGCGAGCCGTGGCGACGTCCCACCGACCGCCTCTCCCGCCGAAAGTGGCCGGCGCACCACCGGTCGATCATCCAGCGTGAGTCCGCTGTCGGACCTTCGGCGGAAAATGACAAGACAGGACAAACGAGATCGATTACCAGACAAAGGGAAACAGGCCTTCATCGCACAGAAGAGAAAGGAGAAGGAATATGATATCGACAAGAGCTATGGGCATTCTGGCGGTCGCCTTGCTCTGCTGGTCGCATCAGGCCGGCGCCTTCGAATGTCCTCGACCGGAGAAGACGTCCCCGGGCGTCCTTCAGGAAACGAAGCAGGACGAACAGGCGCTGGCGCAGATGTTCGCCGGCGGTGACATCGACAACAAGATCGGCATCGCCGTCGCGGATTTGCAACGAAGGTATCCGCAAGCCAGCGACACGGAATTGGTCAATTACCTCGTTGGCGCATACTGCCCCGTGGTCGCCGGAATGCCGGGCCTCAGCGAGACGCAAAAGACAGCCAAGGTCGAACATTTTGCCGCGACGCTGTTCGAGATGCTCTCGGAGCAGAAACTCTGACGACAACGATGCCTTGGGAGAAGCCGCGATGACCACCTCCGCCAACAGCGGCCAGTCCGCTGCGCCGGCAACGGCCAAGGACGCCGGCCCCGACCTCGAGAAAATGCCGGTCGAGCAGGTGCTCGCCGAGCTCGGCGTCAAGGCCGACCAGGGTCTGACGGGCGCCGAAGCGCAGAAGCGCTTGGCCCAGTACGGGCCCAACGCCATCGTCGAGAAGGAGAAGAGCCTCGCCGCCAAGATCATCGGCTACTTCATGGGGCCGATCGCCTACATGATCGAAGCGGCGGCTCTGGTCTCGGCCATCCTTGGCCACTGGCAGGACTTCATCATCATCTCGGCGCTGCTGATCTTCAATGCCGTCCTCGACCTGTGGCAGGACAGGAAGGCGTCGAACGCGCTCGCCGCCCTGAAGAAGGGGCTGGCGCCGGAGGCCACGGCGCTGCGCGACGGCCAGTGGGCGACCGTCGATGCCTCGACACTGGTGCCGGGGGATATCGTCAAGATCCGCCTGGGGATGATCGTTCCGGCCGACCTGCGCATGGTCTCCGGCGACTATGCCTCGATCGACCAGGCGGCGCTGACCGGTGAATCGCTCCCGGTCGCCAAGAAGGTCGGCGACGAAGCCTATTCCGGCAGCGTCGTCAAGCAGGGCGAAATGGAAGGGGTGGTCATCGGCACCAGCGGCAACACTTTTTTCGGCCGCACCGCGAAGCTGGTGGCCGGGGCCGGTTCGGTCAGCCATGCCCAGAAGGCGATGTTCGAGATCGGCAACTTCCTGATCGTCGTCGCGCTGGGACTGGCGGCGATCATGGTCGCCTTTCGCGTCTATCACGACATCGTCATCGCCGAAAATTGGGGGCTCGCCGACGCGCTCAACATCCTGCAGTTCGTGCTGATCCTGCTGATCGCCTCGATCCCGGTGGCGATGCCCGCGGTGTTCTCGATCACCATGGCGCTCGGTGCGCTCGCGCTGTCGAAGCAGAAGGCGATCGTCTCGCGGCTCGAGGCGATCGAGGAGATGGCCGGCGTCGACATCCTGTGCTCGGACAAGACCGGTACGCTGACCAAGAACCAGCTCAAGCTGGGCGATCCGATCCTGTTCGCCTCGAAGGACCCGCAGGAGGTGATCCTCGCCGCCGCGCTCGCCTCGAGGATCGAGGACCGCGACGCCATCGACACCGCCGTGATCGAGGCGCTGAAGGATCAAAACGCGCTGAAGGCGTACAAGCAGAGCAAGTTCGTGCCGTTCGATCCGGTGACCAAGCGCACCGCCGCGACCCTCAGCGACGCGCAGGGAAAGGCGTTCGTCGTGTCCAAGGGCGCGCCGCAGGCCATCGTCGATCTCGCCAAACCCGCCGCCGATGTCGCCGACAAGGTCAAGCAGACGGTCGACGACCTCGCCGGCAAGGGCTACCGCGCCCTCGCCGTCGCCCGCTCCGAAGACGACGGCAAGAGCTGGTCGCTGCTCGGCATCCTGCCGATGTTCGATCCGCCCCGCGACAATTCCAAGCAGACCATCGATCTCGCCAGGGCCAAGGGCGTGCGGGTGAAGATGATCACCGGCGACGACACCGCGATCGCCCGCGAAACGGCCCGCCAACTCGGCATGGGGACCAACATCATTCCGGCGGCGGACGCGTTCCCCAAGGACATGGACCCGAACAACGTGCCGCCGCAGATCGCCGACTCCATCGAAATGGCCGACGGCTTCGCCCGCGTGTTTCCCGAGCACAAATATGCGATCGTCAGGACGCTGCAGGCGCGGGACCACTTGGTGGCGATGACCGGCGACGGCGTCAACGATGCGCCGGCGCTCAAGCAGGCCGACTGCGGCACGGCCGTCTCCGGCGCCACCGACGCGGCGCGCGGCGCGGCGGCGCTGATCCTCACCGCCCCCGGCCTCTCGGTGATCAACAATGCCATCGACGAGGCGCGGCGCATCTTCGGCCGCATTACCACCTACACCATCTATCGCGTCGCTTTGACCATGGACATCATGTTCCTGGTGGTGCTGTCGACGATCTTCCTCGGCTTCCAGCCGCTCACCGCGATCATGATCGTCGTCATGTCGCTGTTGGACGACATCCCGATCATGACCATCGCCTACGACAACACGCCGGTGAGCGAACGGCCGATCCGCTGGAAGATGCCGCGCCTCCTCGGCGTTTCGGCGGTGCTCGGCTTTTTCTCGGTGGTGCAGTCGTTCGGCCTGCTGCTGATCGGTATAGAGGTCCTCTCCCATCCGCACCTGCAGCTAGACTTCGGACTTCACGACCATAGCCACCTGCAGACGGTGATGTTCCTGCAGCTCGTTGCCGGCGGCCATCTTCTCCTCTTCGTCACCCGCACCGAACGCTGGTTTTTCCTGCCGCCGTTCCCGGCGGCGCCGCTGTTCGTCGCCATCGTGGCGACCCAGATCCTGGCGGTGCTGATGTGCGCCTTCGGCTGGCTGGTGCCGACGATCTCGTGGGCGACGATCGGCTGGGTGTGGGCCTACAACATCGTCTGGATGTTCGTTCTCGGCGGCGTCAGGCTGATCACCGAGCAACTGGTCGATCACAGCACAGCCGTACATCTGCGGAGCGGTCATATCGTCACCCAGTCGCTGCAACCGCACGTGCCGGCCGGTCCGGGGCGCATCAGGGCGCGTTGAAAAGCACCGGACAGGAGGTGTCTTTCATGGATTACCGCAAGAAGCTGATCGTCAAACCGGGATCGAAGGTCAAGCTCGCCGACATCGATCCCGCCTTTCACGGCAAGCACGAAACCCATGAGGCGGCGCTCGGCGAGCTGCAGGAGCAGGTGGCGAGGCTCACCCACCTGCAGTACCTCCTGTACGCCGAAAAGAAGCACGCGCTGCTCATCGTGCTGCAAGGCATCGACGCCGCCGGCAAGGACGGAACGTGCTGGCACGTGATGTCGGCGATGAACCCGCAAGGCACCTCGGTCACCGGCTTCAAGCAGCCGAGCGAGGAGGAACGCGCCCACGATTTCCTATGGCGGATCCACGCGCATACGCCGAAGCTGGGCCAGGTTGCGGTGTTCAACCGCTCGCACTACGAGGATGTCCTGGTCGTTCGCGTGCACAAGCTGGTGCCAAAGAAGGTTTGGTCGCAGCGTTTCGATCTGATCAACGACTTCGAGAAAATGCTGGCCGATCACGGCACCACGATCATCAAGCTGTTTCTTTACATCTCGCCGGAGGAGCAGCTCGAACGCTTCAAGCAGCGCCTCGACGATCCGCACCGGCAATGGAAGATCAGTGATTCCGACTACAAGGAACGCGCGTTCTGGAACGATTACATCAAGGCTTACGAGGACATGCTGGAGAAATGCTCGACGAAGCACGCGCCCTGGTACGTCATTCCGTCGAACCACAAGTGGTTCCGAAACCTGGCCGTTTCGCGGATCATCGCCGACACGCTGGCCGACCTCGACATGAAGATGCCGGAGCCAACGGAGGATCTTGATGTCATCCGCAAGCAGTATCACGCGGCTGTCGCCGATGCTCCCGCCCTCGACAAGAAACGTAAATAGCGCTTCCGGGCTGGGACAGCGTAATTACGCCAGCCGCCCAGCGCGCCGCTGGCGGCAATAGACGATTGCCATGGACGTAACCGTTCTCGTATTTCTGGCCGTCTATGTCGCGATGGGTTTCGGCCACCTGCCGGGCTTCAGGGTTGACCGGTCCGGGGCGGCGATCATCGGCGCATTGGCCATGGTGGCGGCGGAACGGATCGGCCCGCAAGCCGCATGGGACGCGATCGACTATCGGACCGTCGGCCTGCTGTTCGGTTTGATGGTTGTCTCCTCGGCTTTCGCCGTCTCCGGGTTCTATGCGTGGACGGCCGAGCGCGTCGCCACCCTCGACGTCCGGCCGCCCGTCCTGCTGGCGATTCTGATTGTCGTCAGTGGCGCGCTGTCGTCGCTGCTGACCAACGACGTGGTGGTCGTCGCGATGACGCCGCTGCTGGTCGCGATAACCCTGTCGCGGCGGCTCAATCCGGTACCCTTCCTGCTCGCCTTCTGCTTCGCCGCCAATACCGGATCGGCCGGAACGATCATCGGCAGTCCGCAAAACATGATCGCGGCGCAGCAACTCGAACTGTCGTTTACCGGTTATCTCGGTGTCGCCGCCCTTCCCGCCCTCGTGTCGCTGCCCGTCGTCTGGGCGATCGTGGCACTTCTCTACCGAAACAACTGGCATTTGCCGGCGTCAACCGAGCCCAAGCCTGCCGCGGTCGCGACACCGCTTGCGGTCGATCGTTGGGAGACGGCGAAGGCGGCGCTGGTCACGTTTGCCATCGTCGTCGCTTTCGTGTTCAGCGATTGGCCACGGGAACTGATCGCTCTCGGTGCGGGCGCCTTTCTGCTGATCAATCGCCGGATCGCCTCGAGCGACATGATGAAGCACGTTGACGGCAGTCTGCTCCTGCTGCTGATGGGCTTGTTCGTCGTCAATGCCGCGATGGCCGAGACGCATCTGCCCCAGCGGTTGCTCGCCGACCTGCGCGGCGCCGGCTTCGATCTGCATCAGCCTTTGTGGTTGTTCCTCGTCGTCTCGGTGCTCAGCAACATCGTCGGCAACAACCCGGCGGTGATGCTGCTGGTGCCCTATCTCGGCACCGGCGGCGATCCTGAAGCTCTCGGCGCCGCACTCGCCCTCGGTACCGGCTTCTCCAGCAACCTCGTCGTCTTCGGCAGCCTCGCCGGCATCATCGTTGTCGAGGAAGCGGCGAAACAAGGGGTCAAGATTTCCTTCGGTGAGTTTTCACGGGCCGGTGTCCCCGCCGCCCTGGCGTGCATGGCCCTCGCCGCCGCCTGGATCGCGATTTTGTCCCCGTAGTCCATAGCGCAATTCCAGTGGTCGCTCTCCCGGGCCAAGATGCGGGGTCACGATCAATGCCCCAAGGGGCCACGGAATGAAGGGTAACCAGCCCAATTACTCGATACGTTACCGGGGCGCCGGTAAATCCCACCACTTCGACAGGTGGCCGGTGAGGATGCGTTCGGGCACGTCCTCGTAGTGCGAGACGTCGTTGAACAGCATCAGCCGGGCGCGAACCGGATCCTTGAAGTCGAGAATGTTGAGACAGCACGGATGCTGATCGAGCCGGTCGCGATAGCCGCGGGCGTCGACGCCGAGCAAACTGGAAATCAGCAGCCGGATGGTCGCCTTGTGGGAAACGACGAGCACCGCCTCGTCCTTGTGCCTGACGACGATGTCGCGGATCACCGGCAAAGACCGCGCCAGCACATTGAGGCCGGACTCGCCACCCTCCGGCGCGAAGGTGAAGGGATCCTCCTCCCACGCCGCATACTCCTCCGCGAACGCCACCTCCACTTCCGCGCGGGTCATGCCTTCCCAGCGGCCGTGACTGATCTCCCGCAAGCCGTCCACGGTTCTGGGCACGATTCCGAGGGCTGCGGCCGCCAGGGTCGCCGTCTCGACGGTGCGTCGCATCGGGCTGCAATAGACCGCGCCGAGCTTTTCGCGGGCCAGCCGCCCGGCCAGGCCTCGCGCCTGCCCACGGCCCTCGTCGGAGAGCTCGACGTCCGTCGAACCGGCGAACCGATCCTCGGCGGACAACACCGTCGCGCCGTGGCGAACAAGAAAAACACGTGTGGTCATGGTCCCTCGCTTTCGGTCCGTAGGTATCGCAGCAATGGATCGGGCTCTCATGAATCTAAGCATCCCAAAGGATTTAGAAAGATGAGGCACGGGGTAGAGTAGAAAGCATTGCTTTGAGGGAGGCCATTGTTAACATGGGTGCGTAGCGGGCTCAAAATCTCAAACGAGTTGCAAACAAGGAAAGAAGGGGCGGGAGGAATGATATGACCTCCCCCCGCCCCGAGATGCTTGCCCGGCTTTGGGGAGAAAAATTGGCAAGCGCAAGTTCGTATTATACTTCCACATCGTTCCAACCGGAGAGCGTTTTTCATCTTTCAGGATCGGTGTCCACCTAACGGAAGTTGATGTTGCTTGGATCTTGAAGTGCGAGATATAGAAAAGCCGCGAGAGCGCCGCCGACAAGCGGACCAACAACCGGGATCCAGGCGTAGCCCCAGTCGCTATCCCGCTTTCCGCCCGGCATCGGCAAAAGCATATGCATGATACGAGGTCCAAGATCGCGCGCCGGATTGATCGCGTAGCCCGTGGTGCCGCCGAGGCTAAGACCGATGGCGAGCACGAGAAAGCCAACCGGAAGGGCATCGAGAGCACCAAGACCGAAAATCGAAACGGCGAAAAACAGAACGGAAAAGACGAGAAGGAAGGTGCCGATGATCTCACAGATCAAGATTGGACAGGGTACCACGGATGGCGGGAGCGGTGCAAAACATGCCAACTTGAGATCATTGTTTTCGGTCTGACCGAAATGCGGACGATAGAACACCCAGACCAGGAACGAACCGATAAAGGCCCCCAGGAACTGGGCGACGATGTAGACCGGAACCATCGCCCATTCGAACTTTCCGGCGATAGCAAGCGCAACGGTCACGGCCGGGTTGATGTGGGCGCCGCTGAAAGCGGCTACGGTGAACACGGCGACGAAGACCGCCATTCCCCATCCCCAGGTGATGACGATCCAGCCGCCGCCCTCGCCTTTCGTACCGGTCAAAACGACGTTGGCGACCACGCCGTTTCCGAGGAGAATGAGAATCGCCGTCCCGATAAGCTCGCCCAAGAATGGCGTCATGGTAGGTCCTCCCTTGCAGTGTTCGTCGTGACATCCGCTTGGCGGTGAGGCTCCCCACGTAATTGACCGATTGGTCGAAGCGCCTACACCACGGAGTTTTCCCGGTTTTCACCCCCGGCCTCGTTACCGAAGTATTCGTCGATCCTTGCCTGCGCTTGGTCACCGAACATGATCTCGCAGGCCTCGAGCAAACCCGGCGATTGACGAATGTCTTCGCGGCGGACGACCAGCGCGATCTTTGAGCGTCTGCGCAAGAAATCCTCCAACTTGACGATCATCTCGCGCTGAGCTTTGAGATTGACCTCGCACCGGGTGTACTCGGTTTCCTTGATCAGCACCTCCGCCTGGCTCGGATCCGCGCGAATGTGCTCGAGAAGTTCGAAAGCCTCCATGCCGTAACGCCGCCAGAACCGAGACGTAAGCTTCTCCGATGAAGTGGGATCGGTGAGGCCGTCGAGGTTCATCAATCTGGCGCGATGTTCGAACTCGTCGCGAAGTTCCGGAGGCGGTTCGCCGTACCACTTGTGTTTGGGGTATGGGATGGAGATACCCATGTGTCCCACGTATTCGCTGATCTCGTCGCCGACGTTGACGCAGTCGGTATGCTTTCCGCCGAAGATGCTGAGGTGCTTTTCGGCATGGTTGATGTCGACGGCGTGCTTTCGCGAGAGTTGGAGGAAGTCGCGTCCACCCCCGGCCTCGCCCTTCAAAGCCAAAGGCCGCACCCCGCAGCGTTCGGCGATGATATCGTCCTTTGTCAGCGGCTTCTGCAGGTTTAGCCGCTGATTGATATTGTCGAGAACAAAATCCCGGTCTTCGTCCGTGACTTCCGTGTAAGGATTTTCGACGGGGGTGTCCGTGGTGCCGATGCACGTTCGGGCACCCATCGGGATGACGAAGAACAGCCGCCCGTCGGTCGCGAAAAACGCCAGGACGCGCGTGTGGGGCGTCAAGCGATCGACGATCAGATGGATGCCTTTGGAGAAGGCATGGTGATGCTCCGTCTTCTGCCCGGTCAGGGTGTTGTGCTCGTCGGCGAACGGGCCGGCCGCGTTGATCAGCACTTTTGAACGGATCTCGAACGACGAACCATCGATCACATCGCGGGCCTTGGTGACCCAAAGGCCCTCTTCGTTCCTTGCGCCCCCGAGCGACTCGACGTAGTTCGTCGCGGCGCAGCCGCTGTTCATCGCCGAGCGAATGAAGCCGAATACGAATCGGAAGTCGTTGTCGTGGAGGTAAGCGTCAGAGTACTCGAAGCCGCCGACCCCCTTGTCGACTGCGACGACCGGTTCCTCGCGTCTCATCTGCTCTTTGGAGAGAAGCCTGGGTGGCCGGGTGAAGCAGTTCCCGAAAAACCAATAGAGCCAAGTTCCCGCATACAGTTTCAACCGACTGTGGCGAAAACCTTGCGGTATGGTGGTAAAGAACCGAATTTCCTGGACGATCGACGGAAAGCTTCGGATCAGATGATTGCGCGATAGGCAAAGCTTCCGCACCAAAACAAAATCAAATGTCTCGAGGTATTTGATGCCACCCCAAGCGAGGTTGGATGACTCCTGGCTGGTAAAACTGGCGAAATCCCCGCGATCGATCAACGCGACCTTCGCGCCCTTGCCGGACAAAGCCGCCGCCGAAACCGCGCCATTGATTCCGCCGCCGACCACCAGGACGTCAAAAACTTCCTTGCCCAGCCTCTCGATGTTTGTCTGTCTCAACTGCATGGCGGTGACCTCCCGAAGCCGTTCGGCCGACGAAACGCCTATCAATCGTCGTCGCTGGCCCAGCCTTTTGCGCGCTCGACCGCCTTCAACCAGCGGCTTTGCAATCCATTGCGGGTCGCGTCATCCATCGACGGCGCATAGCGCCGCGAAAGCTGCCATTTTTTCGCCAGTTCTTCGCGGCTCTCCCAAAAGCCCGTCGCAAGTCCGGCAAGGTAGGCGGCGCCGAGAGCGGTCGTTTCGGACACCTTCGGCACTTCCACCGGGACACCGAGGATGTCGGACTGAAACTGCATGAGGAAGCTGTTGGCCGAGGCGCCCCCGTCACAGCGCAACTCCTTCAGGGAGATGCCGGAGTCGCGCTCCATCGCCTCGACGACATCGCGCGTCTGATAGCACATGCTCTCCAGTACGGCGCGCGCGAGATGGGCGCGGGTCGTGCCACGGGTCGCGCCGAGGAGCGTACCACGCGCATAAGCATCCCAATGGGGGGCGCCGAGGCCGACGAGAGCCGGCACGAAGTAGACCCCTTCGTTGCTGTTGAGGGAGCGGGCGAGCGCCTCCGTTTCGGACGCCTTCTTGATGATCTGCAAGCCGTCCCGCAGCCACTGCACGCCGGCGCCGGTAATAAAAATGGCGCCTTCGAGGGCGTACTCGACGGGATCGTCTCCGACACCCCAGGCGATCGTCGTCAGCAGCTTCTCCTTACTGTGCACCGCCTCGTTGCCGGTGTTCATCAACACGAACGAGCCGGTCCCATAGGTGTTCTTGGCGAGGCCCGCGCTGTAGCAGGCCTGCCCGAACAACGCGGCTTGCTGGTCGCCGGCGATGCCCGAGACCGGAATATCCCGCGTGCCGAAGAACTTGCCGGCGTCGGTGTGACCGTAGACGCAGGATGATGGCTTGACCTCGGGAAGAATTGCCCTCGGGATGTCCATCAGTTCCAGCAATTCGGCATCCCAGTCGAGCTCGAAGATATTGTACAGCAATGTCCGCGACGCGTTGGAATAGTCGGTGACGTGCGCCGTCCCGCCGGTGAGGTGCCAAACCAGCCACGAATCGATCGTTCCGAACGCGATCTCGCCGTTCTCCGCCCGTTGCCGAAGTCCCGGGACGTTGTCGAGCATCCACTTCACCTTGGTGCCGGAGAAGTAGGCGTCGATCACGAGACCGGTTTTCTCGCGCACCATTTCCTCGAGGCCGCGCGACTTCAGCTCGTCGCAATAGGCCGCCGTCCGCCGGTCCTGCCAGACGATGGCATGGTGAACCGGCCGACCGGTTTTCCGATCCCATAGGACCGTCGTTTCCCGCTGGTTGGTGATGCCGATGGCGTTCACGTCGGTGGCGCTGATCCCCGATGATTCTCCAGCGCTTCGCCGATAACCGACAAGGTCACGCGCCAAATTTCATCGGCATCGTGCTCGACCCAACCCGGTCGCGGAAAGTGCTGGGTAAACTCCGAATAGGCGCGCCCCCGCACGCTGCCCTCATGATCGAAAATGAGAACGGTGGAGCCAGTCGTGCCCTGATCGATGGAAAGGACGAATTCCTCAGCCATTTGGGTCTCCTCCCATTATGTGCGCGGCGCTCGCAATTTTCGCCGCAGCCATTTCGCCTTGGCCCGCGCCTGAACCAGAGAAAAACTGAAGGCCATGGTCGTCGCCTCTTTGCAGCCGCTGCCGAACCTGTTATGTTTATGTAACAAATTACACCCGGAAACACCGGCTTGACAATCGAATTCGAAAGCAAATCGCTCAAAAAGTTCGGTAGGTTTCGAATTCGAAAGCGACTTCTGGTTCATAGGGAGGACGCCATGAACAGGTTCAGCGAAGCCGATCAGCACTCGATAGACAAGGACATTGATCGCCGGACACTCCTGAAAGGCGCAGGCGCGCTTGGGCTCGCCGCCGCCGTCCTACCGTCTCCGGCCCGGGCCCAAACCGATGCCGCAAGGATGTCCGCCGCCGAACGATGGGTAAAGGTCGAGTTCCAGCCTTCGACTCTGACGGTGGATGAGCAGATGGCGGAAATGGAGTTCTTCACGCGGGCCGCCGAGCCCTTCCGCGGCCAGCAGATCTACGTGGCGTCGGAGACCATCAACACTCACGAATACGAAGCTCGCGTCCTTGCACGGGCGTTTCGGGAGATCACCGATGTCAGCGTGAGACACGAAATAGTGCGGGAAAACGAGCTTGTCGAGCGCCTGCAACAGCAAAACCGTTCGGGCCGCGATCTGTACGACGCGTATGTCAATGACTCCGACAACATCGGGACCCATTATCGAACCGGGGACGCCGTGCCGATCACCGACTGGATTGCCGGCGATGGCGCCCAGTTCACATTGCCGACCCTCGACCTGAACGATTTCATCGGGCTCAGTTTCGTCTCCGGCCCGGACGGCAAGGTCTACCAGCTTCCCGATCAGCAGTTCGCCAATCTCTACTGGTTTCGCTACGACTGGTTTCAGCGTGCCGACCTTCGTGAGCAGTTTCGCAACCGGCACGGCTACGAGCTCGGCGTACCCCTCAACTGGAAGGCCTACGAGGACATCGCCGACTTCTTTACCAATCATGTCCGCGAAATCGACGGCGACGCGGGTATACGGTCACATGGACTATGGCAAACGCGATCCGTCCCTCGGTTGGCGATTTACGGATGCCTGGTTGAGCATGGCGGGCGTCGGCGATCCAGGCCTTCCCAACGGTTCGCCGGTCGACGAGTGGGGCATCCGTGTCGAAGACTGTCACCCCGTCGGCTCTAGCGTGAGCCGGGGCGGAGCCACCAATAGCCCGGCGGCCGTCTATGCGCTTCGCAAGTACCTCGAATGGCTCGACAAGTATGCCCCGCCGGAAGCGCGCGACATGACGTTCCTCGACGCCGGGCCGGTACCGGGACGCGGCCACATCGCGCAACAGATCTTCTGGTATACGGCGTTTACCGCCGATTTGCTGCGTCCGGAACTTCCGGTCGTCAACGACGACGGAACACCGAAATGGCGGATGGCCCCATCGCCTCATGGGGCCTACTGGCAGGAAGGGAATGAAGCTCGGCTACCAGGACTGCGGATCCTGGACCCTGTTGTCGAGCACGCCGGTGGCCCGGCGCCAGGCGGCGTGGCTGTATGCCCAGTTCACCACCTGCAAGACGGTATCCCTCAAGAAGACTCTGCTGGGCCTGACCCCCTTTCGTCAGAGCGACGTGATGTCCGCGGCGATGACCGAGGCGGCTCCAAGGCTCGGCGGCCTCGTCGAGTTCTACCGCAGCCCGGCGCGCGTCGCATGGACACCGACGGGCATCAACGTTCCGCACTATCCGGCTCTCGCCCAGCTGTGGTGGACGCGAATCGCTGCGGCGGTCCATGGCGGTGCCGCCCCGCAGGCGGTGATGGACAATCTGGCCGCGGCGCAGGACGAATTGCTGGCACGACTCACCAAGACGGGTCTGATGAAGAGGTGCGAGCCGAAGCTCGCGGAGCCGATTGATCCAGAAGAGTGGCTTAAGCGGCCGGGCGCACCAAAGCCGGCCCTCGCCGACGAGGAGGGGCAAGGCAAGACGACGGACTATGAGGATCTGTTGCGAACCTGGAGCGCCGGTCAGCCTGCATAACCGATCTTTTCGTGACGACACGCGTTTCGAAATTGAAACCTTTTGCGCATGACTAGCGTAATTGAACAGCTTCGGCGGAACATGTGAGCGAAAAGATCGCGGGCATGGCAATGGAGCGTGCCCTTCTCGGGGCATCGAACACGGTACGGCGCACCGACGCTACTCCTCGCGCTCTGCGATGTGGAGGCTGACGTCGAATTGCTCGAGGATCTTGGTAATATTTTCCGGCGGTTCCTGGTCGGTGTAGAGATCATGGACACACGACAAGTCACCGAGGCGAACCATCGCGCTGCGCGAGAATTTGGTATGGTCCGCCGCGAGCACGACTCGGCGCGAGTTCTTGATGATGCGTTGTGCCGCCCGCACTTCCCGGTAATCATAGTCGAGCAAAGTCCCGTCCGCGTCGATGCTGGACACGGTGATGATGCCGAAATCGACTTTGAACTGGTCGATGAAGTCCTCCGTCGCCTCACCGACGATGCCGAGGTCGGCTGGCCGGACGAGGCCACCGGTGATGATAACTTCTCGGGCGGGGTTGCCGCTCAATATGGCCGCGACGTTAAAATTATTGGTAATGACGCGAAGGCCACTGTGATCCCTGAGAGCCTTGGCGACCTCCTCGCTGGTCGTCCCGATATCGATGAATAGAGAAGCGTTGTCTGGAATATCGGAGGCGATGAGATGCGCTATTCGGGCCTTTTCCTCCAAACACATGATTTGGCGGGAGTTGTACGTGATGTTCTCGACGCTAGACGTTAATCCGGCTCCACCGTGAAAGCGTTGCAGCAGAGCGCGATCACACAACTCATTGATATCCCGTCGGATGGTCTGAGCGGAAACCCGAAAGTGCTTGGAAAGCGCTTCAATGGAGACGAACCCTTGCCGAGGGACGAGTTCGAGAATGCGTCGTTGGCGCTGGTTTAGCGCGAGCGGGTCCCTGCGCTCGATCTCAACCTCGTTCACTTCGCTCAGTTGGCTTTCTTTTTCATCCACCTGGTGTTCCCGTCCTTTCGGTCTCGTTCAACGTGCCAAACTTAGTGGGTCAAACCTAACATCGCCGTCGAACCAGATTGATTCTTCCCTAAGGATACCATGTAAGAAGACGTTCGTCATGTCAGTGTCTTGCTTTCAGATTCGAGCATTGCTTGGTCGTTTCCGGGCAGGAACCACGTCCACGGAATTCGAACCGCACGGGCTCAATTATGAAAGAGAGAGGCCATGAACGCTGACGCAAGTAACGCTGACGCTCGTTTTGGAGCAGCCGAAATCGGCACCCTCGCTCATCTCTATCGGGGAGAGATGTATCGAAGCAAGATCTGGCGCACCCGACTCGACGCGACCACGAATTGGGCCGTCGTTACCACAGGGATTGCATTGTCTGTCGCCTTGGTTTCGCTCCGGGCCCGGCAAGCCGTCGGACGCGCGAAGCGGCCGAAGGGTCGAGATCCGCTTCCCACATTTCGCATCCACGGAATACTGAGCGCCCTCCGAGACACGGCGCGATTTCAGGTTCTTGTGGTCGGGCACTGGTGCGGTGAGATTCGGGTGTCACGCCGCCAACGACGATTTCCCGGATCGTCCGGCGAATCGGCGGATCACCCCTCGTGGTTTGGCCCGATTTCGGTTCTCCGGTTGTGATCGGCAAGTGTCCAAGACAACACACTGTCCTTCCGATAGCGAGGCGTGCCGTCGCGGCGGGCAAACACCGACGTCGTCCACTTGGATGGACCACCGACTGGGTTGCCGGCAGCAGAGTGCCGGCTGGCGGCGACCGCGACGTATTCACTGTAAGGTATTGATATAATGGCGCGCCCGGGAGGACTCGAACCCCCAACCTCCTGATCCGTAGTCAGACGCTCTATCCAATTGAGCTACGGGCGCAATGGCCGGCCTTCGGGTCGGTACCGGCGGAGGGAGCGCCGAAACTAGCCTACGCCAGCACCCATGGCAAGGACGTCTGCGCGGGCTTTGGGGGCTCTACAAAACGGTTATTGTTCCGTTAACCGCCTTTAGTCTAGTATTCCCGTCGACCCAGGCGAATAAGCGATTTACTTATCCCGAAATAGTTGTCATCGTGCGTCATTCTCTCCCCGCAGTCAAAGGCCGACTCGCGAAATGGTATATTTGAGAATCCCGACCGTCACTCTCGGAGCCATGCTCCTTCTTTCGGCGTGCGCCTTCGAAGACACCCTTTGGCCCTCCGCTCCGGCGGAAGAGGCGGATCAGACCCCGTACACCGGAGGCACCGCAGCCGCAGCCCCGGCAACGGCCCCGGCGTCGACGATGGCGACGGCGCCGACGATGGCAACATCGTCGACGATGGCGACATCGGCGATAGCCCCGCCGGCGCCGGGAACGGGCGTCGCGCCACCACCACTGGGAACCTCCAGTTTCGTGCCGCCCGGCGTGACCACCGGCTCGCCGACCGGCACCTTCGTCGGCCAGAAGGTGGTCGAGCTGCGCCAGGAGCTGGAGCGGCTGCAGAACGCGGTGATCACCCACAACGAGCAGCTCCAGTCGCTGCGCGGCCAGGTGGTCGAGGATTCGCAGCGCTACCACGGCAACGTCGCCGCCATCAACACCCGGCTGCAGGTGGGCACCACCCCGGGCAACCCGATTCTGGTCCAGCAGTTCAACGCCGCCAAGGCCGACCTCGAGCGGCTGTCCGCCTCCATTGGCGAGATGAACAAGCTGAGCACCGCGGTGGCCGGCGATTCGACCATGGCGTCGTTTCTCGCCGAATCGACCCGCGCCACGTTCCGCGTGTCCGGAGCGGTCGACGAGGACCACCGCCAATTGTCGATCCTCCAGGACGAGGTCGATCAGACCAACGTGCTGGTCGACCGCCTGCTCAGCGAGTTGAGCGAGGACATCCGCCGCCAGACCGAATACGTCGCCGCCGAACGCGGCAACCTCAACCTGCTCGCGTCGGGAATCCGCTCGGGCGAGGTCTACGGCGCCAGCCTGATGAACCAGGCGATCTTCTCCGCCGCCGGCGGCGGTACCGCGATGCCGTCGGCGCCGTCCCCGTCCGCCGACATCAGGAGCCGGCGGCCGCTGGTGGTGATCCGCTTCGACCGGCCGAACGTGCCCTATCAGCAGGCGGTCTACAACGCCGTCAGCCAGGTGCTCGACCGGCGTCCCGGCGCCACCTTCGACTTGGTGGCGGTGGCGCCCGGCCGCGGCGGCACCGCCAGGGTGGCGCTGGAAGCCAACAAGGCGCGACGCAACGCCGAGACGGTGATGCGCTCGCTGGTCGACATGGGGCTTCCGCCCAGCCGGGTCGCGATGTCGTCGACAACCAGCGACAACGCGACGACCAACGAAGTGCACATCTACGTTCGGTGAACGGGCCGTTCACCCGCGGGCGGGAGTTTGGTAAAAAGAAAAAGACCGGTGCCGATGCGCCGGTCTTTTGGCGAGGGCTCCGAGGGGAGGACCGGTCGATGAAGGACATGCCGACGTCGGGGAAGATCCATGCGACGACCTGGCACGAGATGCACCGCGAATCCATCGATCTGGCGGCCCGGCTCACCGATCGCGGCCCCTGGCGCGGCATGGCGGCGATCAGCCGTGGCGGCCTGGTGCCGGCATCGATCGTCGCCCGGGTTCTCGGCATCCGGCTGATCGAAACCATCTGCATCGCCAGCTACGACGGCCGCGACAAGGGTGCCATCGAAGTGCTGAAGGGCGCTCCGGAGGCGGCCGGGGACGGCGCCGGGTGGCTGCTGATCGACGACGTCGCCGACTCGGGCGCCACCGCCGAGGCGGCCCGACGGATGCTGCCCGCCGCCCACTACGCCGCGCTTTACGTCAAGCCCGCCGGCCGCCCGTTCGTCGACACCTATCTCCGCGAAGTCGACCAGGACGTGTGGATCGATTTCCCCTGGGACCGCGACCCCCACAAACCCTGAGCCGCGCGCCGGCGAATACGGCGTTGTCGCCGTGTGCAACGCCCCTCCCCGCCGCTCAAACTTCGGCACCGCGTCCTCAATTCCCCATAGAACGGGCACGCCACAACACCGAGCCTAGGCCCTCTGCGGTTTCCTCCCCTTAGATGAGGCGGAAAAAGCCATTGCGGCCATGAGCGGACTTGATCAGCATAAGCATCATTCTGTTTGATTGGGCAGGACGTATTTTCGGTCAACGTCACTGCGTGGGACCGACGATTTCGGGGGCCGGCATGTTACGGTATGTCTTTCATACACTGGACGTCTTCACCGACCGTATCTTTGGCGGCAATCCGCTGGCCGTATTCCCAAACAGTGTCGGTCTCGAGACCGAACGGATGCAGGCGGTGGCGCGCGAATTCAATCTGTCGGAAACGGTTTTCGTGTTTCCCCCAGACGACCCGGCGCACACACGGCGGCTGCGCATTTTCACCCCCGGCACCGAGTTGCCTTTCGCGGGCCATCCGACGGTTGGTACGGCCCATCTCCTGGCGGCGATCGGCGAGATCCCGCTGGACGGGGCCGAAACCCGCATCGTGTTCGAGGAAGGCGTAGGGCCTGTTCCTGTCACGATACGCGCATCAGAGGGGCAACCCGTTTCCGCTCGGTTCTCCGCTGCTCGCCTGCCTGAGTTTGGTCCCCCTGCGCCATCCCTTGGCGAAATTGCCGAAGTGCTGTCCCTTGAAACTCACGACATCGTCGGCGACCCCCCACCCGCCGCCGTGTCTTGCGGCGTCCCCTTTCTCTTCGTCATGCTCACCAACCTCGACGCTCTAGCCCGAGCCCAAGCCAGGCGGGATGCATGGGAACGAACCTTGGCCGATTACTGGGCGCCGCACCTTTTTCTTCTCGCCCCACCCGAAAATGGCTCGAGCACGACCTATCGTGCCAGGATGTTCGCTCCAGCCATGGGAATTGATGAGGACCCTGCTACCGGAGCCGCCGCAACGGCATTGGCCGGGTATCTCGCACCACTGCAGGACAAACACAGCGGCACCGTGAAGTGGTTGGTCGAGCAGGGTGTCGAAATGGGCCGACCCAGTCTCCTTTCAATCGAGGCGGATCTTTCGGGCGGTAATGTCGCCGAGATCCGCGTCAGCGGGAGTTCCGTTTTGGTCAGCCATGGTGAAATGAACATCCCTGAAGGCGCGTAGCCATCCGGGCTCCCTTGAACGCAGGGATCTCCGTGACGCCAGGACAGGGTCAACAGCGAGGGTGAACGCCACGCCGAAAGGTGGTCCACAGCCCATAGTTGAGCCGACCCAATCTGGCAAAAAGCTCACCATCGGTCGGAAGAGTCCGGTAAGCACCAAACAGCTGCCCTGCCCAATCCTATCGCCAAAATGGCGGTCTTAGGCAATTCCGGGGGTCACTCTAAACTGGAGCCTGCCAACTTTTGATCCGATATCACTGCCTATAGTGTTTCAGATAGGTTTTTCCGTTGCCTTCCCTTTGCTGCACAGCGACTGCTAAAGTCCTTCAAGATTTGCGACGCGTCCTCGGGGGGCGGCGGTGATGTGGTTCCCGAAATCTGGCAGCGGTTTTTGGCAACTCGGTACCGTCTCGCTAGTGGTCCTGTCTGCGCTGTTTACGTTTCTTTTGGTTTCGGACGCACGTTCGGCCGACCCACACCGCTGGAATTGGAATTCGTTCACCGCCGACAACAGCGACCTGCCCGACAACATGGTCTTGTCCGTTGCCGTCGCCCCGGACGGCGGCCTGTGGATCGGCACCGACGGTGGTCTGGCCCGCTTGCACCAGGGTCAGTGGCAGGTGTTCACCGCCGAAAACAGCGACCTGCCCGACAACATGGTCGTGTCCCTTGCCGTCGCCCCGGACGGCGGCCTGTGGATCGGCACCTACGGTGGTCTGGCCCGCTTGCACCAGGGTCAGTGGCAGGTGTTCACCGCCGAAAACAGCGACCTGCCCGACAACGGGGTCTGGTCCCTTGCCGTCGCCCCGGACGGCGGCCTGTGGATCGGCACCTACGGTGGCGGTCTGGCCCGCTTGCACCAGGGTCAGTGGCAGGTGTTCACCGCCGACAACAGCGACCTGCCCGACAACAGGGTCTTGTCCCTTGCCGTCGCCCCGGACGGCGGCCTGTGGATCGGCACCTCGGTGGCGGTCTGGCCCGCTTGCACCAGGGTCAGTGGCAGGTGTTCACCGCCGACAACAGCGACCTGCCCGACAACGGGGTCTGGTCCCTTGCCGTCGCCCCGGACGGCGGCCTGTGGATCGGCACCGACGGTGGTCTGGCCCGCTTGCACCAGGGTCAGTGGCAGGTGTTCACCGCCGACAACAGCGACCTGCCCGACAACGGGGTCTTGTCCCTTGCCGTCGCCCCGGACGGCGGCCTGTGGATCGGCACCTACGGTGGCGGTCTGGCCCGCTTGCACCAGGGTCAGTGGCAGGTGTTCACCGCCGACAACAGCGACCTGCCCGACAACAGGGTCCGGTCCCTTGCCGTCGCCCCGGACGGCGGCCTGTGGATCGGCACCGTACGGTGGCGGTCTGGCCCGCTTGCACCAGGGTCAGTGGCAGGTGTTCACCGCCGACAACAGCGACCTGCCCGACAACGGGGTCGCGTCCCTTGCCGTCGCCCCGGACGGCGGCCTGTGGATCGGCACCTACGGTGGTCTGGCCCGCTTGCACCAGGGTCAGTGGCAGGTGTTCACCGCCGAAAACAGCGACCTGCCCGACAACGGGGTCTGGTCCCTTGCCGTCGCCCCGGACGGCGGCCTGTGGATCGGCACCGTGACGGTGGTCTGGCCCGCTTGCACCAGGGTCAGTGGCAGGTGTTCACCGCCGACAACAGCGACCTGCCCGACAACAGGGTCACGTCCCTTGCCGTCGCCCCGGACGGCGGCCTGTGGATCGGCACCGGAGGTGGTCTGGCCCGCTTGCACCAGGGTCAGTGGCAGGTGTTCACCGCCGAAAACAGCGACCTGCCCGACAACAGGGTCTTGTCCCTTGCCGTCGCCCCGGACGGCGGCCTGTGGATCGGCACCTCGGAGGTGGTCTGGCCCGCTTGCACCAGGGTCGGTGGCAGGTGTTCACCGCCGAAAACAGCGACCTGCCCGACAACGGGGTCCGGTCCCTTGCCGTCGCCCCGGACGGCGGCCTGTGGATCGGCACCTGACGGTGGTCTGGCCCGCTTGCACCAGGGTCGGTGGCAGGTGTTCACCGCCGAAAACAGCGACCTGCCCGACAACGGGGTCTCGTCCCTTGCCGTCGCCCCGGACGGCGGCCTGTGGATCGGCACCGTAGGTGGTCTGGCCCGCTTGCACCAGGGTCAGTGGCAGGTGTTCACCGCCGAAAACAGCGACCTGCCCGACAACGGGGTCGCGTCCCTTGCCGTCGCCCCGGACGGCGGCCTGTGGATCGGCACCGACGGTGGCGGTCTGGCCCGCTACGCCGCGCCTGAAGAAGAGGTTCGAATCGTCGAGTTGATCGGCCGCCTCGACACGATCTCGCAGCAACAGCACACCTTTGCCGTCCTCCCCTTCGACCCAAGCTATCGGACACCCATCAGCAGGTTTCGGTATCTCTGGACCATGAAGCGCGAAGGGTCGGACAAGCCACTGGACCATCACACTGGTCGCAGCAACATCTTCACGACAAAAGGGCTGGAGGATGGCCGCTATACGCTCAGGGTGGAAGCGATCGACCGCTACGGGAGGCGCAGCGAACCGGTGCTCCACAGCTTTCAAGTCGCGCTGCCGAAACCGGATCCCGTCCTCGATAAGGTTGAGCATTGGGGCAAGATCGTTTCCGGCGCCGGCGGAGTCGTCGGATTATTGTACTTTCTGCTGCTTTTTCCCTTGTTACTATATACCCACACTCGGGCTGGTCTCGAAGCGCTGTAAACAGCGGCCTTTTTTCGAAGTTTCCCATCCTTCACAAGCTTGTCCTGAATAGCCACTGGGCGCGGAGAAGTCTGTTTCGGCTTTATGCCGAAGAGGCGATCCATCGCTCCAATGCTCCTCAACCCTATATTCCGCAAACCATTGTGCTCGCCGGCGAACGCAAAGCCAGCCCGCGCCGGCTGGACGGCACGGCGAAAACGTTGTCGCCGGTGCTCGAAGCGACCCGGCACGCGCTGATCCGCGGTCGCAGCGGTACGGGGAAGAGTGTCTTGCTCCAGTTCCTGGCGCGAGAGCTTGCCGCTCAGTTCCTCCGCGGTTCCGCTCGGCTGCCTCTCTTTCTCGATCTTCGCACGCATCCGCTCGCCGGCGGTTCGTTGGAGGGTCTCATCCATGAGGCGCTCAGGAGCGGCAAGGTCGAACTCCCCCCGGCGGTGATCGATTTCCTCATCGGGAAAGGCGGGTTTCTCCTGCTCGTCAATTCCCTGAATGAGATACCCGAACAACAGGTTCGAGACGCGTTCCATCCTTTCCTCAACCGGGACGCCAACAACGAAATACTGATCGCGAGCCAGATAGACGTGCTCGAACGCCCCGATCTCCCCGTCTATCTCCTTGCGGAAGTGACGCCGGAGCAATCGCGCGCATTCCTGCGGGAAGCCGTCGGAAACGACGTGTGGGGCGAATTGCCCGAAGCGGCGCGGGTGCTCGCCCGCAATCCACAAGACCTGGCGTTGCTGGCCGAGATCATTCACAACCTCGGACCAAGCAAGGTACCAACGCGCCGCGCCGCGCTTTATCGCGAGATGCTCAACCAGGACAATGCCATGGTCGACTGGGCACGCGCCGACGCCGTCGAGATCCGAAGCATCTACGCGCTGGCGTTTCGCATGGTCGGTGAACAGCGCGTCCTCGGAGAAGAGCAGCTCGGCGAGTGGGTGCGCGGGGCGTGCGAAAACGAAGCGGGCGGGTCCGCCAATTCGGAAATGGTGTCCACGGTGATCGACGCGCTGAAACGCAGCCGGCTCTTCGTCGAGGAAGCTGAACGGGACGTCCTTGGCCGAATGAAACCGGTGATCGGCTTCCGTCACGAGCTCATTGGCAAATTCCTCGCATCCCGACACGTGCGTGGGCGCCTGAACCAAGGTTCGAAGGAGGACCGGAATCAGATGCTCGCGCTCAGCACCGACGAGAGCTGGCTCGATGCCTTCTGTTTCGTGATCGATGAAATCAACTCGAAGCGAGATCTCGCCAACCTTCTCGACGATCTGATCGCGGAGGGTCACCCCGTGGGCTTGCGCATAGCGGCCTACGCCCTGGGGACCAAGCCAACGACAATGGTCCCGAGTGCGTGCCGAGACCGCTACGCCGAGGCGCGTCTCCGACTGGACCTCGAACTGACGCCGGCGGCCTGATCGCCGAGCAAGAAAGAGGCCGCCTCAGGGAGACGGAACAGCCGTCAATTTTCTCCCAATACCAGGAATATTATCCTTGATTTCCTGCATGGCGGGGTGTATATTGCTATTATGTTACTTTTGGGGTGACGGGAGAGGTGCGTCCGCAGCGGACGCCGCTTTGAAAGAATGTCTACTTTTGTTTCGGGGGAAAAAGCGTGTTGGATCAAGGCGGTAACCGACATTCGTGTCTACTTTTGTCCATCTGCTTGAAAACGCCGGTCTAGGAAAATCAACGACTTAGCCGAAAAAGTGTCTACTTTGGTCTACTTTTGCATACTTTTCACGTTCGGCGCGCATGGGTTTTGTGTTGAATCAATGGGTTGACCGCCACGGGAGCGTAACGAATGTCGTCAAAACGGCTGGAAATGTCGTCAAAACCGTCGTCAAAACGGCTCCGGCCGGCGGATGTGCGGCCCGCGGGGCGGCGGTCGGCGGTCGGGCGGGGGCGGATCGCGGGGATGTGAGCGGGGATGGGGAAAAACCGGACGGCGCGGGGGGTGACTCGGCCGGGCTCGGATCCTATCTTTAGGGGGATGACGGGCAACGACGACGATCGGACAGGAACGATGAAGCGGATCGCGATGATCGTGTTGATCGCGGGACTGGCCGCCGGCTGTGCTTACAGGGCGCCGCCCCCCGACTACGCGGCGCCGCCGACGGAGGAGGACTTCAGGTATCTCGGCGGCGACGCCCTCGACGCGTATTTCCTGACGACCTGGCGCAGGTGCACCCAGTTCAAGTCGACCAGCACCTGCAAGCAAGAAATCTACGGCGGCGACGACGGGGACTATATGTGAGCCCCCGGGCTCTCGCCGGAGGTCAACCGACCGGGACGTTGTCGATCAGCCGGGTCCTGCCGAGCCGGGCGGCGGCGAGGACGCGGCCGGGGCGGGTCGGGCCGGGCCACGGCGCCAGGGTTTCGGCGTCGCGGACCTCGAGATAGTCGACCTTGGCGAAGCCGCAGCGCTCGAGGATGTCGGCGCCCCAGCGCGACTGTTGGGTCGGATTGGCGCCGCCGGCGACGTGGGTGGCGACGGTGCCGATGGTCCGGTGCAGCGCCGGCGCGATCCGTCGTTCCTCGGCCGAGAGATAGGCGTTGCGCGACGACAGCGCCAGGCCGTCGGGCTCGCGCACCGTCGGCTCGCCGTGGATGCGCACCGGCAGGCTGAGGTCGCGGGTCATCCGCTTGATCACCTGGAGCTGCTGGTAGTCCTTCTCGCCGAACACCGCGACGTCGGGCAGCGCCTGGATCAGCAGCTTGGCGACCACGGTGGCGACGCCGGTGAAGAAGCCGGGGCGGAACGCGCCCTCCAGCATGTCGCCGAGGCCGGGGACCGACACCCGGGTGACCTCGCCGTCGGGGTACATCTCGGTCCTCGACGGGGCGAACAGCAGATGCGCGCCCTCGGCAACCATCTTGGCGATGTCGCCGGCCTCGTCGCGGGGATAGACGTCGAAGTCCTCGTTGGGGCCGAACTGGGTCGGGTTGACGAACAGGGTGACGCAGGTACGGGTGGCCAGCGCCCGCGAGCGGCGGATCAGCGACAGGTGGCCCTCGTGCAGCGCGCCCATGGTCGGCACCAGGCCGACGGTTTCGCCCGCCCGGCGCCAGGCGCTGACTCGGGCGCGCAGGTCGTCGACGGTGCGGACGGTGTCGATGTCCGGCCCGGGGTCCGCCGCGGCGTTCCGCTCGGACGGTGTCATCCGGCCTTTTTCTGCGGCGCCTTGACCCCGAAGCAGTGCTCGAGGCCCGGGAACCGGCGGGCGCGCACGTCCTCGGCGTAGGCCTGGACCGCGTTCTCGATGCCCTCGCCGAGCTCGGCGTAGCGTTTGACGAACCGCGGCTTGAAGCCCGAAAACAGACCGGTCAGGTCCTCGGTCACCAGGATCTGGCCGTCGCAGGCCGGCGACGCGCCGATGCCGATGGTCGGGATCGGGATCGTTTCGGTGATCTCGCGGGCCAGCGGCTCGACCGTGCCCTCGATGACCACCGCGAAGGCGCCGGCCTCGGCCACCGCCTTGGCGTCCTCGACGATCTCCACCGCCTCCTTGTCCTCGCGGCCGAGCGAGCGGAAGCCGCCGGCGGTGTTGACCGACTGCGGCAGCAGGCCGATGTGGCCGAACACCGGGATGCCGCGCTGCACCAGGAAGCGGATGGTCTCGGCCATCTCGACGCCGCCCTCGAGCTTGACCCCGGCGCAGCCGACCTCCTTCATCACCCGGGCGGCGCTGCGGAACGCCGCCTCCGGCGATTCCTGATAGGTGCCGAACGGCAAATCAACGATGACGCAGGCCTTGCGGGCGCCGCGCATCACCGCCTGGCCGTGGGCGATCATCATGTCCAGCGTCACCCCGAGGGTGCTGTCCATGCCGTACAGCACCATCCCCAGCGAGTCGCCGACCAGCATCAGATCCACGTGCTCGTCGAGCAGCACCGCGGTCAGCGACGTGTACGCCGTCAGGCAGACGATCGGCTCACCGCCCTTCCGCCCCCGGATCTCGGGCACGGTCACCTTTTTCCACTGTTTGTGAACGCTCACTGTCCCTACTCCCTCGGCCCCCGGCGGAATTTAGCGCCAAGCGGCCGCGCCGCAAAGAACAATTCGCACCTGCAACGAAACCCCTGCGAAATCGGGGCCGAATTCGGGGCCGCGGCCGGGCGTCGGCCAGCGACCGATTGATAGCGAACCCCAAGCCTGCTACCACAGAACCGCAATCGTCGCCCCGCATCGAGTGGAGATCGAACCCCGTGGCCGAAGCGCCGAACCCGCCCCTTTCCGACGCCGAACGCGGCATCGTCGAACCGGCGGCGGTGCGCTCGACCGGGATCCTGCCGTCCCAGGAAATTCGGGCGATGGTGCGGTGCCGCGAGATCGAGGCGACGGACCCGATCGGCGAGGATCAGATCCAGCCGGCGAGCCTCGACCTCCGCCTCGGCCCCGTTGCCTACCGGGTCCGCGCCGGTTTCCTGCCCGGCGCCGGTACGACGGTGATGGACAGGGTCGCGGCCTACAGCATGCACCAAGTCGATCTCAGCGCCGGCGCGGTGCTGGAGAAGGGGTGTGTCTACATCGTCCCGCTGATGGAAAGCGTCAATCTCAGGAGCCGGGTGTCGGGAACCGCCAACCCGAAGAGCTCGATCGGGCGGCTCGACATCTTCACCCGGCTGATCACCGACGGCGCGACCGTGTTCGATCAGGTCGCCCCCGGCTACAAGGGACCGCTCTACGCCGAGATCTCGCCCAGAACCTTCAGCGTCGTCGTCCACCAGGGCAGCCGGCTCAGCCAGCTCCGCCTGCGCCGCGGCAGCCCCGCGGTCAGCGACACGGCGATGCGGAGGCTCCACCGGGTCGTCCCGCTGGTCGATGCCGAACCCGGCATGGAGGATATCGACCAGGGCGTCGGCGTGACCGTGGATCTTCGCGGCGACGGGACCGGACTGGTGGGCTATCGGGCGCGCCGCTACGCCGACCTGGTCGATCTCGCCAACGTCGACCACTACCCGCCGGGCGAATTCTGGGAGCCGGTGTCCGCCGACGCCCGCGGCAGCGTCATCCTCAACCCCGGCGACTTCTATATCCTGGCGTCGAGGGAAGCGGTGACGGTGCCGCCGGACCACGCCGCCGAAATGACCCCGTACGACACCCGCGTCGGCGAGTTCCGGGTGCATTACGCCGGCTTCTTCGATCCCGGCTTCGGTTACGCCGGGGCCGGCGGCGCCGGTTCGCGGGCGGTGCTGGAGATCCGCTCGTTCGAAGTGCCGTTCGTGCTGCGCGACGGGCAGATGGTCGGACGGCTGGTCTACGAACGGCTGACCGCCGAGCCCGACAAGCTCTACGGCCGCGACATCGGCTCGTCCTACCAGCGCCAGGGTCTGGCGCTGGCCAAGCAATTCAAACGCTGAGCGCACTCGCTTGCCTTTCTCCCGGCGCGTTTACCCAATCTTTGCACTCTTCGTGCCAGCATGGACCGGTCGCCATCCCCGCACCTCGGCCGGAGCCCTTGTCGCCATGAAGCACCTCATCGCCGCCGCGATCCTGATTATCGCCGTTGCCGCACCGGCGCGGGCCGACTTCGATACAGGCGACGCCGCCTACGGCGCGGGCGACTACGCCACCGCCTATGGAGAGTGGCAGCCGCTGGCCGAGCAGGGCGACGCCAAGGCCCAGTACGGCCTCGGCCTCCTCTACGCCACCGGCCGCGGCCTGCCCCAGGACGACGACGAGGCCTTCAAGTGGTTCATGCGGTCGGCCGAGCAGGGTATGGCCAAGGCCGAATTTCTCGTCGGCCTGATGTACGCGCAGGGCCGGGGCGTGCCCAAGGACGAAAGTGAGTCGCTCGCCTGGTACCGTCGCGCCGCCGACCAGGATTTCGCCGAAGCGCAGTACAACCTCGGCGTCGCCTACGACCGGGGCCAGGGCGTGAAGCAGGATGCCGGCGAGGCCGCCAAGTGGTACCGCCGCGCCGCCGAACTGGGGTTCGCCCAGGCCCAATACAATCTCGGCGTCGCCTACGACGAGGGCGAAGGGGTGACGGTGGACGACGGCGAGGCCGCCGAATGGTACCGCCGCGCCGCCACCCAGGGCCACGCCAAGGCCCAGCACAACCTCGGGCTGATGTACCTTACCGGCGAGGGCGTCCCGCAAAGCAACCAGGAAGCCGCCAAATGGTTTCGCCTCGCCGCCCGTCAGGGCTTCGCCGCGGCGATGGGCATGCTCGAGTACATGCGCTCCACCGGCGCCGACGCTCCGCAAAAGGACGTTTAGCCGGCGCGCCCCGAACCGTCAGCGCCTGTTCGGATCCTCAGGCGGCGGCGGCGTTTCGTCCTCGTCGTCGAACAGAATCCGGTGGGCGGCGCCGTCGAGATCCTCGAACTGGCCCGACTTGAGCGCCCACAGGAAGCCGAGCAGCCCGAGCAGTCCGAGCAAAAGCGCTGCCGGTATCAGCCACAGCAGGATGTTCACAACGCCTTCCCCCGGTTCAGCCTGAGCGCGTTGGCGATCACCACCAGCGACGACGCCGACATGGCTATGGCGGCGATCAGCGGCGTCACCCGGCCGGAGACCGCCAGCGGTATGGTGATCCCATTGTACAGGAAAGCGAGCGCCAGGTTCTGCCTGATCAGCCGTGCGGCGCGGCGGGCGACGCCGAGGGTTTCGGCGACCGGCGCCAGCCTGGCGCCCTGGAACACCGCGTCGGCGGCCGTCTGACTGATGTCGACCGCCGTCGACGGCGACATCGAGACGTGAGCCGCCGCCAGCGCCGGCGCATCGTTGAGCCCGTCGCCGACCATCAGCACCCGCCGGCCGTCGCCGGCAAGCGCCTCGAGCCGGCGGACCTTGTCGGCCGGCGCGCACTCCGCTTGCCAGTCGTCGATGCCCACGTCCCCGGCGATCGCCTCGACGACGGTGCGGCGATCCCCGGACAGCACCGCCAGCCGCAGCCCGCGCCCCTTCAACGCCGCGACCACCTCCGCGGCATCGGCACGCGGGCGGTCGGCGAAGACGAAGTGCGCCGGCGCCGCGCCCGGCCTGACCAGCCACAGTTCGGGCCCGCTCAACTCCCCGTCCTCGCGGACACCGCAAAACGCCCGACTGCCGAGGCGAACGACGCCTTCAGCGGTGTCGGCCTCCAGTCCGCGGCCGGCCACCTCCCGCACCCCGCGGAACGGCGGCAGGGTCAGACCCCTGGTCGACACGGCGCGGACCAGGGCGCGCGCCAGCGGATGCTTGCTCGCCGCGGCGAGCGCCGCCGCCGCCGCGAACGCGTCACCGTCCACCCCGGCGCCCTCGATCAGCTCGGGCCGGCCCTCGGTCAACGTGCCGGTCTTGTCGAAGACCACCGTGTCGACGGCGGCCAGCCGCTCGAACGCGGTGCCCGATTTGACCAGTACACCCCGGCGCAGTAGCCGTCCGGACGCGATGACCTGCACCACCGGCACCGCCAGCGCCAACGCGCAGGGACAGGTGATGATCAGCACCGCGATGGCGTTGAGCAACGCCGTCTGCCAGGCGACACCGAGGACGATCCACCAGCCGATGAAGGTGATCAGCGCTAGGCCGTGCACCACCGGCGCATACAACCGCGCGACCCGGTCGGCGAGGGCGACGTATCGGCCGCGCTCCTGCTCGGCGGCTTCGATCAGCCGGGCGATTTCGGCGAGCAGGGTGTCCTCGCCGACCGCGGTGACGGTGAGGGTCAGCGGCGCCGAAAGGTTGAGGGTTCCGGCGAACACGCGGGTGCCCGGCGCCGCCGGTTTCGGCAGGCTCTCGCCGTCGATCAGCCCGGTGTCGAGGTCGCTCACCCCGTCGATCACCTCGCCGTCGATGGGAATGCGTTCGCCGGCGGCGGCGAGCGCGGTCATCCCGGGCTCGACTTGGGAGGGCGGCAGGACCCGCCGCCGCCCGGATGGCTCGACCACCGTTACCGCCTGGGCGCCGAGGGCGAGGAGGTTCTCTGCCGACGACCGCGCCCGGCCGCGGGCTCGGGTGTCGAGATACCGGCCGACGAGAAGGAAGAACAACAGGCCGATCGCCGAATCGAAATAGGCGTGCTCGGCACCGGCCGCCGTCTGGTAGACGCTCATCGCCGCCGCCAGGACCACCGCCAATGAGATCGGCACGTCCATGTTGACCCGGCCGGCGGCCAGCGCCGACAGCGCCGAACGGAAGAACGGCACGCCGGCATAGGCGATCGCCGGCAACGCGATCAGCCCCGAGATCCAATGGAAAAGGTCCCGTGTCGCCGGTCCCATCCCCTGGAACTGGCCGGCCCAGACGGAAACCGACAACAGCATGACGTTACCGGCGGCGAACCCGGCGACCGCCATCGCCCGCAGCAGTTCCTTCTCCCGCCGCTCGCTCTCGCGGCCGATCAGCGCCGGATCGTACGGCATCAGCCGGTAGCCGAGCCGGTTGACGCTCGCCGCCAGGGTGTCGGCGTCGGCTTGATCCGATCGCCACCTCAGCGCCAATCTGCGGGTGGTCATGTTGACCCGCGCCGAGACGACCCCCGGCCGGCGGGCGAGCACCGATTCGATCAGCCACACGCAGGCTGCGCAGTGCAGCCCCTCGACCATCAGGTTGATCGACCGGACACCCTCGCCCTCGTCGCGAACGTAGGCGGCGTAGTCGATCTCCGGCGAGTCCTCGTCGGGTTTGAGCGGACGCTGCGCCGGATCGATCACCCGGCGGCGGTAGTATCCCTCCAGCCCCAGACCGTTGACCAGGTCATAGGCCGCCGCGCACCCGGTGCAACAGAAGTCCGTCCTCGCGGTGCGGTTGGCCGGGACCTCGGAACCGCAGTGCCGACAGGTCGGCGTCGACGGGCTCAAGGAACGGAGAGCCGGCGGCTTTCCTGGTAGTTGTCGCCGCCCCGATGGGCATGGATATGCGCCTCCCACTGGCCCGGCAACGGCAGGGAGACCGTCGTGCCATAGACCCCGCCGCCCCGGTTCTCGAGATCGACCGCAACGTCGACCCCCTCGCGGGTCGGGCGGCGCAACACCGCCTCGGCATCCAGGTTTTCCAGCGGGCGGCCATCCTTGCCGACGAAGGTGACGGCGAGATCGCCCCGCCGCCGGCCGTCCGCCGCCGGTTCGGGCGCGAACGCCAGATCCATCCGCCAGCCCCGCTGCTCCTGCGCTTTGACGGCGGCGAGGGTTTGATTGTACGCCAGTCCCTTGCGGTAGTGATCTTCGGTCTCGAGCCCGGGCCAGGTACCGATCGCCAGGGTGGCCATAACGCCGTTGACCGCGATCACCACCAGCATGCCGCCGACGAAAATCCACGGATACCACCAGCCGGGCTGCCGCGCCTTGGACATCGCCGGCACCCGCTAATCGCCTGGACCGAAGAACGGCGTGGAGTGGTCCACGACGGCACCGGTTTTGGTGTCGGTCAACACAAACGACATGTCGGTAGACTTGTCCTCGACGCTCTTCCTGGGTGCGGTTACGAACACCCGGAAGCTGCCGATATCGTCCGGCTTCACTGGCAGCTCGGCCGTGGGAACGCTTTCCGTCTGATAACCAATGACCGAGAGCGTCGCACCGTCGATTCCGCTGGTGGTGAGGGTGTAGGTCTTTTCCTCCCGCTTCATGTTCAGCACCTTGACGGTGTAGCCGTTGCGCAGCGAACCGTCGGACAGCCTGACAAACAGCGGCGAACGGTCATGCAGCACGTTGACCTCGAGGCGGGACCGGGTCGCCAGGCTGAATACCATCACCGCGACGACGACCGCGAGCATGGCGATATAGGCGAGAGCGCGCGGCCGGAAAAGGCGCAGCCGGGTCGGCTCTCCGCGCGAACGGGCGAGTTGGTTGGAGATCGAGTCGTAGGTGATCAGCTCCGGCGGCAGACCGAACCGGCTCATCACCGAGTTGCAGGCATCGACGCAAAGGGCGCAGCCGATGCAAGCCATTTGCTGGCCCTTGCGGATGTCGACGCCGGTCGGGCACACCTGCCAGCACAGACCGCAGTTGACGCAGTGGCCGCGGCCCTCGAAGGACTGGCCGTGCTTGGCGGCGCCCCGTGGCTCGCCGCGCCATTCCTCGTAGGTGACGACCAGCGAGTCCTCGTCGAACATGGCGCTCTGGAACCGCGGCCATGGGCACATGTAGATGCACAGCTGCTCGCGCGCCCAACCGGCGAGCACGTAAGTGGTCGCGGTGAACAGGAAGGTGAAGCCGTAGACGGTCGCCGACGCCTGGCCGGTGAAAAAGTCGCCGACCAACGTCGGCGCATCGACGAAATACATGATCCACGCGCCGCCGGTCGCCAGCGAGATCAACAGCCAGGCGCCATGCTTGGCCAATCTCTTGCCGACCTTGGCGACGGAGAACGGCGCCTTGTCGAGGCGGATGCGGGCATTGCGATCGCCTTCGATCATCCGCTCCACCCACATGAACAGATCGGTCCACACCGTCTGCGGACAGGTGAACCCGCACCACACCCGCCCGAACCAGGCGGTGACCAGGAACAGGCCGATGGCGCCGATGATCAGGAGGCCGGTCAGGTAGTAGACCTCCTGCGGCCAGATCTCGATGAAGAAGAAGTAGGCCCGCCGTCCTGGCAGGTCGACCAACAATGCCTGGTTGGGAGCGCCGGGCCCCCGGTCCCAACGGAGCCACGGACCGATGTAATAGAGGCCGAGCAACACCCACACGACCGCCCATTTCAACCGGCGATAGACGCCGTCGACCTTGCGCGGATGGATCTTGACCCGACTGGCATATAACGGCTCTTTCGCCGGCTTCGGCGGCTCCGCACCCGCCCCCGCCCGATCCGCGCGTCCCGCCGGCCGCCGGACCGGTCGCTCGCCCGCATCGCCGATGAAAGCCGAATTCGCGGTCGACATGGTCGCCCTTTCCCGTTGCTCTCGCGTCGCCGCCCCGACGGCACCCGGTACGCGCAGGGGAAGTCCGCCGCCGACAAATCACCGCGGCGTCTCCCCCTGGAACCGAGCCACCCCTGTATATTAGAACATGTTAATAATTACAAGCCGTCGGCGCGTGCCGGGTGACCGGCCCTATTGTCCTCCACCCAGGGAATGCACGTAAATGGCCGCCTCCTTGATGGACGCGTCGTCGAGACGATCCGCCCACGCCGGCATCACCCCTTGCCGGGGCTTGGTGATCTGGGCGACGATCGCATCCTTGCTCCCGCCGAACAGCCAGATGTCGTCGGTGAGATTGGGCGCGCCGACCTCCGCCATCCCCTTGCCGTCCTCGCCATGACAGCCCACGCATTGTTCGGCGAAAATTTCCTGGCCTTCCGGGTTGGCGGCGCCGGACCCGGACAGCGACAGCACGTAGTCGGCGACCGCCGAGATCTGTGCCGGCTCGAGGATCCCGTCGGCGCCGAACGCCGGCATCTCCGAATATCGCGTGTCGTCGTGCTTGGAGCGGACGCCGTATTCGATGGTCGTGTAAATGTCGTCGAGGGTGCCGCCCCAGATCCAATCGTCGTCCGCCAGCACCGGATAGCCCGGCGCCCCGGCGCCGCCCGAGCCGTGGCAGGGAGCGCAGTTCTCGCCGAACACGAACGCCCCGCCGGCCATCGCGAACTGCAGCAGTTCCGGATCCTCGGCGATGTCGTCCACGCTCATCGTCTTGAACTTGTTCAGCCACACCGACCGGCTCTCACGCACCGCCTCCAGGTCCTTGACCAGATTCTCGCGGGACGAATAGCCGAGAACGCCTTTGGTATAATCACTGAGTGAAGGCCACGCAGGATAGGCGATGTAGTAGCCGAACGCCCAGACGATGCAGGCGTAGAATACCCACAGCCACCACTTCGGCAACGGTGTGTTGAGTTCCTTGATGCCGTCCCACTCGTGGCCTGTGGTCTCGGTACCGGTCAAGGCATCCGTTTCCTTCGCGGCCATCTTCAACCTCCGTTCTCTTCCCTAAACGGGATCCTTGCGTCATCCTCGAAACGCTTCTTGTTCTTCGGCCGGAAGGCCCAGAAGACCACGCCGGCGAACAGGATCATCAACCACACGACCCAGAGCGAACGCGCCACTTCGTATACAGCGTTGAGGTCCATGCCGATCTCCTACCGGTAGTCCAGCTCGGGATTGTAATCGGTGAAGTCGACCAGGGTTCCCAGCATCTGCAGATAGGCGACAAGAGCATCGAGTTCGGTGATGCGCGACGGATCGCCGTCGAAATCGCCGACCACCGCCTTCGGGTAACGCGCGAGCAGGGCTTTGGCGTCGCCGCTCTCGCCGCCGGCCTGGGCGGCGACGTCGTTGGCGGCCTCGGCGATCTCCTCGTCGGTATAAGGCACGCCGACGATGCGCAGCGTCCGCATGTGATCGGCGATGTCGGCGTAGTCGAGATCGGTCTTGGCCATGAACGGATAGCCCGGCATTACCGATTCGGGAACGACGCTGCGCGGGTTGATCAGGTGGGCGGCATGCCAGGCATTGGAATACTTGCCGCCGACCCGCGCCAGATCCGGACCGGTCCGCTTCGAACCCCACTGGAACGGATGGTCGTACATGCTCTCCGCGGCGAGGCTGTAGTGGCCGTAGCGTTCCGCCTCGTCACGGAACGGGCGGATCATCTGGCTGTGACACAGGTAGCAGCCCTCGCGGACGTAGATGTTGCGCCCGGCCAGTTCCAGCGGCGAGTAGGGACGGACCCCGTCCACCTTCTCGATGGTCTGTTCCATGGTGTAGAGCGGCACCAACTGCACCAGACCGCCGATCGCCACCGTGACCAGGATGCAGACGGCGAGCAGGATGACGTTCTTCTCGAGGATTGCGTGCTTGTTCATCGCTGCCCCCTTATTCCGCGGCGCCGGCGGCGACGTGGGCCGGCTCCTCGTATGCGGCCTCGGTCCGAAGCTCACCCTTGATCGTCTTCCACAGGTTGTAGACCATGATCAGCGCGCCGAGCAGGAACAGTACCCCGCCGAACGCGCGGATCACGTAGTAGGGGTGCATCGCTTCGACCGTCTCGATGAACGAGTACTGGAGGAACCCGAGCAAATCGTAGGCCCGCCACATCAGCCCCTGCATGATCCCGGAAATCCACATCGAGGTGATGTAGAGGACGATGCCGATGGTCGCGATCCAGAAGTGGTAGGTGACCAGCCTGCAGCGAATACAACCGCTGGCGCTTCCACAGGGCGGGAACCAGGAAGTAGACGGCGCCGAAGCTGACGAACGCCACCCAGCCGAGCGCCCCGGAATGGACGTGCCCGATGGTCCAGTCGGTGTAGTGGCTGAGCGAGTTGACCGCCTTGATCGACATCATCGGTCCCTCGAAGGTGCTCATCCCGTAGAACGCCACCGAGGCGACCATGAACCGCAGGATCGGGTCGGTGCGCAGCTTGTCCCACGCCCCGGAGAGGGTCATGATGCCGTTGATCATCCCACCCCAGGACGGCATCCACAGCATGATCGAGAACGTCATGCCGAGGGTCTGCAGCCAGTCGGGCAGCGCGGTGTAATGCAGGTGGTGGGGGCCGGCCCAGATATACAGGAAAATCAGGGTCCAGAAATGGACGATGCTGAGACGGTACGAATAGATCGGACGCTGAGCCTGCTTGGGGATGAAATAGTACATCATCCCCAGGAAACCGGCGGTGAGAAAGAAACCGACCGCGTTGTGGCCGTACCACCACTGGGTCATCGCGTCCTGCACGCCGGCCCAGACGATGTAGCTCTTGGTGCCGAAGAACGACACCGGCACCGCGGCGTTGTTGCCGAGGTGGAGCATGGCGATGGTGATGATGAACGCCAGGAAGAACCAGTTGGCGACGTAGATGTGGGGTTCCTTGCGCTTGATCAGGGTGCCGACGAAACAGACGAGATAGGCGACCCAGACGATCGTCAGCCACAGGTCCACGTACCACTCGGGCTCGGCGTATTCCTTGCTCTGGGTGATACCCATGACGTAGCCGGAAGCCGCCAGGACGATGAACAGCTGATATCCCCAGAACAGGAAATTGCCCAACGCCGCCCCGCCGAACAGCGACGCCCGGCAGGTCCTCTGCACGACATACAGAGAGGTGGCGAACAGCGCGTTGCCGCCAAAGGCGAAGATCACGGCCGAGGTGTGCACCGGCCTGAGCCGTCCGAAGGTGGTCCACGGCAGGTCCAGGTTCAAAACCGGAAACGCCAGCTGAAAGGCGATGACAACCCCGACCAGAAAGCCGACCACGCCCCAGAAGACCGTCGCGATGACGAACTTCTTGACCACCTCCTCGTGGTACGCGACCGGGGCGCGAGCCTCACCGGCGGTTGCGACTGCTGCGCTCATGGCCTACTCCCGCACACAACAAATGCGGAAGACGGTCCTGAGCCTTCCGCAATTTCCATCACCCATTTCTCATGTTCCACCCGCGAAGCGGTACGCATCGAAGACCCATACTGCAATGCAACATACTCTGCCGCACCGCAAAATCGGCTGTCATGTTATTTCCGGGTCCGAGCGAAGTCAACCGCGCGCAATAAGGCAAGTCGCGCCATTCGACGGGCATTCCGAAGTCGATCCGCTCGCACGCCGCCGTTTTGCCGCAAGCGCGAATTGTCGTGTCGCCGATCCCCGGTTGGTTTAGTTTGACCTCGACGCGCCTGTTTTTGGCGCAACCCCAAGGAACTCAGAGGTTTACAACGCTCATGACAACGTCCCTACCCCGCGTGTTCCTTCAGCACGGCCGCGACCGTCGGATCGTCGAGGGCCATCCCTGGGCGTACTCCAACGAGATACGCATGGACGCGGAAACGAAAGCTTTGCCGCCGGGTGCGCTGGTGACGCTGCATCGGGTCGACGGCAAGCCCCTGGGTATCGGGTCGTTCAATCCTCACGCACTGATCGCCTTTCGCCTGTTCGACCGCGATCCGCGCGCGGTGATCGACGAAGGCTTTTTCGTCCAACGCCTGAAACGGGCTTTGGAGCTTAGACAACGGATGTTCGATCGCCCGTTCTACCGGCTGATCCACGCGGAGGCCGATGCTCTACCGGGACTGATCGCCGACCTGTTCGGCGACGTCGTCGTTCTCCAGTCGAACACCGCCGGCATCGAGGCCTTGACCCCAATCCTGCTGGCCGCTCTCGACGCGGCGTTGGCGCCGGAGGCGATCGTCTTTCGCAACGATTTGCGAATGCGCGCCTCGGAAGGGTTGGGCGGCGAAGTCCGCGTCGCCAAGGGCGACGTCGGCGAAACGATCGAAGTTCGCGAGGGTGATCTCGTTTTCGCCGCCGACGTCGTCTCGGGACAGAAGACCGGATGGTACTTCGATCAGCGCGAAAACCGCGCGTTCGTTGCCCCGCTCGCCGCCGGCGGGCGGATGCTGGACGTTTACTGCCACAGCGGCGGTTTCGCCGTCGCGGCCGCACACCGCGGCGCGGTCGAGGTGATCGGCGTCGATTCGTCGGAGGCCGCGCTCGACCTGGCCCGGCGTGCGGCCCAAACCAATCGTGTCGACCACATCTGCCGATTCGACCGCGGCGATGTCTTCGAAGGGCTCGAGCGGATGGCGCAAGCCGCCGAGCGGTTCCGGGTCGTCGTCGCCGATCCGCCGCCGTTCGTCAAATCCCGCAAGGAACTGGGCAGCGGTCTCAGGGGCTATCGCAAGCTGGCCCGCCTGGCAGCGGCTCTGGTCGAGCCCGGCGGCTTCCTGTTCGTCGCCTCGTGCTCCCACAACGTCGAGCCGGGACCGTTCGCCGCCGAGGTGGTCAAAGGGCTGGCCGCGGCCGGCCGCACCGGCCGCATCGTGCGTTCCGCCGGCGCCGGCCCCGACCACCCGATCCACACCCACCTGCCCGAGACGGCCTACCTGAAGTCGCTGCTGGTGCACGTGGATTGAGGATTTATCCGTAGCCGGGACGCCTTTGGGATTCGCCCCGCCCCATCTGAGGACTTAGTATTGGCGGGCCGCCATCAATGATGGCCGGCCTTCGCACCGGGAACCGTATCATCGGGGAGCGCGTCGGGACGACGATGAACGAACAGCCCTACCTGCATGAAGTGTTGATCCTTCTGGTGGCGCTGCTCGTTTTCGTCCCGTTGTTTCAGCGGTTGCGGTTCGGAGAGATGCTGGGATACCTCGCGGCGGGCGTGGTGATCGGGCCGTCGGTGCTGGGTCTCGTCGGCAGCGCCGAGGAAACCAAGGCGCTGGCCGAACTCGGCGTGGTGTTCCTGCTCTTTTCCGTCGGCCTCGAACTCAGCCCTGAACGTCTGCGCCTGTTCGGACGCCGGACCTACGGCCTCGCCGTCGCCCAGATGGTGGTGACGACCCTGGTCCTTGCCGGCTGTGCCCATCTGGCGGGGTTGCAACCGACCAGCGCCCTGGCGGTCGGCGGCGCCCTCGCCTTGTCGTCGACGGCGATCGTGCTGCAGCTCCTGAAGGAGCGAGGCGGCATGACCGGGCAATTGGGCCGCGCGGCGATCGCCATCCTCCTGGTCCAGGACTTCGCCGTCGCGCCGATGCTGGTGTTCGTCAACACCGCCGGCGAGCCCGGCGGCAAGCTGCTCGGCGCGCTCGGCATCAGCGCGGTGAAATTCATCATCATCGTCACCCTGATCCTGCTCGCCGAACGGATCCTCCTCCGGCCGCTGCTGAGACTGGCCGCCGACACCGGCGCCCCCGAAGTGTTCACCGGGGCGACCTTGCTGTTGGTGCTGGGCACCGGCTGGGCCACCGACCAGGCCGGCCTGTCGATGGCGCTCGGCGCGTTTCTCGCCGGGATCATGGTCGCCGACACCGAGTTCCGCCATCAGGTGCATGCCGACATTCAGCCGTTTCGCGGTCTTCTGCTCGGCCTGTTCTTCATTACCGTCGGCTTGACGCTGGACGTCGGCTATGCCGGGGAACGAGCGGGAACGGTGGCGCTGATCGTCGTCGGCCTGATCGCTATCAAGGCGGCCCTGGTTGCCGGTCTGGCGGCGCTGTTCGGGGTCCCGCGCGGTCGCGCCCTTTGGCTGGGCGGATTCCTCAGTCAGGGCAGCGAGTTCGCCTTCGTGCTGCTGGCCTTGGCGGCCCACCAGGGTCTGATCGTCGCCGAGCACGCGCAACTGCTCACCGTTGCCGTCGGCGTGTCGATGGCGGTGACGCCGATCGGCGCCCTGATCGCCCGCCGCATGCTGTCGAGCCGGGAGCGGGAGGCCCCTTCGTTGCTCGGCAATCTGGAGCAGGAGCGCAGCGAGATAAGCGGCCACGTTGTCATCGCCGGGTTCGGGCAAGTGGGGATGGCGGTGGCCCGGTTCCTGGCGGGCGAGCGCATTCCGGTGCTGATCCTCGACCTTTCCACGCGACGGGTAACGGCGAGCCGCGCCCGCGGACTGCCGGTGTTCTACGGCAACGCCACGCGAATCGACGTGCTCCGTGCCGCCCACCTGGATCGCGCCCATGCGTTGGTTGTGGCCATGCCCAAATCGGCGACCGCCGAACAGGTGACGACGGTGGCCCGGCAGTCTTTCCGGGATCTCCGGATTTTCACCCGGGTCCATGACGAGGATTGGGTGCGAAAGGTGCAAATGGCGGGCGCCGACGCCGTCGTTCTAGACGGATTGACGACGGCACTGGACCTGGCCGAAAGAGTCATGCTGTTCTATCGGCCGGAGGGCACGGAATAGGTGTGGCTTTTGCGCAACAAGTCCCGACTGCTTACAGGGCCGTAAACGAAAAACAGGTGCTTCCAACGGCAAGCCCTTCTATATGTTGTGGTTACGGAAGGCGTGGCGATGACATAGAGGTTATTTTTTTGTTGCAACCGCGTTTGCGACCGACTATTAACGAACTCGCTTTTGGGAGCGGGCAGGATGTTGTTAAATTGCGGCAACTAACGCTCGCTTCTATTTCTTTGATGTTCGAAGAGTTCATCTTTTAAGTGTGTTTTGCTGAAAACTTCCATCTCCGTTAATCACTTTCAGCATGTGTTTTTGATGTGAAGCAAAAGGGCTCTAACTATGCCGATGCCGAAAGCAGAAATCCTTTCCACGATTGAGCAGGCGCCGCTTTCCGCCAAGGCGCTTGCGGCAACCCGTGCTCTGGTGTTCCCGGGGCAAGGGTCGCAAGCCGTTGGAATGGGTCGCGAGTTGGCCGAGGAGTATTCGGTCGCCCGCGACGTGTTCGAAGAAGTCGACGAGGCACTCGGGCAAAACCTCTCCAAAGTCATGGCCGAAGGCCCCGAGAGCGAACTGACCCTGACCGAGAACGCCCAGCCGGCGCTTATGGCGGTCAGCATGGCCGTCCTGCGGGTTTTGGAGCAGGAGCACGGTATCGAGCTTGTTCAGCTGGGTCGATTCGTCGGCGGCCACTCGCTGGGTGAATACACGGCGCTGACCGCCGCCGGTGCGTTCACGTTGACGGACGCGGCGCGCCTGCTCAGGACCCGCGGTCTGGCGATGCAGACGGCGGTGCCCGTCGGCGAAGGAGCGATGGCTGCTCTGATGGGGCTGGACGTGGAGACGGCCCGAGAAGTAGCCGCCGAAGCGACCAGGGATACTTATGATGGTGCCGTTTGCGTCGCGGCCAACGACAACGCTCCCGGTCAGGTGGTCATCAGCGGCAACCGAATCGCTGTGGCGCGCGCTCTCGAGATCGCCGCTCTGCGCGGTGCGCGGCGTGGCATTATGTTGCCGGTGAGCGGACCCTTCCATTGTCCACTGATGGAGCCGGTCGCCGCGGTGATGTCGGCGGCGCTCGAGAAAGTGGACGTTCGCACCCCGAAGCTGCCGTTGATTTCCAACGTCACCGCACGCGCGGTTACCAAACCTGCGGAGATCCGCGATCTGCTCATCCGCCAAATAACCGGCATGGTCCGTTGGCGGGAGAGCGTCCTCTACATGCATTCGCGCGGCATTCGCGAACTGATCGAGATCGGCACCGGCAAGGTGTTGTCCGGTCTGGCCAAACGCATCCACCGGGAGATGGCCGGTATTTCGCTCGGCACGCCCGCCGAGATCGGGGCACTGGTCGCGCCGGCATAAGGTCGCGGCACCCAAGGATTTTCTTGAAACGAGGATCCATAGGGTCCTCGTTCTTTTTCTGGCAATCGTAATTGTGACAGTCATCGGCCGGGCGACCGCGATCGAAGGCGGCGTTGATATCCCGCCCCTGCGTCGCGCCCCACGTTTCAGTGCCTGGCAACGATGAACAGCCTGCGAAACGGAAAGAGGGTTGTTCCGTCGTCGCGCCGCGGGTAGGCGCGCTCGACGCGAGAGGCGTAGTCGCCGAGAAACGCCGTCCGCTCTTCGCCATCCAGCGCGCCGAGCAGCGGCCTGAGCGCCGTGCCCTTGGTCCACTCGACCACCGGATTGTCCCCCTCGAGAACGTGCCAGTAAACGGTTTCCCAGATGTCGATGAACGATGACACCGGAGACAGAATGTCGGCATAGGCATCAGGGGACGCCACCGGCCGGGTGCGAAGGTGGGGGCGCAGCCGGTCATACCAAGGACCGGCCTCGGCAGCCGCGACCATCGCCCGGTGGGAGGGCTGGTCGTGGTTTCTCGGCATTTGAACCGCCAAAATGCCCCCCGGCCGAAGCCCCTGCGCAAGTCGTGGAAACAGGGCCCGGTGATCATCGAGCCAATGCAAAGCCGCGTTGGAAAACAGAACGTCCACGGGCCGTTCGGGGGACCAAGTGGCAAGATCGGCCTCGATCCAACCAAGATTGGGTTGCCGGGACCGAGCCTCCGCCAGCATTTCTGCGGAAGAGTCCACACCCGTGACGACGGAACCTGGCCAGCGCTCCGCCAGCAATCGGGTGACGTTTCCGGCGCCGCACCCGAGATCAATGATTGCGCTTGGCGCATCCATGTCGATGCGAGCGACCAGATCCAACGCCGGACGTAGTCGTTCGCCGGCGAATTTGAGATAAGTTGCGGGATTCCAACGACTTGGCGCAGTCATTTCTGCGCCCTAGCGGGAAGATCGATGCGGAAAGTGGTACCGTTTTCGCCGGTCTCCGCCAGCGTCAGCTCTCCACCGTGGGCGCTGATGATCTCGCGGGCAATGACCAGGCCAAGGCCGCTGCCGCCTTCGCGGGTCGAGCCGGAGAACGGCTGGAACAGGCGCTCTCGGGCGCGGGCCGGAATTCCGGCACCATCGTCGGCGATATCGATGACGACACGGTCGCGGTCGCGACGGGCATCGATATGGAGCGTTCGCGCACCGGCCTCGCCGGCATTTACCGCCAGGTTGTTAAGCACCCGATACAACTGCTCACGATCGGCCCGGACGTCGATGTCCAGGCCGCGGCCGTCCACCCGTTCAAGACCACGGCCGCCCGCCTCGGACTTCCGCGTAGCAGCTTCCAGTTCGGAAACCAGATCCAAGAGACGGAACATCGTTGGGCGGAGGACCGGGCCGTCGTGGCGCACGAAATCGAGGGTCTGGCTGCAAAGCGCGACGGCGTGGTCGATTGCATTGTAGAGCTGCGGTGTCACCCGCTTGACGACGGGATCGTCGATATCGGTGAGCCGATCGGACGCCAGCATCGCGGTCGCCAGGGTGTTGCGCAGGTCGTGGTTGATTTTGGCCACCGCCGCACCGAGGGTAGCCAGCCGCGTTTTCTGGCGTAGCGCCGCGCGCAACTCCGTTTGCATCGCCAGCAGTTCCCGCTGCGCGACGCCAATCTCGTCTTTCCGCTCGGTGGCCTGGATCGTTACGGTTTCGTCCTCCGGGCTTTCTCGGAAGCGAACCATGCTGTTGGTGATCTGAACTATAGGCCGGACCATGAACCATTGCAGGCTGAAATAGACGAGGCCGGCGGTAAACAGCGAGATGATGATGGAAAGGGTCAGGATACGGACCGAGAAGGCGTACATCGCCTCGCGCATGGGGGTTTCGTCGAGGAGCACCTCGATGGTCGCGTCCGGTTCGCCCGGCGAATCGGCGATGATCCGCATGACCCGGTTCCGGGTCTGTGCCAAAGCCGCCAGCGCCTCGCCGATCCACCGGAAGAACATGACCTTGACGCAAATCGAAGGTGACGTCGACCGCCGGCGGCATCTCCTTGCTCAGCATCAGCATGTGCCGATCCGGTTTCTTGAGCACGATACCGTAGGCGCCGGCGTGCAACAGCAGGTCCATTTCCAGCCGTTTGCCGAGGGCGTTCTCGGGCGTGGCCTCCACCGCCAGAATCGCCAGGTGCGCCTTGGCGATCTGATCTTCGAGATAGACCTTGCGGAACCGGGAAATCGACGGCACGTAGATCAGGATTTCGGCAAGCATGACGAAACTCACCGTCAGCGCCAGAAGACGCGCCGAGAGGCCCATGGTCAAAGCCGGGCGGTCGGATCGCTTTTCGATCATCGGCAAATTATTGCACAGAAACCGGGCGGCGTGTCGCCGTCAGCCGAACCTTGCGAGGAAACGGACGATCTTTCGGGTCCGAGCACTGAACAGCGACGGCGTGTAGAAGCTTCCGGCGGCGCGCTTGTTGATCTCGCCGAGGGTCGGATACGGGGCGATCATCGTCGCCAGCGCGCCGATCTTGATCCGCCGGCTCATCGCCAGCACCCAGGTCTGGATCAACTCGCCGGCGGCGGCGCCGACGATGCCGGCTCCGAGGATATGCCCCTTGGGTGTGACCACCGCCTTGACCAGGCCGTCGGTCAGCCGCTCGGCCTGGGCGCGGTCGTTGTCGTGGTAGGGCCAGCGCAGAACCCGGACATCGCCGTGTTTTTTCCGGGCCTCCTCCTCGATCAGCCCGACCTGGGCCAGCTCGGGCGCGGTGTAGGTGACCCACGGTACGCAGCGGGCGTCCTCCCGGGCCGGAATGCGGAACAGCGCGTTCTTGATGACGATGCCGGCGTGATAGCCGGCCATGTGGGTGAACTGATACCCCCCCGCCACGTCGCCGATGGCGAACACCTTGCGGTTGGTCGTCCGCAGGCGACGGTCCACCTGCACGCCCTTGGGAGAGTAGACGACGCCGGCCTTCTCCAGGTCGAGGCCGTCGACGTTGGGTCGGCGGCCGGCGGCAACGAGCAGGTGGGAGCCCTCGATACGGCTTTCCTGGCCGTTTTCGGCGACGGCGACCGAGACGCGGGCGTCGGCCGAAGCGACGCCGACGACCTTGACGCCTTCGCGGATATCGATGCCTTCCGACGTCAAGCGGCTGCGCACCACCTGGACGAGTTCCGGATCGTCCTTGGGTAGCATCGTGAACATCTCCAGCACCGTGACCCTGGCGCCCAGCTGGCGGTGGGCCTGGGCCATCTCGATGCCGATCGGCCCGCCGCCGACGACGATCAGGTGCTCGGGAACCGCGTCGAGGTCGAACACCGTTTCGTTGGTCAGGAACGAAACGTCCGACAGCCCCGGGATCGGCGGCACGAACGGCGACGATCCGGTGGCGACGACGAACCGCCGCGCATTGACGCGGATGCCATCGGCTTCGACCTGGGCCGGCCCGGTGAAGCGGGCATGCCCCTTGATCACGGTCGCGCCGAGGCCCTCGAGCCGTTCTACCGAATCGTTGGGCGCAATGGCGGCGATTACCCCGTGAACGTGGTCGTGAACCCGCCTGCCGTCAATTCGGGGCTCGCCGACATCGACCCCGAACCGCCCGGCGTGGCGGGTGGCCTCGGCGGCATGTCCCGCCGCCAGCAACGCCTTCGATGGCACGCAACCGTAGTTCAGGCAGTCACCTCCCATCTTCCCCCGTTCGACGAGCACGGTGGACGCGCCCATCTGCGACGCGCCGACGGCGACCGAAAGCCCCCCCGAACCTGCGCCGATCACGCAGATGTCGACGTCGAGCACCCTGGCGCCGGCCTTCATGACTTTGTGCGCTTCAGACGTTTGTAGACAACGGGAACCACCGAGAGCACCGCCAGACCGATGATCGGCGCGAGAATCTCGGGCTCGAAGATGATGCCCAGATTCGGCGTATCGCCGCTGTCGAACACGGCGCCGAGGCCGTTGCCGACCAGGCAATAGACGACGCTTCCGGGGATGATGCCGACGAAGGTGCCGATGACGAACGTCCTGAGCGGCACCCCCAGGAACGCCGGCACCAGGTTGACCAGCCAAAACGGAAACAATGGCACCAGGCGCAGCACCAGGAGGTAACTGAGCGCGTTCTCGCGAAACCCGTCCTCCATCCGGCGCAACGCCGGGCCGGCCTTGGCGCGCAGCACGTCGCCGAGGGCGTAGCGGGCGACGAGGAAGATCGCCGAGGCGCCGAGGGTAGCGGCGGCGACGACGTAAACCGCGGCGGACGCGGCGCCGAACAGGAACCCGCCGCCGATGGTCATCCACACCGCGCCGGGAAGCGAGAACGCCACCACCAGGACGTAGACGGCGACGAAGGTCAGGGCGGCCAGGGCGTAATGGTCCTGCCGCCACGCCAGCAGCGCCTCACGGTGCTCGTGCAAGGCCTCGAACGAGAGATAGTCGTCCCAGCCGAAGGCGAAGAACGCGGCGAACCCGCCGGCGACGACCGCGAGCGGCAGCAACCGCCAGGGTGAAAACTTCCTGCCGGTCTGCTCGGTGCTGTCCGGGTCCGCTCCGCGCAAGGCCGACGCTCCCTTCATTCCGCCAAACCCCTGATATCTGAACGCACAAGCAAGGCATATAGGCAACGACAAATGCGCTAACCACTCACAATTCGTCACCTTTGCGTGACCCGTCTCCCTGGGAATCGATCGCCGGATCCCCCCTTGCGCTGGGGGGCAATCCCAATGAAAGTCGGCAACTGCCACTGCCATCGTTGACTTCCACGGATCAAGTTCGTATACACCGACCCCATTCTGCGTCGGAGTTAACCCGTGAAACGTACTTTCCAACCGAGCAAAATCGTCCGCGCGCGACGTCACGGTTTCCGCCAGCGCATGGCCACCGTCGGCGGGCGACGCATTCTCGCCAATCGACGCAGAAAGGGGCGCAAGCGCCTCTCCGCCTGAGCTGTTCGTGGCAGCCGCCGTCCAGCGTCTCAAGCGTCGATCGGAGTATCTGCGGATCGCCCGCAACGGACGGAAGTGGGCCATGCCGGGGTTGGTGCTGCAGGTGGGGCGCGGTGACACGCGAGATGGCTCGACCGATCAGGTCGCGGCCATGCGCGTGGGTTTCACCGCTAGCCGCAAGGTGGGCAATGCGGTGGCGCGCAACCGTGTTCGTCGCCGGCTTCGGGCGGCTGCGGAGGAGATCTTGCCCGTGCACGCGAAGCCTGGGCGTGACTACGTAATCATCGGCCGGCTTGCGACCTTGCGACGGCCATTTCACGCCTTGTTGGGCGACCTGGAGAACGCATTGAAACGCGTTGGTGCTTATCGCAGCGGGCCGAAAACAGATAACGGCGCCACCGAGAGAGAGGCGGCTGAACCATGAACCCGGCAAGCGGCTTGGTCCGTGCCCTCATATTCGGTTATCAGCACCTCATCTCTCCAATTCTTCCGGGCTCTTGCCGTTTCTGGCCGAGTTGCTCCCACTATGCACTCGAAGCGGTCGGGCGTTTCGGCGCGATCAAAGGTGGATGGTTGGGGTTGAGACGTATTCTTCGCTGCCATCCGTGGGGAGGATCCGGCTATGACCCGATACCAGGCGGGGCAACCGGATGCGAGGGCCTCGACCACCACCGCGATCGTCATTCGACCACTTGAACCAAGCGTTAGACGGGATCTCTCCGAGACAGGGCACGATTGGCGATGGACAACAAGAACCTGATTTTGGCGATCGTGCTCTCTGTCGCCATTATGTTCGGCTTCAACTACGCCTATGAATTCTTCTATCCACCGCCGCCGAAGGCACCGCAGTCGGATTTGCAGCAGTCCACCACCGGGAGTGCGCCGCAGGTGCCGCAGCAGACCGGGAGTGCGCCGCAGGTGCCGCAGCAGACCGGGACAGCGCCGCCTGCCAAGGCCCCGCCGGCCGCCACCGGGGCGCCGTCCCCTTCCACCGTCGAGGTCGCCGAGAGCCGGACAAAGGCGCTGGCCGAGTCTCCCAGGATCCGAATCAGCACGCCCAGCCTGCACGGTTCGATTTCCCTGGTCGGCGGCCGCCTCGACGACTTGACGTTGGTGAAATATCGCGAAACCCTGAACCCCAAGAGCCCCGAGATCGTGCTGTTTTCGCCGGCAGGGACGCCCCATGCATACTTCGCCGAAGTCGGCTGGGTAGCGGTCGGCGACAAGGTCGCCGTCCCCGGTCCGGACACCCTCTGGACCGCCGACCGGGAAACCCTGACCCCGCAGACCCCGGTCACGCTGAGCTGGGACAACGGCGCCGGACTGACCTTCAAGCGCACCTTCGCCGTCGACGACAACTACATGTTCACGATGACCCAGCGGGTGGAGAACGGCGGCGAGACACCGGTTTCCCTCTCGGCCTACGGACTCATCTCCCGCCATGACATCCCAACGGGGAGGTCGTTCTATATTCTCCACGAGGGGCCGCTCGGCGTCTTCGACGGGACCCTGAAGGAGGTGAGCTACACGGATCTGCAGGAAACCGGCGTCATCCAACAGAAGTCCACCGGCGGCTGGATCGGCTTCACCGACAAGTATTGGCTGGCCGCGTTGGTGCCAAACCAGAAGGAGGCGCTCGATACCCGCTTCATCGATCAGCGCCACAACAACACCAATATCTACCAGGTCGACTTCGTCGGCGGCGTGACGACGGTCGCCCCGGGCGCGACCGGCGCGGCCGAGAGCCGCGTGTTCGCCGGCGCGAAGGAAGTCCGCCTGCTCGACCGCTACGAGGAGGAATACGGGATCCCCCGCTTCGATCGGGCGATCGATTTCGGCTGGTTCTACTTCCTGACCAAGCCGCTGTTCTATTTCCTGATCTACATCACCGACTGGGTCGGCAACGTCGGGGTCGCGATCCTGTTGCTGACGGTGGTCGTCAAGCTCGCCTTCTTCCCGCTCGCCAACAAGTCCTACAAGGCGATGAGCCAGATGCGCAAGCTACAGCCGGAGATGCTGAAGCTGCGCGAGCGATTCAGCGACGACAAGGCCCGCCTCAACCAGGAGATGATGGCCCTCTACAAGCGCGAAAAGGTCAACCCGGCATCGGGCTGCCTGCCGATGGTGATCCAGATCCCGGTGTTCTTCGCCCTCTACAAGGTGCTGTTCGTCACCATCGAGATGCGCCAGGCGCCGTTCTTCGGCTGGATCCACGACCTGTCGGTCCGCGACCCGACCACGGTGTGGAACCTGTTCGGGCTGATCCCGTGGGATCCGTCCACGGTTCTTCCCGAGCCCATGCACATCGGCGCGTGGCCGCTGGTCATGGGCATCACCATGTTCCTGCAGCAGAAGCTGAACCCGCAGCCTCCGGACCCGATTCAGGCGAAGATCTTCATGTTCCTGCCGATCGTCTTCACCTTCATGCTCGCCCAGTTCCCGGCGGGCCTGGTGGTCTACTGGACGTGGAACAACACCCTGTCGATCATACAGCAGTGGGTGATCATGCGGCGCGCGGGGGTCAAGATCGGCCGCTGATCGGCGCGCCGGTAGCGATACGGTATTGGCGTTGACCGACGCGGCAAACGAAGACGATCGTCTGGAAGCATTGGAGCGGGGGCGGCTCCTGTTCACCCTGCCCTGCGCATTCGTCACGGGTGCCGCCCGGCTCGACCAGGCCCCCGACGGCGCACTGCCGGAAGTCGGCTTCGCCGGGCGCTCCAATGTCGGCAAGTCCAGCCTGGTCAATGCGCTGACCGGCCGACGGACGCTGGCCAAGACTTCCAATACGCCGGGCCGCACGCAACAGCTCAATTTTTTCGACCTTGGCGAGCGGCTGATGCTGGCGGACCTGCCGGGATACGGTTACGCCAAGGCACCGAAGTCCACCGTCGAACGTTGGACCCGACTTGTGAACTTCTATCTGCGCGGCCGGGTTCCGCTCAGACGGGTCCTATTGCTGATCGACGCCCGCCACGGGATCAAGGACGTCGATCGCAGGGTGATGTCGATGCTGGACAAGGCCGCCGTGTCCTATCAGGTGATTCTCACCAAATGCGACAAACTGAATCCGTCGCCCTTGGCAGAGATGATCGCGGCCATCGCCCTCGAGCTGACGAAGCATGGCGCCGCCCATCCCGAGGTGTTGGCGACCAGCGCGCGGACCGGCGCCGGCCTCCCGGAACTGCGATCGGCCCTCGCCGCCCTCTCCCGTTGATACGAGCATTACGGTCGGAACCGGACCACCGAATCGAAATCAGGTGTGGAAATCTTGCTCAGGGTGCGTACAGTCGCACGCGATGAACGAGAAGCAGACCAAGACCCGGGAACAATGGATCGAAAAGGCGCGGACCTTGTCCGAAGCCCTGCCGTTCATGCGCCGCTACGCCGGTGCCACTTTCGTCATCAAATACGGCGGTCACGCGATGGGCGATGCCAATCTCGCCAAGCTGTTCGCGCGCGACATTGTTCTTCTCCGCCAGGTCGGCATCAACCCGGTGGTGGTTCACGGCGGCGGACCCCAGATCGGTCAGATGCTGGAGCGGCTGAAGATCAAGAGCGCCTTTATCGACGGGCTGCGGGTGACCGACAAGGAGACCGTCGACGTGGTCGAGATGGTTCTCGCCGGGTCGATCAACAAGTCGATCGTTTCGGCGATCAACGAGGCCGGCGGTTTCGCGGTGGGTCTTTCCGGCAAGGACGGTAATCTGATCCGCGCTCAGAGGCTGAGGCGGAGCAAGCGCGACCCGGGATCCAACATAGAGCGGATCCTCGATCTCGGGTTGGTGGGTGAGCCGACCGAGATCAATCCCCACATCCTCGACTTCTATGAACGATCCGACATCACCCCGGTTGTCGCGCCGATCGGCATGGGCACCCAGGGCGAAACCCTGAACATCAATGCCGACACTGCTGCGGGCGCGATCGCCGCCGCCGTCGGCGCCCGTCGGTTGATGATGCTGACGGACGTCGAAGGCGTCCTCGACAAGTCGGGCCAGTTGATCGAGGAGATGACGACGAAAGAGGCCCGTCGTTACATCGCCGACGGTACCATTCACGGTGGCATGATCCCGAAGATCGAGACCTGTCTCGAAGCCGTCGGCAAGGGCGTCGAGGGTGCGGTGATCATCGACGGCCGAACGCCCCACGCGCTGCTGCTCGAACTGTTCACCGAGCACGGCGCCGGGACCTTGGTCAACGCGGACTGACGCTCCCCTGCTTTGCGGCCGGCGCCGCGAAAAGATGTGTCGGCACCATGTTCTTGAAGGCATGGATGTCGGTGGACGGCCGACCGAGCAGATAACCCTGCGCATACTGCAAACCACACTCACGGACGAATTTGAGGGCCGATTCGTCATCGATCATCTCGGCCACGGTGGCGATGCCGAGGTCGCGGCATAAACCGACGAACGCCTTCAAAAACGCCTTTCCTTTCTGCGCTTTTCGAGCGTTGCGCAACGCGGGGCCGTCGAACTTGACAATGTCGACGTCAAGGGTGGTGAGATATTCGAAGCTGGCGGCGCCAGCCCCGAAATCGTCGAGGCAGACCGGATAACCCTGTTTGCGTAGTCGCTGAATGAACATGTTGGCCGCACTCAAGTCCTGCATCCGAGCCGACTCGGTTATTTCGAACATCAACCGACCGGGCGACCACGGATGCTCCTTCAGCAACGCATCGAGCCGGGCGAGGAACGACAGCGAGCCAACCGACTGGCCCGAGACATTGACCGCGATGCACGTTTTCGAGTTGAGCGGGGTTTTCGTCCTCAAGCGATGGATGGCTTTTCGCACAACGGCCAGATCGAAATCGGCGATCAACCCGGTTTCTTCGGCGAAGGTAACATGTTCATAGGGCGTGCGCGTCCCATAGCGGGCGGGAAATCTCGCCAAAGCCTCGTAATGATGAATGCGCCCCGTTTTGACGCCGATGATCGGCTGGAAAGCGATCTCGAAGTCCGAGTGCGCGATCAAGTGCTTGAAGTCGGCTACCCCTTCGATCGCCTCTCTGGCCAGGTTCGAGATGCTGGTGGAGAGGCTGTTGAGGGAGAAATCACTCCCCTTGAAGCTGCGAAAGCGATTGATGGCATAGAGGAGGCCACTGGCGATCTCCTCTTCATTTGCGAGTTCGCTGTCGATATCGATGGTCGCCGACTTGACCGCGGTCCCCTCGGCGTTCGGGTCGGCTTTTCGAGTCAGCTCCGAGATCTGCCCCTGCATCGCCGCGATGTCCAGATCGGGGCGATGCACCAAGCCATATCGGTCGGTATCGATGCGTCCCGCAGTTTCGCCGTCGGCCGATTCCGCCCCCAGGCAGGCGCCGACATTGGCCAAAAGTTCGCGCTCTGCTGCCGCGCTCATGCGCTCGCGCAAATCTTCGTAAGCGGGCAAGGCAAGCAATGTCATTTGCCGGTGCCCGTTTCCACCGGACAAGGCCAGGTGGTGGGTGACCATCTCGACAAACGAATCGCCGTCGTAAAGCCCTGTCGCCCGATCACGGACCAGACCGACCAGTTCATCGTCCTTTCGCGCCATCAAGCTCGTGCGCAGAGCGAGAAAGTAGTGCCCGTTGAGGTCGTCCAGCCGAAATCCGGTCAGTGCCAGCGGGGGGGTCGGCCCCTTTTTTCCGCGCAATCGCACCGATTGATTCTCGATGCGGCCTCGGTTGCGAGCGACGCTGAGGAGTCCTTCGAGCCGGCGGCGATCCTGGGGTACGACGATATTGTGAAGTGATTTGCCAACAAGTTCGCGCGCATCCCGCCCGATCAGCGCTCGGCTGGCGCCTGCCGCGTAAACCACGACGGTATCCCCGTTGAGTTCGAGCAGAATGTCGGCCCAGCAAAAGGCCAAGGCAGCAAAACGGTCACGCTCCGTCCGCATTGCGGAGAACGGTGGTTTCAACGGGTCGATCGCGGCACCTACGGTGGCCATGGACGCGATTTTCGGTTCCCTTTGCGGGGGGGTGTATCAACCTTGCGTAGAGTGTCATACTCATGGAGATATGCGAAAATTCCCTTAACGGAGTGGCCACGGGAACGGTCTTGTGAAGTTTGGGGTTGCCAGCCGGCCGCGGCTTTCCCACAAATAGAGGGTACGATGCCCAAAGATACGGTTCCGCTATCCCACGCCGCTCCCGGTCCTGCCGGGCTTCTCCACACCGAGGCCTGGGTCTTCGACCTGGACAACACCCTGTACCCGGCGACCTTCAATCTGTTCGGCCAGATCGACGACCGCATGCGCGCCTACATCGCCGAATTTCTCGGCGTCGGCCTGGAAGACGCCTACCGGCTGCAGAAGCACTATTTTCGCGAGTACGGCACGTCGTTGCACGGGCTGATGCATCGCCACGGCATGGACCCCGAACCGTTTCTCGACTTTGTCCATGACATCGATGTCACCGTGCTGCCGCCGAGCCCGGGGCTCGAGGCCGCGCTGGCCCGTCTTCCCGGCCGCAAGCTGGTGTTCACCAACGCCTCGACCCGGCATGCCGAAAGGGTGATGGAAAGATTGGGAATCAGCCATCACTTCGATGCCGTGTTCGGCATCATCGAGGCCGATTACCGACCCAAGCCACAACCCGAAGCCTACAATGTCCTGGTCCAGCGCCACGGCCTCGATGCCGGCAAGACGGTGATGGTGGAGGATATCGCCCGCAACCTGGCGCCGGCGGCGGCGCTTGGCATGACCACGGTTTGGGTGCGCACGGACACCGAACACGGAACCGCCGGCGCCGACGGCGCCTTCATCGACCACGTGGCCGACGACTTGGTGGCGTGGCTGGAAGCGGTTCTCGACGAACCCGGGTGACCGGCCGCCTCGCCTGTAGTTGACAGCGGCGCCGTCGTTGAGCATGGTCACGCTGAAACCGATCACTCGTCGTTAGGCCTCCGCAAATGACCATCGACCTAGAACGTACCATCGACGCTGCCTGGGAGGCGCGCGATACCGTCGGCGTTGAAACCTCCGGGCCGATCCGCGACGCCGTCGAACAGGCCCTTGACATGCTCGATTCGGGGCGCGCTCGGGTGGCGGAGAGGATCGGCGATGGCTGGCAAGTCAACCAGTGGCTCAAAAAGGCCGTGCTTCTGTCGTTTCGCCTCAACGACATGGCACCCATTGCCGGCGGACCCGGCGGAGCGCCGTGGTTCGACAAGGTGCCCTCCAAGTTCTTCGGCTGGGACGAGGCCCGCTTCCGGGCAGCCGGCTTTCGCGCGGTGCCCAACTGCACGGTCCGCCGTTCCGCCTACATCGCGCCGGGTGTGGTGCTGATGCCGTGCTTCGTCAATCTCGGCGCCTACGTCGATTCGGGCAGCATGATCGACACCTGGGCCACCGTCGGCTCATGCGCGCAGATCGGCAAGAACTGTCACATTTCCGGCGGCACCGGCATCGGCGGGGTCCTGGAGCCGCTGCAGGCGGGCCCGGTGATCATCGAGGACAACTGTTTCATCGGCGCCCGCGCCGAGGTCGCCGAAGGCGTTCGGGTCGGCGAAGGGTCGGTGCTGTCGATGGGGGTCTACATCGGTGCCTCGACCCGGATCATCGACCGCACCACCGGCGAAGTGCACTACGGCGAAGTACCGCCGTATTCGGTGGTGGTCTCCGGAACCGTTCCCGGCAAGTCCCTCCCCGACGGCAACCCCGGTCCCGGTCTTTATTGCGCGGTGATCGTCAAGAGGGTGGACGAGCGGACACGGTCGAAAACATCCATCAACGAGCTGCTCAGGGCGTGACGATACAAGCCCGCCACCGGCAGCGGAGGCGAATTCTTGCTTCCGCGCGTTGATCCGCTGGCACTGAGCCGCGCCTTGATCCGCTGCCCGAGCGTCACCCCGATCGACGCCGGCGCCCTCGACGTGTTGCAAGCCGCACTCGAGGGGACTGGGATTCGTCTGCACTCGTCTGCCGTTCTCCGAACCGGGAACGGCGGACGTAGACAACCTCTATGCCCGGATCGGCGGCCGGCCGCCGAATTTCTGCTTTGCCGGCCATACCGACGTGGTGCCGGTGGGCGACGAGGCCGCATGGACATGCGATCCGTTTGGAGGCGAGATCCGCGACGGCAGGCTCTACGGTCGCGGTGCGTCCGACATGAAGGCGGCGATCGCCTGCTTCGCCGCCGCCGCGGGCCGCTTCCTCGCCGATCGTGGAGACGCCTTCGACGGTTCGCTCAGCCTATTGATCACCGGCGACGAGGAAGGCCCGTCGATCAACGGCACCGGCAAGGTCCTCCGGTGGCTGGGCGAGCGTGGCGAGATCCTCGATGCCTGCCTTGTCGGCGAGCCCACCAACCCGAACACCCTCGGCGAGATGATCAAGATCGGCCGCCGCGGCAGCCTCAATTGCGCTCTCACCGTCCACGGCATACAGGGCCACGCCGCCTACCCGCAGAGGGCCGACAACCCGATCCCCCGGCTGGTGCGGATGCTCGCCGCCATCGACGACACGCCGCTGGATCACGGCACCGCCCACTTCGACCCCTCCATCCTGACGGTGACCACCATCGACGTCGGCAACGCCGCGACCAACGTCATTCCCGCCCGCGCCGGCGCCAAGTTCAACATCCGGTTCAACGACCGACATACCCCGGAAGGCCTGAAAGCTTGGCTCGAGGACCGTTTCCAGGCATTCGGCGGCCGTTTCGAGATCGAAACCCAATGCACCGGCGTGGCGTTCCTGAGCCCGCCCGGCCGGCTCAGCCGGGTCGTCGCCGACGCGGTTCGGCGGGTGACCGGACTGGAACCCGAGCTGAGCACGAGCGGCGGCACGTCGGACGCCCGCTTCATCAAGGACGCCTGCCCGGTCGCCGAATTCGGCATGCCCGGCGAGACCGCCCACAAGGTGGACGAGAACGTCGCCGTCGCCGATGTGGCGACACTGACGGACATCTACGTCGCGGTCATCGACCGCTTCTTCGCCCCGGAGCGCTGATGCCGACACTCCGGGAAACGGTGATGTCGATCTACGGCGCCTATCGCCTGGCGCGGCTGGATGCGACCGGCATGTCGTACTTCGACACATCGGACGCCGGTTTCTGGCGGTCGTTCTTCGCCGCCGTGATCGTCGCCCCGTTATATGCGATTTTGCTGGCGATCCGCTTTCCGATCATCGCGGCGGATGCCGATCCGACCCGGTTCTTCCTTACCGAAACCATCGCCTACGTGCTGTCCTGGACCGCGTACCCGCTGGTCATCGCGTCGCTGACCCGGAGGCTCGGGTGCTGGGACCGGTTTCCGGGCTACATCGTCGCCTACAACTGGTCGATGGTCCTGCAGATCGCTCTCGTTTTAATGATTGCCCTTGTCTCGATCACAGGCGTCGTTCCGGAGGAAGCCGGCCCGTTTCTCTCGTTGGCGACCTACGTGGTGATACTCGGGTACGTATGGTTCATCGCCCGGGCCGCACTCGGGGTGCCGGCGCTGACCGCCGCCGGCATCGTCGCCCTCGACATCGCGCTCAGCTATTTCATCGACTACTTCGCCGACAGGCTTTACTGATCCCCCGGCTCAGGGCGACCCGCCCGCCCGACGACGCCAAACCAGGAGCATGTACGCGGCGAAGGCGGCGGCGGCGGCCATCGCGATCACCGCCGCCATCGGCAACGGCGAGGTGGGAGCGAAGGCGCCGACCGCCAGGCTGGCGGTGCCGGCGACGGCCATTTGCAGAAAGCCCAGTACCGCCGAAGCGGCACCGGCAATGCGCGGGAACGGCGCCAACGCGCCGGCGAAGCCGTCTGCCAGGACGAGCCCCATGCCGGTGGTGAACACCATCATCGGCACGACGATCTGGATGACGCCAATGGCGCCCCAGAGCGCGATCGCCGCCATCGCGCCGCCGCCGGCAAGGCTGAGGCTGACCCCGACCGCAATCATCCGGTCGAGGCCGAAGCGGTGGGTCAGGCGGGCGGCGGCGAGGCTGCCCGACAGGAAGCCGGCGACGTTGAAGACGGCGAGCATGCCGTAGTGCGCGGGACTGAGCCCGAGCAGATCGATGAATACGAACGGCGAGCCGGCGGCGAACGCCATCAGCCCGGCAAACACGAAGGCGACCGCAAGGGAGTAGCCGTAATAGGTGGGGCTCGACAGCAGTACGCCGTAGCCGCGGACGAGATTGCGGAGATCGAGCGCTCCAGCGTCGGCATGAGGGTAGGTTTCCTCCAGAAGCGTCCACACTCCGACCAGAATCAGTACGCCGACGACGCACAGAAAAGCGAAGGCGGCGCGCCAGCCGAACCACACCTGCAGGTAGCCGCCGACGATCGGCGCCACCGCCGGCGAGATGGCGAGGGCGACGCCGATGTAGGCCATCGCCTTCGCCGACCGGGTCGGCCCGTAGACGTCGCGGACGATCGCCCGGCCGAGGACCGGGCCCGAGCACGCCGCCATCCCCTGCGCCAGGCGGCCGGCGATCAGTCCCTCGATGGTGGTGGCGAAAACACAGGCGAAGCTGGCGGCGACATAGAGGGTGACGCCGACGAGCAGCACCGGCCGCCGGCCGAAACGGTCGGAGAGCGGTCCGTAGATCAGCTGACAAACGGCGAAGCCGAACAGAAACATCGAGAGGGTCAGGTTGACGGTCGCCGCGTCGGTCGCCATCGACGCGACCAGCGAGGGCAGCGACGGGATGTAGATGGAGGTGGAGATCTGCCCCAGCGCCACCAGCGTCGTCAGCAGGGCGCCGACGGAGAGGGATTCGGGGTGCGGCTTCGGGCCGGGCGAGCGCAGCATGCCGCTTTATAGGGGGCGCCGACCATCCGAAGCAAACGACGGCTGCCTGGCCGCCCGGTCCGATCAGCTCCTACGTTCCCGCTCGAGCAATGCCTTCTTGCGCTCGACACCCCAGCGATAGCCGTGCATCTTGCCGTCACTGCCGACCGCCCGATGGCACGGCACCACCAGCGAGACGGGATTGGTGGCGCAGGCTCGCCCCACCGCACGGGCGGCGCCCGGTTGGCCGAGGGCGATGGCGATCTCGCCGTAAGTTCGGGTTTCGCCCGACGGAATCGCCTGCAACTCTCGCCACACCCGCCACTGGAACGCCGTCGCCCGGATGTCGAGCGGCAGATCGGCGTGGGGCGTGGCGGAATCGGCGAGGTCGAGAACGGCGCCGACCCATTCGGCGAGGGCGCCGTCGTCGCGGCCGATCTCGGCTTCCGGGAACTCGGTTTCCAGTTCCGCCTGGAGAAACGCCTCGGTATCGCCGAACGACACCATGCAAACGCCCCGTTCCGTTGCCGCCACCAGAAGCCGGCCGAGCGAACCCAACCGGGGATGCGCGACGATCGCGTAGGTAATGCGAGCGCCACGACCGCCCTTGGCGTAGGAGGCCGGAGTCATTCCCAAATGAGCCGGCGCCTTTTCGTAGAGCCGGCTCGACGACCCGTAACCCGCACCGTAGAGGGCCATCGTCACCGGCTCACCCGCCCTCAGCGACTGCTTCAGGCGGCCGAGCCTTATCGCCTCCGCGTACTGGCGCGGCGAGACCCCCATCATCGCCTTGAACAGCCGTTGCAGATGGTGGGGGCTGATCCCGACGGCTGATCCCAACTCGTCGAGAGTGGGGACACCCTCGTCGCGGGTTTCGATCGTTCGACAGACCGTTCTCACCGTGGCGATGCGGGGATCGACGGTTTCGGCGCGTTCCGGCCGGCAGCGTTTGCACGGCCGGAAGCCGGCGTGAACGGCCGCCTCGGGTACGGCGAAGAAGCTCACCTGGGCGCGGCCGGCCTTGCGGCTGGGACAGGACGGCCGGCAGAACACGCCGGTCGAGCGCACGGCGTAGACGAAGGCGCCGTCGCATCGAACGTCACGGTCGAGCACCGCCCGCCAGCGCTGCTCGTCGGTATCGGGGAAAGAGAGAATGTTGTTCATCCCCCCATCGTAACCACGGCGGCGGCGAAATCTATCCGAAGCTTGCGATCGAATTTGCTCTTCTGGTTTCAGCCGAAGCGATGCAGGCCGCGTCCGTTCCGGCGCAGCCAGGCCCGGCCGGCGTCGACGTCCTCGGTCAGCGACGCGACCGTGCGCCAGAACCCCCGGCCGTGGTCGCGATGGGCCAGGTGGGCAACCTCGTGGGCGACGACGTAATCGAGCACGCCCGCCGGCGCCATCACCAGCCGCCACGAGAACGACAGGTTGCCGGCGGCCGAGCACGACCCCCAGCGCGAGCGGGTATCGCGGACGGTGATCCGCCCGTGAGCGCGGCCGAGGGTTGCCGCCTTGTCGCCGACCCTCGCGCCGATCTCGACGCGAGCCTGGCGGCGCAACCAGTCGGCGACCCGCCGCGGCAGGTCCTCGGCCCGGCCGGCAACGATGATCTCGCCGCCTTCGCGCCGGACCGCGGGGAAGGTCCGGGCGTGGTGGCGGAGGCGATGGTCCTGGCCGAGAAACGGCAGCACCGCGCCGTCGACGAACGGCACCCTGGGCGGGATCGCCGCAAGACGGCGGAGGATCCAACCGGCATGATTGCGCGCCAGGGCGACACCGTCTTCGAACGACGCCCGCTCGGGGATCGTCACCAGCGCACCGTCGCCCTCGGCGTCGAGGCGGAGGACGACCCGCCGCGCCCGCGGGTGCCGACGCACGGTGAGGGGCACGGCGCGGCCGTCGAGGTCGAGGACGACCCTGTGCTCACGCGGCCGCGAGCGGGTCCGGAGGGGCGACAAGAGGTTCACGGTGCCGGCGGCGGATTGAAATCGAGGCTTTCGAGGGTGATGAACAGGTCGGCGGCGTTGGTGGGGTTCAGTCGCGCCAACGGCGGTCTGATATGGAGCCAGCCGTCGTCACCGGTGTGGCGTGCCATGATCTCCTTGAGCGCCGCGCTGAGCGGCAACGCCGAGATCGCATTGCGCACCGCCGTCAGCCTCGCCTGTATGTGTGCCGCCCGCTCGCCGTCTCCCTCCCGCCAGGCGGCGTACACCTCGGCGGCGAGGAACGCGGCGACGTTGGCGACGGCGGTGATGCAGCCGACGCCGCCATTTTGGAGCAGCGGCAACAGGAACTCGTCCGAGCCGCTGAGAACGCCGAAGCCGGGAAAGGCCTGGGCGTTGCGGATCATGTTGTCGATATCGCCGGAGCTGTCCTTCACCCCCGCCACCACGTCCGGATAGCGCTTGAGCAGCCGGTCGATCAGGTCGTGGCCGAGAAACACGCCCGACATCTGCGGGAAGTGATAGAGGTAGATGCGAAGCCGCGCATCGCCCACCCGCTCGATGACCTCGGCATAGGACGCGAACAAGCCGTCGTCGCTGACGTTCTTGTAGTAGAACGGCGGCAGCATCAGCACCCCGGCGGCGCCCAGCTCCACCGCCTTGCGGGTCAATCGGACGGTGTCGGTCAGCGCGCAGCATCCGGTGCCCGGCAGCAGCACGTTGCCCGGAATGCCGTCCTCGATCAGGCCTTCGAGCAGGCGCTCCCGCTCTTCCACCGAGAACGAGTTGGCCTCGCCGGTGGTTCCCAGGACCGAAAGCCCGTCGCAGCCGTTGTCGCGGAGCCACCGGCAATGACGGGCGATCGCCGCGCGGTCGGGCGCGAGATCACCGTCGAGCGGCGTCAGCACCGCGGCAAAAACACCTTGAACGGATGAGTTCATTGTCGGCCCCCTTGTTCCTTACGCCGGCCAGGTCACGATGTGATGCTCCAGCGGTCCCGCCCGTTTCTCCGGCACCGCCCGCCCTCGCACGGAGACGCCGACGCTGTGGACCAGTTCCGGGTCCCCGGACACCAGCGGGTGCCACCACGCCAATTCGCGGCCCTCGGCAAGCACACGATAGGCACACGAGGCCGGCAGCCAATGGAAATCCTTGATGTTGTCTGCGGCGAGAACCTCGCAGTTCGCTACGTAACGGTGTCGCTTTTCGTATTTGGCGCATCGGCAGGTATGGGTGTTCAGCAACCTGCAGGCCACTTCGGTGTGGCTGATCTCGCCGGTCGCCTCGTCCTCGAGCTTCTCGAGACAGCACTTGCCGCAGCCGTCGCACAGCGACTCCCATTCGTCATGGGTCATTTCCGCGAGCGTCTTCCGTTCCCAGAAAGGGCGTTCCGTCGCGGCTTCGGTTGATGGTGCGGACATGCGCGAAGTTCTCCTGGCGACGCGTTCCTGGAGCCAATGTCGTTCGGTTTCGCCCTCAACCGTCAACAGCGCCGTTGATACCGGCTGGATCCTCGGAATCGATGAGGTGGACGAAGGAGCCGATCACCGATCCCTCGACGAGCCCGGCCGTGCCCAGATCCCGTCCCGATGCATCGGCACAGGTGAACAGCGGCCTGCCGGGGCCCTCGCCGACGACGCGGGCGTAATGGAACTCGTGGCCGCGAAACCGGGCGCCGGCGGTGCCGAGCGGACAGTCGACGGCGAGTTCCGCCCGCCGGTAACCCAGGTGCAGCCGGCGCTCGGCGAACGAGGTTTCGAGCGGCAGAAGGTCGGCCATGGCATGGCGATGGCCCTCGGCGTCGACGAGACCCCGGCCCAACACCATGTAGCCGCCGCATTCACCGAATATCGTCGCCCCGCTATCGGCGAGGGTCCGCAGGCCATCGATGAACGCTCGATTGGCGGCGAGGGTGCCGGCGTGCAGCTCGGGATACCCGCCCGGCAGGTAGACGGCATCGGCGTCGGCGGCCGGCGAGTCGTCGTTCAGCGGCGAAAACGGCAGGATCTCGGCGCCGGCGGCCCGCCAGCCGTCGATCACCATCGGATAGCGGAAGGCGAAAGCCTCGTCTTCGGCGACGGCGATCCGTTGCCCGAGGGGTGGCAACGGCCGGGCTATGCCTGGTCTCTCGCTTTGCGTCCACGACCGGGCCATCGAACAAAGCGCGCCGACATCCACGTGATCGGCGATCATCGCGGCGGCGTGGTCGAGAAAAGCATCGAGCTCGGGATGCTCGACCGCCTGGACCAGTCCCAAGTGGCGCTCGGGCAGCTCCAACCCGTCGGCCCGCGGCAGGCAGCCGATGACCCGGATCTCCGGCAAGGAAAGGGCGCACGCCTCGCGCAGAATGGCCGCGTGACGGTCGCCGCCGATCCGGTTGAACACCACGCCGGCGATGCGAACCCCTGGACGATGGCCGGCAAATCCCCTGAGGACGGCCGCCGCCGATGCCGCCTGGGCATGGGCGTCGATGACCAGAACCACCGGCCAGCCGCTGAGTTCGGCCAGATCCGCGGTCGACCCCTCGCTGACCGTGGCGCCGTCGAACAGCCCCATGACGCCTTCGCAGACGATGATCTCCGCCTCGTCGGTCAGGCGACAAGCGGCGGCAATCAGGGTCGACGCGCGCATTGCCCACGGATCGAGATTGAGGCAGGGCCGGCCGCTGGCTGCGGCGTGGAAGGCGGGGTCGATATAGTCGGGTCCGGCCTTGGCCGAGGCGACGGCGACGCCCGACTGCGCCAGGTGGCGCAACAGCCCGAGGGTGAAAACGGTCTTGCCGCTGCCCGAGGCGGGAGCGGCGACGATCAGGCCGCCGGTCAAGCCCCCTCCCCGGCAACGATCTTGTTCAGGCGCTCGGCCATCCGTTCGGGACTCACGTCGTGGCCGAAATGGCTGAGGAACTGGCCGTCCGGCCCCATCAGGTAGGTGATCGAGGTGTGGTCCATGAGGTAGTCGTCGGCATCCGCCCCTTCTTCCGGCGCCTTGGCGTAGTACACCCGGTAGGCTTTGGCCACCGCGGCCACCTGCTCGGAGGTCCCGGTCAACGCCACCAGCCTGGGGTGGAAGAAATCCGCGTACTCCTTCATGTGCTCGACGGTGTCCCGCTCGGGATCGACGGTAATGAAAATCGGGACGATCTCGTCGGCCGCGGCGCCCATCAGATCCAATGCGTCCGAGTTTCGGGTCAACGCGGTCGGGCAGACATCGGGGCAGTAGGTGTACCCGAAATAGATCAACATGTAGCGGCCGCGGAAATCCGCGTCGGTGACCGTTTTGCCATGCTGATCGACGAGGGTAAACGGTCCGCCGATCACCGGCGCCGGGGCAACCGCGGCCTGCTGGCCAGGACCTCCGAGGTCGGCTCCGAAATAGAGCCGTCCGGCGAGATAGGCAACGATGACGATCGCAATCACCGATAGTCCGAGCGCGATGGCGTTGATCCGGCGGGTCTTGGCTCCGGCTTCGGCCGGCTTGTCTTGGCTCACGTTCGCTGTCCTCCGAACACTCCGTTCAAGCAATAACCCGCCAGGCGAGATAAGAGAGTGCTGCCGCATTGATTATCATCACCACCGGCATCGCCCGCGCGACAACGCCCTGCCACCGGCGGCCGACGACATGACCGGCCAAGCCGACGGCGAACAGCGCCGGGATCGTCCCCGCGGCAAACGCGATCATCGCCAGCGCTCCGGAGAGCGCTCCGCCGCTGGCCGCGGCGGCGGCCAACGCTCCGTAAAGCAGGCCGCATGGCAGAAACCCGAGCGCGACGCCAAGCGCATACCCCCTGAGGCCCACCGGCCGGTCGAACAACGGCCGGACCAGCCGGCCGATCCGGCGCGACCACCAGGATTCGCCTCCCGAAGACAGCCACGGCACGGAGACGCGAAGGCGGGTGACCGCGTAACCGAGAAAGAACAGGGCCGCCAGCACCAGCAACGCCGCCGACAGCCACTTGAGCCCGGTGACATCGATGATCCCGCCGGCCAGCGCCGCCGCGCAGGCGCCGAGGCCGGCATAGGTGGTCATCCTACCGAGGTGATACGGAACCAGCGCCGCGCCGGCCAACCGATGAAACTCGCGCATGTCCGCCGCCGGTCGCGCCTCGAGCCGCGCCACCGTCTGGCCGAGCACGAACGGGCCGCACATGCCGACACAGTGGGTGGCGCTGCCCACCAGCCCGGCCATCAGCAAGCTGGTCATCAGACCGCCGTGTTCGGCCACCACCGCCCGGCACTGGGCGAGGCCCGAACTCAACAGATTGACAAGCAGGATTTCCTGGTCCACGGCGTCTTCACGATCGGCCTCGGTCGGGAGCGGCTCGCCCCGGCAGAACCGTATATTAGATATGTTTTATAGGCGCCGGTTCGCATTTCCGCAAGTTGCCGGGTCGGTAATCGGGGTAAAGTAAACCCATGGATGCAGACAAGCCCGAGGGCCCGCTGCGCAAGGGCTGGACGACCGGGGCGTGCGCCACCGCCGCCGCCGCCGCCGCCTATCAGGCCATGCTCACCGGCGCGTTCCCCGACCCGGTGACGGTGGCGTTGCCGCGCGGCGGATCGACGACGCTGGCGCTGGCGCGCGCGGTGATCGGCGACGGCAGCGCCACCGCCGGGGTGATCAAGGACGCCGGCGACGATCCCGACGTCACCCACGGCGCCGAGGTGGTCGCAACGGTCGCCACCGGTCCGTCCGGCAGCGGCGTCACCTTCCATGCCGGCGAAGGAATCGGCACCGTCACCCTGCCGGGGCTGCCGCTGCCGGTCGGCGAACCGGCGATCAATCCGGCGCCCCGCGAGATGATCCGTCGGGCGATCCGCGCCGTCGCCGACCAGTTCGACGCCGCCGGCGACGTCTCGGTCACCATCGCCATCCCCGGAGGCGAGGCGTTGGCCGAGAAGACCCTGAACGGCCGGCTCGGCATCAAAGGCGGGCTGTCGGTGCTCGGCACCACCGGGGTGGTCGTGCCGTTCTCGTGCGCCGCCTGGATCCATTCCATCCACCGCGGCATCGACGTCGCCCGCGCGCTGGGCCTCGCCCACGTCGCCGCCGCCACCGGCAAGACCTCGGAGGAGGCGGTGAAAAACCACTACCGGCTCGCGGAGGCGGCGCTGCTCGACATGGGCGATTTCGTCGGCGGCACCCTCAAGTATCTGCGCACCCATCCGCTGCCCCTGCTGACCATCGCCGGCGGCTTCGCCAAGTTGGTCAAGCTCGCCCAGGGCCACCTGTTCTTGCACTCCTCCAAGTCGCAGGTGGACATGGACCGGCTGGCGGACCTGCTCGCATCGATCGGAGCGCCGACGGAGATGACCGAGGAAGCCCGGGGCGCCAACACCGCCGCCCAGGTGCTGGCGCTCGCCCAGTCCCGCGACCTGCCGCTTGCCAACGCGGTGGCGGCACGGGCGCGCAAGGTGGCGCTGGCCACCGTTTCCGCGTCGACCCGGATCGAGGTCATCGTGTTCGACCGCCAGGGCCGGCTGGTCGGTTGCGCCGGCGCCGATGGCTGAACGGCTGTTGATCCTGGGCGGCACCGCCGAGGCCGCCGGACTGGCCCGCCGAACGGTCGAAGCGTTCGGCGACCGGCTGGAGGTGACCACCTCGCTCGCCGGCCGCCTCGACCCCCCCCGGGGGCTGGCGGGACGAGTGCGCGTCGGCGGCTTCGGCGGCATCTCCGGCATGGTCGCGGCGCTGCGCGAACTCCGCATCGATCTGGTCGTCGACGCCACCCATCCGTTCGCCGCGGTGATCTCCGCCAACGCCGCCGAGGCGTGCGCCAGCGCCGGGGTGCCGCGGCTGATGCTGATCCGCCCGCCCTGGCGGCCCGAGCCGGGAGACCGCTGGCTGGAGGTGGACAGCCTCGCCGCCGCCGCCGAGGCCCTCCCCGGCATCGCCCGGCGCGCCTTCCTCACCGTCGGCTCGGGCGGCATCGACGCCTTCCGGGCGGTCGCCGGCGTCTGGTTCCTGGTGCGGCTGTTCGAGCCGCCGGCCCTTTCGTTGCCGCTGGCCGAGTCTCACCTGGTGATCGACCGGCCGCCATACACCGTGGAAGGTGAGAAAGCGCTGTTCGCGAAACACCGGATCGACACCCTGGTCAGCAAGCAGAGTGGCGGGCCCACCGACGCCAAGCTCGCCGCCGCCCGCGAAATGGGCGCCCGAGTGGTGATGGTCCGCCGCCCGGCGGCACCGCCGGGAGAGCGGGTGGAAACCGTTGAGGCGGCGCTGGCCTGGATCACGCGGGCGATTTCGGCCTGAGCACGTGGTGGTGGTCGGCGGCGTAGAGGCGGCTGTCGGCGAAGTCCTCGGTCGCCAACACCCGGCCGACCAGGATCAACGCGGTGCGGGTGATGCCGGCGGCCTTCACCGAGGCGCGGATGTCGGCGAGGGTACCGCGGATCAACCGTTCGTCGGGCCAGCCGACCCGGTAGGCGACAACCACCGGACAGTCTTCGCCGTAGTGGGGAACGAGGGCGCGGATCACTTTGGTCAGATTGGTGACCGACAGGTGGACTGCGAGGGTGGCGCCGCTGGCGCCGAGCGTCGCGAGGTCCTCGCCGTCGGGCATCGGCGAGCTGCGGGTGGCGGTGCGGGTGAGAACGACGGTCTGGCTCACCCCCGGCAATGTCAGCTCGGTGCGCAACGCCGCGGCGGCGGCGGCGAAGGCGGGAACCCCCGGGGTAACGTCGTAGGGAATGCCGAGCGCATCGAGGCGGCGCATCTGCTCGCCGATGGCGCCGTAGAGCGAGGGGTCCCCGGAATGGACCCGGGCGACGTCGTTGCCGGCCTCGTGCGCCGCCGCCATCTCGGCGAGGATCTCGTCCAGGTGCATCGGCGCGGTATCGATCACCCGCGCCCCCGCCGGCGCCTCGGCGACCACCTCGCGGGGCACCAGCGAGCCGGCGTAGAGCACCACCGGGCAGCGGCGGATGATGGCGAGGCCGCGGACGGTGATCAGGTCGGGCGCCCCCGGCCCGGCGCCGACGAAGTGCACGGTCATTCCGCGCCCTTTCCCGCCGAAAGCTTCTTCTCGTACCCCCGCGGCGTGTAGAGCCAGCGATTGACGCCGCGCTCGATCAGCCGGGTGCGGCTGTTGCCGATCAGGACGACGGTCAGCATGTCGACGGCCTCCGCTGCCAGCGCATCGAGACGGATGACCTCCACGGCCTCGCCGTCGCGGCCGACATTGCGCACCAGCGCCACCGGCGTCGCCGGCGGGCGGGCGGTGAGCAGGATGTCGCGCGCCGCCGCCAGCTGGGTGCGCCGGCGGCGGGAGACCGGATTGTAGAGGGCGACGACGAAATCGCCTTCCGCGGCGGCGCGCAGCCGCCGTTCGATCTCCGGCCACGGGGTCAGCAGGTCCGACAGCGACACCGCGCAGAAGTCGTGACCGAACGGCGCGCCCAGCCGCGCCGCCGCCGCCTGGAAGGCGGAGATACCCGGCGCCACCGAGATCGCCAGCCGGTTCCACTCGGGCCGGTTTTCCCGATCCAACAGCTCGAACGCCAGCGCCGCCATGCCGTAGATGCCGGCGTCACCGGAGCTGACCAGCGCCACCGACCGGCCCTCGGCGGCCAGGTCCAGCGCCATGCGGGTGCGCGCCTCCTCCTCGGACAGGTTCGAGCAGTGCCGGGTCTTGCCGGCGATGACGTCGGCGACGAGGTCGAGATAGAGGCCGGTAGCCGACCACGTCGGTGGCTTCGGCCAGCGCCCGGGTCGCCTCCGGTGTCCGCCAGTCGCCGCTTCCAGGGCCGATGCCGACGATGGTCAGCCGCCCCCGTGCCCGGCCGACGCCCGTCGGCATCGATGTCGGCGGGAGCCCGGGCGACGGCGCAGGTCGCCCGTTTGGAGCGGGTCTTGTCGACGATCAGCAGGCCTTCGGCGCCGGCGGCGGCCAGCGCCGCCCCCTCGGCGACGCCGTGGCAGCCGACCTCGCGGTAGACCGTCTCCGAGGGGTTGCGCAGCCGTGGCGCCTCCGCCTCCAACTCGTCCGCGGTGAAGAAGCGGGCGGGGACGCCGAGCGCCGCCGCCGCGGCGTGAACCGCCGCCTCGTCGGCCTTGAGGTCGATCGAGGCGACGCAGGCGACGGCGCCGGCGGCGAGGCCGTGGGCATTCAGGGTCTGCTCGACCAGCCCGACCAGTTCGTCCGCCGCCACCCCCCGTTCGCAGCCGACGCCGACGGCGAGCACCGGCGGATGCAGCACCAGGGCGACGTCGAGGTCGACGTCGGCGCGATCGGTCACCCACACGGCGCCCTCGCCATGATCGGCGAACGGAGCCCCCGATCGCCGCAGCCACGTCGCGTCGCCGGCCTCCACCTTGAGCGCCACCGGCGCGCCCGCGAGCAGCGCCGCCGCCACCTCCTTGGCCGCGGCCGGGTTGGCCACCCGCCAGCCGGGGGGCGGGTCGTCGAGGCCGAAGCCGTAGCGGGCATCGCCGCCGGTGGTGATGGCGGCCCGGGCGCCGAGGGCGCCGGCGATCGCCCGCGCCAGCCGATTGGCGCCGCGATGGCCGCCGAGCAGCGGCACGACGGCGCTGCCGTCCTCGGCAACGGCGACCACCGGCGGCTCCCCGGTCTTGTCGGTCAGCAGCGGCGCCAGCGCGCGGACGAGAATGCCGGCGGCGCAGACGCCGACAATCGGCACACCTCCGGTGAATAGCGCTCGCAGATGGGCGAGGGTGTCGGCGAACGCAACGTCGGCGCCTTCCACTCGCGTCGCCAGCCCGTGGACCCGGCTTTGCGGCAGCATCGGAGCCAGCCGCCGGGCGAGATTGAGACCGCCGGCGCTCAACGCCAGCAGCGCCGCACCCGCCGGCAGGTGCGCCGGCTCTACTTCGCTCCTTGCCGCGCCCCGGCCGAGGCCCTTGACCAGGATCATCGAAAAGTAGGGCGCGCCATCCTCGGGAGCGGCGTCGAGGGGCAGCACCTTCTGCTCCTTCATCGTCGCCCGCTCGACATAACGCGCATCCGCTTCCAGCCCGAGGCGGCGCAGCACCCGGCGGATCTTCGGCAGGTGGCGACCGACCTTCATGATCGCCGCGGCGTCGGTAGCGGCCAGCCGCGCCGCCAACTCTTCTTCGGACAACGGCCCGGGCAGCACCGTCAGCACCTCGTTGCGGGACGCCAGCGGAATGCCGGCGACGGCGGCGACGGCGCCCAGCGACGAGACGCCGGGGACGACCACCGCCCTGTGGCGGCCGGCGATCCGCTCGAAGATGTACATGAACGAGCCGTAGAGGAAGGGATCGCCCTCGCACAGCACCGCAACATCCCGCCCCGCTTCCAGATGTCCGGCGATCTCGCCGCCATAGCGGTCGTAGACCTCGCCGGCGGGAAAGCTGTCGGCGACCATCGGCGTGCGGATGACGATCTCGATCCGTCCCTCGGGAATATGCGGCGCGGCGATGGCCCTCACCAGGCTGTCGCCCCCCTCCGGCGCCGGATAGGCGATCACCGGCGCAACCTGGAGGATATCCCGCGCCTTGACCGTCACCAGCCCGGGATCGCCGGGCCCGATGCCGAGGCCGTAGAGGACACCTTTCTGCGAGCTGTCAGCCATCAGCTGTCAGCTTTCAGCTTTTGAACGAAACCGGTCAGCATCCGCTGACTTCGACCACGTTTCGTTCGAAGTCGTTGTGGGTGTTGGCGGCGACAAAACCGAGATCACGCGATACCAGAAGCAGGTATTCCAGTTCGCTCGCCGAACCCATCGCTATGTGAAGAAAACGGGCGAAATCCGCCTCTGAGTTCCGGCCGCATCCCTCCGCAATGTTTGCGGGAACCGAGATCGCAGCTCTTCGGATCTGACTCGTAAGCCCGTAGCGCTCGCTGTCCGGAAAGCTCGCTGTAAACCGGTAGGCTTGCAAAGCGAGTTCATGGCCCTTTTGCCAGGCCTTGATATCGCGAAAGTTCCTCACCGAGACCGTCGCTCCCCGAAAAAAGCTGATAGCTGACAGCTGATCGCTGACCGCTCGCATGTCGTCACGGCTTTGCACCTGTGTATTGAGTTACCGGCATCAGCGGTTTGAAGCCGGAGAGGCGGCCTACGGGCTCGGCGCGGGAGATGGCGATGCGGGTCAGGTCGCCACCGTGATGGCTGCGGAAATCGATGAGACGGGCCTCGCCGTCGATGGTGACGGCGTTGGCGACGAGGCGTCCACCAGCGGCGAGGGCCCGCCAGCAAGCTTCGAGCAGGCCCGGCCGGGCGACGCCGCCACCGAGGAACACGGTGTCGGGGCGCGGGGTCAGGCCGGAAAGGGCGTCCGGGGCTTCGCCGTGCACCACCTTTAGCTGGGGCACGCCCAGCGCCGCCGCGTTGCGGGCGATGGTGGCGCAGCGGCCGGCGTCGCGCTCGATGGCGACGGCCGACGCCGGGCCGCCGCCGGCGACGCGGTAACGAGGCACCGAACGCAGCCACTCGATCGCCACCGACCCGGAGCCGGCGCCGACGTCCCACAGCACATGGCCCGGCAGCGGCGCCAGCGCGGCCACCGTCGCCGCCCGCACCTCGCGCTTGGTCATCTGGCCGTCGTTCTCGAACGCCTCGTCGGGCAGACCGGGCACCCGCGGCAGGATGCGGGCGTCGGGGCCGGCGCGGCACTCGATGGCGAGGGTGTTGAGATCGGCCGAGCGGGGATGGTTCCAGGCTTCGGCGATGCCGTCGACGCGCCGTTCCTTCGGTCCGCCCAGGTGCTCGAACACGGTGATGGCGCTCGGCCCGAACCCGCGTTCGGTCAACAGCGCCGCCGCCTCGGCCGGGGTGTCGCCGTTCCAGCTCAGCACCAGCATCCGCACCCCGGGGGCGAGGACGAGATTGAGGTTGGCGAGCGCCCGCCCGTGCACGGTCAGGGTCTCGACGTCGGCCAGCGACCACACCATCCTCGCGGCGGCGAAGCTGAAGGCGCCGGGATAGGGCACCACGATGATCTCGGCCGGGTCGAACCGGCGGGTGAGGTTGGCGCCGGCGCCGTAGTACATCGGATCGCCGGTCGCCAGCACCACCACCCGGCGGCCGCGCCACCGGGCGATGCGGTCCATCGCCGCCTCGAGGCCGCCGGCCCAGGTCAGGCGCTCGGCGGTGGTCTCGGCGACCATCGCCTGATGGCGGTCGCCGCCGACCAGGACCTCGGCGGTGTCGACGAGGGCTCGCGCGGACGGGCTCAGGCTATCGAGGCCGTCGTCGCCGACGCCGATGATGGTGAGCCAGGGGGTCATCCGCGGTCCCCGGCGAGGGCGTTGACCGCCGCCGCGGCGAAGGCACTGCCGCCCCGCCGTCCGCGCAGGGTGACGTAGGGAACGCCGGCGGGATGTCCGATCAGCGCCTCCTTGGACTCGGCGGCGCCGACGAAGCCGACGGGAAAGCCGAGGATCAGCGCCGGCCGGCCGGCCCCCTCGTCGATCAGCTCGAGCAGCCGGAACAACGCCGTCGGCGCGTTGCCGATGGCGACGACGGCACCCTCCAGCCGCGGCCGCCACAGGTCCACCGCCGCCGCCGACCGGGTGGTGTGGCGCGTCCGCGCGGCTTCGGCGACATCCGGCTCGTTCAACGTGCAGACGACGGCGTTGGCGGCGGGAAGCCGGTCGCGAATGACACCGGCGGCGACCATCTCGGCATCGACGAGAACCGGCGCGCCGGCACCCAAGGCCCGCCACCCGGCGGCCGCGGCGCCGTCGGAAAAGGCGAGGTCGCTGAGAATCTCCGGCTCGCCGCAGGCATGGACCAGACGGACCGCCAGCGGCTCGATGTCGTCCGGCAACGCGTCCACGTCGACGACGGCGCGGATCGCGGCGAACGAGCGGCGATAGATCTCCTGCGGATCGCGCACGTATTCGTAGCGGGACGCCGGAGCCGGCCTCGCCCGGCTCCGGTTGCCGGCGGTCTCGATGCCGAGGATCCACGCCTCCTCGGTCTCGACAACGGCACGCTGCCGATCGTCGAGATCCGGCGGCCCGGCGAACAACGGCGCCAGGTTCCCTTCGTTGTCCAAGACCGCCAGGTAGTGGGCGACGGCGCGCACCTGAGCCGCGTCCTTGACCTCGCCGGCGGGCACCTCCAATGAGATCATCGACGGATAGACCTCGGCGAACAGCAGCCGCCAACCGTCGAGGCCGGGGCGTTCAAGGACCTTCAGCCCGGTCTCGAACGGCCAGATCCGCGCCGCCTCGGCGAGCCAGGGATGATGACGAAGGGCGTGAACGCACGGGATGCCGAGCAGGGTCTGGCCGCCGACGCTGCCCGGATAGTACAGCTTCCACACCGGCTGCGGCCCGGTGCTCCTGGCGTCTGCGAGCCGCCGCTCGGCCAGGGTATCGGTACCGTAATCGCCCGGCCGGTCCGTGGTCAAACGGGGTCCGGCCGCGGCTTCGGGGCAGCCCCAGAACGGGAAGGCGCCGCCGGAGATCTTGGCGTTGAGCGCGGCGGCGACTTCGAAGCGGTTGTTGGCGTTATCTTCGCCGTCGCGTATCCGGGCGACGATCTCCTTCCACACCCCCTGCCAGTCGGCAGCTTGCGGGCGAAGCCGGCGGGCGAAACCGGCGGGATATCCGAAGGCGAAATCGAAGCCGACCAGGGCCACCCTGTCCCGCGCGACGAGATCGCTCAGCAGATCGGCCAGAAAACCCGCCGCCTCGCGCCGGGTCGGCGGATTGACCAAGCGAATTGGTGCCAGCTCCGTCCCCTGCCGCTCCAGAACGCAGATCCAGACGCTGTCGGCGCCGGTCTTGGGAACGTTGCTGGCGCTCCAGTCCACCATCACGTAAGCGTCGAACACCGGTGGCATCGCGTCGTCACCCCGAATCCCGCCTAGTGATCGTGGCCGTGATGGTGGTGGTGACTATGATCGTGACCGTGGTCGCCATCGGTGCCGATACCCCGCACGTGGTGGTGGTGGCCTACCTGCGGCGCGCCGTGATCGCCCTCGTAGCCGATGATCTGCTCGCGGTATTTGCAGAGCTGGCAGTTCATCACGTTGGTGCCGTTCAATACTTCGCCGATCCGCTCGACGAAGGTGTCGATGACCAGCGGATGGTCGTTGAGGTAATCGGCCTTGAGGATTTCGACCTCGGGGTGAAGCGCCGCCGCCTCGTCGGCACGATCGTAGATGCGCTGGACCAGGATGCCGGTGAACAGGAAGTACGGAAAGACGATGATCCGCCGGTAGCCGAGCTTGACCGCATGGGCGAGCCCCTCGTCGGTCAGCGGATGGGCGACGCCGCTGTAGGCGACCTCGGTCCAGCCGAAGCCCATGCCCTCCCACAGCATCCGCGCGACCTTGGACACGTTGGAGTTGGCGTCGGAGTCGTTGGTGCCGCGGCCGACCACCATCAGCAGGGTGTCCTTGCGGTCGATCACGGTCGCGGCGGCCTTTTCGGCGGCCTCGATCCGTTCGGCCGCCGCCCGCAGCAGCCTGGCGTCGATCGCCAGTTCGCGGCCGAAGGCGACCTCGATGCCGGGATTGTCGGCGGCGAAGGCGTTGACCTCGGACGGCAGGTCGTTCTTGACGTGGCCGGCGGCGAACAGCATCCCCGGAAGACAGACGATCCTCCTGGCGCCACGCGCCTTCAGCGCCTCCAGCCCGTCGCGGATCACCGGCCGGGCGAATTCCAGAAAGCCGCTTTCGACGTCGTGATCCGGCAGGCGCCGGCGGAGATGCCCGGAAAGGGTGTTGAACTCCTCGACGGCTGCGACGGAGCGGCTGCCGTGGCCGCAGATCATCACGGCGATTTGGTTGGTCATGGCGCTTGGTCCTTGCCTTCGAGCGATTTCGAAACCCGCGGCCGTCACGCGGCTCGCCGGCGGGGTCCGGCTGGTCATCGCCTCCGGCCGGATGGGTGAATTGCCGGATCATAGGGGGTCGGGTCGGCTCTGTCATCCATGCTTGCCCGTCCTCGTCACCGCCAAACCGGTTGACGGAACCGGGACCCCCGCCGAAACTCCGCCCCATGCTCAGCTTCGGCCTCGACGGACAGGGCGGGGTGCTCGACCCACTGGTCATCCTGCTGCTGGCGATGGTCCTCGACGCCGCCGTCGGCGAGGTCGGCGGCCCGTTCCGGCGGCTGCCGCACCCGGTACGGATCATCGGCAACCTGATCGGCTTCCTCGACGCCAGGCTCAACCGGGAAACCCGGTCCCAAGCCGACCGCACGGCGCGTGGCGTCCTGGTCGTGGTCTTCGTCTGCGGGCTTGCGGCAGGTCGTCGGCTGGGCGGTGGCCTGGCTCACCCGCCATCATGATTTCGGCTGGATCGTCGAATTGGCGCTGACGTTCTCGCTACTTGCCCAACGCAGCCTCTACGACCACGTCCGCGCCGTCGCCAGGGCACTGAACAACGGCGGGATCGAGGCCGGCCGCGAGGCGGTCTCCCACATCGTCGGCCGCGACGTGCGCCAATTGGACGGCCACGGCGTCGCCCGCGCCGCCATCGAATCCTGCGCCGAGAATTTTTCGGACGGGGTGGTGGCGCCGGTGTTCTGGTATCTGTTGTTCGGCTTTCCGGGGCTGCTCGTCTACAAGGCGGTCAACACCATGGACAGCATGATCGGCTACACCACGCCGCGCCATCGGGCGTTCGGGATGGCGGCGGCCAGGCTGGACGATGCGCTCAACTTCATTCCGGCACGCCTCGCCGGCTTGTTCCTGGTATCCGCCGCCATCTCGGTTCCCAGCGCCAATCCCGCCGGGGCGCTGAAAATCATGACGCGGGACGCCGGCAAGCACCGCTCGCCCAATGCCGGCTGGCCGGAGGGAGCGATGGCCGGCGCCTTGGGGCTCGCGCTCGCCGGTCCCAGGCGCTACGCTGAGACGGCGATCGAGGGTTCCTGGATCGGCGATGGCCGGGCGCGGGCGACCGAGACGGACATCGACCGGGCGCTCCGCCTGTACGTGGTCGCCTGCGCGGTCAACGGGCTGATGGTCGCCGCCCTGGCGCTGATCCGGCTTGGACTGACGTGAAACAAAGGGGAACGGGCATGAGCGAATACACCCTGGTTATCGGAAGCAAGAACTACTCCTCGTGGTCGATGCGGGGCTGGCTGGTAATGAAGCAGACGGGGCTGCCGTTCGAAGAGATCGTCATCCCGCTCGACCAGGACGACACCCGGCACAAGATCCAAGAGCATTCGCCGTCTGGCAAGGTGCCGGTGCTCAAGCACGACGGACGCGTCATCTGGGATTCGCTGGCGATCCTCGAATACCTGGCCGAAATGGCCCCTCGCGTCGGGCTGTGGCCCCAACTTGTGGAATCGCGCGCCCATGCCCGGTCGGTGTGCGCCGAGATGCATTCCGGGTTTCAGGCGCTGCGCACCCACATGCCGATGAACATCCGTGCATCGTTGCCCGGCAAGGGGCGCCTCGCCGGCATCGAAGAGGAGGTCCGGCGGATCACCCATATCTGGCGGGAGAGCTTGCAGCGCTACGGCGGCGGCCCGTTCCTGTTTGGTCCCTGGACCGGCGCCGACGCCTTCTTCGCGCCGGTGGTCACCCGGTTCCACACGTACGGAGTCCACCTGGACGACATCTGCCGGACCTACGCCGACCACGTCATGACCTGGCCGGCGGTGGCCGAGTGGTGCGAGGCGGCCAAAGCCGAGCCGTGGAAAATGGCCCGGATCGACAACCTCTGATCGCTCACTCGGCGGCGACCCGGTGGAACGCGTGGGTCCCGTCGGCGCCGGCGGTGCGGTGGACGAGGCCCTCTCCCGCCAGGAAGTGCAGATGCGCGAGCGACTCGCCGACGGCGAAGAACAGCTGATGGGTGTCCAACTTCCTGGTGAACAGCCGACGCAGCACGTCGACCCCGGTGCACGGTTCGTTACAAATTTCGAGGGTTTCGGCCAAGCGGCCGTCATGATGGTGGGCAAGCCCGTCGAGGCGCCCGTGCAGGCCGGTGAACGGCTGATCGTGGCTGGGGAGCACCAGGGTGTCCGCCGGCAGCGACCGGAACCGCGGGATGCTGTCGAGATAAAGCCTGAGCGGGTTGGCCTCGGGTTCCTGGGGCCACACGCTGATGTTGGGGCTGATCCGCGGCAGGATCTGATCGCCTGAAATCAGGATGCCGGCGGATTCGCAGTAGAGACAGGCATGTTCCGGCGAATGACCCATGCCGACGATCACCCGCCATCCCCGGCCGCCGATTTCCAAGGTATCGCCGTCGCGGATCCGCCGGAACGCCGGCGGGATCGGCGAGACGCGGCGCCGGTAGGAGAACTTGCGCTCCTCGACCAGCCCCAGCATGCCTTCGTCGAAGCCGGCGGCCTTGTAGAAGCGCCGGAATTCGGCGAGAGACCCCTCGTCGGCCTCGACGGCGAGCACGCGCCCGAACGCCCATTCGCTGAGCGGCGTCCACATCTCCACCGCGAACCGGTCGACCAGCCAGCCGGCGAGCCCCATGTGGTCGGGATGAAAATGGGTGACGACGAGCTGCTTGAGCGGCCGGCCGTCGAAATGGTCGGCGAAAATCCGCTCCCAGGCGACCTTGACCTCGTCGCGGGCGATGCCGGTATCGACGATGGTCCAGCCGTCGCCGTCCTCGAGCAGCCAGAGATTGATATGGTTGAGCTGGAACGGCAACGGCATCCGCAGCCAGTGAACCCCCGGTGCGACCTCCCACAGCTCGCCCGGTTCGGGCCATCCCTCCAACACATACCGAACGCTTTCCATCACTCCGTTCTCCCTCGCTGCTCTCGAATGAAAACATAGGGGGTCGGTGGCCGCTGCCCCAATCCTTTCTGATCGTTGCGGCGGCGTTCTGTTGTACGATCACCCTGCTTCGCAACGGAGTCCTTGTACTGCGGACCGCACCGACACGCCAGTGGTGCGCAACCGTCATGGCACGACTCGAGCGGCGTGCGCGGCGCCGCTTGGCTGTGGCCGTAGGCGACATCGCTCGGAACAGCGTCGTGGATCAACCGTAGGCGATCCTGTCAATCGCTCTTCGCGATTGGACATACGGGTTCTGATCCTTGAGCATCCGGCAGGGCCTCATGGAACCATTGAGACACTCGCGTGTTTGAGTTGGTGGCTTCGGCGCGTGCCGCGGCCGCGTTCGGCAGGCTGTGTATCGAGCGGAGCTTCGAATCCAATGAAGGAGAAACAAAATGTTTTATAGCCATCGGCGGTTCTCCCCCGTCCTCGCCGTGCTCATCGTCTTCGTGTTGGCGTCCTGCGCCGGCGGCCCGAAAAAGGAAAGCACGGGCGAGTACATCGACAGTGCGGCCATTTCCACGAAGGTTCGAACAGCGATCGTCGGCGACGAGCAACTGAGCATCTTCAACATCGACGTAAAGACCTACAAGGACCGTGTCCAACTCAGCGGGTTCGTGAACACGCCCGAACAGAGACAGCGTGCCGGCGAGGTCGCCAGCAACGTCGAGGGCGTCAAAGCCGTGGAAAATAACATCGTCGTCAAATAGGGACGGAAGACGTGGCTCCGGTTCACAACCCGCTCGGATCGGAGCGGCCCTCGTCGCACGGCCGAGGGCGCCTACCCAGTCGTTGCTGCAAGATGGAACTCGGAGGCCGACAGAATCGTTTCTGCTTTGCAAGGCATCGCAATGGACCCCTTCGGACCCCGGGAGATGAAACGATGACACGACGGACAACACCCCACCGAACTTCAAAAACTGCGGCCTTTGCCGTCGACGATCCATCGCGCCGCACCCTGCTTGCGGCGGCGCTCGCCCTGCCCATGGCCGGGGCGATGGCGATGGTCGCTTTGCGCCGCGCCAATTCCGCCGAGAAAGTCTCAAAGGAGGAGGCGAACTATCGCGGCCAGCCCAACGGGGAACAGATGTGCGCCGGTTGTGGCCACTACCGGGCGCCGGACGGATGCGAGAAGGTGGAGGGCAAAATCAGCCCGCAAGGATGGTGCAAATACTGGGAAAAGCATTAGCCGAAATCGCTCGCGGGAGAGCCTGAGCTAACAATCCGGCGGCGGCAGGACCTCCAGCTCCTTGAGCCTGACTTTCAGGGAGAATTCGTCGAAATGCTGGGTGATGGAATCGGCGACGCCGTCGGCCCGATACTCCGCGCCGATCTCGAACTCCGGCAGCGCCGTGGCACTGTAATAGGGGAAAAACGCCATCCGCGTCCACCATGCGGCAGCCGGCTTCAGCCCGGTTGCCGCCGTCAATGCGTCGGCGGCGGCTTGCGGGAGCGGACCAAACACCGCATTCACCAGGAAGGGATTGTCGAGGCTGGCGCCGTCGAACACAACCCGGCTAAAGCTTTTGCCGCCGGCCGCGGCGACGTCGATGAACTTGCGCATGTGTTCAGTGGGAAACAAGGTCCCTTCCGGCAGATTTATGACCTTCTCCGCCGGTCGCACGAACCGGGCGGTACCGGCGGCGCCCTTCCCGGACAAGTCCGCTTCGCCTTCCAGCTTCTCGATGATACGGCCGTTCTGGTCGTGGCGTGCATGAAACCGAAACCCCAGTCCGTCATTGGCTTCCCAACTGGCGTAGTTCCAAACGCTTTCCGCGTCGGTGCCGTTCTCGTAGGTCAATCGAAGATAGGTATAGTTCTCGGTGGTCCAGCCATCGCAAGCTTGGGTGAGCCGATAGAACATCGCTCCTTCGGCGCCCACCACCTCCGATCCCCTCGTGGCGCTGATCAGCGACATTCTGTAAACGGCCCGATGGGGTAGCAACTCGACGGCACCGAGGCCCGGTGGAGCCACGGTGACGAGACACAGAATGAGAAGGAGACAGGAACGGTTTGCCATCGGGTCGAGTACCAACTTCTGGTGGTGGTGTTCACGCGAAAAACAAACTTACGCCTATGGCCCCGGTTCTGTCCACTACCCCCCGGGTCTCCGACGGACAGGACGAATATGCACGGCATCGGTGACCCACCCGGCATTTTCTGCCCGGTCACGGGTATTTAGGCAGGTCTCGACATCCGGTTTTCTCCGGGTTGGGGTTGGCACGGCGTTTGCTTGATTGCCGCTGGTGAACGGTTCTCACGTAGGCAATAGGGGAAAACCCGTTGATCGTTACGAATGCTTTGTTCCAGCCGCGCGACGCGGCGAAAGCCGGAGATGACGAACTGGTCTCGAGCGTGACACAGTTGGTCGAATGCATGCATCGACAGGCCTCGCCCGGTACGGGCGGGATCCGGAACCATCGAGACGCCGTCGACCGGGCGCTCATGGCCGCCACTGATGCGGAACGCCGAATCGTCGAGCTTCGCGAACGAATTGACCAGTTGGAGAAGCTGGCGATGACCGACGAGCTGACGGGCCTGTTGAACCGTCGCGGTTTCGAGCGGGAGCTGCAACGCACGCTTGCACTGGCGTCCCGCTACGAAGAACCGGGTCTGCTGGTCTATGTCGACCTTGACGGCTTCAAGCTGGTCAACGACACCTACGGCCACGCCGCCGGCGACGCCGTGCTGAAGCGCGTCTCCCGGCTGCTGACCGACAACCTCCGATGCACCGACTTCGTCGGCCGTCTCGGCGGTGACGAGTTCGCGGTGCTGCTCCCCCGCACGTCCCGGAAGCGCGGTGCCGACCGCATTCAGAGCCTCCGTCGAATGCTCAATCCGGTGGTCGTGTTGTGGAAAGGAGCGACGATCGCGGTGCACGCCAGTTTGGGTGTTCAGACCTACGGCGGAAACAACGATGCCGACGGCGCCCAGCTGCTGTCCCGAGCCGACGCGTCGATGTACCAGACGAAGTACGTTCGCGCCCGAGACAACAGGCAACGAATGAGCGCATGACCGCATCTCCCGCCTTAGTGCTCTAGATCCGGCGTGGGCGGACGAAATCCAGGAGATACACAGGAGATACATTGGAGCGATGAACATCGAAAGCACGAAAAGCGCGTTCAGTCATCCATTGCCGGCACGCTGGGTCGGCCCGATCGCATGGCTGTTCGGAAAGCCTGGCACTCCCGTCGACTTTCCGGATGGGGAGCCGGGCGATGACTCCACTTGCCCTTCCGGGTCGATTCGGCGGCAGAATCTCCGCCGGTTCACCCCACGTGAGATGTCGGAGCTGAGTCTGAACCTCTATGTTGCCGGCCTGCTCGGCTACGAGGACTATGCGATGCTGGCGTTTCAACCCGAATTGCACCCGGATTACGACACGACCGTCGGCGCCCTGACCGGGAAGAAGGCGCAACCGGATCGGCCGCGCGACTTTATCGAGCTGTGGGAAGATCGGCTTCGCTTCGAGCGCACGCATAGTCCCGAAAACCGAAAGCTGATCGGACGGATCCAACACATCGTGTACCTTCTCCGCCGCTTCGAGGACCTCTCCGAATCGCCGGGTTGAAAGCCGGCAATCGAGCCGCGCTTCCGCAAAGATCCGACGATATCGCAGCAAGGTTCCGTCGCCGTCGCCGTTTTTTGGCCTTTGCAGGAATGTCGACTTCGGTGTATGCGGAGGACGCTCTAACAGGCGGGGGTCTACGATGGACGGCGGGATTGACAAGAAATTTGCATCATTAAGCGATCCGGAGCCCCCCCGGCTGCCCGACTACCTCGTCAAGACCTACACCTGGGCTTATCTCAGACCGGCCAGTATCGTCCTACTCGACAATTCGCTGGTGGTCACGTCGATCCTGTGGGGCAACTTCCGAAAATTGGTACGGGCCGCGTGCAGCGAGTTTCGGTCCGGTCAGTCGGTGTTGCAGGCGGCCAGCGTCTACGGCAGCTTTTCCGCCGACCTTGCGGAGGTCGTCGGCCGTGATGGCCGGCTCGACATCATCGATATCGCGCCACTGCAGGTGGCCAATTCCCGGCGTAAACTCAAAGACTATCCGCAGGCACGAGTCCGTTTGGCCGACGCCGCTTCGCCCGGGGGCGGAATCTACGACAGCGTATGCTGCTTTTTCCTGCTTCACGAAATTCCCGACGATCACAAGCGGGCGGTGGTGAACGGGCTCCTGGCAAAGGTGCCGCCGGAAGGCAAGGCGGTCTTCGTCGACTACCATCAGGCCATTCCGGTTCATCCGCTCCGCGCGGTGATGGGAATGGTGTTTCGCTGGCTGGAACCCTACGCATTCGGGCTCGTCAAAAGGGAAATCGCCGATTTCGCCAGCGACCGCGATGACTTTACCTGGCGAAAGAAAACGTACTTCGGCGGCCTCTACCAGAAGGTGGTGGCCGTTCGAAAGCCGGTAACCCCGCTCCCGGCATAGTACTGGCCTAAGGGTCTGTTGGGGAATAAGTGATGCGTTTGGCGGGAGCGATTTTTCGCCAGGGTCAGGAGCGGGCGGCGCGGTGGGGTGGGGTCCCCATGAGCCGCCCGCGACGCCGCCCTGGCGAAAAAGCGCCCCGTCCCGCCGGGATCCGGCGCCATCGGCCCGCTGCCGCGTCGCTCGTCGTCGAATATGCCCGGCATGTCCTTCCTCCTCGCTTCTAACAGCGGGCCAATGGCGCTCGGACCAAACGCGTCACTTATTCCCCAACAGACCCTAAGTCGACTTGATCTCAATCCGACTCCAGGTCCCTGGGGCGAACGAAGGCGTCCAGTCGGGCGCATCCGGCTTCGAGTTCCCGCCAGTTCTCGATATTGGCGGACAACACCGCCAACGCCCCGGTGGGAAACTTGCTCGCGAGCCGGATGCGGGCATCCCCTTCGCCGGAACCGACAAGAGCCCGGGCCAGTGTCTCCAGACCCGGATTGTGGCCGATGATCATCACCGAGGCGGTATCCCCGAGGCGACGCAGTCTCCGCAACAACGCGGGCGCGTCTGCCAGGTAGATGCCCTTCTCGAAGCGGGTGGGAACGGCCCCGCCGAACAACTCGAGCATCCGGTCCAGAGTTTCGCGCGTACGCCGCGACGGAGAACAGAGAATCTGGGCCGGGCCGATGCCGTTGCGGGCGACGTAAGCGGCCATCAACTCCCCTGCGCGACGGCCACGCTTGCCGAGCGGACGGTCGAAGTCTTCGAGATTCTTGTCCTTCCAGCTCGACTTGAAATGGCGAAGAAGATAGAGCGTTTTCATGAGCGACAGGGGCTAGAGAAAGCTGCTCGCGGCACTCACTTGGGTGCGCGACGGGCGAACGCCCGGGGCTTGACCTTGCGCAGCCGCTTCGCCCGTTCGGAGCGTCGCTCCGCCAAGTCGATGAGGACCTGCTGACTCCCGCGGGCGTGACGTCCGCGTTTCGTCCGGCGCTGGACGTAGGTGCCGTCTGGCTGCATGTCCCAGGCGTTGCGCCGATCGCTGAGTTGGGCTTCGAAGATCGTTCGCAACTCCCTCCGCAACAAGGGCTGCTCGATGGGCGTCAGCACCTCCACCCGGCTTTCGAGGTTGCGGGTCATCAAGTCGGCGGAGCCGACGAAATACTCTTCGTCGCCGCCGTTATGGAAGTAGTAGATCCGGGTATGCTCGAGGAAACGGCCGACGATGCCGATCACCGTGATGTTTTCCGACAGCCCCGGGATACCCGGGCGCAGGCGGCAGGTATCGCGGATGATCAACTCCACCTTGACCCCCGCCCGCGACGCCCGATACAGCGCCTCGACGATATCCGGGTCCTCCAGGGCGTTGGCCTTGAACCGGATCAACCCCGGAGTGCCCCCGGTATGAATGCCGATCTCGCGCTCGATCTTGGCGAGCAGCGCCTTTTTCATGGACGTCGGTGCCGCCAACAGCTTGCGATAGTTGCGAGCGGGACCGGCAGCCGGTGGTCAGGTAGTTGAACAACTCGCCGACATCGAGCCCTCTCTCTCGGTCGCCGGCCAGCACCCCCAGATCCGAATACTGCCGCGCGTTGCCGGCGTGGTAATTGCCTGTACCGATGTGAATGTAACGGCGCAGCCCGTTGTAGTCGCGGCGGACCACCAGGATCAGCTTGGCGTGGGTCTTGAGACCGAGCACGCCGTAGGTGACATGGATGCCGGCTTCTTCCATGCGGCCGGCCCACTGGATGTTGGCGGCCTCGTCGAAGCGGGCCTTCAACTCGACGACGACCGCAACCTGTTTGCCGTTGCGCGCGGCCTCGATGAGATGGTCGATGATGTTGGTGTCGGCGGAGGTTCGGTACAGGGTCATCTTGATCGCATAGACCTTGGGGTCCGTCGCCGCCTCGCGGACGAAGCGGACGACCGACGTCGCGAACAATTCGTAGGGGTGATGGAGCAGGATCGGGCCGTTCTCGCGGATGATATGGAAGATGTTGTCCCGGTCCTGGAGCATGACGTTGGTGATCGGCTGATGGGGCGGCTCGTGCAGCTCCGGAAGATTGAGCTGGGCCAGTTCCATCAGGTCGCGCATCCCGATCATCACGTCGCTCTCGTAGACGTCGTTTTCCTCGTCGAGGCCCAGTTCGGCGGCGAGCATCCCGCGATGATGGGGATCGATGTCCGTTTCGGTCTGCAGGCGGACGATCGGGGCGAACTTGCGTTCGCGAAGCTCGGCCTCGATCATCGCGACGAGATCGTCGGCCTGTTCCTCGTCCCGCTCGGTGTTGGCGTTGCGGGTGACCCGGAACAGCTCGACGGACGCGATCTCCATTCCTGGGAACAAGTCCCCGAGGCAATGGGCCATAACGTCTTCGAGCATGACGAAACGGTTATCGGAACCTACCCGCAGGAACCGGGGAACGCCCGCCCCGACCGGCACCTTGACCCGCGCCATCGTCAGTTCCGGTTGCTGGGGAAACCGCAAGGTGACCAGGAGGTTCAACGAGAGGTTGGAGAGGAATGGAAAGGGATGGGCGGGGTCCATCGCCAGCGGCGTCACGAGAGGAAAAATGTTCTCGTAATAATGGTCGCGGATCGCCTTTTGTTCATCCTTGGACAGCTTGCCGAACGAGTGAATAATGACCTTGTTTTGTCGAAGATCTCTGAGCAGTTCCCGGTAAAGCCGTTGTTTCTCTCTCTGGAATTTGGCGATCAGGGCTCGACACCCCTCGAGCTGCTGGCTGGGGTTGCGGCCATCGACGGTCAGTTTTTGAACTCCCGCCCCGATCTGCTGTTTCAAACCGCCAATCCGTTTCATGAAGAACTCGTCCATGTTCGAATCGGCGATCGCCAGGAACTTGGTTCGTTCGAGAATTGGGTTGCGCTCGTCCCGGGCCTCGTTGAGCACTCGAAAATTGAACTGGAGCCAGGTCAGTTCCCGATTGAGATAAAGATCGGCAGCGCGGAGGTCGAACGCCTCCACCGCACTTGGCGCGGCAGGGACGCCACCATCGTCGTCTCTGCCGTCGGCGTGCAGGAATGGGCGCGGAGCATTGGGGCGGACAGGCAGATCGAGCACTTTCGCGGGACCCGGCGCCTGCTTCTCGTCAACCGACCTCTGATCGCCACCCTCACCCCTCGCACGCGCGGGTCGAGGACCGTCGGCGTTCGCCGCTCCCTTTTGTTCCGTTCGCTCCGTCATCCTGTCCTCTTGAGTTTTTGCTTGCGGGCGCGCTTCGATCCCTCCTCCTCGTAACGGCCGATCCCGGCTTCCAGTCGATCGCACACGGTTGCAAGCACCTTGATCCGGGCGAACCGTTTGTCGTTACCCTCGATCAGCGTCCACGGCGCCAGCGTGGTGCTGGTGCGTTCGATCATGTCGTTGACGGCAATTTCGTAATCGTCCCATTTTTCCCGGTTGCGCCAGTCTTCCTCCGTCAGTTTCCAGCGTTTGTAGAGCACGCCTTCCCGAGCCTTGAAGCGCGCCAACTGCTCCTCCTGGGTGATGTGCACCCAGAATTTGCAAAGGACGATGCCGTGCCGGACCAATTGATCCTCGAAATCGTCGATCTCCGCGTAGGCGCGTTTCCACTCGGGTTCGCTGGCGAATCCCTCCACCCGTTCGACCAGCACCCGCCCGTACCAGCTGCGATCGTAGATGGTGAACCGCCCGGCGCGGGAAAGGTGGCGCCAGAACCGCCAGAGGTAGTGCTGGGCCTTTTCCTCGTCGGTCGGCGCGGCGATCGGAATGACCTGGTAGTCGCTCGCGTCCAGTGCGGCGATCACACGGCGAATGGCGCCGCCCTTGCCGGCGGCGTCCCAACCTTCGAATACCAGGATGGTCGAGATGCCCAAGTCCTTGGCCTTGCGCGAGCTGAGCCTGAGACGACCCTGGAGCCTCTCCAGGCTCTTGCTGTAGTTCTTCTTGTCGATTGTCTGGGCCATGTCCAGCCGACTCAGAATGGTCACTTTCGGAATCTGAATCACCGACGCTCCGGACTGCAGTTTTCCGGCGGGAAGTCCCGCGTCCTTCGACGTCCGTGACGACGTCCCGCGCTCGCTTTCCTTGCGCTTCTCCGCGAGGATTTTTCGCCGCGTCTCGGCGTCCGCCAAATGCTTTCGGGTCGCCTCGAGGATCGTGGTGCCCACCGTCAGGCTTCGGTACCGTTTGTCGAAACCCTCGACGATGTGCCAGGGGGCGTCCGCGGTGCTCGTTCGCGTGATCGTCCGCTCCGCCGCGACGACAAACTGGTCGTACATGTGCCAGTGGTCCCAGGCGGACTGGGTGATGCGCCAGCGCGTCAGCGGATCCTTTTCAAGCGCCTGGAGGCGCTGCTTCTGTGCCTTCTTGCCGAGATGCATCCAAAATTTGACGATCAAGGCGCCGTCATCGGCGAGACCGCGCTCAAACGCGACCACCCGATCCAGCGCCTCGTCGAACTCGGCCTCGGTCGTGTGTTCATAGACCCTGTCGAGCAACGGCGGCGAATACCAGCTCCTCAAGAATAGACCGATCCTTCCCTTGGGCGGAAGGTCCCGCCAATAGCGCCAGTACTCGGGCCGTTCCGCCTCTTCGTCCGACGGCGAACCGAAGGCTCGGGTGATCAGCCAGCGGGCGTCGAGCCATTCGTTGAGTTGGTTGACCGTCTGTGCTTTGCCGGCACCATCGACCCCACCGAAAACGACGATCGCCGGAAACGAAGCTTCCCGCAGTTGTTGCTGCGCCTCCAGCAGCTCCGCCCGCAATGTCGCCAAGGCTTGGTGGTAGTGTTCCTTGTCGATCGCGCGTCCGAGTTCCGCAGTCCTGAACATTTTTCCGGTTCTCCCTCCTGGGAGATATGTTAAACCAGCATCGTCTCGGAGTCTCCCCTTGGCGTTCATTCGCAACCCCCTGACGATCCAGGAGTAGAGGTGTGATGTCTGCGTCCCAACCCGCCGCGATCGCCGGAAAGGAAAAAATGTCGCAACGGGCACAACCGGCCGGCCGGGTCGGGGTCGTCGACATCGGCTCCAATACCGTCCGGCTGGTGGTCTATGACGCGCCGACCCGCCTGCCGATCCCGATCTTCAACGAAAAAGCCCAGTGCGCCCTGGGCAGCGGCGTGGCCAAGACCGGCAAGCTCAGTCCCAAGGGCGTTACCGAGGCTCTGCGCAGTCTCGCCCGATTCGTCGAACTCGCCCGGGCGATGGACGTGGGGCGCTTGCAGCTGGTGGCGACCGCGGCGGTGCGAGACGCCACCGACGGCGCGGAGTTCGTCGAACTCGCCGAGCGTACCTGCGGGCTTCCCGTGCACGTGCTGAGTGGCGCCGAGGAGGCGCGGCTGGCCGCGGTCGGCCTGCGCCACAGCACGCCGGGCGCCGATGGGGTGCTCGGCGACCTCGGCGGCGGCAGCCTCGATCTGGTCAGCCTGAACAAAGGCGAGATCGGGTCCTTCGCGACGCTGCCGCTCGGCCACTTGCGCCTTTCCGAGGCCTCCAACGGCGATCGCGGCGAAGCACGGAGAATTCTCGCCAGCGAGTTGGCGACGGTCCCTTGGCTTGCCGACATGAGCGGCCGGGCGGTGTATGCGGTCGGCGGCTCGTGGCGGGCGCTCGCACGCATCTTCATCGAGCAGAACCACCACCCGCTGCACGTCGTCGACAATTTCACCATCGGGTTTTTCGATGCGTTGCGGCTCGCCGATCTGATCGCCCGCCTGAGCAGCAACACGGTTGAAATGCTCTCCGGAATTGCCCGCCGGCGGATCGACACGCTGCCGTTCGCGGCGATGGCGTTGTCGGCGCTGCTGGAGGCCGCCCGACCCTCGCATGTGGTGTTTTCCGCCTTCGGCATGCGCGAAGGGCAGATGCTGGAGCTGCTGCCGGCGGAGCTGCGAGGGCAGGATCCGCTGATCAGCGCGTGCGAAAGCCAGGCCGAACGCACCGGCCGGTTCGCCATGCACGGCGAGGAAATTCTCGATTGGATGACGCCGTTGTTCCCCGACGAATCGGAGGCGCAACGCCGGCTGCGCCTCGCCACCTGCCTTCTGAGCGATATCGGCTGGAGCGAGCATCCGGACTATCGGGCGCTCCATTCCTACCATCGGGTGCTGCGCATCCCCTATCCGGAACTCACCCACCCGGACAGGGCGGAGATGGCGCTCGCGGTCCTCGTCCGTTACGACGGCGACTCCGAAGACCAATTTGTCGCGCCCCATCGCAAATTGCTCGACGAGGATCGTCTCTCCCGCGCGCGGGTGATCGGTCTCGCGCTTCGTCTTGCTCACACGCTTTCAGGCGGCGCGCCGGGTTTGCTGCCGCAGACCCGCATGAAGTTCAAGGACGAACGGCTGATCCTGGAAGTCCCCGACGACAGCCCGGTGTTCCTCAGCGAAGCGGTCGAGCGCCGGTTAAAGACCCTCGCCCGCAGCATGGATCTCAAGCCGAAGATCGGATAAGCGTCCGGCTCGAATTCCGTTGGGATTACTCGGCGTAGCTCCGCACGTCCGACGGGCTCGGGCGCACCGAGCGCGAACCGTCGTCCGCAACCGCGACGTCGACCAGGGCCAGCTTCTTGCCCCGAAGTGCCAGCGCCGATCGGCCCCGTCGCAGCTTGAGGGCATCCTCGCCGAACACCTGCCACCGCCAGCCGTGCAGCGCCGGCACGTCGGCGTCCTCGCCGAGCGCGGCGATCATCTCCACGTCGGCGGAAGACGCCACCAGCTTCTGCGCAACGTCCTGGTCGTCGCACTTCATCTTCAACAGAACCTTGAGCAGATCGGCGACCGGGCCCGAACCGCGCGGCATTTCGCGCTTTTCTTCCGGCTGCGGCCTCTCTGCTTCGGGCACCGCCAGGCCCCGGGCTACCGCCGACAAAACCTGGGTGCCCCAAGGCCCCTCGGCGAGCTTATGCCCCAGACCGCGGGTCCGCGCCAGTTCGTCTCGGGTTGTCGGCGTGTGATGGGCGATCTCGATGAGCGCCTCGTCGCGCAGCACGCGGGGACGGGGGATGTCCCTTTGCTGCGCCTCTTGCTCACGCCACGCGGCAAGCTCGCGCAGCACCGCCAGAAACCGGGCGTTGCCGCCGCGGGTCTTCATCCGGCGGAACGCCTGCATCGGCTCGATGTCGTAGATGGCGGGATCGGTCAGCTCCGCCATTTCCTCGGCCAACCACTCGGCGCGACCGCTGCTCTCCAGCTTTTGCTTGAGCTTGCCATAGACCACGCGCAGATGGGTCACGTCGCTCAGCGCGTAGTCGATCTGCCGTTGGCTCAGCGGCCGCAGCGACCAGTCGGTAAACCGGGAGCCCTTGTCGAGCTTCGCCCGGGCCAGCTTGGCGACGAGGGTCTCGTAGCTGACCTGATCGCCGAAACCGCAGACCATCGCCGCCACCTGGGTATCGAACACCGGCGTCGGCAACCGCCCCGCCAGATACTGGAAAATCTCCAGGTCCTGCCGGGCGGCATGGAATACCTTCACCGTCTCCGGTTCCGCCAGCATCTCGAACAAGGGCCCCAGATCGATGCCGTCGGCCAGCGGATCGATGGCGGCGGCGTCCTCCGGCCCGGCTACCTGGACCAGGCACAGCTTCGGCCAGTAGGTGCGCTCGCGCATGAATTCGGTGTCGACGGTAACGAACTCGGCGCCGGAAAGGCGCCGGCAAAAGGCGGCGAGCGCCGCGCTGTCGGTAATAAGGCTCATGACCGGGAGCCTATACAGGCAAATGCAACCTGCGGGAAGGGTGCTGACAACGGGATCGGATCGACACCGCCGACCTCCGGTGTGGTTTTTTCATCGATTTGGCAGATTTCTAACCACAAGGTCGCGAAAATGCTAAAAGGCTGCGGCGAAGGGCCTGAGCGCTTCGCGGTCGTCGTTCGGAGGGCGAGACCGATCGCCCGCCGATTTCATCGTACTGAACACGCTTCCCATACACCCCGGCTGAACTGAACACCATGCATCCGTATCGCACCCACACCTGCGGCGAACTTCGCCTCCAACACGCCGAAGCCCCTGCGAGACTCTCGGGCTGGATCCACCGCAAGCGTGATCACGGCAATCTGCTGTTCATCGATCTCCGCGACCACTACGGCGTCACCCAGTGCGTCATCGATGTCAGCAGCCCGCTGTTCGCGGTCGCCGAGAACGCCCGGCCCGAGAGCGTGATCACCGTCACCGGCAGGGTGGTCCCCCGGTCCGCGGACACCGTCAACCACATCCTTCCCACCGGCGAAGTGGAGCTGGTCATCGAGGAACTGCACGTGGACTCGCCGGCCGACGTGTTGCCGCTGCAGGTTGCGGGAGAGCAGGAGTACGGCGAGGATACGCGGCTCAGGTACCGTTTTCTCGACCTCCGGCGCGACCGGATCCACGGCAACATCGTGCTGCGTAGCGCGATCATCGCCTCGATCCGGCGGCGGATGACCGAAGCCGGGTTCATGGAGTTCCAGACGCCGATCCTGACCGCGAGCTCGCCGGAGGGTGCGCGCGACTACCTGGTGCCGAGCCGCCAGCACCCGGGCAAGTTCTACGCGTTGCCGCAGGCGCCACAGCAGTTCAAGCAGCTGCTGATGGCCTCCGGGTTCGACCGCTACTTCCAGATCGCGCCGTGCTTCCGCGACGAGGACGCCCGCGCCGACCGCTCGCCGGGCGAGTTCTACCAGCTCGACTTCGAAATGGCGTTCGCCACCCAGGACGACGTGTTCGCCGCGATCGAACCGGTGCTGCATGGCGTGTTCGTCGAATTCGGAGGGGATCGCCAGGTGACCGAGCTGCCGTTCCCGCGCATTCCCTACGACGAGAGCATGCTCAAGTACGGCTCCGACAAGCCGGACCTGCGCAACCCGATCGAGATGACCGACGTCACCGAGGCGTTCCGCGGCGGCGGCTTCGGCCTGTTCGCCCGCAATATCGACAAGGGAGCCATCGTCCGCGCCATTCCCGCGCCCGGCGCCGCCGGCCAGCCGCGCAGCTTCTTCGACAAGCTCAACGACTGGGCCCGCGAACAGGGCGCCGGCGGCCTCGGCTATATCATCTTCGCCGACGGCGAGGCGAAAGGTCCGATCGGCAAGAACCTGGAACCGCAACGGACGGCTTCGATCCGATCGGCGACCGGTGCCGGCGACGGCGACGCGGTGTTTTTCGTCTGTTTGAACAGGAAGGAGGCCGAGAGGTTCTCGGCGTCCGCCCGCGAACGCATCTGCGACGAGCTCGGTCTCCGCGAGAAGGGGACCTTCCGCTTCCTCTGGGTGGTCGATTACCCGGCCTACGAGATGAACGAGGACACCGGCCGCATCGAGTTCAGCCACAACCCGTTCTCGATGCCGCAGGGCGGGCTCGAGGCGCTCGAGACGATGGACCCGCTGGAGATCAAGGCGTTCCAGTACGACATCGTCTGCAACGGCGTCGAGCTCTCCAGCGGCGCGATCCGCAACCACCGCCCCGACATCATGGTCAAGGCGTTCGCCATCGCCGGCTACAGCGAGGACGACGTGCGCGAGCGGTTCGGCGGCCTGTTCCACGCCTTCTCCTACGGCGCCCCACCCCACGGCGGCTGCGCGCCCGGCATCGACCGCATCGTGATGATGCTCGCCGACGAGCCCAACATCCGCGAGGTCATCGCCTTCCCGATGAACCAGCAGGCCCAGGACCTCTTGATGGGCGCCCCCGCCGAAGCCGAGCCCGAACGCCTCAAGGAACTCCACATCCGCCTCGACCTGCCGAAGCCGAAGAAGGTCGGGGTGGCCGGCGGCGGTGCCTAGCTCGTTCGATCGACATTCGGCGACTGATGCGGCCGTCAGCCTCGCAAGAGCTGCACCGACGAGGCGTAGACGCCGTGTATTGATGCGGCAGCGGCGAACCTCTCGTCGGCGGTGATGAAGGTGGCGTGCTCGGCCAGCGCCACGGCCAGATACAGGCTGTCGTAGGCCGTCTGGTCAAGATCGAAGGCGATCGTTTGGGCGGCGGAGACATGGGCGGCGGATGGCAGCAAACGGATCGGCGTCGCCAGGATCGCGTCGAGGGCGGTCCGCGCCAGGTCCCGTGTAAAAGCGCCGCGCCGCGCCTTTGCCCACAGAACGTTGGCGCATTCGACCGCCAGCAAGTCCGGGGCTACCAGCGAATGCCCCGCGATCAGCGCCTGCGCAGCTTGCGAACCGTCCTCTTCGATCACCCATTTCAGCGCGACGCTGGCATCGACGACGACGGTCATCCCTGGTCTCGGGCTCGATCGCGGCGGAGGTCATCGAGGACCGAAGGACCTTCGAGCCGGCCGATCCGCCCGCGCACTTCGGCGAGCCGAAGCGCCGCCGCCTCCCGTTCCAGCCCGACCGCCGCCGCCAGCGCGCGCCTCGCCTCCTCCTCGGTCGAGGTGCCGGCGGCCGCGGCGCGGCGTCGTAACGCCTCGATCACGGCATCGTCGAGATTGCGAACGAGAATGTGTCCCATGGTTCCGTAGATTACGGCGATATCGATGTCATTGCAATCGATCTCGGCGCGACCTCGGTTGACCCGTGAAACCGAAAGCATGATGAGATCGCTGTAAGAACCAGGAACAAGAGGCAAGCTCACTTATGCGCATCACCTCCAAGGGGCAGGTGACCATCCCGGCGAAGATCCGCGAGCAGGCGGGGCTGCTGCCGCACACCGAGGTCGAGTTCGTTGTTCGATGGCGACCACGGTGCGGATCGTCCGGTCGTGGAACGCCGGCGATCGGGAACGCCGCCGCAGGCTCATCGATCGGCTGCGTGGCAGTGCCACGGTGCGGATGTCGACCGACGAGATTATTGCGCTGACGCGCACCCCATGACCCCGCGGATCCGGGCAAACCGCGACTGAGCAATCGCTTTCAGAACGTTCCCGGGTAGGTGCCGCCGTCCATCAGGATGTTCTGGCCGGTGATGTAGCCGGTGTGCACACTGCACAGAAAGGCGCACATGGCGCCGAACTCGTCCGGCGTCGCCGAAGCGGCCGGCAGGGTTGGCGGCCATCCGCTCGCGCCGCACGTCGGCCGGGTCGCGGCCGGCGGCCTTGGCCCAGTCTTCGATGATCTTGGCGAGGCGCTCGGTTTCGAACGGGCCGGGCAGCAGGTTGTTGATGGTGACGTTGTCGCGCACGGTCTTGCGGGCGAGGCCGGCGACGAAGCCGGTGAGCCCGGTGCGGGCGCCGTTGGAAAGCCCGAGGATGTCGATCGGCGCCTTCACCGCGGCCGACGTGATGTTGACGATGCGGCCGAACTTGCGGGCGATCATCCCGTCGACCACCGCCTTGATCATGAAGATCGCGCTCAGCATGTTGGCGTCGAGAGCGGCGATCCAGTCGTCCCGGTCCCAGTCGCGGAAATCGCCGGGCGGCGGCCCGCCGGCGTTGTTGATCAGGATGTCGGGTTCCGGACACGCCTCCACCGCCGCCGCACGCCCCCCTTCGGTGGTGATATCGGCGGCGACGGTCCCGATTTCGATCCCGGTTGCCGCGTGGATGTCCTCGGCGGCGGCGGCCAGGGTCAACGGCGTTCGCGCGACGATGGTGACGGCGGCTCCCTCGCGGGCCAGCGCCATGGCGCTGGCCCTCCCAAGCCCCTTGCTGGCGGCGCAGACCAGCGCCTTGCGGCCTTCGATTCCCAGGTCCATGTCCTCCTCCCTTGTGTTGGATCTTTCGTTCGCGATTATTCGTCCGTCCGTTGGGCCACCTCGTCATCCTTCAGAAGGTCTCGGACGAGACGCACGGTTATCTTGCGCCGCTCCTTCAGCGCCGCCGCGTCGATACGGGCGACCAGGTCGCGGGCGGCGTCGAACGACCGCTCCATGCGCGCCAGCATGAACGTCACCACGTCCTGGTCGACCTTCAGCTGGCGGTCGGCGAACAGCTTGACCACGACCGCCTGCATCAGCGTGTCGTCGGGGGGGCCGATGCGGACCGCGGTGGCGGTATTGAGCCGTGAGCGCAGATCGGCAAGGTGCACGGGCCATCGCGAAGGCGGCCGACGCGAGGTCAGCAACAACTGCCCGCCGGTCTCCTTGAGCGCATTGTAAAGGTGCAGCAAGGCCTGCTCCAGGCCGGCCTCGAGAAACCGTTCGGCGTCTTCGATCACGCACGCGGGAATGTCCTCGATCAGATCTCGCGGTTCGTCCGCGGACATGTCCAGGATCGAGAGCTTGCGGCCGCCGCTGCGGGCGAGGAACACATGCGCCAGATGGGTCTTGCCGCAGCCCGCCGGTCCGTAGATCACCAGCGCCGGGGTCGGCCAGTCGGGCCAGCGATCGAGCCAGATGACGGCGTCCCGGTTGCTCTCGACGACCAGGAAGTCCTCGCCCGTCAACGAGGGACGGTGCTCGAAATCGAGGGGAAGTTGCAGATTCCCGCTCACGGCTCACCCACGGTGTCGTTCTTGCCGTTCGCTCGGATCGCGTTGTCGTCCGTGCCCTGGTATAGGGGGCTCTGCAGATAGCGTTCGACGGCAAAGCGGACGATCACGCCGATCGCCGCCGCCGCCGGCACCGCCAGCACCACGCCGGTGAACCCCATGAGTCCACCGCCGGCCATCAGCGCGAACATGACCCAGACCGGGTGCAGCCCCACCCGTTCGCCGACCAGGTTCGGGGTGAGCACGTAACCCTCGAGCGACCTGCCCGACTGACGAACACCGCGGCCACCAGCGCGATCGACAGCCACTCGGAAAATTGGGCGATGGCAAGACCCAGCCCCGACTCCGAGGCCGACCGCCGTCCCGAAATACGGGATAAACGAAATCAGACCGGCACCCAGCCCGACCAGCAACCCGAAGTCCAGTCCGACCAGCGACAGGCCGACCGCGTACCAGGTTCCGAGGACCAGACACACGATCGCCTGGCCGCGAACGAACCCGGAGAGGCGCGAGTCGATCTCCCGGAACAGATCGCGAATGGTCCCGGCCGATCCGCGGGGAAGCAAGCGCGTCGAGCCCGGCGACGATCCGGTCCCAATCGCGGAGGAGGTAGAAAGCGACCACCGGCATGATGACGATCAGCGAGAGCACGTTGACAACCGCCACGCCGCCGGAAAACAGATTCCTGACGAGTCCGCCCAGCCAACCCACCGCATCCCCCGCATAACCGGCGGCGGCCTCACGCAACCGCTCGAGCTGGGCCTCCGTCAATTGCGCCTTGATATGTGCGATCAGCGGCTCAGCCACCGCCTCCAGGCTGTTCACGTACTTGGGTACCCGGGCGATGAAATCCGCGACCTGGTTTTGAAGCATGGGCGCCAACACCACCAGCACGGCGACGACCGCGAAGAAAAACGTCCCGAGGATGATCGCCGCCGCGAGGCCTCGCGGGCATTTCAGCGCCTCCAGTCGATCGGCCAGCGGATCCAGGAGATACGCGATCGCCATCCCGGCGAGGAAGGGAAGAAGGGCGCCGCGAAGCAGATAGATCAGGATGCAAGCACCCAGCAGCACCAGGAGCCATAGACCCAATCGCCGCTCGGGGCTCATCGCACGCGCACCCTCACGATTCATTTGGCACGGCAACCGCCGTCGGCCCCAGGATCCATTCGGCGCCCTCCTGGGCGAGGCTCAGGTCGGCCTGTTCGAGGGCAACCAATAGCTGGTGCGGAGTGCCGGCATAGTAGAGGTTGACCCGTGCCTGGTCGCGGGACAGCAAAACCAGGTCGACCCGCTGAAGAACGGCAACGTTCTCGAGCCGCCGCCGGACCGTCAGCCAGTCGCCGAGTTCTGCGATCCGCACCGTGACCGCCGCCACCGACGGCCGATCGAACTGCAACAAATTCTCCTGCTTCCAGTCGCTTTCCATTTGCCCGATTATGGCGTCGACAGCCCGATCGAATACGGCATCCAAGGTCTCTCCCTGTTGCGCCCGGAAGGTCCGGACGAAGGCTTGAACCCGTCCTTGGGGCCGGTAGCGTCCGACCGTGACCTTGAGTCCCGGCGGTTCGGCCGGCGCCTGGTTTTCCTGCACCGCATGAACGACCAGGGTGTCACCGGTCCCATAGCGTCGGGCCATGGCGGCGAGCCGCGTCGGATCCCCTTGCACCGCCTGTTCCGCACTGATGGCGGCGATATCGGTCAGATCGCCGATCGGGACGATCGTCGGCACCAGTCCGGCCTCCTCGGGTCGCGCCGCCCACGCGTCGCGCCACCGGTTGGGCTCGTCCCACAGGATCAAGGCGCCCGCGGACTGGTAGACCGGAAGAATCGAGGATCGGCTTCGACCGGGTCGCCGCGTAGGGGACACCGCTATCGACCAGCAACCGGCGTATCTTGTCCGCCTTGAAGGTGTAGTCGAGGCTTGCAATGTAGCGGACGCTGGAGACCTTTTCCTCCGCCACCGAAAAATCCTTCACCAGCGACGATATCTCGTGACGGGTCAACTCCGGCAGCCGCCCGCGGTCGGCGGGCAGTGTCAGCCGATCGATCAGCAGCCGGAAAGCCTTGGTTTCCCCCTCGGCCAGAGCCTGTTCGCGGGCGGCCGCGGCGGTTTTCGCGGTGACGTCGACTTTCACGCCGTCGACCTCGAACAAGTCCGTTGCCGCCTCGACGACGGAAGGAAAGGCGATCGCCATCGCCAGAAGGGCGATCGTTACGGCTCGGCTGAGGACGGTCGGCCTGCGGATATGGATCATTGCATGCTGCCTCGAATGAAGTATTCTCGCGCCGTTGGCGCCCGAATGTACCACGTCGCGCGGGGGGAGGAAGAGATTAGCGGGCTCACTTACAAGAGGGCCGGCGTCGACATCGATGCCGGCGCGGCTCTGGTCGAGGCGATCAAGCCGCTGGCCCGGTCGACCGAACGAAAAGGCGTCGTCGCCGGTCTCGGCGGGTTCGGCGCCCTGTTCGACCCGGCCGCGGCGGGTTTCGACGATCCGATCCTGGTCGCCGCAACCGACGGCGTCGGCACCAAGCTGAAAGTGGCGATCGCCTCCGGCAAGCACGATACGGTCGGCATCGACCTGGTCGCCATGTGCGTCAACGACCTCGTGGTTCAGGGCGCCGAGCCGTTGTTTTTTCTCGATTACTACGCGACCGGAAAGCTGGCCGTGGACGCCGGGCGGGCGATCGTCGCCGGCATCGCCGAGGGTTGCCGCCAGGCCGGCTGCGCGTTGATCGGCGGCGAGACGGCGGAGATGCCGGGCCTCTATGCCGCCGGCGACTACGACCTCGCCGGTTTCGCCGTCGGCGCCGCGGAGCGCGGTCATATCCTCACCGGCGAGACCGCCGCCGAAGGGGACGTGATCCTCGGCCTCGCTTCCAGCGGTCTCCATTCCAACGGCTTCTCGCTGGTTCGCAAGGTCGTCGACGCCGGCGGTCTCGACTATGCCGAGCCGTGCCCTTTCGATCCCGAACAAAGCCTCGCCGAGGCGCTGTTGACGCCGACCCGCATCTACGTCGACAGTTGCCTCGCGGCGTTGCGGGTCGGGGGTATCCATGCGCTCGCCCACGTCACCGGCGGCGGGCTGGTCGAGAACCTGCCCCGGGTGCTGCCATCGGACCTGGCGGCGGTGATCGACGCCGCCGCCTGGGAGTTGCCGGCCGTGTTCCGTTGGCTCGCCGCGGCAGGCGGCATTCCGGCCGGGGAATTGGCGCGCACCTTCAATTGCGGTGTCGGCATGGCGGTGGTGGTGGCGGCCGACCGGGCCGGCGATCTCCAGGCGGCGTTCCGGTCCGCCGGCGAAACCGTGTTCGTCATCGGACGGCTGGTCCGGCGATCGGGAGACGAGGCGCCGGTTCGATTGGAGGGAGTGGAACAGGCTTGGCGAAGCTGAAAGTCGGGGTGCTGATCTCGGGACGCGGAAGCAACCTTCAGGCGTTGATCGACGCCTGCGCCGACGAGGATTATCCCGCGGAAATCGTCCTGGTGATCTCCAACGTCCCCGGTGCCGCCGGCCTTGCCCGGGCGGAAGCCGCCGGTATCCCCACCGTGGTCGTCGACCACAAGGCATTCGACGATCGCGAGGCGTTCGAGAAAGTCCTGGGCGAGGCGCTGAGTGCCGCGAGCGCCGAGTTGGTTTGCCTTGCCGGCTTCATGCGATTGCTGACCGAAGACTTCGTCAACCATTGGCGCGACCGGCTGATCAACATCCATCCGTCGTTGCTGCCGGCGTTCCGGGGGATACACATCCATGAGCGGGTCATCGAGTACGGCACGCGCTTTTCCGGCTGCACCGTGCATTTCGTCCGCCCGGCGATGGACGACGGGCCGATCATCATCCAGGCCGTGGTTCCGGTGTTTCAGGACGACAGCCCGGACCTGCTGGCGGCCCGGGTGCTCGCCCAGGAACACCGGGCCTACCCGTTGGCGGTGCGGCTGATCGCCGAATCCCGGGTCAGGGTCGCCAATGAACACGTCGTCATCGGCGATTTCCGGTGCGAAGACGGTGCGATGATCAATCCCGTTCCCGAGTGATCTCGCCCGGTTCCGCACTGGATATCCGGGCGATCTCGATGACAGGCGTCAGCCGACGATCTCGATGTCGCTGAAGAAGAAGCGGGTCTCGATAAGGGCGTTCTCCGGCGAGTCCGATCCGTGGACCGAGTTCGCCTGGACGTCGACCCCGTGCGCCTTGCGGATCGTGCCCGCTTCGGCATTCGCCGGGTTCGTGGCGCCCATGATCTCCCGATTGCGGGTAACGGCGTTATCGCCCTCGAGCACCTGAACGACGACGGGGCCGGAGCACATGTACTCGCAAAGCTCGTCGTAGAAAGCGCGCTCCGCGTGGACGGCATAGAACTTCTGTACCTGCTCCTTGGACAAGCGGAGCCGCTTCTGGGCAACGATACGCAGCCCCCCGTCCTCGAAAAAGGCGTTGATTTTACCGGTAAGGTTGCGCTCCGTGGCGTCGGGCTTGATGATGGACAGGGTTCTTTCGACGGCCATACCCGAGTCCCTCCATTTGTCTATGGCGATGTTGATGAACGATTGTGCTAGTCGCGAGCGCCTTTTTGATCAAGGACCGACAAACGGCGCCGGTCCTTCCCCTGAAACAAAGGCGGGCGCCTTATAGACCGGCGCGGCGTGGCTGACAAGGGACTCGTCCGGACCATCCGATCCAACCGTCGAATCGGAAAAAAAATGGGGCCGGCAATGCCGGCCCGAGTTGGTGCTCTTGAGGGAAGGGAGAACTCCGGATGAGAAGTCCATCCGCGATCAATATGCCCTACCCGCACCCGCGAAAATGTGACCTGGATCACAGTCATGACTTTTTTTTTGGTTTTTTTCTCGCGGCGGCCGGAAAGAGAGGGCGGAAGGCCCCCGACTGCCGATGAATGAACCGTCGTCTCCGCTCGTCGATGCCGCCGGCCGGGTTCATCGACCCGCCGGGAAACGGGCGCGGATCGTCTCGTTGGTCCCGAGCATCACCGAGCTTCTGTTCGCGTTGGACCTCGCCGAGCAGGTCGTCGGACGAACGGTTTTTTGCATCCATCCGAGCGACCGGATCAAATCCGTCGCCAGCGTCGGCGGCACCAAACAGCTCAACATGGAAAAGCTCGAGCGCCTGGAACCCACCCACGTCATCGTCAATATCGACGAGACGCCGCTCCGGCTGGCCGACGAGCTGGCCCGATGCGGGTACGAGGTCGTGGTCACCCATCCGATCGAAGTCCGCGACAATCTGGCGCTCTACCGGCACGTCGGCGCCCTGTTCCACCGTGAGCGGGAGGCGGAGAGGTTGTGCGCCCGGTTCGAAGCGGCATTCGCGGCCGCGATCGAGGCGGCCCGATCCCTGCCCGAGCGGCGTGTCCTCTATCTGATCTGGAAGAACCCGTGGATGACGGTGTCGCGGGACACCTACATCTCGCGCATGCTGGCGTTGGTCGGTTGGCGCACCGTCGCCGACGACCCGCAGAACCGCTACCCGACGGTCGAGTTGAATGACGACCTCCTGGTCCGAACGGACCGGGTGCTGTTCGGCTCCGAGCCGTTTCCGTTCAAGCAAACCCATATCGAGGCGTTCCGGGAGGAGTTCCCCGCCCACGCCGCCAAGGCGGCGATCATCGATGCGGAAATGACCTCGTGGTACGGCAGCCGCGCGATCGAAGGCCTCGCCTACCTGGCGGACTTCGCCCGCGCCCGGAAGTGACGGCCGGCCGCGATGCGCTGGAGGAGCTGTTTCACACGGAAGCCCGGTACTGAAGCAATCGCTTCACCGCCTCCTCGGGGAGAATCGATCTTTCCCATTGCGTCGATTCCGCCCCCCAGGCGGCGGCGGTTATCAGCGTCTCCTCCATCGACGCACGGGTCACCAGGGCGTGGAGCATACCGGCGGCGAACGCGTCGCCGGCACCGGTGGTATCGACCGGCACGACCGTCGGCGAGGGCACGCGCAGCAGCTGCTCGGCGCCGTGGGCGACCGCGCCCTTGGGTCCGTGGGTCAGCACCACCGTTTGCAGGATGTCGCCGGCGACACCGCGGCCGGCGGTGAACGGATCGTCCAGCATGTCGGCGTCGAGGTCCGACGCCGATGCCACCAGCACGTGGGCCGGCATGCCCCCCGGCTCGCATGGCGGCATGTGGGCGACGACGAAGGTCGAGGCGGCCGCCTCGAGGAGGAGCGGCGCCAGATCGTTCCGCCGGCTTCGCACGTAGAGGCAGTCGGCCCTCAGTCCCAACAGCCGCTCGGGCGGGATGTCCTGCGTGGTGCGGGTAACGTTGATGACGGTCCGTTCGCCGACGCTGTCGACGAGGATGATCGAACGGGTCGAGGGCTGGTCGACGAACTCGATCCGCGACGTATCGACGCCGGTCGCGGCCAGTTCGGCGGCCAATTGATGGCCCTGGTCGTCGTCACCCAAAGACGAGATGACGAACACCTCGTGGCCGGCATAGGCGAGGGGAACCGCCGTGCACGCGGCGCCGCCCCCTAGGCGCGGCCCCTGCCACGACCCTTGCAGATGAGTGCCGACGCGAAACCGCCCGTCGAGCCTCACCACTTCGTCCCTGGCCACCGAACCGACCACGACGATCCGCGCCATCGCTGATCCTCCCCTGCCCTCGGTTGGCCGGAAACTACAGGCTACGCGCCGAAAGGCCAAGGGAGTCGGTTGGCGCGGTCGGCGGCGTTCTGTAGGTTGCCGCCGATGACCACCCGTTCCGACCGCCCCGCCCCGCGGCTGGCCTTCTTCTACGCCGCGTTCTTCACGGTGGTCGGCATCCAGTTGCCGTTCTGGCCGGTGTGGCTCGCCGCCAAGGGGATGTCGCCGGCGGAGATCGGCGTGCTGCTGGCGCTCGGCGTCGGCGCCAAGATCGCCGGCAACCCGCTCGCCGGCCATCTCGCCGACCGCCTCGGCGAACGGCGGCGGCCGATGGTGGCGTTCGCCGGCTGCGGCCTCGCCGCCTTCGCCCTGTTCGGGGTGGTCGACGGGTTCTGGCCGATCTTCGTCGTCAGCCTGTTGTTCTTCACCCTGTGGCCGCCGATCATGCCGCTCGGCGAAAGCCTGACCATGCTCGCCGCCCGCGACGGCGCCCTCGACTACGGCCGCGTCCGGCTGTGGGGATCGCTGAGCTTCGTCGTCCTCGCGGTGGTCGCCGGCCGGGTCCTGGTGGACCAGCCGGCCGGGGCGATCTTCTGGATGGTGCTCGCCGCCATCGCCCTCACCGCCCTTTCCTGCCGACTGCTCCCCGACATCCGCCCCGAACGGGCGTCCTCGACGGCCCTGTCGATCCTCCGGCCGCTGCGCGACCGCTCGTTCGCCCTGTTCCTCGCCGCCGCGGCGCTGATCCAGGGCAGCCACGCGGTATACTACGCGTTCGGCACCCTCCACTGGCGGGCCGCCGGCTATTCCGAGGACGTCATCGGCGCCCTGTGGGCGGAAGGCGTCGTCGCCGAGATCCTCCTGTTCATCGTCGGCGGCCGCGTGCTGCGCCGGCTCGGCCCCGCCCGGCTGCTGGCGCTGGGTGGCGTCGCCGGGGCGGTGCGCTGGCTGGTGCTCGGCCTCACCGACGCCCTGCCGGCGCTGGTCTCGGTCCAGGCGCTGCACGCCTTCACCTTCGGCGCCGCGCATCTGGGGGCGATCCATTTCATCGCCCGGGCGGTGCCGCCGGCGCTGTCGGCGACGGCGCAGAGCCTCTATTCGTCGCTGGTGATGGGATTGGGGTTGGGGCTGATGCTGCTCGCCTCCGGCCCGCTCTACGCCGCCCTCGCCGGCGCCGCCTACCTCCCGATGGCCGCCGCCGCCCTGATCGGCGGTATTCTGGCGTGGGTGCTGGCGCGACGGCGGTAAATTTCAGGCATTGCCCACGGCCCGACATTTCCACGGCGCGGAGCTTGTGGCCGTCTCCCCTACTGCGAACTCACGATTGGCTCGAACGGATCGAGCACCTCTGCGCCGAGGTCCGCGACGTCGGCGACGTTGCGGGTGACCAGCGTCAGGCCGTAGACCTTGGCCGTCGCCGCGAGCAGGGCGTCGATCGTCGAGACGGGCCTTTTGGCGGCCATCCGTCCCCATTCGTCGGCGACCGCCCGATCGACCGGCAAGACTCGGTCGGAGAAGGACTTGTCGACGGCGGACAGCCAGGTTTCGAGGGCACGGGCGCGGGCCGGATCGTTCGGCCGTACCCGTTCGACCCCCTTGCGGATCTCACCCAGCACCAGCACGCTCAGATGGATGTCGGCGTCATCGACCGCGGCATACCAGGCTGCGACCTTTGGATCGCAGCGGCCGCCCTTGCGCACCTCGGAGATGATGTTGGTGTCGATCAGGTAGCTCACAGCTCGACGTCCCGCCCGAGATCGCGCTCCCTGCGGAGGTCGATGCCGTCGAGCGGGGCCGACGCGAGCAGCGCCTTCAACCCCTTGGCCGGGCCAGCCCCGAACGTCTCGCGCAGCAGCGCCCGGGTCTCGGCCTCGCGGTCCGGGTCGACCAGCGCAGCGACGACGCCGCGCACCAGCGGCGCGTCGTCCTTGCGGACATGAACCTCGACGCGGACGACGCCCCGGCGCTTCATCCGACGGCGGTAAGTGTTTTGGGCCTTCTCTGGGTGCTCGGCACGCCGACATCCTCCGATCTATTTCCGGAAATTATACCGGAAATCGACGTCGTCGACAATGATGAACTGCAAATCGATTTTAACCTGTTTGTCCCGCGAAGATGCATCGGGGAGCGGCAACGGTTCGCAAACTCCTGAGAGCCTGACCTCCGTTGGCCTTGCGGCAAATGAGTTATATGTCTGGGGGAATCCCGATGTTGCTGTCCCGGTGGGGTCGGATCATGGAATTCCTGGCGCTAGTGTCGTATCTTTTCGCCGGCGGGTTGACCGGGCTGCTGGCCGGCCTGTTCGGCCTCGGAGGCGGCGTGGTGCTGGTGCCGCTGTTCTATCTCAGCTTCCCCCACCTGGGGATTGCCACGGCCTTCCTGATGCATCTGGCCGTCGGCACATCACTGCGGCATTCCGGGAACATGATATCGAACTATGCCACATTCGGCCCTCGAGCGGGCATTCCCGGGACATGTTACCGAACTATGCCACGTTCGGCCCCCGAGGGCAGCGATCGACCGGGACCGTAGTTGTTGCCGGTGAACGCGCGGCCCCGTCGTTCAGCGCGCCTTGGTCAGTTCCAGACGACCCCACCAGCCTTCCACCTCCCACGATCCGATGAGATGAGGCGTACCGTCCTCGCCGATTTTCATTTCGAGATCGGTGTGCCCTTTCGCGTTGCAGTAACCGGGTAAGCCGGGAGAAGCGTTGACATAGGTGAACTCCCAGGAAACCTTGTTTTCCGCGAAAATCCCTGAGAAAACCTTGTCCGGGCACAGGGTCGCGTTTTCCCAGTCCTCCTCGCCCTCGATGCGGTTACCGTCGAGCCTTCTGATCGTTATGATGCCTTTTCGGCTTTCCTGGACGTTGTTTACGGAAACCCCCGACCAATCCCCCTGAAGATGGGCGGCGACCTCGTCGGGGGTCGCCGGGCGGAGCCGCTCCTTCCAAAAGATATCATAGGAGACGACGCCGACGATCCCGACGACGACGGCGATCGCAACAACCGGCAAAACGATCTTCGACCTGGCGCTCATGGCCCCACCCCCCTATCGACCGAAAAGCCTGAAAGAATACTATCAGGACAAGGACCTGGGCGACAATCGGTTGAAATGGCCTCGTCCAAGTTCTCCGCATCCCGCCGCCGCGATCGGTCTGCTGCCAGGAGGTGACGGTGTTGCCTTCGGCCCTGCGGACGGTCGTCACCGTCGCGGCAAGGCCTTGACAGTCGGCCATTATAGGTATATATACCGATTAATAGGTTTTTCAACCGGGAGGACGCCATGACTTTATTGAAGGCCCGGCAGGAGCGGTTCTGCCGGCGGTTCGCCGAACTGGCCTGCGCGACCACGGCGGCGCGGGCGGCCGGCTATGCGCCCAAATGGGCGAACACCGCCGGATACCGGTTGCTCCGTCATCCGCGCATCGCCCGGCGCATCGCCGAGATCGAGGCGGAGACGGCGCGGCTGCACAGCCGTTCCAGCGAGGTGCTGGTCGGCAAGCTGGAGAACGTCTACCGCCGCGCGGTCGTCGACCACCAGTTCAACGCCGCCGCCCGCGCCGTCGACCTGCAGGCGAGGATTCGTGGATTTACCGGCGCGATTGCGCTGGCGGCGGGAGCGGGCGAGTACGCCGAGTGCGCCGACTGGCCCGAGGGGAGGACCGCGAACGGTGGCCGCGGGCCCCGTCCGAGCGCCTGCGGCGATCCCCGGCGGACCCGCCGCGGCGGCGCCGGCGCCGAGGGATTTTGAAGAATGTCTACTTTTGTTTCGGCAAAAACACGTTTTATATCAATGCACTAAACTAATTTCATGGCTACTTTCGTCTACCTGCCCGAAAAGGCCGTTCCAGCAGAATCAACGACTTAGCCGAAAAGATGTCTACTTTTGTCTACTTTTGTCTACCTTTCACATTCCGCCGCGAGGGGTTTCCTTTTTTATCAACGCGTTAACCGCCACGGAGGCGTAACGAAAGTAGACAAAACGGCCGGAAAAGTAGACAAAAGGTAGACATTTTCAGGGAGACATTTTCGCCCCCCGCGCACCGCCGCCTAGGCCTTCCGTTCCCAGCCGCCGCGGTCGGTCTGCTGCCAATAGGTGACGGCGTGGTCTTCGGCCTTGCGGGCGGTCCAGCGCTCGCGGGCGGCGGCGACGGCGTCCGTATCGTTGCCGTCGAACAGGTCGAAGCAACGCTCGTAGTCGGCGATATGCGCCGAGTTGGCGCCTTCGGTGAGAAACAGGTAGGTGGCGCCGTTGGGGTTCTCGTCGGCGGCGGTGAGCCAGATCGGCTGGTCCTCGGCGGCGCCGTCCTTGGCGGTGCCGTGGGGCAGCCACGCGTCCTGATCGTAGGTCCACAGCTCCGTCGCCAGGGCCTCGACACGCTCCTTCGAGCCGGCGAGCACCACCGCCCGCTTGCCGGCGGCGAGGGTCTTCTCGAGCAGCTTCGGCAGCGCCTTCTCCAGCGGCGACCGGGTCAGGTGATAGAACGCGACGTCGGTCACCGGTTTCCCGCCCGGCAGGGGTTCGCCATCGTCGGGTCCGGACCGCTATTTGCCCTCGTAATGGTCGGCGATCAGCCTGTCGAGCAGACGGACGCCGAAGCCGGTACCGCCCTTGGGCACCACGTCCCGGTCCTTCTTCGACCAGGCGACGCCGGCGATATCGAGATGCGCCCACGGCGTGTCGTCGACGAACCGCTTGAGGAACTGGGCGGCGGTGGTGCTGCCGGCGCCGCGCTCGCCGGTGTTCTTCATGTCGGCGATCTCCGACTTGATCATCTTGTCGTATTCCTCGCCCAACGGCATCCGCCACAGCGGTTCGGCGACGGCGTCGCCGGCGGCGGCGAGGCGCTCGGCGAGCTCCTCGTCGTTGGCGAACAGCCCCGCCTTCTCGTTGCCGAGACAGATGATGATGGCGCCGGTGAGGGTCGCCAGATCGACCATCAGCCGGGGCTTGAACCGCTCCTTGCAGTACCACAGCGCATCGGCCAGCACCAACCGACCTTCGGCGTCGGTGTTGATGACCTCGATGGTCTGGCCGGACATCGAGGTGACGACGTCGCCGGGACGCTGGGCCTTTCCCGACGGCATGTTCTCGACCAGGCCGACGACGCCGACGGCGTTGACCTTGGCCTTTCGGCCTGCGAGCGCCTTCATCAGGCCGATGACCACCGCCGAGCCGGCCATGTCCCACTTCATGTCCTCCATGCCGGCGGAGGGCTTGATCGAGATCCCGCCGGTGTCGAAGGTGACGCCCTTGCCGATGAACGCCAGCGGTGCATCGCCCTTCGCCGCACCCTTCTTCTCCTTCTTCGACTTGCCGCCCTTCGCGTCCGGTTTACCGGCGCCGTTCCACTGCATGACGACGAGCTGGGACTCCCGGTCGCTGCCCTGACCGACGGCGAGCAGCGCGCCCATGCCGAGCTTTTCCATCTTGGCTTCGCCGAACACCTCGACCTTGACGCCGAGATCGGTGAGCGCCTTGGCCTCGGCCGCCAGCAATTCCGGATAGATGACGTTGGAAGGCTCGGAGACCAGGTCGCGGGTGAAGAACACCCCGTCCACGACCTTCTCCCGCGGCCCATACAGCTTGCGCGCCTCGCCCGCACCGTCGCAACCGATGGTCAGCGCACCGAGGCTCGGCTTGTCCTCGTCCTTTTCCTTGGTCATGTATTTTCCGAAGCGGTAAGACCGGAGCCGGGCTCCCAACGCCAGTTCCGCGGCCATTTCCGCCGGAGCCATCGAGCAGCCGTCGACGGCGTCCACGGCCACCGTTGCCGCCTTGTGTCCCTGATTGCCGAGGGCGGCATAGATCCGACCGCCGACCGCCTGCATCCGCAGCGCATCGATGTCGCCGGCCTTGCCGAGACCGACCAGCAACACGCGATCGAGCCCGCCGTCCCCCGGCGCGACCATCGCCAGGGCCTGGTCCTTCTTGCCGCGAAACCGGCTCGCATTCATCGCCCGAACGACCCCACCGTTCATCCGCTGATCGAGCTGCTTGGCGCTGGCGGTGAGCTTACGATCCTCGAGCACGCCAACCACCAGAACTCCCTGTTCGGGAAGGGCGGGCGCGGAAAAAGCAATCTTCATCGGACGTCCTTTCGTCGCGGTCAGGTTTCGGCGGCTGCCGGCGGTTCAGTATTTAGACCGAACGACGGCAAAAGAAAGGGTTTGTTGGCAGTCAGGCACTATCCGCGGTGTCGGTCGTCGATGCGCCGGAGACCTATGCCGCGTGCGGGGAAGCGAGACGAACCGGGCGCCGTCTCCGCCCCCACGTTCCCGGCGGTCCGTCGAACACACCGGCGCATTGGGCCGCGCAATTCCTGCAGCGCCCGTCCCCGGTCAGGTTCCATTCCGTCAGCTCGTACCAGTCGCGGCCGATCACCACCTGTCCGCAGTTGTGGCAAACGGTGGCATCGCCCTCTTGATCGTGGACGTTGCCGGTGTAGGCGTACCTTACCCCGTTCTCGAGCGCGATCCTGCGGGCCCGGGTGAGGGTCGCCGGCGGCGTCGGCGGGACGTCCGTCATCTTCCAGTCGGGGTGAAAGGCGGAGAAGTGCAGCGGCACGTCGGGACCGAGGTTCTCGACCACCCAACGGCTCAACGCCTCCAACTCGGCCTCGGAATCGTTCTCGCCGGGGATCAACAGGGTGGTGATCTCGAACCAGACGTCGGTTTCGTGCTTGAGATAGACGAGGGTGTCGAGCACCGGCTGCAGATGGCCACTGCACAGTTGCTGGTAGAATGCCTCGGTAAACCCCTTGAGGTCGACGTTGGCCGCGTCCATGTGACGGAACAGCTCGGCCCGCGCCTCCTCGCAGATGTAGCCGGCGGTCACCGCCACCGTTTTCACACCCCGCGCATGGCAGGCCTTCGCGGCGTCGACGGCATATTCCAGAAAGATCACCGGGTCGTTGTAGGTGAACGCGACGCTGCGGCTGTCGGTCGCTACCGCCGCCTGGGCGATCATCTCCGGCGTCGCCGTATCGCACAGGGTGTCCACCTCGCGCGACTTGCTGATGTCCCAGTTCTGGCAGAACTTGCAGGTGAGATTGCACCCCGCGGTGCCGAACGACAGCACCGGCGTACCGGGCAGGAAGTGATTGAGCGGCTTCTTTTCGATCGGGTCGACGCAGAAACCGCTGGACCTTCCGTAAGTGGTCAGCACGACCCCGTCGCCCTGGCGGGCGCGGACGAAGCACAGGCCCCGCTGGCCTTCGCGAAGCTTGCACAGCCGCGGGCAGACGTCGCATTGCAGCCGCCCGTCTTCCAGCCGGTGCCAATAGCGCCCGGGAAAAGCGATATCAAAGGTTTCTTGCGTGGCATGCTCGGTCATGGCCATTCTCCCTCGCCGTCGGATGCCGACGGCGCACCTTCGAAGGCTCGCGGCCGACGAGTCGTCCTTGGCTCGGGGGAATTCAGGCTGGCCGCGCCGCCTTCATCTGCGGTATCATTATACAGCAAAGGAGCCCCGATGATGACTCTTGTCAGGCATGCAGCCGTCGCGGGGATGTTTTATCCAGGCAATCCCCGCGAGCTCAATTCCGTGGTCCGGCGAATGCTTGCCGAGGCCGCGCCCGAAACCCCCGAAGGCCCCGCTCCGAAAGCGATCATCGCCCCGCACGCCGGTTACGTCTACTCGGGCCCGATCGCCGCGAGCGCGTACGCACGCCTGAAGCCGGTGGCCGATGTGGTGCGACGGGTGGTGCTGCTCGGTCCCTGCCACCGCGTCCCGGTGCGCGGCCTGGCGGTCAGTGCCGCCGAGGCGTTCGCGACACCCCTGGGCCGGATCCCGGTGGACAAGGACGCGGTCGACGAGATCCTCTCGCTGCCCCAGGTCGAGACGTTCGAGGCCACCCACGCCGAAGAGCACAGCCTGGAAGTTCACCTGCCGTTCCTGCAGGAGATTCTTACCGACTTCTCCCTGGTTCCCCTGGTCGTCGGCCAGGCTTCGGCCGACGAGGTGGCGGAGGTGATCGAACGTCTGTGGGGCGGTCCGGAAACGATCATCGTCATCAGTTCCGACCTCAGCCACTATCTCGACTACGAAAGCGCCCGACACATGGACGCGGCCACCTGCAGGGCGATCGAAGCCCTCGATCCCGCCGCCATCGGCTACGATCAGGCCTGCGGCCGGGTTCCCGTCGCCGGTCTGCTCACCCTGGCCAAACGCCGCGGGCTCAGGGTGACGACGCTGGATCTCCGGAACTCCGGCGATACCGCCGGCGACCGCCGGCGGGTGGTCGGCTACGGCGCCTGGATGTTCACCGAGCCCGAGGCGGCGGATCGGCGGACCGGCGGCGGCGGCGCGACGGCCGGGGAAAACTTCGGCAGCCAGACCCGGGCACTGCTGGACACCCACGGAGAGACCCTGCTTCACCTCGCGGCGGCGTCCATCGAGCACGGGCTCGCCCGCGGAACCGCGTTGCCGGTAGACCCGGCCGACTATCCGCAAGCCCTTCACGACAACGGGGCCTGTTTCGTCACCCTCAAACGCAACGGCCGGCTCCGCGGCTGCGTCGGTTCGCCGAGGGCGTATCGGCCACTGGTCGAGGACATCGCCGACAACGGCTTCGCCGCCGGCTTCCGCGACAGCCGCTTTCCGAAACTCGGCACCGACGAGAAACAGGAGCTTTCGTTGTCGGTTTCGGTGTTGAGCTCGCCGGTACCGATGACGTTTGCCGACGAGGCCGACCTGCTGAGACAAATCCGGCCGGCGGTCGACGGCCTGATCATCGAGTTCGGACGGACACCGAGCCCTGTTCCTGCCGCAGGTCTGGGAAACCCTTCCCCGACCGCAGGCGTTCCTCGCCCAGCTCAAGGTCAAGGCCGGGCTCGATCGCGACCACTGGTCACCGGACTTCAAGGCCTGGCGCTTCACCGGCGAGTCGGTGTCCTCGGAAATGCTGGACGATCCCGGGGCGTTGTGGAGCTGAGAACGGATGGGTAAGTTCGGCATCGGCCAACCGGTTCTGCGGAGCGAAGACCCGCGGCTGCTGACCGGCCGCGGCCGTTTCGTCGCCGACGTTTCGCTACCCGGCGAAGTCCACGCGGTGTTCCTGCGTTCGCCCCACGCCCACGCCGACATCGCCGGCATCGACACCACGGCGGCCGTGACCGCGTCTGGCGTGTTGGCGATCTACACCGGCGCCGATGTCGCCGCCGACGGTCTCGGCGATATTCCCTGCGTGGTCCCGGTCCACGGAGCCGACGGCAACCCTCTGCCCCGGCCCGGCCGACGGCTGCTGGCCCGCGACCGGGTGCGGTTTGTCGGCGAAACCGTCGCCATGGTGGTCGCCGAGACGGCGGAGCAGGCGATTGAAGCCATCGAACTGATCGACATCGACTATCGGGCGTTGCCCGCGGTCGCGACGATGGACGATGCCCTCGTCGCGGACGCACCGCAGTTGTGGGAGGGCGCGCCCGGCAATGTCGCGTTCCACCGGCAATTGGGCGACGAGACGGAAGTCGACAACGCGTTTCGGAGTGCTCACCACGTCACCCGGTTGGATCTGACAAACAACCGGGTCGTGCCCTGCGCCATGGAGCCCCGCGCCGTGGTCGCCGATTTCGATCCGGAAGGCGGGCGATATACCCTCCATACCTCGTCGCAAGGGGCACACCAGATCAAGGAAACGCTCGCCCGACACACCCTCAAGGTGCCGGAAGAGGCGCTGCGCGTGGTCGTCCAGGACGTCGGCGGCGGCTTCGGGTCGAAGATCTTTCACTATCCCGAGGAGGCGCTCGCCCTGTGGGCCGCGGCGAAGCTGAACCGGTCGGTGAAATGGACCGGCGATCGCTCGGAGGCTTTCATCGGCGACACCCATGGCCGCGACCAGCGAAACACGGTCGAGGCGGCGTTCGATCGGAACGGACGGATGTCGGCGCTGCGTGTCCGCATCACCGCCAACATGGGCGCGTATCTCAACCGTTTCGCGCCGGCGATCCCGTCTCAGACCGAAGGCATGCTGTCCGGCGTCTACGCAATCCCGGCCATCTTCTCGGTGTGCGAGGGTGTCTACACCAACACCGTTCCCGTGGACGCCTATCGCGGCGCCGGGCGCCCGGAAGCCACCTACCTGATCGAACGGGTGATCGACGCCGCCGCCCGCGAACTCGACCTCTCTCCCGACGAGATTCGCCGGCGCAACTTCATCCGTCCCGACCAGATGCCTTACGCGACCGCCTCGGGCCACACCTACGATTGCGGCGACTTCGCCCGCAACATGGAGGACGCCATGGCCGCCGCCGATTGGGCCGGCTTCGAGCCTCGGCGCGAGGCCGGCCGTGCCCGCGACCGGTTGCGCGGCATCGGCATGTCCACTTACATCGAGGTCTGCGGCTACGAGGAGGAGGAGGCGACGATCCGGTTCGACGAAGACGGCGACGTCGAGGTGCTCATCGGCACCCAGTCCACCGGTCAAGGCCACGAAACCGCCTATGCCCAGATTGCCGCCGATGCGCTCGGCGTGCCGTTCGAGCGGATCAGGGTGACCCAGGGCGACACCGACCGCATCCCCTTCGGCAAGGGCACCGCCGGCTCGCGTTCGCTGCCGGTCGGCGGCCCGGCGCTGCGGAACGCCGCCGACGCGGTGATCGCCCGCGGCAAGCGCTTCGCCAGCCATCTGTTTCAGGCCGGAGACCAGGAAATCACTTTCGCCGATGGGCGTTTCACCGTTGCCGCCAGTGACCGCGGCATCGACATCGGCGCGCTCGCGGCGGCGGCCCGCGAACCGGAGAACCTGCCACCGGACGAAACGTCGCCCGGGCTCGATGCCAGCGCCCGCTACAAATTGCAGGCGTCGACCTTCCCCAACGGCTGTCACATCTGCGAGGTGGAAATCGATCCGCAGACCGGCGCGGTGGAGATCGTCGGCTACACGGTGGTGGACGACTTCGGCACCATCGTCAATCCACTGCTGCTGGCCGGCCAGGTACACGGCGGCATCGCCCAGGGAATCGGCCAGGCGCTGATGGAGCGGGCGGTCTATGACCGCAAGTCGGCGCAGTTGATCACCGGCTCGTTCGGCGACTATCCGCTGCCGCGCGCCGCCGACATGCCGCCTATCGCGCTGTCGTTCAACTGCGTGCCATGCACCACCAACCCGATGGGCATCAAGGGGGCGGGCGAGGCCGGCGCCATCGGCGCCTGTCCGGCGGTGATCAACGCCATCGTCGATGCCTTGGCGCCCCTCGGCATTCGCCATATTGACATGCCGGCAACGGCGGAGACAATCTGGCGGGCTATTCAGTCCGCCTCACATACCCCCGAAAACGGAGATGGATCTTGACCCTGAGCGTCGATGCCGACCTCGTCAACAAAGTCCGTGACATCGCCCTGCGCGCTGGCGCAGCGATCATGGAAGTCTACAGCACCGATTTCTCGGTCGATCGCAAGGACGACGCGTCTCCGGTGACCGAGGCCGACCAGAAGGCGGAAACGCTGATCCTCGAGGCGATCCGCCGCGAGATCACCGACGAGTATCCGATCGTCGCCGAAGAGTCGGTTGCGGCAGGCGACGTGCCCGACATTGCCGGCACGCGGTTCTGGCTGGTAGACCCGTTGGACGGGACCAAGCAGTTCGTCAACCGCCAGGGGGAGTTCACCGTCAACATCGCGTTGATAGAGAACGGCCGGCCGCTGCTGGGGGTGGTCCACGCCCCGGCGATCGGCTCCACCTATTGGGGCAGTGCGCACGGCGCCTTCGCCGTCACCGACGGCGGCACGCCGCGCCCCATCCACTGCCGACCGATGCCGGAGAAGGGGCTCGTCGCCGTCGCCAGCCGGTCGCACCGCAACGCCGAAACGGACGCGTTTCTGGCCAACTACGACATCGCCGAAGCGATCTCGTCGGGCAGCTCGATCAAGTTCTGCCTGGTCGCCGCGGGACGGGCCGACCTGTACCCCCGTACCGGGCGGACGATGGAATGGGATACCGCCGCCGGCCACGCGGTGGTGCTGTTTGCCGGCGGCTCGGTGACCAGAATGGACGGAACCGAGTTGCTCTACGGCAAGCCGGGCCTCGACAATCCCCACTTCGTCGTCAAGGGCGCCCCCGCAAAGACGTGAGCGCCGCCGAGACCCGTTTCCCCGTCACCCCGGAAGCGATCGCCGAAGCCGCGGCGCTGATCCGCCGCGGAGGGCTGGTCGCCTTCCCCACCGAGACCGTCTACGGCCTCGGCGCCGACGCCACCAGCGATGCAGCGGTGGCGGCGGTGTTCGCGGTCAAGGACCGGCCCCGGTTCAACCCGTTGATCGTCCACGTGTCCGATACCGACGCCGCCGAGGCGCTGGCGGCCTTCGACGATCGCGCCCGTTTTCTCGCCGGCAAGTTCTGGCCGGGACCGCTGACCCTGGTGTTGCCGCGGCGCGCGGATTCGGGGCTGTCGTTGCTGGTCAGCGCCGGGCTCGACACCGTCGCGATCCGGGTCCCCGCCCATTCGCTGGCCCAGGCGCTGCTCACCGCCGCCAACCGGCCGATTGCGGCCCCCAGCGCCAATCCCTCGGGCGCGGTCAGTCCGACGACGGCGGCCCACGTCGCCGAGGCATTGGGCGACCGGGTCGCGATGATTCTCGACGGCGGGCGGTGCCGCGTCGGCGTCGAATCGACGGTCGTCGATCTCACCGGAGGGTCGCCCGTTCTGCTTCGGCCCGGCGGTCTCGCGACGGAAGCGATCAGCGTTTCCTCGGCCCGCTGGCGCCGGCGGGCGGCGGCGCGCCTCGCTCGCCGGGCATGCTCGCCCGCCACTACGCGCCGGGACTGCCGTTGCGCCTCTGCGCCTACACCGCCCAACCGGGCGAGGCGCTGCTGGCTTTCGGACCCGGTGCCGACGATGCCGATCTCAACCTCAGCCGCGACGGCGACGTCCACGAGGCGGCGGCCAATCTGTTCGCGATGTTGAGAACCCTCGACCGGCCCGAGTTTTCCGCCATCGCCGTCATGCCGGTGCCGGATCGGGGCCTCGGCCAGGCGATCAACGACCGTTTGCGGCGGGCGGCGGCCCGATCCGAAGCCGACGACGACTGGAACGACGACCGCGGCCCGGCGGCACCGTGCGTGCTGCCGGGAATCGAAGACGACGAAGACCAGGCATAAGCCGAGAATCATGTCGCTGCGAAAGAAACTATTGATCGGTGCGGGCGCCCTGGTGGCGGCCATCGTTCTGATCGTCGTGGTCGCCACCTTCACCGTGGGACGCGGCTATCACAACGAACCGCTGAAGGCCTGGAACCCCGACACCGGTTACCGGCATTCGCTGTTCGAGTACGTGCAGGGTCCCGACGACATGGTGCTGGCCCTCGCCTTTTCCGGCGGCGGCACCCGGGCGGCGGCCTTCGCCTACGGTGTGCTCGAGGAGCTCCGCGACACCGAGGTGATCATCGACGGGCAGACGAGGCGCTTGATCGACGAAGTGGACTTCGTCACCGGCGTTTCCGGTGGAAGCTTCACCGCGACCTACTTCGCGCTGCATGGCGAGCGGATTTTCGAGGACTTCGAGCGGCGATTCCTCAAGCGCGACATCGAAAAGGAGCTGATCCTCAGCCTTGTTTTGTCCCCGCGAAACTGGTTCCGGCTGCTTTCGCGCCACTACAACCGCTCGGACCTGGCGGCCGATTTCTATGATCGGGAGATCTTCGACGGCGCCACCTTCGGCGACATCCAGGACCGCGGCGGCGCCAAGGTGGTGATCAACGCCACCGACCTCTCGACCGGCAATCCATTCCACTTCGTCCAGGACCAGTTTGATTTCATCTGTTCCGACCTGACCGGGTTCCCGGTCGCGCGCGCGGTGGCGGCGTCGGCCGGGTTGCCACCCTACTTCCCGCCGCTGGTGCTCGACAATTATTCGGGAAGCTGCGGGTTTCGCATGCCGGCATGGCTGCGGCAATCGCTCGACGAGGGGCGAACGTCGTTCGATCGCCGCTCGGTCGGCGCGCGTATCCTCGCTTCCTATTTGAACCCGAGCGTCCGGCCTTACATCCACCTGATCGACGGCGGCTATTCGGACTATTTCGGGATCCGCAATCCGCTGACGGCGGCAAGGGCGACAGCGGACTTCCGTGGGCAAAGCCGTTTGCCGCGGCGGATCATTGCGATCGTCGTCAATGCGAAACGGGAATCCGAGGAAAGCTGGGGAGAGATCGACAAGACGTCATCCGTCTCCTCGGTCTTCCCGATCATCGCCAATGTCCAGATCGACCGCTACAGCGTCGAAACGCTCGAACTCCTCCGGTCGAACTTCCAGCTCTGGCAAGAACGCGCCAAGGAGGCGGGTGCCTTGCTGGACTTCCACATCATCGAGGTCGGTTTTGCGGCCGCGAGGGACGATGCGGAACGAGACTACCTCAACCATGTCCCGACGGCGTTGACGCTCCCCGCCGAGGATGTGGATCATTTGCGCGAGGCCGCACGCCGGATCCTGCGGCAATCCCCGGAGTTCCAGAAGCTACTGCTCGAACTTTCAAGACCGATCCAGTCCTCGATCCGTTAGCGTCGCCTGCTGTCGCGTGACCGGATCATCAAGCTTTGTGGCGCGATCCGGTCGACATTGCGGGTTCCGCGCAAAGCCTCTACCTATTGAGATGCCATGACGTCCGCTCTCCCCAATCCCTCCGCACCAACCGAAAGCTTGCTCCAGGCCATTCGCGAGGTGGTCGGGCCGAAGGGCTGGATCGACGATCCGGCCGACCTGGAGCCTTACCTGATCGAGGAGCGCGGGCTGTTTCACGGTGCGTGCGCCGCGGTGGTGCGACCGGCGACGACCGCGGAGGTGGCCGAAGTGGTCGCCCTCTGCGCCGAGGTGGGCGTTGCCATCGTGCCCCAGGGCGGCAACACCGGATTGGTCGGCGGCGGCGTGCCCGACGGCGGCATCGTGCTGTCGACGACACGGCTGAACCGTATACGGTCCGTCGATCCGGCCAACCGGACGATCACCGTCGAGGCCGGGGTCATCCTCGCCGACGTACAGCGGGCGGCCGAGGAGGCCGGCGCCCTGTTTCCGCTCAGCCTCGCCGCCGAGGGCAGTTGCCGGATCGGCGGCAACCTCGCCACCAACGCCGGCGGCATCACCGTGCTCCGCTACGGCAACGCCCGCGACATGGTGCTCGGCCTCGAGGTGGTCCTCCCAGACGGGCGGATCTGGGACGGGCTGCGGGGACTGCGCAAGAACAACACCGGCTACGATCTCAAACAGCTGTTCATGGGATCCGAAGGAACCCTCGGGATCATCACCGCGGCGGTGCTCAAGCTGTTCCCGAAGCCGCGGGTGACGGAGACGGCGTTGGCCGCGGTTCCCAGCGTCCAGGCGGCGCTGGACCTGTTCAACCGCACCAACGAGGCCGCCGGCGATTCGCTGACCGCGTTCGAGTTCATGGCGCGGACGGGCATCGACTTCTGCCTCAGGCACGTTCCCGGCGTCGCCGACCCGTTTGCCGAAACGCACCCGTACTACGCGCTGATCAAACTCGCGAGCGCCAGAGAGGGCTCGGCGCTGAGAGACACCCTCGAGCAGATCCTCGCCGACGGCCTGGAGACGGGATTGGTCGAAGACGCGGTGATCGCCGCCAGCGAGGCCCAGGCCGAAGCGATCTGGCGCATCCGCGAGAGCATTCCCGAGGGCCAGAAGCCCGAAGGCGGAAGCATCAAGAACGACGTCTCGGTGCCGGTCTCGCGTGTGCCCGAGTTCATGGAGCTGGCGACAAAGGCGGTGGAGGCGGCGCTGCCGGGCATCCGGGTCGTCGCCTTCGGCCACCTGGGCGACGGCAACATCCACTTCAATCTCACCCAGCCGGTGGGCGCCGACCGCAAGGCGTATATGGCCCAGTGGGAGCGGTTCGACCGCATCGTCTGCGACATCGCCACCGGTCTCGGCGGCAGCTTCAGCGCCGAACACGGCATCGGCCGGCTGAAGCGGGTCGACATGGCCCGCTACAAGTCGGAGGTCGAAGTCGACCTGATGCGCACCGTCAAACGCGCCCTCGACCCCAACAACATCATGAACCCCGGCAAGGTGGTCGCCCCCGACTGATCCGCCTTTGGGTCTCTCCGTCGTGCCGGCCGCCGGCGCCGACGCGCGAGAGAATTTGACCAAGATCCGACATTAAACCATCATTCGATCGAAACATCGAAACCGGGTAACAACCGGGCACGGCTCGCCGGGGAGGGATCGTCATGGCGGTTACGGTCGCCTACCTTGTTTTTCTGTTCGCGCCGATCGCGCTGCTGTTCGTCGGGTCGTTCGGCGACACGTGGACCAATACCCTGCTGCCGACCGGCGCGACCCTGCGGTGGTACGAGGAGGTGGCGGCGGACCCCAGTTTCTCGCGCGCCTTTCAAACCAGCCTCGTCGTCGTCGCGGTCACCGGCGTGGTCAACGCCCTGATCGCCGTGCCGGCGGCCTACGCGATCAACGCCAGTGCCCGCCGCGGTGTCAGGACCGCCGCCCGCATCGCCACGTTGATGCCGATCGCCGTTCCCGAACTGGTTCTCGCCTTCGGCTTCATCTTGGTGTTCTCCTCCGACACGCTTCCGTGGCTCGGCAGCCTGTGGCTGCTGGTCGCCGGCCACGTGGTCCTGACACTCCCCTATCTTCTCAACACGCTGCTGGCCGACATGGCCCATCTCGGGCTGGCCGAGATGGAGCAGACCGCCGCCACCCTCGGCGCCAATTTCCGCAGACGGTTCTTCGACATCGTGCTGCCGGCCGTGCGCCACAGTCTGCTTTCCGGTCTGGTGACCGTCGCCGCCATCTCGATCGGCGAGTTCCAGCTCTCCAATCTGGTCGCGGGTTTCCTGAGCCGCACCTACCCGATCGTGCTGCTGCAGGCGTTCTACGGGGCGACCGGCTTCGCCTGCGCGGCGACCGTCGTCCTCCTCGTCCTGGCGATGATCGCCGCGGCCACCGGTGCGGCAACGGCCCGCGCCGCCCGGACTGGCTGACGGCGACGCCATGGCGATCCGCTTCGACAACGTGACCTTCCGCTACCCCGACCGGCGCGCCGGCGTGTTCGACATCGATTTCACCGTGGAAGACGGCGAGTTCCTTGCGGTCATCGGGCCTTCGGGGTCGGGAAAAACCACGGTCCTGAAGCTGCTTGCCGGCTTCGTCAAACCGGAACAGGGCCGCATCCTGGTGGATGGCGTCGACGTCGCCGGTCTTCCGCCCCATCGACGCGATCTCGGGGTGGTGTTCCAGTCCTACGCCCTGTTTCCCCACATGCCGGCGTGGCAGAACGTCGCCTATCCGCTGAAGGTCCGGGGATTGGATCAGGAAGCCCGTCGCCGCCGGGCGATGGAGGCGTTGGCGCGGGTCGGACTGGAGGGCATCGCCGACAAATCGCCGGGAGAGATGTCGGGCGGCCAGCAGCAGCGTGTCGCCCTGGCGCGGGCGCTGGTGTTCGAGCCGCGCGCCCTGTTGCTGGACGAGCCGCTGTCGGCGCTCGACGCCTCCCTTCGCGCCGACCTCCGCGACGAGATCCTGCGGGTCCAGCGGGAGGCCGGGATCACCACCCTGCACGTCACCCATGACCAGGAAGAGGCGTTGTCCATCGCCGACCGGGTGGCGGTGATGACCAACGGCCGAATCCTCCAGATCGACGATCCCGTCACCCTCTACGATCGGCCGACCGACTCCACCGTCGCGTCGTTCGTCGGCCATGCCAACCTGTGGGCGGGAACCGTCGCCGACGCCCGGACGGTGACCACGCCGATCGGCAGACTGATCTGCGATGCCGCCGGATGGAACCAGGGCGACGCGACGAGCGTCCTGGTCCGCCCCGAACACGTGCGCCCGACGAAGGGTGACGACGCCGCCGCCAACGGCGTCAACGAATTCGGCGGCGCCGTCGTCCACGACCGTTTTCTCGGCTCGCTGCGCCGTTTCGACCTCGCGGTCGGTGGCGGCGTGATCCGCGCCGAGACCAACTATCGGGGCCCGGTCAGCCGGGTTTCGATCCCGCCGGAGGCGATCCGGCTTCTGACGCCCACCCCCCCAAATCCATAACGGAGGTCCGATACCATGAACAGCTTTGCCAAACTCGCCGCCACCGCGCTGGTCGCGTGGCCCGGCCTTGCCCTGGCCTTCGAGGGCCCGGAACTTTATCCCGGCGAACAGGCGCTCTACGACGCGGCACAGAAGGAAGGCCTTGTCGTTTCGTTCGACACCGGCCCCACCTGGGCCAACTGGGCCGCCCAGTTCAAGGCGTTCAAGGCGCGCTACCCCGGCGTCGAGATGGTCTACAACGATCTCGGCTCGGCGGTGACCGTCACCGCCCTGGACAAGGCCCGCAACCGCCCGCAGGCCGACACCGCGTATTACTTCGCCGGTTCCGCCGTCGCCGCCGCCGACAAGGGCCTGGTCGCCGACTTCAAGCCGGTGAACTTCGACAAGTTGCCGGAGGCGTTCCGCCAGCCGGAGGGTCAGTGGTTCACCATCCACACCCTCAACATCGCCTTCATCATCAACACCAAGCTGGTCAAAGACCCGCCGCAGTCGTGGGCGGACCTGTTGAAGCCGGAATACAAGAACAGCATCGTCTATCTCGATCCGCGCTCGACCGGCCAGGGCCAGGTCGTCGTCCTCGCCGCCAACTTCGCTGCCGGCGGCGACATGAGCGACGTCAAGCCGGGGCTCGCCTATATCGAGAAGCTGCACAAGACCGGCAACGTGCTGCGCAACGTCGGCACCACGCCGTACGCCCAGTTCCTCAAGGGCGAGATCCCGATCTGGATCGGCTACGAGAACGACGGCCTCAAGGCCAAATACACCGACGGCATGGGCGACGACGTCGCCATCGTCATCCCCAAGGAGGCCTCGGCGATGGCGCCGTACGCGATCAGCCTGGTCAAGGGCGGCCCCAACCCCAACGCCGGCAAGCTGTGGCTCAACTACATCATGACCGACACCGGCCAGGCCACCTTCGCCGACGGGTTCGTCCGCCCGGCGGTGCCCGGCGTCAAGCTGCCCGCCGACGTCGCCGAGAAGCTGCCGCCGGCGCCGCAACTCAAGCCGGTGGACGTGATCAAGGCCCAGGCGCTCAAGGCCGATATCGACGCCGGCTGGGCCGCGGCGGTACTGGGTAACTGAGCCGGCCGGGAAACAAGGGAGGACGATGATGGCTCCGCGCGGTCTGTTTCCGGCGTTCATCGCGCCGGGCGTGGTCGTCCTCCTGTTGTTCTTCGTCCTGCCGCTGCTGTCGGTGGTCTCGGAGTCGTTCTTCGACCGGGGCGCGGCCTACGGCAGGCTGTTCGACGATGCGGTGTTCTGGCGAGGGCTGCGGGGCAGCCTCGTCCTCGGAACCGTGGCGCCGCTCGGCTCGGTGGTCGTCGGCTTCCTGGTGTCGCTGCACCTGGCCAGGATCAAGGCGGCAACGCGAACTTCGCTGTTGTTCCTGATCTCGCTGCCGCTGACGTTCTCGGGGCTGATCGTCGCCTACGGTTTCATTCTGGTGTTCGGCCGCGCCGGCTTCGTCACCCTTCTCCTCGCCGAACTCGGCGCGGATCCGGCGGTGATCGGCGGGTTCATCTTCACCCCGGTCGGCCTCGGCGTCGCCTATTCGTATTACCTGATTCCCCGGGTGGTGATGTTCGTCCTGCCGGTGATCCAGAATTTCGACCGGGCCCAGATCGACGCGGCGGTTTCGCTGGGCGCTCCCGGCTGGAAGGCGCACCTGGACATCATGTTGCCGCAGATCCTGCCGTCCCTGGTGGCGGCCTTCTGCCTCACCTCGGCGGTCGCGGTCGGCGCCTACGGGACCGCACTGGCGCTGGTCGGCACCCAGGTCAACATCCTGCCGCTGGTCCTCTACTCGAAAATCTCCGAGACCGGCGTCGATTTCCCGGCGGCGGCGGCGCTGTCCGTCGTCCTGATGGCGATCACCGTCTCGGTCATCGCCCTCGCCGAGATCCTGCAGGCGCCGAGACGGAGGACGGCATCGGCGGAAAACCGGGGAGCGGTAGGCCGCCTGTCGGGGCGTTCACGAAATCGTCGTTTGCCTTGTCCGCCGTTTTCGCCACAATGATCGGTGAGAGTACCGACCGACGATCGCGGGTCAGCGGATCGCGGTTCGGCAAATCGAAAGGGCGGTCAAAGCCGCCCTTTCCGTATTTCAGCTCCCGATCGTTCCTCCGCCGTTCTTGACGATCACCTGCACCGACGGCCGCGGCGGCATGCCCTCCTTGAAGTCAGGCCAGCGGGTCGACGGGGTGTCGAAGGTCGAGCCCTTGGTGTCGCCCGGGTGCTGGACGGCGACAAACAGGGCGGTGGCGTCGGGGTTGAATTCCGGCCCGCACATCTCGGCGCCCAGCGGCGTCCGGTAGAAGTGGCGGGTCAGCGCCCGGCCCGGCCCCACCGTGTCGGAGGCCCAGAGGCCGTCGGCGAAACCGGCCTTGGGGGCGCCGTCGGTGGCGATCCAGATCCGTCCCAGCCGGTCGAACGCCATGTTGTCGGGGGCCGACAACCAGCCGTTGGCGCTGACGGCGGGATTGTATTTTGCGCCGTCTTCCGGGTTCCGCGGATCGCCGCAGAGGATGAAGATGTCCCAGGCGAAGGTGTCGGCGGCGTGGTCCTTGCCCGCGCCCGGACGGCGGGAGGGGTCATTTCGACGACATGGCCGTGGGGGTTGGGGCCGCGCGGGTTGGCGGCGTCGACGCCGTCGGGCTTGCGCTTGGTGTTGTTGGTCAGGTTCATGTAGACCCTGCCGGAGACCGGGTCGGGTTCCACGTCCTCGGGCCGGTCCATCGGCGTCGCGCCCAACAGGTCGGCGGCGCGGCGGGTCTCGATCAGCACGTCGGCCTGGGAGTGGAATTCGTTCTCCGGGGTCAGCGGGCCTTCACCAAACACCAGCGGCAGCCATTGCAGCTTTCCGTCCGGCAGGAACCTGGCGACCGACAGCGTGCCCTCGTCGAGGAGGTTGCGGTTACGGTCGCGATCGTCGGGATCGAACCGGCCGTCGGTGACGAACCGGTAAAGGTAGTCGAACCGCTCGTCGTCGCCGCTGTAGAGGACGACGCGGCCGTCCGTGTTGACGATGGTCGTCGCGCCCTCGTGCTTGAACCGGCCCAGCGCGGTCCGCTTCACCGGCCGCGACGTCGGATCGTAGGGGTCGTACTCGACGATCCAGCCGAAGCGGTTGGGCTCGTTGGGCTCCTTCTCGACGTCGAACCGGTCGTGGTAGCGGGACCAGGCGTAGCGGCTCTTCGCCTTCAGGCCGTAGCGCTCGTAGTTGCGCGCCTCCCCCGTCTTCTTCGGATCGCCGCCGAAATAGTCGTCGAAATTCTCCTCGGCGATCAGCACGGTGCCCCACGGCGTGGTGCCGCCGGCGCAGTTGTTGACAGTGCCGATCACCCGCAGACCGGTCCAATCGGCTTTGGTCTTCAGCCGGTCGTGCCCGGCGGCCGGACCGGAGATCTCGATATCGGTCGATAGCGCAGTGATGCGCCGCGCGTACGGGCTGTCCGCCACCACCGACCACGCGCCGGTGACGTTGTCGCGTCTGACTTCGACGACCCCGTGTCCGTGCGCCGCCATCTCGATGTCGACCTGGTCGCGGGTCAGCTTGTCGAGGTCGCCTGCGTCGATCCCCGGAAACATCAGCTGGTGATTGGTGTACTCGAAGTTGACGCAGAGCAGGCCGTGGTCGGGGCTGTCCGATCCGCGCGGCAGCGGCAGGTAGGCGACATAGTCGTTGTTGTAGCCCCATTGCCGGGCCTGCGCCGCGGCGGTCTGGTTGCCGGGATCGAAGGCGGGTGCGCCGGCGACGACCGGATCGCCCCAGCGGATCAGCGTCTGCGCCTGGTAGCCGTCGGCGACCGCGTGGGTCTCGGTCATCCCGTGGGGCAGTTCGGCGAAGGTCAGGGTCGACCCGCCGTCGGAGGCGGCTCTGGCCGGGCGGGCGGCCAGCGCTCCGACGACCGGCGCCAAGCGCGGCGACGGCGGCGGTCGCCGACAACCCCTTGAGCGCCTGGCGCCGGCTGAAACGGGCGGCGATCACGTCGCCGATCGTCGGCTCCGTCGAAGGGTTGGATGGTTCGTCGTCTTCCGCATCGCCCTGCCGGGCGTCGTCAGGGCCGAATGCGTTGCTCACGGCTTCCCCTCTCCCAAAACAGGTTTCCTTCGGTGCACGACCCCAAACGATGAGGAAATCGAGCCGGCCCGCGACGCTATCCGGCGGCGAGCAGGCCGGGGTCGGCGCGCAACCGTTCGGCGGCGAGGTCGACGAAGGCGCGGATCTTGGCGGCGGCGCGGCGGCCTTCGGAATGGACCAGATGGACCGGCAGTCCGGCGGTCCTCCCAGTCGCCGAGGATCTCGATCAGGGTGCCGTCGGCGAGCGCGTCCGCCACCTGATAGGAGAGCGCCCGGGTGATCCCCCAGCCGGCGGACGGCGGCCTCGATCGCCGCGGTCATGGTGTTGACCGCGAGCCTCGGGGCGAGGTGCGACGATGCTGCTCCGGCCGCCGGCGACGAACGACCAGCGGGTGCGCTTCGTGCAGGGTGAGCGGGTTGGACGATCCGGTGGCCGGTAGCGAGGTCGTCGGGCGTCGCCGGCACGCCGTGGGCGGCGAGATAGCCGGGCGCGGCGACGGTAACCCGGCGCACCGCGCCGACCCGCACCGCCGACAGCGTCGAATCCGGCAACGTCGCCGATCCGCAACGCCACGTCGAGCCCTTCGTCGATCAGATCGACGACCCGGTCGACGAACAGCGTGGTCGCCGAAACCTCGGGGTAGGCGTCGAGGAAGTCCCGGAGGATCGGCGCGATATAGCGCTGACCGAACAGCACCGGCGCGGTCACCCGCAACACGCCCGCGCGGCGACTGGTGGGCGCCCGCCGCCGACGCCTCGGCCTCGTCCAATTCCGCCAGGATCCGCGCCGCATCGGCGAGCAGACGCCTGCCCGCCTCGGTCGGCGCCACCCGCCGGGTGGTGCGGGTGAACAGCCGCGCGCCGATCCGAGCCTCCAGCGCCGTCACCAGCCGGGTCACCGCGGGAGGCGACAGGTTCAACCGCCGGGCGGCGGCGTTGAAGGCGCCCTCCTCGGCAACGGCGACGAAGACGGAAAGCTCGCGGAAGCGGTCCATACAATTCCACAAATCGGAATAATCAATTGCAATAATCTCATATTCCGAACCTATCCGAAACGGCTAAACTCCTTTCCCGACGGCCCGAGCCCGTCGATGGAAATGGGAGAAACCGATGGCCCGCGCTTTCGCCGAGATCGCCTTCACCCCGTCGGTCCGCGCCACCCAGCAAAAGCAGGGCTCGGCCGCGGCCTACGCCAAGTTCCTCTCCCCCAAGGCCGAGCGCGGCAACCGCCTCACCGCCGACGAGGCCGCGTTCATCGCCGAACGCGACGGCTTCTACCAGGCGACGGTGTCCGAGACCGGCTGGCCCTACGTCCAGTTCCGCGGCGGCCCCGCCGGGTTCCTCGAGGTGCTCGACGAGGCCACCATCGCCTACGCCGACTTCCGCGGCAACCGCCAGTACATCAGCACCGGCAACCTCGACGCCGACGACCGGATCGCGCTGATCCTGATGGACTATCCCAACCAGCGCCGCCTCAAGATCTGGGGCCGCGCCCGGCTGGTCGACGTCAGCGACGACCCGGAACTGGTCGCCAAACTCCACGTCGACGGCTACAAGGCCCGCCCCGAACGCGCCGTGGTGATCACGATCGAGGCCTTCGACTGGAACTGCCCCCAGCACATCCCCCAACGCTTCACCCTCGAAGAGCTGGAGCCGACCCTCGCGCCGCTCCGCGACGAACTCGCCCAACTCCGCGCCGACAACGCCCGCCTCAAAGCCGCGCTCGGCGAGAGGGCGCTGATCGGTCGCAATGGGCCCCGAGCGTCACAGCGCCTGACCCTCAAGCGCCGGGCGCGCACCTGCGCTTGCCGGCGAGCCCGCCGGAGGGGTTTTGACGACGCTTTTGACGACATTTCCGGTGGTTTTGACGACGTTCGTTACGCATCCGTGGCGCTTAACGCGTTGATAAAAAACGAAACCCCTCCCGGCGGAATGTGAAAGGTATGCAAAAGTAGACAAAAGTAGACATCTTTTCGGCTAAGTCGTTGATTTCCCTAGACCGGCTTTTTCAAGCAGGTGGACAAAAGTAGACATGAATTTTGGATATCCCATTGAATCAATTCCCTTTTTCGCCGAAACAAAAGTATACATTTTTTGTGAAACCGCGTCTTAATCTCAAAAACCAACGTCCGCCACCATCCGCCGCAAAACCCGAAACCGAGACACACGTCTCGTCCCGGCGAGGGAAGCACCTCTCATTTGCCGAAGCTTTTTTCTAGGATATATATCCTATTTCAGTGAACGTCAAGGTTTTCTTCCCGCCGGTCAGAGCCCATTCCGGATCGTCGGCGCCATCCAAGGCGAAGCGAAACACGGGTGGCACGATCGCGGGCCTTGACCGAAGGTCCGCCGCGAGAGGCAAAGCTGCCGAACCGTCAGGCCAAGCGCTTGGACCGAGGTTGTCCTAACCCAAGGCGGACCTTCCAGATGTCCGAGATCACGTGCGAGCCTTGCGCCCCGCCATTGCACCAAGACCGATCAGACCGAGCGCCAGAAGCGAGAGGCTCATTGGTTCGGGGATCTGCGCCGGAATACCGACCTGGAAGCCATGCCAGAACTCGGGCAGCGGCACGTCCCAGCTGATTGAGCTGAACGTGCCCGAAAACTGGATAAGGCCATGGCCTTCGAAGCCCTGAAGCACATTGCCGGGAAGCTCGTTGAGGATGCCGCCGCCGAAGTAGCCCGGTCCGCTGTTGAGCACGTCAAACGGTGCGTCGAACTCGTAGCGTACCTCTACGCTCGTCTGACCAAGACTCATGATCGCCATCACCGGGTCTACGACCGGCTGCGAGAACGTCAGTGTTTGGGTTCCGGTGCCGGTCCCGCCCGTAAGGCGAATGATGTCGCTGTCAGGCGGCGGATTGTCGACCTCGGGATTGGAGGTGTAGATTGACGAATTAACCGCCCAGTAGTTGGTTCCGCCCGCGGTCTGCGCCGCCGGACTGATCTGACCACTGAATGCTACCGCTACGCCGCCTGCCGTCCCTGCGGCGCTGGTTGCATTCGCGGACGTCCAGTCGGTCCAAACGACCGGGGCCGCCGAACCTGTGGCCGTCAGCAACAAAATGCCCAAGACAGCGCCCATCCAAACCGAAGCGCATCGAAGAATCAACGTCGTCATGAAACCCTCCCCTTGAGCTATAGCTATAGCTGTCGCACTTCGCGTTGAAGATGCAAGGTTCCACGATTCGAGCAACCAAGCTCTCCCCGCGCGAACACGTGCGATTACATACCCGATTATTGCGAGTGAATCTCATCACCGGATCACAATCCGAGCAAGCGAAACCCACTCATGTTATCCGCAATTATTCATTACAGTCGGCAGAGTTGCGCGAGGCGAGCGGAGTCGATTGAACAGGAAATCTGGACGATCTGGCTTGTTTCAGCGTAGGGCCAGCGTACCCGCTCGTAGCGTAGGCCAGCCCATCGCTTTTCGCGTGCGTTCTACCGCATGACGGAAGGCTTCATGCTCCGCGTAGGTGGCGTGACGCGGCGAATCGATGAACTTCAACCCTCCGCTCAGATCCGGATTATCGGCCAAGACATGCGCCCGAAACCGGGCAGCCCGCTCGGGCACTTCCGTTCTATCGCGGACATAACAGGCGACCATGGTTGCCAATCGGTCAAAGTCTTCAAAAACGCCCGCATTGGTTTCCAGGAAGCCAAGCGTGAACAGGGTTTCGTGACGGCGATTGAAAACACTGAGGTAGGCGTCGAGTTTGTCGCCCTTCCAGTCGAATAGACCGGCATCCATGAAGGGAACGGACATCTTGTAGCCGGTCGCATAGACAACGAGGTCGACCCGCTCCCGGCTCCCGTCCCTGAAGACGACGTGATCGTGCAGGAACTCGCGGATGTCGGGTTTGGCCCGCAGCCGGCCGGTCTTGAGAGCGGACAATGCCTTTGTGTTGATGATCGGGTGTGACTCGAGGACGCGATGATCGGGCGCGGGCAGGCCGTAGGTCCGCAGGTCACCCACGAGTAATCGCAGGAGCCCGTGAAAGATTGCCTGCCTGAGCCGCATCGGCAATGGTGGGGTCCGTGCGGCGAACAGATCCGCGGGAACCCCCATCACATGCTTTGGAACAATACGGTAGCCTCGTCTGAACTCAGGAACGCAGCCGTCGCGCAGTCGGCCGCGTCGCAGCCGATGTCGAAGCCGGTGTTGCCGCCACCCACCACAAGCACGCGACGGCCGGCGAACTCCTCTTTGTCTCTATAGTCGACCGCATGACGGATCTCGCCCGTGAAGGTGCCCGGATACCGGGGCCACTGGGGCAACCAGTTCATACCGTTGGCGCAAATGACCCCGGCATAGCGGCGTGTTTCGCCGGCATCCAACTGAACGATCCAGCCGCCGGCGTTCGGCGTGACACGGGCAACCTCACGACCGAACTCGATGCGCGCATATAGCCCGTGAGCGCGGGCAAACTCGCGAAGATACGCGTGCACTTGCGCCCGGCTCGGATAGTCCGGATAGACCCTCGGCATGGGGAAGTCCAAGAAACTCGAAAGTCGTTTCGACGAGATCAGCCGACAAGATGCGTACATCGGCGAGCCGGGGTTCTCCAGATCCCAGATTCCACCGACATCCGCGTGACGCTCGATGATGTCGAACGGCACTCCCGCCCACTGTAGGGCGCGAGCCTGTGCAAGGCCGGCCGGCCCTGCGCCAATGACGCAATAGCGCTCCATCGCAACAAATCTACTGCCGATCGACCGATAACTCACCCCCCATTTGCAGCTCCGGTCGGACGCCACCCCGCGAAGCCTTGGCGTCAGATCTCAAGAGTCCAGGCACATTCCACAGCGGCAATACCCTCAGGTGCGGACCATCTCTCAGCGTGACACCGACCGTCACTGCTGACCCCAAGGCCACATCCCCGCCGGAAGGCTTCCCCTGATAACTTGACCTGATTTTGCGATCGGCGGCCCACTTGGCAGATTGGTACAGGCTGCCATAGCTGCCATATTATACCAACGGTCATTGATAGGGACTCATTGTGATCGTGTTTCACACATCCTCGGCAGGAGAGGCCGCGCCGGCGATGCTGGCGCATCGTCAAGCGGTTTCGACGCCCCGAGGATGTGCGAAACACGACCCTACGGGCGGCCTATGGAGGCTTCCGGGCAGCGTCGCGCGACGCTTGTGATGCTCCAGCATCACGGCGCACCGCACTCCTTGCCGGAAACCTCCATAGGCCGTCACAATGGGTTCCTATCAATGACCGTTGGTATTAGCCTGATGACGATCTTTCGAACGTTGTGCCTTGTTGTCAGTCTGGTTGGTTTCGCCGGGGCGGGGTTTGCCGACCAGACCGATCCGCGCCTGGACGCGCTGTTCGGGCGGCTCAAGGCGGCCTCGGGGCCGGCCGAGTCGGTGTCGATTGAAGGGGAAATCTGGGCGATCTGGCTTGTTGCGCCGGATGAAGCGACCCAATCGCGCCTCGATTCCGGAATAGACGCCATGGGTCGCGGGGATCTCGCCGCGGCGCTCGAAGCGTTCGACGAGGTCGTCGCACTCGCGCCAGGCTTTGCCGAAGGCTGGAACAAGCGGGCCACGGTCCACTACCTTTTGAACAATCTTCAGCAGTCGCTGGAGGACATTGCCGCGACGCTGAAACTGGAGCCGCGCCACTTCGGCGCCTTGTCCGGCCGTGGCCTCGTCTTCATCAAGCTCCGCGATCTCGAGCAGGCTTTGTCGGCCTTCGAAGAAGTCCTGGAGGTCAGCCCGCAGATGACCAGCGCGCGCGCAAATATCGACGCCATCCGCAAGGTTCTCGGGCAGCGCGAGATCTGATCGGTTTCTCGGACAGGGTCAGGCGCTAAGGGGCGGCGTCCGCGGCTCGTCGCAGGCGTCGAAACAGCAGCTTGATATGTCCTCGGATGCTGTATGGTCTCGTCAAACACTCGAGGCTAACGTTGAAGGAAACACGGATGTTGAAAACGAGACCCTCGTACCCGCTCTTGCTTCGCGCATGGATGCTTGTGTTTACCCTCACCGCCTTCACCGCGACATCCGCCATGTCGCAGACGGTCGTCGAGAAACGGCTCGCCGCGCTGCAGCCGTGCAGCAACCTGAAATTGACATCGAAAGTGCTCGGCCGTCCCGTCACCCTCGGCATCGACAAGCTGATCGGTGTCACTCTGAGCCGCGCCACGGTGACGATGGCGGGCGACGACGTCACCGTTTCATTCGTCGGTGGCGTTTCCTGCGAAACCTCCGAGCAATCCGCGATCAAGGGCGATGCCTCGGTGGATCTCACCGCCTCCGCCGTCGGAAGCCTCGCCGATTGCTCGATCCGCTCGCTTTCGATCACGCCCACCCGCTTCGGCGGCACCCTCGGCGAGGTCGTCAAGAGCGCCTGGGAACCCCTGATCCGCCCGAAGCTCGAAGCGGACGCCCGGACCATGCTCGTCGACGCCTGCACCGATTTCGTCCGCGGGAAATGACCGCCGCGATATCTCGATCGATCCACATGCGGATAAATCCGATGGGGAGGTTTTCATCGGCTGCGACGGGTTCAATCTGTAACAAAGTCGATTTGGCCGGGTCGGGCGGACGAAGCAGACGGAAACCGAACCGGTGCTCGAGGCGTCAATCCACCCCGCAATACCAAAGCTCACAGACAGCGACGGATCGCGATGCCTTCCTATGAGGAAACGGTTGTCAATCTCCGAGATTGGTTGTGGTCGTCAGGTCATCGCTTGTTCCGGGGTTCGAAAATTCCGACCGGCGGTCATCGCCGGACTTTTTCTGCTCGTCGGCTGTACGATGCCGGAAGCCCCGGTCGATCCTGCCGGACCTTCCGGAACGGTTGAGATTCTCGGCCCGGACCCGGCTTTCTCGCCCGAGCGTCCGCCGAAGGACTGGGTCGTCGAGGGACGCGTCGACGGACGGCTTGGTGTCGCCAGCCTCGACGGCGTGCCGGCATTGAGAATTGGCGCCGGCGCCGCTCCGGTGCTCCTGGCGCGACGGACCCGGGCGGTGCTTCTCGTCTCGCCTTACCTGAGTTGGGCCTGGAACATGGAGCCGCAAACCCATGGCTATCACCCGGTGGCGCTGATCGTCGGCTTTCGCGGCGGCCGGCAGAACGGCGGTTGGAACCGGAGCGATCCGGTTTCCGTGGCGACATCGTTGCCGTCCCACGACCGTGCCCTGGTCCTGACATGGGGGAACTCCGCCTTGCAAAGGGGCAGCATGCGGCCGGAGACGACCCTCGCATTTGCGGATATGACGCCGGCGCCCCGTTATGTGGTCCGAGGCGGACGCGAGAACGCGAATATCTGGTGGCTGGACACCGTCGATCTCTCGGCGCTCTACGCCGGCGCATGGCCGGAGGACGATATCGGTCGGGTACAGATCGTTTTCGTGGCGATCGCCGCGACCGGCAATGCCGACGTCGGGGCTCACATCGCCGGAATCATGCTGTCGCGTTGACCGGTCAGATCGATCGGCCGATGACATTCCCGTGAGACCGGCCGGTGCAAGTCCTAGTTTGCTTGCCCAAACGTCGCGCCTCGCGCATGATGCCCCGATCTTATTTAGGCGAACGAGCAGCAACATGCAGGAACGAGCGATGGCATTGACGAGACTGTTCTTTGGCGCGGCAGCGTTGTCGATGCTGATCACCGCCGGGCCGGCCGCCGCCGTCCGGGCCGACGACACCACGAGCGGCTCCGCGGTTCCCGCCGGGATGACCAGCGCGGAGAAACAGCGGTTCGATGCGCTCATCCGCCAGTACATCCTCGATCATCCGGAAGTGGTCATCGAGTCCCTCCAGGCGTATCAGGTGCGGCAGCGGGCGGCGGAGCAACAGGAGTCGCGCGCGGCGCTGGTGGCGCTGAAGGATGAAATCGAGAAGGATCCGTCCGCGCCGGTCGCGGGCAACGCGCAGGGGAACGTGACCATCGTCGAGTTCTTCGACTATCGTTGCGGATACTGCAAGCGGGTCTTCCCCTCCATTCAACAGCTGATCGAGACCGACGGGAACATCCGTTACGTATTCAAGGAATTCCCCGTATTGGGTCCCGAATCGGTGACGGCGGCGCGGGCGGCGCTGGCAGTATGGAATCTGCAGCCCGACAAATACTTCCCGTTCCACACGGCGCTGATGCAGGCCCGCGGCGGTCTTACCGAGCAACGGATTCTCAAGATAGCCGAACAAGTCGGCCTGGACCCGGCGCGGGTCCGTGACGGCATGGACGATCCCAGGGTCGAGGAGACGTTGAAAAAGAACGCCGCGCTGGCCGGTCAGATCAAGATCAATGGAACCCCGGCATTCGTCATCGACGGACAGTTGATCCCCGGCGCCATCGATTTGGCAACGATCAAGCAACTGGTCGAGGCGGCGCGGCAAAGCTGAGCGGCCGCGCCGATGCCGCCTCGGTAGACGGAACCGCGTTGGCGGTATCGATCCACGCGGTCTCGCATGTGATCTGGCTCACTTTACCATAAGAGCATTACCCGTACCGTCGATTCGTTGGAACCGACGGCGGGCGTTGTCATTCCGCGTGTGCAACATCGATCGAGCTAGCGATAAACGACCCTACCAGAAATGGTAGTCGTTTACTGGTTGTTAAAGCCTGTAAACTACCTATCGCAGATAGAGCTTGAGACCCCACGAAACACCAGCCGCAGGCTTGTCATGATCAGCAGCTATTTCAATCTTCCATTCGGTGGCTGGGCGCACTGCCAATTTCCGTCGGTCTCCAATAGCGGTTCCTACCTTGGAAAGATCGAGAATGGCCGCGATCTCTTGGTCTGGATCGGCCGTTTCCAGATCGTTCTCGCCCGATCGACGAAAAAGGGTCGGGGAGCCGGCGCCGTGCCCTGCGGCTTCGACGAGATCGACACTTCGGGCTGTCCGCCGACCGAGCGGCTCTACAGGACGCTGCGAAGCGCTTTGGCCTATCGCGGATAGTCCTCGACCCGGCCCCCCAAAGGCCGCCATAAAAATTCCGCCGCAATGAATGCCATTGAAATCGGAGGAGGCCGCCGCCAGATGGCCAAGGGCCGAAGTGTTGCAACCGCCTTGGCGGTCAACAACGATCCAACGAAGGTTCAGACCATAGGAGTTTCGGAAATGGTTATTTATCGCATCGAAACCGATGTCGTTTCGCCGGTTTTCTATCCCATCGTTCCGGATGCGTTCATGACCAGCGATACCGGCGACGGCTCGAGACATCTCTCCCGAGCCGCGGACAGCGACTGGGAGGACGAGTCGGACACCCCGCTGTTGTCGCCCCACGATCCGTGGAGTTTCTAATCCCGTAGGGATAATCCGGCGGACGGCACCGGTGGACGCCGCTCTTGCGACGCGGCCATTTCCTCATGCCGGTTGTCGGATCTCGGCACGCACCGTCGGTAGCGCATGCGGGTATTCCCGCTGGAGATACTTGACCAGCTCCTCGCGTACGTGGCACCTGAGATCCCAGGCCTTTCCGGAAGTTGGAGCGCTCATCAGGGCGCGCAGTTCCAACGTCTGCTCGGCGCTCTTGGTGACCTGGAGATTCCAGACCTTCTTGTCCCACAGGTCGGTTGATTCGAGGATACGGTGCAACTCCTCTCGGACCGCGTCGACCGGAACCGTATAATCCACATACACGAAGACGGTCCCCAGGATATCGGCGGTCTTACGCGTCCAGTTCTGGAACGGATGCTCGATGAAGTGAGAGAGCGGAACGATCAGCCGTCTAAGATCCCAGATCCGCACCACCACGTAGGTCGGGCGGATTTCCTCGATCCATCCCCATTCGCCCTCGACGATGACCACGTCGTCGAGCCGGATCGGTTCGGTGAGCGCCAGTTGGACGCCGGCGATGAGGTTGGACAGCGCCGGGCGTGCCGCCATGCCGGCGACCAGGCCGGCGATGCCGGCCGAGGCGAACAGGGTGATCCCGATCTGGCGGATACTGGGGATCGACATCAGGATCAGGCACGCCGTCACGGTGACGATCGCCGCGACCAGAAGCCGCCGCAACACCCGCACCCGGGTGTGGATCTGGCGCGCGGTAAGGTTGTCGGCCTGGGTGATATCGTGCTTCGCGGCGACGACGTCCTGGATGACCCCGGTAAAAGCCACCGCCAGCCATCCCACCGTCGCGGTCATTCCCATGGTGAGAACCTGCTTGATGGTGGCCAATGCGCCCTCGGGCAGATCCACCATCGGCAGAACCGGGAAGATCGCGAGCAGCACGAACAGCAGCCGCGCCGGCCGTCGGCCATGGCGAACAAGCGCGTTGTCGGCGATCCCCTTGGTCCGGCTCGCCATCTTGCCGGCGACGAGAAACACCAGGTAGTGGACCAGCAGCGCAACGAGAACGGCTGCGACAAACGGGACGACGGACGACAGCAGGATCTGCCAGATGTCGAGTGCCTCCTCGGCGATCTTCTGCGGCAGTTCAGTCATTCAGAATGCGTCTCCTCGTTAGCCGTATTCCCGGTTGCCGACGGTCGGGCCGTGCGCTGCACCCACGAACTCTCGCGCCGCTGCCTCCGACGGCAGCGGTCTGCCGTGCGGGTCGAAGCCCTCGTCAGCCGCCGAACATCTTCTTGAGATTGTCGAACCCCGCCTGGTAGATCCCTTGGATCGTCTCGACGGCCTGGCTCTCCGGTGCGCCGACGGCCTCGAAGTCGCTCGACCACGCCATCGAACAGGTGCCGTCCGCCTCCTCCGTCAGCTTGATCGTCGCCTTGTAGTTGCCGACCGGCAGCGGGCTGTCGACGATGGAATAGCTGTATGACCACTCGTCGTCGCTGGCGTGCTCGAGATTCTCGACGATCTTGCCCCCGCCGAGGAGCGTCAAAGTCCGTGTCCGACCGCCGTCACTGAGCTCGCTGCTCTCGATCGCGGGATGCCAATCGGGCAACGCGTTGAAACCGCCGATCATCTCCCACACCTTGGCCGGAGAAACCGGCAGCTTGGTGTTCATCGCAACTTTTGACATGGAACCCTCCCTGGTCGCTGTCTGCCTCCGGACTCTCCGGATGGCTGGTCGTCAAACGGAGGGATCATAGTCGATCCCCATACGGATCGCACGCGTTACGGGGACGACCGTCACACGCGCACGGCGGGCAGGTGGCCGGTTTTCACGTAGATCAGGCAACCGTCGAGGCTGAACGGCATGTGGCGACTCCCCGGCGGGTTGCGCAGCCAGGCGCCGGTCGGATAGCGGTCTTCGTCGTCCTCGAGGGCGCCTTCGAGGACGAGGATCTCCTCGCCGCCGGGATGCTGGTGTTTCTCGAACACGGTGCCGGGCGCCCAGCGGACCAGTGCCACCAGCTCCGACCCGAATCGATGCAGCGGCAGGACGGCGAGGCCTTTGACCAGCCCGGGAAACCATTCGGCGCCACGGGTGTCGACGACCACCCGTTCGCGGTCGTCGGGATGGAACTGGCCGAGCTTGACGAACAGCGCGCAGCCTTCCTCGCACCGGGGCCGGTGAACCGAGCCGGGCGGGTTGCGGACGTAGGTGCCGGCCGGGTAGTCGCCGAATTCGTCGGAGAAGGTGCCCTTCAGCACCAGGAACTCCTCGCCAAGGCGATGCCGGTGGCGATCGAACCGGATTGCGGAAGCCGAACCGGTCGATGCTGGTCGAGCGCGCCGCCTCGCCGTCGTCGCGATCCAGCGTCCGACGCTCGACGCCATCGGTCGGCGACACAACCCATTCCGCCTCGTCGGCAAAACTGACCACCCGCCGGGTCAGATCGTCGTGAATTTGCATAGCTTGTTCAGCGTTCAAAGAGATGCTGCATGATTGTCGCCATTCTGTGCTACCCCAATATGGCCCCTTCGCGACCCGGCTTCCAGGAACCTGATACCATCCCGGGCCGGACGCGTTCCTCCCGACTGGCAACGACATGACCGTTTCCGAAACCTGGCCCGCGCGTCGATGAAATCCGATCATGTCCGCGGCCTGGTGATGGTCACCGTCGGCATCCTCGTCCTCAGCCCGGACGCCCTGATCATTCGTCTGGTCGAGGCCGACCCTTGGACCCTGCTGTGGTGGCGCGGGCTGCTGACCGCCGTCGGTCTCGTCGCTTACTTGGTCCTCCGCAACGGCCGCGAGGCCGGCGCAAAGGTGCTGGCGATCGGCCGCCTCGGCCTGCTGTCGACCCCTCTGTTCGCCGGCAGCACCATCCTGTTCGTCACCTCGGTGACCCTGACCACCGCCGCCAATACCCTGGTGATCGTCAGCGCCGCGCCGTTGTTCGCCGCCGTCTTCAGCCGTCTGTTCCTGGGTGAGGCGGTGCCGCTGCGCACCTGGTTCGCGGTGGTCGCCGGGGTCGCCGGCATCGCGGTGATCTTCGCCGACAGCCTGGAGGCCGGCAGCCTTTGGGGCGACCTGTGCGCCGTCGGAACCGCCGCTTTCCTCGCCGGGCATCTGGTCGTCGCCCGCCATGCCCGCCCGGTCAGCATGGTGCCGGCGGTGGCGATGAGCGGCCTTCTCGTCACCGCGGTGATGACCCCGCTGGCCGCGCCCTTCGCGATAACGTCCCGGGACTTCGTCCTGCTGTTGGCGCTGGGCCTGGTGATCATGCCGATTTCGTTCGGTCTGATCACCACCGGGCCGCGCTACCTGCCGGCGGCGGAAGTCAGCCTGATCATGTTGCTGGAGGCCGTTTTCGGTCCGCTGTGGGTGTGGCTGGCGGTGGGCGAGGTGCCGGCGCCCGCGACCTTTCTCGGCGGCGCCGTGGTGCTGACCACCCTGATCACCCATGCCGTTCTCGGCCTCCGCCGCGCCCCGCCCGGATCGAGTTCGAGGTCGCGGCTAGACCGTTGATTGCCACGGCAGCCTGTCCAGGTCGACGTTGCCGCCGGTCAGGATCACCCCGACCGTGCGGTCCCGGAACACATCTGGATAGGCGAGGATCGCGGCAAGCGGCACCGCCGAGGAAGGCTCGACGACGAGTCTTCATCCGCTCCCAAATGAGACGCGTCGCCGAAACGATCTGCGCCTCGGTCACCGTGAGGATCTCCGCGACGTGTTTGATGACGACGCGGAAGGTCAGCGCGCCCAGCGACGTGCGAAGCCCATCGGCGATCGTATCGGGGTTTTCCACCGGAATGATGCGGCCGGCGCGAAAGGAGCGGTAGGCGTCATCGGCGTTCTTCGGTTCGGCTGCGTAGACCCGAGTCCCCTTCGAGATCGCGGCGCAGGTGATCGAAGTCCCGCTGATCAGGCCGCCGCCGCCGATCGGCGTGACGACGGCATCCGGTTCCGCGACATCCTCCAGCAGTTCGACGGCGGCCGTCCCCTGCCCGGCGATCACCCGCGGGTCGTTGTACGGATGGACGAAGGTCGCGCCGGTGTCTCGGACCACCTGCTCGAGGGTCTTCTCGCGCGCCTCCAGGCTCGGCTGACAGTAAACGATCTCCCCTCCGTAACCCCGTACCGCGGCCTGTTTCGCCTTCGGCGCGTTCTCCGGCATGACCACGTGGCAGCGAATGCCCCGCCACCCCGCCGCCCGGGCCAACGCGGCGGCGTGGTTGCCGGACGAGTGGGTCGCGACGCCGCGGCCGGCTTCCTCCGCCGAAAGCGCGTACACGGCGTTGGTGGCCCCACGAATCTTGAAGGCGCCGACCTTCTGGAAGTTCTCGCATTTGAAGAAAAGCCGGGCGCCGCTCATCCGGTCCAATGTGGTGCACGTCAGCACCGGCGTGCGGTGAATGTAGGGCCCGATGCGCTCATGGGCGGCGCGAACATCGTCGAACGTCGGTACGTCCATGTTTCATCCCCGCCGGTGGACTTCGGCCGGTCGGATCGGGCCAAATGAAGAGCATCTCGCGGCCGGCATCCTAGCAGACTCTCGGGAAGATAAAGAAGCGCGACGCTCTCGGGTATGGATGCCCTACAAAATTTTCTTGGCCGCGAATTCTCCTCAGAAGGGTATGTGTTCCGACGAGCAACTCAAAGGTGAATTCCGCCGCAATCCCATAGCAATAATAGTGGCGAACATACGATGCGATCATTTGGGGAATGATGATCGCATTTGCATTGGACCCCGGACGAAGGGAGGGGCATACTTTCTCATCCGCCGGGAGAAGTGGTGCGTTTCTATCAAGAATTTTGCGGGCGGCGGCAACCTGTCGGATTTCGCACTCGCCGCATTTGGGAGGATGTTCATGGACACAATCGACCTCATTCGAAATGTTTCCGTATTCGATGGTCTTGGCGAGCCTCAGTTGGTCGCGATCGCCGAGGCTTTCCGGGAGCGGCCGTATCGTGCCGGTGAATACCTGTTTCGGCAGCACGAACCTCGGAACGAGTTCTTCGTCATCCGCTCCGGCGAGATCGAGATCCTGGAGCATATCGGCAACGATACCGTCCCGGTGGCGCGCTTGAGCGACGGAAACTTCGTCGGCGAAGGCACCATGCTCGACGGACTGCCGCACACCGCCTCATGCCGCGCCAGTGTGAGCACCACGGCACTGGTCTGGCAACGCAAGGACATCGACGCGTTTTTCGATCAGGAGCCGGTGGCGGCGCGGAAGGTGCTGGCGCAGGTGGCCGTGGCCATCGCCCAACGGCTGCGGACGTCAAACTTCGGCTATCGGGGCGGCGGGACGGCGGTGTACGGCGCCGGTCAGCAACGTATGGAGCACGACCTTCTCGGCGAACGCCCGGTACCGGCCGACGCCTACTTCGGTCTGCAGACCCTGCGCGCCGTCGAAAACTTCCAGATCACCGGCATCACCCTCAGCCAGTTTCCCAAGTTCATCAAGGCGTTCGCCATGGTCAAGAAGGCGGCCGCCCGAACCAATCGGGCCCTCGGCCTTCTCGACGAAGATATCGCCGACGCGATCTCGCTCGCCTGCGACGAGATCATCGCCGGCGGCCTCCACAGGCAATTCGTCGTCGACATGATGCAGGGCGGCGCCGGGACCTCGACAAACATGAACGCCAACGAGGTCATCGCCAATCGTGCCCTCGAGCTGATGGGACACAGGAAGGGCGAGTACCAGTACATCCACCCCAACAACCACGTCAACCTGTCCCAGTCCACCAACGATACCTACCCGACCGCCATCCGTCTGGGGATTCTGCTCAGTTACGAAGACCTGACCCGGGCGATGGACGAACTCTGCTACGCACTGAAACAGAAGGCCGTCGAGTTCTCGGACGTCATCAAGATGGGCCGCACCCAGCTCCAGGACGCGGTGCCGATGACCCTCGGTCAGGAGTTCGACGCCTTCTACGCGACGGTCAAGGAGGATATCGCCCGCATCCGCGATCTGGTCGTCCTGTTCCGCGAGATCAACATGGGGGCGACCGCCATCGGCACCGGCATCAACACCCACCCGGACTATGCCAATCTGGTCGTCGCCGAGCTGTCGCAGATTTCCGGTGTCGAGCTGGTCCTGGCGTCGAACCTGGTGGAGGCCACGTCGGACACCGGCGCCTTCGTCACCTTCTCCGGCGTCCTCAAGCGGGTCGCGGTGAAGATCTCCAAAATCTGCAACGACCTGCGGCTGCTCAGCAGCGGGCCGCGTACCGGTTTCAACGAGATCAATCTGCCGCCGATGCAACCGGGCTCGTCGATCATGCCGGGCAAGGTCAATCCGGTGATCCCGGAGGTGGTCAACCAGGTCGCCTTCCAGGTCATCGGCAACGACCTGACGGTGACCATGGGCGCCGAGGCCGGCCAGTTGCAGCTCAACGTCATGGAGCCGGTGATCGCGCTCAACGTGCTGCAATCGATGGGCATGCTGACGGCGGCGATGACCGTGCTGGCCGACCGCTGCATCAAGGGCATTTCCGCCAATCGCGACCGATGCCGCGAACTGGTCGAACACAGCATCGGCATCATCACCGCACTGAACCCGTACATCGGTTACGAGAACTCGTCGCGCGTCGCCAAGGAAGCCCTGAGGAGTGGCCGCGGCGTGACCGAACTCATCCTCGAGGAAGGCCTCCTCACCCGGGAACAGCTCGACGACATCCTCAAGCCGGAGAACATGATCCGGCCCCGACGCGTTGCATCGACCCAGTCGGGACGCGTCGCGAGCACGTGAACACCTGGAGGCGATCGCTCGGCACCAATCTTTAGCGCGGGAGAAACGGACAATGGCTACCCAACCATCAAAAAAGACAGGCAAGAAACATCCGCTGTCCTTCTGGACCGGGATGAAGCTGTGGAAACAGATCCTCATCGCACTGGTCGCCGGTCTTATCGTCGGCATGATCTTCGGGCCGTCGGCGGGTGTCATCAAACCCGTCGGTACCCTGTTCATCAACGCGATCAAAATGCTGATCGTGCCGCTGATCTTCGTATCCCTGGTCTGCGGCATGACCTCGATGCACGACATGACCAAGATGGGGCGCATCGGGCTCAAGACCATCGTCCTCTATCTGGCGACGACCGCGGTCGCCATCACCATCGGGCTGGTTTTGGGCACGATCATGCAGCCCGGCGTCGGTATCGGTCTCGAAGCGGCCAAGGCGGTGGAAGTCAAGGCGGCGCCGTCGCTGATCGACGTCGTCGTCAACCTGATCCCGACCAATCCGGTCGCGGCGATGGCGGACGGCAACATTCTGCAGATCATCGTTTTCGCCATCCTGATCGGCCTCGCCATCGTCATCGCCGGCGAGAGCGGCAAGCGGATCAAGGACATCTTCGACTCCCTGGCGGAGGTCATCTACAAGTTGACGGCGATCGTCATCTCGTTCGCCCCTTACGGCGTGTTCGCCCTGATGGCCTGGGTCGCGGGAACATACGGTCTCGACGTTCTCCTGCCGCTGGGAAAAGTCATCCTCGCCGTCTATATCGGTTGCATCATCCATGCGGTGGTCGTCTACGGCGGCTTGCTCACCTTCCTCGCCCGGCTGAACCCGATCCGCTACTTCCAGGGCATCGCCGAGGCCCAGGCGGTCGCCTTCACCACGACCAGCAGCTCCGGCACTCTGCCGGTGACGATGAGTTGCGCCCAGAAGAACCTCGGCGTGTCGAAGAGCGTGTCCAGTTTCGTGCTGCCCTTGGGCGCGACCATCAACATGGACGGGACCGCCCTCTATCAAGGGGTTTGCGCGCTGTTCGTCGCCCAGGCGTTCGGGGTCGAACTCGGCTTTGGCCAGTATCGTCACCATCATCATGACCGCGACCCTGGCTTCGATCGGCACCGCCGGCGTCCCCGGCGCCGGGCTGATCATGCTGTCGCTGGTGCTGACGTCCGTCGGCCTGCCCATCGAGGGCGTCGCCATCATTGCCGGGATCGATCGCATCCTCGACATGGCGCGCACCGCCCTCAACGTCACCGGCGACGGAATGGTGGCGGTCCTGGTGGCGAAAAGCGAAAAGGAATTGAACGAAACCGTCTACAGCAAACCGCATGTCCTCGAGCCGGAAGAGCTACCGGCCGAATAGGCCCGAAAAAGGGGGTGCCGGGTCAGGTCGGCGCCCCCTATCCTCGGAACGACGTCATCCGGCAGAAATGGACCACGTCGAGCCATGACCGCGCACAGGCAGAAATTCGGCATCGTCGGCGGGTTGGGCCCGCTGGCCGGGGCCGACATCTTTTTCAAGCTGGTGAAATCCACTCCCGCCGGCAGCGACAGCGAGCACTTCGACATCGTCTACGAGCAGCACCCGTTCGACGACGGTCACGCGTTCGCCGACGAGAACTTCAACCCCAACGCCCGCAAGTTCTATGTCTACAACACCATCAGGGAATTGCAGAAACGCGATGTCACCGCGGTCATCCTGACCTGCTTCATCAGCCACACGTTTCTCGACGAGATCCAGCCCGAGATCAAGACGCCGATCATCAGCATCATGGAGGCGTTGCGCGCCCATCTCGGCCGGGACTATCCGACCTTACGCAAGCTGGGTGTTCTGACCTCGACCTTCGTCCGCAAGAAGGGGCTGTTCGAAAGAACCTTCACGGACGACTACGAACTGATCTACCCGAACCCGTCGGTGCAACGGAACTGCCTGATGGAAGCCATCTACGGCCCCCGCGGCATCAAGGCGGGGCGGCTGCGCGGAGAGTCCATCGAACTCGTTCTGCGCGCGTGCCGCGATGTCATCGACCAGGGGGCGGAAATCATCGTGCCCGGCTTCACCGAGATCCCGATCGTCATCAACTCGCTGCGCACGGCGTTCAACGTCCCGATCGTCGACTGCAACCAGGCGTATGCCGAATACGCGATCGGTTACCGCGGGCTCTCGGCCACGAGACCGTACAAGATCGGCATCATCGGCGGCGTCGGTCCCGCCGCGACGGTGGATTTCATGGACAAGGTCATCCACCGAACCAAGGCGAAGCGGGACCAGGATCACGTCAAGATGGTCGTCGAGCACAACCCGCAGATTCCCGATCGCACCGAGAACCTGATCGGCGAAGGCCCCGACCCGACCATCCCGCTCTATTCCGCCTGCAAGAAGCTCGAAGCCCAGGGCGCCGACATGATCGCGATTCCGTGCAATACCGCCCATGCCTATGTCGAACGCATCCAGCGTTATCTGAGCGTTCCGGTGGTCAACATGCTGTTCGAAACGGTCGAGTACATCAAACGGCGTCATGGCGACCGCCGCACCGTCGGTTTGCTGGCGACCTCGGGAACGGTCGCCAGCCGAGTCTACCACGACATCATCGAAGCGGCCGGGCTGAACACCGTGGTGCCGGACCCGGCGCATCAGGATCTGGTCATGCGCGCCATATACGGCGAGAAGGGCGTAAAGGCGGGCTATACGGAAGGCGAATGCAAGCAGGACCTGGTGCGGGCCCTGGAGAACGTGGTCGAGCAAGGCGCGGACGTGGTCATCCTCGGCTGTACCGAGCTTCCCTTGCTTTTGCAGCAGACGGAGGACTTTCCGGTCGCCGGCAAGAGCGTCGTGGTCCTGGATCCGACCGATATCCTGGCCCGCAAGTGCGTCCAGCTGTCCCGCGACGAGGCCGCTTGACCCGGCCCCGTCACCGACGTCGTCACTCGAACGCGTAGGTGTCCATGGCGAGGACGCCGTAGGTGTAGCTGTGGTGGACCCGCCGACCGCCGCCGCCGGGCCGGCCGGCGCCGATCGCCGTGAACAGCGGCAGGAGATGCTCTTCGGTGGGATGGTTGCGCGCCGCATGGGGAGCGAGTGTCCGGTAGTTCAGCAGGTCGTCGGTACGGCCTTGGGCGATGGCGGCGGCCAACCACTCGGCGAAGCCGGTCACCCACTCCGGGGCCGGCGCGTCGTGATCCCCCCAGCGCAGTTCTCGCAGGTTGTGGGTGGCGCTGCCGGTGGCCATCACCAGAACGCCGTCGTCGCGCAGCGGGCGGATCAGCTCGCCCAGGGTCCGGTGATGGTCCGGTCCCCTGGCGGGGTCGATCGAAAGTTGGACCACCGGGATGTCCGCCTGCGGATACATCAGCAACAGCGGCACCCAGGCGCCGTGATCGAGACCGCGATCCGGGTCCAGTTCGGTTTCGATTCCCGTCTCGTCGAGCAACCGTCCGACCCGTTCCGCCAGTTCGGGCGCGCCCGGCGCCGGGTAGACGATCTCTCCGAGCGCGGGAGGGAACCCCCTGAAATCGTGGATCGTCTCCGGCCGCGGTCCGGCGGTCAGCGAGGCGACCGGAGCCTCCCAATGGGCCGAGACGACCAGGATCGCCTCGGGTGTGCCGAGCTTGGCGCCATAGCCCTTCAGGAACCTGTGCGCGGCACCGTCCTCGATCGCCAGCGTCGGCGCGCCGTGGGTGACGAACAGGCTCGGAAACACGGTCACTTGTTTCCCTTGGCGCGGATCTGAAGATGTCGGCGTAGCGGTCGCGAAGCGCGTTCTTCTGGACCTTGCCCATGGTGTTGCGCGGAAGATCGTCGACGAAGAACACCTTTTTCGGTTGCTTGAACTTGGCGAGTTTGCCCTTGAGGCCGGCGAGGACGGCCGCCTCGGTCACGTCCGCGGTGCCGTCGGCGACGACGACGGCGGCGACGCCTTCGCCGAAGTCGGGGTGGGGCACGCCGATCACCGCCGATTCCTTGACGCCGGGGATTTCGTCGATGTGCCCTTCGATCTCCTTCGGATAGACGTTGAACCCGCCGGAGATGATCAGGTCCTTGGCGCGGCCGACGATGGAGACGCGGCCGGTCTCGTCCATCACCGCCACGTCGCCGGTGATGAAGAAGCCGTCGTCGCGGAACTCGGCGGCGGTCTTGTCGGGCATCCGCCAATAGCCCTTGAACACGTTCGGCCCGCTGATCTCGAGAACGCCGGCCTCGCCGCGGGCGACCTCGTTGCCGTCGTCGTCGGCGACGCGGGCCTCGACCCCCGGCAGCGGAAACCCGACGGTGCCGGGCACCCGCTCCCCGTCGTAAGGGTTGGAGGTGATCATCCCCGCTTCGGTCATGCCGTAACGCTCGAGAATCCGGTGCCCGGTTCTCTCCTCGAAGGCGGCGAAGGTATCGGCGAGCAGCGGCGCCGAGCCGGCGATGAACAGCCGCATGTTGCGGCAGACTTCCCTGTTCAGCCCCGGCTCTTCCAAAAGCCGGGTGTAGAACGTCGGCACGCCCATGAACACCGTCGATCGCGGCAGCCGGTCGAGGACGGCGTCGATGTCGAACTTGGGCAGGAACAGCACCGGCGAGCCGTTCAGCATCGCGCAATGCAACGCCACGAACAGCCCGTGGACATGATAGATCGGCAGGGCGTGGAGCAGCACGTCCCCCGGCACCCAGTGCCAATAGCGGTGGAGAGTGAGAGCGTTGGACGCCAGGTTGGCGTGGCTCAACATCGCCCCCTTCGACCGTCCCGTCGTCCCCGAAGTATAGAGGATCGCCGCCAGATCGTCCTCGCCGCAGGTTTCGACGGAAGGATCGATGGCCATATCGACGCTCTGCTCGGTCAACGTCCCGCCGTCGTCGGCGCCGAGGGTGAGGACGTGCGGCACGCCGATCTCGTCCGCCGTTCGCCGGTGTTCCCGGTAGTTGTCGGGACGGCAGACGAACAGGCGTGGCTCGGCGTCCTCCATGAAGTAGCGGACTTCGGCGGCGGTATAGGCGGTGTTGAGGGGAATGTAGATCGCCCCGCAGCGGAGACAGGCGAGATAGAGGAGAACCGCCGTGGGCGACTTGTCGACCTGAACGATCACCCGGTCGCCCTTGCGCAACGCCCAGCGCCTTCAAAAGGCTGACCAGCTTTCCCGTCTCGTCGTCGACCGCCGCGTAGGCAAGCCGGCGACCGTCCTCCGCTTCGAGGAAGCAGGTGTCGTCCCCGGGAAACCGGGAGCGAAACAGCGCATAGAGGTTGGCGTTGTCCATCCGCCTCTCCTTTCTTGGGACCGCCTGGAGACGGTGTTCGGCTATGGTCTACCTCTCTCCCCCAACCGTGTCGAGGGTCACGGCACCTTCACCAAGTCCCCTTGACGGGCGGCGGAGGCGGCGATCGCTTCGAAAACGGCGACGCCGTGAACGGCCTCGTCGGCGGTGATCGGATAGGCCGTCGGCCGCCCGCCCGTTGCTCCTGGACATCTTGGCCCTTAAGCTCCTGACCATGCTCCGGCGATCCTTCATGCGCGATTTGGCCCTCGACCGTGACGGAGGTCACGTCCACTTCCTTGTGACCGTGCATTCCGGTCTCGCCTTAGGGCACTGTCCGCACTTTGGATTTCGAGAGGTCAGGTGATGGCTATTGAAGCCGATTTGAATACCCTGAAGACCGAGGTCGTCGATTGCTATCGACGCTATCTCGACGCGTTTCTTGCCGACGACGTGAACGCAATCGACGCTCTGATCAGATATCCGCTAACCTACATCGGCGATGGCGACGTGAGGACTTTCGACAGCTACCCGATCAAACCCTCGGATCTGATGCGCGAGAAGGGTTGGCACACATCGGCTGGTCTGGAGTACGAAGTAGTCGGCATCAGCCGGACCAAGGCACACGTCATTCTGCGTTCGGGCGCGCGGCTGCGCGAGGATGGCTCGAAGATCGAGGACATCTTCGCTTTCTACGCCTGGACGCGGACCGATGACGGCTGGAAGATGTTTGCGGTGTCGGACATTGTCGTCCCCGCCTGACGTCTATTTGAGCAGTTGACTTGGCTGCATTCTCCCTAGGCACACCGTAGTATCTTTTGCCGGCCGTCTGGGCGCGGCCTCGGTGGACCTCGACCGTCAATCGGCCGTCTTCGCGTATTCGAGATAGAGCTCGCGCAACCGCGTCGTCACCGGGCCGAACACCTTGGCGACCCGCCGTCCGTCCACCGCACTCACCGGGGTCAGCCCGCCGAAAGATCCGGTAACGAAGACCTCATCGGCGTCATAGACGTGCGACAAGGTGAAATCGCGCTGATCGCAGCGAATGCCGTTCATCGCGCAGACTTCGATGACATTGGCGCGGGTGATTCCATTGAAGCAGCTGGTGCCGGTCGAGGTCATGACGGCGCCGTCCTTGACGATGAAGAAATTGGTGGCGTTGCAGCTGCTGACATAGCCGCGGTCGTCCAGCATCAGCGCCTCGTCGGCGCCGGCCTTGATCGCCTGGATCAGCGCGATGATCAGATTGAGCCGGCTATGCGAGTTCAGGCGCATGTCGAACATGTCGGCGCGCGAGCAGCGAACCGCCGATGTGAGCAGCTTCAGGCCCGTTTGGAGAACGGCCGGATCGGCAACCTTGAATTCCGGCACGATCACGACCGTGGCCTTGGAGATCGTATGGCGCGGGTCCTGGTTGGGGGTCTTCTTCAGCCCACGGGTGACCATCAGCCGCACATGGACACCTTCGGCGCCATCCATGTCATTGCGCTCGAGGGTGGCCCGCAAGGCGTCCTTCACCGCGTCACGGGTCAGGCCGATGTCCATATCGATGGCGCGCGCGCCCATGAAAAGCCGGTCGAGGTGCCGCTCCATGAAGGCGAGCCGACCGCCGTGCATCCGGAACCCCTCCCAGATCCCGTCACCCAGAATAAAGCCGCTGTCAAAGATCGAGACCTTGGCTTCGTCGCGGTGGACGAATTCGCCGTTCAGATAGACGTGTACATCGCTGTTACGCGCGTCAGGCGCGAAGTCCTGAGTGCCCGCCACAATTTCCTCCCCGCCAACTCCCGATCCAACGCTACGGCAAATTCCGCGTTTTGTCTCCGGTGAATCGTCGAGGATTGCGACGCCACCTGCGTGGTTCCGCCCAACGCCCGGGCGGTCCTGGTCGTTTACGGCAACATCGTCATCGATCTGCTGTAAGCTGATCCGGGGTGAAATGCTGGAGGTCCTGGCATGAAACCGCTTCGGGTGCTTCCCTCGGTCGTGGCGTTGTGCGTCTCGCTGGCGCAATCGGCATCGGCGGAGATCTGGAGCGCCGGCGGCCTTACGTTCAGCGACGAGCTCGGCGGTTTTCGATTGATCTCGGTCACCGGGTCCGGGTCGCTCGTCGATCCCATCGTCATCGTCGAGGAGATGATCGATATCGGTGAGGCCGTCCTTGTCATCCGCGGCGCGGAAAAACCGTCCGCGGAAGGCACCGTGATCTCGTCCACCGTCCTTCCTCAGCATCGCCGTGACCAAGATCGTCCGCAACCGCAGCGGCCAGGCGTGGGCGGGTTTCGACATGGAGCTTCGCGAAGCGCTCGATACACCCAGCCCCTACGGCGACGGCCTGTCTTTCGATCAGTTGCGAACCTTCGGCCAACCCTTGGCCTCCGACAGCTTCCCCGCCTGGCACAGAGTGGACGAACCCTACGACCGGATCCGGTTCTACGGCGGCAGCGTCGATCCGGGGGCGACCGCGCGGTTCAGGTTCTACGTCACCGATCCGACGCCGACGCGGGTGTTCTATCTCCTGCAGCAACCGCAGTACCTGATCGCCCGGCCGTCAACGGGAACCGAGCTGCTCGCTCTCGGCCCCGAACGGCGTTACCCGCCGCAGCCCGTGGTGCCGAGGACCTTCAAAGCGGCGGGGTTGTCGATACGACGGCGAAGGGAGCGGAAGTGAAAAGGCAGCTATGCGCGATAGAGCGGGCATTCTATTGGGAAGCCATGTACGTCGCCGGTTAGCCAAGGGCAGGAGCACTTCGGATCTCTGGAAACAGCTGCGACGCACTTTCAGCGATGGCCAACCGATTGCGCGGCGAAGAAATTCGGATCACAATTGCGTCCAACGGCAGGCCTTATATAGAGTGGGCTCGTTTGCCCTTTTGGGCATCTTCTTGGAAAACTTTGGCTGGGTAGTCGCTCGTTGGCTGCTCAGGCAACCGATAGGGGTGGGAAAACGTCATGCACATAAATCGGTACGGGTGTTTTTGCGTCGCAGCCCTCGCGTTTATAGTTGTTTCCGGAGTGCAATCGAATGCGAGAAGCGACGAGGGCAAAACGTCTTACACGACCTACTATACGGTCAAATCTGGATCCACACTCAAGCTCGGTGAAGGCCGGAGTCACACTATCACCGAGTTTACCGGGCTGACGCAAAATGATGCTGGCGAGGACATGTTCAACCATATGACGGCGCGCTGCGTCGGGATCTATTCCTCGGAAAGTGGCGTGACGAAAGGCCAAGGCGGTTGTACTGAAGTCGACAAAGACGGAGACGAAGTATTTACGGACTTCACTTTCACATCGGCGACAAAACCGCCTGGCGGTGTGCACACGCTGATCGGGGGTACTGGCAAGTACTCAGGCATATCGGGCGAGGCACGCTATACCGTTGAGTATCCAAAACCGCCAGCCGAAGGAATGCGAATGTTCATCGTGCCACATGAGGTGACCTGGAAACGGCCGTAAATAGGCAAGGCGCAAGGTTATCAGCAAGAGTGAAGCTTGCGGTCGGCGATTGGGCGGGTTCGGAGAAATGAAATGCTGGTCCGCCTATGACCAAAATCGTACTCAAAATTGAGTTGGTTCGCTTGGTGAATTCAATCAAGCGCGCCCGTGCAATGTATGCTCGTCTCGCGTCAGCGGCCTCACTCGCTTGAAGCTGCGCATGGCAGTTAATGGGTCACATCCGGACGTTCGCTCGCCCAGCTTCCAGCAATTGTAACGGGATGTCCGGGCCGAAAGCACTCCTTAGCGGTGAGGTGCGCGGCCCGTCGCGATCATGAGATGATGCGCCTGATGGTGCATGCCGAGTGCCATGACGCCGAAGAAACCGAGTCCGCGGAGCTTCGGGATATCGGCCGGGTTCGCCACGGTGACAATCATTGCCGCCCCCTCCGGGCGATCCTCGGCCCGGTAGGTCCATCCGTCACGGCCGTTCATCGTCCTCGCATGGGCCGCGACCATGCGCCGGATCGACGCGCGTATCTCCCCGTGGCCGGTCACCTCGTAGCGCACGCCGCTTTCGACTGGCAAGGCGTCGACCTCGGCGTACAGCGTCACGTTGCTCATATCGACCAAGTGCTGCCGAAGCGCATCGATGTCGACGGTCGACCAGTCGGTGTCCGGGTCGGCGACGAGGATGCCCACGATCTCCTGGATCGCGGCGAACGCCGCCTGTCCCGGCTCGCTCACAGCGGCGGACATATGGTCCTCCATCGCGCCGCTGTGGGCTGAATGCCTTTCTCCCGTGCGGTGGTCCTGCTGCGCTTGGGCGACCGGCGGTATCAGCAAGACCATTGCGGCAAGCACGTATCGGATCATTCGCGGGGCTCCAGTCTCCTGGTGTGCCCTACGGGCCGACCGTGAACAACGCGACCATTCCAGCCGCATAGTGGCCGGGAATATTGCAGATCAGCAGGTATGAACCGGCAGGCAGCTTGAGATCGAGAGTACCCGTCTTGCCCGCGTCGAGTTCGTCGACCTCGCCCAGCACCTTGATCTGCTTTTCGGGAATCCGCGCGGTATTGTAGTCGTAGGGCAGAGGCGCATTCGGATCATCGACGGCAACCACGAGCATTTCATGGCGCCAGCCCCTTAAGTCATTCGTGACGGCGAAATGGACATCTCCGGCCTTGACGGTCGGCTTGTCTACCCGAATCGACATCATGCCGTGGCCCATCATTCCCATCATGCCATAGCCCATCATGCCCTGGCCCGATCCTGACCCTGGCCCGGCCCCTGACCCTGGCCCGGCCCCATCATGCCCCAGCCATGGCCTGGCCCCATACCGCCCTGGCTCATTATCGACGACATGTCGAACAACGAGACGTTGACGGTCGTCCCACCATCTGCAGCGAACGCAGGTGCGGTCAGGAATGAGAGTGCCAAGAGAACGAATGCATGACGTCGCACTAATCTGGATCTCATATTGGTGCTCCTCTATGGAACTGAACAACGTCAATCCATTGCGGAATCGCAACAAAATTCGCTAGAGATGTTTGCCGATTGATGCACATCAATGTGCCGAATTATCGCCTGGTTACAGGTAGACAGGAACGACTGCCAGATGCGACCGGCCATCGCTCAAGATATCAGATAGTCTGTCATTCGAAAATTTGCCACGCATCGTACCGAGAATACTCCGGCTAGTGATATGCATGTCCGATTCGGGCTCACATTGAGACCTCAGATCAGCGCGCCGCGGGCGACCGCACCACTTCAGGAAGCGGGCCTTCCCGGCCTGATGCACTCCTGGCCCCGCCGGCGGTTCCTTCAACAGCAACTCATCGGTTGCCCGACCGGCAACGGGAGCCGAGCTGCTTGCTCTTGGTCCCGATCAGCGCTACCGGCCGTAGTTCATCGTCCCGGGCAGCCACAGCACCAGGTCCGGAAACACGAAGACGATGGCGAGGCCGAGCGCCATCAGCAGCACGTAGGGCAGGGTCCCGCGGACGATCTCGCGGATCGGCGCATCGGTGATCCCCTTGATCACGAACAGGTTCATCCCCACCGGCGGGGTGATCAGCGCCAGCTCCAGATTGATCATCAGCAGGATGCCGTACCACACCGGGTTGACGCCGAGGCCGTCGAGCACCGGCATCACGATCGGCGTGGTCACCAGGATGATCGAGATGGTCTCGAGAAACATGCCGAGGACGACGATCAGCGCCATTACCGTGATCAGGAAAGGCACCGGGCCGATGCCCAGTGCGGTCACCGCCTCGAGAAGTTCGGCCGGCAGGCGCAGGATCGTCAGCACGTGGCTGAGCATCGCCGCCCCCGCCAGGATCATGAACAGCATCGCCGTCGTCCGGGTCGCGGCGAGGGCGGCGTCGAAAAGCTTGGCGAAAGTCATATCCCGATAGACCAGCACCGCGATGGCGAGCGCCGCGATGGCGCCGGCGGCCGCCGCCTCGGTCGCGGTGAAGACGCCGAAGTACATGCCGCCGAGGACCAGCGCCGGCAGCAGCAACGCCCAGATCGACCGCCTGAGCGCCGACAGGATCTCGCCGATAGCGGCGCGAGGGCCGCGTTCCTCCCCGGCGATACCGCGCCGCGACAGCACCGCATAGGCCGCGAACAGAAAGGCGACCAGCAGCCCCGGCAGCAAGCCGCCGATGAACAACGCGCCGATCGACGTGCCGGAGACCACGGCGTAGAGAATCATCGGACCCGACGGCGGGATCAGGATCCCCAGGGTGCCGCCGGCGGCGACCACCCCGTAGGCCGCGTGCGGCGGATAACGATAGCGGATCATTTGCGGGATGGCGGTGGTGCCGACGGTCAACGCGGTCGCCACCGACGAGCCGGAAATCGCCGCGAACAGGGTACAAGAGGCGACGGTGGCGGCGCCGAGCCCGCCCGGCAGGTGGCGCAACAGGGTATGCGCGGTGGCGTAGAGGTCGTCGACCACCCGGGTTCGGATCATCAGGTGGGCCATGAACGCGAACAGCGGGATCGCCACCAGGAGGTAGACGTTGAGCTTGCCGAAAACCACGTCGCCGAGGCTGCCGATCTCGCCCTGGGTGAAATAGAGGATGGCGATCGCGGCCAAGCTGAGGCCGGCGAATATCGGCAGCCCGGTCAGCAGCAGGACGACCAGGCCGGTGAGGACCAGCAGGATTTCCACTAGCCCTCCGGCCCGTTCAGTCCGAACAGCAGCCGCAACAGGCGGTTGAGCGCGGCAATGCCGAGCAGCCCGGCGCCGGCCGGTACCGCCGCTTGCGGCAGCCACATCGGCACTTCCAGATAACCATCGGAGACGAGCCCGACGTCGTAGGAGAAAGACACCACTTCCCAACCGGCGGCGACCAGGCAACCGGAAACCAGAACCACCGCCGCCATCCCCCAGATCTCCGCCAGCCGACGTGCGGCGACCGACAAACGCTCGGTGATCAGGTCGACGCCGATGTGCTCGCCGCGGCGCAACGCCTCGGCGGCCCCCGCCAACACCACCACCACCAGCAGGTAGCCGACCAGCTGGTCGGTCCACACCTGCGGTCGGTTGAACAGATAGCGCAGCGCGACGCTGTAACCGACCACGGCGGTCATCACCAGCAACAGCAGCGCGCCCAGCGCCGCGGCGGCGAAGGTGACGGCACCGAGGCCGCGGTCCAATAGGGCGAGAAGCGCGCCCGGCCCGCGGCCGGAACCGCCTCCTCGATCGTCGATCATCGGGTCGGCGAACCGGCGCTACATCGCCGAAATCATGTCGAGCAGCTTCTGTCCGTCCTCGCCGGAGGCCTCGAGAAAGGCCTTGGTGAACGCCGGGTCCATGATCGCCTTCATCGCCGCGATCTCCTCGGCGGTGTGAATGTGGACCTTCATGCCTTTCTCCGCGAGCTGCCCCGGGGCCTCGGCGGCGGACTCCTCGGTGATGACCAGGGCTTCGGCCTCGGCCTTGGCGCTGGCCTCGGTGATCGCCTGGCGCTGCGCGTCGGTCAGACCGTGCCACCATTCCGGATTGACGTAGATGTGGAAATAGACGCTGAACAGCGGGCTGACGGTGACGTAGTCCTGCACCTCGTAGTACTTGCGGCTGTAGACCGCCGAGATATCGGTGAGCCCGGCGTCGATGACCCCGGTCTGCAGCGCCTGATAGACCTGACTGCCGGACATCGCGCTCGGCGCCGCGCCCAGGGCTTCGAGCCCGGCGTCGACCAGACTGTTCAACCCGCGGATCTTGACGCCCTTGAAATCGGCCGGCTTGATCAGCGGCTTGTCCTTCGAGGTGTAGGCGGACATCCGGGTGGTGAACAACCAGGCGATGTTGTGCACGCCCTTGGCCTCGAGTTTCTGTTGCAGGAACTCGGCGACCGGCGAGCCCGGAAACTTTTCGAGCAGCGCGAGGTCGGTGAACGAATAGGGCTTGAGGGTGACGTTCATCTCCGGAATCGTCTTGCCCCACTGGAAATTCACCGACAGCGCCGCCTCGATCTTGCCGCGGGCCACCGCCGGGAAATTCTCATCGGGCTTGAACGCCTGATTGGCGGGGAAGACCTGCACGTCGATCGTCCCCCCCGAGCGCTTCTCGATGTCCCCGGCCCAGCTTTCCACCAGCGCGGCGATGTGGTGCTTCGGCGGCAACTGGTGGCTCACCCGCATCACCGTCGCCTCCGCCCAGGCCGCGCCCGACCAGACAATGATCGCCGCCGCCACACTCGAACAAACGAAACGTTTCATCGTTCTCCTCCGTCAGGTTTCCACTTCTGGTTTGGTCCTTGTTTTGTTGCCGGACCGGGCGCCGGCAAGCAGTTTCGCCGCCTGGTCCTGGTATCCGGCTTCGCGCGCGCGCATCTCGGTGAGCCCGACCAGTTCGTTGAACTCGTCGAAGCCGGTCATCCGGTGGGCCTGGGACGCGGTCGTCCCCTCGCGCGCGAGCACCGCCATCACCTCGCTCACCGCCTTGGCGATGGTGTAGGTGGCGGTGACCGGGAAGGCGACCGTGGCGTAGCCGATCTCCTGCAACTCGGCGGCGGGAATCAGCGGCGAGCGGCCGCCGTCGAGGTTGTTGGCGAGGCAGGGCGCGTCGATCTCGCGGCAGATCCGGCGCATCTCGTCGCGGTCGGCGGGGGCCTCGACGAAGATCAGGTCGGCGCCGGCCTCGCGGTACAACTGGCCCCGCGCGATGGCGTCGTCGAGCCCGTGAACGGCGAGGGCGTCGGTCCGCGCCATGATCACCAGGTCCGGGTCGTGGCGCGCATCCAGTGCCGCCTTCAGCTTCTCCACCATGTCCGCGGCCGGCACCACCTCCTTGCCGGTCATGTGGCCGCAGCGCTTGGGAAACACCTGGTCCTCGATGAACAACCCGGCGACGCCGGCCCGCTCGAAGCGGCGGACCATCCGTGCCACGTTGGTCGAATTGCCGAACCCGGTGTCGCCGTCGACGAACACCGGCAGGCTTGTCGCCTCGCAGATGCGGGCGTAGAAGTCGGCCATCTCGGTCATCGACAGCTGCGACGAGTTCGGGCGCACCCAGCATCGATGCGGTGGCGCCGTAGCCCCCGCAGGCGACCGCCCGAAAGCCGGTGCGCTCGATGATCCGGGCGGTCAGCGCGTCGTGCGCCACCGGCATCACCAGGATCTCGTCCGCCTCAATCAGCCTCCGGAACCGTGTCGTGTTGTCGATGGTGCCCTCCCTCCTCTGCGCCGTGCATCCGTTCGCCGTTGGTGCGCGGATGACGCTTCTTGCTTGCCGGCAACGCTAGCACGACCCGCTTTCGAGAGCCATACCGGCCGTGACCGAACCAGCAATCCGAGAACGCGGGTCGGAGGGATGTGCGCTAATGCGATTTAAGGCTGTTCGGTGAAGGACTCCGAATCGCCCGCTCACCCGTCGGTGTGGCGGTGCTATTCGCCGCCGGCAATGTCCAAACGCTGCTCGATTCGGTCCAGGCGCGCCTTGATCGTTTCGATCTCACCACCGTGTCAGGCGGCGTCGCCGTGCATCGTCGCCAGATAACTCTCGATCGACGCAAGACGGGCCGAGAGATCGCGGAGTCCGTCCTCGAAGCGCGCCTGTCTCGCATCAAAGCGACGCATATACTCAAGCAGGATGTTTTCCGGATCGTCTTCCATATGAAGCTTATATCAGGTTTTCACTTCAACGACCATGGGCGACGGCCGAAGCAGGACCTGCGGAGGACCCGGCGTCATCGGCTTTGAGGCTTCTTGCTTGCCGGCAACGCTGACATCACCAACCGTCAAGGACCATACCAACTATAGTCAGACAAATTCGGCTACCAGCATCATACAACAACAGAGGCACCTGAAACGGTCGGTATTTTCGATCGAAAATCTTAAAATTATTACACTTTGAGCAATACACTTCCCAAAATGTTCGCACTAACTGAAGCGCAATGTTTTTAGTTTATGCAGTTATTGATTAATTTTTTTAGATATTTTTTTAATATTTCTCTACGAGGCCCTCTTTCCACAGGGAAATAACCACATCCATTTGACAATTTTGCACCTTATGTTCTCCATGGAGGACTCTGGACCAAAGTTTATCCTTTGAGTTAGCAAGCTCCGGTTCCCCTCCTAGGGCCTGTTGACAATTAGCGCAATGCGATGACGGTCGCGACGAGGTTCAGGTTTGCGCCGTAGCTGGTGTCGGTGGGCTCGAGGATGACGCCGGCGATGTCGTCGTCTTCGGCGAGCACGGCGCGCACCGCTTCGATGTCGCCCGGCGCCAGCAGCACGATGCTCTTGGCGATCGGCGACAGCATGCCGACCGCCGGCGATCCGTCCAGGTGCGACGACACCCCGAAGGCCACGTGATCGTGCCAGCCGTGAAAATGGGTCTTGAACCGGATGATCTTGTCGCGGCCGGTGTGGGCGCGGGCGAGGCGCAGCGCCATCAGCGTCGCTTCGGTCCCCGACGAGGTGAACCGTACCCGCTCGGCGCTCGGCATCAGCCTCTGGATCGCCTGCGCCCAGCGGATCTCGAGTTCGTGGTTGGAGCCGAAATGGCTGCCGTTGTCGACCGCCTCGCGGATCGCCGCCACCACCGCCGGATGGTTGTGGCCGAGCAGCAACGCCCCGTGGCCGCCGGTCTAGTCGACGTATTCGTTGCCGTCGGCGTCCCACTTGCGCGCGCCCAGCGCCCTCTCGACGTAGATCCCGAAGGGATCGAGATGGCGGACGTCGTGGGTGACGCCGCTGGGAAAAAGCTCCTTCGCCTCCGCCGCCAGCCGCGCCGACGCGGGCGTCTTCTCGCGATAAGCGGCGACGATCTCGGAATTGGACAGCAACCCATCGGCCATGACCACATTTCCACCCGCGGTCTCCGAGAGCGAAACCTCCACTCGGCAACGATTACGCCATCAATATCGCTCGACGACGATCGGGGCCGAACGGACGCCGTGGACCACCAGCACCAGCTCGTATCGGCCGGGTGCCGAGAGCAACGACGACGACGGCAGCACGCGGCGAAACTCGACCCGCTCGCCCGGTGGCAGGGCGAATTCCTTTTCGTCGCGGAGACCGTTGGCGATCGCCAACGGCCAGTTCTCGGACGGCTTTTCGTTGATCAGGAGCGTCGACGCCCAGATTTCGGTGTCGAGCGTGGACGACCCGACATTGCGCACCGCGCCGCGGATGTCGAGGGGGGTATCGCCGGAGACGCGGGCGGGCGTGACGGCGAGTTCGACCACGAGCGAGACGACCAGCGCGGCGATCACGGACTCCTCGCCACGCTCGCGCCCGCCTTGGTGATGGTGACCCGGCCCGCGGCGTCGATCGCGAACCGCTGAAAGGTGTGGGTGAAGACGTGGCCGGTGCCGGTGGAGTTGGCGCAGCGGTATCGGTTGGGAATTCTCCAAAAGAAGCGTCCCGCCGCCCAGGGCGCCGGCGCCCCGGCAGACAAAAGCGCCGCCGTGTCACAGCAAATGGTGTTGTTCCAGCCGAACCGGACGAAATTGAGGTTCGGGTGATGTCTCAGGTCGGCGCCGGCGGTCTGTCGCGCAAGGAAGTAGCCGGTGACGCCTGACGCCGGTCCAGGGTCCTCCAACAGCGACACCCAACCGAAGTTGACGTCGCGCGGGAACACGCGCACGAGCAGCCGCATTCCGGCACCCGCGCTGCCGGCGGCAAAGGCCATGACGTTTTGCCGGCGCATCCGCAGGCTGGCCGGCGCCACCACCGTCATGTCGAGGGAACAGGTCCGGCCGGTGGCGGGGACAGTGGCGTTGATGCTGTACGTTCCGGGCTGTTCCGGAGCCGCCCAGTCGAAAACGGAACGGCCGTTGCGCGCTCTCGGCCAGCCGTCGTTCACGCTCCAATTGGCGGCCTGACCGCCGACGGTGAACCGGATTGTCTCGCAGACCCCGATTTTTCTGCGCGTGTCCGCCGTGCCGTCCGGCGCGTGCACCGTGGAGCGGTTGGTAATGGCGCAGGGAGTGGCCGGACCCGGGGCGGGCGCCGCGGGGGCGGGCGCCGCCGGGGCGGGGCCTTCGGCGGGTTCCGGGGCCGGCCCCGGCGCAGCCTCGTCGGCGGCGGGAGCGGCGTCGGCGGCGGGGCCGGCATCGGGCGCCGGGCCGTCGCCGTTCTCGCCGATGGCGACCTGTTCGGGCTCGAGCGCCGGCGCCGGCGTCTCCGCGCTCGCCAGGAAACCGTGCTCCCCGGGCGACATCCGCCGGGTCAGGTTCGACGTTCGGCTGCCATTGCGACCGGTGCCCCGAGACGGTCTCGCCTCGCCAGTCCGCAGCAGCCGCAGCACCGCTTGATTCCCGATGGCGCCCTGTAACGTCAGGAGAGGATGCGGCGCGCGCGTTGCTCGAGGCGCCGCCGTTGGTTCTCTGGTGAGCGCGGATGATGGTCGGACTCGAAGCCTGTCGGGCTCAGCCGCAAAGGTGGGCATGCACACCTCATGGTCCAGCGCCACGCCGCCGTACGCCGCGACGTCCCGCGTCCACACCATAATCCGCCCACACCACCCCGTTGGTCAAGGGCGAACCTGCCATATCACGGGCCTGACCCAGACCACTTGACCAACCCTCATCTCCGTTCGTGCCGTCGGTAACGATCGTCTCGGCGCGCGGGAACCAGGGTACTTTCATTGCGGGCCGTTGGCCATTGTGGGTACAATCGTAGCATCGGAAAAACGGGGCCGGAAGACGCCGCCAGGACGAAGAAAGCGCGCCAGAGGGTCGCGCATCGAACCAAACGTCGAGTGGGGAGGAGAAAATGAGAAGGATTGGACTGGGTATCGCCGCCGCCGCGGCGGCGGCAGTGTTGGCCGCCTCGGCCGTGTCCGCCGCGGAACTCCCTAAAACCCATGTGACCGGAGTCGGTCTCAACAAGAACACGGTGGCGTCGTCGGTCGACGAGGTTCCGTTCTGGTCGAAGACGATCCCCGAGGCATCGGGCGGTCGGATCACCGCCACCTTCGCGCCGATGGACGTGATGGGGGTCAAGGGCCACCAGGTCATGCGGATGACCAAGCTCGGCGTCGTCGATTTCGGCTCCAGCGACGTCAGCAAGATGGCCGGCGACGACCCTGTGTTCGAAGGCTGCGACCTCGCCGGCCTGGCGCTCGACATCGAGACGGCGCGGGCCGCGTGCAAGGCGTGGTTCCCGATCATGGCAAAGGCCGCGGAGGAGCTGTTCAACATCAAGATGCTGGCTTTCGGCGCCAACTCGCCGCAGGTGATCTGGTGCCGCGACGAAATCAAAGGTTTCGCCGACCTCGAGGGCAAGAAGGTCCGGGTCTTCAACAAGACGATGACCGACTTCATGCAGGCGGTCGGCGCCACCGCCGTCAGCATGCCGTTCGCCGAGGTGGTCCCGGCGCTGCAGCGCGGCGTCGTCGACTGCGCCGTCACCGGCAACCTCAGCGGCAACACCGCCGGCTGGCCGGAGGTCGCCACCCACCAGTTCCAGGCGATCATGGGTTGGAGCATCAACTACCAGTCGGTGAACCTGGACTCTTGGAACCGCTTCAGCCCCGAGGTGCAGGCGTTCTTCCTCGAGCAGTTCGCCGCCCTCGAGGATCAAATGTGGGAAACCGCCGCGGAGGCGACGGCTGACGCCGACAGCTGCAACTTCGGCGGAGGCGAATGCAAACTGGGCAAACCGGTGGCGCCGCCGTTGACCAACGTTCTGGTCGCCGAGGCCGACAAGGAGCTGCACAAGAAGCTGATGCAGGACGTGGTGCTGGTCGAATGGGGCAGGCGCGCCGGCAAGGAGCGGGCACGGGAGTGGAACGAGACGGTCGGCAAGGTGGTCGGCCTGTCGATCCCGCTCGACAAGCTCTAGGTCACGAGGTTGGAACCATGCAATTCCAACTCTACGACGGTGCCGGCTCCCGCACCATCGACATCGACATCCGCGAGGTGATCATCGCCGGGATGACCGGCCGGGACGTCGCCGCCGTCAAGGCGCACGTGGACGAGCTCGCCGCGCTCGGCATCGCGCCGCCGAGCACCATTCCCATCTACTACCGGGTGTCCGCGTCGCTGCTGACCACCGCCGGCGCCATCCAGGTGATCGGCGCCGACAGCTCCGGCGAGGTCGAGGCGGTGCTGATCGGCACCGCCGACGGCATGCTGGTCGCCGTCGGCTCCGATCACACCGACCGCAGGGTCGAGGCCTACGGGATCGCCGTCTCCAAGCAGATGTGCGCCAAGCCGATCTCGCCCGATCTCTGGCGCTACGCCGACGTCGCCGCGGCCTGGGATGCCCTCGAGCTCGCAAGCGACCGCGTCGTCGGCGGCCAACGGACCCCCTATCAGCGCGGCACCCTCGCCACCGTCCGCAGGCCCGAGGACCTGATCGCCGGCTTCTTCGATGGCGCCACCGAGCTGCCGCCCGGCTTCGCCATGTTCACCGGCACCTTCGCCACATTGGGCGAGATCATCGGCGCCGACCGCTTCGAAATCTCGCTGACCCACCCGGGATCGGGACGGATCCTTCGCCACGGCTACGACGTAACGAATCTTCCCGTCGTCGCGTAGGGCGGAGCCGCGGTCAGGCGCGGGCGAGGTAATCGGCTAATGCTTCGAGGCTTTGCAGGGTGTCCGCCGGGCCCCACCAGTCGAGGATGGGCAGCACCCCGGCCAACGGCCCGCCGTCCTCCTGGTCTCCGCCCGGTCCGCCGAAACCGCGCATCGGATCCGCCCAGATCACCCTCCGCACCCGCGAACGGATGCCGGCGACGACCTTTTCCAGGTCCTGGGCGTTTTCGGTATCGTATCCGTCGCTGATCACCAGAACCACGGTATCCCGGCGAAAAAGCTTGTGGCCGTGCCGGTCCGCGAGCTCGCGCAACGACGCGGCGATCCGCGTTCCGCCGAACCACAGGTTGGCGCGCCGCTCCAATCTCCGCCGCAACTCCTCCGGCGAGGTGATGCGAAACAGCTCGGTGATCCGGTTGAGGTCGACGTGAAACGCGAACGCTTCGGCATTGCGGAACGTCAGGGCGAGGGCGCGGACGAAACGGGCGAGGAAAACGTTGTAGCGGGTCATCGAGTGGGACACGTCGAGGACGACGACCAGCCGCAGCGGCTTCTCCCGTGGCTTGCGGCCGATCAGCACGAACGGTTCGCCGCCGTAGGCGAGATTGCGGCGGATGGTGCGGCGGATGTGGATGCGCTGCGCCCGGCGCACCGCGCGCTGGCGGCGCTGCCGCCGCCGGCGGATCCTGCGGGCGATGCTCTCGGCGACCAGCATCGCGCTCCGCATGTCGCGGGGATCGGTGAGAAAGCGGAAATCGGTCCGGCCGATCGACTTGTTGCGGCCGGCGCCGCCGCCCTCCCGCCACGGACCGTCCTCGCGCTCCGTCGACTCGCCGGCCAATCCGATCAGGGTGCCGCGGGCGCCGCCGCGTTTCTGCGTTGTCTTCTTGCCCGAAACCGCGTCCGTTTCGACGGTCCCGCCGGAGACCGTCCAGAACGCATGGAACAGCGCCTCGAAGCGGGACCAATCGTCTGCGCCCCGGCACATGACGACCTTCAACACGGTCTTCGCGTCCGCAAGGCTCGGCAGGCCGCAGGCGTCCAGCGCCCGCAGTCCCGTCAGGCTTTCGTGGAGACTGATGCGATAACCGTTGCGGCGAAGAAAGTCCGAGAAGGCGAGCAGGCGTTCGCCGGGGTTCGGTGCGAGGAGCGGTCCCGTCGCCTCGCTCACACCTCGGCCCCCTCTCGCGCCGCCTCCAACAGCCGGTCCACGGTCTCCGCACCCAGCCGATGGCGATCCTCCTGGGTCTTGATCAGGCAGACGAAGGTGTCCGGCACCCGTTCCCTCGCGGCGAGCAGGTCGTCGATCCCCATTCCCGCCAGCGCCGCCGCCCAGTCGAGGGTCTCGGCGATCCCCGGAACCTTGCGCAGTTCCATGCCGCGCAGCGTCTGCACGAAGGCGACCACCTGGCCGGCGAGACGGCGGCCGACGCCAGGCAGGCGCGCCTCGATGATCTCGCGTTCGCGCTGTGGCGAAGGGTAGTCGAGGAAGAAGTAGAGGCAGCGGCGGCGCAAAGCGTCGCTCAGGTCGCGCATCCCGTTGGAGGTCAGCACCACCCGCGGGATCGAGCGGGCCTTCACCGATCCGAGCTCGGGGATGGTGATCTGGTAGTCGGAAAGCACCTCGAGCAGGAAGGCCTCGAACTCCTCGTCGGCACGGTCGATCTCGTCGATCAGCAGGATCGGCGGTTCGGGCTGGGAGATCGCTTCGAGCAATGGCCGGCGCAGCAGGAACCGCTCGGCGAAGATGTCCTGCTCCAACCGATCGGTCGGGCGTCCCGCGCTTTCCTGCAACCTGATCGTCATCAGCTGATGCTGATAGTTCCATTCGTAGACGGCAGTGTTGGTATCCAGGCCTTCGTAGCACTGGAGGCGGATCAATCGGCAGTTTAGCCCGTCGGCCAGCGCCTGGGCGACCGCCGTCTTGCCGACCCCGGCATCGCCTTCCAGCAGCAGCGGCCGGTCGAGAATCTCCTGCAAGGTGAGCGCCAGGGCAAGCGGCCGGTCGGCGACATAGCCGACCCGCGCCAGCATGCCCTGGATGTCTTCGGCGCGATCCCCGGTCATCCCGGTTCGGCCTTCGATCACCGTCATTGCCATCTCCTTCGGCTTCCGCGCGCCGACTTGACACCGCCCGCCCCCGAGCCGATGAAGGGGAGGTCCCCGGCATCCGCTCGGGAAGAAGGTACCGCCGTCGCGGGACCCGGTCTACCCCGCCGCGGTTTCCCTGCATTGCGTCGCCCCTTCGGCCTCCCGGTCGGGACGTGTTCCGCCAGGGGCCACTGAGAGCCGTCATCGGGGGAGCGGAATTGTGAGAGTGGGTTCTGGACGCTGGACGGTTCTGATCGGACTGATTGCCGCGCGCGTGGCGTTGGGCTTCCACCTACAGGTGCTGGCGGTGGTCGGGCCGGGGTTTGCGGGCGAGTATGCGATATCCAACGCGGAACTCGGACTGCTGATCGGGATCTTCCTGGCGCCCGGGATCGTGCTCGCCCTGCCGGGCGGTGCATTGATCCAGCGGTTGGGCGAGAAGTCGGTGATCGTTCTGAGCCTGCTGGTGATGACCGCGGCCGCGCTGGTCGCCGCCCATGGAGCCGGGTTCTGGGCGATGTTCTTCGCTCGCCTGCTCGGCGGCGCCGGAGGGGTGATGATCACGGTGTCGGCGGCAAAAGCGGTGGTCGACTGGTTCCATGGCCGCGAGATCAACACCGCCCTGGCGGCCAACCTCACCGGCTTTCCGATCGGCGTCGCCGTCGCCCTGTTCGGACTGGGCGGCTTCGCCGAGCCCGAGACCTGGCGCAACGGGTTCTGGATCGCCGCCGCCGCCGGTGTCGGGGCGTTGTTGGTGTTCGTGGTGACGTTCGATGCGCCGGAAAAAGCCGGCGCGGGCGGCGTTGTCGACGTCCTGCCCAACCGGTCCGAATCCTTGCTGATCGTGCTGATCGGCTGCGTCTGGGCGATCTACAACGGCAGCTTCATGATCATGCTGAGCTTCACGCCGCTGTTCCTCGCCACCAAGGGGATCGCCTTCGAACAGGCGGCCTTCCTCGTCGGCCTCGCTCCGATGTGCAGCCTGGTCGCCGTACCGCTCGGCGGCGTGATCGCCGACCGCCTGCACCGGCCGAACCTGGTCATCGTCTGCGGCGCGGCGATGTGGGGACTGGCCATGGCCCTGCTCGTTCCCTTCGCCCGCTGGCCGGTCGCGGTCGGGGTGCTGATGGTCGCCGGAGCTTTCGCCGGCGCCCCGCCCTCCGGCCCGATCGTCGCCGCCGCCGGCGGCGTCCCCCGTCCGCAAGCCCGCGGAGCGGCGTTGGGCCTGTTCTACACGGTGTTTTATATGGGCTCGGTGGTGACGCCGCCCCTCGCCGGCTGGGCGATCGATGCCAGCGGCTCGCCGGCGACCGGGATCATGATGATGCCGGCGCTCCTGTTGCTCTCCATCGCCGTCTTCGCCGTTTTCCATTGGCAGCGCATTCGGCTGACGGGGCCAAAACCTGAATCGAATTCCGCTCCGAGGGCGTAAGATGTTAGGGATAGGGCCAACAAACGAGGGGGAGGAGACATGACCACGATCCCGGCAGATCCGTTCGAACCCGGCGGCATCGCCCTGTTCGGGGAACGATTGCGCGGCGGCGAGATTACCGCCGAGGCGGCGACCCGCGCCTATCTCGGCCGCATCGAGGCGCTGGACGGCCGGCTCGGCGCCTATCAGCACGTGGCCGCGGAGCAGGCGGCGGCGGCGGCGCGGGCGCTCGACGGGCTGCTCGCCGCCGGCACCGATCTCGGGCCGCTGATGGGGGTGCCGGTGGCGGTCAAGGACCTGTTCGCCGTCGACGGGATGCCGACCACCGCCGGTTCCGACCTCGATGTCGGCGATGTCATCGGCGCGGAAGGACGGTTCGTCAAGGCGCTGAAGCGCGCCGGCTGCGTCATCCTCGGCAAGACCAAGACCGTCGAGTTCGCCCTCGGCACCACCGGCATCAGCACGCCGCGCGGCACCCCGTGGAACCCGTGGGACGCGGCGACGCAACGGATCCCGGGGGGATCGAGCAGCGGCTCCGCGGTGGCGACCGCCGCCGGCCTCTGCGCCTTCGCCATCGGCACCGACACCGGCGGCTCGGTGCGTCTGCCCGCCCACTTCTGCGGCACCTTCGGGTTGAAGACCACCGCCGGCCTGTGGCCCACCGACGGCGTCTTTCCGCTGGCCCGCGACCTCGACAGCATCGGTCCGCTGACCCGCACGGCGGCCGACGCGGCGATCGTCTTCGCCGTTCTGACCGGGCAACCGACGCCGAAGGCCCGCCCGCTTCGCGGCCTGCGCCTCGGCAGGCCGGGCACCTATTTCTACGACAACCTCGATGCCGACGTCGAAGCCTGCATGTCGGCGGCGCTGGCGATGCTGGAGGCGGCGGGAACCGACATCGTCCCGATCGACGTGCCGGAGGCGCCGGAGCGGGAGAAGTACTTCCCGGTGGCGCTGCCGGCCGACCTGATCTCGGTGCTCGGACGCGACCGCTTCCTCGCCGGCCGCGAGCGGATGGATCCGGTGGTCGCCGCCCGCGGCGGCAACGGGCTGGAGGTCAAGGCGGCCGAGGTCCTGCAGCTCAAATGGGGGCGCCAACAGCTCTGCGCCGCCGCCGAGGCGCGGTTCGAGGGGCTGGACGGCTGGGTCACGCCGTACGGCGGCGCTGGCCGCGGTGCCGGTGGCCGAATTCACCGACCGCGACAAGAGCATGAGGCTGACACTGGGGATCACCCAGGACACCCAGCCCGGAAACCTGCTCGGCCTGTGCGCGACGACGACGCCGATCCAGATGCTGGGGTCGGCGCTGCCGGTCGGCCTGCAGGTGCTGTGTCCGGCCAACCGGGAAGCCCGGGCGCTCGCCATCGCCCTGGCGATCGAGGGCCTGGTCGGCCCGCCGCCACGGCCCGACCTCGCCGGGTTTCTCGCATAGAAGAGGACCTGCCCGGCGATGATCGCGAAGCGGGTCGGCGTACCGATCAGGCGGTGAGCGCGCGGCGTTTCTCCGAGGTCAGCACCACCTCGACGTCGACCACCTGGCGCAAGCCCTCGGCGATCTGCTCCCTGAGGCCGGGCTCCATCCCGGCGACCTGGACATCGACGTGCAGATCCTCGCCACGGCGGCCGTGGAGGGTGCTGTACCACTGGCAGGGCACCAGCCCCCGCTTGGCGAACACCTCGAGGACGCGCGACATCACCCCCGGCGTGGCGCCGGCGACGACCGAGAAACAAGCGACGGGGTTCGTGTGAAACGGATCAAGGTCCGATCGAGCGGACATGGCATGCAACTCCTTGCTGGACTGTTTCGAAAAACGGCAGTGATCCCGGCCCTCAAACGAGAACCGGGTCGGTAATCGGCCGAATCCGAAACAGACAACAGGGGTGCATTCCAGTCATGCCCCCAGCATACCATCGCCCGTTCACACGTCAAGATTGCAATGATCCAAACGCCGCTTTGCCCCCGCGTTATCGGCAGATCTGCATTGCAAAATCCTCAGGACTGCCGGCCGGGCGGCTCGGATAACATTATGTCGTCTCAGCTCCGTAATGCCGTACCCGAAAGCCCGATGGGCTCTCAGGGAGAAACGTCATGACCATCGCCGCAACGCTCGAGAGATATCTCGACGAGAAAGGCGTCGACTACGAGGTGCTGACCCACCGCCATACCGAGGACAGCCTGCACACCGCCGAGGTCGCCCACGTCACCGGCGACAAGCTGGCCAAGGCCGTCGTCCTCAAGGACGAATGCGGCTACCTGGTCGCCGTCATCCCGGCCATCTTCAAGCTGAAAACGGGTCTGGTGCACGCGTTCACCGGCCGCAACCACTTGGCGATGGCCGAGGAGGACGTTCTCGCCCGCCTGTTCCGGGATTGCGAATTCGGCGCCGTTCCGGCGGTGGCCGCCGCCTATGGCCTCGAGTCCGTATGGGACGAGACGCTGGCCTACGCCGAGACCGTCTACTTCGAAGGCGGCGACCACGCCTCGCTGGTCAAAGTCAGCGGCAGCGATTTCAAGAAGCTGATGGGCGAGGACCGCCAGGCCTTCCTCGGCGAACACATTTAGCCCGCTATTTCCGGTCGGTCCGGGTCGACCAGGCTGGGCTCGATCGCGGCGCGGATCTCGTCCGGGATCGCCGCCGATCTGCGGGTCGCGGGATCGAAGAACACTTCGACCGCTTGCTGCCTGGCGTGCAGAGTCCCGGTCTCGGCATTGAGCATCCGCTGGACGTAGGTGACGCTGCTCCGCCCCACCCGGACGAACCCGCTGCGCACCACCACCAGATCGCCGGCCGACAGCTCCTGCACGAAATCGGTCTCGGTGCGCGCCACCACCGTGTGCACGCCCAACTCCTCCATCCGTCGGAACGTCACCCCGCTGGTCGGCCACAGGTGGAACGCCGCGTCGTCCAACCAGTGGGCGTACCAGCGCACGTTCATGTGGCCGAACTGGTCGCACTGCCAGGGAAAGACGACGGCGCGGTGGGTTTCCTTCCAGGCGCTCATCCCGCGATCTCCCTCGGACCGGCGAGGTTCAATGCGCGCAGTCGACGCAGCGCTCGATCGCCGGATCGATTTCGAGGCGCTTGGTCGGGATCTCGTCGCCGCATTCCTCGCAGAAGCCGTAATCGCCGGCTTCGAGCCGCTGCAACGCCGCCTCGATGCGGACCAGCCGCCCCTGGCGACGGGCCTCCAACGCCTGCGCCATCGCCTGGACCTGAAGCGCGTCCATCCTCGACAGACGGCCGACGCTCTGCTGGTCGAGTTCCACCGGCCGCTGCTCCTCGGCGGTGAATTCGCTGTCGTGCACCAACTCGGCCCTCTCGGCCTCGAGCGCCCGCCGAATTTTCTGCAGGTCGAGATCCGACCGATCGCTCATCTCAATCCTCCGGCCTTTCCGGACCTCATCCACCCCCATGGACGCGTTCAATCTGCTATTCAGCATGATCCTTGGCGCCGCCATTGTCACGATAAAGTGGGTACTATCCTCACCGTGTCGGGACGTCGGGGACCCAGAGGTAGCCGTCGGGATCGACGAGGAAGGCCTCGCGCAGCCCATGGGGCTTGTCGATGGCGCCGGCGAGCACGACGTCGCCGCGGGCGCGGGCGCGGGCCTCGGCGGCGTCGGGGTCGCACCCGTGCAGGCGGAGCTCGACGCCGACGCCGCGGACGATCTCCGAGGACAGGCTGCCGTGCAGCGGGTGTTTGTCGTAGGTGTGGTCGGCGTGCAGCATCCACTCGCCGCCGAAACCGCGCAGAACCGCGAAGTCGGCATCGGCGTAGACCGGCTCGGCGCCCAACACCTCGGTCTGGAAGGCCACCGACCGGGCGATGTCGGCGACCAGCAGGTTGATGCCCAGCCCCCGGAGCGAGCGGCCATATTCGTCGGCCGGCATCCACGGCTCTCCGCTGCGCAGCTTCATCGTTGGGTCCTCCGTTCGCGGTCTCGTAGCCCGCCTGCGATTGTGCGCAATCCTGCCGGTTCGGGAAACCATCCGAGCCGATCAGGGCGGAGTGGCGCGGGCGAGCGGCTTGTGCTAGCGATGGCCCCGCTGTCGAAGGGAGAAAGACGTGAGCTTTGTCGATCGTATTGCCGAGTGCTCGGTGTTCGATCCCGACCGGTACCTGCCGTTTCGGGTGGACGGTGTCGAAGTCGGTCTGGTCGGGCGGGACTTCGCCGGGAGGCTGAAGGATTTCCCGAGCGTCTTCGCAATCTCGGACCGCGGGGTCGGCCTGCAGCCGGGTCTGGTCGGGTTCGAGCAACGGACCGCCGCGGTCGGCGCGGCACTGCGTCGCCTGCACCGGGACGGCGTCATCGCCGGTTGGCGCAACGAGCCCTATCCGGTCGGCGTTTCCTACGGCGCGCCGCCGCTGTTCAACCTGGAGCGGGCGGCGGTGCCGCTGTTCGGGGTTCGCGGCTACGGCGTCCATCTCAACGGCTTCGTCCGCGACGACGACGCGATCAAGATGTGGATCGGGCGCCGCAGCCTCGACAAGCCGACGGCCCCGGGCAAGCTCGACCAGATCGTCGCCGGCGGCCAACCGGCCGGCATCTCGCTCCATGACAACGTGCTCAAGGAGAGCGCCGAGGAGGCGGACATCCCGCCCGCGACGGCGAGTCGTGCGGTCCCCGTGGGCGCGATCACCTATTGCACCGAGCGCCCGGACGGGCTGCGCCGCGACGTGATCTTCGCCTACGACCTCGCGCTGCCGGCGACGTTCGTGCCGCGAAACACCGACGGCGAGATCGCCGAGTTCTATCTGTGGCCGATCGAGCGGGTGATCGACACGGTGCGCGACACCGACGACTTCAAGTACAATTGCGCCCTGGTGGTCATCGATTTCCTGATCCGCCACGGCCTGATCCCCCCGGACCACCCGGACTACCTGAACCTGATCTACGGGCTGCGCTCGCTCTGATACCCGTATTACTTGGCGGCGATCAGGCCATGTAGCCGCCGTCGACGACGATGCAGCCGCCGGTGGCGTAGCCGGCCGCCGGCGAGGCGAGATAGACCACCGCCCCGGCGACCTCATGCGCCTCGCCCCAGCGCTTCAGCGCCGTCCTCTCGGCGATCCCGGCGCTGGCCTTCGCGTCCTTCTGGACGGTGATGTTCATGTCGGTGCGGATCCACCCCGGAGCGACGGCGTTGACCCGGATGCCGTCGGCGCCCCACTGGACCGCCAGCGTCCGGGTCAGCTGCACGACCCCGGCCTTGCCGGCGCCGTAGGCGGGGCAGAGCGGGCTGCCGATGAACGCCCGCATCGAAACGATATTGACGACGCACCCGCGACTGGCCTTGAGCTGGGGCAGAAACGCATGGCACATCCGGTAGGTCCCGGTGAGGTTGGTGTCGACGATCCGGGCGAACACCTGGGGGTCGTATTCCTTGCCCTCGCGAACCAGGGTCGCGGCCGAGTTGACCAGGATGTCGAGGTCGTCGGTATCCCGCGCCAGCGACTCGATCGAGACCGGGTTGGCCAGCTCCAGCCGCCGGCAGGCGAAACCGTCCGCGGTCGTGCCGCTCTCGTGGGTGCCGGTGACCGTGACCTCGGCGCCGTGGTCGCGAAGCGCCTGGGCGATCGCCAGGCCGATACCGCGCCGGCCGCCGGTAACCAGCGCCCGCTTGCCGGAAAGATCGAAGCTCACTTGTCCGCTCATCGCCGTTCCCCCGTTGCCGCGCGGGCCGAGAATAACCGCGATCGTGCCCGGTCGAAACCCCTTGCGCGGCACCGTGAAACCGGCAACCTATGTCTCCCGTCAACAAGGAATGACCCTGCCATGCCCGACCTCGGGCCCAACCGGGAACTGATCGGCCGGCCCGGTTCGCGGGCCGCGCTGATGACGCCGGCGCTGATCGTCGATCTCGACGCGCTCGAGCGCAACATCGCGCGGATGGCCGAGTACGGCGCCGGCCGGGGGGTCTCGCTGCGTCCCCACGCCAAGACCCACAAGTCGGTGCGCATCGCCCGGATGCAGGTCGCGGCCGGAGCGCTGGGGGTCTCGGTCGCCACCCTCGGCGAGGCGGAGGTGATGGCGCGGGCCGGCATCGCCGGGGTGCTGCTGACCAGCCCGGTGGTGACCCCGGCCAAGATCGAGCGGCTGGTCGCCCTCGACCGCGACGCCGAGGGTCTGATGGTGGTCGCCGACCACCCGGACAACGTCGCCGCCCTGGCCCGCGCGGCAACGGCCGGCCGGCGGCTCGAGGTGGTCTGCGCCCTCGATCTCGGCGGCAACCGCATCGGCGCCGCCGACACGGACGCGGCAATGGCCCTGGCGAAGCGGATCGCCGGCGCCGACACCCTGGAATTCGCCGGGGTTCACGCCTACGCCGGACCGCTGCAGCACATCGCCGATTACCGGGAACGGCGCCGGCTCGCAAATATAGCGAGTTCCCGGGTCGCCGACCTGCGGGACAAGCTGCAAGCGGCGGGGCTGAGCCCGCCGATGATCTCCGGGGTCGGCACCGGCACCCACGACATCGACGCCCGCGACGGCCCCTACACCGAGCTGCAGGTCGGCAGCTACATCTTCACCGACGTGGAGTACAACGCGGTGGCGCTGCGCGAGGACGCACCGCAGCCGTTCGAACCGGCGCTGTTCGTGCGGACCACGGTGATCAGCGCCAACCTCGACGGTTTCGTCACCACCGACGGCGGGCTGAAGCGGTTCGCCACCGACAGCGTGCTGCCCGAGATCGCCGCCGGCGCCCCCGCCGGCGCGACCTATTCGTTCAAGGGCGACGAGCACGGCCGGGTGACCTTCGCCGAACCGGGACAAACCTTGCCGCTGGGCGCCGCGGTCGAGTGCCTGACGCCGCACTGCGATCCGACCGTCAACCTCTACGACCTCTACCACGTGGTGCGGGGCGACACCCTGGTCGATATCTGGCCGGTGGACGCCCGCGGCGCGATCTGACGTGGCGAAGCTCGAAGCCGGCACCCTCGCCGCCACCGTCGGCCGCGTCACCGGGGCGGCCCTGCGCTCGGGCGCCCTCCGGCCGATCCAGACCGAGCAGCGGTGGATCGAGCAGGACGGCGTCCGCTTCATCGTCCGCAGGGTGTCGAGCCTGGCGCGTAAGCACCGGGCGAAACCGGACAATCCGGTCAACCCGTTCCTTCCCTACGATCCGGCGCTGTTCGTCGCCGGAATTTCCGACACCCACGTCTGCCTGTTGAACAAGTTCAACGTCATCGACCGTCACCTGCTGATCGTCACCCGCGACTTCCAGGACCAGGAAACGTTGCTGACCGATGCCGATTTCCAGGCGTTGTCGACATGCATGGCGGAGATCGACGGCCTCGGGTTCTACAATGGCGGCACCGTCGCCGGCGCCAGCCAGCCCCACAAGCACCTGCAACTGGTGCCGTTGCCGATGGCGGACGAGGGACCGGCGGTTCCCCTCGAACCGTTGCTCGCGGCGGCGGAAACGGATGGGACGGTCGGAAGGGTCCCGGGCCTTCCGTTTCGGCACGCCTTTGCCCGGCTGGATGCGTCCCTGTTCCGCGGCCCGACGGCCGCCGCCGAGGCGATCCACGAACGCTATCGCGCCCTGCTCGCCGCCGCCGGGATCGAGGCCGTCGCCGTCGGCGGCGAAATCCGCCAGTCGGCGCCCTACAACCTCCTGCTCACCCGCCAGTGGATGCTGCTGGTGCCGCGATCGCACGAGTGCTTCGAGACGATCTCGGTCAACGCCCTCGGCTTCGCCGGCTCGCTGTTCGTCCGCGACGCCCGGCAGATGAAGACGGTCGACGACCATGGCCCGATGGCCGTGCTTCGCCGCGTCGCCATCGTGTGATCCGATATGGCGCAGGAGCCACAATTGAATACATTTGGCGCACATTTTTGACACAGGTCGGGATTAACCTCGCCAAATGCTAGATGGCTCTCCCCGTGAGACGTCAGCACTTCCCGAACCTGTACAGCCACTCCTCCGGGAGTGGCTGTCTTTCTGTCGGCTCGAAAAACCGGCAGGCTTCCGGAAGGCGCTCGCCGGCCGGGTTGGCACAATACAATTCGATACATTCGGCACACATTCCTGAAAAAGCTCGGGCTCACTAGAGACACTGCGTGAACAGTGCTGCCTCGTTTGGGTGCGCTGCCACGGAAAGGCGCAGGGGCGCCGTCACAGAGCATTACTAGGGAGGGCTTGGATGTCAAAAGCCTATAAGAAAGAGTGCTGGCTCGCACTCGTTGCGTTCGGGATCGTGACGTTGTTGACGCACATCTTCCCGATGTACTTCCTGTTTCCGGGATTGACCGAATTCACCATTCTCGGGTTTCCGGCCCATTACTTCCTGACACTGATCCTCGGCTGGCTGGTGTTGATGCCGGTCTACTGGATCTACATCCAGGTCAGCGAGAAGATCGACGATGAAATCCGCGAGACATCCGCCCGTGCGGTCGAACTCGAGGAGATGAAGGTCTACGCCGAGGAGAACGCCCCCCAGGCGGCAGGAGGTGCCGAATGAAAAGGCTGTTTATTGCGTTGGGTCTGATGGCGACGCCGTTCGCCGCCCAGGCCGCGGAGATGGGGACGTACGTCTTCGAACCCGACTCGATGCTCTCCACCCTGGGGATCGTCTACACCTTCGCGATGGTGTTCCTGTTTCTCTACGTCGGCTGGTGGTCGAAGCGTCGGACGTCAAGCAGCGAAGACTATTTCGCGGCCGGGCGCAAGGTCGGCGGCCTCTCCAACGGCTTGGCGATGACCTCGAACTATATGAGCCTCGCCACTTTCCTCGGCTTCACCGCGTTGTTGTGGAAACTGCAGTACTTCCTGGTCGCCATCGTCCTCAGTTTCCTTGGCGGCTTCGTGATGATCTCCATCGCGATCGCGCCGTCACTCAGGCGCTGGGGCAAGTTCACCAGCATGCAGTTCATCGGCGAACGCTACGGCCCGACCGCCAAGGTCATCGCCGTGATGTGCATGATCCTTCTCGCCCAGCTCTACCTGATCGGGCAGATGAAGGGTGTCGGCAACGTCTTCCAGGTGATGTTCCACTGGGACTACACCACCGGCCTCATCGTCGGCGGCCTGGTTGTCACCCTCTACGTCACCATCGGCGGCATGTACGGCCTGTCGTACAATCAGACCCTTCAGGCGATCATCATGGGCATCGCACTGTTCTTGCCCGCGGCGATCATCCTGTGGAAGCTGGGCGCCGGTTGGGCGAGCGTGTTCCCGCCGTTCGGCTACGCCGCGCTGATTCCCGACATGGTCCAGGCGCTGCCATCGTACTTCGACCCGTTCAGTACGGTGAACGGCACCATACCGTTGACGCCCAAGTTCTACACCGCGATCATGCTGAGCATCGCCTTCGGCACGATCGGGCTCCCCCATATCGCCATGCGCTACTTCACCGCGCCGTCGGTTCGGGACGCCAAGGAGTCGACCCTCTGGGGCATCCTGTTCATCGGCATCGTGTTCTTCACCACCTTCGCCATCGGCTTCGCCGCCAAGCTCTATACGATCAACGAGCTCAACGCCAACGGGCTCGCCATCGCGCCCAAGGAAGCGGACTTGCTGGTGGTGGTGATGAGCCAGGCGTTCACCCCGTCGTGGATCGCGGCGCTGCCCGTCGCCGGCGCGTTGGCCGCGGGCATGTCGACGATCGGCGGGCTGTTGATGGTGATCGGCACCGGCCTCGGCAGCGACATCTACTCGATGGTCGTTCCCAACGCCACCGACAACAAGAAGGTCAAGGCCGGGTTCTTCTTCACCGCCTTCGGCGGCCTGGTGACCATCGCCCTGGCGCTCAATCCGCCCGACTTCCTGCTCACCAGCGTCATCTGGGCCTTCGTCGTCGCGTCCTCGACCTTCACCCCGGTGCTGATCCTCGGCATCTGGTGGAAGGGGGCCAACAAGGCCGGCGCCATCGCCGGGATGGTCGTCGGCGGCGCGCTGTCGATCATCCTGTGGTGGACCAAGGGCGACCTGTTCGGGTTGCAACTGGTCAACCTGGGTCCGCTCGGCTACCTGGTCACCGCCATCTTCAGCGCCTCGACGGCTTGGTTCGCCACCGTGGTGGTCAGCATGCTCACCGGCGGCGAGAAGGACGAGAAAATCCTTCGCGAGGTCGACCGCATCCACGGTTGGAAGGACTACAGCCCCGACCGCTACAACGGGAAGCTGTTCCCGCTGGGGGTCGCGGCCATCGCCCTGGCGCTGATGGTCTGGTCGGCGATGCCCGACCCGGCGTATCAGCAAAAGGCCGAGGTCTCGCCTCCGGCTACGCAAGTGACCGTAGCCAAAAAGTAGGGCACAATGCGGGGGGCCATCGGGCCCCCCGCTCCCTTTCCGCTTTGTTTTGGCCCGGCCATGATGATCCTTGATCTCTTCCTTCTGCGGCCCCAGCCCTACCGCCACGCCTGCGAAAGCCCGCGGGCGAGCCTGTGGGTCACCGCGTTCATCGTCGCCACCGGCGTGCTCTACGGAACCCTGGTCGCCCTGTTCCAGCGCGCGATCGGCGGTGACGTCGGCGGTATTCCGATCGACGAGATCCCCGGTTGGATCCTGTTCGGCGGCAACGTGATTTCGGGGCTTCTGATCACCGTCGCCGTGCACATCGGCATCACCATCGTGGCGTGGCTGATGGCCCGGGCGGTCGGCGGTCCCGGCCTGCTCGTCGGCCTGTACAGGACCACCGCCTATCTCCTGCCCCTCGGCGCGCTGGCGGTGCCGCAGATCGCGCTGACCGTCGCCGCCGCCGGCCGCGACGTGCCGCCGCTGCCCCTGGACTGGGCCTACGTTCCGCTCGCCGCGATCGGGCTCGCCCTGGTGTTCGCCGGCCTCTACCAGATCTATCTGCTGACCCAGGACAAGGGCCCCAAGCGGTCGGCCGTGGCCGTGGCGCTGTTCGCGCTGTTCTGCGGCTCGGTCCTGATGATCATCTAGTCACCCGGCGTAATCGGCAACCCGATCGGGACAAACAGTGATAGGTATTCGTGCAAATAAGCGCGTCCGTAAACTTCCTGTCACGTAGTCTTATGTAAAAAGACACAATTTGCCACACTTGCCTCATACTTTTGACATGAGGCGGGTTTAGTATCGACAATTGACACACGAAATTATCCCCTCTATTTCCCAGCCGCCCCAAAAGGGCGGCTTTTTTTGTTGCCATCGGTCGAAATCTCGGGCGAGAGTCGGCGCCGAGCGCGCCGCAGAGCGCCCCGATTTCGAAACCCGAGGAGGCATCCGTGGACGACAGGATTTCAGCCCGCAAGGAAGCGGTCACCCGGGCCGCGGTCAAACAGGGGCTGGTCAACGAAGACCGCCTGTTGGCGGGCTTTCTCGATGTGGAGGGGATCAGACAGACCATCGCCGACCTGAAGGACGCGTTCACCCCGGATTTCACCCATACCTTCGCGTCCAAGGCCAATTGCCTGCACGCCGTTCTCGCCCTGGTGCGCGACCAGGGCATGGGCTGCGAGGTCGCCAGCGCGGGCGAGCTCCACCAGGCGGTGGCCGCGGGATTTCCGGCGGACCGGATCGTCTTCGACTCGCCGGCGAAGACCAGGGCCGAGATCCGCTTCGCGCTGGAACGCGGCATCGCCCTCAACATCGACAACTTCCAGGAGTTCGAGCGCGTCCGCACCGAGCTGGAGGCACGCCCGTCGGCTTCGGTGGTCGGTTTCCGCATCAATCCGCAGGTCGGCGTCGGCACCATCGCCGCGATGAGCACCGCCACCCGCACCTCGAAATTCGGCGTCGCCTTGGACGATTTCCGCGACCGGCTTCTGGACGCCTACGAGCGCCACCCGTGGCTGACGTGCATCCATACCCACGTCGGCTCGCAAGGGTGCCCGTTCGAACTCGTCGCCCTCGGCGTCGGCAAGGTCGCCGCGTTCGCCGAGGAAATCAACGCGGCCGCCGGCCGTCGACAGGTCCAGGTGATCGATATCGGCGGCGGTCTTCCGGTCAATTTCGAGAGCGAGGACGTCAGACCCACTTTCGCCGAGTACGCGGACAACCTTCGCGACGGCGTGCCGCTGCTGTTCTCGGGCCGATACCGGATCGTCACCGAGTTCGGCCGCTCGATCCTGGCCAAGAACGGTTTCATGGTCGCCGGCGTCGAGTACACCAAGACCACCGGCGACAGAAACATCGCCATCACCCACGCCGGGGCACAGACCGCGACGCGAACGGTGTTCATGCCGGACATGTGGACGCTCCGGATCAGCGCCCTCGATTCCTCCGGACGGGCCAAGCAGAGCGAAAAAGCATTTCAGGACGTGGCCGGGCCCTGCTGCTTCGCCGGAGACGTCATCGCCCACAACCGGCTGCTGCCGCTGCTCGAGCCCGGCGATTTCGTCGTCGTCCACGATACCGGCGCCTACTACTTCTCCACGCCGTTCTCGTACAACAGTCTGCCGAAGATCGCCGTCTACGGTTTCCTCGTGCGCGAAAACGGCGACGTGAGCTTCGAGGTGTTCCGCGAACAGGAGACGCTGGAGCAGATCGTCGCGTCGACAAGTTCGACGTAATCGAACAGAACCAACCGGCGATCAGCCGGCCTTGGCGATCCATTCGACCCGCGCGGCGAACATGTAGCCGGTGCCGTAAACGGTCTTGATGATCTGCGGGTTCTTGGGGTCCTTCTCGATCTTCTGGCGCAACCGGGAGATCCGAACGTCGATGCTGCGGTCGAACGGCGATCGCTCGTCGCCCCCCTTGAGGCCGAGAAGCGAGTCGCGCGACAGAATGCGGTTGGGGGTGCGCGCGAACGCGAACAGGAGCTGCGCCTCGGCGGCGCTCAGCTCGGTCCGTTGGCCGTCCGGGCTGGTCAGCGCGTGGACATCGAAATCGAACGTCCAGCCCCCGAACTTGGCGACATCGTTGCGTTGCTGCAGCTCGGAACCGCGGTCCCTTCCGCTGCGGCGGAGGACGGCGTTGACCCGTGCGACCAGTTCGCGCGGGTCGAACGGCTTGACCACGTAGTCGTCGGCGCCGAGCTCGAGGCCGAGCACCCGGTCGACGACGCCGCCGCGGCCGGTCATGATGATCACCGGAATGCCGTACCGGGCCTGGACGTCGCGAATGACGCGCAGGCCGTCGTCGTCCGGCAGCCCGAGATCGATGATGCAGAGATTGGGGCGCCGGGTCTTGATCCGCCGCTGGAAATCGCCGGCGCGACCGAACATTTCGGTCTTGTAGCCGTGATCCTCGAGCGCCCGGCACACCAGGCGACCGACCTCCGGTTGGTCCTCGACGACGAAAACCTGCTGATCCTTGACGTTCATGGCCGCCGTCCATTGCCGAAACCGATCGAGGCCCGTGACCGGCCGCCCCGCGGAAACGATCATAGGGAGATCGAACGGGTTTTAGAAGGCACGACCGCATCCAAACGGGTGATGCCCGTCAGGGTCCGAGGGCGTTGACCAGCTGATCGTGATCGAACGGCTTGCGCAGGACCGGAAACGGACAGGTGTCCAGGTCGCGCATCCGGTCGCGGCCGGCGTAGCCGGTCATCAGGATGATCTTGAGGTCCGGCTTCATCGCCCTCGCCCGCTCTCCCAGGTCGATCCCGGTCATCGCCCCGGGCATGACGATGTCGGAGACCAGCACCGTGAAGTCCGGGACGTTTTCGAGCAGCTCGAGCGCCTCGTCGGCGTCGCCCGCTTCGACCAGGCGGTAGCCGAGATCGGTCAGTTGACGGCGGACGACCGCGCGCACCTGTTCGTTGTCCTCGACGAGCAGCAGCAGATCGTCCGCCGCCGCCCGGAACCGGCCGGACCGGCTCGAGACGTCGTCCGGCTCGTCGGCTTGGCGCGCCCGCGGCAGCAGGATGACGACCTTCGCGCCGTGGCCGGGCTCGCTCTCGATGCGGATCGCCCCGTGCGACTGCTTGACGAAGCCGTAGACCATGCTCAACCCCAGACCGCTGCCGCCCTCCCCCTGCTTGGTGGTGAAGAACGGCTCGAACACCCGCGCCCGGGTCGCCGCATCCATTCCGCCGCCGGTGTCCTGCACGCCGATCCGGACATACTCTCCGGGGGCGATATCGTCCTCGGACGCGGAGTGTTCGGGGACGGTGAGGAACGTCGTCTCGAAAGCGAGCCGGCCGCCCTTCGGCATCGCGTCGCGGGCATTGATCGCCAGGTTCAGCAAGGCGTTCTCGAGCTGGTGCGGATCGACCAGCGCCGGGTAAGGCTGGCCGCCGGTGGCGGTGACGATCTCGATGTCGTTGGGAAGGGACCGGCGGAACAGCCGCACCATGCCGGCGACCAGGTCCTCGACGTCCACCGGCTGGCGCGACAGCGGCTGGCGGCGGGCGAAGCTGAGCAGCCGGTCGGTGAGCTTCGCGCCCTTGCGCGCCGCCTCGATCGCCGGGTCGAGGAACTCGGCACGGTCGTCCGGATCCCGGCAGCGGTCCCGGAACGGGATCAGATTGCCGAGAACGACGGTGAGCAGGTTGTTGAAATCATGGGCGATCCCGCTCGAAAGCTGGCCGACGGCCTCCATCTTCTCGGCCTGCAGGATCGCCGTCTCCGCCTTCTTCTGGCGGGTGATGTCGAGCGAAAGAATGAAAAAGCCGGCGACCTCGCCGTGCTCGTTGATCTCGGGGATCAGGTTGGTGCGGACGGTGGCCGGCCGTCTCCGCGCCAGGGTCGCCTCGTATTCGAAGGTGACGCTCTCTCCGCCGAGCACCCGGTCGACGTATCCCTGGAGCTCGGCGAGGGTTTCATCACCCACCACCTCGGTCGCCGGGCGGCCGATGCATTCCTCCTTGCGGCGCCCGAACGCCGTTGCGAACCGCCGGTTGGCGAACAGGCACTGCACGTCCTTGTCCCAGTAGGCGATGCCGGCGGGCACCCGGTCGATGATCAGTTGAAGCCGTGATTCGCTGACGGCGAGCGCCTCGGCGATGTCCTTCTGCTTGGCGATGGCGTCGAGCAGCTGGTCATGGGCGGCGTGAAGATCGGCGGTGCGCTCGCGGACCCGCCGCTCGAGCTCCTCGTTCTGTTCGCGGATCAGCCGCTCGTAATGCCGTTGTTCGGTGACATCGGTATAGACGGTGACGAAGCCGCCTTCCGGCAGCGGATCGCCGCGGATCGCCAGGATCTCGCCGGTCGGGCGGGTGCGCTCGAAAAAGTGGGGCTCGAACCGCCGGGCCTGTTCGACCCGCTCGGCGACCTGTTGTTCGGCGTCGCCGGGGCCGTACTCGCCGCGTTCGGCGTTGTAGCGGATCAGCGTCTCGAACGGCGTGCCGCGGTGCCCGATCCAGTCGGGGAAGTCGAGGAGCTCGAGGAATTTCTGGTTCCAGCCGACCAGTCGCAAGTGGCGGTCGAACACCGAGAAGCCCTGGTTGATGTGATCCAGTCCGGCCTGGAGCAGGGCATAGGAGTCCGCGTCGCTCGAAAGGTCCGGTCTCATCTCTTCATACCAAACGGCGTATTTATCGGGCACGCGATAGTGCCAGGTTCCCTTTTATTCCCTTTGCAGCAATAATAGGAAACCGCGAACCGCGATTTCAAAAAGAAAAGCCGGAACCCGGCCATCGCTTACAATTCGTTACATTTGCCGAATAGTTCGATGCAACGCCAAACCCGCGTTCAGCCCCTGCAACCTCTCCCCCGCCGGCGGCTGAATTAACCGCGGCCCGTTACAATTCGCTACACCGTGCACATATTTGCGCAAACAAGCCGACCGATCATGCGACCCGCAAACTCAGACCTCCCATCGACTTAGGGCCACTCCCCCTCGGGAGTGGCTTTTTTCTTGTGTGCGGACGAGAGGATGGCGTTTGGTCCGATGCCGCCCGAAGCTCAGCGCTTGCGAGATGGCGCCATGCCCTTGACCCGTCGCTTCAAGGAGACCTTTCGTGAGCGCGTACACGGCGACCCCGCGTTCCGCGACGCGTTGCTGCGCGAAGGCGTGCAGTGCCTGCTGGTGGGCGACATCGACACCGGCAGGCTGATCCTGCGGAACTACGTCAACGCCACCATCGGCTTCGAATCCCTCGGCCGGGCCGTCGATACGCCACCCGAGAGCCTGAAGCGTATGTTCGGCCCCCGCGGCAACCCCAACGCCCGAAATCTCCTCGCCGCCATCGACCACCTCCAGCTCGCCTCGGACATCGAACCCAAGGTCGAGACGCGGCACTGAGGGGGTGCGCGTGTTCGTGGTTCAGTGGAAACAAGACACATATACCGCCGAGGGGTCTTGGAACGCGCTACAAATTCCCCTCTGGCACCCTGTTCAGTTCAATAGCATGTCTCCATAGCCCATCGAGCCCGGCGAGTTCGAACTGAGCGTGCAGAAACTCAGCAACCTCGCTTTCCAAACAGAATTGTGGGTCCAGCCGTTCCCCGCCGCGGGGTTGGGTTCGGTTCTTGATACTTAAGGTTGCTCCTACCCCCCTTTTGGGTTAATTGTGCTTTTGCGGATGCATGGGACGTGGGCGCGAATCGACATGGGGACGGGATACATGCGTTGTTGGTCGGCCGTCAGCGGCTAGGTGACCGGGGCACACTCTGGATGCAGCTCTCCCCACAGAACAATCGTCATCTGGTAGCTCGAGGTCAAAAGCGTTCCCTCCAGCGCCAGTAGTTTTTTAGATGCAACTTGCCGGCTTCCTAGAAGCACTGAACGACTCGGCAAGTCCTAAGGACGTATTCGACCAAGTTTATCGATCTGTATCGCCCTTTGGCTATGAACAAATCGGGCTGTTTTCAATAAATAAAAAGGAAAAATGCGCAGATTTAGAGAAAAGTGTTGATACGGATCCTATAATTATTTCTAACTATTCTGAATCATTTCTGCAAAACTACTTAGGAAAAAAACGTTACGAGATCGACCCGGTCCTGCCGCTCGCGCGCGACAACATCACGCCCGTGGTATGGGACGACGTTGTAGGAAGGATGACGTTGTCCGAAGAGCAGAAGCAGTTGGTCATTGAGCGCCGCCATGCGGGTTTACATAGCGAAGTCACCTGCCCCATCCATGGCTCCCACGCCAACATACTCGCCCTGCGATTCGCAAGGCAGCATGCCGGACCCTGCGACCGGGCAAATCTTGGCGCACTCCAGGTTTTGGCAATCCACTTTTATTATGCCTTCGCAAGATCCAGTGAAAAGGAAGCTAAAAACAATGACACAAAGCCAGGATTATCTGATGTACAAAAGAGGGGTATTTTAACGTCACATACGTTAAGTCAACGCGAAGAAGAGGTTTTGTTGTGGACTGCTCGCGGAAAAAGCGCGTCATCAATAAGTATAATACTTGGATTATCAGAGAACACGGTAAACTTTTATGTCAAGAATGCCATGAGAAAACTTGGGACAACGAATCGGGTCGTCGCCGTGGTGCTCGCTGTGCGATTGGGCCTTATTCAACCGTGAGGTGAGCGGGATGGTTCCTCGGCAAAGTGCACGGGCGATTTCCATGGGTGCGTGGCGCTATGGTCTTGTTGCTTTGGCGCTCGAAGCTGTCGGCATGGTAAAAACCGGTTTCGAAACGGCGATTGGTTACCGTCCTCGCGGCACCAATCCCCATTGTCAGTGCGGCAAAGCGAGGACACAGCGAGACCGCAATACACCTAATCTGGTGTATGTGGGGATGATGATCGTCGCGCTAGTCTCAAGCAGCGGTACTTTCAGGCGACAGGTCGCGACGCGGGGCGGTCCCGCCGTGCGGCTTCTTCCAACCTGACCGCGGGGAAAACGATGCCTAGTATCGCAAAACAATTGGCAGATGTTTCGGGGCTCACGGACAAACCAATCTCTTTCCCGACCGCCGGCCAACGCACCGCCGCCCGTCGCCTGAAGGAAGCCGTCGAGGCAAGCAAACCACTGATCGTTCTGTTCGGCGATACGGGCTCCGGAAAGACAAGCGTAGTCAATGAGTTTCTAGGCATTGCCGATGCAAATCGAATCGTAGCATTGGGTCTGTCTTCGACTGGTGGAGATTTCCTAGGTCCACCGACGTTCGACAATCTCTTGCAGGCAATCTGTCGCCGACTCGACATGGCCGAGCCCGCTAGACAGCGGCCAGCGACACTTGCCGCTCTGGCCGCTTCCGCTCGCGCAATCGCCGAAGACGGCAAGACGCTGCTCGTCTCCATCGATCACGCCGATCATTTGACCGATGAAATCATCGCCGATGTAATTCGGCTCGACGAATACCTCGACGTTTCGCGAAGTTGTCTTGTGCGTGTGTTTGTCGGCTCATTGGGCCTGGCATCGCGTATCAATTCCATTTCGCGGCGACTGGGAATCGATCTGCAGCCGGCGGAGATCCGGCTATCACAGCCAACCGCCGAAGAAGTGGCGACCTTGCTTGCCTATGGGGACGGCGCGCAACCGGGTGGCCCGATGCTGACATCGGGCGCCATCGACAGGATTGGCGCTTACGCCAAGTCCAATCTGCACTGGGCCGTGCCGATGGCCGATGCCGCCCGCACGCTGGCAGAGAGCGAGGGAATGAGAGAAGTGACCGAGGAGCAGGTTCGGCGGGCGCTCCTCGATATCTGGGCGCCCGAACATCAGCAGCTCGGCGATTCCCCGTTGCACGATGGGCAAGTGGACTGGGGCACTGGTGCCCAAGCGCAAGCCACTACGGAGTTCACCGCGGGGCTTTCCGACTCCGTAAACCGTTCTCCCGATATAGACGCCTCTTCCTCCCCGACGGGCTTGGCCTCTGCGGGGGAAGCGTCGACGTCCTCGCCACAGGATCGGAGTACCCCAACCGGGGGAGTCAGCACCCGTGGAACATCCCAACGCCGCGGCACGCCACGATCCCGCTGGGGACTTCTCATTCTTGTAGTTGGTTTTTGCGCTCTCGCCATCTTCTTGGCTCAAACGTACGACCGCATCGAGCCGCAGCAAGCCGGGTCGGTAAACGGGATCGCTCAGCCCAAGAACGTGTCGCCCGACGTTCCTGAGAATAGGCCCGACTTCTTGCCGGCCGAATTCATCGCCGGAAACGAGCGAGGCCGAGAGCCCTACCCAGCCTGGGGGTCAGCCCCCCCCAATGCCGTCCACTGAACGCGCGGAGTCCGAGGCTGCCGGCGATTCATCGGAGGGTGAGGACGCGGAGGTCTCTGGCTCAGAGGACAAAATGCAAAGCCCGAACGCTTTGGAACAGACGCCGAGCACTTCCGAGGCGGCCTCGGCGCGGACTGAGCAGACTGAGAAAACTAAAGCCCCTACAACCAAGAAAGCCTCTACAACCAAGAAAGCCCCTACAACCCCCAAAGTGCCCATAGTTGCGCCGCCCCCGAAACGTCCTGAAGACGCGGCAACTGAAACATGGATCCAAAAGCGTTGAGACTGATTGCATTGGCTGTGACCAGTTGTCTGTCCCTAGGGGCATGCGAACACGTCAATCGTTTTTTCGAACAGCTCGAGCCACCGAAGGGAGAAGCCCTGGCGCCGGGAAGAAAGCTGGTTATGCTTCCCGACAAGGTCTGGGAGTTGGAACAATGCGAAACCCGGCCATTGCCTTACATCCGTTTGGACGAAACCGAAATAACACCAAAGACGGTGAAGCCTGGCGCCTCGGTTGTTTACAAACTTTCGTACACGGCATGTGTCCCTCAACTGCCGGGGTACATCCTCGGCCAGCTCAATACCACTGTACGCTCCGATACCCGGATACAAAACAGTCGATCTGATGAAAGATATCCGGTTGAGACAGGAAAATGGATTGTAAATACGAAAATATCTATTCCGGACAATGCCAGTCCTGGATTTTATTTCGTTGAAGCCACGATCTCTGCGTATGACGAAACCGTTCGAGACATCATGGGTTTCGTCGTCGAGCCTTGATTTCGTCTCTGATGATTTGACGCCGCTATCGCAAAAAATCGGAACTCACCCGACCTTGGCCGGCAGCAAGCCCATGTCACGAAAACTACTATGACCGCGCCGCGAGACGATGATGTGATCGTGCAAGATCACTCCCAGCCTGTGTAGCGTGTCCTGGATGGTTCGCGTCATATCCACATCCGCTTTCGACGGAGCGGGATGATTGCTCGGGTGATTGTGCACCATAATGATGGCGGAGGCGTCGAGCGCAAGTGCGCGCTTGGCCACCTCGCGCGGGTAAACCGGAGTATGGTCGATCGTTCCCTTGTGCTGCACCTCGTCGGCAATCAGCACGTTGCACCGATCCAAGAAAAGGATGCGGATCTGCTCGATCCGCTGATGCGCCATCGCCGCCCGAAGATAGGCGATCAGCTTGGTCCACGAGTCGAGAACAGGACGAGAACTGATTTCTTCACGGGCAAGCCGCGTGCCGGCGGCTCGTATGAGGTCGAAAAATTCCATCAGTTTGGGGTCGACTTCCGCCACCCCTGCGATCTGAGCGGAGCGGGCGGTCACAACACTGCCGAACGTGCTGAAGCGAGCGATAAGCTTGCCTGCAACCTCGCGCGAGTTGGCCACTGAGCCAAGATGGGAAAGAAGTAGTGCGAGCAAATCGACATCTGAGACCGACTCCTCGCTGACCTCCACCAATCGCGAACAGATTTCCTTCCAGTGGTTCTCCTCCGCTGTTTCATTGGCGTACGAAGCAAGGATCCGATCGTCGCCCATCGTCATGTCGTCAAGACGATCGCAGGAGGTGGGATACCCGTCAGCGCCGTCAGTCCCCTGCTTGCTGGAACGTTTCTGCGCCCTTGCGTGCGGCAAACCCATCTCCTCGGTTGCACTGTCAAAAAGTCCGAAGGATAGTGGTGACAGAATACGCGAAAAAAAATCTGCGGAATACAATGGGCGATCTTGCCTAATAAACGAAAACGTTCCCATTGTGATAGAAGATTGCATTTTAGCCCCCAATCTTATCGTTGCACTGTCGCACATATTTACAGAGCGTTCACCCTCATATCTCAAGAGACAATACTTTTTTATTCTGTCTGTGCCGTCACACTTTGCTTGCCCGGCCTGACACATAATAGCTTAGCAAATTCGTCTGGACGAACCATACACTTAATCAGGTGTAGTCCGTTCTGACCTCTCCGGTCCCGGAGCATCGGCGGTCGACAGGGCGATGCATGCGTGCAAAAGCCACCGTGTTGGTGCTACTCCTCGTAGAATTCCGGCGACATTTCGTCCGATTCACCCGCGTGGGAAGATTCGTCATCGAGACCTTCCCCTCCCTCGTATCGGCGTGAGCGATGGGGGGACCGTGGTCGCATTCGGCCGACCAGCACGACGAAGGCGCTACAGGCGTCCACCGCCTCCTCCAGCCGGTCGAGCCACAGGTCGCCGGCGAAGCGCCGGTTGGCGAACAGGCACTGCACGTCCTTGTCCCAGTAGGCGATGCCGGCGGGCACCCGGTCGATGATCAGCTGAAGCCGTGATTCGCTGACGGCGAGCGCCTCGGCGATGTCCTTCTGCTTGGCGATGGCGTCGAGCAGCTGGTCGTGGGCGGCGTGGAGATCGGCGGTGCGCTCGCGGACCCGCCGCTCGAGCTCCTCGTTCTGTTCGCGGATCAGCCGCTCGTAATGCCGTTGTTCGGTGACATCGGTATAGACGGTGACGAAGCCGCCTTCCGGCAGCGGATCGCCGCGGATCGCCAGGATCTCGCCGGTCGGGCGGGTGCGCTCGAAGAAGTGGGGCTCGAACCGCCGGGCCTGTTCGACCCGCTCGGCGACCTGTTGTTCGACGTCGCCGGGGCCGTACTCGCCGCGCTCGGCGTTGTAGCGGATCAGCGTCTCGAACGGCGTGCCGCGGTGCCCGATCCAGTCGGGGAAGTCGAGGAGCTCGAGGAATTTCTGGTTCCAGCCGACCAGTCGCAAGTGGCGGTCGAACACCGAGAAGCCCTGGTTGATGTGATCCAGTCCGGCCTGGAGCAGGGCATAGGAGTCCGCGTCGCTCGAAAGCTCGGGCCTCTTTTCCTCTCCCCAAACGGGGTGTTCGACCGGCACGCGATAAATCCTCGTTGCGCTGTTTAATCCATCGTTCAAATCATAGGAAACGGCAAAGCGATATTCAAAAGGAAAACCAAGAACGGGGTCGCAGGTTACAATTCGTTACATTTGGCCAATAGTTCGATAGAACATCGGTCAATCATCCCTGGCGATGGCACGGCTGATGACGATCCGCTGGACGTCGGAGGTGCCTTCGTAGATCTGCGACACGCGGACGTCGCGATAGATCCGCTCCACCGGGAAGTCGCTCAGGTAGCCGTAGCCGCCGAGGATCTGGATCGCCGTCGAACAGACCCGTTCGGCCGTCTCCGAGGCGAACAGCTTGGCCATCGACGCCTCCTTGAGGCACGGAAGGCCCGCGTCCCGCAGTTCGGCGGCGCGCAGCACCATCAGCCGGGCGGCGTCGATCCCGGTGGCCATGTCGGCGAGCCGGAACGCCACCGCCTGGTGCTCGATGATCGGCTTGCCGAAGGTCTCCCGCTCGCGGGCGTAGGAAAGCGCGGCCTCGTAGGCGGCGCGCGCCATCCCCACCGACTGGGCGCCGATGCCGATCCGCCCGCCCTCCAGGTTGCTAGAGCGCCACCCGGTAGCCCTCGCCCTCGGCGCCGAGCAGGCAGTCCGCCGGAAGCCGCAGATCCTCGAAGGCGATCTGGGCGGTGTCGGAGGCGTGCTGGCCCATCTTCTCCTCGATCCGGGTCACCGTGTAGCCGGGGGTGTCGGTGGGGACGATGAAGGCGCTGATCCCCTTGCTGCCGGCGCCGGCGTCGGTGACCGCGAAGACCACCGCGACCTGGGCGTTCTTGCCCGAGGTGATGAACTGCTTGACGCCGTTGAGCACGTAGTGGCCGCCGTCGCGCACCGCCCGGGTGCGCAGGTTGGCGGCGTCCGATCCGGCCTGGGGCTCGCTGAGGCAGAACGCGCCGAGCCATTCGCCCCGCGCCATCGGCTTGAGAAACCGCTCCTTCTGGGCGTCGGTGGCGAAATTGTGGATGCACAGGCTGGCCAGGCTCTGAACGCTGACGATGGTCGAGCAGGCGCCGTCGCCGGCGGCGATCTCCTCGACGGCCAGCGCGTAGGCGACGTGATCGGCGCCGGCGCCGTCCCATGCCTCGGGGATCAGCATGCCCATCAGCCCGAGCTCGCCCATCTGCCGGATCGCCGCCGCCGGAAAGGTCGCGGTGCGGCTCCACTCCGCGGCGTTGGGGGCGAGCCGTTCGCGGGCGAAATCCCGCGCCATGTCGCGGATCATCGTCTGTTCTTCGGTCAGTCTCATCGGCCTCCACCTCCTCGAGCGGCGCAACCGCCGGAAAAGCGCAAAAAAACCGGCGGCGTTACAATTGGATACATTGCGCACACATTTCCGAAACCCAATCGGAAAATTATGGCACCTACAAAGACAGACCTCCCATCGACTTATTACCACTCCCTCCGGGGGGTGGTTTTTTTTGCGCTCCGGTCGCCGCTTTCCGCTCTGTATAAGGGGCTGTTCGCGGATGATGCCACGTGATTGGACCCATTGTGATCGTGTTCCGGCATCCTCGGCAGGAGGGATCGCGCAGGCGATGCTGGCGCATCGTCAAGCGGTTCCGACGCCCCGAGGATGCCGGAACACACCGGGGCGGCCTTTCGAGGCCCCCGGCTTCGTCGGGAGCCGCTTGTGATGCTCCAGCATCACGGCGCGCCTCACTCCTCGCCGGAAACCTCGAAAGGCCGTCACAACGGGTTAATATCAGTGCAGTTGGCATGAAGGAGGAGGAAACCATGGAAATCAAGGGAGTTGCGGCGATCGTCACCGGGGCCGGCTCGGGGCTCGGCGAGGCGACGGCCCGGGCGCTGGCCGGCGCCGGGGCCAAGGTGGCGGTGTTCGACGTCAACGAACAGGGCGCCGCCAAGGTCGCCGCCGACATCGGCGGCATCGCCGTCCGCTGCGACGTCAGCGACGCCGGTTCGGCGGAAGCGGCCTTCGCCACCGCCCGCGAGGCCCACGGGCCGGCCCGCATCGCCGTCAACTGCGCCGGCATCGCCCCGGCGGCGAGGATCGTCGGCCGCAACGGCCCGCTGCCGCTGGAGAACTTCGCCCAGGTGGTCGCGGTCAACCTGCTCGGCACCTTCAACATCATGCGGCTCGCCGCCGCCGACATGCAGGGGATGGAGCCGCTGGCCACCGGCGAGCGCGGCGTCATCGTCAGCACCGCCTCGATCGCCGCCTTCGAAGGCCAGATCGGCCAGGCCGCCTACGCCGCGTCCAAGGGCGGAGTCGTCGCCCTCACCCTGCCGGCGGCGCGCGAGTTCGCCCGCCACGGCATCCGGGTGCTGACCATCGCGCCCGGCACCTTCGGCACGCCGATGCTCAAGGCGCTGCCCGAGGAGACCCAGGCGTCGCTGGGCGCCGCGGTGCCGTTCCCGTCGCGCCTCGGCGACCCCGCCGAATTCGCCGCCCTGGTCCTGCACATGGTCGACAACGTCATGCTCAACGGCGAAACCATCCGCCTCGACGGCGCGCTCCGGATGCCGCCGACGTAGGCGCTCGCGGTCACGTAAGCCTTCCGCCGCCGGCATCGGCGATCACAAAAGGTTTCGGCGCGCCACCTCGATGACGATGCTCTCGTCGGCGTCCTCGTGCCCCAGGCCGCACAGCGCGCGGAACGCGTCGCACGCGGCATCGCCAAAGGGGACCGACAACCCCAGCTTGCGGGCGAGCCGAACACCATACTCGGCGTCCTTGAGACGCAGCGCCGGGGTGAAAGTGACCGCGTTGTGGTGATCGTTCTCCGCCATGCGGCTTAGTTTCGCACCACCTGCGGGCTCGCCGCCTGACCCAGCGCAAGCGCGTCCGCCACGGTACCGAGATCAAGTCCCGCACGCTCGGCAATCGCCATGCCCTCCGCCGCCGCCGCGATCTGCACGGCGCCCATCAGATTGATCATCAGCTTGTAGGCCGTCCCGCAGCCGACACCGCCAAAATGGATGATCCGCTCGGACAAAGGCGCAAGATAGGGTTCGGCGGAAGCCAGGTCGGACGTCTCCGCGCCGACGAGCAGCGTCAATGCACCACGGGCCGCCACCTCCGGCAGTCCGGTAACGGGGCAGTCGATATAGCGCAAGCCCCGTGCCGTGGCCTCGCCGGCAAGCTCTTCGACCCAGTCGTAGGACAGCGTCGAACATTCAATGACCAGGGCGTTGGCGGCAAGGCCGGCCAGCGCACCTTCATCGCCGAGCCACATCGACCGTGACGCCGCATCGTCGGCAACCATCGAAAACACCGCATCGGCGCCGTCCGCGGCCGCGCGCGGACTTTCCGCCAAACACGCGCCACGGGCCGTGAGAGGCGCCGCCTTGCCCGCCGTCCGGTTGTAAACGGCAACGTCGTGACCGGCATCCAGCAGCCTCCCGGCCATGCCGAGCCCCATGCGCCCGAGCCCGATAAACGCGACGCGTGTCGTTCCCATCATCCCGTTCCCGTCTGTCCGTAAAGATTGATCCTGGTAAACTTTACGGCCGCTCTGGTGCTCTGGGCCAGACATCTGGAGCATTGGGTGTTGATGAAGGAGTACGGAGCCATGAAGGATATGGAGAAGCTTGTTCGCGGTATCGCGGAGAACATGGCGAAGGAAACCGATCGCGGCCGCGTCGCCGACTACATTCCCGAGCTTGCAAAGGTCGACCCCAATCAGTTCGGCATCGCCGTCGTGCTCGCCGACGGGAGGGTTGTCGCCGCCGGCGATGCCGAGACGCCGTTCTCAATCCAGAGCATTTCCAAGGTCTTCACATTGAGCCTGGCGTTGGGCCGGGTCGGCGACGCACTTTGGGAACGGGTGGGCCGCGAGCCGTCCGGCGATCCGTTCAATTCGATCGTCCAGCTGGAGGCCGACAACGGCATTCCCCGCAACCCGCTGATCAACGCCGGCGCCATCGTGGTCACGGACATCCTGCTGGCCGGGCACCAGCCGCGCGAGACGATCGGCGAGATCGTCCGGTTCATGCGCCATGTCACCGACGACGACGAGATCAGGATCGATCCTCAGGTAGCGCAATCGGAGGCGCGGACCGGCTTCAGGAATGTCGCCCTCGCCAATTTCATCCGGGCCGCCAACAATCTCCACCATGCCCCGGAACGAACGCTCGGGGTGTACTACCATCACTGCGCCATCGCCATGACATGCACGCAGCTGGCGATGGCGGGGCGGTTCTTTGCGTTCGGAGGTCGTCTTGGCGTGAATGGCCCGAAGATCATCTCGGCCGCGCGCGCCCGACGGATCAACGCGCTGATGCTGACCTGCGGTCACTACGATGGCTCGGGTGATTTCGCCTATCATGTGGGGCTTCCCGGCAAGAGCGGCGTCGGCGGTGGCATTCTGGCGATTGCTCCCGACATCGCGTCAATCGCCGTTTGGTCGCCGGGGCTCAACGCAGTCGGCAACTCCCAGCTCGCTACTCTTGCCCTGAAGCAGCTGAGCGAGCGAACCGGCTGGTCGATCTTCGGCGGGAAATAGAGCAATCGGCCAAGCGTATTCAGTCGCGTCCGACGTGTCCGCGGCCGCGAACGGGCTTTCCGCCTAACCCAGCGCCACGGGCGGTGAGAGGTGCCGCCTTGCCCGCCGTCCTGTTGCAAACGGCAACGTCGTGACCGGCATCCAGCAGCCTCCCCGCCATGGCGTTCCCCATGCGCCCGAGCCCGATGAAAGCACATGAGCGTTCCCATCATCCCGTTCCCATTTGTCTCAAAAACCGGTCATCCAAAGGGCAGGGTCTCCGACGCCGGCCGCTCGTTCCTGCCGCGACCGTGTCGCCCGCCGGCGGATGTTGGAGAACCCTGCACAGGATCGCACCCAGTCTCGACAGTTTCATGGCGGGATAGCCGAGTTCAGCACTAATTCAGCCAGAACCGCCTTGTTTCCGTCGCTGCTTCGCTCTCCGACCATGCACAAAGGCTGACGCGCCGAAGTAGGAAAAATGATGGTTTCATCAGGTCGGTAAGCGTTTCGAACATCGGGTTTAAAAACTAATTCGGCGAGCTCCACTGAAGCGCAAAAGACCACCATATAATATACATGACCAAAATGCTCATCGCGATCGACAACCGAATCCGTTGCTCGCGAAAACTACCGTCTGCGTTTTGTGCACCCGACATCGCGAGAGTACCGAATAGCGTAAGAGTCCCTGCAATGATCATTGTCAAGGCCATCGTCATGCCAACGTAATCGGTACAGGTCGAGCTTGGAGCTTGCAGCCCTCTTAATCGCAATCGGGTCAAATATGGCATAGCTTACGATGAGACCTATCGCCGCGGTTGCAATCACCAAGACACCAAGCCTGATCATTGTCATCTGTCGCCCCCAACCCAATCACGTGTTCCGAGGTTTGTGCCTTGCCACTTCGCACCAAATGGTCGCGATCTCACATTATCAAGCGAAGTCAATTCCAGCAATGGGTAGATAAGTATAGTGTCCCCGAAACATTGGACCGGACCACGTCCCTGGATAGGTCGATGCCCCCGGGTCCCAGCCCGTCCTCCCGGGCCAGACGGCTCTGGATCTAGGGTGTGTGCCCGTTCCAGTACGGGCCTTCGCACGTGTCCGCTCCCGATGGCGTGCGGCGTTTCCCGCTGAACTGCGTTGACGGAGAGTTGTAG
>CAVYYK010000033.1:0-37194 GCA_963772635.1 uncultured Alphaproteobacteria bacterium
GCGTTGGACCGCGATGCTGACGATCGTGATCCAGCCGCCGCGCAGCGCCGAGGTGCTCCGCAAGAACCCCCTCGGCCTCTACGTCAACGCCATCGCCTGGTCGCGCGAGCTCGATCCCGCGACCGCGCCCGAAGGGAGGATGCCCCAATGACCCGCTCTGTATCGATCGGCACGATCCCGATACATCTCCGCCCGATCCGCTCCATTCTGATCGTGTCCGTGTCGACCCTGGCGCTGGCCGCCTGCGCCGGCCGGACGCCGCCGCCGTCCATCGCCTATGACAGCGCGGAATTCCAGGCGGCGGTGATCGAGACGGAGCCGCCCAGGCCGGTCGAGGTCGTCACTATCGCCGAGCCCTTGCCGTTACCCGGTCAGCTCCTGTCGCCGTCATCGGCACGGCGCCGGGCCGACAAGCGGCCGCCGACCGTGCAGGTCGACGCCGCCAACAAGGCGGCGCTCCAGGAGCCCAACACCCACGGCTATATCAATGCCGTCCAGGTCTATCCCTATACGCAAGGCGCGCTCTACCGCCTCTATGCCGCGCCCGAGCGGGTCAGCGACATCGCGCTTCAGCCGGGTGAAACCCTGACCGCCGTCGCCGCCGGCGACACGGTGCGCTGGGTGATCGGCGACACCACCAGCGGTTCGGGCGAGACGCGCCGCGTCCATGTGTTGGTCAAGCCCTTCGCGCCGGGTCTCACCACCAACCTCGTCATCGCCACCGACCGGCGCACCTACCATCTCCAGCTCGAGAGCACCGACAACACCGCGATGGCGGCGATCTCCTGGACCTATCCGCAGGACCAGCTTCTGGCGCTCCAGCGGCGGAACGAGAACGCCGATGCCGCCATGCCCATCGCGGGTGGCGTCATCCTGGAGAACCTGCGGTTCCGCTATGCCATCTCCGGCGACACCCCGCCCTGGCGGCCGGTGCGCGCCTTCGACGACGGCTCCAAGGTCTTCATCGAGTTCCCCGCACGGATCGACCAGGGTGAGGCGCCGCCGCTGTTCGTGGTCGGTCCCGAAGGCGAAAACCAGCTCGTCAACTATCGGGTCCGGCACAACTACTACATCGTCGACCGCCTGTTCGCCGCCGCCGAACTGCGCCTGGGGACCGATCCCCAGCGGGTCGTCCGTATCAGCCGTACCGATAAGGTTTCCGGTGGCGTCGCGTCCAACGCCGGACCGCGACCGCGGCAGGACCCCTAGGGGAGAGTGAGATGTCGGACACCACCGCGCCGCAGCCCGAGCCTCCCAAGCATGACCCGGAGACCCTGGTGCTCAAAGCCACGCCGCGCCGCACCGTTCGCTTCAAGCGCAAGCTGCTGATCGGCATCGCGGCGGTCACCTGCGGCGGCGTCCTCGGCGTGACCTGGCTGGCGCTCCAGGGACCCGGGATGCGGATCGGCCAGCAAGACCAGGAGCTTTACAACACCGAGCGCAAGCCGACCGCCCGACGGTCTCGCCGGTCTTCCCGGCGACTATGGGCAAATGCATCCCGGCACGCCGCAGCTCGGCCCGCCGCTTCCCGGCGATCTTGGCGGACCGATCCTGGAACGCCAGCGTCAGCTCGGCACCGCCCCGGGGACCAGCATGGACGACCAGGCCGCCCTGGCCGAGCGTCAACGACTTGCCCAGCAGGCTCAGAAGGCACGGGAAGCCGGTGTGTTCTTCCAGATCGCCACCCGGCCTGCGCTGGCCGCCACATCGAGCGCGGAGCAGGGCGCCGGTATCGCGACGGCGGGCGAGCTCCCGCCGACAGTGGACGCCAAGCGGCTCAATCTCGATCCTGACCGGGATCAGAACAACCAGCAGCGCAAGCTCGACTTCCTCAACCAGCCCTTCGAGGCCGGCATCTACAACCCCCATGCCCTGCAAACTCCGGCCTCGCCCCATCAGGTGATGGCGGGCAGCATCATCGCCGCCAGCCTGATCACCGGGCTGAACTCGGATCTGCCGGGCCTCGTCGTCGCCCAGGTTACCGAGAACGTCTACGACACGGTGACCGGCCGGACCTTGCTGATCCCGCAAGGCGCGCGGCTGATCGGCAGCTATGACAGCGTGATCGCCTTTGGCCAGAGCCGGGCGCTGCTGGTCTGGCGGCGCATCGTTCTCCCCGATGGCTCCTCCATTCAGATCGACAATCTGCCCGCGACCGATGCCGCCGGCTACGCCGGGCTCGAGGACGAGGTGGACTTCCACACCTGGCGGCTGATCAAGGGCGTGGTGCTCTCGACGCTGCTCGGCGTCGGCACCGAGCTCGGCCTCGGCGGCGAGGAGAGCGATTTGGTCCGGGCGCTGAGGGAGTCCACCCAGCAGAACGTCAACCGCGCCGGCCAGCGCATCACCGAGCGGAACCTCAACATCCAACCGACCATCACCGTCCGCCCCGGCTGGCCGCTGCGGGTGATCGTCCACAAGGATCTCATGCTCAGGCCCTATCGCGGATGAAAGGAGCAGGCCCATGTCGGAACTGAAGCTCGGCAAGCTGCCGGACCGGACGCCGGTCAAGATCACCATCACGGTGAGCGCCGACCTCAACCAGGCGCTGCGCGAGTACGCGGCGATCTATCGGACGACCTATGGAGAGGCCGAATCCGTCGCCGACCTGATCCCGTTCATGCTCGGCGCGTTTCTGGAAAGCGACCGCGGCTTCGCCAAGGCGCGAAAGACGGTGTCGCTCGAAACGCCTGTCGAGGCGGCGCGGCACCGCCGTGCGCGCCGCTCTCCATCCGAACCCCCGTCAACCACGAGCCAGGAGGAATAAGACCATGTCTGTGATCGGCACATTCACGCCCGCCAAGGATGGCGGCTGGACCGGCTCCATCCACACACTGACGATAAACACGAAGGTACGGCTGGTCCCGAACGACAACCGCGACAACGAGAACGCGCCGGTGTTCCGGGTGTTCGTCGGCCAGTCCCGCGTCGGCGACGCCTGGGCGGCGCGCTCCGGCGGCGACAACCCGAAGGACTACCTCCGCGTCCGTCTTGATGACCCAAGCCTGCCGGAACCCATTAGCGCCGCCCTTTTCCAGTCGGACGACGGCAACGAAGCGCAGCTCGTCTGGAACAGGCGCAAGGCGGAGGGGGCGACGAAATAGCCCGAAATGGGTATCCCTTCGCCCAGTTTGAAACGTCTGGTAAATCAGATTCGAGAATGAAGTGTTGATCAGCGCCGAACAGGAACTCCTCGTCCAAGATACAGTAACGAGCTCATATTTTTGTCGAACTCAGGCAAGTGTGTGGGGTCTCCATCGGCGCCGATCGGGACTCCATTACGGGGGGGCCTCGCACTTTCAGGTCAGTAAGCCCAGGCGCGCTACGGGCTCGGTTCTGTGCTGTTCCACACCCAGGTGCTGACCGATTCACCCCTAAGAGCCGACCGAGGTGACACTTCTGTGGGACTTCCGCGGTTGTGAAGATGCTATGGGGCGAGTGGCGAGGCTGTTGCATCATCGTCGTTATCAGCAACGAAGGAGACGCCCCATGTCAGAAGCTTTCGACGTTCGCAGATCGGGTAAGCCGTTTGATCAGAGCCGCAGTCTCGTTGCGGTCATCGAATTGAGCCAAGCGAGTTGGCTTGTTGGCGGCATAGTTCCGGGGCTTCAGCGCCGGCCACTCAAGAAACTGTCGCCCGATAAGGAAAAACTGCTGGCGCTTCTTTTGCGTTGGCGTGACGAGGCGCTCAAGGCTGGTCATCAAATCAATCGTATCGCGATCGCCTGCGAGTCTGGCCGCGACGGCTTCTGGCTGGTGCGCTGGCTCCAGACCCAAGGGATTGAAGCCTATGTCATTCATGCCGCCAGCGTTGCGGTTTCGCGCGAGCACCGCCGGGCCAAGACCGACCGGCTTGACACCGAGATGTTGAAGCGCGCGTTTTTGGGCTGGTTACGCGGTGAAATTGGTCACTGCAGCATGGTGACGATCCCCACCTGCGAGGAGGAGGACGCCAAGCGCCCGGGTCGCGAGCGTGAAACCCTTGTGAGTGAGCGTACGCGTCTGGTCAACGCCATGAAGTCAGACCTGGTCAGGCTCGGGATCCTCAACTTCAATCCCAGGTGGCGCAAAGCGGCTGAGCAGCTTGAAAAGCTAAATACGCCCGAAGGTACAGCGATCCCGCCCAACACACTGGCCAAGCTGAGACGCGATATGGAGCGGCTACAACTGGTTGTGGCGCAAATCAAGGCCATCGAGGCCGCGCGCCTGAAACGGCTCGAGCAATCGCCGCAAGAGAAGCCGCATGCCATGGTGGTCCTGCTTGCCCGGGTCGTCGGGGTCGGCATCGAGACGGCGGACATGTTGGTCCGTGAGGTTCTGTCGCGCCAGCTGCGCGACCGGCGCGCCGTGGCACGCTATGCCGGCCTCACGGGTTCACCGGACGAGAGCGGCTCGAAACGCCGCGAGAAGGGGCTGGCGAAAGCGGGCAACGCGCGGGTGCGCCGCGGCATGATCCAGTTGGCCTGGCGCCTCCTCAGGTTCCAGGAGGATAGCGCGCTCGTGCACTGGTATCGGGAGCGGACCGCCGATTGTCGTGGCGCCAAGCGCAAGACCATGATCGTGGCGCTCGCACGCAAGCTACTCATTGCCCTCTGGCGGCTCGTAACCTCAGGTGATATCCCCGAAGGGCTCATTCTGCGGCCCGCTTTGTAGGATATCGAGATTGGCTGGAAACACACGGGCTTCCCAGATTGTCCTTGCGCTTACCTAGGCTTGAGGACGACCCGAGGTGGCGACCACCCGAAGAACCCTACGGTTTTGATGCCGCTGTGAAGATTGGGTCCGCCAGCTTGGAGCTTCGCCGTCGATGCGCATGGCTGCATCATGGTGCCGCCCCACGAGGGGCGACCGAATACAAGGTTGCGCGCGGTGATCGCGCGAAAGCGGGCTCCTCCTCCGATCGTCATCTCGACCGCGGCGGCCGGACTGGCAGGTCCAGTCCTAGCCAGGGTGGGCCCCATGGGGGAGTGGCGAATTGTGGCCAGACCTGAGGGCAGTCCCTGTATCCACCGCACTCGAAATCAAACGGAGCAGGGCGAGGAGATGGCCTTAAAGTTCCGAAGTTCAAAAAACTGATTTGATGAAAATACTTGAACCGCCCGGCAAAAGGTCTTGACAACAACAGCCCCATACAAGGGTTCTCGGACACCCGCCGCTGTCAATCGGCGTTGAATATTGACCTCAGATTCACAATAACCCGCTATTTGAGCTTAGCTTCGTCTCCGGGAACATGACACAGGACCACGTGTTAATGGGGTTCCCAACACTCGGGTGATCGGCGTTGTAGTCCATGTCGAAGGCCACGACGTTCCGCTCGACGACCGCAAGATCATCCAACTTCTTCCGGGCCTGATTGTTTCCTCTTCGGGATCATGTCGATGGTGCTGACAATCCGACCATCACGGTCGTACGGGAGAAACGGTCCTGCGGGCAGTGTCAGTGGTTACACGTTCAGCGCCCCGAGACCCGGGATGAAGTCCGGCACGTCAACGAGAGAGCTCACCTGCTTGTATTCTCCTGCCGGGGACACTGCCGACGTGCTGCTAATGAAAACGAGGCCGCAGTGGCCAACGTTGCCACCGCTGTGGTCAATCCCCGAAATAGCCTTGGTACATACACTCGTGTCACGAGGGCGCCACGAAATGCCGTGTCCAAAGGCGGTTGGTCGTGCCGCCTAAGGAACAAAGGCCTCGCAGCGTTCGATATTGGCGAGATGGACTTCCAGCATCTCTTGCAACTCTCGACGCAGCTGCATCGTCGCCTATCCTGGGCAGCGCCTGGCGAAGCCTGCGTACGACCCAGCTCTGACCGCGGTTGAGCAGAGACAAGCGTTCCCCAGGCGTTTCCAGGATTCCGTAGCTTTTCGTAGAACCCACCCGTGGCGCGGTTCGGCGTTCCGCCCAGGCGCTCGATGTGTCGCGTCAGCATGGCACAAAAGCGCGCTTCATCCTTGGATACGTCGTGCAGCACGATGTGGAGGTCGGGACCGACCGGTTCCCGGCACATTTCCCCGACGCCTCTGGCACCCGCCCGTTCTCCGGCGAGCAACTCGTTCAACAGACCCCGTAGCTCGACCAGGCTCATAGGCTCGGCCTCCCACGTCGCGAATTCATGCATGAAGCACGGAGGCGAGGCGTAGCGGTACAGCGCATTGGGATCTTCATCCCCCGGTTCTGTGGTGGCCCTTGTCTTTTGGGCTTCCTTCAAGTCCTTCCGCATCTTCTGTTCCTAACATTGCTCAAGGCGGACGTTCCCGTAGAGGTAAGAATTTGAACTTTCTCGATTACGCCGTGCAACTCTGCTGATCCGGACCGACCTCGTTTACCCCGGATCGAATTTCGGCCGCGGCATCGAGTGGTCCGCCGCGATACCTGAACCACTCGAACGACGTCTCGGTCACGATCGCGTCCATCGGGATGTCGTGAGGCTGTGGGTGGATGGTCCGCAGTCGGCTAATTCCGTAACCGACGCCAATGGTGAGCGGCCTCGGTGTCATCGCGGCGAGCGTTCGATCATAGTAGCCGCCACCATATCCGAGCCGGTATCCAGCTTCGTCGACGCCCAGGAGAGGAACAAGCAGAGCCGTGGGCCGTACGACAGTGCGTTCTGCGGGCACCGGGATCTTCCAGACGCCCCGTTGCATCTTCATACGTGGACATCCATCGCCAAAACTCGAGCGGTCGGTTCTTCTCGACAACGACGGGCAGCGATGCATCCGCACCATTGGACACCAGCTTCCGGACGAAATGTCGAAGGTCGATTTCTCCCTTGAACGGCCAATAGAAGCCGATGCTGGCGTTGCTTAGTTTAGGTACGTTTTTCAGGATCGACTCGGCGGCGATGGGCCTCACGCGGTTACGCTGATCGCGGCCGAGTGCCAAGCGCCATGACATTAGTGCGGTTCTTTGCGACTGGCGCCATCGGTGGATTTCGTCCCAACTATTCATCGCTTTACGCCACCTCGAATGTTCTCGAGTCGATCAAACGCCTGGTGCGCGGATTGCACCATTGCGGAAACCAGATCCGCTGCGCTCGGGATTGTGGTAATCAGCCCGGTGACTTGACCGGCGAAACCGGGGAGAGCCTCGAGGTCACCTGTCGTCGTCCTCAGCGGCGAGTCGGTGCTGAACCTGTAGATTGGGCGCCCCTCTTCTTCCGCGATTACTTCGCGGGGCAGGTCGTCGGGCCTGTAGCCGAGGAGGTTGTTGCCCAGTTCCCGAGTAACGCTGTTGCGGATCGCCCGGACCGGTGACGCCGGTGGCCAATTGATGGCGAAGACGTCGGTGTAGACGGTGTCTTCCGAGTTGGCGGCGATCACGCCCCGCTTGTGATGCTCATGGGCGAAGGACTCTTCGGTCGCCAGAAAGACCGTGCCGCAGTGGATCCCTTGAGCGCCGAGGGCCAACGCCGCGACCAGGGCGTCTCCCGACGCAAAACCGCCCGAGGCGACGACCGGGATCGAAACGGCCCCGACCACTTGCGGCAAGAGAACGAGCGAGGAGACGACACCCCGGACATGCCCGCCGGCTTCGAAGCCCTGGGCGATGATGATATCGGACCCGGCACTTTCCGCGGCGACGGCGTCCTTGATCGATCCGACCTGGTACAGGACGAGGCACCCAGCCCGTTTGGCCCGTGCGACCGCCTCCTCGTCGACGTCCCAGAAAAAGCATATCGAGTGAACGTGCTTTTCGAAGCAAACCTGTAGTTCCTCCTCGAGCAGCGACGGGGCTGTCGCCGCGGGGATGAGGTTCACGCCGAAAGGTCCATCGGTTCGATGCCGAACGGCATCGATCTCGCGCGATATCAACTCCGGTGGTTCCCGGACCATGCCGAGAAATCCGTAGCCTCCGGCGTTGGAAACGGCCGACACCAGCTCCGCGCGTGCGACACCGCCCATACCCGCCTGCAGGATGGGATAGCGGCAGCCGAGGAGGTCACATAGCGGGGTGTGCAGATCTTGGTTATCACTCATTCGCGGTTATCTAGGCTCCGTCAGATGGAGCGGTGGGCGCGATCGCGTCCAGGGCCAACGCCGAATGGGCGTAGGCGCCGCCCGCGCGCATTTCCGCCGCGACCCAAATGGCTTCCATGATCTCTTCGGGGGTCGCTCCATCCCGCCTTGCCGCCTTGGAATGGCCGCGGATGCAGTAGGGACATTGGGTGACGTGGGCAACCGCCACGGCGATCAGCTGCTTGGTCTTCGCGGTGAGTGCTCCTTCTTCGAACACCTTGTTGCTGAACTGCTTGAACGCGTCCTCGATTTCCGGCGCGAGGTCGTGTCGCCGCTGAGCCAGATCCTTGGTCGATCGTGGATACAACGTGTCGGGCATTCCCATCTCCTTGTCTGGTGAGGTCGTCGAGCAGGCACCTTCGGATTCTTTCCGAGACTCGTCCCGTCGAAGTTCCACCGGGTCGTTCCTCGAACGAGGCCCCGGTGTCGTCACCGTCTTGCGGGAACTTCCGGTGACGAAACGGTTTTTGCGACCAAGAACGAACGGACAGTTGAGCATCTTCTAGCGGCGCCTCGCCCTTCCGCGGCTTCTTTGCGGCCCATGTCCAGGGTAGGGCGTGAATATAAATCCGACAAACGAATAAATGTTGCCTTTTACATCGATATTTCCGATATAATCTTGATGCCGTCGCTTGGACACATCGCCCGGTAGGTTGAAATGGAAACGGAACTGGCGCGCACGTTCCTCACCGTCGTGACGGCGGGGAATTTCATCTCGGCGGCCGAGCGGCTGCATGTGACCCAATCGACCATTAGCGCCCGCATCCATACGCTCGAGGAGCAACTGGGATGCCGGTTGTTCGTGCGAAACAAGGCCGGGACCGCGCTCACACCGGCCGGCAGGCAGTTTCAAAAGCATGCGACGTCGCTTGTGCGGACGGTCGAACTGGCGAGGCAGGATGTCGGCATTCCCATGGGCTATCGCGCCGTACTCGCCGTCGGCGGTCGGTTTGGCCTGTGGGAGAACCTTCTGTTGCGTTGGCTGCCGCTGATGCGGGAAATGGCGCCCGACGTGTCCCTGCGCGCGGAGATCGGCTTCGAAGAGGAGCTGATGCAGCGACTGATCGAAGGCCGGATCGATATCGGCGTCATGTACACGCCGCAAAGCCGGCCCGGGCTGCGGGTCGAGTTGCTCATCGAAGAGCGGCTTGTTTACGTCTCGAGTTCGCCGACGTCCGAGCCGAAACCCGGGAACGGCTACGTCTACATCGACTGGGGGCCGGAGTTTTTCGCCAAGCACAGCGTCAGCTTTCCCGATTTCATCAGCCCGGGCCTTACCGCCAATATCGGCTGGCTCGGGTTGCAGCACATCCTGGAGAACGGCGGCTCCGGCTACTTTCCGATCCGCCTCGTCCGTTCCCATCTGGAAAACGGGAGTCTTCATCTTGTCCGCGGCGCGCCCGAGTTCAGGCACCCGGCCTATGTCGTCTACCCGATGGACGGTGAGAGTGATCTGATCGAAGGGGCCGTCGCGATTATGCGCCGGATCGTCGCCGGCGAAACCGGGGCGGATGTGTGAGCTCTCATCCTCGATCCAGATTGTCCGTTCGCCTCGGTGGCAACGAACTCTTGGACCACGCTTCACTCATTCTGAATGGCCCGCTCGCACAGAGTCGAATTTATATCTGATTTTTCGATATATTAAGCCAAATTTTCTCGTTTGTCCGATAGAAAGAGGGGCGTTACCTTAAATGTAAGTCATCAGATTTGAAGAAAGAGAGGCCGGCATGAACACCGAAGCTTATGCGTTAGCCATCCGCCTCGAGCAGTTAGAAAAGGCGATCTCCGTGGCAGTCGTGGCGAAGTTCAACCGGCTGCGTATGTCTCTCGAAGACAGCGTGGAAGCGGCGATCGAGCAAGTGTTTTGTCCCTGCGTTTCGCATCATGAGAGCGTGGGCGAAATGCCTTCTACGTCGATCCGAGCGGGCATCTTCGGTTCGATCGTCGGTTATCTGCGGGAACGGGTCTGCACCGCTCGGGCGGGTCATGAAACTCCATGGGGAGATTGGCTCGAACGTGGCGCGGAAACAGGGTTGCCGCCGAAGGTCGGGGAAGACGCGGCCCTTCCGGCGCGGAGGCGCTGGTGGACGGAACGGGAGGAAATAGCAATGTCGCCCGACATCTTCGTAACCACCGTCGATGCGGCGCGCCTGTCGCGGGTGCTGGAGGTGTTTCGTGATCCGTCTTACTCGCCCCTCACCGGTTTTCTCCTGGACGAATTGCGGCGGGCGAATTTCGTCGAACCGCGGGCGCTTTCGCAAACCATCGTGTCGATGAACTCGCGGGTGCGGTTTCGGCTGGACGGCGCCGGAGAGGCGCGCGAAGCGACCCTCGTCTGTCCCGGCCGCGAGGACAGTCTTCTCCGCAGGATTTCCGTGCTCACGCCCGTCGGCAGCGCCCTGCTCGGCATGCGGGAGGGCAAAACCATCACGTGGAGCGGGCTCGATGGTCGCCAAAGAAGCGTGACCGTCCTGAAGGTGCTGTATCAGCCCGAAGACCAAGGCGTCGATCTCGGCGGCGAGAGCTCGAATGTTGGCAAATGCGGTTGCCTGTCCGGGTAAGCCGGCAATATTTGGATTGCCATGGTAAAGCTTCATCACCCGAAACGCTTCCTTGTGCATTCAGGCAGCCTGAAAACGGGCGGTTTTTCCGTGGGTGTGGAGGCGGGGCTAGAGTTACGCAAAGATGAAAAGTCAGCTTCCGGAAGGCTTGGTCGGCCGCGCCTTCGAGGCTTCGAATGCCTCGATCCTGGTGACGGCCGCGAAGGAACTCCGATTATGCCGTCGTCTACGCCAATCCGGCGTTCGAACGACTGACCGGCTATTCGGCCCGCGAGGTGCTCGGCCGCAACCCGCGGTTTCTCCGCGCCGACGATCGTGCCCAGGACGGACTGGCGCGGATCCGCGATGCCATGGTTCTGGAACGCCCGACGCTGGCGGTGCTGCGCAACTATCGGAAGGACGGTTCGCTGTTTTGGAACGAGCCGCGGATCGCGCCGGTGCGGGCAGCCGACGGCAACGTCGGCCACTGGATCGGGGTCCAGTACGACATGACCGAACGCAAGCGCAACGAGCATCGGCTGCAAGAGGCCGAACGGCGGTTCCGCCTGGTGGCGGACGCGGCTCCGATGATGATCTGGATGTCGGACCCCGACAAAGGCTGCGCCTACGTCAACAAAGGATGGTTGGAGTTCACCGGGCGCTCACTGGAGCAGGTGCTGGGAGACGGATGGGCCGAGAGCCTCCATGCCGACGATCGGCACGGTTGCCTGGCGACCTATTCCGACGCCTTCGACCGACGCAAGCCGTATCCAATGGAGTATCGCCTGCGGAGGAAAGACGGCGCGTATCGTTGGGTCCTGGAGACGGGCGTTCCGCGGTTCGACGACGGATGGCCGCTTGGAGGGATACATCGGCTCGTACCTCGACATCACCGACCGGATCAAGGCGGTGCGCGCACTCCGTGCCAGCGAGGCTCGCTTCCGGTCGATCGCCGAACACACCTACGACTGGGAAAGCTGGATCGGGCCCCACAAGAAGCCGCTGTGGATCAATTCCTCCGTGGAGAGAATGACAGGGTATTCGGTCGAGGAATGCATGGGTATGCGCAACTATCCGCTTCCGCTCGTCCTTCGCCAGGACCGACAGCGGTTCGTCGACGAACTGAGGGAGCCGCAAGGAAACAACCTGCCGTTCCGCATCGTTTGCAAGGATAACTCTGTGCGCTGTGCGGCAATTTCCTGGCACACGATAGCCGAAGACAATAGTGATTTTACCGGACTCCGGACAAGCGTGCGCGAGATCTCAAGAACACGTGATACCCAGCCATGATTGGCTGTTGGTGGGTCACTGATCTGAGGCCTCTGGTCGAAGTCGCCGAAAGCCAGAGCGCTGCTGGCTACCAGAAAAACGGTCGTCATGCTCTGGGCACCGAACGTGCCGGAACGCATTGCGGCCGGGTTACGGAATAGTTCAAGTGCCTGCTCAGCGGCATAACCGACCGTTCCCAGCTTTCACCTTGTTTTTTCCTGCTGCGGCGCTTCTTGCTGCGGCAGCGGTCGGCGTTCAGGTGGCCGATTACGCTGGGGTGTCCGCGCCTTCGGTTATCGCGCGGATGCCGTATTGGCATGGACACGAAATGGTTTTCGGATATGCACTCGCCGTCGTCGGGGGCTATTTGTTCACCCGTGTGTCGCGGGTAGAAGCACTGGGGCTAGTCCTCGTCTGGTTTTGTGGCCGCCTAGTGTTTCTCGTTCCGGATATCCCGCAGGTCGTGATCGCGGCCGTCGCAATGGTCTTTCCCGTATCCTTGTTCCTGTTTGGAGGCCTACCATTCGTGAAGGCTGCCAAGAGCTGGAACAACGCCATCTTCGGACCGATCGTTGCCAGCTTTCTCGTCGCCGAACTGGTGTACCAACTCGGTGCGTTGGACCTTGTTGAAGGAGGAGAAGCGCGGGGGCTCGTCTTTGGTATCGATTTGGTCGCCCTCATACTCTTCGCCATGGGCGGACGCATCATCGCGGCCGCAACCTCGGGCACCCTTCAGCGGAAGGGGAGTCCTCTGATCGGGCCTGCGCAACCCCGGTGGGAACGAGCGGGCGTTTTTTGCCTCTTCGGGATGGCGGTAGCGGATCTTTTCATGGCTGTTGAGCCGATCGCTGGCGCCCTATCTGCCGCCTTGGCGATCGTTACGATGGTCAGGCTTGTGAAGTGGCGGTTCTGGTCCGTTCTGAGAACGCCGGAGGTATCGATCCTTCATCTCGGTTATGCTTGGCTCGGTCTCGGGTTTGCGTTCAAGGCAAGTGCCCAAATAGGCGGGGAACCTGGACTGTTCGACGCGCTTCACGGCTTAGCGGTTGGCGCGCTCGGGACACTATCGTTGGCAATGATGACAAGGACGACACTTCAAAGAAGCCGAATGAGTATCCGCGTACCGAAGATCACACTGATATGCATCACCATGGTTTCGATCGCCGCCATTCTGAGACTTCTCGCGGCGCTTCCGGAGATAAGGTTCATCGCCATTCAATTCGCGGCGGTGTTTTGGATGCTCGCTTTCCTCTTGTTCGCGTTGTGGCTCTTCTCCGCTCGACGCGGAGTCGACTTCCGATCACGAACGCGATCTGTACCCAACTGATTCAACTCGGGAGCACAAACGAGAGATGTCTGGTCAAAAAGATATATCATCTATATATGTATTTGGCAGCTGGCGTGCGCGCTTAGCGCTCAGGACTCGATCGAACGGAGTTGCGAATGCGCCTGACGACATACACGGACTACGCTCTTCGAGTGCTGATGTACCTCGGCTTGCGAGGCGAGCAACTCGCGACCATTCAGGAAATCGCCGAGCAATATGGGATCTCCAAGAACCACTTGATGAAACTGGTTCATGAATTGGGCCAGCTTGGTTACGTCGAGACAATCCGCGGAAAGAACGGAGGACTTCGGCTCGGCCGACGCCCCGATGGGATCACGGTTGGCGAGATCGTCCGGCACTTGGAGCCGGACATGGCACTGGTGGAGTGTTTTCAAAGCGCCGACGTTCGGTGCCGGATCGTCAAGGACTGCGTTCTTCAGAACGTCCTGGGAGAGGCCCTGGACCTTTTTCTCGAGACCCTCGATCGATACACCCTCGCCGATCTGCTGGCTCCGGCAGAGGGATTGTCCAGGTCATTCCCCGTTCACATCGAACGGCCTGGAGTATCGGCGTAGCAGCAAATCAATTCCGCTGAAATCCGGGAAACCTGTCCGTCGCATACTTGCTGTGGCACCCGCCGCACGCTGCGATCATCTCTCCCACATAGCGATCGATTGACAACTGGTCCCTCGCGCGTGCCGCCTTTGCGAGGTTGCCGGTCAGTTCATGAAACGAGCGATCGAAATTCACGAACTCCTGGGGAACGGCCGCGATCAGATCCTTTCTGTCTCGTTCCGACATCGATTGCTCGAGAATAAAGCTCTCGTGGACCTGCTGAGCCTTCTCGGCAACGGTCGACATGTTCGCCGAATGCGGCAGCCTCCACGATCTCGTGACTCGCCTGGAGGACGGCTTGCATTTCCTGTCGGAGAAGGTCCAGCAGCTTCGGCGTGAGCTTCGGACCGATCGGCTGAGGATCCTGGGACCGTGCCGCGGAGGCAAACACCAGAAGGGCAACGACGCCGAATACCAAGAGCTTGGACATGGACCCGATCCATCTGAAGTTCTTGTCGCGGCGACTTCATGAACATCCTCGATGAAAGCCGCGGCCCTGGCAAGAGCCCGACCGCATCTCGCCCGCCGCAGGCAAGGTGGGGAAGGAAAGGACGTCGCAAAGCTGGCGTGCAAGTTCAATGCGTGTCGAACGAGCGGTCATCGGATCCGTAGGGGCAAGGTGGCGAAACCACTGGCGGGGTACTTCGCCTTGGTCGACGGCTTGCCCGGGCTCGGTTCGATACGGGTTGTACGCCCGAGAAGCTCCTCCATGGCGACTCGCATCTCCAGACTGGCCAGGGGAGCGCCCGGACAGACGTGAATGCCCGCTCCATACAGCAGATTCCGAGCCGGATTGCGGTCCAACCGAACCGTCCCCGGATCCTCGAAGACCCGCCCATCGCGGTTCGCGGAGATCCAGATCAGCGAGATGCGTTCACCGGCGCCGATCTCGCGCCCGCCGATTTGCACCGGGCGGGTGGTGATGCGGCGGTTGGCCACCAGCGGGCCGTGAACCCGCAGAATCTCGTCTATGGCCTCGGGCAGCAATGACGGTTGGTCGCGAAATTTCTGCTGCAGATCGGCGTGGTTGGCGACGAAATGAACCAGGATTCCCATGGCCGCCGAGATCGTGCCGATTTAACCGACGGTCCAGTTGCGCAGAATGCTGATGATTTCTTCGTCGCGCAACGGCCGGCCCCGCACGCGGGCGTGCAGAAAGCTGGCGGTGACGTCGTCGGTTGCCTCGGTGCCGGCTTCGCGTCGGACACGCAACAATCCGTCGACATACGCCTCGAATTCGCCGGCGATCTCCGCCATGGCCGCCCGGTCCTGGGCAAGCGTCGCCTCCTGATTTCTCCGGGTCCAAAGACGCAGCGGTTCGTGCATGTCCGGCGGCCAACCGAGAAAGGCGCACTGCACCCGCACCGCGAACGACTGGGCAAAGTCGGCGATGAACTCGACCTCGTCGCGCCCCCAACAGCGATTGCGTCAGTTCAGCGGCGATTTCTCGGCAATCCGGCTCGAACGCCTTCATCCGTTCGGGCCGAAAATAGGGTTCGATGAGGCGGCGGTACTCGGTGTGCTCCGGCGGATCCATTCCGTTCGGCACGGAAAGGTGCGTTGACGCCGCGGTGCTGAAAGTTTCGGGATCGTTCAGCACACGAAAAACATCCTCGTGCCGGAACAGGGACCACCCCTGGAAATCGCTGTATGCGACCGGACACCGCTCGCGCATCTCGTCGTAGGCCGCACGTTGATCCCGAAGAACGGCTTCGGACCTCGGATCCCAATCCGGTTTAGGCGAGTCGTTCATGAACACTCCTTCCCGTTATTCCGCCGCCAGCGGCGACTCGCCCTCGCCACCCTTTGTGAGCGGTACGCGTCCGAGGCTGCCCCACCATAGCTTGAAGACGAACAGCGCGATGAGCAGCGCACCCAGCCCGAAGACGATGTCGCCCGGCACCCGCATCCACACCAGCGTGCGGACGAGCGGTGAATGCACGATCTCGACCGAACGCGCGTACCACAAGGCCCTCGGAGACGGACGCCCAGCCCTGAATGGCGCCTATGGGTAGCAGCGACAGGAAGATCATCATCGCCAGTCCGATGTTCAGGCCCCAGAAGCCCCACTTCAGCAGGCGGTCGTCCCACGCCGCGCGGACCGTGAGCCCGCGCAGGCAGAACAGCATCAGGCCGATGCCGAGCATGCCGTAGACGCCGAACAATGCGGCGTGCGCGTGCACCGCCGTCGTATTCAGACCCTGGATGTAGTAGAGCGAGATCGGCGGGTTTACCAGGAAGCCGAAAACGCCGGCGCCGAGCATGTTCCAGAACGCGACGGCGACGAGGAACAGGATCGGCCACCGGTAAGCGTGCACCCATTTCGCCGATTTCGTCATCCGATAATTGTGGTAGCCCTCCAGACCGAGCAGCACCAGCGGCACCACCTCCAGCGCCGAGACCACGGCGCCCCAGGCCATCGCCGAAGGCGGCGTGCCCGCCCAGTAGAGATGATGCAGCGTGCCGATAATGCCGCCGGACAGGAAAATGATCGTCGAGACCAGCACCGCCGACGACGCGATTTTCGGCCGGACCAGGCCAAGCTTCATGAATATCACCGCGATGACGGCGGTCGCGAACACCTCGAAGAACCCCTCCACCCACAGGTGGACGACCCACCAGCGCCAGTATTCGATCATCGACAGGTGGGTGTGCTTGCCCCAGGCGAACCCGGCCGCGTAGAACAGGGCGATGGCGACGGTGGAGATGAACACGGCGGCGATCAGCGGCTGGCTGTCACTGGGCTTTCGCAGGACCGGCCACAGCGCCCGGCCGACCAGCAGCAACCACAGAAGCAGGCCCACGAACAGCAGGATCTGCCAAAACCGGCCGAGGTCGATGTATTCGTAGCCCTGATGGCCAAACCAAAAGTTGGTATCGAGGCCCAGTTTCTGCTGAACGCCTAGCCATTCGCCGGCCAGCGACCCCACGACCACGATCAGCAGCGCCCCGAACAGCACGTTGACGCCGAGCGTTTGCCCCGGCGGTTCGTAGCCCGAGATCGCGGGCGCGATGTAGAGCCCCGTGGCGAGCCAGGCGGTGGCGATCCAGAAAATCGCGATCTGGGTGTGCCACGTGCGGGTTACGACGTACGGCAGCCACTCGGCCAGCGGGAAGCCGTAGAAATGCGTGCCCTCGACGGTATAGTGCGCGGTCAGGGTGCCGAGCCCGATCTGGGCCAGGAACAACAGCATCACCACGCCGAAGTATTTGCGCACGGCCAGCATCGAGCGGGTCGGACGCAGCGTCTCCAAGGGATCGCTGGCCGGCGGCACAGTGTCCGGCTCCTTGGCGATTTGGGCCGCCTGGTACCAGACCAGGAGCCCAATCGCGCCGATCAAGGCGATGAACGAGGCCACCGACCAGACCACCGCCTCGGTCGTCGGCAGATTGCCGATGAGCGGCTCGTGCGGCCAGTTCATCGTGTAGGTGGCGGTTTCACCGGGTCGGTCGGTCGCCGTCGCCCACGACGCCCAGAAGAAAAATGTCGTCAGCGCCGCGCGGCGCGACGCATCCGGGATCGGATCATCGGGTATGGCGTAGTCCTCGCGCAGCGCCGCCTGCTCTGGCGCCGAACCGAACAGACCCTCATAGAACGCTTGATTGTCGCGGATCGCGGCGGCCCGGTCGGCTGACACGGTGAGCACGCCGGTCTCGGGATCGACATGATCGTCACGAATCTCCTCGCTCAATCGCTCCTTCAGCGCCGCCTGCCGCTCCCGGCTTATATCGGCGAAGGGAACGCCATAGTCGCGCTTGGCCCAGCGATCGAGCATGAAGACCAACTCGCGATGCAGCCAGTCGGCCGACCAGTCCGGCGTCAGATAGGCGCCGTGCCCCCAGATCGAACCAAGCTGCTGGCCGCCCATCGACTGCCAGACTTGGCGGCCGCGCTGAATGTCTTCCGAGGTAAAGAGCGTTTCGCCGCCCTCGGTCACTACCGCGGAAGGAACGGGCGGCCGGTGCACATAGATCTGACGGCCGATAAAGCCGAGGACAACGAACGAAACGACGACGATGACCGCGAGCACGATCCAAAGACGACGGATGTTGTGCACGGCAAACCCTCCTCCATTTGGGGGCAGCGGGTAACTCGGGCGGATCGGATCACGCGAAATTACCCATTGCTGCCGACTTTCCGCAGGCCTTTGACCCGTTGTCCCTTGATGCATTTCAGCCGGGGAGCAATCACACCAGGACCGATCCGAGGGTCTTGCCAAAGAGATGTACTTTGAATACATCTTTATGGGCGGGGACACAAGATGCCTATCGCATACATGTTTACAATTCTGGTCCGGAGAGCTTGGCGATGACCCGAGTGCTGTTGAACGTTCAGGAACCCCGCACCGGCTTTCAGGGACCGGTCATGTTGGCCTCGGGTCACCGGCCATTCTTTTTGATGGCGGGGCTCTATGGCGCCACGGCGCTTCCGCTGTGGCTGGCCGCCTATTTCGGCTATCTGCCCCTTACCGCGAGCTGGCACGGTCACGAGATGATCTTCGGCTTTGCGGTGGCCGCCATCGCCGGCTTCCTGATGGCGGCGGTTCCCAAATGGACCAACAGCACGGGCATAACGGGCTGGCCCCTCGTGCTGCTCATCGCCTTGTGGCTTGCCGGAAGGCTGTCGATGTGGACCGGGCAGTGCGGTTTTCCTCGATCTCCTGTTCCTTCCCGCATTGGCGACGTTGGTACTCGCCGACGTCGTCCGCGCGCGGAACGCGCGGAACTATCAGGTTGCGGGCATCCTCTTCGTGTTGGCGGCATTCAATGCCCTCTTCCATTTCTACGACCCGAGCCTGGCGCTGCGCGTCTCGACGCTGATGATCGTTGCACTCATTGCCCTGATCGGCGGACGAATCATCCCCGCGTTCACCCAGAATGCCCTTCGCATGAAGCATGGAGCCCACATCACCTGCCACACGCCGCGCGTGCTGGATGCGCTGGCCGTGCCGTCCGTCATCGTCGTCATCGCCATGGAATTGTTGCTGCCGGGAAGTGCCGAGGCCGGCATGGCATCGCTCGCTGCGGCGATCATCCTGTTCTTGCGAATGTTCGGTTGGCAGACGTGGCGTACACTACGCATGCCGCTCGTCTGGGTCCTGCATGTCGGCTATGCCTGGGTGCCGCTCGGCTTCTTCCTCAACGGCCTCGCCGCTCTCGGGGTGCCGGTGGATTCGTCGGCAGCCCTCCACGCCCTGTCCGCGGGGGCGGTCGGTACCATGATCCTGGCGGTTGCGTCGCGGGCGGCATTGGGTCACTCCGGCCGGCCGCTGGAGCCCTCGGCCTGGACCGTCTTCGCCTACGGGCTGGTCATTGCCGCCGCCATCGTCCGCGTGTGCGGTCCGTTCGACGGATCCGTTCTCCTTGCCGGGGTTCTGTGGTTTCTGGGCTATGGGATTTTTTCGGCGGTGTACTGGCCAATCCTGACCAAACCTCGGATCGATGGTCTGCCGGGCTGACAGCCTCTCGATTTATCTCCAACCCGACTAAACATGTTGACGGGGACCCCGGGACTACGAACGACATCAACGGCTCCACCTGCCCGCAGACGTCGAAGTGGCGTCCCCTTCACCGGTCATTTCAACAAAAAGCCGATTGTCCACCTATGGACTTGTGACGCCAAAATTCCGTGTCGCCGGTGGGATGCGCACGGTCAGACCATCGAGATCGTCCGCCATGAAGATCTGGCAGGCCAATCGAGACGTTTCGGTAACGCCGAACGCAAGATCCAGAATGTCCTCCTCCTCCTCGCTGGCATCGGGAATCCGAGCAAAATCGTCCGCGTTGACGACGACGTGGCACGTGGAGCATGCGCAGGATCCCCCACAATCCCCCTCGAGGTCGATGCGGTTGCGACGGGCGACCTCCAGGACTGATAGCTTTGGAGGTGCTTCGACTTGATGAGGCGTGCCTTCGGGCGTAACGAAAGTCATTGTCGACATGTTCACTCTCGCTCTTTCTTGGGTGGTGCGCGTTGGGATCAACCGGAAGTCGGCGGCGAGCGCTTCCGGGAACCACGAACCACGTGTGATCGACTGCAGCTCAGTTGTCGGCGGTGGCCAGCGCCCTCCGTGTCCTTTCGTGGAGTTGATCGGCGATCCGGATATAGCCATCGTGAACACCTTGCCCGATGTCGGCTTCCACCCGGTCAAATTGCTCCTGAAGCTCCGTTTGCTCACGGGATGACAGCAATCTCGCCACAAGAGGAAAGGCCAGGAAATCCTCTTTCCAGATGTGGTTCGAGTAAAGTTTCCGGATGTCGGCGATGGTTTCAATCAGGCGCCGCGAAGCGGAAGGCTTGCTTTTCACGTAATCCTCCGTGATCGCTTCGAGATTGGCAATGAGCGTACGTCCCTTTACATGCTCGGCCCTTAGTGCGCCGAGGGGGCACCCCGTCAGCGGAACCCCTTTGCGCTCCAGTGCGGGGAACAGCAGTTCGTCCTCCTTGCCGTGGTGGCAGCCGTCGGCAAAAACCTGCATGAAGGCGGCAGAATCTCGAAGCATGTCCGCGTCGACCTGCTTTCCGCTTTCCAGGGTCTCGGCCAATATGCCCAACGCATTCACGACTTTCATGATCGTTTGATGCTCTTCCTCGAGCGTTCCTACTGGTGTCCTGTCAGTCATCGCTACCTCTCTCAGCCAAGATTTCGTGTCCAATAGCAACTCCGGTTGGGCACGAAAGACGTTTCAGTCCGAGACATGATCTCCGACCTGTTGTGGGCTCGAGCGCCCATTGCTATGCCGGAAGGCAAGGACGCTCATGTCATCGCGGTCGCCAAACCTTTGGGCGGCCGCGCTATCGAGCCGACGCACCCAATAAAACTTCTCGTCGGCGAAACCGCTCTCTGGGCCTGACGACTCGTTGCTGACCCCGCGGGCGCTCGGATCCACTTCAAGCCTTGCCGCGACAGATTCGCGCAAAGGCAGCCGAAGGCGCCCGGACGATGACCTCCTCCCAAACGCTCCGACCCTGCCATCGTGGGTCGTTCGGGTGCGCGACAGGCTGAATCTGCCAAACGGGCATTGCAAAATCCCTCTTGAAGATGTATTGTATGTATATGTTATGTTTTGGCGAAGCAATGGCGAATGCACCGATTCAGTCGGGCCCATCCATGAGTTTGTCGGAAACCAGACCGACGTGGCGTGTACCGTCCAGGCTCACATTCCCCTTAGTCCACCAATGAAAACCTAAAATTGGCGAGTTTTCCTGGCTGATGGCGTTACGGAAGGTTGAGTGAGCCCGCCTGTGACCCCGAGATGATATGTGACCCATCCCGACCGCCGACAGTGGATTGCGCAATCCTTCACATCGGCAACGAGTCCGTGCGGGTCACCCGCTGGCGGCTGCCGCCGGAGGCGGCTGTCGGGTTTCACCGGCACGATTTCGACTACGTCATCGTTCCGCTGTCGACCGCTCGACTCGAACTGCTAGACGCCAAAGGGCAGGCGTCCTACGCGGCCTTGGAAACGGGCGTCCCCTATTTCCGCAACGCCGGGGTAGAGCATGACGTCCGCAATCCCAACGACGTCGAGCTGTCATTCGTCGAAATCGAGTTGTTGCGGTAACGGGTTTACCGGGTGCGTTCACCGCGTTGGTGGTTGTCGGGCCGGGAGAAAAGGCGAGGAATTGGGTCAGAATTAGGCTAACATGAGCGCCAAGAACAGGGGCGCCAACCGTGGTCGTGCAAGATCTCATTCCGTGCGAGAAACTGAAGGGGTGTCCCTTGTTCTCGCGCCTCTCCGTCGAGGATCTCGAGCCGTTGATGGGGGATGCGGTGTTCGAACGGCATGCCGCCGGGGCGGTGTTCTTCCGCCAGGGCGAGCGGGCGGAGCGCTTCTTCGTCATTCTGAAGGGCCGGGTGGTTCTGTACGTGGGCGATGGCGACACCTCGCCGAGCATCGCCGGCATCGTCGGCCCCGGTCAGACCTTCGCCGAGGCGGCGATCTGCGGCCAGGGGGTGTACCCGATGACGGCGGAGGCGCTCGAGCCGACGGAGGTGGTGGCGATCCCGGGAGAGCCGTTCTGTCGTCTGCTCGAACAGCGGTTCGATCTGGTGCTGTCGATGCTGGGGGAAATGTCGCTCAGGCTGCGCGGGCTGCTCCGCCAGATCATGGACCTGAAGATGAAGACGACGGCGCAACGGCTGGCCGCCCATCTTCTCGGGTTGACCGAGGCGGAAACCGGAAGGGCCGAGATCCGGCTGCAATACGGCAAGAAACTGCTGGCCAGCGAATTGGGGATGCAGCCGGAGACCCTGTCGCGGGCGTTCTTGCGGCTTCAACCGCTGGGCGTGCGCTATCACAAGGCGGACGACGTCTTCCGCATCCGCGACGTCGGGGCGTTGCGGGAGTTCAGCGAAAGCCCGAAGGCGGATGGCTGAGGTGCCGCGGGCGTTGCGATGACCACGACCTTCGCGCCTTTCCCAGGGGGACTTCGAGACCGTGTGCCGAACCCCGCTGTTCGAGGGTTTGCCGATGCAGTCGGTCAGCGACCTGGTCGACGGCGCGTCGGTCAGATCCTACGAGGACGAAACCCTGTTGTTTTCGGCGGGCGACCGGGCGGAGTGCTTCTTCGTCGTCGCCGAAGGGGCGGTCAGGCTGTTCGCCCTCAACGAGGACGGCAGCGAGACCATCATCGAGATCTTCAGCACCGGCGCGTCGTTCGCGGAAGCGGCGATGTTCGCCTCGGGACGGTTTCCGGTGAACGCCGAAGCCATGGCCGGAACCCGTCTGGTCAGGATCGATGCGGCGATGTTTCTGCGCCGGTTGGCCGAGGACAAGGCGTCGGCCTTCAAGATGCTGGCCTCGGTCGGGCGCTGGCAGCTGCGGCTGATGGGCGAGCTCTATCACCTCAAGGCGCAAACCCCGGCCCAGCGCCTCGCCTGGTACATCCTGCAGTTGACCGACGCGCAATCGGGATCGGTGACGGTCAAGCTTCCCTACCGCAAGAGCCTGATCGCCAGCCGCATCGGCATCGCGCCGGAGAGCCTGTCGCGGGCGATGGCCCGGCTCGGCGAGTTGGGCGTCGAAAGCCGCGGAGACAGGGTGACCATCGGCGACGTCGAGAAGCTCCTCGGTTTCTGCCGCAGGTAGGGCGGGCCGGTTGCGGGGTGGCCCTCCCTTGACGACCATCAAAGACCGCGGTGCGGCACGGTCGGATACTGATCGGATCGATGCTGCTGCCGGGAGGAACTGCGGGTGACGAAAAGCAGGGAACGGCAAGTCACGCAAGGCGCCAATGCGCCCGCCGGCCGACCGGCGCGACGGTTCGATGCGAATGCCCGGGTCAACGACGTGATCGCCGCCGATCCCGGCCGTCGTCGATCGGCTGGAGGCGTTGCATCCGACGTTTCGACGGTTGCGCGGCCAGGAGGGGCGCGAGACGGTCGGCGAGATGGCGACGCTCGGCGACGTGGCCGAAATCGCCGAAGTGCCGGTGTCGGTGCTTCTCGCGGTGGTCAACGGCGAGGTTCCGGCAACCTGCGCGGCGGGGAGCCGGGAGGGGGAAGAGGAACGGCGGCCCGACTGGATGGATCGCTTCGACGAGGCGGCGGCGCTGCAGTATCGACGTCCGTCCCATTCTCGCCGGCGGCCACGACCCGTTCATCGAGATCATGGCGGTGGTCGACAAGGTGCGGGCGGGCGGCGGGTTGACCATCGACGCCCCGTTCAACCCTTCGCCGCTGCGCCGCGTGTTCGCCGGCAAGGGGTTCGCCACCTTCGCTCAACGCCTGGCGCCGGATCACTGGCGCATTTTCTGCCTGCACGGAGAAACGGAGGAGGCGGCACAGCCGCCGCGGCCGCTGCCGACGACCACGGAACTGGGCGCCAAGGTGTGGCGGACCGGCGACGGCGTCCACATCGACGTCCGCGGCCTGGAGCGCCCGCGGCCGATGATCGCCATCCTGTCGCTGATCGATGGGCCCGGGCACGAGGGCGCGGTCATTGCCCACCTCGACCGGGAACCGGTCTTCCTCTATCCCGAACTGGCGGAGCGGGGCTGGTCTTTCGGGATCGTCCCCGGGGAGCCGGGCGAGGTCCGCCTCGTCCTCGAAAAGGGCGGAGGTTGATGTTTCCGGGTGTCGATCCCGGCGGGGCGCAGCAACGGCTGCTGCCCGAGCGGATCCCGATGCGCTTTTTCGGGACGGCGGTGGCCTGCCACGTCCTGGCGTGGGCGGCGCTGGCGGTGGTCGCCGACGAGCTGCCGAGCTTCGTCGGCGGGCCGGGGCCGGTGCTGGCCAGCGTCCATGTGCTGACCCTGGGCGTGCTGGTGATGACGGCGATGGGCGCTTCGCTGCAGATGCTGCCGGTGGCCCTCGGGCGTCCGGCGCCGAGCCCGACCGCCTGCAACGTCGTCTACTCGCTCTATCTGCCGGGCGCCGCCCTGCTCGTCTACGGCTTCGCGGTCATCGGCGAGACCGCCATCGTCGCCGGCGCGGCGTTGACGGTCACCGCCGTCGCCCTCTACGTGGCAACGGTGGGGCGCATCCTGTGGGGGGCCGAGGGATCGCGGCCGGTGGTCCTGCATCTGTGGGCCGGGTTCGCCGCCCTGGCTTTTGCCGCCGCCCTGGCGCTGACGCTGAGCCTCGACTACACCCGGGGTTTCCTCCCCGACCACATGCGGGTGGCGCTGGTCCATGCCACCCTCGGCGGCTACGGCTTCATGGGCATGCTCGTCCTCGGCTTCAGCCAGGTGCTGGTGCCGATGTTCACCATCGCCATGGTGCTCGGCCGGCGGCTGGCGGAAGGGTCGCTGTGGACGGCGGTGGCCGGGCTGGGGCTCGCCGTGGTCGGGTTGCTGCTGGATTGGCCTTACGTCGTAGGCGCCGCGTTGCTCTCCGGGCTGGTCGCCGCCGGCCTGCACGTCCGGCTGATGACGGAGACGGTGCGCACCCGCATGCGCAAGCGGCTCGGACCGGAGTTCGTGTTCCTCAGGGCCTCGTGGATCCTGCTTCCGGCGAGCCTGCTGCTCGCCGTCGGGCTGTTGTTCGACGTGCTTCCGGACACCGGAGCCGCCTTGTTCGGGTTCACCCTGTTGTACGGCTGGCTGCTGACCCTGCTGCTCGGCGTCCTCCAGCGGATCATCCCGTTTCTGGCGTCGATGCACACCGCCCGCACCGGTGGAAGCCCGGTAGCGCCGTCGAAGCTGGCCGCGGAGACGCCGCTCAAGGTTCACCTGTGGTGCCATTTTGCCGGCTTGCCGGTGGTCGGAGCGGGCATCGCCCTTGACGAGCCGGAACTGGTCCGCGCCGGCGCCGCCGTCGGCGCCGTCGGGGCCGGCGCTTACGGCTGGTTCGCCGTGACCATTTTGCTTAGAACACACACCCATCTCAGTACGCCAGCGGCAGCAGAGAAAGGCAAGATCCGATGAATGGTTTATCCGAGTTGGGCCGGACGTTGCACGACGAGCACCGCCAGACCCTGGACGCAATGAGCGCGTTGGAAGACAAGATCCTCGGCGCCTCCGCCAACCGCCCGTTCAACCCCGCCGACCCCGAAGACCGGCGGCAGCTCCAGGAGCTGATCGCCGTCATTGACCGCGACGTCAACTGCCACTTCCGCTTCGAGGAAGAGCTCTTGTTCCCGATCTTCGACGAAGCGGGCGCGGGCGACATGACCCGGATGCTGATGCAGGAGCACGAGGCGATCCGCACCCTTGGGTCCCGCGTCCGGGTGCTCGCCACGGGCGCCCTCGACAACGGCTTCGACGGGGCGAGCTGGGCGGAGTTCCGCGACGCCGCCATGGACTTGGGCGGGAGCGTCATGTTCCACATCCAGAAGGAGGAAATGGGGGTGGTCGGGCGGCTGAGCTTTTTTGTCGATCCGGCGACCGACAGCCGGTTGGCGCAACAGTACGCCGAGTACGCCGCCTGACCCTGACCAGAGCCCTCGCGGCGGCGGGGAGAGAAGCTATGCGACGGTCACCTCGTGGTTCTGTAGCCTGAGGTATATGACAACCCCGAATCCAAAGGAGGATCGCATGGCTTGAAGGAATGAGATGACCGTCGGGTGCGAGGATATCACGGACACGCCGACGATTCATCTGGCGCTGGATCTTGACCGCCGGTGGTGGACCGTTGTTTTTGTGCTGCCGTGGGATCGCGCGGCGCGGCTTTACCGGATCGCCGGCGGCGACCGCGAGGCGCTGTTGCCGTTAATCGAGCGTCAGCGGAACAAGCTCGATGAAGAGGGGGCTCGCATCGTCGGCTGCTACGAGGCGGGCCGGGACGGGTTCTGGCTCGATCGGTGGCTGAAGGCCCACGGAGTGGACAACCGGATTTTGGATTCGGCGACCCTGGAGGTGCCGCGGCGCCGGCAGCGGGTGAAGACCGACAAGGTCGACACGGTCAGGCTTTTGCGGGTGTTGCTGCGCCTCGAGCGCGAGCGTCTGGTGCGCGAGCGCGTCGCCCATCGCAACCGCATTCGCGGACTGTTGGCGACCCAGGGGGTGACGGCGCTCGAGCCGGGGACGCGGGGCTGGCTCGATCGGCTCGACGCGATACGCTCGGGCGACGGTCGCGGGCTGGGACCGGCGCTGATCGCCGAGATCCGCCGCGAGGCCGAGCGGCTTGAACTGGTCGAGCGCCAGATCACCGTCGTCGAGGCGGAAGGGCGCACGGCGTTGGACGAGGACACGGCGCTGGCCGCCGGCGCGCGCCGGCTCAAGCAGCTCAAGGGCTTCGGCGAGATCTTCGCCGGCGGGCTGATGCATGAAGCGTTCTGGCGCGATTTCGACAATCGGCGCCAGGTCGGCACCAGCTTCGGGCTGGTGCCGTGGCCGTGGGACAGCGGCGAGGTGCATCGCGACCGGCCGATCAGCAAGGTCGGCAACCGAAGGGCACGCACCTTGGCGATCGAATGCGCCTGGATGTGGGTCTTCCATCAGCCCGCCAGCGCGCTCAGCCAATGGTGGCGGCAGCGCTACGCCGATGGCGGCAAGCGACTGCGTAAAATCGGCATCGTCGCCTTGGCCCGCAAGCTGATGATCGCGTTGTGGCGCTACCTGACCCAGGGCCTGATCCCCGAAGGAGCGGTGGTCAAATAGACACCAACACGGCCATCCCGGTGCGCGCGGCGCCGGGTCGTGCACGGGATCTGGCGTGCCGTACCTACCCTGTGCCGCGCCCGCGGCACGCGGGAGAGAGAAGGGGCCGCCCGTCCCGGAGCGCCCTGCACGAACGCAGCTTTTGGTGACCGGCTCCCGCCGGCACGGATATAAGGTGGAACGGGCAAACCATGTTCAACAACGCGCTCCGATCCCCAACACACAAGCCCGACGCCAACAAACAAGGCACACCAAAATGACTTGACACAAAACTCCGCATATAAGGGTCGGGGTGAGGGGGCGTCCTCGGCCCGACTGACCGGGGATGGCGAGACAGGCGCCTGGCGATCGGGTAGGGTGTGGCGGACGGTCCCCGGGGGGCCCAGCATCAGGAGACGCCATGAAGGGCATCGTTCTCGCCGGCGGGTCCGGCACGCGGCTCTATCTGATGCGCTTCAGCAGCCCGAGATTGTGGCCGGCGACGTGGAGGAGATAGCGATTGTGAACGTCGTCGCGGCCGCGCAGCCGGGTCCGGCGCATGCCGCCCCGGTCGAGGACGTGGGCGAAGCAGCGCTCGACGATCTCGGCACGCAGCTTGAAGACGGCCTTCGCCACCCCCGACAGCAATCGTGCGCGGTTGTTGTAGACCGCCCCGCGGGCGTCGTCGTCGCCGTGCCAGCGCGAAAACTCCTTGCGTTTGGGCTCGGTGATACGCGTCTTCCAGGTGCCGTCTGCGAGGGATTTCAGCACCCCACGTCCGAAGCAACCCTTGTCGCTCACCAGCTCTGCGGGGTCCTCCGCCGTCGGCGCCGCGTCCACCGCCGCCAGGTTGGTGGTGTCGCCTTAACATCTGCCGGTAGCCTGTGGATCGTCGAGCGCAGATACATGACGAACCGGCATTGTCCGCAGATCCGCCGCTCGGCCAATTGAGTGGTCTTCACTACAGCCGATTTCCGCCCCCTTCGCCCCCTCGTCCCTTCCACATCAGTCACTTGCCTCGCGAAACGTCCGTCGGCAAGCCCTGAATCGGCCAAGTTCGGTTAGACGACCGGGGACTGATCGTTGATGTCCGCGGCTGCCTCGATCGCGCTGTGACGCCGGCCGGCGTCACACGGTGGAGATTGTAACGCGGCACTGCTGTCGACGCTCCCCGCATCAACGCCTTTCGCAAGCGACGCAACGGGAGGGCCGTCGACTTCGATCGGAGCGGCTATGGACTTTGGGTCAGGCCGGCGTGGGCGCCGAGCTCGGCGACAAGCTTTTCGAACTGCCGAACCCGGACCGTGCGACCGGAGAAGCGGGCGATGCTCTCGTCCTGGAAAGTGCGAATGATCCGGGACATCGATTTAACATTGACGCCGATCGCCTTTGCCATGTCCTCGCGAGTGAACGGCAGTTTCAAAAGGACGTCGCCATTCTCGGCTACGGTACCGTGGGAGCGAAACAGAACCAGAAGAAGTTGGGCCAGGCGCGCCCGCGCGTTCAGAGTCCTGCGCTGAAGCAGTCGTTCCTCCGCGCTGTCGAGATCGGACGCCAGCCGCCGCAGGAACGACAGGCAGAGGTCGAGGTTGCGGCTCAACAGGTCGCGGATGGTATCGCCGCCGATGAAGCACGCCCGTGTCGGCTCCACGGCCTGCGCCGTCGATGCGCGGCCGGTTGCCGAAAGGAACGACCGGAACCCGAGAGTGTCACCGGGATAGCGAAGGCGGAACGGAATCGATTTGCCGGCCTTGTCCTGCTTGCGGGTGCACACCAGCCCGGCGCCGACGCAGTAGATGCCGTCCGACGAATCCCCCGCCCTGAAGATCGGCTCACCGGCACGGTAGGTGCGGGTGTCCTTGACCTCGTTGATGATCGCCACGTCCGTTTCCGACAGGGCCTCGAATTCGGTGTGGACGAACGCCTTGCAGGTGAAGCAGTTGCCCCGCGCCGGAACGTCGGTGCTGCGGTCGGCGGGTGTTCCGCCGACGTCGCTTGAAGCCATTTGGATCTCCCTCGCGTGTCTCGGACAAAACGAGCCGGCTTATAAGCCTGTTGCCCCGCCGTCGACTTGACGCCCGTCAAGCGGGCTGACTTGAGATCAATCTGACAGAAAAATCCGGCGAAATCCTGTTTGGATTGCTAAACCTTCACGGTCATCGACTATCGCGCCGCAGAAGCGCCAGAGGCTTTCGAGAATGACCTCCGGAATCGCTTCGTCGCCGCCGATGGCGCCGATATAGGCGACGTCCCGCCTGCCATCTTCGGCGATCAACCGGCCGATGTCCTCTCGGGCATGGGGGCCCTGGGCGGCGAGCAGCGCCACCACCACCACCGATCCCGACAGCGCCGACAACACGTCCACGAAAGCGGGCGGCTCCTCCAGGTAGGCGGTCTCGACCCGGCTGAACGCTCCCGTCCCGCAAATCCGCAGCGCCTGCAATTCGGTCGCCTGGCGAGACGCCGAGCTGGTCGGCGAGCCGTGGCCGATCAGCAGCAAGGTCGCGCCGGCGGCGGAGATACCAATGTCATCGAGGCGTTCCGTCGCGCGCCGGGAGGCGAGCACCGCAAGCCCGGGATCGAGCCCGATCGGCGGGCACAGGTGCACCATCCGTCCGTTAGGCCGGTCCGCCGCCCCCAAGAGGCCGAAAGCTTCGGGCACCCTGTCCCGGGTGTACTGACCGTTGCACATGAACATCGGCATCACGTAGACGCGTTCGCTCTCGACCGAACGCAGAGCTTCGCCGGGCGAACGACCGCCTTGCAGGGTGGCGGTGCACACCTCGGCGAACAGGCCACGTCGGGCAAGGGCGTGCGCATGGCGTTCGAGCTGCTGGCCCGGGCCGGGGCATCGATTGGAGCCGTGGGCGACCAGGATCAGCGCCGACCGCCGCCAAGCTCGGATCACCGGCAAACGCCCGAGTTCCACCTCAGTGGCTGGTGCCGGCGGAGTAGGTGATCTTGTTGTAGACATTGTACTTGCCCGAGGGTTTGCGCATCGGGATGCGCTTGATCTCTTCCAGAGTCGTGGCGTCGTAGACCACTATGGCGCCATCCATCTCCCAGATGCTGACCAGCGCATAGCGGCCGTCGCGGGTGAACTCGACGTGGGCGGCGGTCTGCCCAGGCGACGGGCGCAGGGTCTTGACGATCTCCAGCGTCCGCTTGTCGATCACGTGGATCGCATCCTTGTCCTTGCCGAAGAACACGTCGATCCAGGCATATGGCGTGTTCTCGTGGCTGCGCATGAAAAACCCCGGCCCCAGCGTCTCGATCCGCTTGATCGTCTTCCACGTGTTCATGTCGATGACGCTGACCGCGGCGTCCTGGAGATGCGGCGTCGCCAGCACCGGGGTTCCCTGGTAGTCGAAGGTGATGCCGGAACCGAGGTGCGGCATGCCGGCGAGCTCGATGTCGGCGATCTTGCGCCCGACGTTGAGGTTGACCACCTGGCCGTTGCGGCCGTCGCGGGCGGCGCCGATCAGGTTGCGGTAGTCTTGGTCGAAGAAAAAATCGTCCAGGTAGTCGTCGAGCTTGATACGGCGCACTGGGAACGGCCCGTGATCGAAGATCCCCTCGGTCATCCCCGGCTCGTAGTTGTGGACCAGGCCCTTGGCCACCGGCTCCGGATCTGTCCGCGTAAGACATCTCCCAGATCTCCGGGATGTCCTTCAGCGCGGCGATGAAACTGTTGCGCGGAGGCGCGGTGTAGACGGCACTGACCCGCGACGTGGTTCCGTTGCCGTCGTCGACCGGGATCACCTTGACCGGGCGCAAGTCCGCCGCGTCGAGAACCACCAGTGTGTGCGGCAGGAAATTGCCGACCATCACCCATTTGCCGTCGCCGGAAACGGCAATGTTGCGGGTGTTGATGCCGGCACGGATCTCGGCCACCGGTTTGAGGCCATAGAGGTCGTACTTGCTGACCCAGCCGTCGCGCGAGCCGAGATAGAGAAAGCGTCCGTCCGGCGAGTACTTGGCGCCGCCGTGAAGGGCGAAGCGGGAGGGGAACCGCCACAGCGGCTCGAAGGTGTCGCCGTCGAGGATGGTCACGTGATGGTCGCCAGCCTCGACGACGGTGAACAGGTTCAGCGGATCGGCGTCGTGCACGGGTTTTTCGGGCAGCGATTCGATCGGGTTGTGGATCACATGGCTGGCCTGCATGTCTTCCAGCGACCACCGGGGGATCGCCGGCAGCGGTGTATAGATCAGGTCCGTCAAGGCGCCGATCTCGTCGGCGGTGAGAACGCCGGCGAACGCCGGCATCTGGGTCGCCGGACGTCCGTCGGCGATCGCCGCCGTGGCCGACTTCTTGCGCAGCCGCGTGAGGTTCTCCGGCAACAGCGCCGGTCCGATGCCGCCGAGACGCGCCGGGCCGTGGCATTCGGCGCAGTGCTCGGCGTAAAGCGCCATGGCATCCGGGGTCGCTCCAGCTTCAACCGGCGCGGCCCACAGCCCCAGCGCCAACGGGGCGATGACTGCCAGCGACCTAGACCATTGGCACCGCATGGTCGCCCTTTCCGAACGGCCTGACCCGCAGCCTCTCGCCGCCGTCGGTCACGCCGATCTCGGCGTCGGTGAGATAACAGCCCGGGTCCTCGGCCCAGGGATCGCCGGTCAGTTGCAGCGCGCGGACCCGGGTGTTGCCGCCGCAGATGTCGCGGTAGGCGCAGGCGCCGCAGCGGCCCTCGAGCGGCCTCGGATGGCGCTTCAGACCGGCCATGATCGGATCGGAGGTGTCCCGCCAAATCTCCGAGAACGGGCGCTCGCGCACGTTGCCGAGGTCGTAGTGCCACCAGAAAGTGTCCGGATGCACGTTCCCCAGGTTGTCGATGTTGGCGACGTTGACCCCCGACGAATTGCCGCCCCACTGCGCCAGCTTGGCCCGCATGTCATCGACCCGATCAGGGAAGCGGGCCTCCACCCAGTGCAGCAGATAGACCCCGTCGGCGTCGTTGTTGCCGGTGACGAACTCCTTTTCGCTGCCTTCGAGAACATGGTTCCAGCAGGTGTCGAACAGCAGGTCCATCGCCCGGCGGGTGGTCTCGAACGCCGCGTCGTCGCCGCGGTTCTTGTTGCCGCGGCCGGCGTAGTTCAGGTGCGAGAGGTAGAATTTGTCGATGCCCTCGTCCTCGACGAGGCGCAACAGGTCCGGAAGCTGGTGGGCGTTGTCGAGGGTCATGGTGAAGCGCACGCCGACCTTGAGATTGCGTGCGCGGCAGAGGCGGATGCCCCGCATCGATGCGTCGAACGCGCCCTCCTTGCGGCGGAAGGCGTCGTGGGTGGCGCCGATGCCGTCGAGGCTGACGCCGACATAGTCGTACCCGACGGCGGCGATCGCATCGATGTTGTGCTCGTCGATCAGCGTGCCGTTGGACGACAGCCCCACATAGAAGCCTTTCTCCTTCGCCCTGTGGGAAATCTCGAAGATATCGGCGCGCAGCAGCGGCTCGCCGCCCGAGAGGATCAGCACCGGCACGCGGAACGCCTTGAGGTCGTCCATCACCGCGAACACCTCGTCGGTGGTCAACTCGCCCGGAAAATCGGTGTCGGCGGAGATGGAGTAGCAGTGCTTGCAGGTGAGATTGCAGCGCCGGATCAGGTTCCAGATCACGACCGGCCCGGGCGGATTGCGCTTCGGCCCGAGCGGGGTCGGATCGGCGATCTCGTTCATGTACTGGGTAATTCTGAACATCGCGGGGTTCCGTTCAATCGACCAGGCGGAGGCCGGTCTTCTTCAGGATCCGGGTCGAGTAGAGGATCTCGTGGCCGCGATCGAGATCGCCGAGACGGGCGCGCGATCAACGCGACCTTGTCCTCCACCTCGTCCCGGTGGCGACCGTGGACCATGGCGAAGAAGTTGTAGGGCCACACCGGCGGGTGGCGGGGGCGGTGATAACAGTGGGAGACGAAATCCAGGTCGCCGATGTCGGGGCCGACCGTGCCGACGGCGGCGTCGGGGACATCCCATACCGACATGCCGTTGGCGGTGTAGCCGAGGCGGTAGTGGTTGGGGACGACGCCGATCCGCCGGATGACCCCCTTGGCCAGCATTCGCCGTATCCGCGCCATCACGTCCTCCGGCGGGAGGCCGAGGGACGCGGCGACGGCGTGGTAGGGACGCGGGTCGAGCGGTAGCCCTTCCTGGGTCGCCTTGACGATGCGGCGATCGGTCTCGTCGATCCCGGGGCGGGGCGCGATCCGGTTCATGCCTCGAACCTCAGGCCGACGAAGAACTCTTCGATCTTCGGCATGTTGTACACGTGCAGACCGGTCTCCCGTTCGATCTCGTCGATGATCGAGGCGATCCGTTCCGGGGTTTCGGTGGCGACCACGAACCACATGTTGAGGGCATGGCTGCGGGCGTAATTGTGGGCGATCTCCGGATGGGCGTTGACCTTTTCGGCGACCGCGTCGAAGTCGGCCTCGGGCACGGCCATTGCCGCCAGGGCGGTGGCGCCGCCCAGCCGGTCGGCGTTGTACATCGGGCCGAAGCGGCTGAGCCAACCGTCGGCGCGAAGACGGTCCATGCGCCCGATCAGTTCGTCTTGGTCGATACCGAGGGTGGCCGCAGCCTCGGCGAACGGCGTCTCGGTCACCGGAAAGCCGCCCTGAAGGGCATTGACGATTCGCCGGTCGAGCACGTCCATCACGCCACCTCCCGAGCCGGCGCGCCACCGTAGCGGGCGCCCCGCTGCTTGAACCGGCGGCGGCTGAACAGGACCGCGTAAGAGATCGCCGTCAGACCCGACTCCCGCCTGAGCCGATCGATCTGTTCGAGCACCGTCTCGCGGTCCTTGCCGTGGATCATGCAGAACAGGTTGTAGGGCCAACGGGGCGGCCGCCGCGGCCGGCGGTAGCACAGGGTGACGAACGGGAATTCGGACATCCGCCTGCCGATATCGCCGACCTCCTCGTCGGCGATGTCCCAGACGACCATCGCGTTCGCCGCGTAACCGAGTTCGCGATGGCGGACGACCAGGCCGAGCCGCTTGACGATGCCGCGTTCGATCAGGGAGGCCAGCCCCTCGATGACTTCGGTCTCGGATAGCCCGAGCCGCCGGCCGATGTTCCCGGTACGGGCGGGAAACGATCGGCAGTCCATCCTCGATCGCCTCGAGGAGCCGCAATTCGGATGCGCTCACCCGCATCGCAGATCGAACCCCAGGTCGATGTGGTAGCCGTCGAGCAGCGGAAGATCGATGACGTCGAGCCGCGTCTCGTCCTCGAGGTCCTCCAGGACCTTGGCGACCTCCGCTTCGTCGCGGGCGGTGACGACGAACCACAGGTTGATCGGGTGCTCGCGCTCGTAGCAGTGGTTGACCTCGGCGCGGGCACTGAGCGCCGCCGCTACCTCCACCAGCCGATCCTCGGGAGCGGAGACGGCGGCCAGCGTGCTGGCGCCGACCGTGTTGGGGCGGACGACGGCACCGACGCGGCCGACCACGCCGCGTTCCTGCAGGTCGGCGACGAGGTCGAGCAACTCGTCCTCGTCGATCCCGAGATCACCGGCGATCCGCGCGAACGGCCGCGGCTCCAGCGGGAAATCCCGCTGGTAGTCGTTGAGCAGCCGCTCCTCGACGCTTCGCCCTCCCATCGTTTACAACCCTATCTTGTTGGCGCGGGCGGTGAGAAAGATCCCGCTGGGCTTTTCCGCCTCGATCGCGCTCAGTTTCTCGAACGTCATCGTTTCATAAACGTCGACCCGGTCGGCGTCGCGCACCGAGATCCAGACCTGTTCGCCGCGCGGGGTGAATTCCAGGTGCATGACCGCCTTGCCGGGCTGAAAGGTGTGGACGACCTCGAGCGTCGCCGCGTCGATGACCTGGACGGTGTCGTTGAGCGGATGGGCGAAGTTCACCCACACCTGGCGTCCGTCCGGCCGGGCGACGGCGAATACCGGTTGGCCGTGGAGCGGAATCCGCTTCACCTCATGCCAGGTTCGCGAGTCGACCACCATCACCTCGTGACGGCCGACCGCCGGCAGGAACAGAAGATCGCCGGCCTTCGCCCACCCCTCGAGGTGCGGCATCTTGTAGACCGGCAGCTTCTCCTCGCCGTGGCCATAGCCGTCGAGGATCCGCTTGACGCCGGCTTCCGGCTTCCACAGATCGAGGAGCGCGAGGCCGTCCTCGCCGAACAGGCCGGCGATGTAGTAGTGGCCGTCGCCGGTGATCAGCCCGTCGTAGGGAAGATCGCCGATGCCGGTGAACTTGGTGATCTTCGGCGCCCGGCGGTCGGACAGATCGGCGATCCAGATCTCGCCGGCGTCGTAGAGGCTGAAGACGAACCGCTGCCCCGGCGCGTCGACGAGGCCGACTACCTTCGACAGGGCGCCGGCTGCGTCGGCGGCGGGTATATCGGCGACCAGCTCCAACGAGCCGCTGTCGAAGACCTTGACCCCGCCCGGCTTGTAGTTGGAGACCGCGACCAGGGAGCCGTCCTGGGAGATGGCGCCGCCGATGCTGTTTCCGGACTGGATCACCCGGTCGACCAGCCGGCCCTCCAGCAGGTCGATCTTGCTGAGGCCGCCGTCGCGCCCGAACACGAACGCGTAGCGGCCGTCGCGGGAAAACACCGCCGAAGCGTGACTGAGGTCGCCGAGGCCGGACACCGTGGCAAGCCGCGTCCGGCTCGTGGTTTCGATGATCTGCACCTGCCCGGAGGCCCGTTCGATGACGATCCCCAGGTCGCCGGTCCCACGCAGACCACCGTCGCTCCGGGCATCCGTGAGCACCGAGACGAGAAGACCGAAAAACGCGATCAGCGGGACGCCGAACCGACGGATGGCGGTGTTCATTGCGGAAGCCCCTCTTTCAATCGCTGCACCATCCACGCCGCCTCCTCGCGGCTGAGTTCGAACCGCCATGGCGGCATCGGCGTCCCCGACACGCCGTCGAGAATGACCTCGACGAGGTCCTCCTCTTCCTTGCCGCTCAGGTCGCCGGGCAACAGCGGCGGTCCGAGACCGCCTTTCATGGTCAGTCCATGGCACGACCCGCAGTCATGTTTGAGCAGGTGGAACAGGGCGCCCTGCCGCTCGGATATTGGTGGTGCGGCGAGGGCGGAATAAGCCGAAGCCAGGAAAACTCCGATTATAGTTACTCTAAGCAAAGCGAGTTTCGCCTATCGCTCGCGCGGGCTCCGCTTGACGATCTCCGAATCCCAACGCTTCTGCCAATTCGATGACGCGGCCGACGATGAACAGGATCGGGCCTTCGAACCGGGCCGCCGTCGCGGCGCTGGCGATCTCTCCGAGAGTTGAGATCACATGGCGTTGGTTCGGCCTGGTTCCGTCGCAGATCGCCGCCACTGGGGTCAATTCAGTCAATCCGTTGGCGATCAGGCGAACGGCGATTTGCGGAATGTTGGCCATTCCCATGTAGATGACCAGGGTCGTGTCGGGATCGGCCAGCCCCCGCCAGTCGAGGTCGAGCTCGATGTCGTTGCGGCAATGGCCGGTAACGTAGCGGACGCCGCTGGCGAGCCCGCGATGGGTCAGCGGCAGCCCGATCGCCGCCGCGCAGCCGGAAGCCGAGGTGACCCCGGGAACGACATGATAGCGGATACCGTGCCGGTGGAGATAGGCGGCCTCCTCGCTGCCCCGGCCGAACAGGAAAGGATCGCCGCCTTTGAGACGCAGGACCTTGCGCCCGTCGCGGGCAAGGCTGACCAGCAGGGAATTGATCTCGGACTGGGGAACGGGATGACATTTGGGTTGCTTGCCGACACTGATCCTAGTTGTCCCCGGCGGAATCAGCGCCATAACCTCGTCGGACACCAGCCGATCGTAGACCACCACGTCGGCTTCATCCAACAGACGGCGGGCCTTGAGGGTCAGGAGTTCGGGGTCGCCCGGCCCGGCGCCCACGAGGTAGACGATGGCTGTATTGGAAACCGTATTCGGGGTTCTAGCGGGCATCTCACGCACCCTTCGATAAGACCTCCGGAGGACCCGGGACGCCTTGATTGCGTCCCGGGTCTCGGGGAGGAGCTACCGACCGTGCCCGATCAGTAGACGTCGTTACGCGTGTTGTAGACGTTGAACTTGCCGGTCGGCGTGACCAGCCGCTTGTCGCGGATCACCGCCTTCTTCTCCAGGGTCTTGTCGTCGACGATGACGATCGCCAACTCCTGGTCCTTTCCGTTCCACACCGAGAACCAGACCTCGTCGCCGGCCTTGTTGAACTCGCCCTGGACGACGCGGCGGACGCCTTCGGTGATACCCGACCATTCGCCGATCGGAAGCACCTTGTATGGCTTTTCCAGATCGTTGAGATCGAACACCGCCACCGACGAGGATACCTCGGCCTCGGGGTTCAGCGGCGTGTCGACGTACAAATTCTTGGAGTTGGGGTGGGTCTTGATGAACAGCGATCCACCGCCCTGACCCTCGAGGGTCTCG
>CAVYYK010000034.1:0-16461 GCA_963772635.1 uncultured Alphaproteobacteria bacterium
GGTCAAGAGTGACGATCCGCGCCACGGTGGTAGATGGTCCGCAGCCGGGGGTATTCCGGCTGCGGCTTGCCCTGGTCCGGCAGGGGAAGGGCAAGTCAGAACCAGACCACGGAGCATGCGTTCCCAGGCCTTTATGAGGCCGATGCCAGCTCGGTCGCGGCGGTGAAGACCGGCTCGCGCGAAGGGCCGTGGAAAACCTCCAGGCTGACACCCGCGGCGGTCAGGCGGAACAGCGCGGTGGCCAGGGTATAAGACAGGCCGCTCGCGACTTCGCCGCGGCAGAGCACCGGCAGGTCCTCGTCGGCGCGGTCGAAAAGGATGCCGAGAGGATCGTCACACGCGGGCAGCAGCGCCTCGGCCCGAGCCTGGCGCGCCGCGGTCGAGGGCGATCGGGTCTGCGGCAGCTCGGCAAACTCGGAAAAAATCAAGTGATTGGCATGGGCGCGCGGGGCCGTGACGGGCCGGGCGGCACAGCCGCTTGCCGGCGCCTCGACCGAGATCAGGCGGCCCTCGGCGGCCGAGCCCAGATTGTGGTGAAACCCCGACGCCCGGTCACCGCGCCTGAGCCAGGCCATCGCTTGTTCGAGGCTGCGGCAAGCGAGGATTGCCCGGCTGACGACGTGACGGGCGATGCCGGTGGTCAGATCATGGGGCGAGATGTTGTTGATGGTTTGCACCAGGCCGGCATCGTTCATCGCAAAACTGTGGCCCGGGAGCATGCCGGGATAGCAGAATGTATCGAAGCCCAAGCCCGCGTCGGGCTCGATCCGCGCCATGAAGCAACTGCCGGCGAGATCGGCGCCGCCGTCCTCGTTGTGGGCGACGATGCCCGGGCGCGCCCCGTCGGGTGGCATCATCACCGAGGTGCAGCCCTCCGGATCGACTCCCGGCGGCGGCAGGTCGCCACGGCAGTTCCACAGGAAGATATCGTCCAACGGCGCGGCGACGCCCTCGGCGATACCGGCGATCTCATCCAGGTAGGCCGGGCAGGCTCTTTGGCTCGCGGCGATGATCGCCGTCAAGCGCTCGCTGCCCCGCCAACGCCGCAAGTCCATATAGGCCCGGCTTTCGAAAACCCGTTCACGCACCGCTCGGCGCGCCTCTTCGCCCAAAGCCCGTCCGATGTCGCGGCCCGTGCCGCCCGCCGTGATCGCGCGCATCGCCCGCTCCCTATCGCCGCCGTTAAGAGAGTTTAACGGAACAAGGGTCGTTGATGGCAAGTCAGTAAAAATTTGGATTTTTATGACAAGCGATTATGCCGATGGGCGCTCGGGGTTGTCGCTAAAGAGCAGAGATCCACGGAAATGGAGACGAGCACCCTTCCATCGTTCCCCCCCTGTTCGCTTTCTGCTAAAATCCCCTCACCATGCCCGATCCCAACGAAAACACCCTCCGACGCGGCCACCTGCGTCCCGACATCCGAACCCGCGACGATCTCCTCGTTCTGATCGCCGATGCCGTTCGGCTGCAGCTGACCTACCTCCCGCGGGAGCAAGCCCTGGCAATAGCCGACACGGTGCTCAGGTCATTCAAGGCGGCGGGGTTGTCGATGAGGAGGCGGGGGTGAGGGGAGTGCCGGCCGCGTCTCGGAGAAGCCCAATCGATCGACCATTTACCCCTCGACCTGTAGGACCGAATTGTAAGACCGGCGCCCTCGAAAAACACCAAAAGCGGCTGAATTCTGCGGTTCTATGTAGGTGGCTGGGGCGTCAGGACTCGAACCTGAAATGCCTGGACCAAAACCAGGTGTGATGCCGATTTCACCACGCCCCATGACGAGAGCGCCCTTTTAGCAAGGGTGCGTGCCGGGTGCAAACGCCACGCCGCCCCGCCGCCGCACCGGGGTCTCGCGACCGCGCGCAAGGCCGCTTGCGGAGAACGCCGACTTGCGAGCCCATGTCGTTTTTACGCTGGCACTGTCCCCGGTTCCCTGGCAGGATCGCCGCTCGATAAAAAAAATCTTGTTCGTTATTGGGGAGGTACGTCATGGGAAACGCAGGTTCGTTGCGGCAGGTGTTCGCTGTCGCTCTCGTTGCCGGTCTCGTCTCGGCGCCGACGGCGCGGGCGGCCGAGTTCATCAACATCCTGACCGGCGGGACCAGCGGGGTGTACTACCCCCTCGGCGTTGCGCTTTCGAAGATATACGCGGAAGCCATTCCGGGGGCGCGCACCCAGGTCCAGGCGACCAAGGCCTCGGTCGAGAACCTCAATCTGTTGCAGCAGGGTCGCGGCGAAGCCGCCCTGACCCTGGGCGATTCCCTCAAGCTGGCGTGGGAAGGCGACGAAGAAGCCGGGTTCAAGCAAAAGCTCGACAAGTTGCGGGGCATCTCGGCGATGTATCCCAACTACATCCACTTCGTCGTCCGCAGCGACTCCGGGATCTCGTCGCTCGCCGACCTCAAGGGCAAGAGCATCTCGGTCGGCGCGCCCAAGTCCGGAACCGAACTCAACTCGCGCACGATCCTGGCGGCGGCGGGGCTCAGCTACGACGATCTCGGCAAGGTGGAATACCTTCCATACGCCGAGTTCCGTCGAGCTGATGAAGAACCGGCAGCTGGACGGCACGTTGCTGTCCTCCGGATTGGGAGTCGCGGCGATTCGTGACCTGGCGACGAGCATCGACGTCACCTTCGTGCCGATCCCGGCGGAGCTCGTCGAGAAGATCGGCGCCCCGTACGTCTCGCTTCCGATCGTCGCGGGCACCTATCGCGGTCAGGACGCGGACGTCCCGACGGCGGGCGTCGTCAACTTCCTGGTCACCCATGAGGGCGTGCCGGAGGAGACGGTCTACCTGATGACCAAATCGATGTTCGAGAACCTCGACCAGATGGTCGCCGCGCACGGGGCGGCGAAGTCGATCAAGCTGGAAAACGCGGTCAAGGGAATGCCGCTTCCTCTCCATCCCGGCGCGGAGCGCTACTACAAGGAAAAAGGGATCCAGTAGCGGCAAGCGCGCAACCGCGAGTCGGCGGACGCAAGGTCAAGCGGTGTCGGCAAAGCGTCCCGGATTTCGCCACCATGAGGGAGGAGCACGGCAATGTCCGCCGACATGAAGGCAGCCGGCGTCCCCGCCGACGTCACCGGTCATGAGCACGCCATCCCCGTCGGCTTCGGTAGCGGACGGACCGGACGAATCCTGTTCTGGATCGCGGTCGCCTTTTCGGCGTTTCAGATCTTCACCGCGGCGTACAGCATCCTGCCGAGCCAGGTCGTTCGCGCCGTCCATGTGGGATTCCTGCTGCTCCTGGTCTTCCCTCTGCTCGAGGCGGCGCGTCCGGAGAAACGCGGCCGGCAGATCCTGGCATGGGTCCTGGGTCTTCTCGGCGTCGGAACCGCCGCCTACCAGTGGGTCTTCTACGGCGACTTGATCCTGAGGGCCGGTTCCCCCGAGCCTCAGGACATCGTCGTCGGTGTCCTCCTTCTGGTCCTGGTCTTCGAAGCGGCACGCCGCATCCTAGGGCTGGCTCTGCCGTTCATTTGCGGATGCTTTCTCGCATACTGCTTCTTTGGACAGTACCTTCCGGCTCCGCTCGATCACCGTGGCTACGCCTTCGAGCAGGTCATCGATCACATGGCCTTCGGCACCGAAGGCATCTACGGCGTCGCGATCTATGTGTCTTCCAGTTTCGTGTTCCTGTTCATCCTGTTCGGGAGCTTTCTGGAGCGGGCGGGGATGATCCAGTTCTTCACCGACATCGCCCTCGGACTGGTCGGACACACCCGCGGCGGCGCCGCCAAGGTCGCCGTCGTCGCGTCGGCGTTCATGGGCACGATCTCCGGCTCGGGCGTCGCCAACGTGGTGACCACGGGCCAGTTCACCATTCCGTTGATGAAGCGTTTCGGCTATCGCGCGGATTTCGCCGGAGGGGTCGAGGCCACGTCGAGCATGGGCGGACAGATCATGCCGCCGGTGATGGGCGCGGTTGCGTTCATCATGGCCGAAACCATCGACGTTCCCTATGCGGAAGTGGTCAAGGCCGCGATCATTCCCGCCATCCTGTACTTCGCCTCCGCGCTTTGGAGCGTTCACCTCGAGGCGGTGCGGTGCGGACTTGACGGCCTTCCCAAGGACGAATGCCCAAACGCCCTGCAGGCGCTGCGCGCCAAGTGGTATCTGGTGCTTCCGCTCGTGGCGTTGGTCTATCTGTTGTTCGCCGGCTTCACGCCGCTGTTCGCCGGAACGATCGGGCTGGCGCTCACCAGCGTGCTGATCCTCGGCACCGCGATCATCAAGGGGATCGGCGCCTTCAAGCTGCGTATCCTGTTCTGGGTCTGCCTGGGCCTGGTGTCGGCCGCCTTTCTCCAGTTCGGCATCTCGGTGATCATCGGACTGATCGTCGCTGCTCGTCATTTGGAACGCGCTCGGTCGCGGCGGCCGCGAAACCCTCGCCCTGTGCCGCGACAGTCTCGCCGAAGGCGCCAAGAGCGCGCTCCCGGTCGGCATCGCCTGCGCGCTCGTCGGCGTCATCATCGGCACGGTGACGCTGACCGGCGTCGCGACCACCTTCGGCCAGTTCATCGTCGCCATCGGCAGGGACAGCCTGTTCCTGAGCCTGATGCTGACGATGGTGACCTGCCTGATCCTCGGGATGGGCATTCCGACCATCCCCAACTACATCATCACCTCGTCGCTGGCCGGGCCGGCGTTGCTCGAACTCGGCGTTCCACTGATCGTCAGCCACATGTTCGTCTTCTATTTCGGCATTCTCGCCGACCTGACGCCCCCGGTGGCGCTCGCCGCCTTCGCGGCCGCGCCGATCGCCAAGGAATCGGGATTGAAGATCGGCATCCAGGCGATGCGTATCGCCTTCGCGGGGTTCATTATTCCGTTCATGGCGGTGTACACGCCGGCGCTGATGCTGCAGGACGGCGGGCCGCTGGCGCAAACCATCGGATACCCGACCGCTGTCGCCTACATCGTCTTCAAGGCCCTGCTCGCCATAGGCGCATGGGGCGCGGCATCGATCGGTGCGCTGAGGCGCGATATGACGTGGCTGGAACGGGGATTGGCCGCCGCCGGCGCCGTCGCATTGGTCATGGCGCTACCGGCGACGGACGAGATCGGCTTTGCCCTGGTTGCCGCCTTTGTCCTCCTGCACATCTTCCGCACGCGCCGAGTCGCGGCGTCGACGTGAGCCTGTGTCTGACCGGCGCGGGGGTCTCGGTCGCACTGGCCTGGGCCGCGTTCACCCTCTCCTGGACACACACCGTCGAGAAAGTGGAATGGCAGGAAGACTGGCGGGTGTCGACGAGTGGCCTGGAGATCGTCGAGGCGCGGGTCAAGGGGACGGGCGCGGGGATGGAGCCGCCGCCGGACGCAAAGCTGGACGGCGGCTGGTGGCGGTACCGACCGCAGGTGCCGACATTGCCGCGGCTTGTCCTGGCACGCTCCGGCCTGGTCGACGACTGGCGACTGTGTCGAAATGGGGATTGCGTGACCATCGGTGCTTTGCTCGGCACGGAAGCCGGATCGGTAACGCTGAGCCCCTGCGACCGTCCATAGTGTTCCTGCGTTTTCGCCCGGCGACCGCCTGCTAGAAGAACCGCTCGTATCTGAGCGCCTCTTCCGGAAATCCCAAGGCGGTGAGCTTGTCGCAGCAGGACTTGATCATCGGCCGGCCGCCGCACAGGTAGACCTCGGTGTGGTCCGCATCGGCCGGGGGGGACGTGGCGGTCGATGAGGTCGGTGCAGAACAGGTCCGAACTCGTGGCGCGGCCCGAAGAACAGCCGCACCCGGCGGCGACCTCGTACATCCATTCGCCTTCGTCCGCGTCGACGCTCTTTCCCGAATGCTGGAAGGTGATCTTCGCCATCTCGCATACTCCCCCTTCGGTTTTCAGCCCAGCTTGGCCGAACCTTAGAGCCCGTCCGGAGACATATGGTGTGTTTTCAAAGCCTTGTGTTCGTGATCCCGGCAGGAGAGATGGCCGCCGTGATGCTGGAGCATCACAAGGGCGGCTCGACGCACCGGGGCGCGAACACAAGGCTCCCGTAGGGCGAGTTGGAAGGGTGCCCCTGCGGCGTCAACGCCCCTCGACGATGCTCCAGCATCGCCTTCGGCCCGTTTCCTGGCGAGAGCGCCCTTCCAACTCGTTGAAAATACACCATATGTCTCCGGACGGGCTCTGAGCAGCAACGCCGCGGCCCTTCACCCTCCTCTCCCTGCCGAATCCGTCCGTGCCGACCGGCCACGGCGGGCCACCACTCCTGCGCGAGCTGAAAATACCCGTATAACGGGCAAAATTATGCCGGCACCCTCAAAAAGTGTCGAAATTGCTTGACTCACCCCCGGATAACCCATATGGAGTAATTATTACGGGAAAAACATTTTATTGACTTCCCGTAATACGGGCAGTCACTCCGGAGGAGCCGGAGACAACCGGAACGGGAAGCTGGACATGGCGAGCAGCAACGAGGGAAAAGCGGCACACGGTTCGGGGATCTCTCGGCGTTTCGTGACGGTGGCCCTGCTTCTCGCCCTGATCGCCTGCGTTTCCGGCGGCCATGCGGCCGTCGCAGCCGATGGACGGCCGAGCTTCTTCCACAGCATCGAACTCCGCTCGGCGAACACCGCGCCGTTCTCCAAGTGGCGCGCCGCCCTTGATCGCACCTCCCGGGAAGTGGCGGAGGAACAGGGGCGGGACTGCAGCAACGACCATGCGACGGACTGCCGCTATCACGAGTTGGACGCCTTCCTCGACACCCTTCGCGGCAAGGGCCGCCGCGAGCAGCTGGTTGCGGTCAACGCTTACATGAACGCCCGGCCCTACGTCACCGACGCCAGCAACTGGGGCCAGAAGGACTACTGGGCAACCCCGGCCGAGTTCCTGACCCGTTCCGGCGACTGCGAGGACTTCGCGATCGCCAAGTTCTTCGCGCTGAAGCGGCTCGGGTGGAGCGCCGACGCGCTGAGGCTGGCGGCGGTCAAGGACCTCGACCAGGGCGTCGGTCATGCGGTGTTGATCGCATACGACGGCGGCCGGAGTTGGCTGTTGGACAACCAGATCCAGCAGGTCGTCGAGACCGGCACCGTCCACCGCTACGAGCCGGTCTACTCGATCAACGAAAACGCTTGGTGGCGCCACCGGGTCGTCGCTCCGTCCGCGAAAACCGGCGTCGACACCGCCGCCGGCGGCTGATCGCGGCTACAACGGCGCTGGCCGGCACTTCGCCGTCGGCGGTTCCTGCGAATACCTATATAAAGGTTCGGGCTGGCCTGCACTCGAGGCCGGCAATGACGATCTGGACCTCGACCATGCGCATGTTGGTGTTCGCCGCATCCACAGTTGTTTTGCTGGCGTTGGCGGTCGTGCCCCCGCTGGCCGCCCAGCAGGCCGTCCCAAGCCAGGCGCTGCCGGTCGTCGTCGCCCCCGCCCGGATCGTCGACTTCGTCGATCGGGTCGAGGCGCTCGGAACGACTCGGGCGGACGAAACCGTGCGGATCACCACCAACGTCACCGAGAAGGTCCGCGAGATCAACTTCGACGACGGCCAGACGGTTGCTGCCGGCGACATCCTCGTCGTGCTGAACAAAGCCGAGGAAGAGGCCGAACTCAAGGCCGCCGAGGCAATCCTGAAGGCACGAAAGCTCGCCCTGGATCGCTCGCGCCAGCTGGAGAGCCGGCAGTTCGCGCCGACCGCGCAACTCGACGAACGGGCGGCCGCCGTCCAGGAGACCGAAGCCCAGATCGAGAGCATCAAGTCGCGGATCGCCGATCGGATCATCCGCGCCCCGTTCGGCGGCGTCGTCGGTCTGCGCAACATCAGCGTCGGCATCCTCATCGAGCCCGGCGACGTCATCACCACCCTCGACGATCTCGAGGTGATCAAGGTCGATTTCTCGGTGCCGTCGAGTTACCTGTCCACACTCGTCCCCGGTTTGCCGATCGTCGCCAGGACCGCCGCGTTCGACAACCGGGCGTTCTCGGGCGTGGTCAAGAGCGTCGACACCCGGGTGGATCCGGTGACCCGTTCGGTGGTGGCGCGGGCGATCCTCCCCAACCCCGATGGCATCCTAAAGCCGGGCCTGCTTGTCACCGTCGAATTGCTCAAGAACCAGCGGCGGGCGTTGGTCATCCCCGAGGAGGCCTTGATCCCGCGCGGACGGAAGAACTCCGTCCTGGTGATCGACGAGGCCGCCGGCAACAAGGTCGTCAACCGGGAGGTCGAGATCGGCGCGAGACGGCCGGGTGAGGTCGAGATCGTTGCCGGTTTGAGCGAGGGCGAAAAAGTCGTCACCCATGGGACCCTCTCCGTGCGTCCGGGCCAGCAGGTGACGATCAAAGCCGTCGAGACGGCCGATCGGCCGTCGCAGGGAATGGGCAAGCCGGGCGAGGGAAGCTGAAGATGGTGCTCTCCGACCTCTCGGTGAAGCGGCCGGTCTTCGCGTCGGTCATCAGCCTTCTGCTCATCGCCTTCGGGCTGGTGGCGTTCGACCGTCTGCCGCTCCGCGAATATCCGGACATTGATCCGCCGATCGTTTCCGTCGACACCACCTACCCGGGGGCGTCCGCCGCCGTCGTCGAAACCCGCATAACCCAAGTCGTCGAGGACCGGATCTCGGGCGTCAGCGGCATCAAGTTCATCTCGTCGATCAGCGAGGACGGCCGTTCCAGGATCACCGTCGAGTTCGATATCGGCCGCGACGTGGACGCCGCCGCCAACGACATCCGCGACCGGGTCGCCGGGGTCCTCGACAACCTCCCGGACGAGGCCGACCCGCCGGATATCCAGAAGGTCGATTCCAACGACGACGTCATCATGTGGCTCAACCTGACCAGCGACCGGATGAGCGTGCTCGAGTTGACCGACTATGCGCGGCGCTATCTCGTCGATCGCTTCTCGGCGCTCGATGGCGTCGCCCGGGTGCGGGTCGGCGGCGGCCTCAACTACGCCATGCGGATCTGGCTCGATCGAACCGCCCTGGCGGCGCGCGGGCTCACCGTCAACGACGTCGAGCAGACGCTGCGCGCCGAAAACGTCGAGTTGCCCGCCGGCAGCATCGAATCCATCGAAAGGCAGTTCACCGTCCGGGTGGAAAGGAACTTCAACACACCCGAGAGTTTCGGCCAGCTGGTTCTCGGGCAGGGACGCGACGGCTATTTGGTGCGCCTCGGTGACGTGGCGCGGGTGGAAAAGAGCGCCGTGGAAAACCGGACGTTCTTCCGCGGTAACGGTACGCCGATGGTCGGCATCGGAATCATCAAGCAATCGCAAGCCAACACCCTCGCCGTCGCCAACGTCGCTCGCGAGGAGGCCGAGCGCCTGAACACCTCGTTGCCGGAAGGCATGGAAATCAAGCAGAGCTACGACACCAGTGTGTTCATCCAGGGCGCCATCAACGAGGTCTACAAGACTTTGCTGATCGCCGCCGGTCTCGTCGTTCTGGTGATCTTCCTGTTTCTCGGCAGCGTCCGCGCCACGATCGTTCCCGCGGTGACCGTGCCGGTGTCGCTGATCGCCACCTTCATCGTCCTCTACGCCCTCGGCTTCACCATCAACCTGCTCACCCTTCTCGCCCTGGTGCTGGCCATCGGTCTCGTCGTCGACGATGCCATCGTCGTCCTCGAAAACATCCATCGCCGAATGGACGAGGGGGAAACGCCGCTGGTCGCCGCGTTCAACGGTACCCGCCAGGTGGGGTTCGCCGTCGTCGCCACCACCTTGGTGCTGGTCGCGGTGTTCGTGCCGATCGCGTTTCTGCAGGGCGACGTCGGCAGGCTGTTCTCCGAGTTCGCCCTCACCATGGCGGCGGCGGTGGGGTTCTCGAGCATCGTCGCCCTCAGCTTGTCGCCGATGCTGGCGTCCAAAATCCTCAAGCCAGGCTACGACAAGGTTTCGGTGGCGGGTGTGGCTGAGCGTATATTCGACGGGGTTCGGGACCGCTACGGCCGCGCCCTCGGCGCCAGTCTCAAGCATCCGTCGGTGACGGTCGCGGCGTTCGTGTTGCTTGTCGGCGGGGCAGCCTGGTTGTTCATGCACATTCCGCGTGAGTATGCGCCGAAGGAGGACCGCGGGGCGTTTTTCATTATCGTCAACGGTCCCGAGGGGGCGTCGTTCGCCTATATGGCCGAATACATGGACGAGATCGAGCAGCGGCTGATGCCTCTCGTCGAAAACGGCGAGGTTACTCGACTGTTGATCCGCGCGCCCCGTCAGTTCGGTAACATCGCGATCTTCAACAGCGGCATCGCCATCCTCGTTCTCGCCGACTGGTCGGAGCGTCGGTCCGGATGGGAGATCATGAGCGATGTCAGCCGTCGGGTCGCCGATCTTCCCGGCGTCCGTGCCTTTCCGGTGATGCGCCAGGGGTTCGGCACCCGGATCCAGAAGCCGGTCCAGTTCGTCATCGGCGGCGGCACCTACGAGGAACTGGCGGCTTGGCGGGACGTGCTGCTCGACAAGATCAACGAGAACAACCCCGGCCTCGTCGGCATCGACTACGATTACAAGGAGACCAAACCGCAGATCCGTGTGGTCATCGATCGCAACCGCGCCGGAGATCTCGGCGTCACCATCGGCAATATCGGGCGCACCCTGGAGACCGTCCTCGGATCGAGGCGGGTGACCACCTATATCGATGCCGGCGAGGAGTACGACGTCATCCTCGAGGGCGAACGGGACGACCAGAGAACGCCGAGCAACATCGAGAACATTTACGTCCGCTCGGATCGCACCGGCTCGCTTATCCCCCTCTCCAATCTGGTGAGCCTTGGAGGAGTTCGCGGATTCCCAGACCCTCAACCGCTACAACCGGGTGCGGGCGATCACCCTCGAGGCCAACCTCGCCGACGGCTACTCCCTCGGCGAGGCGCTGGCCTATCTCGAGGGGCTGGTCCGCGACAATCTGCCCCAAACCGCGATCGTCGACTACAAGGGCCAGTCGCGGGACTTCAAGACCGCCGGCGGCGACATCGTCTTCGTCTTCGTCCTCGGCGTCATCGTCGTCTTCCTGGTCCTCGCCGCCCAGTTCGAGAGCTGGATCCACCCGCTGGTAATCATGCTGACGGTGCCGCTGGCCATGGCCGGCGCCCTGGTCGGCCTCTACATCACCGGCGGCACCCTCAACATCTACAGCCAGATCGGCCTGATCATGCTGGTCGGACTGGCGGCAAAGAACGGCATCCTCATCGTCGAATTCGCCAACCAGCTCCGCGACCAGGGGACGGCGTTCCGCGAGGCGATCCACCAGGCGTCGCTGATCCGGTTCCGGCCGATCGTGATGACCGGGATCACCACCGCCGCCGGCGCCGTGCCGCTGATCCTCGCCTTCGGCGCCGGCGCCGAGACCCGGTTCGTCATCGGCACGGTGGTGTTCTCCGGGGTGATCGCCGCGACCGCCTTCACCCTGTTCGTCGTCCCGGTCGCCTACGCATTGCTCGCCCGGCGGACCGGCTCTCCCGGCGACGTCGAGCGTCGCCTGAACGGCGAGCTAGCGGCCGTCGCCAAGCCGGAGCCTGTTGTCGACATAAAGACCGCCGATCGTCCCGCCGCCGAGTAGCGCCGCTTTCGCGACTCACGACCGAAGCGATCTCCCGGCACGCGTCCTTCACTCCTCGGGCGCAGAAGCCACCTGCGGGGGCAGGTGTGTATGAGCCCGCGTAGAACCGGAGGTCGGCTTCCAGTAGTGTTACGGTCACTCGAGCCGGGTTGGCCCGGAGTTCTCTGTATTTCCCCCTGCCGACTTTGATGAGGGTTTGCGAATTGCCAGTCCGTGGAGTCTTAGTTGATATCGCCGTTTGCGCTACAATCCATTCTAACGCAGGCCCGAAGATCTGCTAAGGAGACGCAGGAGGCGGTATGGAGCGCAAGCTTGCGGCCATTCTGTATGCGGACGTCGCAGGTTACAGTCGGCTGACCGGTGCGGACGAAGAGGGGACACATCGTGCCCTTGGCGCCTGTCTCGACGCTCTCACCGAAGCAATTCCAAAGCAGCGCGGTCGCGTGTGCCACACCGCCGGTGACGCCTTGCTCGCTGAATTCGCGAGCGTCACGGGGGCACTGAAATGCGCGATCGAGACACAGCGCCAGTTTGCGACGCGTAACGCGGATATTCCGAAGGACAACCGGCTTCAGTTCCGTATGGGCGTCAACCTGGGCGAGGTCATCGTCGATCGGGGCGAGGTCTATGGCGACGGCGTGAACGTCGCAGCACGCCTGGAAAGCCTGGCCCAGCCTGGCGGTATATGCATTTCCGGCCGAGTTTTTGAGCAAGTGACGGGCAAGCTCGATGTTGGTTATGCCTACCTCGGCCAACGGTTCGTCAAGAACATCAAGACGCCGATCAATGTCTACAGGGTCCTGCTCGATCCCGCTGATGCCGGCAGAATTGTCACTCCTCGGAATGCCTATGGGGCGCTTCGGCAGCGTTGGTTGGTCGCCGCTGCGTTCATGATCGTTGTTGCACTGGCTGGCGGCGGCCTCTGGTGGTCAAGACCTTGGGCTCCCCAATTCGAGCCAGCCTCGATCGAGCGCATGGCCCACCCGCTTCCCGACAAACCCTCCATTGCCGTCCTGCCGTTCACCAACATGAGCGATGACCCGTCGCAGGAGTATTTCGCCGACGGCATGACGGAGGATTTGATCACCGATCTGTCCAAGATTTCCGGCCTGTTCGTGATCGCGCGAAACTCGACCTTTGCCTACAAAGGCACCTCCTTGGATGTCCGGAGGGCGGCTGAGGAACTTGGCGTCCGCTACGTGCTTGAGGGCAGCGTCCGGCGTGTCGGTGATCAGGTGCGCATCAATGCCCAGCTCATCGACGCAACCACTGGCGGCCACTTGTGGGCGGAGCGCTACGACGGCAGCTTGAACAACGTTTTCGCCCTGCAAGACAAGGTCACGCGCAAGATCGTCACAGTCTTAGCGGTGCAGTTAACATCCGGCGAGCAAGAGCAATTCGCGCTTCGGCAGACGGAGAATGCCGAGGCCTATGATGTATTTCTCAAAGGCTGGGACCAGTATCTGCGCCAAACACCGGAGGGTTTCCGCGACGCAATCACGTACTTCGAGAAGGCTGTCGAGCTGGATCCGAACTACGCGCGGGCCTATGCAGCGTTGGCCGCAACCTACTGGCAGGTTCAGAAGAGACGCTGGCATGCGAAGCTTGGCTACGGATCGGTACATTATCCTCTATTCAAGGCGGAGGAGTTCCTTGAGAAATCCAAATGGCAGCCGACGGCGCTCAGTCACCAAGTGGCGGCCGCCATGTTCTCACAGGAAGGCCGCCATACGGAGGCCATCGCTGAAGGAGGGAAAGCTATTGGCGTCGACCCAAACGATGCGGACAGCTACGTGGCCTTGGCCGGCGCCCTCAGCCTGGCCGGAAATCCCGAGGAGGCCCTGCAACTCGTGAAAAAGGCCATGCGGCTCAACCCCCATTTCCCGGCGTTCTATCTTTACGAGCTCGGCCTGGCCCAGTTCGGAATTGGCGAATTTCAACAGGCGGCGGCGTCTTTGGAAAAGGCAACCACCCTTAACTCCGAGGACCGGTGGTCCTACCGACTGCTAATTGCGACTTACGGGCACCTGGGCCGAAAAGCAGACGCGGAACGCATTTTTGAGGTCATTGAGAAGAACTGGCGCGGCTACGACCCGATCAGTATCAGAGCCATCGCCTACTGGTATCCCTTCAAGGAAGCGGTGGATCGCGAACGTCTGGCCACGGGGCTGCGGAAAGCCAACGTTCCGGATTAGCCCGGCATTCGAACGTTCAGAACTTCAAGGCCTGGCCCGGGACGATGTCCAGCACCTCCACCGGTGCGTCGCCCAAAGCCTTCTTGAGTTCTGCCGGTGTGCGGTTGATCACGGGATAGGTCCCATAATGGATTGGGATTACCTGCTTCGGCTTTATCAGCTCGCGGATCGCGTAGGCCGCGCCTTCCGGATCCATGGTAAAGTGTCCGCCAATGCAAACAAGCGCCAGATCCGGCTTGTAAAAATCCCCAATGAGCGCCATGTCGCCGAACACGCCGGTGTCACCGGAATGGTAGATCTTGAACCCGTTTTCCAATTCAATGACGTATCCGACTGGAGCGCCACCGGCGAGGTGCCTGGGCGCGTTAGGTTCTGAGCTCCGAACACCAAGACGGAGGAGATCGACCGACGAGCTGTGCTCGGCTGGAACCATATGGATCCTAATGCCACGGCCAAGTGGCTCCACGGCTCCGCCCTTGTTCATTGCGATGACGGTATCGCCTTCTAGAGGCCTAAAGCTACAAGATTATTAGCGAATTCAAAATTGGCGACGACTATGGCGCCAGTCAGGCGGGCCAAGGCCGGCAGGTCAGCGATATGGTCTGAGTGACCGTGCCCCCCAGCCGATCATCAATCAACACCGTGCAGGCGCAGTTCTCTTCGAGCTCCCGCGAGAGCAGTACGACCGAAGGAAAGCGGTCGACGATCTGGCGCAGCTGCTCCGTCTCCAGGCGTGAACTGCACAAGATCAAACCATCGACAAGCTCTACATCCAGGAAATCAAGCGCCAGCCAGCCTGTCTGCGGATCTTCGTTGGTGTTGCCGAGAAAGACACTGTAATCGTCGGCATAAGCCTGGTTCTCCGCGCCGCGCACCACGCCGGAGAAAAAAGCGTTATCGATGTCCGGGACGACCACCCCCAAGGTTCCGGTCCGCCGGGTGACTAATCCTCGTGCGATACTGCTGGGCCGGTACCCAGACTCCTGGATAACGTCCAGCACCCGCTGCCGCGTCTCCTGGCTGACGTCCTCTTTGTTATTGACCACCCGTGAGACGGTCATCGAAGATTGCGCCAGGCCGATTCGGCAACGTCGGTCATGGTGATGCGATGGGCCATCCGGTCGAGTCCTCTGTTAGCGTTACCGTTAGCGCTCCCGTGAGCGCTAACGACGGTATAGAGGCAAAAAATACTCGTGTCAAGCATTTCTGATCTTCCACATGAACGAGGACCTTGATCGCTTCTTGCCCGGGGTCCATCATCGTATCAAAGGCCTGCTGTACTTCAGCGAATGGGAACTCGTGGGTGATCAACCTTTTCAAATCTACTTTTTCCTGGAGAATCAGACTGGATGGCATCCTGGAAATCCCAGTTATATCCTTGCGACCCGGCCAGCGTAATCTCCCGCTGAACAAAGATGTTGGCGGGGATGCTGATCTCCTCCCGCTCGAACAACCCCACCAGGACAACCCTGCATCCTTTTCTCACGGACCTCAAGGCCTGCGCCAGCGTTACCGGCAGCCCGACCGCTTCAAACGCACAATCCGCACCTAATCCGCCTGTCTCTAGCCTTTAATCGCCTCCCTCCACCTCCGTGGAGCGGTTGTCCAGGGCATCAAAGGCGCCCAATTCAATGGCTACACGCAAACGGTTTGAATTTATGTCCACCACAAACATCTAACCCACCCCCCAGACGCACTAACTGCAATAACAAAAGCCCTATCGCGCCTGCACCAAAGATCGCGCTGCTCTGGCCCACGCCGATCCCGCTTTTCTGACAGCATGCAGCGCCACCGATAGCGGTTCAGAGCGGCACCGCGCTTCCGCGTACGTAATCGCCGGCGGAAAGGGATGCGCCCATTGCTCACCCACGACGAAATAAGGAGTCAAGCCCCTCCCTGACCTTGCCGGTATTGAAAGCTGATCTCGGTGCAAAGGTCGTATTGCCCACGGCGGCAAAAATAGCATGTCCCGCAAGCGATCACCGGCTCCACTGCAACCCGATCGCCGGGATGCGCCGGGTGACCTGGCGGACCAATCTCCACTACTTCCCCGGCGATCTCGTGGCCCACTGCGACGGGCAAGGGCGCGGCCGGGTGCATCCCCTTGAAGATATGGGCGTCGCTGCCGCACAACGTTACGGCACGTACCTTCACCTTTACATCGTTTGCTCCGACTTGGTGACCGTATGCTCCCGGATATTCGATCTTTCCGGGCGCAGCGACGATTGCCATGGGGTAACTGCTCAACATCCAGACCTCCTCCCGGACGACCGGGTTGCACAGGCTGCCCAGGTTTTCGATGGTCACCGTGATCTCATCCCCTGGCTGGAGCAGCGTCCGCGGGTCGGGCCTGGCTTGCCCCCGCTTCGGCGACCCTGTTCAGGATTCGGATCGCCGGGCTCGAGCGTGGTCAGCGAGGAATGTAGACCACCAGGTGTGGAACACGGAAGGGCATCTCCACGGTGCTGGCGGACTGCACCAGCGTACCGTTAAGCATCGTCTCCAGTCGCAGCCGGTTGGGTTCGGGCGCTTCGATTTTAGTGGCCGACATAGGCCCCAGCGGGCAAAAAGTATCGAACATCTTGCCGGAGGGTCCACTGCGACTGCGCCGTTGCAAGTCGCGGGCGCCGATGTCGTTTGCGATGGTGTATCCTGCAACGTATTCCAATGCCTTCTCTTCCCGGACGTTCTTCGCCCGTTGTCCGAGATCACCACTGCAAGCTCCCTTCGTATTTCACCTCCCGGCTGATGGCGGGCATGACGAT
>CAVYYK010000035.1:0-149562 GCA_963772635.1 uncultured Alphaproteobacteria bacterium
GCTCGGGATCGGCGTGGCGCTGACCGGGTTCTTCCCGAATTTCGTCGGCTTGCTCCTGACCACGGTGGTGATGTCGACCGGCTTCCACTACTTCGAGACGGTGCGCCAGTCTCTGGCCTTGCAGTGGCTTGCCAAGGAACAGGCCCCGGCGATGCTGGGCCGGCTGATCGCCGTCGGGTCGTTCGCGTCGCTGGTGGCGTTCGCGCTGATCTATCTGGGAATCGATCTCGGCGGCCTCGACATGAAGTGGGTCTACCTGATCGGCGGCGCGATCACCGTCGTGCTCACCCTGGCGGCGTGGCTTCTGTTTCCCCGCTTCCCCGAGAAGGTGGAGCAGCGCAAGCGACTGATCCTGCGCCGGCGCTACGGGCTGTACTATGCGCTGACCTTCATGGCCGGGGCGCGGCGCCAGATCTTCGTCGTTTTCGCCGGGTTCCTGATGGTCGAGAAGTTCGGTTTCGACGTGGCGTCGATGACCCTGATGTTTCTCGCCAACCATGTGATCGCCATGGCGCTGGCGCCGCGGATCGGCAAGCTGGTCGGGCGCTGGGGAGAACGCACGGTGCTGAGCATCGAGTACGGCGGCCTGATCGTCGTGTTCACCGGCTACGCCTTCGTCGGGACGGCGTGGATCGCCGTCGGCCTCTACATCCTCGATCACCTGTTCTTCGCGATGGCGATCGCCATCAAGACCTACTTCCAGAAGATCGCCGACCCGGCCGACATCGCCGCGACCTCGGGGGTCAGCTTCACCATCAACCACATCGCCGCGGTGGTGATCCCGGCGGCGTTCGGTTTGCTGTGGATGGTCTCGCCGGCCGCCGTGTTCCTCGCCGGAACCGGCATGGCGGTGTGCTCGCTGGTGCTGGCGCGGCTCGTGCCCCGTCAGCCGACGTACGACAATGTCACCGTGTTGCGCCGCCCGATCGCGGTTGCCGCGGAATAGCCGCGGCGGTCCGGTGTTGGCGAGGGTAGCGGGCGACGGCGGAAACCCCTGAAAGGACGGTGTTCGGATGAGACGGCTGGTGCGGGATTTGGCCCTGGTGTTCGCGGCGGGGGCCCTGGGCGGGCTCGCCAACGGTCTGGCGGTGTGGCTCTCCGGGGCCTACGGCCTGACCGCGGCGCTGGGGGTCGCCATCGCCCCCGCGTTGACGGCGCCCTGGCTCTACCCGCGCCTCGTCTGGGGCGGGATCTGGGGGCTCCTGTTCATGCTGCCGGTCCCGCGCGCCCCGTGGTGGGTCCGCGGCCTGGTGTTCAGCCTCGGGCCGTCCGCGGTCCAACTGTTCGTCGTTTTTCCGGAGAAGACGCCGCACGGCATGGCCGGTCTCGGCCTCGGCGTGTTGACGCCGTTGGCGGTTGTCGTCTTCAATGCGGTCTGGGGCCTCGCCGCCGCCGGACAGCTCAGGATCACCGGCCGCGGCTGAGTGAGTCGTCCCCGCGGCGGCCTGGGACCGGGTCGCAGGTGGGAGAAGGGGTGAGCGGATGGCCACGGGCGGGTCGAAAAAGGTCATCTACGCGGCGCTGGCGGGCAACCTGCTCATCGCCGTGACCAAGTTCGCCGCCGCCTTCTTCACCGGCAGCTCGGCGATGATGAGCGAAGCCATCCACTCGCTGGTCGATACCGGCAACCAGGGGCTGCTGCTCCACGGTCTCCGGCGGTCGCGGCGGCCGGCGGACACGGCCCACCCGTTCGGCTACGGAACCGAGGTCTACTTCTGGGCCTTCGTCGTGGCGATCCTGGTGTTCGCCCTCGGTGCCGGGGTGGCGATCTACGAGGGCATTCACAAGCTCGTCAATCCGCAACCGATGACCAACGTCTTCGTCAACTACCTGGTTCTCGGCGCCGCCATCGTGTTCGAAGGGGGGTCCTGGTGGATCGCCTTTCGCGAGTTCCGCCAAAGCAAAGGCAAGCAGGGCTACCTGGAGGCGGTCCACGGGAGCAAGGACCCGACGGTGTTCACCGTGCTGTTCGAGGACTCCGCGGCGCTGCTCGGGCTGGTGGTCGCGCTGATCGGCATCGGCCTCGGAGAGCTCCTGGAGATACCGGCCTTCGACGGCGCGGCCTCGATCGTCATCGGCCTGATCCTGGCGGCGACCGCGGTTCTCCTCGCCTATGAAACCAAGGGGTTGCTGATCGGCGAGGCGGCGATGCCGGCGGTCGTCACCGGCATCCGAAGGCTTCTCGAGCGGGAGGCCGGGATCGAGCGGGTCAACGAACTGTTGACCATGCACCTCGGTCCCCGGGACGTGCTGGTCAATCTGAGCCTCGATTTCGACGACGCCCTGTCCGCCGCCGAGGTCGAGGCCCTGGTCAGCGGCCTCGAGGATCGCATCAAGTCCGGGTTCCCCGAGGTCAGCCGGGTCTTCATCGAGGCCCAGAGCTGGATGGCGCACATCGTTCGCAAGGAAAAGGCCGCTTCGCCGTCTTCCCATCCGTCTCCGGGGGCGAAAGCGGCCGACCCGGGAGACGGCGGGGAAGACGGCGACGCTTGAACCGGGGCGGCCGGCTCCTTAACTTGTGAGCCTCTGAACCTGGGCACGCCGATCGGGAAGGACTCATGGACAAGCGCTTCGAAGGGACCGACACCTACGTCGCCACCGAGGACCTGATGGTCGCGGTCAACGCGTCGGTCGGGCTGGAGCGGCCGTTGCTGGTCAAGGGCGAGCCGGGGACCGGCAAGACCATCCTCGCCCACGAGATCGCCAAGGCGCTCGACGTGCCGCTGATCCAGTGGCACATCAAGTCGACCACCAAGGCCCAGCAGGGCCTCTACGAATACGACGCCGTCGCCCGGCTGCGCGACTCCCAGCTCGGCGACGAACGGGTCCACGACATCCGCAACTACATCGTCAAGGGCCGGCTGTGGGAGGCGTTCACCCTCGATACCCGCCCGGTGCTGCTCATCGACGAGATCGACAAGGCCGACATCGAGTTCCCCAACGACCTCCTGTTGGAGCTCGACCGGATGGAGTTCCACGTCTACGAGACCAAGGAGACGGTGGTCGCGGCCCGGCGCCCGATCGTGCTGATCACCTCCAACAACGAGAAGGAGCTGCCGGACGCGTTCCTGCGCCGTTGTTTCTTCCATTACATCCGCTTTCCCGACCGCGACACCATGGAGCGGATCGTCGACGTCCACTACCCCGGCATCCAGAAACGCCTGGTCCACGACGCGCTGACCGTGTTCTACGACATGCGCGAGGTGCCGGGGCTCAAGAAGAAGCCGTCGACCTCGGAGCTGCTTGGACTGGATCAAGCTCCTGATGATCGAGGACATCCCGCCCGAAGCGCTCAAGGCCAAGGACGCCCGCCAGCTGATCCCGCCGCTCTGCGGCGCGCTGCTCAAGAACGAGCAGGACGTCCACCTGTTCGAACGCCTCGCCTTCATCAACCGCCGCGAGGGCCGGTGACGACGGCGGGCGGCCCGGGCCATGCCGTCCGCACCGCCCGACGATCCCGATCGCAGGCCGCCTTGGATCGCCGACCGTCTCGGCCGGGGCCGGGCCTTCCGTCGGTTGAAGGACGCGGAACAGAAAGCCGTCGTCGGCTCGTTGTCGCGGATCGTCGACTATTGGCTCGACGCCGCCGACAAGGAAGCGCCGTTCGACGAGCGTGATCGACGCGGTCGACTTTCCGGGGTTCGTGGCCGATCTGGTCAACGGGGTGTTCGACGCCATCGTCGACGCATCGATCCGCCAGATGGAAGCCTACGGGGACCTGTTGGAAAGCGTCGCAAAGACCGTGGACCAGTTCATCGACGACACCGTCACCGACGAGCAGGCCCGGGACTACCTGCTCGACACCTTTCCGGACGTGTTCGCCAAGGCGGGCACCAAGGGCCCCGCCATCAAGCGGCGGCGCAAGGCGACCAAGGGCCGATGGCGCCTGGCGCTGAGCCTCCTGGGCATGCCCAAGGCGGACCGCAAGCCGGACCCGGACACCCTCTCGAAACGGCTGATCCAGGCCGCCCGACGGCATCTGGTCCGACAGCGCCAGCAGCTCCTGGCGACGATGGTGCTCATGGGCATTCAACGGATCAATCGATCCCCACGGACGGCTTCCTCCCAAGTTCAAGCTCCGCCTCCGCTATCGCCCCAAATAATCGGCGGCCGAAGCCGACCCAACGCCCCATCGGCAAGCCGCCGAAACCCCTTCATCGGGCCGAAGGAGGGTCAAAAATGTCTACCTTTTGCATACCTCGGGGCCGGTTTTGTCTACTTTCGTTACGCATCCGTGGCGGTCAATCCGTTGATTCCAAACGAAACCAGTCCGCGCCAAATGTGAAAGGTAGACAAAAGTAGACGAAAGTAGACATGTTTTCGGCTAAGTCCTTGATTTTCCACGACCCGCCTTTTCGACCCGGTATGCAAAAGTAGACATGAATTCTGAGATAGAACCTTGAATCAATTGCTTTTTTTCCAGAAACAAAAGTAGACATTTTTTCCAGTACACCGTTCCGTCTCCATCGCGCCGGACAATCCCGAACCGGGCCATACTTCTCCCGTCGGCAACCGAAGCGCAACGCCACCGCCCGGTCGAAAAACGGTTGTAGGATATATATCCGTTAATAGGATCATAGTCAAGGAAACTGTTTACCGAGAACGGTTGCCCTCCCGGCGTTCGGCCGGGTACGCTCGGTGCGGTCAACCTGGGGGAAGGCCCGCAGCCGATGCCGAGTGACGAGACAGGGCAGCCCATTCGCATCCTGCATCTTTCCGATATCCATTTCCGGGGCGCGAAGTCCTGGGACGCGGACCCGGTGCTGCGCGCGCTGGCTCGCTTCGTCGGCACCGAGGTCGAAAACGGATTGGCGCCGGACCTCGTCGTCGTCACCGGCGATCTGGCACATGCCGGAGTCCCCGACGATTACGCCCTGGCGCGGGAGTGGCTGGAGATCGAGCTGTGGCCGGCCTTGCCCGAAGGTCTGCCACGGGACCGCCTTTTGCTGGTGCCGGGCAACCACGACGTCGACCGCAGCAAGGTCCGCAAGGGCGTTCAAATGCGGCAGGACGCGCTGCTCAGTGGGCGGTCCCAAGAGGATATCGCGGAATTGTTGGACGATGAGGACGAGCGTGGCAGCCTGTTGAGGCGACATACCGCCTACCTCGAATTCGTCGGCGACTGGCTCGAGGAGCCCCAAGCCCTGCCGTGGTGGCAGCGGATCATCGAAATTCGCGGCCGTCGCCTGCATGTGGCCGGCCTCGACTCCGCCTGGATGGCCTGCGGCGACGAGGACCGCGGTCGCCTCCTGCTCGGTCGCTACCAACTGACGCAGACGGTGGAGACCGTCCAGGCCGAAGAGGCCGATTGGCGTGTCGCCCTGATCCACCATCCGTGGGACTATCTGGCCGAGTTCGACTCCCACAAGGCCCGCTCGACCATCCACCAGCACCGTGACCTCGTGCTGCGTGGCCACCTCCATGAGCCCCTTTCCGAGCGGGTACTACCGCCCGATCCGGCTCGGGGCTGCCTCGAGCTGGCCGCCGGCTGCCTCTACGAGAACAGCGACTACCCCAACGCCTTTCAGTGGATCGAGCTTTCGCAGGAAGGTAAGCGCGTCCGTGTCCTGTTCCGGGTGTGGCTCCATAACGCTTGGTGCATCGACCGCAACCAGCCGAACTGTCCCGATGGTGAGGTGCAATTCGATCTGAGTGCACCGTTACCCTCTTCCAGCGCTCCCGACTCGCCGCCGACCACTCCGATGATCCCGCCCGACTACTTGGCATGGCTCCGCCGCCGCTACGCCAGTGTCGAGCTGTTGGGCCAGGACATCCACCAGGGCCAGGCGATCACCCTGAACCAGGTTTACGTGCCGGCGCTCACCCAACCGGCCGCAGACTGCTGCCGATAAGCAGGACGCGCGGCAGGGAGCGGCTCGGCGAAGAAGAAGACAAGCGGTCGACGCTGCTCCTGCAGCGCATTGACGAGGCGTCGCTTTACGTTCCGGCCCCGGCCGGGGCCGGCAAGTCCACCTTCTGCCGCTGGGCGGTGCTGCAGAGCATTCCCGGCGAGGTGTTGTCCCATCCGGTTCCCGCCCCGGAGGAATTCGTGGAGCCGGAGCCGACCTCGCTGCGCCGCCGCCTGCCGCTGCTGGTGCCGCTGCGGGACTTCTCGACGACAATGGATTGCGGCCCCGGATGCCGCACCTGGAGCCGGCGCGGAGCTGGAACGGGCGCTCGCGGTTTGGGTCGATCGCACGCGGCCCGGTGGTTTGACCGGCGACCTGCTCGCCGCCCATCTGGCGGCGGGCAGCGCCTTCCTGCTGCTCGACGGCCTGGACGAAATGCCCGTTTCCGAGACCCGCGCCGGCGCCACCGTCTACCCGCGGGCGCTGCTGCTGAGCGGTCTGACCGACGCCCTGTATGCATGGGAAGCGGCCGGCAATCGCACCCTGCTCACCAGCCGACCCTACGGCTTGGACGAAATGGAGCTTGCCCGCCTGGACATGCCGCGCGCTCCGATCGAACCCTTGCCGGAGCCGTTGCAGCACCTGTTCGTCACCCGTTGGTTTCACACCCTGGACCAGCCGGAGCTGGCCGAAGGCCTCATCCAGGACCTCCGCGACCGGGACGACCTGGCGCCGCTGGCCGAGAACCCGATGCTGTTGACCGCGCTGTGCGTCGTCTACGGCAGCGGCCGGCGCCTGCCCGAGGACCGCTATCACCTGTACCAGCGGGTCGTCGACAACGTGCTCTTCCACCGCTACCCCGGGGACGCCCGCGAGCGCGAACCGGTCAAGGCCCGGCTGGAGGCGATCGCGCTCGGCATGCATATCGGCGAGGCACGGCGCGCCGCGGACAAACTCCGGCCGCCGAGATCGGCTACGCCGAAACGGAGCGCCATCTCGCCGAGATTCGCCGAGCTGAACCCCGCCTACCAAGGCGGGCGCGTCGAGCCGGCGATCCAGCGCGAGGAATTGCTGACCCGCTCCGGCCTGCTGCTGCCGCGGCCGGACGATCGGGCCGGCGTTCTTTCACCTGAGCTTCCAGGAGTTCCTGGCCGCCGAGCGCATCGCCCGCACCAGCCACGAAGGCCAGGCCCTGGAGCAGGTGTTCCGCGAGCGCGGTAGGGTCCCGGAGTGGCGCCCGACCCTGTTGTTTCTGTTCGCCGCGGAAATTTTCAACTACCGAGACGCCCAGTGGGGCCTGGACCTGCTCGCGCGTCTGACGACGGACCAGGAGCGGGCGGCGGTCGAGGCCAATCCGGCGCCCGCGGTGTTGATCGCCGAAGCCCTGGAGCTGTGCCTGGCCAAGGGCTACCGCATCCCCGACGGCCTTCGCCGACGGTTTCCGCCGGCTTTGCCTCGACGCCATCGAAGACGAGGTCGAGCTCCAGGACCGCCAGGCCCTGGGCCTGTGCCTGGGCCGGCTGGGCGATCCGCGCATCGCCGATCTGCGCGACCCTGCCGCCTACGTCGAGGTTTCCGCCGGGACCTATCCCTATGGCGAAGAGGGGGAGAACGGTCACGATCGCGGCGCCGTTCGGGCTCGGCCGCTATCCGGTCACCAACGGCCAATACCGGGCGTTCATCGACGACGGCGGCTATGGCGATCGGCAGTGGTGGTCGGACGCCGGCTGGACCTGGCTGCAACGGGAAGGGGTCACGGAGCCGAGCGTGGTGGCGCGACCGGCGGTGGAACGGGTCCAACCAGCCGGTGGTCGGGCGTCAGCTTCTGGGAGGCCGAGGCCTTTTGCGCCTGGGCCGGCGGACGGCTGCCGCGCGAGCAGGAGTGGGAGGCCGCCGCCCGCGGCCCCGAGGGCTTCACGTATCCCTGGGGCAACGACTGGGAGGATGGGATCTGCAACAGCGCCGAGGCCGGCCTCGGCGTCACCTCGCCGGTCGGGCTGTTCCCCGCGTTCCCGCCAGGCCCGGCTGGGGATCGAGGACCTGGCCGGCAACGTCTGGGAGTGGTGCTCGAACGCCTACGATGATCCGGACAACACCGCGCCGCCGAAAGATCCCGAGGCTGGCCGCGTCCTGCGCGGCGGTTCCTGGTTCGACGGTCGCGAGGATCCTGCGCTCGGCCTACCGCGGCAGGGACGATCCCGGCGACCGGGGCAACGACTCGGGTTCCGTGTGGCCAGGACCTTTTAGATTTTGCATCCTTACCTCTTTACCTCTTGCGCCAGGGGCGAAGCCCCTGGCCGAGATTTTTTCTCGGGTTTCGCTTGAAGGAGCGCAGAGGCCATGTCGGGTTCTGGGGACATGTTATTGATCTGAGCGACCCGGCTAATACTCAGACATGATCCTTATCTCAAGTTGACGCCGGTCCTTGATCTCGAAAACCAAGGCCTAAGTGGGCCTGCGGTCGAGCGGCTAATTTTGTATAGTGTCACCGGAACTCAATAAACAATGTCGGATTTTGTGTTGCCCGCACGTCCTCGAGCCCGAGCCGGCGCGTTCACGGACACGCCGGGTGTGCATGAGGGTGTCCAGGACCGGTCATGATGATACCCGTGTGCGGCGTCCGTCTTGATCGCTCCGGCGGTGACGGACGCCGCATCTCACGCACTCCGCTCGGCTCCCAGGGTTGATCGAGACTATCGAGATCTTCCGCTTCTCGCGGGGCGGGGCAATCGGGATTTGCCTGAAGGTTCGTGGGTGCCATAGTTCGTGCGCGTCTTTTGCCGGTAAAGCGCAATTATTGGGTTGAGACCGGCGTCGCGTGGAGAGACTGAGCATGATGGACAAGGTTTATGTGGTGCGTGCGGACTGGGACGCGGAGGCGAAGGTGTGGTTCGCCTACAGCGACGACGTGCCGGGCCTCTCAACCGGCGCCGACACGATGGAAGATCTCATGGACAAGCTGAAGATCGTTGTGCCCGAGCTTCTCGAAGAGAACGGTCTGCTCCCGAAAACGGACGGCGAGATCGACGTGCCGATTTCGGTCATGGCGCAACGGGTCGAGCATATCCGCCGTCTGGCCTGATGGCCGACAACTACACGCCCAGGGTCAAGAAGATCCTGCGCAAGCGCGGTTGTCGCTTGGTCCGCCAGGGGCGCGGAGATCATGAAATATGGGAAAGCCCATCAGCGGGCGCCGGTTCATGGTCGACAACGCCATCAAGTCGCGCCATTGGGCCAACCTGAGGCAAGCCGGTCTCGACAAGGCCTTTTAAATCTTCCCCGATCGGCAGCAATCACGATCGCCGCCCCCACGTTTCTGACCCACTTGACCATATTGGTCGCAATTCGCACACCCGGGCGATGAAAGAGGGGGAACGCCCGCAATCGAGCGGACCTACCGGTCCTCGTCCTCGTCGTCCCAGTCGTCGTCCCAGTCGGGGTATTGTTCGGGGGCTTCGCCGACCGACGCCAGGATTACCGGGTAGGCCTTGCCCTGACGGCCGCCGCACCTCATCCATCGTGCCAGGGGTTCAGGCAGGGCACGCCGGTCGGCTCGATGTCCCGGGTGTTGCGGGTGACGACCGTCATGCCGTGCACCTTCGCGGTGGCGGCGAGGAGCGAGTCGATCACCGGGAGCGATCGACCGGTGGTGAGTTCACCCCAGACCGTCGCCACGGCGGTATCGATCGGGACGATGCGATCGCCGTACAGCGTGTCGATGCCGGCGAGCCAATGGGCGAGGCTGGCCGCCGCCGCCGGGTCGGTGCGGCGGCGCTTGGCGATGCCTCGGGCCAGCTCGCCGATGGTCAGCACGCTGAGGAACAGCTCGTTGGGGGCGACGTCTTGCAGCCAGGCGAAGACATGGGGATCGGGGCTCCGCTTGCGGGTCTCGGAGACGACGTTGGTGTCGAGCAGGTAGCTCAAAGCTCGATCTCGCGACCGAGGTCCCGTGGTCTCTCGATGTCGAAGGTCTCGACCTTCGGGCCCGACAGCAGATAAGCCCTGAAGTCCGGCTTGGCGGCCTCGAGCTTGTGGAATTCCTCGATGGAGAGGACGACTGCGGTGTCGGAGCCGTGGCGGGTAATCACCTGCGGCCCTTCCTTCTCGGCCAACTGGATCAGCTCGCTCAGTCGGCTTTTCGCTTCATTGACCTGCCACTTCATTGCCGTTCTACGTTGCTGACCAATATGACCATGTTGGTCATATATGGCATACCCGGGCGAAGAAAGAAAGGGAAACGTCGGCGGTCGAGCGGGGACCTACCGGTCCTCTTCGTCCCTTCGTCCTCGTCGTCCCAGTCGTCGTCCCAGTCGGGGTATTGCTCGGGGGGTTCGCCGACCGAGGCGAGGATCACCGGGTAGGCCTTGCCCTTGTATTGCTTGCCGGTGGCGATCCAGCGGATCTCGAAGCGCCAGTCGTCGCCGTAGTCGAACAGGAACTGCATGGTCTGTCCGGGCTCGGTGAACGCCTGGGCGATCTTGGTCTTCTTGACGCTTCTGGGCCGGTTGCCGCCGTTGCCGCCGAAGAACGGTTCGGCGTCGCCCATGTCGGCGAACAGCTCGTAGCTGACTTCCGAGCCGTGATAGTCCTCGCCGAGCGCGCTGTAGAAGCCGAAGGCGTGGTCGAAATCGAAGTCGAAGGCGTCGATGATCGCCTCGGCCAGCGCATAGAGGCTGCGGCCGCCGGGGATCTCGATCTCGCGGTAGCAGTCCTCTTCGTGAAGGCAGGTGACCCGGAAAACGTGGGTGGTCATGGCTGTGATCTCGTCGGTGCTTGTCAGGGTATGTTCCGGCTCGACCGGTGGAGATTTCGAGGACTCTACAACGACGACAGGGTGATCGCCACCATGACGCCGAGGCGCATCACCGGAAGCGTTCGCGCATCACTTGTTCCCCAATAGCCGTTACGTTCCGAACAGCGCCTGTTGCAGGCGTTTGTCCCGTTCGTAGATGTCGGGGCGGAAGTTGATGATGCCGTCCTCGCCGCTCCACGCCGTCGAGTAGGTCACGTGGATCGGCACCGGCTCGGCCAGGTCGACGCGGGTGTTCCGCTCCGAGGCGATCAGCGCTTCGATCCGCGCGCGGTCCCAGTGGGGGGTGCCGCTCAGCAGCCGCACCGCGAGATCGATCGGGCGCTCCACCCGGATGCATCCCGAGCTGAACGCGCGCGCCGCGTGGTCGAACAGGTCGCGGGCCGGGGTATCGTGCAGGTAGACGTCGAACGCGTTGGGAAACATGAACTTGACGCGGCCGAGGGCGTTGTCCGGTCCCGGTTTTTGGCGAAGCGTATAGGGGAAGGTGCGCTTGGTGTATCTCGACCAGTCGATGGTCGCGGGGTCCATGAGCTTGTCCTGGAGAAACACCTCGAAGCCGTGGTCGGCGATGAATTCCGGGTCCTTCTTGATTTTCGGCAGTTCGTCCTCGACGGCGAGCTTGAACGGCACCGTCCAGTAAGGATTGAACTCGAGATAGCGGATCCGGTCGCTGAACACCGGCGTCTGGCGGTACGGCCGGCCGACGACCACCGCCATCCTGTCGACCACCGCCCCGGCCTCGACCAGGGTGAGCTCGAAGCCGGCGACGTTGATCAGGATGTGGCGTGTCCCCAAGTTCTCCGGCAGCCAGCGCCAGCGTTCCATGTTGAGGATGATCTGCTGGATCCGTTCCGTCACCGGGACGTTCATCGCCGCCAGGGTGTTGTTGCCGACGACCCCGTCCACATCGAGCCCGTGGCGCTCCTGGAACCGTTTGACCGCCAACTCCAGGGCGGGGTCGTAGAAGTCGGCATCGCCGCCGACGATGGTGATGTCGCCGGTGATCTGGAGACGGGCGCGAACCTCGCCGACCCTGGGATCCCGCATCCCCGGCTTGAGCGTATTGCCGGGGGGCACTTTCGGCCAGCCGCCGGCCGAGGCGATCTTGCGGTATTCCGAAAGATGCTCGCGAAGCGCCCGGTACTCGGGATTGTGCGCCGCCCAACCGTCGAGGAAGGCGCCGAGATCGGGTTGTGACGCCAACGCCGAGAGCAGGGCGGCGCCGTCGATGGTCTTGGTCTGCGCGAACAGCTTCGGGTCGACCTTGCGCGGGTTCAGCCGTCCGACCTTGAGATCGGAGGCGTAGGCCAGCAACGCGGCACTGAATTCCAGTTCGTTCTCGGCGCGGGCGGCGGCGTCCGCGTCGTCGGCGGACTGTAGACGCAGCACCAGGTCGGAAAGGGGATAGTTCGCCGGATTGAGGCCGTCCTGTTCGGCGCGGGCAAGGTGCTCGATCAGGGCGGTCTTCCGCGACAAGTCGCCCCACAGCGCAACACCGCCGTTGTCGCTGTAGTATTGTTTGAGGGCGGACCGGAACTCATCCACCGACGGCGGGAGCGGCGCGTCTCCCTCGAGCAGCCCGACGATGATCCGAGAGGGGTCCGGAGAGGTGTCGGGGGAGACGGCGGACGCGCTCGCCTCGGCACCGGCACCGCCCGCCGTATCGGCGGCCGGACGCGGTGTGGCGGTCGGTTTCTCCTCCGCGGCGCCTGGGGGCGTCATCGCCGCCGTTTCGCTCCCGGTCTCGGTGCTTTCGGGCCGGGGCGTCTCGGCCGGCGTCGCCGTCCATTTGTCGAACTCAAGCCGATCGGGAGCGATCGCCCAGATCAGGATGGCGGCAAGCACCGCCAGTCCGGCGAACGAGAACATCAGGGTGCTGGGCGAAAGCCGCTTTTTCATGGCCGTTGTTGTCACCGGTCGGCTACTTCCGTGAGCGGTCCGAGCAAAAGGACAAGGGACGATAGCGCGCGATCTTTAGCATGTCGGTCCGCCGCCACGGCAATGGTCTTTTTATAATCACAACCTATTGGAGGTTCGCTTCCACTAAGTAGCTCCCGGCGCCCTCGTGCAGCGGGGCGTTCGGGCTTTCGGTCGCCATCGCCTTGACCACGGCGCAGATCAAGTCGGCCGGGGCGAGGGCCAGGACGACGGGCAGGCCGATGGTCGGAGAGGCGGCGGCGGACGCCAGGACTTGTGGGAACGTCATGACTGCTCTCGAGTGAACGTCGCCGAAGCGCCAGCGAAATAAGGTCCGACGGTCTCCCCGCCGTCGGCGGCGGCCGGTTACAGACGTAGCGGTATTGATCCCGTATCGTCAACACCCGGCGAGCGCACGGGTTCAGCCTCCGACCCGTTTCAGGGTGCCCTTGATCTGCCGCTCGATCCGGCCGTTCTCGACCCGCATGAAATCGAGCTTCATGCCGTCCGGGGTGAGGGTCCGGTCGTAGGTCTGGACGACATAGTCGCCGTTGTCGGCGATGGTCAGGAGGTTGACGGTCAACGTGCCGCCGGCGATTCTCGCCCAGGCGTAGGGCTCGCCGTCGGCCGGCCCGGTCGGCGCGGAAACGCCGGCCGTCCCATCGCCGCGCGCGACCGCGTAGACGTTGGGTCGCCGAGTTCGGCTCGAAGTCGATCACCTGCGTGTTGGTCTCCGGCTGCATGTCGGATTTGTGCAGGGTCGTTTGCCACTCGACGGTGAAGCCGAAGGCGCCGAACGGGCGGATGGCGACGTGAAGATCGCGATTGTGGGGCTCGCCCATCGGCATCAGCGTCCGCCCCACGTATTCGCCGAAGAACGACTTGATCGTGAGGTCGTCCGACCAAGCGGGACGATCGCTCGCGCACAGGACAACAGCCAACAATATCAGCGGAATCCGCAGCGTCCCGGTGAACCCGCTGCGACGACCTTGGTAACCCATCGGAGGTGCTTCTCTCTTATCGGCTTTGGCGTTCAGCTGCCTTATATGGCCCATGACGACCCGGCAGGAAACCGCGAAAGCCGGATACCGGGTCTTGATATCCGGGCCGCGAGCAGGGAAACTGGCGCGCATGCGACGTGATCAAGGACCGTTCGCAGCGTCGTCCGGTATTTTCGCGATGGCGGTGATGCCGATTTCGGCGGCTGCGAAGAAGACATCGATGATGGCATTGGCGGCAATCCCGCTGGCGCTGGCGCTCGCCGGCTGTTCGGCGGAGCGGGCGACCACGGCGTCGTTGGCCGGGGCGTGCCAATTCAAACCGTGCGTCTGCGCCAGCACCAAGGCCCTGTTCTGGCAGGCCGTCGAAACGGTGCCGGTGTTGTGGAAGGAGAACGGCGACGCCTACTGCCCGCCCGATTACGCCCTGCTTCGCGCTTCCGAGAAGAAAAGCAAGAACTAACGGCGGGGCCGTCCGGCGTTGTCGCCGTCCGGCCCCTCGTTGGGAAAGGTTCTTACGTTCAGAGATTGATCGACGTCAGCGACACCGGCGTCCGCTTGCCCGAGATGACGACGATTCCGCTTTCGGTCACGTGGTAGTGCTTGCTGTCCTCGGCGTGATCGAAGCCGATGACGGCGTCCGCGGGGATCGAGACGTTCTTTTCCAGGATGCAGCGGTGCAGCTTGGCCCTGCGGCCGATGTCGCAGTTGTCGAAGATCACGCAGTTGTCGATCTCGGCGCCTGAATGAACATAGGCGTTCCGCCCGATCACCGAGTTCCTGATCACGCCGCCGGAGATGATGCAGCCGCCGGCAACCACCGAGTCGATGGCGTGTCCGCGCCTGTTTTCCTCGTCGAAGGCGAACTTGGTCGGCGGATCGGAATAGCTCGCCGTACGCAATGGCCATTGGCGATTGAACAGGTTCAGTTCCGGGTCGATGGCGCGGATATCCATGTTGGCTTCGTAGTAGGCGTCGAGGGTTCCCACGTCCCGCCAGTAGGGCAGCTTCCCGGACGGCTCGCCGGGGATTTCGTTGGTGAGGAAGTCGTAGGCGAAGATCTCGGCGCTGCCGATCGCCTTCGGCAGGATGTTCTTGCCGAAGTCGTGCGAGCTTTCTTCGTCGAGCTGGTCATCCTCGACCATCTTGAGCAGCATGTCGGTGGAAAAGATGTAGTTGCCCATGGAGGCGAGAACCCGGTTCGGATCCCCCGGAATCGTCGGCGCGTCCGCGCGCTTCTCGATGAAAGCGGTGATGCGGCCGGTCGGCGTGACCTCGAGCACGCCGAACTCCTTGGCGTACTTCTTGTCGACCGGAATCGCCGCCACGGTGACGTGGGCACGCTTCTGCTCGTGGAATTCGATCATCTGGCGGATATTCTGCCGGTAGATGTGATCGCCGCCGAACACCGCGACGATGTCCGGAGCCGACTGCTCGATCAGGTTGATGTTCTGATGAATCGCGTCGGCGGTGCCACGGTACCAGTCCTTCCCCATCGAGCGCATCTGCGCCGGCACCGGCACCACGAACTCGTTCTTGAGGATGCTGCTGAACGACCAGCCGTCGCTGAGATGCTGGAGCAGCGACTGGCTGCGGAACTGAACGACGACGTAGATCGAATAAATGCCCGAATTGACCAGATTGCTCAGAACGAAATCGATGATGCGGTATTTGCCGCCGAACGGCACCGCGGGCTTCGCCCGTTCCTTGGTCAACGGATGCAAGCGCGTGCCTTCTCCACCCGCGAGCACGATCGCGAGAACCTTGAGTTGCATAAGCGCTCCCCCTTCTTGGTATTGTGATTGCGTTAACCTAACGCTGGGTGTTGTAGCACCCGGAGGGCGATTGGAGGAACGTTTCTTTTCGCGATCTGCCATCCCGAGAACGCGGGGGAGGCGGCCGGGGAGTGGCCTATCAGGCTCCGCAGGCGACCGCGGAAGCGGACATCGGGCAGGTTTCGGGGTGGATAGCCGGCAGTTCCCAACACTTGGTGGGAAGAGCGGCGCTGCCGTCGGCCACCGGCCCGACAACCGCGCCGCCGGTGATCAGGTCGCGCACCTGCCCACTGCAGAGATCGTCGTGCGGGCAACCGAGCTCGATGGCGCTGACCGCCTCGAGCCTGCGCAGATGTGCCGGATCGAGGGTGAACTCCAAAGCGGCGAGATTGTCGTCGAACTGCTCGAGCTTTCTCGCACCCGGAATCACGCTGACCACGCCCTCGCGGGTAAACAGCCAGTTGATCGCCACCTGCGCGGGCGTGCGGTCGATCTCCTTGGCCACCGATTTGACGGCGTTGGCGATCCCCAGTCTCCGCTCGGTGAGCAGCAGCGAACGGTTCTCGAGACCGAACCAGGGCTGCTCTTCTCCGGCTTTCTGCTCGCGCAAATCCCGCTGGGTGTACTTGCCTGTGAGGATTCCTCCGGCCAGGGGCGACCAGGGCAGGACGGCGATACCGAGTTCCCGCGCCATCGGCAGCAGCTCGCGCTCGACGTCGCGGACGACAAGGCTGTACTCGACCTGCATGGCGACGAAGCGGGACCAGCCCATAAGTTCCGACAGGGTGTTGGCCTGGGCGATCTTCCATGCGGGCGTATTGGAGGCACCGACATGGAGGATCTTGCCCGCGCGGACCAGGTCGTCGAGCGCCCGCATGACTTCCTCGACCGGTGTGGTGAAGTCCCAGGCATGCATCCAGTAGAGATCGATGTAATCGGTTTTGAGCCGCCGGAGGCTCTCTTCGACCGAACGGACCATGTTCTTGCGGTGGTTCCCGCCGGCATTGGGGTCGCCGGGCCGCATGTTGAAGGTATACTTGGTGGCGAGGACGAAGTGGTCCCGGTCCGGGCCGATGAGGTCGCCGAGAATCTTTTCGCTGGTGCCGTTGGTGTAGAAATTGGCGGTGTCGATGAAGTTTCCACCGCGGCTCGCATAGGCGTCGAAAATGGCCTTGCTGGTGTCGTTGTCGGCCCCCCATCCCCAGTCGGCGCCGAACGTCATCGTTCCCAGGCAGACCGGACTGACGCGGAGACCGCTTCGTCCGAGCAGCCGATAATGATCGAGGCTGGTGATGGGGTTGTCGTTCACGCCTGCTTCTCCAGTGGGTTGCCGTGCGCATATGGCCACGGTGATCTTGTGGCTATGCCATTCTAAGCCGAACTGTCTTACGATTTTGTTGCCGCGGTGGCCGGGGAGACCGCGGTCGACCAACGCGGTGCTAGTTTCCCTGACGGCGGGGGACGTAGATGCCTTCGGCCATGCCGTAGAAATACTCGTCGAGGTCGGGGTGGTGGATCGGATCGTCGAAGCCGTCGGGTTCGAGGTTGCGTTCGGCGACGTAGGTCTGGTCGTCGGTGCCGTCCATCAGCACGTGATACCACGGCCGGTTCCTGGGCGGGCGGCTGAGGGCGACTTTTTCGTACCACTCTTCGGTGCCCCGGTACTCCGGGTCGACGTCGATGATCACCCCGCGGTAGTCGAACAGTTTGTGGTGGACGATCTCCCCCACGGAGAATTTCGCGAACACCGTATTCACGATCCGGTTGCCTCTTCCTCGACCTCGTTGGGTTGACAGCTACCACCGCTCGGCCTGCAATTCCAGGGCTGGCGAGCCGGCGCGATCAGGGTGTATTTTGACAAGAAACATAAACACAAGTCGAGGGGAACGTCCATGAACATCGGCATGCTGCTCACCCGTCATGCCCGCTACCGGGGGGATCACCTGGCCCTGGTCGTCGGCGACCGGCGGCTGACCTATCGGCAGCTGAACGCCGCCGTCAATCGGCTGGCCAACGGGTTGATCGCGGCCGGGCTCGGCAAGGGCGACAAGTTCGCCACGGTGCTGCCCAACTGCCTGGAGCTGATGGTCGCCTACTGGGCGGCGGCCAAGACCGGCGTCGTCATCGTACCGTTGAGCCCGCTGCTGCAGGACAGCGGCCTGGTGACCCTGCTCAACGACTCCGACACAGCCCTGGTCATCGGCGACGCCTCGTTCGCCGGGACCCTGGATCGGATCCGCGGCGAGGTGCCGGGGATCAGGGACGATCGCTACGTCCTGGTGGGCGGCGGCGATCCGCGGCCGGGCTTCCAGATCTACGACGAGTTCGTCGCCGCGGCGTCGGAGGACAATCCGCCCGACCCCGGGCTCGACGACGGCGACATGTACAACATCATGTACTCGAGCGGCACCACCGGGCTGCCCAAGGGGATCGTCCACACTCACTACGTGCGGGCGATGTACTGTATGATCTTCGCCGAGACGTTCCGCATCATTCCCGAAAGCGTCGTTCTTCACGCCGGATCGATCGTTTTCAACGGCTCGATGGTCGATCTGATGCCATGGATGTTCGTCGGCGGCACCTACGTCTTGCACGAGAGCTTCGACGCCGAGCGGGTGATCGAAGACATCGACCGGGAAAAGGTCACCCACATCGTCATGGTGCCGTCGCAGATCATCGCCGTGCTCAACAGCCCGGCGTTCGAGCCCCGCAAGCTCGAATCGCTGGAGATGCTGCAGAATATCGGCGCGCCGCTGCTGCTCGAGCACAAGCAGAAGCTCAACGCGTTGCTGCCGGGCCGGTTCTACGAGCTGTACGGCCTGACCGAAGGGCTGATGACCGTCCTCGACAAGCACGACTCCATGCGCAAGGTCGGCTCGGTCGGCTGCGCGCCGCCGTTCATGGAGATCAAGACCCTGCGCGAGGACGGCAGCGAGTGCGAACCTGGCGAGGTGGGCGAGATCATCGGCCGCAGCCCGTGCATGATGCCCGGCTACTACAAGCGCCCGGACCTCACCGAGAAAGCGATCATCGACGGCTGGCTTCATTCCGGCGACGCCGGGTACCTCGACGAGGAGGGCTATCTGTTCCTGGTCGATCGGATGAAGGACATGATCATCTCGGGCGGCGTCAACGTCTATCCCCACGACATCGAGGAGGTGGTGATCCAGCACCCGGCGGTGCGCGAGGTCGCCGTCATCGGCGTCCCCGACGACAAATGGGGCGAGCTGCCGGTCGCCGCGGTGGTCCTGACGAAAGGCCGGGAGATCTCAGCGGAGGACCTGATCGCCTGGACCAACCAACGGGTCGACGCCAAGTTCCAGCGGATCAAGGACGTGGTGTTCTACGACGAGTTCCCCCGCAACGTCGCCGGCAAGACCCTCAAGCGCGAGATGCGCGACGCGTACGGTAAGCGATAGGGCTTTCACGAGGTCCGGGTGTCTTTCAGGTGTAGACTTGAACCCGAACCACGTCCCCTGTGAACCACTGCCGGGCATGGGCGGCGGCGGCCTGCTTGGCCTGCGGAAACGTCCCTTCCTGGCAGAACGTGACGCCGTCGGGCATGCGGAAGTACCACAGGCTGTAGCCGCGGGGTTTCCGCCCGTGCATCCGCTCGTAACGACTGGTGCTGAATTCGACCTCGGTGTTCATGATCTTCTCTTCTTCTTGTTGCAGGGCGTCCTCGGCATCGACCCCGTCTGGCGGCCGGTGACCGATCCAGGACTGACCCCGATCATGGGGAACAACCGGGAGAAACGAACACTCCAAGAATACGGCGACCCCACGTGGCACAGGTTCCCAAGTTTAGACGGTACGCCAACCCATCACGAAAAATTCTTGCAAACGCAATCAAATCACGACCGTAACGATCTCCGGCAACGGTGAGTAGTCGGGATATGTACCCAGTGGAATCTACTTAGTCGGGATTTCCAGAATGGTTGGCTCGGACCCGCAAGGACAAGCAATCGACGCCCGCGCGAAGGCGAAACACGGTGCTCGAGCGATCCACTGCTCCCCTGCCGGTCACCGCCCCGCCGAGACGTCGAGGAGGGCGCCGGTGACGTAGGACGCGGCGTCGCTGAGCAGCCAGACGATCGCCTCGGCGACTTCCTCGGCGGTTCCGGCCCGTCCCAGCGGCGTTCCGGCGCCGAGCACCGCCGCGCGGTCGGGGCGTCCGCCGCTGGCGTGGATGTCGGTGTCGATGAGGCCGGGGCGGACCGCGTTGACCCGTACCCCTTCCGGTCCCAGTTCCTTGGCGAGACCGATGGTCAGCGTGTCGATGGCGCCCTTGGATCCGGCGTAATCCACGTATTCGAACGGCGCGCCCAGCCGCGAGGCGGCGGAGGACACGTTGACGATGGCGCCGCCGTTGCCGCCCCGGCCCTTCGACAGTCGGCGCGCCGCCTCGCGGGCGCAGAGATAGGCGCCGTAGACGTTGACGTCGAAGATCCGCTTCAGGCGCTGGGCGTCGATCTCGGCGAGCGGAAGCGACGGCGCGACGATGCCGGCGTTGTTGACCACACCGTCGAGGACGCCGAACGCGTCCCGGGTGGCGTCGAACATGGCGACGACGTCGGTTTCGATCGAGACATCGCCGCGAACGGCGACGGCGCGGCCGCCGGCCGCCTCGACCTCGGCGACGGTTCGTGCCGCGGCTTCGGCGTTGCCGACGAAATTGACCCCGACCGCCCAGCCGCGCGCGCCCGCCAGCCGCGCCGTCGCCCGGCCGATGCCGCGGCTGGCGCCGGTGATCAGGATCACCTTGGTCATCTCTTGATATTCTTCATCATCTGTGGGGATCGAGGCGGTCGACGGGCGGCGGTGGCGGCCGGGTGCAGACCTCTCGTATTATCTCCGCTTCGGCCCGGTACCAATTGTTTTCACTGTCGCTTTCTTGGTTGTCCTGTGACAACTCCCAGGCGTGGGCCTGGATCGCGATACTGTGGCGGTCGAGCAGATCCCGGCGGCAACCGTGATAGGCTTCCCAAGTCGGCTCGGCCTCGGGGCGGCCGCGACGGATGAGGGCCATGGCGTCATCGCATGACATGCCCTCGACGAAGGTGAGGTAGCCGAGCACCGTCAGCGGCGAGCGGTTGACGCCGGCGGTGCAGTGGACGTAGACCTTGCGGCCGCCGGTGATCAGGGTGTGCAGGTAAAACACCGCCACGGGCAGGCGTTCGCGCTGCTCCGGCGGGTCGAAGTCGCGCATCGGCGCGTTGACCATCGCCAGCCCGGCACGCGCGCCGTGGCGGCGGTGTTGTTCGTAGTCGATGCCGAAGTGGTCACGGCACTCGTCGTGCTGAACCGAGAGCAACGCGGTCGCGCCGGTTTGTTCGCTGATGCGGTCGATGTCGGCCGTCTTCAGCGGACAGGAGCCGATGACGATGTCGTCGCGGATCTCGTTCCAGTTGAGGGTCCAGGTCCACATCGCCCGTTGTTCGTTACTGTCCCGCCATCAACTCGTCGGCCTTGGCGTTGAGCTTGTCGGCGAGCCCCGCGGCCTTGCCGCCACCGAGGTTTCGGTACTCCGACCGGCGCATCGCCAACTCGCTCGCCGTGCCGTCGAGCAGGATGTCGATGACCCGCCAGCGATCCCCTTTCTGCTCGAGAACATAGTTGAGGGCGACGGGAGGCCCGTCGGATCTGACGATCCGCGTGTCGACCAATACCGTGTCCCGCGGTCCCGGGCGCTCGCCGAGGGTCTCGAAGCTTTCGCCCGAATAGCCGTCGAAGCGGGACGCGTAGGTGCTGACGGTCAGCCGCGTAAACGCGTCGAGCAGCCGGACGCGCTCCTCCGGGCTGGCCTTGGTCCATTGCGAGCCGGCGGCGACCCTGATCATCCGCTCGAGGTCGAAGGTCTCCTCGATGCGGGGTTCCAGCACCTGGTATCGTCCCTCGACGCCCAACTCTTTAGCCCGCTTCATCACATCGAGCAGCGTTTCCTGGAGGCCATCGATGACGGCCACCGGGCCACTTTCGGCGCGAACCGTGGCGGCGACCAGCACTGCGGCGAAAACCACGACGACGAGCCTCGAGACGAGGAGATCTGGCGAAAGGCGAAGCATGATCCCTGTTTATCGATGTTTTGCCGCACAGTAAGACCACGCGGCGCCGATGACAATGGCTGGCGAACAAACGGAGGCACTACTCCTTGTGGCGCGCTTCCAGGTACTTCAGGATCTGGCTCGGCGACAGCTTCCGACTCGCCGGCCCGGTGCGAACGTAGAAGTCCTCCTCCTTGTTGTTTCTGAGGAACGCGGGGTCATTGGATCGCGCGCACCGGATCATTACCACCTTTTCTCCGCGGATGCCGACCAGGCCGTATCGGATGAACTGCCGGTATTCGGGGCCGATATGTTGATTTATGACGTTATCTATATGCCTTAAGCATTTGTCTTCGTTCTCAAAATTGTCGGCACGTATTCCCGTGACCTCGCCGCTGTCGTCGACCCCGATGAGCAGCACGCCGCCGTCGGTGTTGAGAAAACCGACCACGCCTTTCAACCACGCCAGCTCGATCTCCTTGCCCGGCTTGCCGGACCTCAGGTTCCAGCGGACGGTGGATTTGAACTCCAGCTTCTCGCTCTCCCCTTTCTCGATCAGCGTCAGAACCTCACCGGCGGTCTCGTCGGTGATCTGGCTCTGATGCACGGCGTCCCGGGAGAGGCGCTCATGCGCGAGCGTCAACGCCCGGAGCTGCCCGGCATGTCTTCTCACCACGAATACCGAACCGATGAAGGCGATCAGGCCGATGATCACGATGGCGGCGGGCACCACATGGCGGGGGACGCCGATTCGCCGGAACAGCTCCTCTTCGGGCAACGAGATGCCCAGCCACACGGTCCGATTGTCGAGCGAGATCGGCCGGAACTCGGCCCACCACGGGTTGTTCTCGACGTCGTATTCGAAGGGTTCGTGGGAAACACCGCCGGTCCGTTTCCAGCCCGAAAACGCATCGCTCACGCTCGGGATTCCGAGGTCTTCCACCGGGGAAAGGATGGCCGCCTTCTCGGCGTCGGCGTCTTGGAAGCGATCGTCGTGGGGCAGTCCCAGGATCAACCCGTCTTCGGTCAGGAGAAACGCTTTACCCTGATCGCCGATGGTCAGTTTTCTTGTCCAATCGGAAATGGCGGTCAGGAGCACGTCGAAGGCAACCACATGGATTGTCGGCGCTTTTTTGTCGTCCTCCCATTTCAGCGACGCCGTGACACCGAACTGCTTCTGCGCTTGGAAGGAATAAGGTTTGGTCCAAAAGGGCGTCTCGTCCGCGTTGTATTGGATCGCACCTTCGAACCAGGGGCGGGTACGAGGGTCATAGTCGGTTTTTTCGGTCTTCTCTCCGGTCGATTTCGGAGGCCTGCCGCGATCCGTGGAAACGGTCCTGCTCTCACCTTTTTCCACATCGGTGAGACGCGTCACCCACTGGTCGCCGTCGCGGCCGAGGAAATATCCTCGTCCGCGAGAGTCGGCAATCAGGACGGCGGATATCCGGGGGACCTGCTCGAGCACCGGAATGAACCGGGAATTCAACGATTCGGGGTTCCCGAGATCGAGCGCCCCTTCCACTCCCCACTGCCGCGCGATCCGCAGGTTGTTGGTGATCGGTTCGACGAACCCCTCGAACTGGGTTTCGATCTGTCGCGAGATTTTTCCGGTAAGAGAGTGAAAAATATTACGTTCGAGTGCCGAGACCTGAATGTAGTAAACCGCGAGAATGATCCCGCAGATCACCATGATCAGCGGCGGGATCGCCCACAGGAGAGAAGACTTCCGGTCCATCGGCGGGTGCTGCTCCTTGATCTTCTCTTCCGGGCGCGATCGCGCGAAAGGCGAGCGGGAGATCGCCGGAACGCTTCAATGAATAAGGAACTACGGCAATAACCGGGGACGGAAGCTCGATCAAGGGGGCGGGCAGGGGAACGGCGGTTATCGGATCGGCCGTCGTCCGCCGGGGTCTTGCCTGACCCGTCCGTCGTTGTCCCAACGGTCGATGCCGACCGCAAGGGGATAGGGGCCGCTGAATTCGTCGGGGTTGGCCGGGGCGTCGGCCGCCTCGCCGCATTTCGGACGGAGTATGCCGCAGTCCCAGCGAAAACCGTCGGGGGTGCCGGTTACCGATCCACCGCGATCATAAATGCACTCGCAGAGCTTCCCCGAGAAACAGGATGCCGCGCCCAGGTTCTGCCCGCTGCACACGGGCATGTCGCCGGCGCGCGCAGGAGAAGCCATGCCGCCGGTGAGTGCCGGGAAGGCGATCGAAGCGATCACCGCGACGGGTTTGAGGAGGCCGCTTATCGTCGCCATCGCACGCACCGTGTTGTCACAACTCCAGCGACTATGCGCGCAAAGACTTGCCCAACCCTTAAGGACGCGCCGTTTGGTTTCGTCTGCGGTCATCGCGGGACCGGCCTGGGACGTAGCTTCGGTTCGGAGTTGGGAAATGGTAGATCGTCTCAAATTGTATGCAAATTTTATGAAAAACATAAAATAAAGTAATATAAAAATATCAGCAACAATCAAAGGATGTTCAATATATGATCATCGCAAATAAACATTTTGACTATACGGCTTTGTTAAAACTATCCTGCCGGTCACGTGTTTGGGGGAATGCGTTGTTTTCTAAGTGGAGGTAGTTATGAAACTCGATACACTCGTAAAGATCTACAACGACGAATCCGGCGCGACCGCTATCGAATACGGGCTTATCGCGGCTCTGGTTTCTGTCGCCGCGATTGGCGCGTTGACGTTGATGGGCGGGTCGCTGCGCGACATGTTCTTTTTCGTACAGCAACGCTCTCGACAACGCCACGCCGTAAGGCCTGTGAGGTTAACTCCAAGCCAGTACTCCTTTCCTGGGCAATGTTATGTCCACCCTTCGGGTTAATCTCCCTGTGTTCGGGTCAATCTCCCTGGCGAGAGGGCGGCGCCGCAAGCGCCGCCCCGACCCGAAGGGGGGAAGGAACCAAAGGAGCGAAGAACAAGCTGACGAGGTAGCCTCCCTAGCGGCGGCGTGAACCGAACGAACCCTTGACCCCGAGATTCCAATGTTCGGCCTGCTTCCCATCGATTTGTTTGCCATCACCCTGTTCCTGGGCTTGCTCGGGCTCGCTGTCGTCTCCGACATCGAGGCGCTGCGGATTCCCAATCGCATTTGCTTGGCAATCGTCGCGCTCTATCCCGTTCACGTGCTTGCCAGCCTCGAGCCGGTCGATTGGCTCGGCGCGATTGCCGTCGCGCTCTGTGTGTTCGCTGTCGGGCTCGTCCCGTTTGCCGCCGGGGTAATGGGCGGCGGCGACGTCAAGCTGATTGCGGCGACCGCGTTGTGGGCGGGTCCGCCGATGGTCCTCGAATTCGTGCTTCTGACGACCGTCATCGGCGGCGCCATCGCCATCTTCATGGTGACCCAATGGCGTTTCACCCTGGCGCAGGTTTGTGAATTCGTCGGCGGGGAAAGCATTCGCGACGTGTTTCTCGGTCGCTCCATTCCGTATGCCATCGCCATCGCTGCCGCCGCGTATCTAACCGTCGGCACGGCGTTGTTGAGCGGTTGAATCGCTCAGGGAAGGAATCAAGGCCATGAACTTGCGTACCGTATTGCTGCTCGTGTTCGCCCTGTCGGCGGCGGCAGTGACCGCCTACTTCGCCAGAAACTGGATCGCCAGTCAGCGCGCCGCCTGGGAGAACCAGGCGCCGGCTCAGGCGGAAGCGCCGACGGTGCCGTTCAAGGAGATCCTGGTGGCGGACGAGGATCTCGCCACCGGCACTTTTGTCAAACCCGAGCATCTGAAATGGCAGCAGTGGCCCGAAGACGGCGTCATCGAGGGCTATCTGGTCAAGGGCGAAGCGTCCGAGCAGGATCTCGAAGGGGCGGTGGTCCGCACCCATCTGTTCGCCGGCGAGCCGATCACCAAATCGCGGGTGGTTCATCCCGGCGAGCGCGGCTTTCTCGCCGCGGTGCTGGAGGTGGGCCAGCGGGCGGTCTCGGTGCCGGTCGACGCGACCAGCGGCATTTCGGGCCTCGTGTTTCCCGGCGATTCGGTCGACGTCATTCTCACCCTCGAAACCACGGTCAAGAACGAAGACACCGACGAGAACCAGACCCGCTACTTCAGCGAGACGCTGCTACACGACATTCGGGTGCTGGCGATCGACCAGGCGGTCGAGAACGTCGACGGGGCGGCCAAGGTCGCGAAAACGGCGACCCTCGAGGTCGCGCCGAAGGAGGCCGAAAAGGTCGCCCTCGCTCTCGAGATCGGAACGCTGTCGTTGAGCTTGCAGAGCTTGGCCCGCGAAGAGGAGGCGATCGAAGGAGGATTGCAGCCGGCCAGCCTCGTCAACGGCGAGGCCAAGCCCAAGCGCAGCTACACCCTCGATCTCGACGTGCTGTACATGGTCGGCGTGCCCTACGGCCTACGCCATCCCGGCGTTGCCCCCGAGACGGTTGACGTGCTGCACGGCAGTGAAGCCGAGCAGCTTAAATTTTAGGAGACCCCGCCATGTGGACCCCAAACTTTGGCATTCTCCTCGGACGGCTGATCGGCGGTGTCGTTCGGGCGCTGGCGGTGACGATCGTCATCACCGCTATGGCGGCCGTCGCTTACGCCGGCGACATCGTTCCCGGACAGAAATCGTCGCTCCGCATCGAAGTCAACAAGGGCAGTCTGGTACGGCTCTCCCAGTCTGCATCCACCGTGTTCGTCGCCGATCCGGAAGTATGCGACATCCAGGTGAAGTCACCGCGGCTGGTCTACCTGATGGGCAAGAAGCCGGGCCAAACCACGCTCTACGCCGCCGATGCAAACGAGCAGGTGCTCGCCAACATCGATGTCACGGTGACCCACGACCTGACCCGCCTCAACTCCGCGGTGCGCCAGCTCTATCCGGATGCCGAGATCAACGTGTCCAGCGTCGAGGACGCGGTCGTCATCGACGGCGTGGTCGAAAACGCGACCATGTCGGAGAACGTACGCCGGCTGGCGGCGAATCTCCTCGGCAAGGACGGGGATCTGATCAACAGGCTCGGCGTCAACGCGCCGGTTCAGGTCAACCTGCGCGTCCGCATCGCCGAGATCAACCGCGACATCGAAAAGCAGCTGGGTTTCAACTGGGAAATCATCGGCGAGATCGGCAACTACGGCGTGAGGTTCGCCACCTTCAACCCGTTTGCCGTGGGGGTAACGCCAGACTTGTTTGACCAGCACTACGTTCAAAAGACCGGGGACTGGGACATCAACGCGATGGTCGACGCCCTCGACGACGAGGGGCTGATCAGCGTGCTCGCCGAACCCAACCTGACGGCGCTGACCGGCGAGACCGCCAGCTTTCTCGCCGGTGGCGAATTCCCGATCCTGGTTCCCCAGGGCAACGACCGGATTACCGTCGAATTCAAGAAATTCGGCGTGTCGCTGGCGTTCACCCCGACGATCCTCAACCAGAATCGGATCAACCTGCATGTCCGCCCCGAGGTCAGTCAGCTGTCCCCCGAGGGGGCGATATCGGTGCCTATCGGCCTCGACTCCGCGCTGACCATTCCGGCGCTGACGACCCGGCGCGCCGACACCACCGTGGAATTGGGCAGCGGCCAGAGCTTCGCGATCGCCGGGCTTTTGGAGAACAACTCCAACCATGACATCCACAAGTTCCCGTTCCTGGCCGACGTGCCGGTGCTCGGCGGTCTGTTCAAGTCCGACCGCTTCAAGCGCAAGGAGAGCGAGCTCGTCATCATCATCACGCCCTACATTGTCCGGCCGTCGCCGACCCAGCTGGCCGCCCCCAATGACGGCTTCACACCGCCCACCGACCTCCAAAGGCTGTTCACCACCAACACCTGGCAACGCAATCCGGTGAAGGGAGATCCTTCCACGGTCGATGCCGCCGGAACGCGGCTGGTCGGCCAGGTCGGCTATCTGCTGGATTGATAGGAGGCAACCATGGACCCCAACCTCAAGACGATCACACGTATCTTCACGGTCCTGTGCGTCTGCGTCGCGGGCGGCCTGGTATCGGGTTGTCTCTACACGTTTCACGCAACCCCGGCCCAGCACGAGCCGCAACCGAACCTCGTCGAGTATCGTCACGACGTCGAGTTCGCCGCCGAGCGGTTCAGTCTGAGCCGCGAACAGGGGCAGGAGCTGGAGGCGTTCGTTGCCCGCGTCGGCGTCGGCTACGGCGACCGGGTCTACTTGGCGACGGCGACGCCCCAGGGCGCAAAGGGAGAATCGGCGGTCCGGCTCGCCCAGCGTCGGGCGGAGTCCGTCTCTTCGTTTCTCGGCCTCAACGACGTCAAAATCGATGCCCTGATCGACGACTACGGCGACGGGTCGCCGTTGGGCGATAGCGTAACCGTGCTTGTCCATCGTTATCTGGTCGCTCTGCCGGCCTGCCCGGACTGGACCGACAGGCCGGGAAAGAAGTTCATGAACCAGCCCGCGAACAACTGGAGCTGCGCCACCGCGGTCAATTTCGGCATGATGGTCGCCGACCCTGGTGATCTGGTGCGTGGGCGCGAAGCGGGTCCGGGCGACGGCCAAATGCTTGCCGATTCCGTCTGGCGATATCGGAAGGGCGAGACCAAGCCGTTGGCGGACGATGTTTCCACTGCCGAAACCTTCCCGGGTGGCAGCTCGTCGAGCACAGGCTCGGGATCGAGTTCGAGTTCGAGCTCGGGATCGGGGAATTGACGATGTTGACCAAAATCCTTCCCAAAAGCGCCTCGAGCGGTCAAAACAGGTCGTTCGCGGCATTTGTCAACGACAACGACACGAAAACGGCGGTGATCCGCGCGGCAGGCGATTTCGGCATCGTCGATCCGGTTGTGGTCAAGGCCGGGTTCGCCGAAGCGGTCCGCCAGCTGACCGACGTCAAAACGCCGAAGCTGTTGATCGTCGACCTTTCCGGTGTAGGGGATCCTCTGACCGAGATCGCCTCCCTGGCCGAGGTCTGTGACGAAGGGACGCGTGTCGTCACCGTCGGCGAGGCCAACGACGTCAACCTTTACCGAAGTCTCGTCGCGCTCGGAATCCAGGACTATCTGGTCAAGCCGGTCTCGTCGGAAGGGTTCTCCACCGCGTTCGCGCGTGCCGAACAGGTGACGGCGGAGCCTCAGGCTTCCGAGTCCACCCTCGGCCGGTTGATATCCGTCGTCGGTTCCCGTGGCGGGGTCGGCGCCAGCAGTCTGGCGGTCAACTGCGCCTGGGCGATGGCCCACGAGCAGGGGCTGCGGGTGGCGCTCGTCGATCTGGATCTGTTTTTCGGCACCAGCGGGCTGCACCTCGATCTGGAATCGGGCCGCGGATTCCGCGAAGCGCTCGAGAACCCCTCGCGGATCGACGGCCTGTTCATCGAACGGGCGATGGTGCGCGAGAGCGACAACCTGTTCGTCCTGAGCGCCGAAGAACCGCTCGACAGTCCCCTGTCGTTGGATCCGTCGAGCATCGAAATGTTGCTCGAGAATCTCCGCTCGGATTTCCAGTGCGTCGTCATGGACGTGCCCCGGTTTGGGGCGCGAACGCAGATCGCGACGCTGCAGGCACCGGCGACCGCGCTCGTGGTCTCGGATCCCTCGCTGGCCGGTATGCGCGACACCATGCAACTCGCGGGTCTTTTCAAGAAATCGGCGACGGCGGCCGAGACCAAGGTCGTGATCAATCGGATGGGTGCCAGCAAGAGCGGTGAGCTGGACAAGGCCGACTTCGAACGGGGAGCCGAGCTGAAAGTGGATCACGTCATTCCCTACGATCCCAAGCCGTTCGCCGCGAGCGCGAGCAGTGGAAAACCGCTTCTCAAGGTCGGCGGCGGGTCCAAGGCGGTCAAGGCGATCCGGGAGTTGAGCCAACTATTGTCCGGTCCCCGCGCCGATGCCGCCAAGATGTCGGTATGGCAGCGGTTGCTGAAAGGGCGCGGATAGATGTTCGGGCGTCGGCAAACCGGTAGCGTCGCTCCCTTGACCGACGGCCAACCGCCGGCACGGGCGTCGTCGGCCGATTTTGTCCCGAAAGCGGTGGCCTCGCCGCAGCCGGCAAAGCCTGCGATGCCGAATCCGTTCGATGTCGACACACCGGTGGAAGCGGCCGTCGAGCGGGTTCTGCCGCCGGTGCGCAAGGCCATCGACACTGGCGAGGCGATAAAGGTCTCTCGCGGGGAACTCGCCAAGAAGGTGAGGGGAATCGTCGATGAAATGTGCGACGGCGGCGTGCTGACGCTGGAGGATGAAGCACGGCGTCTGGTGGTTGCCGGCGTGGTCAGCCAGTTTCTGACCGAAGCCAAGCGCCAGGTTAAGGGTACGGTTGAAACCGATGGCGACAAGAGCACGTCTTCCGGCAACAGCATCATCGAGGAGGCCAAGCAGCGGATCCAGCCGACCTTGATGGACCGCATCGACGTAGCCAAGGCGGTCACCCTGCCGCGCACCGAATTGGGGTCGCAGATCAGCGACATCGTCTCCGAAATCCTCGCCGAAGAGAAAATGCAGCTCAACGTGACCGAGCAGCGTGATCTGATCACCAAGTTGCTCGACGACATGCTCGGTCTGGGGCCGCTCGAGGTGTTGCTCGCCGACGACGCGGTGACGGACATCATGGTCAACGGACCCAAGCAAGTTTACGTCGAGCGCGGTGGTAAGCTGCAGCTGACGGACGTAACGTTTCGCAACGACGCCCATGTGATGAACATCGCGACGCGGATCGTGACCCGGATCGGCCGGCGCGTCGACGAGACGACACCGTTGGTGGACGCCCGTCTGGAGGATGGTTCCCGCGTCAATATCATCATATCGCCGCTGACCCTCGACGGTCCCTCCATTTCGATCCGTAAATTCGCCAAGCAGAAGATCACCCTCGAAAAGATGGAAGAAACGAAAAACCTGTCGCAGGAGATGGCGACCGTACTCAAAATCGCCGGACGCTGTCGCCTCAACATCCTGATCTCCGGTGGAACCGGCTCGGGCAAGACGACCCTGCTCAACGCCATGTCGCGGATGATCGACCCCGGCGAGCGGATCGTGACCATCGAGGACGCGGCCGAGTTGCAGTTGCAGCAGCCACATGTCGTCCGCCTGGAGACGCGGCCGCCGAACCTGGAAGGGCAGGGGGAGATCACCCAGCGCGAGCTGGTCAAGAACACGCTGCGAATGCGCCCCGACCGGATCATCCTTGGTGAAATCCGGGCCGGTGAGGCGCTCGATATGCTGCAGGCGATGAATACCGGTCACGACGGTTCGATGTGTACCATCCATGCCAACCGGCCGCGCGAGGCGCTGACCCGGCTCGAGAACATGGTCGCGATGACCGGTGTGAAGCTGCCTGGCGAGGCGGTGCGTGCCCAGATCGCCGGCGCGGTGAACATGATCATCCAGATTGCCCGGATGCGCGACGGGGTGCGCCGGATCACTCATATCACCGAGGTCGTCGGTATGGAGGGCGAGGTGGTTACCACCCAGGACCTGTTTACCTTCCAATACAAGGGCGAGGACGAGAACGGGAAGCTGTACGGCGATTTCCAGTCTTCGGGGCTTCGTCCCAACTTCTCGACCCGCGCCGAATATTTCGGACTCGATCGCGCCTTGATGGAAGCGATGAACTCGGCAAGCGGAGCAGACCTGTGAGTGGCGCCGTCGTAGCCATCTTTGTCGGGGTCGCGCTGACCCTGGTCATGCTGGTGTTGGCGTTCGGTGGCGGCGCCTCCGGTTCGCGCGGCCAGTTGAAGAAACGGGCGCAGAGCTTGCGCCAGCGCCAGACCGCCGGCGGCGCCTCGCGGAAACAAGGCGGGCAAAAGACGACCAGCCTGAAACGAACACAGGGGGGCCCGGTCCCCCTGGTGGACGCCCTCGCGAAGCGCTTTCTGCCCCGCCAGTCGGCCCTGCGAGACCGGATTTCGCGGACCGGCCGTGACATTTCTCTCGGCACCTATGCGATGATCAGCGTCGGTGTCTCGTTGCTGGTCCTCATCGTGGTTTGGCTGGTTTTCGGTCTTCCGGTTTCGCTCGCTGCCCTGATCGCCGTCGCGGCCGGGTTGGGTCTTCCGCATCTGGCGGTGGGGTTCCTCGGCTCCCGGCGACAGAAGAAGTTCCTGGCGATCTTTCCGGATGCCATCGATCTTATCGTCCGCGGCCTCAAGTCGGGGCTGCCGGTTACCGAGTTCGATGGCGGCGGTCGGTCGCGAGATGGCCGATCCGATGGGGACGGAGTTCCGACTCGTTTGTGACAGCGTCCGCTTCGGAAGGCAACTGGAGGATGTTCTCTGGGAGACGGCCAAGCGCCTGCAGATGCCCGAGTTCAACTTCTTCGTCATCAGCCTTTCGATCCAGCGCGAGACCGGCGGAAACCTGGGCGAAACTTTGGCCAATCTCTCCGATATCCTGCGCCGGCGGCGCCAGATGCGGCAGAAGATCAAGGCGATGTCCTCCGAGGCCAAAGCCAGTGCCTACATCCTGGGATCGCTGCCTTTCATCATGTTCCTGCTCGTCTACTTCATGAACAACAAATACGCCTCGGGGCTGTACAGCGATCCGCGCGGCGTGATGATGCTGGGGGCGGGTCTGCTCTGCCTGTTCATAGGCATCGCCGTCATGGCCAAGATGGTGCGGTTCGAGATATGAACATCGAAACCCTGCTTCCGTTCGGCTTGTCGATGGAGACCGCCATTACGGCGATGGCCGCGCTTGCCGCTTTCGGTACCGTGTGCGCGGTGTGGAACGCGTTGCTGGCGAGGGATACCATGGGCGTTCGCGCCAAGCGTCTGCGCCAACGCCGCGAAGAACTCAGGGCCGGGCTCGCGGCGCCGCGCCGCAACCGCCAGCGCAGAGTTTCCGCGATGGGCATGATGCGCACCGTGACCCACCGCTTCGATCTGCTGCGCAGCAAGACTGCCGACAAGATCGCCGAGCGCCTCGCCCAAGCAGGCCTGAGGTCGAAGGACGCGGTGGTGACGTTCCTGTTCATGAAGATCAGCCTGCCGTTTGTCTCCGGCGCCGCCGCCTTCGTGGTGTTCAACATCCTCGGAGTTGGTCACCTGGCGCCGCCATTTCCGCAGGTGATCCCGCTGGCGGCCGTCATTCTTGGGGCGTACCTGCCCGACATCTACGTCAAGAATGCGGTCGCAAAGCGCCAGCAGCTCATCCAGAGGAGCCTGCCGGACGCCCTCGATCTGCTGGTCATCTGCGCCGAGTCGGGTTTGGCGTTGGACGCGGCATTGACCCGGGTCGCGAGAGAAATGGAAAAAGGCGGGCCCGAGATGGCGGACGAAATCGGTCTTACCGCGGTCGAACTGGGATTCTTGCCCGAACGCCGCCAGGCCCTGGACAACCTGACCAGGCGCTGCCCGCTGCCCTCCATGCGCGGCGTCGTCAATACGTTGCTTCAGACGGAAAAATACGGCACGCCGCTGTCCAATTCGCTGCGCGTGCTAGCCGCGGAGTTCCGCAACGATCGGATGATGAAGGCCGAGGAGAAGGCGGCGAGACTGCCGGCGGTCATGACCGTCCCGATGATCCTTTTTATTCTGCCCCCGCTGATGATCGTTCTCCTCGGTCCCGCGGTTCTCACAATTCTCAACTCGTTTATTCATATGGCCCACTGATGATCGTTCTCCTCGGTCCCGGGGTCATCAGGATCCTCGACGTGCTTATCGATATGTGAGGTCAAAGCGGGAAAGGGTTTGCCGGGCCGTTAGTCACGGGGTCCAGCGGTTCGGCGGTACCGGGGGGCGGCGATAGCCGCCCCCCGGCGTCCTTCGGCCTCCGCGACCGGTCGGTGCGCCCTCGGCGCCCTGAACCTCATGAGGAACTAGTACCGACTAGCACAATTCCGCACCCCATGTGACGGTCTTCCGAGGCCTCCGGCCAGGCGCGTGTTGGGCCGTGATGCTGGAGCATCACAAGCGGCGCGCAACGCCGCCGGGGACCTCGGCAGGCCGCCCGCAGGGTCGCTTTTCCCGCGCCCTCGGGGCGTCGACGGCGCTTGACGATGCTCCAGCATCGCCGGCGCGCCGCCTCCTGCCGAGGGCGCGGGAAAAGCGATCACATGGGGTACGGAATTGTGCTAGTCGGTACTAGACCGGCGTGTCGGGAGCCTTGGTGCGGGTCAGCGGCCCGAGTACGGAGGTGCTATGGAAGTTCCGCCCTCTCCTCGGACGCGGTGTCCGGGGGGAGATTCCCGCCGCGGGTCTGGACGCCAAGCACGGCCTCGGCGAGGGCCCGACCGCTGAGTTTGTGCAGCGACTGATAGTAGGCGAGATTGTTGCGCACCTCATCATCCTTCAGGTCCATGCTGGCGACGGCAGCGGCTTTTTCGATTTTCCCGGCGAGACCATAGACGAGCGCCAGGTTCTGACGGACGCGGCGACCTGCGATCGGGTCGCCGGCGATCTCGCGCAGGATATCGACCGCCTCGTCATAGTTCCTCGCCAGCGCCAGGGATAGCGCCAGGTTGTTGCGCAAGGACGGGTTGTCGGGCGCCTTCTCCATGCCGTCGACATAGCTTTGCTGCGCCTGTTCGTGTTTGCCCACCAGGTCGAGTGCGACGCCAAGGCCGTTGTAGGACCGGTAGTCCCCGGCATCGAGGTCGATCGCCGCGCGGAACTGATGTGCCGCCCGGTCCGGGCGATTGAGCGCAATCAGGACCTTGCCGTAGCCCTGTCGGGCCTTGGCGTCGTCGGCGTCGATCGTCAGCGCCGAGCGGTAGGCTTTTGCCGAACTCCTCGTAGGCACCGAGGGCGGCGGAGATTTCACCCAGCGCGATCAGCGGCGCCGATCGCTCCGGGGCCAGGGCGTGGGCTCTGTGGTAGAACGACCCCGCTCCGGACAGGTCGCCGCCGGCGCGGGTGGAGTTGGCAATCCGCATAATCTGGGCGTATTGGCTTTCATGCTCGTCTTCCGCGATCTCCTCGGGAGTGGGCACCTGACCGGCGCAACCGGCGAGAAAAACAAATAACAGAAAAGCCATCGCCGCTACGCGAACGAAGGGCGGCCTAGGAAAACTGCCTGTGTGCAAGGGCATCGACGGGCAACTCCTTCAGGTCGTTTGATGGCGCCTGGATCCGGCCGGCCGGTTACGTTCCTTCGAACGCGAGGGGCCAAAATCGAACCCAGGCATCGCTATAAAAAGTTGTAAGCGATATGGTATTGCAATTTTATGTAGAATTTGCCAAACTGTACAGACTTAAAACGTTGTAGGGGAAGACCGAGCGTGAAAAAGGAATATCTGGAGCTCACACGTTTGATAGAACGTCTCCACAGAAGGTTCCTCGATCTCCTTCGTGCCGAACTCAATCGGCTGGGGATCAGGGACATCAACAGTGTTCAAGCCTTGCTCCTCGCCAACATCGGCGCCGAGGAGATTGCGATCCGTGACCTGGTGGAGCGCGGCTACTATCAGGGCTCCAACGTCTCGTACAACATCAAGAAACTGGCGGAGATGGGCTACCTGGATCAGGAACGCTCGGCCCATGACCGTCGTTCGGTCAGCATCAAGCTGACCGAAAAGGCACTTGGCGTCGTTGGCGAGATACGCGAACTGGAACAGCGGATCGCCGGCCAGTTGGGCGATCACGAGGTCGGCAGCAACGAAATCGACACCGTGTGTCAGGCGTTGAGACGTGTCGAACGGACCTGGACCGACTACGTGCACTACGGTCGCGCGTAATCCGCTAGCGCGGATCGCCCAACAGGGGAACCGCGGTCAGCGCGGCGGCCACCGACGCGCCGACCCGTACCCGGAACCTGCCGTCCTTCGCCAACGACAGGGCTGCCTCGCGCTCGCCCTGCCGATCGCCGTATCCGGTCGAGACCAGCAGCCCGCCGGCGAGGCCGGCACGGCGCCCCGCCGCCAGGTCGCGGGTCCTGTCGCCGATGATCCACGAAGCGGCCAGATCCAACGGCAGCCGCTCGGCCGCACCGAGCAGCATGCCGGGATTGGGTTTGCGCGCCGGATGGTCGGGATGGCGGTAAGGCGGTAACGCCTTCGGGTGATGGGGACAGGCGAACACGCCGTCGACGAACGCGCCCTCGGCGGCGAGGTCGGCGAAGATCCGGTTCTGGACGGCGATGAAAGCGTCCCATCCGAACAGTCCCTGGCCGATACCCGACTGGTTGGTGATCACCACCACGGGGATGCCTCGCCGATTGGCAGCGGCGATCACCGCGGCCGCGCCGTCGATCAACCGGACGTCCTCGGCCCGGTTCAGGTGATCGACCTCTTCGACGATGACGCCGTCACGATCGAGGAACAGCGCGGAACGCCGGGCCGGGCCTTCGGGCCGGCGCAGCACCTGGACCCATAGTCCTTGGTCGTCGATCTCCGCCCCTTCGGGAAGGACGGCATGGTCGATCATCGGGGACTCCCGGAGCCCGACCGCCCCGTCACTTGACGTATTTGCGGAACTCGGGCTTGCGTTTTTCCTTGAACGCCCGAACCCCTTCCTGGGACTCCTCGCTGCCGTAGAACATGCTCACCGCATGCAGGCCCATGGCCGAGATGCCGGCGATGTTGGCGGAATCGGCGTTGAACGAGCGTTTGGCGATGGCGAGCGCGGTCGGGCTCTTCTCGAGGATCTCGTCGCACCACTTCTTGACCTCGGCATCGAGTTGGTCGTCGGGCACGACGGTGTTGCACAGGCCCATCTCCAACGCCTGCCGGGCGGTGTAGCGGCGGCAGAGATACCAGACCTCCCGCGCCTTCTTCTCGCCGATGCACCGCGCCATGTAGGCGGTGCCGAAGCCGGGGTCCACCGAGCCCATCTTCGGGCCGACCTGCCCGAACACCGCGCTCTCTCCGGCGATGGTCAGGTCGCACAGCAACGCGAGCACATGGCCGCCGCCGATCGCGAAACCCTGCACCCGGGCGATCACCGGCTTCAGCACATCGCGGATGACCGACTGCATCTCCTCCAGCGGCAGGCCGATGACGCCGCGGCCGTCGTACTGTCCCTCGTGGGCGGACTGGTCGCCGCCGGTACAGAACGCCTTGTCGCCGGCGCCGGTGAACACGATCACGCCGACGTCCTTCTTCCAGCCGGCACGGTGGAAGGCATCGATGATCTCGTCGCAGGTCTTGCCGCGGAAAGCGTTGTAGACCTTGGGGCGGTTGATGGTGATGGTGGCGACGCCGTCGGTCTCGTCGTAGAGGATGTCCTCGTAGTTCATCGTGCTTGGTTCCCTCGTCTGTCCCTGGTTGTCATCCGTTCATGGTCAGGCCGCCGGAGACGCTGATCACCTGGCCGGTAATGAAGTCGGCGTCGTCGCTGGCGAGAAACGCGACGGCGCCGGGGAGATCGTCGACCTTGCCGAGCCGGCGCATCGGCGTCGCCTTGGCGAACGCGTCGAGCAGCTTGTCGCCCATGCCGCTGGCCTCGGCGACCGAGCTCAACAGCGAGGTCTCGGTCGGCCCCGGGCAGACGCAGTTGAGGCACACCCCCTTGGTCGCCGTCTCGCGGGCGAGGCTCTTGCTCAGCGCCACCAGCCCGCCCTTGGTCGCCGAATAGACCGCTTCGCCCAGCGACCCCACCCGGGCGGCGTCGGAGGCGATGTTGACCACCTTGCCGGAACCCCGATCGATCATTCCCGGCAGGGTGACATGAAGCATGTTGAGCGGGCCCTTGAGGTTGATCGCGATGATCCTGTCCCACAGCGCCGGCTCGGTCTTGGTGAACATCATGAACCGGTCCCAGCCGGCGTTGTTGACCAGGATGTCGACGGCGCCGGCCTCGGCCTCGAAGCCGGCGACCGCCTTTTTGACTCCGGCGTAGTCGGCGACGTCGCAGGCGACGGCGTGGGCGGTTCCGCCGGCGCCGGTGATCCCGGCGGCGGCGGCCTCGGCGGCGGCGGAATCGATGTCGAAGACGCCGACGGCGCAGCCCTCCTCCGCCAGGCGTTTGCAGATGGCCAGCCCGATGCCGGCTCCCCCGCCGGTGACCACGGCCACCTTGTCCTTCAACCCGCGCATGTTGGTTCCCTCCACCTGTCTTATTGATTCCGCCGGGGCCGGCGGCGCGGATGATAGGGGGCGCTTCGATACGGGTCAAACGCCTCCACGTTTCAAGGCGTTCGCGCCACGCTGTCGGAGAGATGGAGGCCGATGACGCCGACGACGATGACCCCGATGAACACCAGCTTGGCCGGGGTTGCCGGCTCGCGGAACCACAGGATGCCGATGGCGGCGATCAGCGCGGTGCCGACCGCCGCCCACACCGCGTAGGCGACGCTGATCGGCACCTCCTTCACCGCCAGGGTGAGCAGGGCGAGACTGATGCCGTAGGCCGGAAAGATCACCAGCGAGGGGAGGAGCTGGGTAAAGCCCTGCGACATCTTCAGCGACGTGGTCCCGGCGACCTCGAACAGAATCGCCAGCCCCAGACAGATCCATGCCATCGCAAATCCTTTCGTTGGAATCGATGCCCGATCGGAGCGCGGATCAACATATCGGCAAGCCGGACCGATGGCCAATTCAGCCCGAACGGGCCGGGCTGCTCGGGTGTTCGCAAATACCGGACAATAGTTAGTGGATCGCCACGGCGCTTTGCGTCTCGCGATGACGGTTGCGGGGTGGCAGGGCTGGCGGCCGCGCGGGGGCATCACGGTGATGGAGATTGTCGCAAGCGACGTGCCCACGATCGGATCATCGTATCCATAGCCGACCGCCGAGCGGCTTCCTGCAAGTGTGAGGGGCAACGGCCCCTCGGCCTCAGGCCATGTAGGGGCTCTTGAAGCTGCCCAGCATCTTGATGTAGTTGGCGCGCTCGAAGGCGGAGGGATCGGCCACCTTCAGCTGGCTCATCGAGCCTTTCATCTGCTCGACGGAGTTGTAGCCCCGTTTCTCCATCCACGCGTTGAGGCCGTCGACCAGGGTTTTCATGTGGCCGACGCCGTTGCGCAGCAACGCCGAGGTGGTCATCACCACGTCGGCACCGGCCATGACGTACTTGACGACCTCCTGGGCGGTCTCGACGCCGCGGGTCGCCGCCAGCGACGCCTCGACGCGGCCGTGCAGGATGGCGATCCACATCAGCGGCAGGCGGATTTCGCTGGCCGAGCTGAGCTCCAGGTTGGGGACGACTTCGAGCTCTTCGAGGTCGAAATCGGGCTGGTAGAACCGGTTGAACAGGACGAGGCCGTTGGCGCCGGCTTCGACGAAGCGGTTCGCCATCTCGCCGATGGAGCTGAAGAACGGGCTGAGCTTGACCGAAACCGGGATCGAGACCGCGCCCTTCACATGCTTGACGATGTCGATGTAGCGCTGCTCCACGTCGCGGGCGGCGATGCCGACGTCGGCGGGAATGTAATAGACGTTCAACTCGAGCGCCTGGGCGCCGGCGTCGGAGATGTCCTTGGCGTATTCGGCCCAGCCGGCGTCGGTGACGCCGTTGAGGCTGCCGATGATCGGGATGTCGACGGCCTCGGTCGCCTGTCTGATCAGGTCCAGATACGCGTCCGGCCCCATCTTGTAGTCTTCCACCGCGGGAAAGTAGCTCAGCGATTCCCCGAAGCTCTCGGTGCCCGCTTCCGTCAGGTAGTCGAACGATTCGTTCTCCTGGCGGATCTGCTCCTCGAACAGCGAGAACAGGACCACCGCCGACGCGCCGGCGTCCTCCAGCCGCTTGATGCCGTCCAACGACTTCGAAATCGGTCCCGCCGAGGCCACCAGCGGATGCTTGAGGTCCAGACCCATGTACGTTGTTTTTAAATCCATTGTTATGTTCCTTTTCGGTCCACTCGACCCGTTAGGCTTTCCCGCACTCGCCCCTTCGCCAAACGAAGAAATCGCCGGCCTCAGCCGAGGGCGGCCATGTCCTCGTAAAGCTTCCATTTCCGATCGACCGCCACCTGCGCCTGCGCCATCAGCTGATCCGCCATTTTCGGATTGGTGCGGGTCAGCATCCGGTAGCGAAGCTCGTTCTCGGTGTAGTCCTTGAGCTTCATCGTCGGCCGCGGCGAGTCGAGCACGAACGGGTTCTCCCCGGCTTGGCGCATTTCGGGGTTGTAGCGGATCAGCGGCCAGCAGCCGCTGTGGACCGCGAGGCTCTGCTGGTCGAGCCCTTTCTGCATGTTGATGCCATGGGCAATGCAGTGGCTGTAGGCCAGGATCAGTGACGGACCTTCGTAGGTTTCCGCCTCGCGGAAGGCGAGCAGCGCTTGTTGCGGGTTGGCGCCCATGGCGATGCGGGCGACATAGACGTTGCCGTAGGAGATCGCCTGCAGCGCCAGGTCCTTCTTGCCCACCTGTTTGCCGGCGTTGGCAAACTTGGCGACGGCCCCCAGCGGGGTCGACTTGGACGCCTGCCCGCCGGTGTTGGAATAGACCTCGGTGTCGAGCACCAGAATGTTGACATCCCTCCCGGTGGACATCACGTGGTCGACGCCGGACGAGCCGATGTCGTATGCCCAGCCGTCGCCGCCGATGATCCAGACGCTGCGGCGGACCAGATGATCGGCCACCGACAGAAGGTGCTTGGCGGCGTCGCTCTCGATCGGCTGAACGATCCCCTTGAGGACCGCGACCCGTTCGCGCTGCCTGCGGATTTCGGACTCGGTCCTTTGCGGCGCCGAAATCAACTCCTCGGCCAGCAGCGGTCCGATCTCCTCCTTGAGCGTCATCACCAGGTGCGTGGCCAACGCCAGGTGGCGGTCGGCGGCGAGTCGCATGCCGAGGCCGAATTCGGCGTTGTCCTCGAACAGGGAATTGGACCAGGCGGGCCCGCGCCCCTCGCTGTTCTTGGCCCACGGTGTCGTCGGCAGGTTGCCGCCGTAGATGGACGAGCAACCGGTGGCGTTGGCGACGAGCATGCGATCCCCGAACAACTGGGAAACGAGCTTCACGTAGGGCGTCTCGCCGCAACCGGCGCAGGCGCCGGAGAACTCGAACAGCGGCTCGAGGAACTGGGTACCGCGGATGGTCGAAAAATCGACTCGCGAGCGGTCGTTGATCGGCAACGTCTCGAAGAAGGCGACATTGGTTTTGATGTCGCCGATGACGTCGTCCTTCCACGCCATGTTGATCGCCTTCTTGCCCACCTCCTCCTTGCTTTTCGCCGGACAGACCTCGACGCAAAGGGCGCAACCGGTGCAGTCCTCGGCGTAGACTTGCAGGGTATAGCGGGTATCGGGGAAACCGCGCGCATCGATCGGAGCGGATTTGAAGCCGTCCGGCGCTTTTTCGAGCAAACTCTGATTGTACAGCTTGGAGCGGATTACCCCGTGCGGGCAGACGAAGCTGCAGTTGCCGCACTGAATGCAGATGTCCTGCTCCCAGAGTGGGACGAACTGGGCGATATTCCGCTTTTCCCACTTGGTCGTTCCGCTGGGATAGGTACCGTCGATCGGCATCGCGCTGACCGGCAGGTCGTCGCCGGTGCCCGCCATCATCATGGCGGTCACCTTCTGGACGAATTCCGGCGCATCCGCCGGGACCGTCAGCTGCATCTCGAGCTTGCTGGTGACCTTGTCGGGCACCTTGACTTGCTGCAGGTGGGCGATGGTGTGATCGACCGCCTCGAAGTTCTTCTGAACGACCTCGTCGCCCTTTTTCCCGTAGGTCTTCTTGATCGACTTCTTGATCTTGTCGATCGCCTGTTCGCGCGGCAGCACACCGGATATGGCGAAAAAGCAGGTCTGCATGATCGTGTTGGTGCGGGTGCCCATGCCGGTTTCGCGGGCGACCTTGGCGCCGTCGATCACATGGAACTTGAGCTTCTTGTCGATGATCTGCTTCTGCACCCTCGCCGGCAGCTCGTCCCACACTTCGGCCGCGTCGTACGGGCTGTTGAGCAGGAACGTCGCGCCCGGGGCGGCGTTGGCGAGCACGTCCGCCTTGTGGACGAAGTTGAATTGGTGGCAGCCGATGAAATTGGCGGCGCCGATCAGGTAGGTCGAGCGGATCGGGTTCGGGCCGAACCGGACGTGGGACACCGTCTGCGAGCCCGACTTCTTCGAGTCGTAGACGAAGTAACCCTGGGCATAGAACGCCGGATCGTCGCCGATGATCTTGATGGTGTTCTTGTTGGCGCCGACAGTGCCGTCGGCGCCGAGCCCGTAGAACATCGCCCGGAACACCTCGTCGCCCTCGGTGCTGAAGGTCGGATCGTAGTCCAGGCTGGTGTGCGAGACGTCGTCGACGATGCCGACGGTGAAATGGTTCTTGGGCGCGTCCTTCTTGAGTTCGTCGAGGATGCCCTTCACCATTCCCGGGTTGAACTCCTTGGACGACAGGCCGTAGCGGCCGCCGACGATCTTGGGCAGGACGGCCGTGGGGGCAGTGCCTTGCGTCACGGCTTCGGCGAAGGTCGTAACCACTTCCATGTACATCGGTTCGCCGATGCCGCCCGGCTCCTTGGTCCGGTCGAGCACCGCCACCGCCTTGACGGAGGACGGGACGGCCGCGAGGAAGTGCTCGGCCGAGAACGGGCGATAGAGATGGACCTGGATCATGCCGACCTTCTCGCCCTGCTTTTGCAGGAACTCGACGGTCTCGCGGGCCGCTTCGGCGCCCGATCCCATGAGGATGACGATGCGCTCGGCATCGGGGGCGCCGAAATAGTCGAACAGATGGTAGCGCCGGCCGGCGACCTCGGCGAACTTCTCCATCGCCTTCGCGACGATCCCGGGGGTCCTTTCGTAGAACGGGTTCGCGGTCTCGCGGGCCTGGAAGTACACGTCCGGGTTCTGGGCAGTGCCGCGGATGAACGGGTTGTCGGGGTTGAGCGCACGCCGGCGATGGGCGATCACCAAGTGGTCGTCGATCATCGTCCGCATCTGGTCGTCGGAAAGCAGGGTGAGCTTGTTGACCTCGTGGGAGGTGCGGAACCCGTCGAAGAAGTGGATGAAGGGAATGCGGGACTCCAGCGTCGCCACCTGGGCGATCAGCGCCATGTCGTGGGCCTCCTGCACCGAGCTGGAGGCGAGCTGGGCGAAACCGGTCGGGCGGACGGCCATCACGTCCTGCTGGTCGCCGAAGATCGATAGCCCCTGGCCGGCCAACGCCCGAGCGGCCACGTGGAACACCGCACAGGTAAGTTCGCCGGCGATCTTGTACATGTTGGGGATCATCAGCATGAGCCCCTGCGACGCGGTGAACGTGGTGGTCAGCGCGCCGCCCTGGAGGGCGCCATGGACAGTGCCGGCCGCCCCGGCCTCGCTCTGCATCTCGACGATGTCGGGGATGCCGCCCCAGATGTTGGTCTTGCCCTCGCTCGCCCACTGGTCCGCCAGTTCGGCCATGGTGGAGGACGGCGTGATCGGGTAGATGGCGCAGACTTCGTTGACCCTGAACGCCACGTACGCCGCGGCTTCGTTGCCGTCGATTGTTGTTACTTGCTGTTCGGCCATTGACTTCCTCCACTACCGGGCAGGAGCATTCGACGGGCCCCCCGTCGCTCTGTCCGGCACGTCTGTTGGGCTACACTCTGTTCAGTTCCGAGATATCGGCGCGGTCACGGGGCGCTGGCGGGCTCGGGGATCATCTCGATCGCGTAGCACGGGCATTGCTCGAAGCAGATGGCGCAGCCGGTGCACAGATCGTAGTCGTATTTGTACCGCTTGCCCGGCCCGAGCTTGATGATCGCGTCCTCGGGACAGGCGCCGTAACATCCGTCGCATTCGAAGCAGTTGCCGCAGGAAAGGCACCGTTTCGCTTCGTAGACGGCTTCCTTCTCGCTGAGGCCCTTGACGACTTCCTCGAAGGAAGTCTTTCGGCGCAGCATCTCCGCATGGCTCTCCGGCCGCTGGGCGGCGTCGGTGTAGAACCACAGGTGCAGCTTCTCGAAGGTGGCGATGTCGTGCTTCTTCGGCCCTTGTCGTAGGTTTCGCCGCGCAGGAAGGCGTCGATGTTGCGGGCCGCCTTCTTGCCGTGCCCGACGCCGATGGTGACCGTGCGCTCCGACGGCACCATGTCGCCGCCGGCGAACAGGCCAGGAGAACCGGTCATCATGTTCTCCGAGACGATGACGGTTCCGTCCTTCTGGAACTCGACGCCTGGTACCTTGCGCATGAATTCGGTGTCGGTGTCCTGACCCAGGGCCAGGATCAGGTCGTCGGCCTCGATCGTTTCGAACTCGCCGGTCGGCTGCGGGCGACCGTTCTCGTCGACCTCCATGACCTCGACCTTGAACGAGGTTTCCTCGATCGACTTGATCGTCCTGAGCCAATGGATCTTGACACCTTCCTCCATCGCCTCATCGGCTTCGAAGGAGTGGGCGGGCATGTGTTCGTAGTCGCGACGGTAGATGATCAGCGGCTCATGGCCCATTCGCTTGGCGACGCGGGCGGCGTCCATCGCGGTATTGCCACCGCCGTAAATGGCGACGCGGCGACCCAGCTTCGGCGCCGTCCCGGCCTCGACGTGCTTGAGGAAGGCCACCGCATCGAGCACCTTGCCGGCGTCGCGCGACGGAATCTCGGTGCGCTTCGACAGGTGGGCGCCGACGGCGACGAACACGGCGTCGAATTTTCCCTTTTCCCTCTCAGCCACGAGGTCCTCGACCTTGTGGTTGAGCACGAACTTCACGCCCATGTCTTCGATACGCTTGATCTCGCCGTCGAGGATGTCGCGCGGCAGCCGGTAGGCGGGGATGCCGAAGTGCATCATCCCGCCGGCCATCGGTCCGGCGTCGTGGACTTCCACCGTGTGGCCCATGCGCGTCAGGTGATGGGCGGCGGACAGCCCACTCGGACCGGCGCCGACGATCAGTACCCGCTTGCCGGTCGGTTTGGCGTCGATCCGCGCCTTCCAGCCTTCCTTGAGGGCGGTGTCGCCGAGGAAGCGTTCGACCGCGTGGATGCTCACCGTACCGTCCAGATTGATGCGGTTGCAGTTACTTTCGCAGGGGTGATAGCAGACCCGCCCATGGACCGCCGGCAGCGGGTTGTCCGCGACAAGGGTCTGCCACGCCTCCTCGAAGCGGCCCGCTTCGGCGTGGGCCAGCCACGCCTGGATGTTCTCACCGGCCGGACACGCGTTGTTGCAGGGAGGGAGCAGGTCCACATAAATCGGTCGCCGGGTTCTCGACGGACCCGCCATTCTGCTCTTGAGGCTGAGGTCTGGGCGACGGGCGAGATCGGCTGGTTGCTGGCTCATTGTGTTTCTTTCTCCTCCTCTGCCGCCCCGCAAGAGGCGGTTCTCGCTGTTATTTCGGGGCGATCGGCCCTTGCCCCGCCACCAGATGCCGTGCCCGCAAACGAGCCGCGACCGACGGGTTGAATGCCACGTGCACCTCGACAAATCAACCCAACCCTGCGCGGCATAGCGTACCGTTAGGTACTTTTCAAGCCGGCCGGCCGCCGAGGTTGGTCGCAAAAACAACCGGCAACCGGCAAATTATTTGAAAGGCCCCGGAGCAGACACAAAACATACTCCCGTTCGGTGTCGCGATACAAGGCCGGCGGCTTGATTTCCTCCTTCCCATCGCGGGTGTCTCGGGGCCCGTTGGCACCTCTTGATCTTGGGGTGCTGTTCTTGGTGGCATGATGCCCGCTTTCGTTCTTTAATCGGCAAGAGCAAAGGCGAGGAGGGACGGGCGATGACCGGAAGCGTGTGGCACGTGGCGATTGCGACCCTATTGTTCGTCGGCAGCCATTTCGCGTTGTCGAGCCCGCCGGTTCGCAGGCCGTTGGTCGCCCGCATCGGCGAGCGGCCGTTCCTCGGTCTCTATTCGCTGTTGTCGCTGGTGTTGATCACCTGGACCGCGATCGCCTACGGGAATGCCCCGTTGGTCGAGGTGTGGACGCCGCCGACCGGGCTCCGTCACCTGTCGCTGGCGATCATGCCGTTCGCGTGCATTCTGGTGGTGGCCGGGCTGACCACCCCCAATCCCACGCTTGCCGTCGTCGACGGCCGCGCCGTCGCCTCCCGCGGCCCGGTCGGGATTCTCAAGGTCACCCGCCACCCGATGATGTGGGGCTTCGGGCTGTGGGGGATCGCCCACCTGCTCGCCAACGGCGACGCGGCGGGGATGATCCTGTTCGCCGGAATGACGGTGCTGGCGCTCGGCGGTGCCAAGGCGATCGACGCCAAGAGGGACGTGACCCACGAACCGGCTTGGGAGGCGTTTTGCGACAAGACCTCCTACCTCCCGCTGGCCGCCATCCTCTCGGGCCGGACCCGGGTGGGGCTCGGCGAGATCGGCTGGTGGCGTTTGGCCCTTGGGCATCGCCCTATACGTCGTCCTGCTCTCCGTGCACGGATGGCTGTTCGGCGTCGATCCGTGGCCACTGTAGGCGTGGGCCGTCGCGGTACGCCCTCCCGGGACCTCTCCTTTCGGCGCGCAGGAACGGAATCCTATCAGCGCCCAGGCTCGCACTCACGACCGGCCGACGGGTCGAACCAACGCCACGGATCGGCGACCAGAGCGGCGCCGATGGCCAGTGCCGCGGCCGCCGCCAGCGAGGGCGCCAGGAAGCTGTCGCCGAAGCCATAAGCGAAGCCGGCGAAGGTCGGGCCGATTATCTGGCCAAGCCCGAACGCCGCCGTCATCAGTGCGAGGCTGCGGCGGGGATCGCCGGTCGAAAGGCGACGCCCCAGAGAAAGGCCCAACGCAGTGATCCCCATGAACGTACCGCCCAACAGCGCCGCGGCAGTGACGACGACGTACGGATCGGTCGACACTGCGCTTAGTGCCACGCCGACCGCCTCGACAAGGCACGCGCCGGCAAAGGCTCGGTCGTCGCCTACCCGGCGCCCAATCCAAGCCCACAGTGCCACCGAAGGCACCGCCGCCAGCCCCACCACGAGCCAGATCACCGGTTCGATGGGGCGAAGGTCGGAGGAGTCCCTTACCATGGTCGAGATGAACGTCGCGGTGATCACATAACCGAAGCCGAAAAGTCCATAGGCCGTGATCAGCGCAGTGACCCGGCGGCCGGTTCCGTGGTCTCGTGCCCGTGCGGATGATGGTTTGGCTTCGGCTTCGCGCGGCACCAGCCAATACACCGCCGCGAGGGCGAGCAACGAGACGAGCCCGCTGTAGACCCACAACTCGTCCCAGCCGTACCCCGTCGCGGTTAGTTGCGAAACCAGGACCGCGGACATCGCGATCCCGCATCCGACTCCGGCAAAATGGACGGCGGAAAGACCGGGTCGACCCGCCGCGGCAAGACGATCGAGTACGAGGGTCGAAGCGAACACGAGAACGAACGCGCTGGCGACGCCGCCGACAAGACGCAGCCCCAGGAACATCGCAAACGACGTCGACAGTCCCATCGCTCCGGTCGAAAGCGCGCTGATCGCCAGTGCCGCGAGCAACCAGCCGCGCCGTGTCCCCGGCAAAGTCGCCGATGCCGCGGCCAGAGCGCCGATAAGGTAGCCACCAAAGTTCGCCGAGGCGATCACGCCGGCCTCCGCTTTGGTCAGCCCAAGGCCCAATTCCATGAACGGAAGGATCGGCGTGTAGACGAATCGGCCGATCCCCATCGCCACGGCAAGGGCGAGCAGACCACCGAGGGCGATAGCGATGGGGCGATCGGACCCGCGCTTGGTCGCGATAGACACCCTCCTTACTAGTACGAGGGCAGGGTGAAGATTTCGTGGGGTTCGCGGACACCGCGCAGGACGTGGAAACCCAGCGAAGTCAGCTTGTCCGGGAGGAGGCGGGCCAGTTCGGCGGAGATCAGCACCGGCTTGTGCATGGTCTTGCACAAAGCTTCCAGCCGCGCGGCTTCATTGACGGCCGGGCCGATCACGGTGAAGTCGAGGCGTTCCGGGATGCCGATGTTGCCGTAAAGGACGTCGCCGATATGCAGGGCGATGCCGTAGCCCAAAGGCGGCTCGTTCCGTTCGTGGCGGACATGGTTGAGGTCTTCCATCCGCTTCATCGCATCCTGCGCCGCGGCCACGGCCCTGGCACATGCGCCGGTGTGTTCCGGGCACAACTCCGGGTGGTCGGTCTTGGCGTCGATCGGGAAGATGCCGATGACGGCGTCGCCGAGGAACCGCAGCACCTCGCCGCCATGGTCGACGACGGCGCCGGCCATGCATTCGAAAAAATCGTTGAGCAGGGCGAGATACGCCTCGCGGGGCAAGCGGTCGGCGAGCGGCGTCGACCCGCGCAGGTCGCAGAACCAGATGACCGCATGGATGTTCTCGCCGTCGCCGCGCCTGATCAGACCGTTGAGCACCCGTTCGCCCGCCTGTTTGCCCAGGTAGGTGTCGAGGATCGTCCGGGTGGTGCGCCGCATAGCGTGGACTTCGAGCAGACGCGAGAGCACCGGTAGCATGCCGTAGGTGGTTTCCAGCTCCGCCGTCGAAAACCCGCCCGGCCTGTCGCTGGCGAAGGTGATCGCGTTGATCCGGCCGTCCGAGAACACCAGCGGCATGGCGACGTAGTCGGTGGCGCCCTTCCGTTCCGGAGTTCCTCGAGGACGGGGAAATCGAGTGTCGCGTCGGCGACTTCGAGCTTGCCGGCGCACGCCTCCGGCCCCCTGGAAGATGACGGCGAAGGGGCTCCTCAAATACCGCTCTTCCTGGAGGATGGCGTGGGAGGGCGTCGTCTCGGTGACCTCTTCGGCCCCGCGTTCCCAGGCATAACTCGTCCCGATGAACTGGGGGTGAAGGGTGCGGATGTTGACTCTTATTCGGTAGACGGGGATTCCGATGTCGACCATGCGGTCGCCCAACTGCCCGACCAGTTCCCGCGGGGAGGCGATGTTCCAGCCATCGCTCAGTAACCAGTCGACCAGCGGGTTGGCGCAGAGCGGCCGGTCGGCAACCGCGGCGGTCGCTTGTTTCAGTTGGGCAACTGCGCTCATGAAGGCCCCTTTCGAGATGGGCGAAGGTTGCCCGAGATATAGGATGGGGAAGCGCTTAGGACCAGACCGGGCATCGAGGAATGTTGCCTCTGGGAGATCGGCCGTCGGCGGCTTAACCTGACACCAAGCGCTTCGGCCCCGGCAACCATCTCGCAAACTCGGGAGGGTGGAACCTTGCCAATCATCGAGCAGATCGTCGAACAGCAACAGCAGATGACCGCGTGGCGGCGGCATTTGCATGCCCATCCCGAACTGGCGTTCGAGGAGCATTTGACGGCGGCGTTCGTCGCCGAGCGGCTCGCCGAGTTCGGCATCGCGGTCCATCGGGGGCTGGCCGGAACCGGCGTCGTCGGCACCCTCAGCACCGGCGACGGGCCCGCCATCGGGCTGCGCGCCGACATGGACGGACTGCCCATTCCCGAAGCCAACGAGTTCTGGCCACCGATCGACCCACGCCGGAAAAATGCATGCGTGCGGTCACGACGGCCATACCGCGATGCTGCTCGGCGCCGCCCACTATCTGGCGGAGACGAGGCGGTTCCGCGGCACCGTTCACTTCATCTTCCAGCCGGCGGAGGAAAACGAGGGCGGGGCGCGGAAAATGATCGACGAGGGGTTGTTCGAGACGTTTCCGGTCCGGTCCGTCTACGGCATGCACAACTGGCCGGGCCAGCCGGTCGGCACCATCGCAATGCGCCCCGGCCCGATGATGGCCGCCTTCGACATCTTCGAGATCACGGTTACCGGCAAGGGTGCTCACGCGGCGATGCCGCATCTCGGCAACGATCCCGTTCTGGCGGCTTCGGCGATCGTCACCGCGCTCCAGGCCGTGGCCAGCCGCACGATCGACCCCCTGGACGCGGCGGTGGTCTCGGTGACCCAGTTTCATGCCGGCGACACCTGGAACGTGATCCCCGAGCGGGCGGTGCTTCGCGGCACCACCCGTGCCCTCCGCCCGCAGGTGCAGGATACCGTCGAAGCGGCCGTTCACCGCATCGCCGAGGGGGTCGCCGCCGCGCACGGCTGCGGCGCCCAGGTCCACTACGAGCGGCGGTATCCACCGACCATCAACGATCGGGCGGAAACCGAGCGGGCGGCATCGGCGGCGCTGATGGTCGCGGGCGAGGGCAATATCGATCGCGATCCGGCGCCGAGCATGGGTTCCGAGGACTTCGCCTTCATGTTGATGGAGAAGCCCGGCTGCTACGTGTGGATCGGCAACGGACCCGGCGAAGGCGGATGCGGCCTGCACAATCCCCGCTACGACTTCAACGATGCCATTCTGCCGTTGGGCGCCAGCTACTGGGCGAAGCTGGTGGAAACCGTGCTACGGTGAGGCGGTCAAGACGGCGGCGAGAACGAGCCCGATGAAGGCGACGATAATGAAAATGGCGGAGAGCCGACGTTTCCAGGACGGCATGTCCGGCCCCCAGTCCTTTGCCAGGCGCCGTTCGAGTTCCGCCTCGTATTGATCTTCGTCGGTCATTGCGTTCTCCAGAATTCGGATTCAGAGACCTTAAACGGTTTGTCGAGAGGATCAAAGTTCGGGACAGGACCGACGGCGGAAGCGTAGTATCGCAAAAACTGCAATGCTGGCGTGTGCGAAATGCTCTTGTCGGAAGGTGGGGCAGGGGTCTAAAAGCTCGTTTGCGATGCTGCGTCGCAGCGCAACCGATTTCGGAACGCCAACTTCGCAAGCGCGTTCGTTCGGGAATGGCGCGTCTTTAGCAAAGCCGGTTTGCGAGCCGGCGGCGAGGGAGAGCCAATGACCGTCAAAGCGACACTCGAACCAACAGCCGGGTCGACGCCCGCGGCCGAAATCGAGGCCGAAGCTTCACGGGCGCTGCCGGTCACGGTAGGCGCCGTTGCGTTCAACGCGTTCTTCGAATGGTTCGGGTTCGGCGCGCGCAACGTCGACGCGACGATGAAGTCGCGAACCATTCTTGCCCGTGGCGTTCGTGCCCTCAACAACACGTGGTTCGGCGTCGCCCTGATGTCCGTCGAGCACGCCGCGGTCGCGGCGAAGGGTATATCGGATTGCAGGACGGTCGCCGACTGGATCGATGTTCAGAATTGTCTCGTCAAATTCGGTGTCGGTCGTATGATCGGAATATCGTGCACGCTGTCGAACATGGCGGTGCAAGTGGCCGAAGACGCCTTGGTCCCGTTGACAAGACGGATGGGCGCAAGCTTCGAAGAAATTGCCGCGAATTCGGTGGCCTGACCCACCCCCTGGTTCAGGTCCCGATAAGGCGCCCGGTGGCCCCCCCGCCGGGCGCCTGTTTCGTTTCGGCCACTTTTTCGCACGAAATTCGCTCGCGGGTTTTTTCGGAGAGAAAAAGCGCATATATTTGGAAGATGCCACGAGAATGCGGCGGGGTCCGTCCATGGCATGGAGCGATAGCGGAGCAGGGAACGAATGCAAGGATGAGCGACTCCGACAAGCGCAACAACGACGGTTTGCCGTCGACCGGGGTTGTCACCAAAACCCGGACGAAGACCAAAAAGCCGTCCATGTACAAAGTTTTAATGCTGAACGACGACTATACGCCGATGGAGTTCGTCGTGTACGTGCTCGAACGCTTTTTCGGCAAGGGGCATGAAGAGGCGGTGCAGATCATGCTGCATGTCCATCAGCGCGGCGTCGGCATATGCGGGGTCTTTACTTACGAGATTGCGGAGACCAAGGTGAACCAGGTGATGGAGACGGCGCGTCAGCATCAGCACCCTCTCCAGTGCACGATCGAGAAAGACGGAAGCGAGTGAGAGGCGTTCATGTTGTCACGTAACCTCGAACAGACGCTGCACCGGGCGCTGGCGTTGGCCACCGAGCGCAGTCACGAGTACGCCACGCTCGAGCACCTGTTGCTGGCCCTGGCCGAGGACCAGGATGCGGTGCCGGTGATGCGCGCCTGCGGCGTCGACGTGCAGCAATTGCGCCATGACCTCTCCCAGTTCGTCGATCACGAGCTGGACGGCCTGAAGGCGGCGGGAACGACGGACCCCAAGCCGACCGCCGGCTTCCAGCGGGTGATCCAGCGCTCGGTCATTCACGTCCAGTCCTCTGGACGCGAGGAGGTCACCGGCGCCAACGTGCTCGTCGCGATGTTCTCCGAGCGGGAGTCGCATGCCGTCTTTTACCTGCAGGTTCAGGACATGAGCCGGCTCGACGCGGTCAATTACATATCCCACGGCATCGCCAAGGTGGCGGGCGAGACGCGCCGACGCACCGTCCACGGCGCCGACGAGGAGCCCAGCGTCGAGAAGACGGCCCGCAAGGGGCACGAGGCGCTGGAAGCCTACTGCGTCGACCTCAATCGCAAGGCGTCGGAAGGCCGCATCGACCCGCTGATCGGCCGCGAGATGGAAATCGAACGGACGATCCAGATCCTCTGCCGGCGGAACAAGAACAATCCGCTGTTCGTCGGCGACCCGGGCGTGGGCAAGACCGCCATCGCCGAGGGGCTCGCCTGGCGCATCGTCCGCGGCGAGGTACCGGAAGTCCTTAACGACGCCACCATCTACGGCCTCGACATGGGGGCTTTGCTCGCTGGCACCCGGTACCGTGGCGACTTCGAGGAGCGGTTGAAGGGCGTCATATCGGAGATCGAGCAGATCCCCGGTGCGGTGCTGTTCATCGACGAGATCCACACCGTCGTCGGTGCCGGCGCCACCAGCGGCGGGTCGATGGATGCGTCCAACATCCTCAAGCCGTCGCTCGCCTCGGGCAACCTGCGTTGCATGGGCTCGACCACCTACAAGGAATACCGGAACCACTTCGAGAAGGACCGGGCGTTGGTCCGCCGTTTCCAGAAGATCGACATCTACGAGCCGTCGATCGAGGACACGGTGAAGATCCTCCGCGGCCTCAAACCCTATTTCGAGGCCCATCACAAGGTCCGATACACCGCCGAGGCCCTGCGCGCGGCGGTGGAGTTGTCGTCCCGCTACGTCAACGACCGAAAGCTTCCGGACAAGGCGATCGACGTGATCGACGAGGTCGGCGCGGCGCGGATGCTGCTGCCGCCGAACCGGCGCCGGACAATGGTGTCGGTCCGGGACGTCGAGGAAGTGGTGGCGAAGATTGCCCGGATCCCGCCGAAGAGCGTCTCCACCGACGACCGCAAGGCGTTGCAGACGTTGGAGCGGGACCTGAAGACCGTGGTCTTCGGGCAGGATAAGGCGATATCCGCCCTGTCCAGCGCCATCAAGCTCTCGCGGGCAGGTCTGCGCGAGGCGGAAAAGCCGATCGGCTGCTACCTGTTCTCCGGGCCCACCGGGGTCGGCAAGACCGAGGTGGCGCGCCAGCTCGCCCATGTTCTCGGCATCGAGCTGGTTCGCTTCGACATGTCGGAGTACATGGAGCGCCACAGCGTTTCCCGGCTGATCGGCGCGCCGCCGGGTTACGTCGGCTTCGACCAGGGTGGGCTGTTGACCGATGCCATCGACAAGCAGCCGCACGCGGTGTTGCTGCTCGACGAGATCGAGAAGGCCCATCCGGATCTGTTCAACATCCTGTTGCAGATCATGGATCACGGCAAGCTGACCGACCACAACGGCAAGAGCATCGACTTCCGCAACGTGGTGCTGATCATGACCACCAACGCCGGCGCCGCCGACCTGGCCAAGCCGGCGATCGGATTCGAACGGGAAGAGCGGATCGGCGACGACCTGGAAGCGATCGAGCGGATGTTCACGCCCGAGTTCCGCAACAGGCTGGACGCGATCATCCAGTTTTCCAGCCTGCCGCCCGACGTGGTCGGCCTGGTGGTCGACAAGTTCATCATCCAGCTGGAGGTCCAACTCGCCGATCGACAGGTTACGATCGAGCTGTCCGACGAGGCCCGCCAGTGGCTGGCCGACAAAGGCTACGATCAGCGGTTCGGCGCCCGGCCGCTGGTCCGGGTCATTCAGGAGCACATCAAGAAGCCGCTGGCCGAGGAGCTGCTGTTCGGTAAGCTGGAGAAGGGCGGCGTGGTCCGGGTGACGATCGAGGACGGCAAGCCCGCCTTCGACTACCCCGAGCCCACGGAACCCCCTCCGTCCTCGAAACGGCGTAAGAACCGCTCACCGGCGCCGGTCCGCTAACCCGTTCTTGTTCGATTCCTTCTGGCGCGATAGAAGCCCGGTGCCGTCGGCGCGGCTGCCGGCGGCCTTGTTTGATGGGACCATTGCGTCTTGGGGGTATCATGTTGAAGGATTTCTTGAAGGGCACGCGGGTTCTGGATCTCAGCCAGTACCTGCCGGGACCTTTCGCCACCCGTCTGCTCGCCGACATGGGTGCCGACGTGGTCAAGGTCGAGCCCCCCTCGGGCGATCCCCTCAGACACCTGGACCCGGAAGGCAAGGAGGGATCGTCGCCGTTCTACGAGATGATCAACGCCGGCAAGACGGTGATCACCGTCGATCTCAAGACCGACGGGGGCAGGACGGCGTTCGCGGCGTTGGCGGCGCGCGCCGACGTGCTGCTGGAATCGTTCCGCCCCGGCGTCCTCGATCGTCTCGGGTTCGGGCAGGAGCGGTTGGGCGAGCTCAATCCCCGGCTGATCCATTGCGCCCTGTCGGGCTACGGCCAGACCGGACCCTATCGGCTGGTCTCCGGCCACGACGTCGGTTACGTGTCGATGACCGGCGGGCTGAGCGTCTCCGGCCCCAAGGAAGCGCCGGCGATCATCTATCCGCCGATGGCCGACCACGCCGGGGCGATGCAGGCGGCGCTCACCATCCTCGGCGCCCTGATCGCCAGGCAGCGCGGCGGCGGCGGCGCGTTTCTCGACATCAGCTTGTCGGAATCGCTGTTGTCCTGGCAGGGACCGGGGCTGACGATGCCGCCGGCGCGCGGCGGGGGCGTGATCAACGGCGGCGCCGCCTTCTATCAGATCTATCGGACCGCTGATCGCCGATTCATCTCGCTGAGCCCGTTGGAGCCCAAGTTCTGGGCCAACTTCTGCAACGCCGTCGGCCGTCCGCAGTGGATTGCCCGGCAATTCGAGCCGGTGCCTCAGACCGCGCTGATCGGTGAGGTCACGGCATTGTTCGCCGGCCAGCCGCTCGCCCACTGGGAGGCGCTGCTGCCCGCCGCCGATTGCTGCTACCAGGCCGTTCTCGAGTATCCCGAGGTTGCCGCCCATCCCCACGTCGAGGCCCGCGGCCTGGTCCTCAACCGCGACGGAATCACCGACGTGCTGTTCCCGGCCTACGTCGACGGCTTGCCGCCCGAGCCGCGGGCGCCGCTCGGTGAGGCGGATGCGGAGACGGTTCTCGGCGCGTGGAGCGGCGACTGAGACTCAACCGCAGGGGTCGTCGCGGACGATTCGGGCTCGGGCCAAGCCGTCGGTGGGAAGGTCGACGGTCGATTTGGGCGCCACCGGGTAGGAGCGAAAGCTGAGGTTGCCGGCGAGATCGATCCGTTCGACCGCCACCGACCGGCATTCCACGCAGGGATTGACCAAAACCGCCGTGCCGTCGTAGGTCTGGCCGAATTGGATGCATTCGGGCGAACGGGCGGCCGTGTCGCCTTCCCAGTCGTCGCCGCTCCCCGGACAGGACCGTTCGGCGGTGATCCGAGTGTGGCCGGGACCACGGAAGGGCAGGGACTGACGCGCTTTTTCCGGCACCGTAACGGTGCGGACGGCGGGGAAACCTGTTCCCTGGCGCGACCGCTCGACGCTGACCATCCTGCAGGCGCCGCAGCCGTTGATCAACTCCTCGCCGCCGGCCCCTCGCGTCAGCCTGACGCACTTCGCCGCCGCCGTCGTCGAGTCGGCGCCGGCCTGCGCAGACCAAGCGAGCACAAGGGCGAGAAGGGCGAGGGCGAACGATCGTCCGGTCATCTTCGGTTCCGTGGTTGTGGTACGGAACAGCCTAGACCGGGGGAGGTTAATGACCGGTAACGCCGGGGATCATATCTCCTTACGGAAGGGGGACTCCTCGGAGAGCAGACGCATTTCGGCCGTCGCGGCCCGCCGTTCGGCGTGGAGAAACCGCTCCACCGCCCGCCGGAAACCGGGATCGGCGATCCAGTGGGCGCTGTAGGTGGGCCGGGGCAGATAGCCGCGTTGGATCTTGTGCTCGCCCTGGGCGCCGGCTTCGACCCGAGCGAGACCGCGCTCGATGGCGAAATCGATCGCCCGGTAGTAGCAGGCTTCGAAGTGGAGGAAACGGAAGTGCTCCTCGCAGCCCCAGTATCGGCCGTAGAGGGTATCGCGGCCGAGGATGTTGAGGGCGCCGCCGACCGGCCGGCCGTCGGAGGTTTCCGCCATCACCAGCACCACCCGTTCGGCCATCGCCCCGGCCAGCAGCGAGAAGAACGCGCGATTGAGGTAAGCATGGCCCCACTTGCGCCCATGGGTGTTGCGGTAAAACCGGTAGAACGCGTCCCAGTGCCGTTCCTCGATGGCATCGCCGGTCAGCGTCCGAACGGTGACGTCCTGGTCGCGGACGGCGGCGCGCTCCTTGCGGATCGCCTTGCGTTTGCGCGAAGACAAATCGGCGAGGAAGTCGTCGAAGGTAAGGTATCCGCGGTTCTCCCAATGGAACTGGTAGCCGGTGCGCATCAACCAGCCGTGGTCGCCGAGCGTTCGCCATTCGGGTTCGGTCGGGAAGGTGACGTGCAGCGACGAGACCTCCAGCTGTTCGGCGAGGCGGACCATCGCCGCGGCGAGCACCTCGGCGGCGCCGGCGGGCGCGTTGGGGCGGACGAGAAGCCTGCGGCCGGTGATCGGGGTGAACGGCACCGCCGCCTGCAGCTTCGGATAGTAGCGCCCGCCCGCCCGTTCGTAGGCGTCGGCCCAGCTCCAGTCGAACACGTACTCGCCGTAGGAATGGCTCTTCAGATAGAGCGGGGCACAGGCGGCCACCGAACCGTCCTCGTCGAGGGCTGCGAGATGTTGGGGAATCCAGCCGGCCTCGGCGGAGACCGAGCCCGAATCCTCGAGCGCCGCGAGAAACCCGTGGTTCAGGAACGGGTCATCCGCGCCGGCACAGGCGTTCCATGCGTCCGCCGCCACCTCGTGGATCGAGCCGAGGACCTTGACGGTCCGGAGTTCACTGCCGTCGGGCATCGGGGGACTGTCGCATGTTCATCGGTTGCGGTGGGCGGCCTTCCCTGCTCAAAGTGGTTACTTTCGCCACCGACGCAAGCGGAGAAGCGGCGATCGGCCGGACCGCGGCGACCGCCGGTAAGTCTGCGGACGGACACTTAGAGTTGGAGTTCGTCCGGTCAGACGTTTCTCAGAATCCGCCGCACGCAGTCGACTTCGTCGGCGGATACGTCGGGCCACAGGGTTCGGTCGTCCTCGATGGCGTTGAGGTCGGTGAGGATGGCCGAAAACGCTTCGTCGCCGTGGGTCTCGTACTTGGACTCGATGATCCGAAACAGGCATGTCTCGATGTCTTTGTTCCGCGACTGGATCCTGTCCTTGCCCCAGAAGGCGAACCGGCTCTTGGCCGCCTTTTTGACCGACGAAAGCTGATCGCGAACCAGCGTCAGCAACGCCCCGTACAGGCGGGTCTCCTCCGTGTCCAACGGTTGATCGGTCATCCCGACCGGCCCTTCTCCCGAGATTGCCTGTTATCCTTCACCAAACGAACACCTTTCGGCTGCGGTCCGGCACCTATCATGGCACCCGTTTGGGGTGATGAGAAGGGATAATTCCCCGATTGGGAGTCGGGCGATCAACCACGGGTTGGTAATCGGGGTGTCCGCCGGTACCGACGACGACAACATCCTGGAGCCGGTTTGACGACGCGTGGTGTGGTTCCTCGCGCAACGGTGGGCTTGGGTTCGAGTGTGCGAATGGGCTAGGTTCGCGCGCCTTTGTTTCTGCGGAGAAGCGGTCGATGAAACTGGAAGTGATCAGTCACGAGCCCAAGGGCACGGCCCGTCACACCCCGATCCTGTTCGTCCATGGCGCTTTCGGCGGCGCTTGGATATGGGAGCACCATTTCCTGCCTTACTTCGCCGCGCACGGATACTCCGCACACGCCCTCAGCCTGCGCGGCCACGGGGCCAGCGAAGGCTGGGAAGGCCTGCCGCTCGCCCGGCTCCGCCACTACGTGGCGGATCTCGAGCAGGTCGCCGCCGAGCTGGACTCTCCTCCGGTACTGGTCGGACACTCGATGGGCGGGATGGTGGTGCAGAAGTTCATGCACGCCCACCCGGTGCCGGCGGCGGTGCTGATGGCGTCGGTGCCGCCGCACGGGATGGTCGGCACCTTCTTCGGCATGGCGTTCTCCAACCCGATGCTGTTCCGCGAACTGGCGATGGTTCAGATGTTCGGGCCGCGGGTGTCCAACGGCGACAGCGTCCGGCGGGCGCTGTTCTCCCCGGACACCCCGGAAGAAATCATTCGGACATGCATGCCGCGGATGCAGGCGGAATCGTCGCTGGCGATCCTCGACCTGATGGGGCTCGACCTGCCGCCGTCGTCCCGGACTCTCGATTTCCCGGTGCTGGTGATGGGCGCCGAGAATGACGCTTTCGTCTACCGCGGCGGCCTCGAGGCGACGGCCCAAACCTACGGGACCACGGCCGAGATCTTTCCCGGGAATGGCGCACGCGATGATGCTCGAGCACGGCTGGGAGAAGGTCGCCGACCGGATCCTCGAATGGCTCGACGAGCCGTCGCACGTTACCGCCGAGAAGAGGGATGGGCGAACCAACCGAAGGCCCCGCAAGCGTACCAAAAACGGTTAGGCGTTGGCGAGAAAGGCGCGGGCGTCGTCCTCGGTTTCGAAGATGTGCGGCGCCACGTCGCGCTTGGTGAGCGCGTCTCCCAGCTTCATTCGCAGGAAGGCGCCGGTCGAATAGCGGGTGACCGTCGTATAATAGTTTTCCTCCATGTATCGGATCATCCTGGCGTAGGCGTCGAGGACCTCGTCGTCGATCCGGTACGCAGCGTAGTTGACGATCACCGCCACCCGTTTCCCGATCTTGCGGCAGCGCTCTTCGACCGCCTCCTGTACCGCGGCGATGTCCTGTTCGGTGCGGATGTGCATGCCCTCGAAGTTGAGGAACAGGATGCTGCGCTCGGGATCGTACACAATGCGGTCGGCCAGGTCCCGCTCGCCCAGCAGCACCTTCTCCAGACCCATGGGCGCGTCGCGGAAGATACGGGGGTCCATTTCGTCCGGCGCCTCGACGATGGGGGTGAAGTCCATATGGGCGAGGATGTCGCGCTCGACGTCGATCCCGGGCGCCACCTCGATCAGTTCGACGCCCTTCTTGGTCCGCCGGAAGACGCAGCGCTCGGTGACGTAGTAGACCGGTTGGCCGATCTCGGCGGCGTAGGGTCCGCTGAACGTCACCTGCCCGACCTTTTCGACGAACTTTTTCGCCCGGCCTTCCTGAACGATCCCGAGGCGGCCGTCCTCGATGGCGATGCGAAGGCCGCCGGCGGTGAAGGTGCCGGCGAAGACGATCTTGCGGGCATTCTGGCTGATGTTGATGAAGCCGCCGGCGCCGGCGAGCTTGGAGCCGAAGCGGCTGACGTTGAGGTTGCCCTCGGCGTCGCACTCGGCCAGGCCCAGGCACGCCATGTCGAGGCCGCCGCCGTCGTAGAAGTCGAACTGCTGGTTCTGCTGGATGATCGCGTCGGTATTGACCGCGGCGCCGAAGTTGAGGCCGCCGGCGGGGACGCCGCCGATCACCCCGGGCTCGGCGGTCAGGGTCACGTAGCGGAGGATCTGCTCCTCGTTGGCGACGGCGGCGACCCCCTCCGGCATGCCGATGCCGAGGTTGACGACGCCGCCGGCGGGAAGCTCGAACGCGCAGCGGCGGGCGATGATCTTGCGCTCGTCGAGCGGCATCGGCGCCAGCGAGTTGAGCGGCACCCGGATCTCCGCCGAGAACGCCGGATCGTAGTGCACGGCGTAGGTCTGGGCGTGGTTCTCCGGGCGGGCGACGACGACGCAGTCGACGAGGATGCCGGGGACCTGCACCTGGCGGGGATGCAGCGAGCCGGCCTCGGCGATCGCGCTCCACCTGGGCGATGACGAAACCGCCGGAGTTGCGCGCCGCCATCGCCATCGCCAGGTTGTCGAGGATCAGCGCCTCCTTCTCCATGGTGATGTTGCCGGCGGGATCGGCGGTGGTGCCGCGGACGAAGGCGACGTTGATCGGAAACGCCTTGTAGAACAGCCACTCCTCGCCGCCGAGATCGATCAGCTCGACCAGGTCCTCGGTGCTGATCTCGTTGATCTTGCCGCCTTCGAGGCGGGGGTCGACGAAGGTGCGAAGGCCGACCTTGGATACGGTTCCCGGCTTGCCGGCGGCGATGTCGCGGTAGAGATGGGAGATGACGCCCTGCGGCAGGTTGTAGGCCTCGATCTCGTTGGCCAGCGCCAGCCGGCCGACCTTGGGGATCAGCCCCCAGTGGCCGCCGACGACCCGTTTCAACAGGCCGTCGTGGCCGAGGCGGTTGAGTCCCCGCTCTTTCCCGTCGCCCTGGCCGGCGGCGAATATCAGGGTCAGGTCGCGGGGAGCTCCGGTCTCCAGGAACCGCCGCTCCAGGGCCAGCAACAACTCCTCCGGCGCGCCGTTGCCGACGAAACCGGTGTTGGCGAGGGTGTCGCCGTCGCGGATGATGGCCACCGCCTCGTCCGGCGAGACGACCTTGTTCTTCATCGACGCTGCCTCGATCCTCGGGCGGACCGGGTTGTCATTGACCGCGCGCGGCGAGGATCTCCGCCTCGGGGCGCCAGATGTCGGGGGCTTTCAGCTCGACCAGGTCGGCATAGATCGGGAAGTCGTAGGCGGGATCGTCGGCGACCCGCCCGAAATAGGCCGAAACGCTCAACTGGTTGTCGATGTCGCGGAAGAACAGTCGGCCGCGGGTGGTGTCGATCGTCATCCCCTTCATCGCGTCCTTGACCGCGTCGGTTTCGATGCTGCCCGCCTCGTCGATGCCCTGCTTGAGCGCGAGGACGCCGTCATAGGCCATCACCGCCCAGTCGCTGGGGTAGCGGTCGTAGCGGGCGCGGTAGGTCTCGACGAACTGGGCCATCATCGGCACGTCGAGGTGGGCGAAGAAGGGGGCGCGGGTTCTGCCATAGGTGCCGCGGCGGATCCAGTTGGCCTGCTCGACCAGTTCGGTCACGCTGATCAGTCCTCCGACAATGGCGGTCTGGTCGGCCAGCCGGTAATCCTTCGCCGCCATGTCCCAGCGGGCGTTGTCGGCGCCGGCGATCGACGCGAGAACGAAATCCGGCTTGCGGTTCTTGATCGCGACGACGAAGCTATTGAAGCCCACGCTACCGAGGGGAGGCCAGAGTTCTTCGATCAATTTGAGATCGGGCGCGAGCTGCTTGAGACTCGCCACCTGGACCTGTTGACTGGAGCGCCCCCAGGCGTAGTCGGAGGCAATGGTTACATAGGACTTCCAGCCGTTCTTTTCCGCCAGCTTGGCGATGCCGATGGCGACGCCCTTGGCCATCATGTAGGTGTTGGGGACCACCGAGAAGGTGTAGGGGCTGGGATCCAGCTTGGTGATGTCTTCCGAATTGCTGATCGTCGCGATGTGCAGGACCTTGGCGTCCCGACAGATCGGCTTGATCGCCAGCGCCGTGGCGCTGGAGTAGGTGCCGATCACCGCCCGAACGCGATTGTCGCGGATCAGATCCTCGACGACGGTTTTGGCGATGTCGGGCCTGGTCTTGGTGTTCTTGGTGAACAGGTTGATCGGATGCTTGCCGAGGAAACCTCCCTCGGCGTTGATTTCGTCGACGGCGATCTCGATCCCTTCGAGCGCGTCCCTGGAATAGGGGGCGCCGGTACCGGTGAAGCCGAGGGCGACGCCGAGGGCGTAGGGCTCGTCGGCACGCGCCCGATCCGGGTTCGCCGCACCGACCAGAACGAGAAGCATCGAGAGGACGAAAAGGATGCCGGTCTTCATGACGCGCCTCCTCGGGAGGCCAAGCGGTCTCCCTACTTTACTGACTATACGCCTGCGTTGGCAGCCAAGTGACGATCGCCGGGAACAGATAGACGATGGCCAAGCCGAGCAACTGAATGCAGATGAACGGAACCACGCCGCGATAGATGTGGCGCACGGTCACCTCGGGCGGGGCGACGCCCTTGAGGTAGAACAGGGCGAAACCGACGGGCGGCGTCAGGAACGACGTCTGCAGGCAGACCGCGAACAGGATCATGAACCAGTTGATGTCGAAGCCGAAGGACTTCACCACCGGCGCCACCAGGGTGAGGACGATCAGGATGATCTGGATCCAGTCGAGGACGAAGCCGAGCAGGAACACGATCAACAGGATGACGAACAAGGTGCCGTTGGGACCGAGTTCGAGGCCGATCAGGGTGCTCTCGATCAGCTCGTCGCCGCCGAGGCCGCGCAGCACCAGGGCGAACATGCTGGCGCCGACGAGGATGCCGAAGATGAACGCGGTGGTGGTGGTGGTCTGGGTGACGACCTCGTGCAGAACCCGCAGGTTGAGGCGCCGTTTCCCCAGGGCGAGCAGGGTCGCGAGGAACGCGCCGAGACCGGATGCTTCCGTCGGCGTGGCGATGCCGAAGAAGATGCTGCCGAGAACGCCGAGGATCAGCAGGGCCGGCGGGGAGGAAGACCACAGCACCCCCAGCACGACGCGGATGGTGACCTTGGGGACGTCCTGCGGAAGGGGCGCCACGCTGGGGCGGAGAATCGACCAGACGAGGATGTAGACGATGTACAGCACGCCGAGCAGCAGCCCGGGAAAGACGGCGCCCATGAACAGATCGCCGACCGATGTCGACAGGCGGTCGGCCATGATCACCAGCATGATGCTGGGAGGGATCAGGATTCCCAGGGTGCCGGCCGAGCAGATGGTGCCGACCGCCAGCTCCTTCTGGTAGTTGTTCCTCAGCATGATCGGCAGGCCGAGCAGGGTGAGCAGCACCACCGAGGCGCCGATGATGCCGGTCGAGGCCGCGAGCAGGATGCCGATGATCGTCACGGTGACGGCGAGGCCGCCGCGAATCCGGCCGAACAACTGGGTGAAGCTCTCCATCATCTGTTCGGCGATGCCGGAGCGATCGAGCATCAGGCCCATGAAGATGAACATGGGAAGCGCGACCAGCACCCAGTTCTGCATGGTGTTCCAAAGGTCGTCGACGGCCAGAGAGATGTAGGCCCAGTCGATCCCGATGAAGGTGTCGAAGTACGTGTCGCATATGATCGAGATGGCGGCGAAGATGATTCCGATGCCGCCGAGCGTCCATGCGACCGGGAACCCGACGAACAACAGCCCGATGAAGGAGACGAACATCAGGACGGCGAGGACTTCGTTGATTTCCATTGTCCGCTTCCCCTATCGCCCGTGGTTTTCCGATTGGCCGCCGCCGAAGATCAGCGTCGCGGCCCGGATCAGCCGGGAGACGGCGGCGACGAGCAGGAGCGCATACCCGATAAACATGAACGCCTTCCAGATCGTGATGAGAGGAAAGGGCAGGCCTCCGGGGCTGGCCGATGTCTCGCCAACCTCCAAAGAGTAGGAAATCAACGGTGGTGAATAGATCAGGATGACGAGGACGTAAGGAATCAACAGGAACAGGATTCCCAAGAAATCGATCCAGGCCTTGGTTCGCGGCTTGAAGCGATCGTGGAAAATGTCGATGCGGATGTGGCTGTCGTTTTCCACGCAGAACGAGAGACCGATCAGGAACCCCAATGCGTAGATGAACGTTTGGGCTTCCTCGAAATAGATTCTGCCCTCGCCGAAGATGTAACGCATGGCGACGTTGACGACGATGATCGCAACGAGAGAGACCCAACAAAACCAGGATGCCGAATATCCGATCCAGCGGATGATCGCGTCCAAGGCATTGGTGAGTGCGGTTCGAGGCAACTCGGTGTGGTGGATCAGGTCCTCCACGACGACATGGGGTTCGCCCCCGCCGGGTACATGCTGATCGGTCATCGGACTATTCTCCAGACACTCACCACACCGGTTACTCGCTCAGGAACGCCTAGAAGTCGCGCGGCAGATAGCCGAATTGCTTCCAGACGTTATACTCCTTGCTGAACGCCTGTTGCGAATCACAGATCTTCTTGAACATCGCGTCGTTCGCCGCTTCTTCGGCGAGGACTTCCTGCGTGACCTTGTAGAGTTCGCGCAGGATCGGTTCCGGCAGCTTGCGAGCCGTCACCCCCTTCGCGGGGAAACCGGCCATGACCGCGCCCTGGTTGTGTTCCGCCTTGGACAGGGCGTTGGTCACGCCCGCCTCGCACGCCAGGTTGATCAGGGCTCTCGACGAGTCCTCGAGACCGTCCCAGACCTCCTTGTTGACGAGCAGATGCTCCGCCGTGAACGGCTGGTGCCAACCGGGGAAGTAGTTGTTCTTGACGACCTGATAGAAGCCGAGCTTCTCATCCACCTCCGGCAACGAGAACTCGCTGGCGTCGATGGTGCCCTTCTCCAGGGCCTGGAAGATCTCGCCGCCCGGGATCATCGTCACCGAGGCACCCAACTTTTCCATAACCTTGCCGCCGAGGCCGGCAAACCGGATCTTGAGGCCCTTGACGTCGTCGAGGGACTTGATCTCGAACTTGAACCAGCCGGCGGTCTCCGGTCCAATGATGCCGCACAGAATCGGGTGGATGTTGACGGGCGCCATACAGCTCTTCGCCGAGCTGCTGACCGCCGCCGTAGTACCACCAGGCATTGAATTCCCACGGCTCCATGCCGAACGGGACCGCCGCGATCAGCGGCGATCGCGGGAATTTTCCCCTGGTCGTAGCCCACCCAGGTGTAGCCGGCGGGGACCTTCTTGTCCTTGACCGCCTCCATGATCTGGAAGGGCGGCACGATCTTGCCCGGCTCTTCGATCTTGAACTGGATGTTGCCGCCGCTGGCGGCGTTGACCTGGTCGGCGACCCAGGGGGCGTTGTCGCCGAGTGCCGGCAAGGTCGAAGCGAAGCCGATCGGCACCTTCCAGCGGACTTTTTCCTGGGCATTGGCCGGCGACGTCATCGCGCCGGCAACAAACGCGGCCGCCGCCACGGCCGATAGGGTTCCGTTAACGAAGCGTCGGTTCAGGTTGGTTTTCTTCATTTTGAGCGATCTCCCTCTTTTGATGAATGGACGCTCAACTCCCGTCGCACCGCGTCGGACGCGGGCAGCGGGATGTGGATGATATGCAGATGAGAAACGACAACACGCGGGGACATGCGGGTCCCGCGACTGGCCTTGGAGGTCGGGCTCGTTGGTCCCGTGCGCCCCAGAAAGAACTCAAGCAATCGAGCTTGTTTCACCGCTACCTCCCTGTTTTTTTTATCGTCGTCACGGCCTCTCCGGGCCGTCAAGGCGACTTCGCCTTATATTAAGCAATAACCGCATTGGCACACCCGAACAATATTTTTCCTCCCGAACGGACGACTCGCGGAAAGTTTTCTTCGGGTCGCCCGAGAGAAGCGCCGGGGTTCCATGTGAGCCCCAGGCCGAGTTTGGGAGGACTGCTTTCGGCACCTGTTTCACGGTTGTTGGTCCGCGGCTGTTTCGGTGCATCGATCGACGAGATAGACGATCGAGCGATAGTGGCGTCCGCTGTGCATCGAAAGGCCGATCTCACAGGTGCGGCTCGTCGAGTATCCCGCCGTGCACTCCGGCGGCAGTTCGGATCGAAGGTTTCTCAGGGCGTTGGCATTGAGCTCGGGCACCGTGAAGCCTTTGTCGCCGGCCCAGCCGCAACAGGTAATGTCATCGGGGACGATCACTTTATCCGCGCACCATTCGGCGATCCGCTTGAGCTTTTCCGCCAACCCCATCTTGATGACGCTACAGGTGGCGTGGATCGCGACGGTCTCGGGGGCTTTGGTAAACCTGAGCTGCTCGGGGAGCACGTCGTGGATGAAGTCGACGATATCGAACACCCGGATCGGCGCTTGGCTTTCGCGCTTGAACCGATAGGTGCAGAGGCTGGTATCCATCACCACCGGATCCCGGCCGTTGCCGCTCGCTTCCATCAGCGCGGATTCCAATTCGCGCAGCTTGGCCTCGGCTTGCGGCGCGGCGCCCTTGCTCTCGAAGGGCGTTCCACAGCACAAGGAAGCGCGCTTCTCCGGATAGATCACGTCGTAGCCGGCCTTGCGCAGGAGCGCCTCGGTCTTGGCGAACAGCGGTTCGCGCTCCGGGTCGCCATTGGCCGGCCCCATCATCTGGCTGGCGCAGCTCGGAAAGTAGACGATGCGTTTTCCACCGTTTCCGCCGTTCGGACGCGCCTTCGGCGTCCGGGCGGCGGTCGGCATATAGGCGTTCCAGGCGGGCACGCGATTGCCCAGCGACTTCCGCACCGCGCCGGTCATCTTCACCATTGCGGATTTCCCGACGACCTTTTCGGCGACGCCTCCGGCGGCCAAGCCCAAGCGCGTTGCCGAGGAGACCAGGGCGTAGTGGTCGGCGGCAAGGCCCGCAATCCGGCGCCCGAACGAGCCCATTTCTCGGCCGCGTATGGCCTTCATCATCTTGCCGGTATCGATCTCCACCGGGCAGGCGACGGAGCACAGGCCGTCGCCCGCGCAGGTGTCGATCGCCTGATACTGGTAGAGATCGCGCAGGGAGCGCCGGGTCGCGCCATCGCCACCGGCCGCCTCGAGGCGCGCCAGTTCACGGAGACCGACGATGCGTTGGCGCGGTGTCAGCGTCAGCGCCCGCGACGGGCACCAGGGCTCGCAGAAGCCGCACTCGATGCACTTGTCGACCAGCGGGTCGACCGCCGGCATCGGCTTGAGGTTCCTGAGGTGGACATGAGGATCATCGTTGAGGATGACCCCGGGGTTGAGGATGTTGTCGGGATCGAAGATTTCCTTGATCCGCTTCATCAGCCGATAGGCGTCCGAGCCCCATTCCAGCTCGACGTAGGGCGCGATATTGCGCCCGGTGCTGTGCTCGGCCTTGAGCGAGCCATCATACTTGTCGACGACCATGTGGCAGAGCTCGTCCATGAACCGCCCGTAGCGATCGACCTCCGCCGCCTGGCCGAAATCCTGGGTGAACACGAAGTGGAGGTTGCCCTCCAGGGCATGGCCGAAAATGATCGCCTCGTGGTAGCCGTGCTTGCCGAGCAACGACTGCAGGTCGACGGTGGCGTCGGCGAGCTTGGGGACGTCGAACGCCACGTCCTCGATGACCACGGTGGTTCCCGCGTCGCGCACGGCGCCGACGGCCGGAAACAGCCCCTTGCGGATCTTCCAGAGCTTGGCGTTCTCCTCCGCCACGTCGGTAAAACTGACGGGAAACAGCGTCTCGATATCGGAAAGCGCGGTGCCGATGGCGGCGATCTGCTCGGCGAGCCGTTCACGGTCGCTGCCGCGGGTCTCGACCAGCAAGGCGGTCGCGGACCCGGGGAGAGCTTTCAGGAAATCGGGCATGCCGGGCTTGGTCTCGACCGAGCGCAACGCCGCCCGGTCCATCAGTTCGACCGCGGCGACGGGGGCTGTCTTGAGCACGGCGACGGCCCGGCAAGCGGTGTGGATATCGGCAAAGAGGATGAGGGCGCTCGCCTTGTGGCGGTGTTCTTCGACCGTGCGCAAGGTGATCTCGGAGATGAAGCCGAGGGTTCCCTCGGATCCGATCATCAGGTGCTGAAGGACCTCGAACGGGTCCTCGAAATCGACGAGGGCGTTGAGGCTGTATCCGGTGGTGTTCTTGATCCTGAACTTCTCGCGGATCCGGTCGGCGAGGGGTTTGTTGTCGCGGGCGCCGCGGGCCAGCGAGTCGAGATCGTCGAGGAGCTTGCCATGACTAGCGGCGAATGCCTTGCGGCTCTCCGCATCTCCGGTATCGACGACGACGCCGTCGGCCAGCACGACGCGCATGCTCTTCAATGTCTTGTAACTGTTCTGGGCGGTTCCGCAGCACATGCCGCTGGCATTGTTGGCGGCGATGCCGCCGATCTTGGCGGCGTCGATCGACGCGGGATCGGGGCCGATCTTGCGGTCGTAGGCGGCCAGGCGCGCATTGGCGTGGCCACCGATAACGCCGGGCTGGAGGGTTATCTCCGCCCCCTCGGCGCCGACCGTATGGCCACGCCATCCGGTTCCCAGCCTGACCAGGATCGAGTCGGTGACCGCTTGACCGGACAGCGAGGTGCCGGCGGCGCGGAAGGTCACCGGTGTCCTCGATTTTCCCGCCAGGCGCAGGGTCCGCACGACCTCGTCCTCGTCGACGACCTCGACGACCAGCTTCGGGATCAGCCGGTAGAAGCTGGCATCGGTTCCGTAGGCCAGGGTCCGCAGGGGATCGCTGACCAGCCGGGATTCGGGAATGAACGAACCCAGTTCGCGGTACACCTCATCGTACGGATGCGGAAGCGACGGGAGGGGCATGGCTACGAATATCTGGCAGCGATTGCAGATGGATACGGGCGGACCCTAATGCTCGATATCAGTAGATTCGAGACTGACAACACGGATTCTTGATCCTCCCGAGTGTTTTTTCGATCTCCACCAACGGACAAGACTGTGGACTGGTTTATTGGTAAGATCATATAATTGGTCAGACCACTTTACGGAGTTGTCGATCGGCCTGTCAAGAGACGGCATCGTGGACGGCGGATTGGGTGAGGCGGCGGATGACCCGATTGGAATTTGAAAGCATCAAGGTTGCCAAGGTGTCGGATTCGATCGTCGATCAGCTGGAGCAGATGATCCTCGACGGGGTCCTGAAACCGGGTGACCGGCTTCCCGCCGAGCGGGAACTCGCCCAGCAGCTCGATGTTTCGCGTCCCTCGTTGCGCGAGGCGATCGTCGTCATGGAGTCGAAGGGTCTGCTGCAGGTCCGGCGTGGCGGCGGAACCTTCGTCTGCGATGTCGTCGCCCATACCATCACCGACCCGCTGGTCCATCTCCTCAAGAGGCACCCCGATGCCACCTACGACGTCGTCGAGCTGCGCCTGTCGCTCGAGGAAGTGGCGGCCTACTACGCGGCTCTTCGCGCCAACGAGGCCGACAGAAAGGTCCTGGCACTTCGTCTTGAAGCGCTCATGTCGTCTTACGAAGCAAATGACACCGAGCACACCGCCGAGGTGGATGTCGAATTTCACATGGCGATCGCCGAAGCTTCTCATAACGTTGCCCTTGTTCTGGTCATGCGGGGCCTGTTCAATCTTTTGCGTGTCAGCATCCTCAACAATCTTGAGAAGATCTATAAAGAGGCGGGCGGCAAGGCGATCATCGCCAGCCAGCATCGGGAGCTGTTCAATGCGGTCATGGCCGGGGAGGCCGAGGCCGCGCGCGAGGCCGCACACACGCACCTCGCCTTTGTCGCCGCCACGTTGCGGGAAGGGGTCGAGGAAACGGCACGCGAGAAACGCTCGCGACGGAGACTCCAAAACCTGGAGGAGTGAAACGACCGCAAGAATCTGCAAGAACAGCGTCGATTGTGTCCGGGTGAAGGTTGCGTGCCCAAGTTTAGCCGGAAATCCGCGATACCCCCTTCGAAGCTCGCGGTCGACGGCGGTCGGTCCGGTAAATGTCCCCTGAGCGAGGGGGGAACGCCGGCGATTGCGATGGCGCGCTCGATCCTCGGCGTTCGAAAGCAAGTCTCCGCTTGATTTCTGCGCCTTGATCGGCAGTGTTAGGCTTTGTGTTGAGGTCCGCGGCGGGGCCCGTGGTTTCCGGGAGTGGGTTGGTATGATTTTGGTCTGGCGAATGGCGAGAACGGCGAGATACCTCGGGGCGAGCCTGATCGTATTGCTGGGATTTCTGGTTCTTCCCGATCAGGCTCTGTCCGACGATACGGCCAATCAGGCAAGCAAATTCATCGAGGACCTCTCCGGTCAGGCGGTTGAGGCGTTGACCGATCCGAACATCTCTCGCGAGGAGCGCGAGACTCGGTTCAGGAAACTTCTGAATCAGCATTTCGCGGTCAACACCATTGGTCAGTGGGTGCTCGGTCGATACTGGAAAACGGCGACCCTGGAGGAGCGGAAGGAATACCTCAGTCTGTTCGAGGACCTTCTCGTCGTCACCTACGTCAACCGCTTTGAGCGCTACTCGGGTGAGACCCTGTCGATTGAAAAGGCGCTTGTCGATGAGAGGAGCGGAGACGTGGTGGTGTTTTCCCAGTTAAACCGTCCCGACGGCTCTCCCGTGGTCAGCGTCGGCTGGCGCCTGCGCAGCATGGGGGATTCGTTCAAGGTCATCGACGTTCTGGTCCAAGGGGTCAGCATGGGCCAGACCCAGCGCTCCGAGTTTGCTTCGGTCATCCGCAAGCACGGCGGAAAGGTGGGAGGATTGCTGGCCGAATTGCGCCAGCGGGTGAAAGGAAACGCGTGATCGCCGACACGACTGCGCCGGCGGCGGCAATCGCCCGGGGATGACCGCTGTCCAGCCGACCGTCGCCGAGACGCCGTCCGGCAAGGACGCGACCTACGAGAATTTCCCGGTGGGTTCGTGGTTGCTGCCGGCGAAATTGCGGCCGCACGTGGCGGTGTTCTACGCCTATGCCCGGGCGATCGACGACATCGCCGACAACCCGGATCTGCCGGCGGAGGAGAAGATCTTACGCCTCGACGGGTTCGAGCGGGCGCTCCTCGGCCGCGAGCCCGAAGGCGCCGCCTTCGCCAAGGCTCACACCATGCGCGAAAGCCTCGCCGAGACCGATGTCGCTCCCCGCCACTGTCTGGATCTCATCGCCGCTTTCAAGCAGGATGCGATCAAGCTGCGCTATGCGGACTGGGACGATCTGATCGGGTATTGCATGCTTTCGGCGGCGCCGGTCGGACGCTACCTGGTCGACCTCCATGGCGGGTCCGCCCACGGGTATGGGCCGTCGGACGCGCTCTGCAACGCCCTGCAGGTGATCAACCATTTGCAGGACTGCCAGGAAGACTATCGATCGCTCAATCGGGTCTATCTGCCCCTTGACTGGATGGCGGAAACGGGGGCCGCGGTCGAGGACCTCGACCGGTCGGTCACGGGCACCCCTCTGCGGAGAGTGATCGACAGGACCCTCGACGGGGTCGAGGCGTTGCTCGAGGCGGCGGCGGTGTTGCCCGCGGGATTGGCGAGCCGGCGACTGGCCATGGAATCGGCGGCTATTCTCGATATTGCCCGGATGCTGACGTATCGTCTCCGCCACGGCGATCCATTGGCCGGACGCATCGAGCTTTCCAAATCGGAGTACCTGTGGTGCTGCATGCGGGGGGCCGCGTCGTCTTTATTGTAGAGTTAGGAACTTTAATGTAAGATTGGAAACGCCAACGAAAAGTTGGAAACGCCAACGAAAAGTTGGAAACTTTAATATAAAGTAGAAGCGCCAAAAGAAAAGTAAAAACGCCAAAAGAAAAATAGAAACGGCAATATAAAGTGAGAAATGCCAATACACCTAGCGGAGAATAGGGGTAGGGGATGATAGGAAATGCGGTTGTTGTACTGGCCACGCTTTCTTGTGGCGCGTGGCTTCTTCTGATTTTTTGCCGTGGAGGGTTCTGGCGCGCGGAGCAGCGGCTGGCGGATGAGGCGCGGGAGCCGGATCGATGGCCGGCGGTGGTCGCCATCATTCCGGCGCGCGACGAAGAGGCGACCATCGGCACGACCGTCGCGTCGCTATTGGCGCAAGACTATCCCGGCCAACTCGACGTGGTGGTCGTCGACGACGGAAGCCGGGACGCCACCGCGGCGGCGGCGCTGGAGGCCGCCGCCGGGTCGAACCGCGTCGCCGTCATCGGCGGTCAACCCCTGCCTCCCGGATGGACGGGGAAGTTGTGGGCGGTGCACCAGGGCCTCGGCTACGCGGACAAGCGCGGGCCGGAGGCGCAGTATTGGCTGCTCACCGATGCCGACATCGAGCACGACCCGAGAAACCTGCGACGCCTGGTAATGGAGGCGCGATCCCGGGACTGCGACCTGATCTCGCTGATGGTGATGCTTCGGTGCGGAAGTTTGTGGGAAAAGCTGCTCATTCCCGCGTTCGTGTTCTTCTTTCAGAAGCTCTATCCGTTCGCTCACGTCAACAACCCGGCCCGGCCGGAGGCGGCCGCCGCCGGGGGGTGCATGTTGGTGCGGCGCCAGGCGCTGCACGAAGCCGGCGGCATCCAATCGATCCGCGGGAGCCTGATCGACGACTGCGCCCTGGCGGCCCGGATCAAGCGGCAGGGGGCCGTATGGCTGGGACTGACGGAGGAGACGCGCAGCCTGCGAGCCTACGATCGCCTGTCCGAGGTCTGGAAGATGGTGGCGCGCGCGGCGTTCACCCAGTTGAACCACTCGCCCGCCGCGCTCCTGGTCACGATGCTTGGCATGGTGGTGATCTACGGTGCGCCGCCGGTGGCGGCGGCATACGGATTGGCGGAGATGAACGCGGCGGCGGGATGGCTCGGCGCCGCCGCCTGGTTGATCATGGCGGTCGCTTACCGGCCGACGCTGCGGCTCTATCGGCTGCCGGTCTGGTGGGGGCTGTTGCTGCCGGTGGCGGCGCTTCTGTTCACCCTGATGACCATCAACTCCGCCCGCCTGCACTGGCGGGGACGGGGCGGCCAGTGGAAGGGACGCAGCTACAACGAAACAGGAGTCACCGGCGGATGACGTCGGTCGATGCCTCGTGTATGGATGGAGTCCATGAGCGAGGGGACCCCTGAACTTGTCTCGGCCGGCGATCTCGGTCACGTGGAAACCGTGGTCCGGCGGTCGGGAACGTCGTTCTACTGGGCGATGCGTATCCTGTCCGAGGAAAAGCGTCGGGCGATGTTCGCCGTTTACGCTTTTTGTCGCGAGGTCGACGACATCGCCGACGATCCGGGTGAGGTCTCGGCGAAACTGATCGGTCTCGGCCGGTGGCGCGACGAGATCGAGCGCCTTTACGACCGCGCGCCGCGACGACCGATATCGAGGGCGCTGCTCGGCCCGGTGCGGCGGTTCGGTCTCAGGAAGGCGGATTTTCTCGCGGTCATCGACGGAATGGAGATGGATGCCGCCGACCGCCTGCGGATCGCCGACATGGACGAGCTCGAGCTCTATTGCGACCGGGTGGCGTGCGCGGTCGGCCGCCTCTCCAACCGGGTTTTCGGCGTCGACGAGCCGACCGGCGACCGTCTGGCGCTGGCTCTCGGTCAGGCGCTGCAACTGACCAATATCCTCCGGGACCTGGACGAGGACGCCAGGCGCGACCGGCTCTACCTGCCCGAGGACATGCTTCGCGCCCACGGCGTCACCGATACCGAGGATGCCGGCAGTGTACTCGCCGAACCGGCGGTAGCGGAGATCTGCGAGCAGATCGCGAAGTTGGCCCGCAACCGTTTCACCGAGGCGGCGGCAATTCTCGCCAAATGCGATCGGCGGGATACGCGCCCGGCGGTGATCATGATGGAAGTCTATCGCCGGACGCTGCGGCGGTTGATGTTCCGGGGCTGGCGGCGCTGGGCGGAGCCGGTGTCGGTGTCCCCGGCGGAGAAGCTGTGGGTGGCCTTCCGCTACGGGATTGTTTGAGTTGCGAGGCCGGATCCACGTGATCGGGGCCGGTCTTGCCGGCCTGTCGGCGGCGGTGCGGCTGGTCCGTGCCGGTCGGCCGGTCACCGTCTACGAGGCTGCGGGGCACGCCGGCGGCCGATGCCGATCGTTTCTCGACGAGGTGCTGGGCCGGCGGATCGACAACGGCAACCACCTGATCCTCAGCGGCAACGACGACACCCGAGAATATCTGGAAGCGATCGGCGCCACCGACCGGCTGCGCGGACCCGAACGTGCCGAGTTTCCCTTTCTCGACCTGGAGACCGGCGAACGGTGGACGGTTCGCCCGGCCGCGGGACGGATCCCGTGGTGGATCCTGTCCCCGGCCCGGCGGGTTCCGGGAAGCCGGCCGACGGAATACCTGCGGGCGCTGCGGCTGGCCCGGGCGGGCGACGACGCCACCGTCGCACAATGCCTCGACGGCGACGGGGTGCTGTTCCGGCGTTTCTGGGAACCGTTGGCGGTGGCGGTACTGAATACCGGCGCCGACGAGGGGGCGGCCTCGTTGTTGTGGCCGGTGGTCCGCGAGACCTTCGGCCGCGGCGAGGCCGCCTGTCGTCCGCGGATCGCCAGCCCCGGACTGAGCGAATGCTTCGTCGATCCGGCGGTCCGGTTCCTGGAAGCGGCGGGCGCGGCGGTGCGCCTGCGCAGCCGGTTGCGGGCGATGACGTTCGACGGCGACAATGTCGCCGCCTTGGATTTCGCCGGCGGCGAAACCGTGGGGCTGGCGGCGGGCGACCGGGTGGTCCTGGCGGTGCCCCCGGCACCCGCGGCGGCGCTGCTGCCCGGGCTGGAAGCGCCCCGGGAAAGCCGGGCGATCGTCAACGGCCATTTCCTTGTCGGCCCGATCGCCCAGCACCCGAGCTTTCTGGGGCTGATCGGCGGCGTCTGTCAGTGGCTGTTCGTTCGCGGCGATGTCGCTTCGGTGACGGTCAGCGCCGCCGACTCGCTCGCCGAGAAAAGCAGCGACACCATCGCCACGCGGATGTGGATTGAGGTTGCGCGCGCCCTCGGCTTGGAAGGAAGGCCCTTGCCGGCCTTCCGGATCGTCAAGGAGAAGCGGGCGACCTTCGCGCAGACGCCGGCCGAGACCCGGCGCCGTCCCCCATTTCGCACGGCCTGGTCCAATCTCGTGCTCGCCGGCGACTGGACCGACACGGGACTGCCGGCGACCATCGAGGGCAGCGTGCGCTCGGGTCGAACGGCCGCCGCCGCTATCGTCGAAATCCCAACAAGTTCTTGACAATATAGTGCTTTCGAAGCAAAAGCGGAGCGAAAGTAACAGCTTGATGAACGGGGCGACAAGGGGCTCCGTTCGCGGAATACCCTTGAAGGGTCAGAGGAATGGGAAAGTGGGACTCGAGCGCGGCCGAGTTGCAGCCGGCCGTAGCGCCGGTCGAGACCGCGCTTGACGAGATTATCGACGAGGCTTCGGCATGGCTCGCCGCGCACCAGGCCAACGACGGTCACTGGCTGTTCGAGCTGGAGGCCGACGCCACAATTACGGGCGATTACATCCTCTTCAACCACTATCTCGGCGATATCGACGACGCGATCGAAGGAAAGATCGCCAAGTATCTACGTCGTACTCAGGGGAGTCACGGCGGCTGGTCGCTCTACCACGACGGCGATTTCAATATCAGCGCCACGGTCAAGGCCTATTACGCGCTCAAGCTGGTCGGCGACGATCCCGATGCGCCGCACATGCGGCGGGCGCGCGAGGCGGTGCTGGCGCACGGCGGTGCCGCGAAGGCCAACGTGTTCACCCGCATCACCCTGGCGGTGTTCGGTCAAGTGCCGTGGCGGGCGGTGCCGTGGATGCGTCCCGAGGCAATGTTCATGCCGAAATGGGCGCCGTTTCACATCGACAAGGTGTCCTATTGGTCGCGGACGGTCATGGTGCCGCTGTTCGTGGTGACGGCGCTCAAGCCGCGCGCGCGCAATCCGCGGGGCGTGGACATTCGCGAGCTGTTCGTCGTTCCGCCCGAGGAGCAGAAGAGCTATCTCAAGAACCCGACCGGGCGGCGTGTCGGCGACATGCTTCTGGTGGTCGACCGCATCGGTCGCCTCGTCGATCCGCTGTTTCCGGCGTTTCTGGAACGCCGGGCGATCGACAAGGCGATGGCGTTCGTCAAGAAGCGGCTCAACGGCGAAGACGGGCTCGGCGGCATTTTTCCCGCCATGGAATATTCCATGATCGCCCTCGACGCGCTCGGCTGTTCCCGCGACGATCCCGACTTCGTCACCGCCCGTCGGGCGGTGGACAAGCTTCTGGTGGTTCGCAATGGCGAAGCGTACTGCCAACCCTGCCTGTCGCCGGTCTGGGATACCGGGCTGGCGCTGCACGCCATGCTGGAGGCGGGGCTCGGGCGTGACGATCCGGAGGTTTCCGGCGCCTGTGAATGGTTGCGTGGCCGGCAGATCCTCGACGTCCCCGGCGACTGGACGGCCAACCGCGGACACGTGCGCCCCGGCGGCTGGGCCTTTCAGTACTGGAACGACTACTACCCGGACGTGGACGACACGGCGGTCGTCGTCATGGGGCTGCACCGGGCCGACGCCGAGGCCAACCGCGAAGCCATTGCCCGCGGCGCGGAATGGATCATCGGCATGCAGAGCGGCTGCGGCGGCTGGGGTTCGTTCGATGCCGACAACGAGCACTATGGCCTCAACAACATTCCGTTCGCCGATCATGGAGCGCTGCTCGATCCGCCCAGCGCCGACGTCACCGCCCGCTGTCTCGGCATGCTCGCACAGTTGGGCTACACCCGGGACAATCCGGTGGTGGCAAGAGCCCTCGACTTCCTCAAGCGGGAACAGGAAGAGGACGGCTCGTGGTTCGGCCGCTGGGGAACCAACTACATCTATGGAACCTGGTCGGTGCTGTCGGCGCTCAACGCGGTCGGCGAGGATTCGCAGGCGCCCTACGTGCGAAAGGCGGTCCAGTGGCTGAAGGCGCGGCAGCGGACGGACGGCGGCTGGGGCGAGGACTGCGCCAGCTACTGGCAAGAGCGCAGGGACGAAGTCAAGGCCAGCACCCCGTCACAGACCGCTTGGGCGTTGCTCGCCCTGATGGCGGTGGGCGAGGGCGACGGCGAACACGTCGAGCGCGGCATCGATTACTTGCTGGCGGCACCGCGGGACGGCGGCAAATGGCACGAGAAGCTCTACAACGCCGTCGGCTTCCCGCGGGTGTTCTATCTCAGTTACCATGGGTACAGCGCCTATTTCCCGCTGTGGGCGATCGCCCGCTACCGCAATCTCCGTGAGGGTAATGCCAGAACGACGATGTACGGGATTTGAGTGACCCGTCTCGGCATCGTCACCGGGCTCGCCAGCGAGGCTGATTGCCTCGAATTCCGTTCCGCAGCCAAAGACGTCCGCGTGCTTTGCGCGGCGGCCGATTCCGGGCGCGCGGAGGATGCCGCGCGCAAGTTGATTGCGCAGGGGTGCGCGGGGCTGATGAGCTTCGGCATTGCCGGCGGGCTCGACCCGGCCCTGGACGCCGGCGCGCTGGTCGTCGCCGACAGCGTGATTCTACCCGACGGCAGCCGACTGGAGACCGATCCCGGCTGGCGGCGTCGAATATTGGAGGGGCTCGGACCGGCGATCGGCCCGGTCACCGGATCCCTTGCCGGCAGCGACGGTGCCGTTTTGGACGAACGGCGAAAGAAGACGCTGCGGGCAGAGAGCGGCGCGGCCGTCGTCGACATGGAAAGCCATGCCGTCGCGCGCGTTGCGGTCGAGTCCGCCATCCCCTTCCTGGCGGTCAGGGCCGTTTCCGATACCTTCCGTCACGGGATCCCGGCGTGGGTTCCGGGAACGATCCAACCGAATGGTCGGCCGGGTTGGTCCGCGGTGGTCTCCGGTGTCCTGACCCATCCAGGGGATGTGCCGTCTCTTGTGCGCCTGCGGACGACCTCGCGTAAGGCGCTGGCGACCCTACGCCGCGTTGCTCTTCGCGCGGGACCGCTCTTCTTCCTGGACGGATAGCGTCTTGACCAGTCCCTCGAACACGAACTCGGCGGGACGTTGAGCGTCGAGGGGAATTTCAGGTGCCATCGGGCCGTCGGTCCTTGGACCGCTCAGCGCCACCTTCAGCGCCTTCCACGGGCGCGAGACGGTATCGTTGACGGCCGTCGCCTCGTAGCCACAGTGAACCATGCAGTTGGCGCACTTTTCGTAATTGCCGGTGCCGTAGAGATCCCAGTCGGTTTTTTCCATCAGTTCGCGGAAGGTGCGGGTGTAACCTTCGCCGAGCAGATAGCACGGGCGCTGCCAGCCGAAGATGTTGCGGGTCGGATTGCCCCACGGCATGCACCGATACTCCTGGTTGCCGGCGAGGAAATCCATGAACAGGCTGGACTGGCTGAACCGCCATTTGGTCTTGCCGCGGCTCTTGAACACGTCGCGGAACAGCTGCTTGGTCTTGGTCCGGTTGAGAAAATGCTCCTGATCGGGGGCCCGCTCGTACGCGTAGCCCGGGGAGACGGTAATGCCTTCGACATCCAACTCGTTGGTGCAGAAGTCGAAAAACGCGGCGACCTCGCTCGCGGTCATCTGGTCGAACAGGGTGCAGTTGACGTTGACCCGGAACCCGCGGGTCCGGGCCGTCCTGATCGCCGCGACCGTGCGCTTGAAGGTGCCGGGTTGGTTGACGGCGTGGTCGTGATGCGCCTCGAGACCGTCGAGGTGCACCGAGAACGTCAGGTAGTCGCTCGGTTCGAACAGATTCAGCTTCTTCTCGAGCAGCAATCCGTTGGTGCACAGGTACACGAACTTCTTGCGGGCGACGATGCCGGAGACGATCGCGCCGATTTCCTTGTGGAGGAGTGGCTCGCCGCCGGGAATCGAGACGATCGGTGCGCCGCATTCGTCGACCGAGGCGAGACACTCCTCGAGGGAGAGCCGCTTGTTTAGGATCTGGTCCTCGTAGTCGATCTTGCCGCAACCCGGGCAGGCGAGATTGCACCGGAACAGCGGTTCGAGCATCAGCACGAGCGGATACTTGTCGACACCTCGAAGCTTGTTGCCGAGGATGTAGGAACCGACGCGTATTTGCTGGATCAGCGGAATACCCACGAAACTCGAACCTTCCTAAATGCTTCTTGCTGACGCGCTGGTCTGACCGAGCTCTCGCGGCAGCTTGAACTGTGTGTGCTCTTCGGTCCCGGGCAGTTCCTCCATGGTGACTTTGCCGAATTCGCCGAGCCGGGCAATCAGTTGCTGCACCAGTTCTTCCGGCGCCGAGGCGCCGGCGGTGATGCCCACCGTTTCGACGCCCTCCAGCCATAACGGGTCGAGCGCGGAGGCGTCGTCGATCAGAAAACTGGGAACGCCCATCTCGGCACCGATCTCGCGCAACCGATTGGAATTGGAGCTGTTACGGGCGCCGACCACCAGCAGCATCTCCACTTGGGAGGCGAGTTCGCGGACCGCCTGTTGGCGGTTCTGCGTCGCGTAGCAGATATCCTTGACATCGAGGCCGACGATACCGGGGAACCGTTTGTGCAGGGCGTCGATCACATCGCGGGTGTCGTCGACGCTGAGCGTGGTCTGGGTCACGTAAGCCACCCTTTTGGGATTGCGCACCTTGACGTCCGAAACATCCTCGGTGCGCGACACCAGATGAACGCCGCCGGGAATGCGTCCCTGGGTGCCTTCCACCTCGGGATGGCCGGCGTGTCCGATCAGAATGACCTCGCGGCCCTTGCGGGCGTGGTTCTGGCCCTCCTTGTGGACCTTGGAGACCAGCGGGCAGGTGGCGTCGATGACCGGCAGGTCGCGGCGCCGGGCTTCGTCCTCGACGGCCGCGGAAACGCCGTGGGCGCTGAAAATGGTAACGGCGCCGTCGGGGATTTCTTCGAGTTCCTCGACAAAAACCGCTCCCTTGGCGCGCAGGGATTCGACCACGTGCCGGTTGTGGACGATTTCATGGCGGACGTAGACGGGAGGGCCGTAAAGGTCGAGCGCCCGCTCGACAATCTCTATCGCGCGTTCGACACCCGCGCAGAAGCCGCGCGGCTGCGCCAGCCGGACGTGCAAGGATCGCGTTCTTGTGGCTGCCAATTTATCCTAAACTCCTGTTCCCGATCGCTGAAAGGAGTGAGTCGACAAGGCCAACATAGGGACGTTTGGGTAGAAGGGGAAGAGGCGATTAACCCTCTAAATAGTTAAGGTTTTCGGGGTGTGCTTTCCGTGCAAGGTCGAACGAGTCGGCCATGTGCCCGAGCGCCGGCGCTCCCGTCGTCGTTCAGGCCCCGACACGACTTCTTGCGGCCGGTGACATTGACCGAGCGATCGAATAGGGTTTCCTCATCCGCCGACCAGGCGGCGCGCTCCTTCAGTTGTTCGCCGCGGCCGGCCAAAGACGCTTTGCGCGATGCGGTTGCATGGTTCCGTGAAACCGGGCATTTCATCTGACCGGAGCACCCGAGCCCGATTTACAGCACGATGGAGGAACCGATGTCGGCGGAGACGAAGGGAAAGTACTGGGTGGGTTTCGATCTCGGGGGCACCAAGATGCTGGCCGCGGTCTTCGACGATACCTTCAAGCCGCTGGCGAGGAAGCGCAAGCGGACCAAGGCCCAGGAAGGCGCCGAGGGCGGCCTGAAGCGGATGGCCGGTGTGATCCAGGCGGCCCTGGTCGAGGCCGGGATCGGCGCCGAGGATCTGGCGGGGATCGGCGTCGGATGTCCGGGGCCACTCGACCTCGACAAGGGGATCGTTCTCGAGACGCCCAATCTCGGCTGGAAGAAGACCAAGGTCAGGGCGGAACTGGAGAAGGTCTTCGGGTGTCCCGTGGTGATCGCCAACGACGTCGACGCGGGTGTTTACGGCGAGTACCGTTTCGGTGCCGCCCATGGCGCCCGGTGCGTCGTCGGCGTATTTCCGGGAACGGGGATCGGCGGCGGCGCCGTTTACAACGGCGAGATCATTCGCGGCGCCACCGGCTCCTGCATGGAGATCGGTCACATCCCGGTGGCGCCCGACGGGCCTCTATGCGGGTGTGGCCGGCGCGGCTGCCTCGAGGCGGTCGCCGGACGCCTGGCCGTTTCCGCCGCCGCCGCCACCGCCGCCTACCGGGGCGAGGCGCCGCACCTTTTGGTGAGGGCCGGAACCGATCTCGACAATATCCGCAGCCGCGCCCTGTGTGAGTCCATCGCCGCCGGGGACACGGCCGTCGAGAACATCGTGCGCGAAGCGGCGAGAACGATCGGCTGGGCGATGGCCGGGGTTGTCAATCTGTTGGCGCCGGACGTGGTGCTGTTGGGCGGCGGCCTCGTCGAGGACATGCCGGATCTGTTTCGCGACGAGATCTCCGCCGCCATCAACGCGCGGGTGATGCCGTCCTACGAGAATTCGTTCAAGGTCGTGGTTGCCAAGCTCGCCGGCGACGCGACGATAACCGGCGCCGCGGCCTGGGCGCAACAGACGGTCGAGAGCCGATCCGCTTAGACGATTCTGTTAGAGACGTGTCGGATTGGGCGCGTCGCCGTAGACTTCCCGGGGATCGAAGGTCTTCGCGGTTTCCTCGAACTTGAGGGCAGGGGCCCCTGCCGACGCGGCCCTTCCGACCGGAACGGAGCGGTAGAAGCACGACCGGTAGCCGACATGGCAACTGGCGTCGCCGGCGACCTCGACCCGGAGCCAGACGGCGTCCTGGTCGTCGTCGATGCGCATCTCGACCACCTTCTGGACGAAACCGCTGGTCGCGCCCTTGTGCCACAGGCACTGGCGGCTGCGGCTCCAATAGAACGCTTCGCCATGCTCGATGGTTTTCTTCAACGCCTCGGCATTCATGTAGGCATGCATCAGCACCTCGCCGGTGGAGGCGGCGGTGGTGACCACCGGGATCAGTCCGTCGGCATCGAACTTGGGCGCGAGCTCCGAACCTTCCTCGACCTGTTCGACGCTGACGCGTTCGCCGAACGCGGTCTCTTTCCGGGGCGACGTTGGTTCAGTTGGCGACATGGTGCGCTTCCCGCTTGCTCATCGGTTAAGGGGGTCATATGTCATACGACGTTGGTGCGGGCAAGTCGGCGACCGGTTTTTTTTCTAGGCTCCGGAGCGCCGCGAAGCTATACAGACACCCTTTGCGCCCCCGTCCGGGTGGCGGTCCCGACCGGAATGCAATCGAGAGCGAGTTCAAGAGGAAGCGGAAATGGCGTTACCGAAAAAGAAGATTTCGAAATCCAAGAAGGGGAAGCGCCGTTCGCACGACGGGTTGAAGCCTTCCAGCTATGTCGAGGATCAGAAGTCGGGCGAGCTCAGGCGGCCCCATCATATCGACCTGGTCACCGGCATGTATCGTGGGCGACAGGTGCTGGAGCCCAAGTAGCGGCCGTCCCGGACCGATCGGCGTTCTGTCGGTCATCGGCGCGGAGCAGAAAACGGCGTCCTTCAATTTTTCCGGAAAAGTTGAAAGACACCTTTTTCTAACGCCGTTCGGGCGCAGGGGCCCTAGTGGTCTGGTTCCAACATATGGTACCCATACGTTGGAACCAGACCACTAGCGTCTCTTCGCCATGATCCGAACCCTCACCCAAAAGCACAGACGTTTCAGCCTCCGTTGGACCAACTTCGTCCGGCGGCGGGCGTTGGCGGTCGTCGTTCTTTCGCTGCTGTCGGCGGTCGCCTCCGTCGTCTATATCGCCGGCAATATTGCCATCAATACCGACACCACCGACATGCTGTCGGCGGATCTGCCGTTTCGCAAGAATTGGCGGGCGGAGAACGAGGCCTTTCCCCAGTTCGACAACACCGTGGTGGTGGTGGTCGAAGGGGAGACCCCGGATCTCGCCGATGACGCCGCCGCCGCGCTGGCCGCCCGGATGCGCGAGCAGCCCGGCTTGTTCGGCAGCGTCTTCTATCCGCAAGGAGACGGTTTCTTCCTGCGCAACGGTCTTCTCTACCTGGATGTCGAAGAGCTCTATTCGCTGAGCGACCGGCTGGCGACGGCGCAGCCGTTTCTCGGCGCCCTATCGGCGGACCCGAGCCTGCGGGGGCTGTTCGGGATTCTGGCGCTTGCCGTCGAACAGACCGAGACAGCGGGGGGCGACGTCCCGATCGAGATGGCACCGATGCTGGAGGCGATCGCCGAGGTGGTCGAGGCCCAGGCCGCCGGGCGTTTCGCCCAGCTTTCCTGGCAACGGCTGATGTCCGGCGGGGAGGAAGCGGGCGAGGATGAAGGACCCGCCGATCGCCTTCGGTTGATCGTGATCCAGCCGCCGCTCGATTTCGAAACCATGCAGCCGGCGGCGCCGGCGATGGCCGGCATCCACGCCATCGCCCGCGACCTGAAGCTTGACGAGATCCACGGTGTCACCGTGCGGATCACCGGCGAAGCGGCGCTGGAAAGCGAGGAACTGGAGACCGTCGCCGTCGGCATGGAGGTCGCCGGCGGGGTGTCGCTGGTTCTGGTCATCGGCCTCCTGTTGCTCTGCTATCGCTCGCTCCGCACCGCCGTCGCCACCCTGGTCACCCTGATCGTCGGTTTGATCTGGACCACCGCGTTCGCCGTCGCCGCCGTGGGTGCGCTCAACCTGATCTCGGTCGCTTTCGCGGTGCTGTTCATCGGCCTCGGGGTCGATTTCGGGATCCATTACGCGTTGCGCTATCGCGAGGCCCTCAGGGCCGGCGCCGACAACACGATCGCGTTGAGAAGGGCGATCAGCGGTGTCGGCGGTGCGCTTACCCTGAGTGCCATTGCCGCCGCGATCGGGTTCTATTCGTTCCTGCCGACGGACTACGTCGGGCTCGCCGAGCTTGGACTGATCGCCGGCACCGGCATGGGAATCGCGCTGATCGCCAACACCACCCTGTTGCCGGCCCTGCTCACCCTGTTTCACCCGCGATCACCGGTAACCTGGGGCGCCGTCCGGACTCTCGCGGGGCGCACCACCCACGCCATCGAACGTCACGCCCGCCCGATCATCTGGGGTGCGCTGGCGGTGGGGATCGGCGCCGCCGCGCTGATTCCATGGGCCCGGTTCGACTTCGACCCTCTCAATCTGCAGAGCCGCAAGAGCGAATCGGTTGCGACCCTTCTCGATCTGATGAAGCACGGGGAGAACGTCGGCTACTTCGTCAGCGTGGTGACCGAGGACCTGGATCGGGCGCGGACGCTGGCCGAGCGCGCGGCCGCCTTGGAGTCGGTGGGCTCGACTCTCACCGCCGCCGATTTCGTGCCCCACGATCAGGACGAGAAGCTGGACATCATCGGCACCTTGGCGCTGCTCCTGGAGCCTTCGCTGACCGGGCAAGCGGAACCGCCCCCGAACGAGGAACAGGTCGTTGCCGCGCTGGCCAATCTGAAAGGCGCGCTCGCGAGCCTGGCGGCGGGCGAGCACGGCAGCAATTCGGGGGCGGCGGCGCGGCTGTTGGCGGCGTTCGCGGCGCTGCCCGGGGGCGGTGCGGACCCGGCGGCGCTTGCCGACCTGCAAATTCGTTTGCTGTCGGGACTGGGCGGCCGCCTGGAGGCTTTGCGCCAATCGCTGAGGGCCGAACCGGTATCCCTGGACGACCTGCCCGCCGACCTGCGGGAGCGTTTCATCGCCGCGGACGGACGGGCGCGGCTGGAGATCTATCCCAAGGAAAACATCCAAACGGACTCGGATGCGCTGCGCGTTTTCGTCGACGCGGTGATCGCGATCGCGCCCGATGCCACGGGCGCACCGATCGTCATGCTCGAGGGAGGGCGGGCCGTCATTCTCGCCTTCTTCCAGGCCGCGGGTCTGGCGGTGGTGGCGATCACCGTTTTGCTCGCGGTGTTGCTGCGGAACGCTGCGGGACATCGCGTTGGTGTTCGCGCCGTTGGTTCTGGCGGCGCTGTTGACGGTCGCCGCCACGGTTCTATTCGATCTGCCGTTCAATTTCGCCAACGTCATCGTCCTGCCGCTGCTGTTCGGCCTCGGCGTCGCCGGCAGCCTGCAACTGGTGATGCGCGAGATCCGCGAGCGCGGAACGGTCGGCGTAATGACGTCCAGCACGCCGCGCGCCGTCGTGTTCAGCGCCATCACCACCATCGGCTCGTTCGGCAGTCTGGGGCTCTCGGGCCACCCCGGCACCGCCAGCATGGGACTGTTGCTGACCATCGCCATCACCCTCTCGATGCTCTGCACCCTGGTGGTGCTCCCCGCCCTGATGGCCACCTTCGGACCCACGCGTTAGGCGCGGTGTCGCGGGCAGCAAGCGCGCGAAGGAATTGGCCCGCTATCGTTTGCGCTCGTCGGACACAAGCGCCTCAGCACAATGCAGCGCTACATCGACGTGAACGACGTGATGCGGTGCCAAGGCGTCGAACTCGGATAGGAAAGGGGCTGGCCGCTCCCGAAGACTTGACCCTCCAGAGACCTTCGTTTTCAAGGGAAGTTGGTGCAAGCTGCTCACCGAAGCAGACATTTCGTGTGAGGAGGCGGATAATTGGGGCTACCTCAGGCTGTTTTTCTTCAGCCAAGACATTCGGTCGCGTTGCAGACCCAAACTTCCTCACCGCAAGAACTCAAGCCGAGCAGTAAAAGAGTGGACGATCAATCTGCGTTGGTATCAATGTCCAAGCGTGCCGGTCCTGAGGGGCCAGACGGCACACAGGTCGCGTGCCCGTTCTGCAATGATTGATCTCTGTGGCAGCGGGGATGTTATTGTGCGCGAGGTCTTGCCTTGCTGTAACAAAAGTCGAAGCACCAAGCGGTTGGCGAAATGGACACTCGGGAGCTGCTGAAAGAGATATCGTGTATGGCCAGGAGCGATTGTCGCAAGCTACGCGCCATCGTCTGGCTGTGGATGCTCGGCTTGGCTTTGACAGCGACAAGTGCGCACGCTAGCGCGACGCTGGACGTCACGCCGGAATCCATCGCTATAGCGACCATCGAGAGACCCACGACAATGACCGCGCGGCTCCGTTTGCGTGCGCCACCCAAAGTAACTTTGCGGAATATCCGCCTTACTAGCTTCTCAAACGACGGCGTCTCCGTGACGATCGACGCCAGGGACACAGCTTCGAGTGTCGACGCCCTAGAACCAAACGATGAGTATCTCTGGCCTATCCGACTAACGCTTTCACGCCCCCTGGCGAGAGAGGCGCATGTCATCTTCGAGGTGTCCATGAACGAAGATCCGGAAACAGAAGACGAAGAGACGTTGCGTCGGTACCTCTATGCAAGCCTTGAGATCAAGCCTCTAGCTACGGATGTCCTAACTTCGGTGGTTGGCATGGAGATAAAAGGCGGCGATGGAATAGTGTCCCGCCAGCGTCCCGGTATGGTGCAAGTCGTATTGAAGAATCAGCGAGACATATCGGTTCAAGTCACGGGCATCCGGTGGTTTGGACCAAGCTTCATCGAACTACGAGCGGCAGACGCCGATTGCGAAGTGGAGGTAGAGCCGCCAGCCCAAACGAACCCACGCCAGTTGGGCCCTTACGAGCAAGTGGTCGTACCGATGCTCGTGTGTCCGCGAGAACAAATTGTTCCGGGTAAATATAGCCTCCTGGCAACTGCCAGCATCACCGCTGCCGGCGCCCCGCTGACCGTCCTGAGCGCCAGCCGACAGGTCGAGGTCGGCGTTCTGGGGGAGAGCGAACTGCTCAACCTGCTCGGCGTGCCCTCGCTGCTGCTTCTACCGGGGTTTTTGCTCCTCATCACCTGGCGCATCCTCGGTTCCCTGCGGGGAGCCCCGGCGGCGGCTGGGTTCGAGTTGAAACCGAAGGAAGCCGACTTCTGGGCCGTTGCTATCGCGCTGTCGCTCGGTTTCGCCTTCCTCTACCCCTGGATCACCGAACGAGTTCTGCCAGAGGGCCGGCGCGACTATCTCGTTGCGTATGGCCTGCGCGACCTAGTCTATGTCTACTCCGCCGCCATTGTCCTCGGCATCTTCAGCTATGTCTGCTGGCGCCTCGTCGCCATGTTTGGAGCCGCCTACAAGGCCAGGCAGTTAGCGCGCTGCTTGCCGCTGGACGATGACAGCGCTATTGCCATCCTCGAGAAACTGGCTCGGGCGAAAGGCGAGATCGAACTCCCGATCGTCCACCTGAAGGGAACTCAACCAGACTGGGAGTTGTTCGAACTCTACCCCTGGACTACGGCTGAGGTAATTTGGCTGACGCCGCCGATACAACTGAAAATGAAAAGTCGCTTTGCAAATCCGGATGAAAGCCGCGAGGCCTACAATACACTTCAACGTGTTACTACTACCCCGGACCTGGATGTAGGTGTGGCCAGCGAGATCGTCAAAGACGGGAAATCAAAGGGCTGGTGGACGGTCGAATGGGGCGAAGTCGGTGCGGTGAAGGGGCCCACTTCGAAGGAACCGGACACCGTCATACCCCTCCACAAACGAGGACGTGTGGTGATGGAAAGCCCCTGACCCCACGGTATGGTGCCACGAAGGAGTGAGGCGGCGGCCTTGCAGCCGCCGCCTCTGCAACGTAGACCGTTGCGCATTTCCACCAAGAGCGTCAAGGCAAAGCGTTTGTTTTCACAACGGCCTTGGCTTCTTAACGCACCACCCTATCCCGAGTGGAAGCTCGGCAGAACAACCAGTCAAAGCTATTGTAAGATTGTCTGCGATCCAGTGCAATATGACCATGGTGACGATCAAGAACATTCGCCTGTCTTTCGTTTGGACCGATACGCTCCCCGGTCTTCTGGACGGGCTCGCTCCTGACGCATCCCTCTCCTGGCTGGGCCGTCGCGGCGACTATATCTATAAATTCGATCTTGCCCAGACTGCCGGCAGCGCCGGCCCGGGTTCGCTGGGCGTTCCCTGGCGTGCACCTGATAGTGGCCGCGCGTTCTGGCGATATTACTTCGAGAACAAGAGAGTTATCTCCATAACCGGCAATCAGGCCTGGAAACACTTGACCCCGTTCCGCGAGGATCTTGTCTTTTTCGCTCCGGAGGGCGAAGCGTTCTCAGAACTCCGTGTCTCAGGATTCTACTTCAGTCACGGAACGGCTTTGGTGGCAACACTGAATCTGCGCCATCAAGCGATCACCGTTTTGGAGTGTGCCAAGCGGGCGATGGCCTTGCGGCAAGACCGCACACTCACCCTACCCAACGAGCCGGGCAAGCACTATTCGTTGGACGTGCTGGGAAACGAGCTGCGGGAGCGTCTCCTTGAAACGCGTTTCGCCGGCCTGTCCTCCCATGCCGGCCGAAACCAGCCGTTCAGCGTTGTTACGGTGTTGGAGGCGGACGATGTTGACCGGCTGGCCGTTGCCGTCGACGGCGATGAGATACATCGCGCGCTTGAGGCTATGACACGGTGGAATCCCAATTTCGACGTTGTCGATCTTGCACAGTCACCGATAGCCGAATCCATGATCGAACGCTCAGGCAAAGGGCTTCGGAGCGACCTCGTTTATGCGCGTAAATCAGGGGTTGCAATCTGGTTGCCGCGCCAACTGAACGGAGGAACAGAGGGTCGCAAGTCGCTCTCCTGCTATCATAACAACATACTGCATGGGAGCGTACAAGTTCGCAGCTTGGCCGAACTGATCGCCTTCACCAAGCGGGAAACCGCGCAAGGAGCGGCAGCCAGCGTCGGCAATAAAGCACGCAGCAGTCGCGCGGCAACGATCCTCGGCCTGATGAAGGCCGGCAAAGATGTCACCTACCGCTCGCTCTGCCTTTCCCGGCAGATCGAGTGGACCCTGGCAGACTTCTGACGTCAGTTGAAGCTTGCTGGGAAGGGCTTGATATCTCGCCTTAGTATCTCGCCTTAATTTGCGTGTGCTAAACGCACAAAGGTCAAGTTACCGCTCAAGGACGAAAATCCTCTGTATGTTAATTGACTTCTCGTTTTAGCTAATCTCGCCGGTTCGAGCCCACAGCCCGAAACCAACGCAAAGAGGCCAAAGGCGGACATTGTCACTGCCACAATTGACGATCAGGCGGGCACGGGTCATCTGTTGAACAGCCACAGCAGCACCGAGACGACGACGCTGATCACCAGCGACGTGCCGAGCGGCAGGTAGAGCCGGAAGTTCTCGCGATCGACGACGATGTTGCCGGGGATGCGGTCGAGGCCGACCTTCTGCAGCAGCGGCCAGAGCAGGCCGGCGGCGATCAGCACGATCCCGAAGATGATCAGCCAGCGGGACACGTTCGCTATTCCGCGGCGAGGCGGCGGTCGGCCTCGTCGGCGAGCCGGCGCAGCGCCGGGGCGACCTCGACCGGGTAGGCGGGCGCGGTTTGCAGCCGCGCCAGGTGTTCGGGCAGCCGTTCGAGCTCGGCCGCCGCGTGGGTCCGGATCTCGGCGAGGGATGGCGGCGGCGCGACCATCGTGCCCGCCCGCATCACCGGGCGGATCAGCGGCTCGCCCTCCTGCGCGTCGCCGACCACGGTCAGGACGTCGCCGGCCCGTTGCCGGAACACCTGCTTGCGTCCCGGCCAGGTCGCCTTGCCCTCCGAGTGCTTGCGGCGGGGGATGCCGGCGTATTCCTGCATCTTGTAGGCGCAATCGAGGGCCGGCGCGTCCTCGGAGGTCACCAGGCTGGTGCCGACGCCGTAGCCGTCGATCGGCGCGCCGGACGCGACGAAGCCGGCGATTGCGTCCTCGTCGATGCCGCCGCTGACGAAGACCCGCACCGCGCCGAGGCCGCCGGCGTCGAGGATGCGGCGGACCTCGCGCGCGTGGGCGGCGAGGTCGCCGCTGTCGAGGCGCACCGCGGAGAGGGTGATCCCCGCCGCCGACAGCTTCGGCGCCAGGGCGACCACCTTACGGGCGCCGGCTTCGGTGTCGTAGGTGTCGATCAGCAGCACCAGATTGGCCGGGCGCGAGCGGGCGAAGTGCTCGAACGCCTCGGTCTCGTCATCGTGGGCCTGGATGAACGAGTGGGCCATGGTGCCGAAGATCGGGATGCCGAACAGCGGGTCGGCGAGCACGGTGGCGGTGCCGGCGAAACCGGCGATGTAGGCGGCGCGGGCGGCGAACAGCCCGGCCTCGGCGCCGTGCGCCCGTCTCAGGCCGAAGTCGATCAGCGTGCGGCCGCCCGCCGCCAGCACCATCCGCGCCGCCTTCGAGGCGACCAGGCTTTGGAAGTGGACGATGTTGATCAGCCGCGTCTCGACCAGTTGCGCCTGGGGCAGCGGCGCGGTGACCCGGACGATCGGCTCGTCGGCGAAGAACGCCGTGCCCTCGGCCATCGCGTCGACATCGCCGGTGAAACGGAAATCCGCCAGGTAGTCGATGAAATCCGTACCGAACCGGCCGGTGCTGCGAACCCAGTCCAGCTCGTCGGCGCCGAAACGGACGTTTTCGAGGAACTCGACCACCTGCGCCAGCCCCGCGGCCATCAGAAATCCCCGCCGCGCGGGCAACTTGCGCGAGAAGAACTCGAACACCGCCGTCTCGGTCATGCCGTGATCCAGATAGGACTGCAGCATGTTGAGCTGATAGAGGTCGGTGAGCAGCGGCGAGGTTCTGATGTCCATCGGATGTCCGGTCGTCAGGGGTGGAGACCGCCGCCGGCGCGCACCATGGCGATCAGGGTCTGCGCATCGTCGGGGGCCGCGCCCTCGGCGTCGTTGTCGAAATATACGTGCACTTCGTACCCGTCCGCCAGCCACGACAGCACCCGCGCCGCCCACGGCCGCAGCCCCTGCTTGCCGTAGCGCGACGTGTACAGGCGTTCGTGACCATGCAGGCGGACATAGGCGAGGGCGGAGGTCGCCGCCTCCCACATCGGCCAGCGCGGTGCGTCCGAGATGCAGGTGGCGAGGCCGTGGCCGGCGAGTACCGCCAAAATCTCGTCGTCGAACCAGGATCGGTGACGGAACTCGATGACGTGACGGGTCTCCCGCCATGCCGCGAGGCGCACACCGAAGTCGCGGAGCAGGCCGGCGTCCTTCTTCAGCGACGGCGGCAGTTGCCAGAGGACCGCGGCCAGCTTGTCGCCGAGCGGTTGCAGCCCGGTCCTGGCCCGTTGCAGCGGCTCCTCCGCGTCTCTTCAGCCGGTGGACATGGGTGACGAACCGGTGGCCCTTGACCGCGAAGGCGAAATCCGCCGGCGTCTGCTCCCGCCAGCCGCCGACGGTTTCGGGCTTGAGCTGGCGGTAGAAGGTGGCGTTGACCTCGATCCCGGTGAAGCGCTCGGCGCAGTGGGCGAGCCATCGCCGCCGCGGGACGCCGGCGTAAAAGCCGTGGCGCCAGGCCGGATAGGTCCAGCCACTGGTGCCGATCCGCGCTCTCGGTCGGCCACCGTTGTTCATCCCTTGACGCAGATCAGCGGTTCGAGGCGCGCCACCTTGCGGGCGAGGCCGGCGCGGTCGGCGGCGTCGACCACGGCGCCGACGTCCTTGTAGGCGCCGGGAGCCTCCTCGGCGATGCCGCGGTAGGATCCGCTGCGGACGAGGATGCCCCTCTCCGCCAGATCGTCGATCACCGCGCGTCCCTTCCAGCGCTTGTGGGCGGCGTTGCGGCTCATCGACCGGCCGGCGCCGTGGCAGGCGGAACCGAACGCCCGTTTCATCCCCTCGGTGGTTCCCCGCAGGATGTAGGAGCTGGTGCCCATGGTGCCGCCGATCAGCACCGGCTGGCCGACGGCGCGGAGCGCCTCCGGAATGTCCGGGTGGCCGGGGCCAAAGGCGCGGGTCGCTCCCTTGCGGTGGACGTAGAGGGAGCGGAGGCGGCCGTCGACCTCGTGCTCCTCGACCTTGCAGGTGTTGTGGGAGACGTCGTAGAGCAGGGTCAGCTCCGCCTTCGGCAGCTCGCTCGCGAACACCTCCCGCGCCAGGTGGGTGATGATCTGGCGGTTGGCCAGCGCGCAGTTGATCGCCGCGCGCATGGCGCCGAGGTAGTGGCGGCCTTCCTCGGAACGGATCGGCGCGCATGCCAGTTCGCGCTCGGGGAGGCGGATGCCCTGTCGGGCGGCGGAGACCACCATCTCGCGCAGCGCCTCGGTGCCGATCTGATGGCCGAGGCCGCGCGAGCCGCAGTGGATGCTGAGCACCGCGTCTCCCTCCTCGAGCCCGAACGCCCGGGCGGCTTCCGGGTCGTGGATTTCGGCGACCCGCTGCACCTCCAGATAGTGGTTGCCGGAGCCCAGCGTGCCCATTTCCTTGGTCTGGCGCTGCTTGGCCTTGTCGGAGACGAAGTCGGGGCGGGCGCCGGCCATCCGGCCCCGTTCCTCGGTATGGGCGAGGTCGGCGGCGTCGCCCCATCCCGATTCCACCGCCCAGGCCGCCCCGCCGGCCAGCATCGCGTCCATCTCCGCCGGCGACAGCGTAATCGCGCCGGTGCTGCCGACGCCCGGCCGGAACGTGGGCGAGCAGCGCGTCGGCGAGCCGCGCCTGGCAGGCGAGGACATCGTCGGCGGTGACCCCGGTCAGCAATGTGCGCACGCCGCAGGATACGTCGAAGCCGACGCCGCCGGCCGAGATCACCCCGCCCTCGTCCGGGTCGAAGGCGGCGACGCCGCCGATCGGAAAGCCGTAGCCCCAGTGGGCGTCGGGCATGGCGTAGGACGCCGTGACGATGCCGGGCAGGGTGGCGACGTTGGCCACCTGCTCGAACACCTTGTCCTCCATTTCCCGGACCAGGGCCTTGCCGGCGAAGATGATCGCCGGCACCCGCATCGCCCCTTGCGCCGGGATCTCCCACTCGTAGGTGCCGCGCCGGATCAATCTGGAGGCGTTCATTTCCGATCAGTTCCTCAAACGTCGACCACACACTGGGCGATCCAACTTCCCTCTCGTTCCGCGACCCGGAGCTCGGTGAAGGTGGCGCCCTTGACCTCGACCGCCGGCGCGTGGCGCGAGCGGTCCAGCGGTTCGCCGCGGGCGGCGGCGGTGAGCCGACCTTCGCTGATATGGACCTCGAAGCCGCCGAAAACCATGCCCCGCGCCGCCATCTCGAAGATCACCGCGTTGAGCCAGTCGACCAGCAGGATCTCGTCGTCGGGCGCCGCGCAGGCGATATCGACGCTGGACGTCGGCGAGACCTCGTCCGGGTCGACGACGACGGCGGTGAGCGCCCGCGCCGCCTCCTCGAATGCCGCCTCGATGGTGGGGCCGAAACCGCGCACCCCGATGTCGGCCCCATGCTCGAAGTGGGTCCACCCACGCTCGGTCATGTCTTTCCCCAACAACCCCTTAGATGACGGTTTCACGCCGGGCTCGGTTGTGTCAACTTCATGGTACAAGTTTGGGTCGGGAAGGGGACGGCGATGGCGAAGTTATGGAAGCGGTCTCAAACGCGAACCGGCGGGCGGCTGGTGGTCGACGCGTTGCGCGCGCACGGGGTCGATACCGTGTTCTGCGTGCCGGGCGAGAGCTATCTTCCGGTCCTCGACGCGCTTTACGACGCCCAGGACGATATCACCGTCGTCACCTGCCGGCACGAGCACGGCGCCGCCGACATGGCGGAGGCCTACGGCAAGCTCACCGGCCGGCCGGGGGTCTGCCTGGTCACCCGCGGCCCCGGCGCCTGCAACGCCAGCATCGGCGTCCATACCGCGTTCCAGGACTCGACGCCGATGGTGATGCTGGTCGGCCAGGTGCAACGCTCCCATCTCGGCCGGGAGGCGTTCCAGGAGGTGGACTTCACCCGGATGTTCGGTCCCCTGGCCAAGCACGCGGCCCAGGTGGACAGGCCCGAAGACCTTCCCGGGCTTATCGCCGAGGCGTTTCATCTCGCCCTGTCGTTGCGGCCGGGACCGGTGGTGCTGGCGCTGCCGGAGGACGTGCTCGAGGAGACCGCCGACGCCGCCGACGTCAAGCCGCTCGAGCCGTTGCGGCCGAAACCCGACCCGGGACTGCTGGAGCGGCTGCATCACGTTCTCGGCGATGCCGAGCGGCCGCTGATGATCATCGGCGGCGGCGGCTGGTCCGAACGGGCGCGGGCGGATATCAACGCTTTCGTCGCGGCCAACAACCTGCCCACCTGTTGCTCGTTCCGCCGCCACGACATCATCGACAACCGCCATCCCAATTTCGTCGGCGAGATGGGCATCAGCCCCCCTCGGGCGCTGGTGGAAAGGGCGAAAGCCGCCGATCTGTTGTTGGCGGTGGGCACCCGGCTGGGCGATATCGTCAGTCAGGGCTACACCCTGATCGAACCGCACAACCACGGTCCCGCCCTGGTCCACGTCCATGCGGACGCGGAGGAACTGGGGCGGGTGTTCGAGCCGGCGCTGGCGATTCCCTCGGGCATGGCGGAATTCGCCGCCGCCGTCCGGGCGATGGCGCCGGTCGCCGGCGAGCGATGGAGCGCGTGGGCGAGCGAGGCCAGGGCCGACTACGTCGCCGACAGAACCATACCCGCTTACGACGGGGCCCTCGATCTCGGCCGGGTGACGGCGGAACTCGAGAAGTTGTTGACCGCCAACGCGGTGGTGACGGTGGACGCCGGCAACTTCAGTGGCTGGCCGCAGCGGTTCCTCAGCTACGGCGGCGGCCGGCGGCTGCTCGGCGCGGCCAACGGCGCCATGGGCTACGCGGTGCCGGCGGCGGTGGCGGCGAAGATCGCCGATCCGGATCGGATGGTGGTCGCCTTCGTCGGCGACGGCGGCTTCGGCATGACCGGCCAGGAGCTGGCGACCGCCCTGCACTACGGCGTGACGCCGGTGATCCTGGTGTTCAACAACGGCATGTACGGCACCATCCGCATGCACCAGGAGCGCAGCTATCCGCAACGGACCATCGCCACCCGGCTGGTCAACCCGGACTTCGCCGCCCTGGCGCGGGCCTACGGCGCCCACGGCGAGACGGTCGAGCGGACGGAGCAGTTCGTTCCGGCGTTCGAGCGGTCGCTCGCGTCGGGCAAGGCGGCGGTGATCGAACTGATGACCGATCCCGAGATCATCTCCACCCGCACCACCCTGAGCGCCATCCGCCAAGCGGCGAAGAAGGGGGAGTAGGGGGGCGGAGAGGGGTGACCAGATGCATGCGATGATGCTCGACGCCCCTGGGCGGCCGCTCGAATACCGCCGATGCCCGAGGCCGGAGCCCGGGCCGGGACAGGTGCTGGTCGAGGTGTCGGCGTGCGCGGTGTGCCGGACCGATCTGCACGTGGTCGACGGCGATCTCACGGAGCCGAAGCTGCCGATCGTCCCGGGCCACGAAATCGTCGGCCGGGTGGTCGAGAGCGGCGACGGGGTCGAGGCGTTCGCTGTGGGCGAGCGGGTCGGCATCCCGTGGCTGGGATGGACCTGCGGCGAATGCCGCTACTGCCGCTCCGGACAGGAGAACCTGTGTCCCAACGCCCGCTTCACCGGCTACCAGATCGACGGCGGCTACGCCGACTACACCGTCGCCGACGCCCGCTACTGTTTTCCCATCCACGGGGACTACTCGGACGCGGAAGCCGCGCCGCTGCTGTGCGCCGGGCTGATCGGCTATCGCTCGTTGCGGATGGCCGGCGACGCCGAACGCCTCGGCATCTACGGCTTCGGCGCGGCGGCGCACATCGTCGCCCAGGTCGCCCGCCATCAGGGCCGGCGGCTGTTCGCCTTCACCCGTCCGGGGGACGTGACGGCGCAGGCGTTCGCCGGCAGGCTCGGTGCCGAATGGACCGGCGGCTCCGACGAGGCGCCGCCGGAGGAATTGGACGCGGCGATCATTTTCGCGCCGATCGGCGCGCTGGTGCCGGCGGCGCTCCGGGCGATCCGCCCCGGCGGCGTGGTCGTCTGCGGCGGCATCCACATGAGCGACATTCCGGCGTTTCCCTACGACATCCTGTGGCGCGAGAAACGCCTGGTCTCGGTCGCCAACCTGACCCGCGCCGACGGCGAGGCCTTCCTGGAGCTGGCGCCGAAGGTGCCGGTGAAAACCGAGATCGAGACATTTCCCATGGATCAGGCCAACGAGGCATTGCGCCGCCTGCGCGAAGGCGAGCTCACCGGCGCCGCCGTGCTGGTTCCCCGGTGATTTCATAACGGAGCAAGGAGAGCCCGTGTCCAATCGCACGATCGCCGTCGACGACCGACTTTACCAATACCTGTGCGAGGTTTCGCTGCGCGAGACCGAGCTGATGCGCCGGCTTCGCGCCGAAACGCTGGCGATGCCGCGAGCAAGTATGCAGATCGCGCCCGAGCAGGGGCAGTTCATGGCGTTTCTGGTGCGGCTGATCGGCGCCCAGCGGATCGTCGAGGTCGGCACCTTCACCGGCTACAGCGCGCTCTGCATGGCCGAGGCGCTGCCCGCGACCGGGCGCTTGGTCGCCTGCGACGTCAACGCCGATTGGACGGCCATCGCGCGGCGCTACTGGGCCGAGGCCGGGATCGCCGATCGCATCGATCTCAGGCTGGCGCCGGCGCTGGACACCCTCGACGCATTGATCGCCGGCGGCGAGGCGGGGCGGTTCGACTTCGCCTTCATCGATGCCGACAAGGAGAACTATCGCGGCTATTACGAGCGGGTTCTGGCGTTGCTGCGGTCCGGCGGTCTTGTCGCCGTCGACAACGTGCTGTGGGGCGGCAGCGTTGTCGATCCGGCGAAACGGGACAAAGACACCGAGGCGATCCGGGCGTTCAACAAGGCGTTGCTGGGCGATGCGCGCATCGACCTCAGCCTGGTGCCGATCGGCGACGGCCTGACCCTTGCCCGCAAGCGGTAGGCTGAGGGTCTGTTGGGGAATAGGTGATGGGTTTGGCGGGAGCGATTTTTCGCCGGGGTCAGGAGCGGGCGGCGCGGTGGGGTGGGGTCCCCATGAGCCGCCCGCGACGCCGCCCCGGCGAAAAAGCGCCCCGTCCCTCCGGGATCCGGCGCCATCGGCCCGCTGCCGCGTCGCTCGTCGTCGAATATGTCCTGCATGTCCTTCCTCCTCGCTTCTAACAGCGGGCCAATGGCGCTCGGACCAAACGCGTCACCTATTCCCCAACGACTAAGGCGATTTCGCGCATGGGCGGCGCTTGCGTTTGCGCTGACCGTCGCCGGATGCGGCATCGACCTGGATCAGGTCAGGGTCTGTCAGCGGCTCATTCCGGCGTTCGAGAAACATCCCGAGAGCGTCGAGATCCTCCGCCACGAACACCACGGATCCGCCAAGAATTCGATCGTCGTCCACTATCGTTCGCGCGACGACGAGAACACGTCGAGCGAACACTGGGTCGCGTGCTGGTTCGGCGGCACGATGTTCGGGTCCGGCCGGCTGACGCTTGAGGGGGTGAGCACCGACCGCCGCGACCTCCTGTCGCCGGTCCAGTTTCAGATGCTGCAGATCTGGATGCGGATCGCCGGGCCCGATGCGGTACCTGTGGACCGGGAGCGCGGCCCGTACGACCCTTCCGCGTCCGATGGGCTTTATCTGCTCCAGTCTCTGGTCAACGCGCTGGCGAAGTCCAGCGTTTACGTCCTGGTGGCGATCGGCTTCACCCTCGTCTACGGCGTCATCAACCGTCTCAACCTCGCCCTCGGCGAAATTTCGACCATTGCCGCGTACGGTGCGTTCATCGGCATGACGGTGCTGTCGGCGGCCGGCAGCGGATGGTTCGGCGCCGGGCTGCTGCTGGTTCTGGTGGGCGCATTGGTGATCAGCGCGCTGTTCAACATGGTGACCGAGAGGATTGGTGTTCCGGCCGCTGCGCGGCGCCTCCACCCAGGCGCCGTTGATCGCGACCATCGGGCTGGCGATTTTCCTCCGCGAGTTCATGCGTCTGGCGCAGGGGTCGCGGGACCGCTGGCTGCAGCCGATGACCGCGGAGGCTTATCCGATCGCCGGCGGCGACGGTTTCTCGGTGTCGATCAGCCCCGGGCAGGTGATCATCGTCGGGCTGACCGTGGCGTTGTGCGGCGCGCTGGGGTTGCTGATGATGCGGAGTTCCTTTGGACGCCATTACCGGGCGTGCTGCGACGACTTTCGGATGGCGGCGCTGCTCGGCGTTCACGTCGACCGCACGGTGGCCGCGACCTTCGCGTTGAGCGCCGTCTTCGCCGGGACGGCGGGGGTGATGATGGTCCTCTACTACGGCACCGTCGCCGCCTACATGGGCGTGGTCATCGGCTTCAAGGCGCTGGTCGCGGCGGTGGTCGGCGGCATCGGATCGATCGCCGGGGCGATCGTCGGCGGCGTGGTGATCGGCCTCGTGGAGTCGCTGTGGTCGGCGTACTTCACCGGCGCCTACCGGGACATCATCGTCTTCGGCCTGCTCGCCGCGATGCTGGTGTTCCGCCCCAACGGCCTGCTCGGCCGGACGTCGGCGCGGGGCGATTGACGCTTCCGGTGGCGGGCCCTCTATAGACAGGATTGGTCCAGCAGCACCCGTCTAACGGGAGCGCCTTGCGCGTCGGGCCGTTGCGAGGCACATTCAATCCGCCAAGGGTACTGCGTGGGGCAAATCCGGAGAAAAGACGGACATGGGACAACGAACCGCACTGATTACCGGCGCCTCCGATTTCGTCGGCCCGCCGGCCGTGGACGCCCTGGCCGAAGCGGGCTTTCGGGTGCTGGTACAGGATGCTTCGTTCGCGTCGGAGGACTTTGGCGACGCTATCGCGACGCGCATCCGGCCGCTGAACGCATCGACGTCCCCGAGCCTGCCGACGCCGTTGCGGTGGCATGGAGCAGGCCGGACGCATCGACGCCCTCGTCAGCAACGACCATCACCCGGCGAAGTCCTGCCCGACCGAGGATGCCGATCCGACGAACTGGACCGCTCGTTGGCGGTGCTCGTGGTTCGTCCTTTCCGACTGATGCAGGCCGCCATCCCGCTGTTGAAAGCGCAGGGGGGCGGAAACGTCGTGATGATCACGTCTTGCCGGACGCAACTGCCGATGGCCGGCGGCGCGATCCCGGACATGTGCCGGGCCGCCGAGAACGCGCTCGTGCGTTCGCTCGCCATCGAGCTCGCGCCGGCAAACATCGCCGTCAACGCCATTGCCCCCAACTTCCTGTACAGCGAGGCCTATTACCCCCGCGCCGTGTTCATCGACGATCCGGCGGGGCGGGCGTTTGTCGAGGCAAGCGTGCCCGCGGGCCGGCTGGGAGAGCCGGCGGAGGTGGGGGAGGTCGTCCGCTTTCTCGCGACCACCAAGGCGCGGTTCCTGACCGGTGCTGTCATCGACTTTTCCGGCGGTTGGCCCGCAGCGCCTGTCCGGCCGAAGTCGGGTAAGCCTGGCTGGCGGGAGATCGGTGAATGACGATACGGATCAAGCGCGTATACGAGCCCCCCAGCGCCGGCGACGGACGACGGATACTCGTCGATCGCCTGTGGCCCCGTGGCCTGTCCAAGGAAGATGCCAGGCTCTACTACTGGGCCCGGGAAATCGCCCCGTCCGACGCGTTGCGCCAGTGGTACGGCCACGATCCCGACAAGTGGCAGGAGTTCAAGTCGAGGTACTTCGCCGAACTCGACGCCAACCCGGACGGTTTCGCCGAGCTCCGTCGAAACATGGGGGAGGGCGCCGTCACCTTCCTCTTCTCCTCCAAGGAACCGCGGCTCAACAACGCCGTCGCCCTGAAGGAGTATTTCGAACCCGCGGCGCGAAGCTCTCCATCCGACTGACAGCCATTCGGAAAACTCTGGCCCCTGTTCGGTTTCAACGTGCTACCCGATTTGGGGTTTCGTTCGATGGATGTTCACACGAGATTGACGTCATGCAGGGCTATCCGTAGAGTTGGTGCAATCGATCTCCGAGGAGCGACCGGTGGCGACGAAGATAGGATCTCCATTCGACCGACGTTTCAAGCTGGTTGACGACATTGGCGAAACCATAACGCTGGAGCAGGCGGCCGTTCCAATGACGGCCGAGCAGAAATGCGAGTTGGACATCCGTCTCGAAGTCTACCGAGCCATTCGCGACCTGGGCGATCCCGCGGGCGAGGTCATTGAGAGAATTCGCGCTCGATTATGACCGTCTGTAGTCCTGTGCGTTGACGAAATGAGCCCGACGGTTCTCTATGACGGTGAGTATCGCTTTTTTTTCTTCTCTCGTGAGGAATCCCGGATGCACGTTCACGTGCATTGCCCCGATGGGGAAGCAAAATTCTGGCTTGAGCCGGAGATCGAGCTGGCCAAGAATTACCGGTTGTCTCGGCGGCGTTTGGGACAAATCGAACGACTGATAGAGGCGCACTACGATGAACTCTCCAAGGCCTGGAAAAAGCACTTTGGCGACTGAAGTGAACTGATATCTCGAGTTATGGGGTGTGGTTGCTATCCGAAGGCCGGGAACTGTTCATGTCATACGACGATTTTCCGTGGTTCAAGGAGGCGCCTGTCGGGAAAATCATCAATGTCCAAGAGCTGTCACCCGGCCATTTCTATTGGCCGGAGTTGGACATAGATCTGGGAATTGAAACGATCGAGCATCCGGAGAGATTTCCCCTGAAGGCAGGAATATAGCAGTCGTCGTGGTCGATGATGAGTGAAGCCGCTGACGGAACCGGCGTTCGGTCGGGCGCTGGCGGAGCTGGGGCGCTGGGACCCCGATATCGAGGCGGTCGTCGCAACCCATGGTCCACCGCCGATGTGGGCGCGCCAGCCGGGGTTCGCGACCCTCGTGCATATCATTCTCGAGCAACAGGTTTCCCTGGCCTCGGCAAAGGCGGCGTTCGATCGCCTGCTCGCGGCGGTCGGGACACTGACGCCGGCGGCGTTGCTGGAACTGGACGCAGAGACCCTGAGGCGGATCGGCTTCAGCCGGCAGAAGACCCGCTACTGCCGCAACGTCGCCGACGCGATCGCCGACGGCTCTCTCGACCTGGACGGGCTCGCCGGCCTCCCCGACGATCAGGCGCGCACCGCGCTCGTCGCGATCACCGGCATCGGCCGCTGGACCGCCGACATCTATCTGTTGATGGCGTTGCGCCGCCCCGACGTCTGGCCCGCCGGCGACCTCGCCCTCGCCATCGCCGCCCAGCGGGTCAAGCGCCTCGCCTCCCGCCCGTCGACGCCCGAACTGGAGGCCCTCGGCGAACCCTGGAAACCCTGGCGCGCCGTAGCCGCCCGCGTCCTCTGGCACCACTACCTGAGCGGGGGGTAATGCTATATTTGGCGTGAGGAGGTGCCCACACATGAGCAAGATGTCCAAACGATCGACGGTGTATTTCGAGCCCGAACTCCATCAGGCGCTTCGGATCAAGGCGGCGTCCACCCACCGGTCGCTGTCCGAGGTCGTCAACGACGCCGTTCGACTGGCCCTGCGCGAGGATCAGGAGGATCTTCAGGCCTTCGAGGACAGAGCCGGCGAGGCGACCATGAGCTACGAAGACCTGCTCGACGAACTGAAACGGCATCGCAAGATCTGAGTGTGCCGGTGCCGTTCACACGGCGCGTGAATGTCGTTTTCCACCCTGTTGTAAATACGCGTCGAACGCCGCGGCGACGAGGCGGACGAAGGGGCGGCCGGGGGCGGTGACGGTGACGCGGGGGCCGTCGAGGGCGACGAGGCCGTCGGCGGCGAGGGGGGCCAGTTGGTCGAAGGCGTCGGCGAACACCGACGCGTCGGTTGCGTGGCGGCGGGCGACGGCGGCGACGTCGACGGCGAGGTCGCACATCAGCCGTTCGATGATCTCGCCGCGCAGGCGGTCGTCGGCGGTGAGTTCGATGCCGCGGGCGATCGGCAGCCGGCCGGCTTCGATCGCCTCGCGGTAGTCCTTGAGCGGCGAGGTGTTCTGCACGTAGCCCTGGGGCAGGCTGCCGATCGCCGAGGCGCCGAAGCCGAGCAGCACCGCCGCCTCGTCGGTGGTGTAGCCCTGGAAGTTGCGGTGCAGCTTGCCGCTCTCCAGGGCCGTCGCCAGGCTGTCGTCGGGGGCGGCGAAGTGGTCGAGGCCGACCGGACGATACCCCAGCGCTTCCAGCCGTTCGGAGGCGGCGGCGAACTGCCGCCAGCGTTCGCGGGCGCCCGGCAGCGCCGCCTCGTCGATCAGCTTCTGGTGGCTCTTCATCCACGGCACGTGGGCGTAGCCGAACAGCGCCACCCTTGCGGGGCGCAGCCGCACCGCGTTCTCGACCATGTCGACGACGCGGCGTTCGGTCTGGTGGGGCAGGCCGTACATCAGATCGAGGTTGATGTCGCCGATGCCGTGGCGGCGCAGCCAGCCGCAGACCCGCTCGACCACCTCGAACGGCTGGATGCGGTTGATCGCCGCCTGGACGTCGGGGTGGAAGTCCTGGACGCCGATCGAGGCGCGGTTGACGCCGGCGGCGGCCAGCGCCGCGACGTAGGCCTCGGTGGCGTCGCGGGGGTCGAGCTCGACGGCGATCTCGGCGTCGGCGGCGACATCGAAACGCTCGCGCAGGCGGCCGACCAGGGCGAGCCAGTCGTCGCCGGTCAGCATCGTCGGGCTGCCGCCGCCCCAATGCAGGTGACGGGCGGCCGACCGTCCCGGCAGCGCGTCGGCGACCAGATCGATTTCCTGATGCAGGACATCAAGATATTGCTTTATCGGCTCGTAACGATTGACGATTTTCGTGTAGCAACCGCAGAACCAGCACATCGAGTCGCAGAACGGGATGTGGAAGTACAGCGACAGCGGCTGCGCCGCATCGAGGGCGCCGAGCCAGCGCCGATACGCCGGCTCGTCGACCGCGCCGGTGAAGTGGGGCGCCGTCGGGTAGCTGGTGTAGCGCGGGACCCGCAGGTCGTACTTCTCGGAGAGATCGACCGTCATCGATTTCTCAGCTCGTCCGGGTGAAAGCGGTGGCGTGGGCCGTAGCCGCCGATCAGGCTGGTGTAGCCGACCGGGTCGGCGCCTGTCGCGCCACAGGTAGAGCGAGACCGCCGGCGGTTCGAGCACGCACGCCGACGGCGCGCCCTCGCGCAGCTCCAGCGCCATCTGGAAGACGACGCTGGGCGCCACCGCGGCGGCGGTTCCGGCCCAGCGGGTGTGGATCGCCCGGTGGATGTGGCCGCAGACCACCTGGCGTACCTGGGGATGGCCGCGCACGACCCGCTCCAGCCGGTCGGCGCCGTCGAAGGCGGGATCGTCCATGAAGCCGATGCCGGTGACGAACGGCGGATGGTGCATGAACACCAGGGTCGGCCGGTCGGGCTGCTCGGCCAGCCGGTCGTCGAGCCAACGCGTGCGCGCCTCGCACATCCGCCCGCCGACTTCGCCGGGGATCACCGTGTCGAGGCCGATCAGCCGGACCGGAAACGTCTCCACCGCGTAGTGCAGGAATTCGCCTTCCGCCGGCAGATGCGCCGTTGTCGGCGAAGGCGCCGCGCAAGCCGTCGCGGTCGTCGTGGTTGCCGGGGATGACGTAGACCGGCATCTCCAGCCGGTCGAACGCGCGCCGCAGCGCGGCGAAGTCCTCGGGCCGTCCCTCGTCGACCAGGTCGCCGGTGGCCAGCACCACGTCCGGCCGCGGCGCCAGCCCGTTGACGTGCTCGACGCAGGCGTTCAGCGCCGCCACCGTGTCGACGCCGCCGATGAGCGGCGACCCGTCGGCGCGGAGGTGGAGATCGGAGATCTGGGCGATGAGCATCGCGTGGCGCCCGCGGCGGCGATCCGGATCAGGGCTCGGCCGCGTAGGCGACGACCTTCTGACGCTGTTGGCCGAGACCCTCGACGCCGAGCTCGAGGACGTCGCCCGGCTTGAGGAACTCGGGCGGGTTGCAGCCGAGACCGACCCCGGCGGGGGTGCCGGTGGCGATGACGTCGCCGGGCAGCAGGGTCATGAAGTGGCTGATGTGGCTGACCAGATGGGCGACGCCGAAGATCATCTGTCCGGTGTTGCCGGTCTGGCGGCGCTTTCCGTTGAGGTTCAGCCACAGGTCCAGGTCCTGGGGGTTCTCGACCTCGTCCTTGGTGACCAGCCACGGCCCGATCGGGGCGAAGGTGTCGGCGCTCTTGCCCTTGACGAACTGGCCGCCGCGATCCTTCTGGAACGACCGTTCGGAGACGTCGTTGATCACCGCGTAGCCGGCGACGTAGTCGAGCGCGCGATCCTCGTCGACGTACTGGGCCTTGCTGCCGATGATCACCGCCAGCTCCACCTCCCAGTCGGTCTTCTCCGATCCCATCGGGATCATCACCGGGTCGTTGGGGCCGTTGAGCGCGGTGATCGCCTTGGAGAACAGCATCGGCTCCGAGCGGGGCTTGCCGCCGGTCTCCTCGGCGTGTTCCCGGTAGTTGAGGCCGATGGCGAGGATCTTGCCGATGCCCGCCACCGGGACGCCCAGCCGCGGCGCGCCCTCGACCGCCGGCAGCTCCTGGGCGTTCAGCGAGGCGAGCTGGGCCAGCCGTTCGGGGCCGAGCACGTCGCCCCGCAGGTCGTTGACGTGGCCCGACAGGTCGCGAACGTGTCCCTGGTCGTCGAGCAGTCCCGGCTTCTCTTCGCCCCTGGGACCGTACCGCAATAGTTTCATCGTCTCCTCCTGAAACCGGGCGCCCTGGGCGCCGGCGCGCCGCCGGGTCGGGGCGCCTCCCGACAAAGTAGCGGGATCGCCGGTCCCGTCAATGGCGGGGTTGACGGGCGGCGGGGTCGGCGGGTGCCCCCGCGGCAATGCCGACGACATTGACTGAAAATTGTTTTAAAAAACGATTTAAATAATGTTCAACTATTTAAGTCGTTTGATCGGCAAAAAATTCCGTTGTTGAAAATACCGAATAAGTAACGTATCATGTATATGCCATTGGAGGGGCTTGTGGCAAGCGACGACGCTCTTAACAATGGTTGGGCAAAACCGATGTTGAAACTTATCCGACGACTTCTTTGCCTGCGCCGCGACGAGAACGGGTCTCCGGGAATCGAGATGGCGTTCGCGGCGCCGGTCCTGTTTCTGCTCTGCGCCGGGACCGTCGAGTTCGGGATGATCATGTTCGTCACCGTGCTGATGGAAAGCAGTCTCCGCGACGCGGCGCGATACGGCATCACCGGTCAGGTTCCCGACGGGTTCGACCGCCAGGCCTACATCATCCAGCTCATCGGCGAGCGGACCCTCGGCCTGGTCGACATCGACGCCGCCGACATCGAGATCCTCAGCTACCCCACCTTCGACGACGTCGGCCGCGGCGAGGACTTCGTCGACGGCAACGGCAACGGCGAGTACGACGCCGGCGAGACCTTCACCGACGAGAACGGCAACGGCCTGCGGGACGAGGACGTCGGCACCGCCGGCGCCGGCGAAAGCGGCCAGGTGGTCGTCTACCGGATCACCTACGAGTGGCCGGTGCTGACGCCGCTGGCCGGACCGCTGATCGGCCACGACGGCAAGTTCACCATCAAGGCCAGCATCGCGGTGCGCAACGAGCCTTGGGAGACGGAAGCATGATCACCGATCTGATGCGCCGCTTCTGGCGCAACGACCGCGGCAACTTCCTGGTCGAGCTGGCGTTCGCGATGCCGGTGATGATGGCGCTGCTGCTCACCGGGGTCGAGTTCACCCGCTACTTGCTGATCAACCAGAAGCTGGAGCGCACCTCGGCGACCATCGCCGACCTGGTGTCCCAGTCCCACGGGATGAGCGAGGCGGAAATGGCCAGCCTGTTCAGCGCCACCGACATGATCATGGAGCCGTTCAACCTGAGCTCGGACGGCGCCCTGGTGGTCTCGTCGATCGGCACCAACAACAGCTCGCCGGCGCGGATCAACTGGCAGCGGGCCTATGGCGGCGGCAGCGGCGGCAGCGAGTTCGGCAACCAGGGCGACGTCGCCGACCTGCCCACCGGCCTGGAGGTCCGCGAGGGCGAAAGCCTGGTCGCCGCCGAGGCGTTCTACGACTACGAGCCGCTGATCTTCCAGGACATCCTCGAGAGCAGGACCATCTACCGCTGGGCGGTGTTCCGCCCCCGCTTCTCGGCCCTCAACGAGATCACGCCGTAACACGACACCGGCCCGCCGACGAGAATGACCTCATCGGCGGGCCGGCAAGCGCCCGGACGTGCGTGCCCGGCGCCCTCGGCGGGGACGACCCCGCCGGCAAGCGCAAGTGCGCGCCCGCAGCGCAGCGAGGAAGCCAAGCGGACGGACGTCCGCGCCCGGCGCCTGAGGGAGTTCAGGCAAGCCTGAGGCTTGCCGGAAAAGAACAGGGACCGAGCGCATTGCGATCAGGACCAGACGGGCAACCGGCTGGCCGGGACAAATTAAAAATACAAGAGAGGGGGAAGGCGTTGAATTAGGATTGTAATTTCCTCTCCTGTTGCGGCTATCATCGGCCTTGCCACACCAACGCAACAAGGGAACAAGCGGCGAATGGCGCGTCGGCGGAAGCCAGGGAACCGGGATGCGCGGCCCGCGGCGGTGGACAGCCGCACCGCCTACGGGGACATTCCCGGCTCCTGCGAGGCGGCGTCGCCGGACGGGATCCGCAAGCACGGTTTCGGGGGATCGGCCGATGGCTGACGCCCGGCTCGACATCCGCTCGCTGGAGAAGGCCGTCGACCGCCTGCGGGAAGGGTTCGACCGCTACCAGCGGGACATCACCGACACCCAGATCCGCGACGGCCTGATCCAGCGCTTCGAGTTCACCTACGAGCTCGGCCACAAGATGCTCAAGCGCTATCTGGAAGCGACCGCCGCCAGCCCCGAGCAATACGACACCATGCCGTTCCCGGATCTGATCCGCTCCGCCAACGAACAGGGGCTGCTGCTCGGCGACTGGCCGCGCTGGCGGGCGTACCGCGAGATGCGCGCCAAGACCAGTCATACCTACGACGAGGAGGTGGCGCTGGCGGTGGTCGCCGGCATCCCCGACTTTTTGCGCGAAGCGGTCCACCTGCGCGACCAATTGCGGGCGCGGCTGGCGTGACCGCCGAGGCGCCGCCGATCGACGTCCGCCCCGACCACTGGCGGATCGTCCGGGACATCCTCCGCCGCCACGTCCCCGGCGCACGAGGTCTGGGCCTTCGGCTCACGGACGAGGGGGCGGACCAAGCCCTATTCGGACCTCGACCTCGCCGTCATCGGCGACCGGCCGCTGCCGCTGGACGTGAGCGCCGCGCTGGCCGAGGCGTTCTCCGAATCCGACCTGCCGTGGAAGGTGGACGTCGTCGACTGGGCGACCACCGGCAACTCGTTCCGCAGGATCATCGAGGAGAGCAAGGTGGTGGTCCAGAGGAGACCGGGCGCAGCGCGACCACGGTGAGCCTCGGGCCCTCCGGAAACAGACGGGCGGGCGCATCGCGACCGAGGGAACACGGAGAGCTCACTCCGGCGGCTCGCCGGCAAGCGCAAGTGCGCGCCCGCAGCGCAGCGAGGAAGCCAAGCGCACGGACGTCCGCGCCCGGCGCTTGAGGGAACACGGAAGACTCACTCCGGCGGGATCGCCGGCAAGCGCAAGTGCGCGCCCGCAGCGCAGCGAGGAAGCCAAGCGGACGGATGTCCGCGCCCGGCGCCTGAGGGAACACGGAAGACTCACTCCGGCGGGCATCGCCGGCAAGCGCAAGTGCGCGCCCGCAGCGAAGCGAGGAAGCCAAGCGCACGGACGTGCGCGCCCGGCATTGAGGGAGTTCAGGTGAGCCCCCAGGGGCTCACCGGGATAAGGGGAAGAGAGGGGAAGAGAGGGGAAGAGAGGGGAAGAGAGGGGACAGACGCTCAGGCGCGCGAGGACGTCATCGCCGCGGCTCCGGCCGGAGGGATAGTGTTATTCTTTGTATTCGCGGAATCCGTCCATCAATTTCCCAAACGTCGAGGAAGTGTATTTTCCGAATCCCTCTTCATCCACGTAGACGAAATCGTATTGCACATCGGACTGCACCCGATTGATGTCTTCGCACCACTGCCGCAGGCGCGCCATCTTCAGCGGCACGTCCAGGTCTTCCTGGCCCTTGGTCTCGACGATGACGACCTCCTTGTCCGACAGCTTGACCAGGAAATCAGGGTAGTAGTTGGAGATGTTGCCGTCGGCGTTGACGTAGTCCAGCTTGAAATGCGACCGCGAGATAGTTCTTGGCGTAGGAGACCACGTCCGGGCAGTCCTCCAGGAAGCCGGCGAACTGAAGCTCCAAGATGGCTGTCGCCGATGATGCGGTTGAAGACGCTCTTCTTCGGGACGAGGTAGCCCTGATCCTTGGCCACGAAGGGCCGCGTCTGCCGCAGCTTGATGGTGTCGCGGATTTCGGCGTCGCCCTTGTCGCGCACCGTCAGGGCGTTGATCGCCTTCTTGAAGGTCTCGATCAGCGTCTTGGTGGCGGCCAGCTCCGACAGGTTGCGCAGCGTGTTGGGGTGTTCGAGATCGACGGTCCGGTCGAACAGCTCGTCCTGCACGAACGCCTTGACCTTGCCGTAGAGCACGTCATAGCCGCTGACCAGCCGCAGGTCCTTCATGATGGTCTGGGCGAAGTAGCCGATCACGCTGCGATAGTCGGCCACGCCCGCCGTGTCGAGGATGGTGGTATGCGTCACCTCGCCGGTGGTGATGTCCTTGAAGACGATCTCCCGCTGCTCTTCCTCGCTGAATTGCCGGTAGGGCACGCGCTGATGCGCCAGCGCGCTCGACGTCCAGATCGGCGAGGTTCTTGTATTCGCGGTAGATGCGCGGCGTCAGCACCGGGATCTCGATATCCAGCGCGTCGATGTCCTTCTTGTCGTTCTCGTTGTCGACCTCGACGACCAGCGGCGTCTTGGGCTTGGTCCCTTCGCCCATCGGCTTGCGTTCCAGCTCCACGCCCTCGGCCTGGATGGACTCGACGAAATCCATGAAGGCATCGGTGCCGACGACGCTGACGTATTCCTCCAGCGCCGCCGGGATACATCTTGCGCAGGCCGCGCCCAAGGGTCTGCTCGGGCAGGATGTTGCTCTTGGCCGAATAGGCGCGCAGGCCGACGATGGTGGTGACGTTGCGCACGTCCCAGCCTTCCTTGAGCATCATGCACCGAGACGATGGCTTTGTAGGGGCTGTCCGGCTCGTCGATCTCGTTGGCCTGCTTCGCGCAGCTTTTCCAGCTCTTCCTTGGCCTTGCCTGACGCCGCCTCGGAAATCTCGCCGTTGTTCTTGGTGTGAATGACCAGCACCGCATCCTTCGAGGTCGGGGTAGCGGCCTTCCAGATATTCGGCCACGTCGTCGCAGTTGCGGGTGTCGTCGGTCATCACGAACAGGATGGCCTTCTTGCCCATCTTCTCGTGCTCGGCGTAGGCCTTGCGCCACTCGATCACGCCGAGATGGATGTAGTCGGCGTATTTCTCGGTGTATTTGGCGCTCTGCCGTTCCGAGCAGTTTGGCCCGGCTGGCGGCATCGGGCAGGACCGGGTGCTTGACCACGTTCTGCGAGATCGCCTCGACCAGCGGATAGTCGGCCACGGTCTGCACGAAGATCGCGCCGTTGTTGTGCTTCGGCGTCGCGGTCACGTCGACTTGCAGCGACAGCGACCCGCCCTTTTGCAACAGCCGGTTGTGGATGTCCTCGATGGATTTGAACCAGGCCAGCCTCGGATCGTGGATGTGATGCGCCTCGTCGTTGAGCACCATCAGCTCGTCGATGTCGCGGACGATCATGCCCAGATCGACCTTGGAATCGGTCGTCGCGCCGGTCGGCCGCTTGCCCAGGAAGTAGTCCATCGTGTTGTCGTCGTCGGGCGAGGGCGGGATGTCGTCGCCGGAATAGACGCGGTGGATGTTGGTCAGGAAGATGTTGCCGGTGGGGTGGGTGACGCGCACCTCGTCCTGCATGTGCAGCGTGAGCTGGAAGTCGTCGCGCCAGTTGCGCCCGTCGAAGCCGTTGTCGGGAAGACCGGGTCCTCGAAGAAAATCCGCAGCCCCTGGAAATCCTTGATAGATGCGGTCGAGCACGATGATGTTGGGCGCGATCACCAGGAAGTTGCGCGAAAGCTCCGAATCCGGCTCGTAGAGCTTGTGGAAGAAGCTCCAGGCCAGCGCCAGGCTCAGCACCTTGGTCTTGCCGCTGCCGGTCGCCATCTTGATGACGAAGCGCCGCCAGGTTTCGTCGAACATGCCCGCCGAGACCGCGCCGGAGCTGTCGAAGCGCATCAGGTCGAACTTGTCCTTCACCCCGACGACGTCGTAGAGATAGACGATCGTCTCCAGCGCCTCCCGCTGGGCGAAGAAGTACTGAAACTCCGCCATCGTGCCGTCGGCTTGCGGCAGCAGATGCGGCGTCCTTGAACCACCAGTTCAGCAGGCTCTTGCTGGTGTCGGTCGCGCCGACATAGCCGCCGTCGCGAAACTCCTTCACCTTGCGGCGCAGCTGCGCCACCAGCGGCGGCATGAGCTTGTCCATGCTGGTGTCGCGCAGCGCCTCGTCCGCCGGGAACCAGCGGACGGCGGGGTCGAGAATGGCGTGGGGTGAATCGGGAAAGTCGGGGTGGAGCGCCATAATCAGCGATGCTCTTGTCGTGTCGTACGTTCAGGCTCGATACGCACGGGCCGGCCATTCTCGTAAATGATCGCGTATTGCCCCAAGCGCCGTTTTCTTTCCAGCGCCTCGGCGACCGCCCGCGCCAGCACTTCCTTGACGTGTTGTGATTGTCTCTCGAGTTCAGTCATGCCCTGCTCCTCGCCGTAGTGCCTCGAAAAGCGCCGGATTCTCCACGGTGCGCCCCTCCGCGTTCTGGGCAAAGATCACCTCTGGAACGGTGGTGGAGTTATCGACGCAAATGACCGAACTGCACAAAGGCGCATAGTGCGCCAGCAGGTTGGCGATACTGCGCGGATAACGCCGGATCAATGGATTCTGCGTGGGATGTCATGACCACCGTGGGCGACCCGCTCGGCGACACGCTCGATCGACATCTCGATACTTGGCAGCCAGAGATAGTAAAGATCGACCCGCCATCCATCGGCCAAAAGTCGGCGGATCAATCGCAGATAGTTTCTTCCCGACAGGGTGGTTTCAAAAGCGAAATCTTCTCGCCGCCGGATGTAATGGTTGATTTCCCGCAAAAACAAACGGCTGGCCGCCAGCCATTCCCGCTCCGATGACAACGGCGACAAGCCCGCCGCGATCAGATCGGCATTGACGAAATTCCGGCAATTGGCGGCATCCGGCAGGTAGGTCAGCGCAAAGGTCGTCTTTCCCGCCCCGTTCGGCCCGGCAATAACGGTGCAGGTCGGCCTCGTCATACCGTCACGTCGACGATCGTCATCGTGTCATTGCCGAAGATGTCCACCACCTTGACCGCGATCTTGCGCCGTCCGGGCGGGCATTCGTGGGCGACGCTGGTCAATTCCAGCGAACGGTCCTTCTTGGTGCGGAAGCTCTGCCACTCGTTCTCGAAGATGTAATCGCCGGTCCACTGCTCTTCCCATTCGCCGGTCTCGGCGTTCTGCACGCGGATGATCTCGCGCTTGCTCTCGAAGTCGAAATCCACCGCCCAGTAGTCGATCCAGTCGGTCCAGTTCTCGGTGAGCATCTCGCGGGTGACGATGCCGTCCTTGTCCTTGCTCACTTTGACGATCTGGCCCTTCTCGACCACGATCTTGCTGCCCTTGTTCTTCAGCGTCGCTTCGGCGTTGGCGATGGAGTCCTGCGAATAGAAGACCGAGAAGTCGGTCAGCTCCACCGCCACGCTGTTGCCCTTTGACGATGCGGCTTGACCTCGATGAAGGCCACGTCGTGGAACACCACCTGGTTCTTCTCCACGGCCCGCTTGTCGAACACATCGGCCGGGATGTATTTGGGCGCGATGTCGATGCCCTTGGCGCGCGCCTCGTCCAGCACGTTGGGGAACAGGCCCATCTCGAACTCGAAGCCGAGGATATCGACCTTGGTGATGTGCTTCTTGCGGCATTCCAGGATGATCTCTTCGACGAACAGCCGCGTCACCGGCAGGTTGACCGGCCCGACCGCGACCAGCCGCCCGGCCTTCTTGCCGTGGAAGGTGGCGAAGCCGTCGGTCTTCTCGGCCCGGTAGGCGCGCAGGATCAGGTCGAGGAAGGCGGCTTCCTTCTCCTCCAGCTGCTTCTGCTGTTCTGCCTCGCGCAGGTTGGGATTGACGCCGATGTAGTGCTGGCGCTCGTACTTGCCGAGGTTGAGAATTTCAAAGGCGCGGTAGTCCTTGCCTTCGGCCTTCAGCTCGCCGCTGCACGCCGATCATGCGCTTGCGCGTGGTGTGGATGGCGAACTTGCCCAGGTCGCTGACGATCCATTTGCGGCCCAGTTTTTCGGCCACGGCGGCGGTGGTGCCGGAGCCGCAGAAGAAATCGGCGACGAGATCGCCTTCGTTGGAAGAGGCTTTGATGATGCGTTCGAGCAGGGCTTCGGGTTTTTGGGTTGGATAGCCCAGTCGTTCTCGCGCTTGGGATTTAATGGCGAAATGTCGTCCACAATGTCTTGAACTGCATTCCCTGCTATTCATCAAGATAATCTTCTGAGATCGCTGCGTCCTGTCGATCGGGAATACAATCGCTTCCTTCGTCATCAGTTCGTCCATCTTTCTCTGGTACATCGTCCAATGCTTTCCGGTGGTGGCTCGAACCTTTGTACCGTACGATGCGATTCGGCCGTGCCCTTGACGTCAAGTCTGCATAGCCATGAATCGTCCGGCCGTCTTCATCGATATGATTCGAAATAGCTGTTTCGTATGTACTTCATCGAATGCGTGACATATTGTGATTCAAGTGATCTGTCAGCACTTTGTGTAACATAGATGCTGATCAGTGATCTCGCAATCGTCTGATCTGCGTCACTTATGCGCTCGTCCGTTTCCAAATGATTTCGTTCATGAAGTTGTCTCGTCCGAAAACTTCGTCCAGCGCCAATCGGATGAAGCTATTCACTCGCCAATCACAATGCACATAGATACTGCCATCCTCCGCCAGCAGATCCCGCATCAGGACCAGCCGCTCGTAGATCATGGCGATGAAGGAATCCGCGCCCTTGCCCCAGGTGTCGCGGTAGGCAATCTCTTCGAGGATGTTGGGCTTCTTGGTGAAGGTGTCGCCGCCGATCTCGATGTCCATGGAGAAGTCGGCGCCCACGTCGAACGGCGGGTCGATGTAGATCAGCTTGAGGCCGCCCTGCTGCTTCGATCTCCTCGCGCAGCGGGCCGTTCTTCAGCGATGAGAGGATCAGCTTGTTGTCGCCCCAGATCAGCTTGTTGGTCCAGCCCTTGAGCTGGCGGCCGCGCGTCGTCGAGATCGAACAGCGTCACTTGCAGCGCGCTGTGTCCTCCGGCTTCTCGGCGCGCGGCTCGTCCACCTGCTCGATGATCTGGAACGGCAGCACGATGTTGCAGACCTCGTTGGTCTTGCCGTTCCAGACCAGCTCGACCTCGCGCTTGTCCTCGAACAGCAGGAAGCGGTACTTGTCCGGCAGCGGCTTGTCGGCTTCGAGAAGCGGATGATCTCTTGTTGTTCTTGTTCGGTCAGTCGCGGCATCGTTACTCTTTCCCCTGGGCTTTTCGAACCGATACGGCCCCGCTACCCCCTCCCGCCACGAGAGCGGAGATTACACGCTTGCCGTTTGTTTGTCTCCCGTGGGTCATGCGCTTGAACCGCTCGCGCGGTAGGTCGTTGGGCCAGGTCGCGGGATCAACCGCGGACGGACGATCGGCATGCGCCCGCGCCTATTCCGATTCTCACAACAAGAGTACAAAGAAACCTTTCCTTGACTCCCCACCCTCCACAGCATATGTTCACCTTAAGTTCCTTTTCGGGACGAAGGGTGCCGGATGTCAGGGATCAGGGATCAGGTATCAGGTATCGGGTATCAGGGATCAGATCCGTTCGACCCGCTTTCGCCAAGGCTTCGGCGGGGAAAATGACGAGTTTTGACGAGTTTTGACGACTTTTGACGAGGGTCGTTGCCGGGGCGGAACGGTTTTTGGGGCGCGGTTTTGTTTGATATCAACGGCTTAAGGGTCGTTATGGCAACGAAATGAAGGGTTATTAAAACTTCAATGAAATCAAGGGCTTGCGAGCGGTTTTGACGAGTTTTGACGAGTTTTGACGAGGATTTCGGCGTTTTTTTGTTTCGTTTGTTTTCAAGGGGTTGGGCGGTTTTTTCGGCGCGCGGTCGTCACCAATGACCCCCTATCCGGGTCGGGTATTCGGTCTTTTTCCCCTAACCCGCTGATCCCGCTCCCCTTTCCTCCCTCGCCTCTACCGGCGAGCCGATGAAGCACCCTTCACCGGCTCGCCGGAGAGCCGCTACTTGGACAGCCGCAGCATCGACAGGTGGTTGGCGACCTCGCGGAACACCTGGCGCAGCGTAGCGCGGTCGGGGGCGTAGTAGTAGTACGGCGCGTCGGGGCCGCTGGCCACGCTCCTGAGCAGCGTCTGCAGCTCGGTGCCGGCGTTGGCGAACTGGATGACGTAGATGGTCACCCCGTCGGCCTTGACGTTGTCGGCGAGCTTGCGCAGCCGCTCGTCCATGTCCGCGACGGCCGGCGTTGCAGTTGCCGAAGACCATCTTGTAGCCGTCGCCGGGGGCCGGGCAGTTCTCGCCGTCGGTCAGCAGCACGATCGCCTGGTCGCGGTCGTAGTCGGGATCGAGCTCGGCCTCGGTGAACGGCGCCTGCGGCATCAGCACCCGCCAGGCCCATGCCAGTCCCGCCGGGATGTTGGTGTTGCCGGTGGCGGAGAGGCCGTCGACCGCGTCGACGATCGCCGCCTTGGTGTGCTGCAGCGGGGTGATCCGGCTGGTCGGGCAGCGGACGCATTCCGCGCCGCCGACCGCCAGACCGCAATCGGTCCATCCCGGTACCGGCTCGCCGCCCCAGGTCGGGTCGGTGCCGGGAAACACCGGCTGCCACGCCGGCCACTCGGCGCCGCCGCCCGAGAACGCGCCGTAGCGGATGTCGCCGTCGTTGGCGTCGGTGCCGTCGTCGATGTAGCGGTTGAACACGCATCCGGCCCAGCCGGCCGGCGGCGGCGCCAGCAGCGGCACCGGCGAGTTGTTGGCGTAGTAGACGACGTTCTGGTTGGCGCCGGTCTCGGGATTGGTGAACGCCGGCACCCCGGTGGTCGTGGTCGCGCCCGAGTTGTAGGCCTGACCGTCGATCATCACGTTGACCTTGGCGCTCCACGGAACCAGGCCGATGCTCATGAACTCCTCGGTGGTATCGTTGCCGAACAGGATGTCGATGAGCTCGTCCGCCGCCTCCTTGGCGGCATTGAGCCGGGTGCCGCCGCCGGCCACGGAACCGCCCATCGAGCCTGAGGTGTCGATCGACAGCACCACGTCCAGCGCCTTCATCTGGCGGGTGACCTCGGCCTCGGCGTAGACGGTGATGTGATCGTGCCCGACCAGCCGCATGAACGTGGTGCCGACGGTCGCCGACGCGCTGATCTCGATCTTCTCGTTGGCCTCGTCGACGACGATATCGGGACCGTCGACCACGGCGTTCATATAGCCCGCCGGAAAATTGGCGTCGAAGAACATCGTGATGTCTTGGTTGCGGGTGGGGAGAAAAAAGCTGGCGCCGCCGGCGAGCCCGGCGGCGTCGATCGCAGAGCCCAGCCTGGATTTGACCATGTAGGCCCGTGCGGTATCGAAACCGATCCCGATGAAACACATGAGCGGAACGATGGCGAGAGCCAGGAACACGGCGACTCCGCCCCGCGCGTCCTTGACCAAGCTGCGACAGCCCGTGGCAAGGCGGCGGTGGAGGGGCTCGAGTGCGCGGCGGAACCCGTTGAATTTAAATGCGCCCGTAGTCATGTCAACCACCATACAAGATGCTTGCCCCCAATTCACATGGTAATACACAAACAAATAAATCCAACATATTTAATTGATGGCAAAGTATCCATACAGCAATATTTTATTATTCTATTTTTTAAATAAAATGCTTTGAATTTTCAAGCGGGCCCCGGATCGGCGCCTCTGTCCGCCCCCGGGGATCGTGACGGTGCCGGTGTGAGTTTACCGGTGCTGCCTCAGAATCGAGAGGGCCTACCGGTCGAAGCGATTCGCCGGCCCGTCGTGATCGGGACGTTCACCGCTGCCGCAATCGTCGGTTTTGCCGTACCGAATCAGGCTCCAACCGGCCGGATATGGCGAAAACCGCAAAAAGCCCTTGACTTTTATAGGACATTAGATCAAATTTTTGTCTTGGACGCAGCGGTCTCAAGGCGGTGCCTTATTGGGCTGCCTGGAAGGGGCTGGTGAATCGAGATCTGCGATCGGCATATTGCTTCGATAGGAGGGTATGGCCAATGGTGAATTGCTGTTTGTCTCCCTACCGCGTTTGACAGGATATGCGGAGCCCCCGCCCGGGGGCTGCGTGTGATGGGCGATCGGAGTTCGACCGAGCCGCCCCATTCGGCATGCGGTGCATGGCGAAGCGAAGAGAATGATTGGGGAGATTTTACGAGATGAGTAGTCTGAGCATACCGGCCGTTCAGTCGGAACAGGGATTGTCCCGTTACTTTCGGGAGATCTGGGCGTTTCCGATGCTGTCGGGAGACGAGGAGTTCATGCTTGCGGTGCGCTGGCGCGAGCACGACGACAGGGACGCCGCCCATAAGCTGGTCACCAGCCATCTGCGGCTGGTCGCGAAGATCGCGATGGGCTACCGCGGTTACGGCCTGCCGGTGTCCGATCTGATCAGCGAAGGCAACATCGGGCTGATGAAGGCGGTAAAAAAGTTCGAGCCGCACAGGGGTTTCCGCCTCGCGACATACGCGATGTGGTGGATCCGGGCGTCGATCACCGAATACGTTCTGCGATCCTGGTCGATGGTGAAGATGGGTACCCTGTCGGGGCAGAAGAAGCTGTTCTTCAGTCTCGGGCGGATCAAGAGAAACCTCAACATGGTGAGCAACGGCGAGCTCGACCCCGAGCAGGCCAACCGTGTCGCCGAAGCGCTCAACGTGTCGCGACAGGATGTCGTCGACATGGATCGCCGCCTCGCGTCCCGGGACGTGTCCCTGAACGCATCTCGGGCCGGGGAAGACGGAGAGGGACCGGAATTCCAGGACATCCTCGTCGACGGTTCGCCGGATCCCGAAATGCTTGTCGCCGACAACGAGGAGACGAGCTACCGGCGCGGCATGTTGATGCGGGCGTTGAAGGAACTGCCGAAGCGCGAACGGCACATTTTCACCGAACGTCGGCTCAAGGACGATCCGATGACCTTGGAGGAATTGGGCGGGATCTATGGGGTCAGCCGCGAGCGGGTGCGCCAGCTCGAGGTGCGCGCCTTCGAAAAGGTGGCAAAGACGGTGGAAGGCCTGGCGGCGGCCAATGAGCCGCTTCCGGCGTAGGCTGCGGGATCGGGGCCGTTCGCGGCCCCGATCCCGGTATTCCGCTAGTGCAGGGTCAGGAGCGCACTGGCGTACCTGAACTCGGTCGGTTGGATCATCGGCTTGGCGGCGACGGTCACCGAATGAACTCTTCCTTCCAGGTTGCGGTGCCAAAAGTCCAGAAAACGTCGGAGTTCCGGGAACGCCGGAGGCATATCGAAGTCCTGCCAGATGAATTCCTGCAGCAGTTGCGGATAGTCTGGAAGATGATAGGTGATCTCCGCAGTTGTAAGGCGGTATCCGTGTAGTTGCGATCGCCGGAGACTCATTGCCTAACGCGCCACCTTCAGTTGCCTCGACCTCTAGCAAATGTGGAGGTTGTGCGATGATCGGTCAATCAGAAAATGAACGATTACAGATGGTTATTAGCCAATACCCAAGGTGGCTGCCAACCGTTTCGCGGCGAGCCAGCAATATCTATTGCGCCCCTTGACAGCTCGAAAACGGCGACCTAACTAGCACTCGACCGGGCAGACTGCCAATAGCTCGGGTCAGTGGTCTGAAGTAAATTGGTTGCAAGGAGAGAAAGCGATGAAATTCAAGCCGCTGCACGATCGCGTGCTGGTGAGGCGCATCGAGCAGGAAGAAAAGACGAAGGGCGGAATCATCATCCCCGACACCGCGAAGGAGAAGCCGCAGGAAGGCGAGATCATCGCCGCCGGTCCGGGTGCACGCAACGACGACGGCAAGCTGGCGCCGCTCGACGTGAAGGCCGGGGATCGGGTGCTGTTCGGCAAGTGGTCGGGTACCGAGGTCAAGATCGACGGCGAGGACCTGTTGATCATGAAGGAAAGTGACATTCTCGGTATCATCGACATATCGACGATGAAGGAAAAGGCTGCCTAGGAAAGGGGCTGAAAACAGATGGCTGCGAAAGAGGTTAAATTCGATACCGACGCCCGGGCGAAGATGCTCAAGGGTGTCGACACCCTGGCCAATGCGGTCAAGGTGACGCTGGGCCCCAAGGGCCGCAACGTGATCCTGGACAAGAGCTTCGGGGCGCCGCGGGTGACCAAGGACGGGGTCACGGTGGCCAAGGAGATCGAGCTTTCGGACAAGTTCGAGAACATGGGCGCGCAGATGCTGCGCCAGGTGGCGTCGAAGACCAGCGACGAGGCCGGCGACGGCACGACGACGGCGACGGTTCTGGCCCAGGCGATCGTCCGCGAGGGTGCCAAGGCGGTGGCCGCCGGGATGAACCCGATGGATCTGAAGCGCGGCATCGACGTTGCGGTCGAGGCGGTGATCAAGGAGCTGCACAAGCGTTCGAAGACGGTATCGACCAACGAGGAGATCGCCCAGGTGGGGACGATCTCGGCCAACGGCGAGCGCGAGATCGGCGACATGCTGGCCCGCGCGATGGAGAAGGTCGGCAAGGAAGGGGTGATCACCTCGGAGGAGGCGAAGAGCCTGACCAGCGAGCTCGAGGTGGTCGAGGGCATGCAGTTCGACCGCGGCTACACCTCGCCCTATTTCATCACCAACGCCGAGAAGATGAACTGCGAGATGGAGAACCCGTACATTCTCATTCACGAGAAGAAGCTGTCGGGTCTGCAGCCTTTGCTGCCGGTGCTGGAGACGGTGGTTCAGTCGGGCCGGCCGTTGCTGGTGATCGCCGAGGACGTCGAGGGCGAGGCGCTGGCGACGCTGGTGGTCAACAAGCTGCGCGGCGGGCTCAAGGTGGCGGCGGTGAAGGCGCCGGGCTTCGGTGATCGTCGCAAGGCGATGCTGGAAGACATCGCCATTCTGACCCATGGCACGGTGATCAGCGAGGACGTCGGCATCAAGCTGGAGAACGTCACCATCGAGATGCTGGGCACCGCCAAGAAGGTGATGATCACCAAGGAGGAGACGACGATCGTCGAAGGCGCCGGCAAGAAGCAGGACATCCAGGGTCGCTGCACCCAGATCCGGGCGCAGATCGACGAGACGTCCTCGGACTACGACCGGGAGAAGCTGCAGGAGCGTCTGGCCAAGCTCGCCGGCGGGGTTGCGGTGATCCGGGTCGGCGGCGCCACCGAGACCGAGGTGAAGGAGAAGAAGGACCGGGTCGAGGACGCGATGCACGCGACCCGCGCCGCGGTCGAGGAAGGCGTGGTTCCGGGCGGCGGCGTCGCCCTGCTTTATGCGGCCAAGGTCCTCGACGGCCTCAAGCCGGTGGACGACGACCAGAGGGTGGGCATCGACATCGTGCGCCGCGCCCTGCAGGCGCCGATTCGCCAGATCATCGCCAACGCCGGCGGCGACGGCGCGGTGATCGTCGGCAAGCTGCTCGACGCCAACGACCCCAACCGCGGGTTCGACGCCCAGAAGGAAGAGTACGTGGACATGTTCAAGGCCGGGATCATCGATCCGACCAAGGTCGTCCGCACCGCCCTTCAGGACGCGGCGTCGGTCGCCGGGCTGCTGGTCACCACCGAGTGCATGATCGCCGAGAAGCCGGAGAAGAAGTCGGCGGGAATGCCGGGCGGCGGCGGCGGCATGGGCGGCATGGGCGGCATGGGCGACATGGACTTCTGACGCCCGACACCGTCACCTTCGAGAACCATGGGGCCGCGCATCGCCGCGGCCCCTTTTCGTTACCGGCAACCTCGAACAAACGCGGGTGCGAGCCTCGAAGCCCGGCGAAGCGGGCATTTTCTAGTGAAGTGTCAGAAGGGTATCGGCGTAGCGAAACTCCGCCGGCTTGGCCAGCGTCGCGGCGGTCACCGTGACCGAGTGCAATCGCCCATCCAGGTTGTGCTGCCAAAAATCGAGGAAGCGATTGAGAACCGGAAATGCCGGAGCGATATCAAAGTCCTGCCAAATGAAACTTTGCAGCAATGCGGGATGGTCGGGGAGATGGTAGGTGATCTCCGCCATCGTCAAACGGTATCTCAGCATTCGTAGCTCAATCGCACGCATCTGAAAGTAGTCCATGCATACTTCTGTCTCGTAATAAGGGATATCGTGCCAAAATTCTCGGGGAATATCAACTAAAAATAGCACTTTTCGTGCATCATGTCGCTTCCGTTTGAGCGGGAGCATGCATGCCGGCGGCCTCACGCCTGGACACCGGGATCGTCCTGGACCATCCTGGGGCGAGGGCGGCAGTGGATCCTGTTTTGCAGCCGGGGGGCGTGGTTCGATGATCGTGTTGTTTACCGATTTCGGTCTCACCGGACCCTATACCGGTCAGGTCAAGGCGGTGCTCCACCGCGAAGCGCCGCGGGTTCCGGTAATCGACCTTTTTGCCGACGCGCCGAGCCATGATCCGAAGGCGGCCGCCTACCTGTTGGCTGCCTATGCCGAGGAATTCCCGCCGGGAACGGTATTTCTCTCGGTCGTCGACCCCGGCGTCGGCGGTTTGCGCATGGCCGGGGTGCTGTTGGCCGACGGCCGCTGGTACGTGGGTCCCGAAAACGGCTTGTTCGAACTGATCATCCGCCGATGCAAAGAGCCGCCGCGATGGTGGCACGTAACCTGGCGGCCCGAGAGGTTGTCGCCCACGTTTCACGGCCGAGACCTGTTCGCGCCGGTGGCGGCGCGGATCGCAAAGGACGGATTACCGAGCGGCCAGGAGCACCCGATCGACGAGATCCGTCGGCTCGACTGGCCCAACGATCTCGCGGAGATCGTCTATGTGGATGTGTTCGGCAACGCAATGACCGGTGTGCGCGCTTCGACCGTCCCCGCGACGGCGGAGGTGCTCGTTTCCGGGCGGCGGTTGAAACGGGCCGAAACGTTCTCCGACGTACCGCCCGGTCAGGCCTTCTGGTACGAAAATGCCAACGGACTGCTGGAGATCGCCGTGAACATGGGGAGGGCCGATCTGGCTCTCGGAATCGAGCCGGCATGCCCGATCGAAATCTGCGGCGTTTGACGGTGCGGCCCGGTATTTGCGAGTGTATGGTGGATTTTCCTCAAGCGTCACTGTTAATGTTCAAGTACAGGCGTCATATGCATGGACGGGCCAAGGTGATGGAGCGCGGTTGCCGATGTTCAGCGTGAAATTCTGGGGCGTGCGAGGCAGTATTGCCTGTCCGTCTCCGAAGCACGTCAGATATGGCGGCAATACCAGTTGCATCGAGGTGGCGGTCGGAGAGCACCGGTTCATCCTCGATGCGGGCACGGGGATCCGCAATCTCAGCAAGGAATTTCTGCGCAACGACGTCCGTACCGTCCACCTGCTGCTCAGCCATACCCATTGGGATCACGTCATCGGCTTCCCGTTTTTCCGCCCCGCTTACGATCCCAAGCGCCGAATGCACATCCTCGCCGGCCACGTAAAGCACCACGGCGGAATCCAGAGAGTTCTGTCCAAGCATATGATCTCCCCATTCTTCCCCGTTCCGCTGGACGCGATGAAGGCGATCAGGGAATTCGAGGATTTCGAGGCGGGCGATACGTTCAGATTGTGTCCCGGCGTGAACGTTCGGACGACGCCACTGAACCATCCGGACGGCGCAACGGGCTACCGGATCGAGCACGGGGGCAAGGCAGCGTGCTACGTCACCGACACCGAACATGTTCCCGGCCAGCCGGATCAGAATATCCTCGGCCTGATCGAAGGTGCGGATCTGGTCGTTTACGACAGCAGCTACACCGAGGAGGAGTTTCCCAGCCACGTCAGTTGGGGGCATTCCACCTGGAACGAGGGCATGCGCCTGTGTCGGATGGCTGGTGTCAAGAAACTGGCCATCTTCCACCACGAACCCGATCACGAAGACGCCTTCATGGAAAATCTCGAGGCCGAGGCGACCGCCGCCTGGGAGGGCAACGTCGTCGCCCGCGAGGGTATGGAAATCAGACTGGATTGAGCGGCGCCTGTTACCGATGTTCCTCGCTCCCGAAAGAGCGGGTCCGGGCAACCTCAGCGTTCGCGGAACGCCTCGTGGCGAAGCTTGAGGACCGGCTTGATCAGGTACTCCATCACCGATTTCGTTCCGGTGTGAATGTCGACCGTGGCCTGCATGCCCGGGGTGATCGGCAGCTTACCCTCCTCTTCGCCGAGGTAGGTTTTGTCGGTCTGGACGATGACCCGGAAGTAAGGGATCCCGTTCTGGTCGGTGGTCGAATTCGGGGGCGACGTGCGCGACGGTGCCGTCGAGCCCGCCATAGCGGGCGAAATCGTAGGTACTGACCTTGACCAGGCTCCGCTGCCCTTCGTTGACGTAGCCGCGGTCGGTGGGGTTGAGCTTGGCCTCGACGACCAGCTTGTCGCCGGTGGGGACGATCTCCATGATCGGCTCTCCGGGCGAGACAATGCCGCCGATGGTATAGTAGCGGAGCTTCTTGACGATTCCGTCGATGGGGCTTTTGATTTCCGCCCGCACGCCCTGCTCGGTCGCTTCGGCCAGCAGTTCCTCCAACTGGGCGATCGCCTGTTCGGTACGACCCAGCTGTTCCTCGGCCTCACGCTGGAAATGGGTCTCCCCTTCGCGCCGTCGTTGCTCCGCCTCGGCGACGGCGGCACGTGCACGGGGAACGGCAGGGATGAGGCTCTGCAGCTCGCCTTCCAGGCTTTCGACCTCGGCTCTCAACTCGAGATGGTCCATCTTTGCGGTCAAACCCTCGGCCAGCAACGACTTCGACATCTTCAGCCGCTCGTGGGCGAGGGCCAGGTTCCGGCTCACCGCCCGCTTGCGGGCCTCGAGTTCCTGCACCTCCAGTTCCCGTTGCTTGGCCTGCTCGCGCAGCACACCGAGGCTCGAGTCGAGCTCATGGCGGCGGGCCAGGAACTCCCGCTGCTCGGCTTCGGCGAGTTTGCCATGTCGCCCGGCGGCAAGCTCCGGAAACTTCGGTTCCTTGTTCTCGACCTCGGCCATCAGCCGCGCCCGGCGCAGCAGCTCGCCGTCGAGGCGGGCCTGCAACTCGTCGCGGTTGACGCCGGCGGTGGCGAGGTCGAGCAGCACGAGCGGATCGCCGGCTTGGACCTTTGCGCCGTCGGTGACGAAGATCCGCTCGATGATGCCGCCTTCCAGGTGCTGGATGACTTTCACCTTTCCCTGGGGGACGATTTCGCCCGGGGCAACCGCCACTTCGTCTAGCCGGGCGAAGTGGGACCACACCAGGAGCACCGACAGCAGCATCATCACCGGCCAGGCGATCGGACGCCAGCCGGGTAGCGGGTGGCGGGAGAGCAGGGCGTCGAGACGGCTCAGGCTGCACCTTCCCGCCGCAATGCGGCCTTGCTCGCCAATGGCGTGTTGACGATCGCCGGCCGTTCCGCCGTTTGGCCACCCTGGGTAGGGACGCGGGCTCCGCCCCACAGCCGAGGCAGAACCTCGTCGGCCGGTCCGGCAAGCGCGATCCGCCCGCGATCGAGAGCGATAATATCCTTGCACACCCGGAGCAGGATCGGGCTGTGGGTGACGACAACCACCGTCCGGGTCATGCCGATCGCGGCTATGGTATTGCCGAGTTCTTGCTCAGCCTGGCGATCCAGGCTGCTCGAGGGCTCGTCCAGCAACAGCACGGGCGGATCGCCGACCAGCGCCCGGGCGATGGCGATGCGCTGGCGTTGCCCGGCGGAGAGCCGCTGCCCCGCCTCGCCGATCTCGGAGGCGTAGCCGTCGGGGAGATCGATGATGAACTCGTGGACGCCGGCGGCGGTCGCCGCCTCGATGATCTCCTCGTCCGTCGCCTCCGGCTTGCGGTGGCCGATGTTGTTACGCAGGGTGCCGGCGAAGACGACGCATTCCTGGGGGACGTAGCCGATCCAGCGGGCGAGCTCGGTTCGGGTGAACTGGGCGACGTCGGCGCCATCCAGCAACACTCGGCCTTTGGATGGCGGGTACAGACCCTGGGCGAGTTTGAGCAACGTGCTCTTGCCGCTGCCGTTGCGGCCGATCAGGGCGTGGACGCCACCCACCGGGAAGGTGACGCTGACCTTGTCGACGACCGGCCTTGCGGATTCGGAGTAGGAGAACGCGACGTCCTCCAGGGTTATTTCTCCCAACGGCCGGGGCAGCTCGATCTCGCCGGTCTGGCGTTCGCTCGCGATGTTGAACACGTGGCCGAGGCGCTCGATCGCCTGGCGGAAGCCGGCATAGGTGCGCCAGGTGCCGACCAGCTGGTTGAACGGACCGAGCAGCCGACCGCTCAGCATGTTGGTGGCGATCAGCGCGCCGATGGTCAGTTGCTGGTTGATGATGGCGACGGCTCCGACGGTCGTCAGCGCCACCGTGGTCAGCATGGTGAGCGTGGTGCCGAGACTGGCGTAGCCGTCGGCCTTGGCGCCGCGGACGGCGGCCCGCTCGATGTTGTCGGCGTGCCGCTCCTCCCAGTATGGCCGCATCGCCCGATCGAGGGCGAGCGCCTTGATCGTCGTCCGGCCGACGATCATCTCGGCGATCAGCCCGTCGCGGGCGAGGACGCTCTCCCGCTCGTCGCGATTGGCTGTGGCCATGGTATTGCCGGAGCGCCAGGCGACGAACAGGAACAGCGGCAGGATCACCAGCAGCACCCATGCGATCGGCGCGGCGATGACGAGCGTCAGAGCCAGGAACAGCACCGCGAACGGCAAGTCGGCGATGAGCAGCGCCGAAGCTCCGGAGACGGTGTTGCGGACCACGTCGACATCGCGGAACAGCGCCTGCCAATAGGCTGCCGGTCGGCTCTCGAGCACCTGCAAGGGCAGCGACATCAGCTTGTCGAACAGCCGCCGGCCGACCACGACGTCGATCCTGAGCGCCACCGTCTGCATAACCCGGGCGCGCGCCTGGCGCAGGACGTAGTCGAAAACCAGAACTGCGGCCATGCCGATGACGAGGCCCTGAAGGGTGCTGAGACCGGCGTGATACACCACCCGATCGTAGACCTGCAGAACGAACACCGGCACGGCCAGCGCCAGGATGTTGACGAACAACGCCATCACCAGCACTTCGCGGAGGGCCGGTGTCAGCGGCTGCAGGACCTCACGCAGCCAGGCTCGCGAACCAGATTTCCTCATTTGGGGAAATAATACCCCGTTTGAGGGAGTCTTCCCATACAAAGTTGCAGGCCCGCTTGCCTTGAAGACAATCCGGCTTCGATGCCGTTTACCAACGCCGGGGCGGGGACTACGATTACGAGTCGCTCTGGGTACCATCTGTCAGACCTGGACCACGCGCCACCGTCGAGCCGGAAACCACCATGACCGACATCGCTGGACCGGCCTATCTGAAGCTGCTCGAAAGCGGGGAACTGGCCGAGCGCGCCCGCACCGCTCGCGGCCGCCTCCGTGACTGCGACCTCTGTGCCCGGTATTGCCACGTCAACCGGTTGGAGGGAACCGCCGGAGCGGTGTGCCGGACCGGTGAGCGGGCGGTGGTCAGTTCCTACGGTCCCCACCACGGCGAGGAAACGCCGCTCAGCGGATGGCGCGGCTCCGGCACCATCTTCTTCTCCTGGTGCAATCTGCGCTGTCTCTATTGCCAGAACTACGAGATCAGCTGGGAAGGCGAGGGCAGGGAGGTTTCGGCCCGGGAACTGGCGGCGATGATGCTGTCGCTACAGCGGCAGGGTTGTCACAACATCAACTTCGTTTCCCCCAGCCACGTGGTCGCCCAGATCCTCGCCGCGGTGCTGATCGCCTCCGGCGACGGTCTGCGGTTGCCGCTGGTGTACAACACCGGGGGATACGACAGCCCGGAGGCACTCGAGTTGCTCGACGGCGTCATCGACATCTATATGCCCGATCTCAAGTACGGGGATTCGACGAAGGCGCGGAAACACTCGAAAATCCGGGACTATGTCGCCGTCAACCGGGCGGCGGTCAAGGAGATGCACCGGCAGGTGGGTGACCTGGCGGTCGATGCGAACGGCATCGCCCGCCGCGGACTGCTGATCCGTCATCTGGTTCTGCCGAACGAGATCGCCGACACCGAAGAGGTTCTTCGGTTTTTGGCCGAGGAGGTCTCCGCCGACACCTACGTCAACATCATGGGCCAGTACCGTCCCTGCTTTCGGGCCGGGGAACATTCGGAACTGAACCGCCGGCCGACCGGCGAGGAAATGCGCGCGGCCTTTGGCGCCGCGGCCGAGCACGGTCTCCACCGTCTCGACGAGCGCATGCCCGTCCGTTGGCTGGCGGGGTGGATGTAGACCGCGCTCAAAGCTCCAGCGTCACTTCCATGACGTCTTCGTCTGGGAGCTTGTGGCTCTTGAAGCCCACGCCGCGAACCAGTTTGAGCATGCGTCTGTTGTCGCGGAGAACCTGGCCGACGATCCGCTGGGTGCCGCGGGAACGACAGTAGTGGATCATCTTGTCCAGCAGCTTCCAGCCGAGCCGCTGTCCCTTGAGATCGGAACGGACGAGGATCGCGTACTCGGCGGTGTCGTTGCTGAGATCGGTGATTGTCCGCACCACGCCGAGGGTCTCGATCCCTGCTCCGTCGGTCCTCGGTGCGGTGGCGATGAACGCCATCTCGCGGTCGTAGTCGATTTGGGTGAGCCTCGCCATTTCCGTATGCGGGAGATTCCGCACCAGCCCGAAAAAACGGAAGCGGATATCCTCCGACGTGATCTTTGACAGGAACTCGTAATGGGCCGGCTCGTCCTCCGGGCGGATCGGCCGTAGCAGCACCTTGCGTCCGGACGTGAGGGCGAATTCCTCCTCCAGGTCCTTGGGGTAGGGGCGGATCGCCAGATCCCGCCCTGGGGTTCCCGCCACCGGGGCGACGCGAAGGCGAGCCTCCACGGCAAGAACCCCGGCCCGGTCGACGAACACCGGGTTGATCTCCAGATCGACCAGTTCCGGGAGGTCGACGATCATCTGCGAAACCTGGACGAGGGTGAGGCAGAGGGCGCCGATGTTGGCCGGCGGGCGGTCGCCGTAGCCGTGAAGCTGGTGGTATACCCGGGTCCTGGAGATCAGCTCGCGGGCGAGATTGAGATTGAGCGGCGGCAACGCCACCGCACGATCGCCGATCAGCTCCGCCACCGGCCCGCCTTGGCCGAACGTCACCACCGGCCCGAACACCGGGTCCTGGCAGATGCCGATCGACACCTCCTGTGCGCCCGGACGGAGGACCATCCGTTCGACCGTGAAGCCCTCGATCATGGCTTCCGGTTTTTTCAGGGCGACCGCGACCAGCATGTTTTCGGCAGCCGTTCTGACCGCATCCGGAGTGTCGAGGTACAGGTCGACCCCGCCATTCTCCGCCTTGTGGGCGATATCCGGAGAAAGGATCTTGATCGCGACCGGGAAGCCGATTTCGTCGGCGATCACCGCCGCCGCGTCGGGCAATTCGGCGATACGGGCTATCGCCGTCGGAATGCCGTAGGCGGCGAGAATCGCCTTGGCCTCCCGGCCGTCGATCAACGGTCGACCGGCGGCCAACGTGTCCTCGACCAGGAGGCGGGCGGCATCCGTCGCCGGCGTGAACTCGGCCGGCTTCGACGGCGGCATCTGCATCAGCATTTCACGGTTGCGGCGGAACCGTACCAAATGCATGAACGCGTCCACCGCCTGGGTCGGGGTGTCGTAGGTGGGGATACCGGCCTCGGCAAACAGCCGGCGCGCCGGCGCCACCTGTTCACCGCCCATCCAGCTTGTCAACACCGTGCCACGAGTCTCCGTCGCTACCTGGATGACCGCCTCGGCCGCTTGCGTGCTGGAAGCCAAGGCGGTGGGCGCGTGCACAACCATCAGCGCATCCACCTCCCGCGATTCGATCAGCGTCTTCGCTGCAACGGAGTAGTGACCGGCCGGTGCTGCGCCGGCGATGGTGACCGGGTTGGTGCGCGGCCAACCACGCGGAACCACCGCGTCGATACTATTGCCGATCTCCTCTTTCAGGTCGGCGAGAAGGCCGCCGTTGAGAAGCAACGCGTCGACCGCCATGACCGCGATGCCACAGCTATTGGTCAACATCGCCAATCGCTCGCCCTTGAGGGATTTGACCCGCGCCAGGGTTTCCACGGCGGCAAAAAGCTCGGCGAAGCTATCCACCCGCAGCATGCCCGCTCGACGAATCGCGGCGTCGTAGACGTCGTCGGCACCGAGCTCTGCGCCGCTTCTGACCGCCGCCAGCCGCTGACCCTGTTCGCCGCGTCCGGCCTTGATCACCAGGATCGGCTTGTTGCGGCTTGCCCCGCGGCCGGCCGACATGAAAGTCCGCCCGTTGCGGACGGATTCGATGTAGAGCAGGATCGTGCGAACCTCCGGCTCGCTGCCAAGGAAGTCGATGACATCTCCGAAGTCGGTGTCGGCGGTGTCACCGAGCGAAACGACATGGGAAAAGCCGATGTCGTGCTCTTGTGCCCAGTCGAGCACGGCGGCGGATATTGCCGAGGACTGCGAAACGAAGGCCAGGTGACCCGGGCGCGCCGGCGCGCGGGCGATGGTCGCGTTGAGTCCGATCCCCGGGACCATGACCCCCAGGCCGGTGGGGCCGAGAATGCGGAGTCCGAAGGCCCTCGCCGAAGCGAGGGCGGCGTCGTGGGAGGGGCTTTCCCGCAGCTCCTTTTCGCTCAGCGGTTCTTCGGTTATCACGATTGCCGCGCCGGTGCCGCGATGGGCGAGCTCACCGACAACGCCAGCCAACTCCGGCGACGGCGAGCAAATCACGGCAAGATCAGGTGTGACCGGCAACGCATCGATCCCCGGATAGGCAAGCACGCCGGCGACCGCTTGCTCTCGCGGGGTGACCGGCATGATCGGCCCCTCGAAGCCGCCTTGCAGCAGATTGCGCATGACCAGGCTTCCGGGAACACCCTCCTGATTGCTGGCGCCGATCACGGCCACCGAGCCCGGGTGAAACAGTTTTTGAAGATTGCGAATTGGCATGTACCGGCATTGCCTTGAATGGGTGAGCGGATCTGGGGCGGGCCGGATCGACCGCCTCATCCTATACCAACGGGCCGGACACACAAATGAAAATGCTGCAACGCAGCAAACGCGAGGCTACTTTTCGGTCAGCACCCAGACGCTGTCCCAGTCATCGCCGGGCGGATCGGCAATCAAGCGGCGGCAGCGATCGATGTAGAGGTGGGGAAGTCTGTCGCGATCGTTGAAGGCGAGAACGTTGTGAAGTACGGCGATTGCTTCCTCGAACCGCGCCTGGCGATACAGGTTCAGTCCTTCCTCGTAGCCGATCAACACCTTCGACATGTTGGGGAAGGTGAGCTCGGTATGGTAGTCGAGCACCTCGTAGACGCCGACCGGTTCTCTCTTGCCTTTTACCACCACCTTGTCGACGGCGCGGATACGGTAGGTGCCGCGCAATCGCTGAAGGGTGTTTTCGCTGATCAGGATTCTGGCGTGGTAATGCTTGCAGGCGCTTTCCAGGCGGGCGGCGAGATTCACCCCGTCGCCGATCATGGTGTAGTCCATGCGCTTTGGCGAGCCGATGTTGCCCGAGACGACCTCGGCGGTATTGAGGCCGACACCCATGTCGATCGCGGGAAGCCCGTTTCCGGTCCGCTGCTCGTTCCATCGGTCGAGTTCGGTGATCATCGAGATCGCGGCGCGCACGGCTCGATCCTCGTCGTCTCCCTTGGAGATTGGAATGCCGAAGGCGGCCATCATCGCGTCGCCGATGAACTTGTCGAGCGTGCCTCCTTCGCGCTGCAGGCAGTCGACCATGATCGTGAAGTACTCGTTGAGCAGGCCGACGGTGCCTTGGGGACCCAGTTCCTCGGTCAGAGCGGTGAAGTTGCGGATATCGGTGAACAGTATCGTCGCCAGCGTGTTCTTGCCGCCGAGGATCTCCTCGCCACGCTCGAGAAGCTGATCGGCGAGACGAGGATCCATGTAGCGCGACATCGTCGATTTGACCCGCTTTTCGCTGGTGATGTCCTCGATGATGATCATCGTGCCGATTTTCATCTTTTCGACGCTGACCAGCGGCAGCACCGTGACATTGACGGAAAACCGGGTTCCCTTGAACTCGAGCTCCGCATCCATGGAGATTTCGGCGACCTGGCTATCGACGACCTTTTGCACGCGCTCCAGGACCCAGATATTCGGCCCGATGAAGAACGCCTCCGCAGGCTGTCCGACCACATCGCCGCCCCGGCGTTGGAGAATGCGGAGCCCGGCGGCGTTGCAGGTGATGATCCGGCCGTCCTCGTCCAGGGTCAGAACTCCGTTGGACATCGACTGGAGCATGCTCTCGTTGTAGTTCTTCATGTTCTGGATATCGTTGAAGAGCTTGGCGTTCTCCAACGCGATCGAAACCTGGGCGGTGAACGCCTTGAGGCGCAACTCGTCCTCCCGGGTGAACGGCCCGCCGATCTTGTTGAGGACCTGGGTGGCGCCGATGGTCTTGCCGTGCTTGTTGACGACCGGGACACAGAGAATGGAGCGGGTGAAAAAGCCGGTCTCCTGGTCGAAGGCGGGATTGAATCGGAGGTCGGCGTAAGCATAAGGGATATTGATGGTCTCGCCGGAGGAGAAGACGTGCCCGGCGATCCCGACGGTATTGGGCATCCGGATTTCCGATGCCCCCAGCCCCTCGCCGACCTGCGACCACAACTCGTTGGTTTTCCCGTCGTTGAGAAACAGGGTCGAGCGTTCGGCGTTCAACATGCGGGTGGCCTCGCTCATCACTTTTTGCAGCAAAGTACCGAGGTCGATTTCCGAAGTGATGTCCGCGACCACGTCGAGGAATTCCAGCTCCTGTTGTCGCGAGAGGCGCATTTTGTCCACCAGCTGGCCGTTTCTCAGCGCCGCCGCCGCCTGGGTGCAGATTTCTTCCAGCAGAAGCAGGTCTTCATCGGAGAAATGGCCGCAACGCTTGTTGAGACATTGGGCGACGCCGATGATCTCACCGGTGACCGACCTGACCGGCGCACAAAGAATGCTTCTGGTGACGAAGCCCGTCTGGCCGTCGATGGTCGGGTTGAAGCGGGGATCGGCGTACGCGTCGTCGACAATCGAGCCTCGAGCGGTATTGAACACATGGCCGGCAATCCCGTCGGTGCTGAGAAAGCGGATTTCGCGTTTGAAATCACCCTGGGCGATAAGGGAATAAAGCTCTTCGGTCTGGCCGTCGTAAAGGAACAGGGAGCCGCGCTCCGCGTCGATGGCACCGGTCACGAGATCGATCAGGGTTTCGAGCACCTCGTCCAGAGACAGCGTCGCCGCAAGCTTGTTGGCCACGGTGAGTAGCGTTTCGGCACGCTCGGATTTACGCCTCGCTTCCTCGGCGGAAGCATCGGTGAACCATTGTACCGTCGCCAGGGGCCCTTCTCCGTATGCCATCGTCATTCCCTGTCAGCCATTGGCGGATGCCCGTTGAAGCCGTTCGCGCAGGATCTTGATCGTTTCCTCGAGTTCCCGGCGTCTGCTTCGGCCGACGCTTTCGATCGCCTTCATCTTTTCGTCCCTGGCGACGTTTGCGCGGTCGAGCCGATCGCGGAACCGAACAATCGTCTCGCGCAACTCGTCCAGTTCGCCGCGGGCAGCGGCGGCGGATTTGACGGCGTGCTCGCCCGCGAAGAGGTGTCGATCGACGGTCCGGCCCGGCCGTCCCTTTTTCGGCTCGTTCGTATGAAGTCGTGGTCTGCGCTCCACGCGCACTTCGCCATCGCAATGATCCGGTTGCCGATGCGTCCGTTCGGGATCGACGTCGGCCCTCTTGACCGCAGTCTCGAGCGAAAGGATTTCGGCGCTTGTCTCGAACGCGGCGGTGTCGACCCGTTCGTGCTCGCCGGTTCGAACGGCATCCAGGTTCTCGCGTAGTCGTCGGATCGTCGCTCGAAGATGAAGGATCTCGCCATTGGCGGCGTCAACGGCGCTTTGAAGCCGCACCTCACCGTCGCGGCGAACCCTCTCGATCTCGCTGCGGAGTGCGCGAACCGTCTCCTTGAGTTCGCGGGATTCCCTTGCGATCAAACGCAGGTTTTCCGGTTGCTCGGTGGATGTCATGAGCGTATTCGAGCATGCTAAAATAAAAAACTCGTTACAGTAGAGGAGGACGCCACGGACTGTCTCCGCGCCGGCATGTCCATCGCCGAATGGACGAGCGGCACTTGAAACGAGGCGGTCCGTGAGGTAAGCCGCGCGCGGCAATCGTTTTTCCGCGAGTATCGATCCGACACCATGACCCGGCAAACACCGATACCGTCTCCGTGCGTCGGGGTCTGCGAACTGGATCTCGGATCCGGTCTTTGCAGAGGGTGCTTGCGCAATGGCGAGGAGATTGCCGCGTGGCGGGACGCGCGGGACGCCGAGCGGCTAGAGATCCTCCGACGCATCGAAGCTCGCCGCGGCGCCTGCATTCCGAAACCCGGAGGCCATCGCGCCGACGGTTGAAGTGGGGGCGGTCCGAATTTGGCCGACGCGGCTCCAGCCCAATTCCACGATCGGGGATTCAGCCAATCGAACTGCCGCGATACATCATCGCCAGCCCGTAGGCCCACCCAGGCATGAAGGAACCGGAACCCGAAACGGCCCGGCCAGACGATGCCGGCCGCCCGACCCGGATCAGGGCTAGGGCTTTGTCTTCTTTCGGGTTGTCGTTCCGGGCGCTGCCGGCTTGGCGGCCGTCTTGTCTGCCGGTTTTGCGGCTGCGGGTTTAGCTTCTGCCGGCGCGGCTTTTGCCGCCTTGGGCGCCTTTTGCTCCGCCGGAATGACCGACTCGGCCGCCGTCCGCATGGTATTCAGAATGTCCTTCTCGGCGGCCAGCCAGTAGTTCATCGCCATACCCTGCTGCCGCCCAGCGGATTCCCACATGAGATACGCGAGCTCGCTTATCCTGTCCTGGATTTCCTGGGTCATGTCCCGGACTTCTTTGTTCATCTGATAGGTCCCCGAAAACAAGGAAAATCGTGACGCTCAATCTAAACGCGCCGATACGGACCTGCACCAAAAAAAACGATTAACAGGGTGATGTTTTGCAACGATATGGCGACGGACGCAAGACTTGCCGTGCGGGGTCCTTGGGGTTAAGCGGAAACATACCCTGACCGGTACCTGCCGGAGCAGGGCGCATCGATGGTCGAATGGCGAAAAGTGAACGGAAAAAGCATGCGGATACCGCAATCGGCAGCTCTGCCTTACCGCCGCGGCCGGAGAGGGCTTGAGGTTCTGTTGATCACCTCCAGGGAAACGCGGCGTTGGGTTCTGCCGAAAGGAGGGATCATGCCCGGAATGACGCCGTACGAATCGGCCGCCGAGGAGGCCTTCGAGGAGGCCGGCATCGCCGGTCGGGTCGATCGCAGGTGCATCGGTGTCTACGGCTACCGCAAATTGCGTGACAAAGGCATGCCGTACTGCACGGTCAGGGTCTACCCGATGAAGGTCAACGCCTTGTATGCGGATTGGCCGGAGCGCCGCGAAAGACAGCGCAAGTGGATGACTTTCGATGCGGCCAGCGCGCGTGTCAGGGAAAGGGGACTAAAGAAGATCCTGACATCGTTCCATACATCGCAAAGGAGACGGCGTGGATGGCGTCTGATCGCGACGCCCGACCGCTCCGAAAGGTGACCGCTCCCGGCACTGATACCAAACCTCGCAAACGCCCCGTTCACCGCTATGTGATATCTGTTTGGATCGACATCCGCATCGGCGCAAATTCGTCGGTTCGGCGGAAATCGAGATCGTGTTACGATTGGCACCCGGAATTGAACTGGCGCGTGTAACAACGATAAGTCATTCGTCCAAACCGCGGCGTGCGGTGATCTGGCTGCAGGAGGATGGGACGGCTGTATCCTGCGAGGAAAAGCTCAAAGTCCTGAATGAGAACCTGGAGGAAATCCGACAATCCTGCCAGGACGCCTTCGAAGATGCCCTGCTCATGGACTGTGACGAAGAGCAGATCCGCCAGGTCTTCGCCTCCGTCATCAATTCGCTCAAGAACCCGTACAGAAAGGGCTGAAGGCGAGGCGGATTGCGGCAGTCGTCGGGAGCGATCCTCCCTCCCGTGAACAAAAAGGACTATGGGTACTTACACTTGTCGCCGGAGACTTTGACGAATCCCCTGCTGCTGGCAACGACGGTGAACCGATACTCGCTGTCGCCCAGCACGACGGAAGGATGGAGCGGCAGTTTTCCGGAGAACTCGGATACCTTGCCGCCGATATGGGTGATCTGTACCGTCACCGGCTCGGCGGGATCGAACCAGGCCTCGGGGTTGCCCGCGGCGTCTTTCTCCGGGGCGCCGAGGGCGGTAACGGTGATCGCGCCATCCGCGAAGCCGACCAAGTCGTCCTGGCCCTGGTACAAAGGTGTCTTGACGAGGAACCGCTTGGTCACGGGAGCCTCGTCGCACTCGCGCTTATTCTCCGCTGCGCCGATGACGAACCTCATCCTGTCGACGTCGACGCCGGCGGAGAGCTTCTCCTGGACGAGATCGAACAACTCCTTGATTTTCCCCGCCGGAACATCCTTGTCATAACGTTGGCGCCAATCCTCGGCACGTTTCCGTTCCGCCGCGATCGCGGATTGCTGTTCGCTGTTTTGCCCCTCCAACTCGGCGACCGTTGACGACAGCGAAGCGATTTCCCGTTGTAGCCTTTCCACTTCCGCTTCCGCCAACCTCGATCCCGACTGATATGCGTAAACCCCGGCGGCCGCGATGACGCAGAACGCCAAGCCCCATTTGAAGACGCTCCAGCGAAACTGCCGTCTGCGGCGCTTTCTTTCTTCCCGTAGCCCCCATGCCATGGGCGATCCCCGCGTTCCTTTTTCCGTTCCCAAATCAACATTGCCCTGCACTGCCCGGCAGTTCCAAGCATTGTCTCACCGGCGGGCGCTGCCCCCGAAGAAACGATGATTAACCGGTTGCTGTCCGAAAGGAAAGGGTGCCATGTCTGCCGCACCGCAGCTTCGCAGCGGGTTCGCGTCCGGGTTTCCCCCGAGCGTCGATCGGAAAGAGGGATCAAAGAGCCTTTCTGAGTACCGGGACTTTGTTCGTGACCCATCGTGCGAATTCCCCGGGCGGCAGAGGCTCGCTGAAATAGTACCCTTGCGCAAGATCGCAACCGCGAGCCCGGATGAACTCCAACTGATCGTCGGTTTCCACGCCTTCGCCGATGACTTGAAGGTTGAGGCGATGAGCCATCGCAATGATGGCTTCCACCACCGTCGCATCACCAGGGTCGGTCGATACGTCCTGAATGAACGACTTGTCGATTTTCACGGTGTCGACGGGAAACTTCTTGAGATGGCTGAGGGAGGAGTAGCCGGTACCGAAATCGTCGAGGGCCAGTCGAACCGAGAGCGCGTCCAGGGCGTGCAAGGTTTCCCGGGTCTGGGGCAACTCGTCCATCAACAGGCCTTCGGTGATCTCCAGTTCCAAGCATTGGGCGACGATTCCGTGCTTTTCCAAGGCCTGGGATACGGCCTCCACCAGTCCCTTTCCTCTGAACTGGCGGCTCGAAATGTTCACCGACAGGCGCAGCGGTGGAAGCCCCATCTCGCGCCACTGTCTGAGCTGTTGGCAGGCGGTATCCAACACCCATCTCCCGATCGGAACGATGAGACCGGTATCCTCCGCCAACGGAATAAACCGTTCGGGGTGCACGGAGCCGAGTTCTTCGTTCGACCAGCGCAATAGCGCCTCCGTACCGACAACCTTTCGCGAGCGAATGTCGACGATCGGCTGGTAGTGGAGGTCGAGTTCGTTACGGTCCAGAGCATGCAGCAAATGACTTTCAAGCCGCATCCGTTCCATCGCCCGTTGGTTCAATTCCCGGGTAAAGAACTGAAAAGTATCGCGACCGTGTTCCTTGGCCCGGTACATCGCCGCGTCGGCATTCTGCATCAATACGTTAGGGTCGTCGCCGTCGTCCGGGAATACCGTGACGCCAACGCTCGCGGTTACGAAAGCCTCGTGGCGATCCAGGACAAACGATTGCGAGAAGGTGTCCAGGATCTTGTGGATGACCGGTTCGGTATGAGACGCGGATGTCATGTTGGGAAGGATGACCGTGAACTCGTCACCGCCCAATCTCGCAACCGTGTCTTCCTCTCGAACGCAACTGGTCAGGCGATCCGCCGCCATCCTCAACACCTGATCCCCGGTGGCGTGCCCCAACGTATCGTTGATCTTCTTGAAGTGATCCAGGTCGATGAACAGAACGCCCACCTTGCGTTGATGTCGATGGGCGCTGACGACGGCACTTCGAAGGCGATCGAGCGCCAGCAGCCGGTTGGGCAGGCCGGTAACCTCGTCGAAATTCGCTTGCCGTTGGAGCCGCTCCTCGTACTTTTTTCGTAGGGTGATGTCGGCGACCGTCGATTGGAATGCCCGTTCCCCTTTCCAAAAAACCTCCTGCAACTGTGTCTCGATCCAGATCAAAGCCCCGTCTTTTTTCACTCCCTGAAACTCATAGCGATCAGGCGGAGCCTCGTTTTGCTCTCTACCGTGCCTAAAGCTCCGGACGCGGGAGAGCTCGTCCGACGCGTAAAGAGGGTCAAGGCTTTCCAAAGCCAAGATCTCCCCGGGATTGTCGTAGCCGAAGATGTGTGCATAGGTGCGATTGGCGAACAACGGCTTGCCGCCGCGCTCGATCAGGATACCCAGAACGGAGCTTTCAACCAGATTTCGGAATCTCTCCTCGCTTTCGCGAACGGCCTGCTCTCCATGTTTTCTCTCGGTGATATCGAGGGAGACGGTCACGATGCTGTCGACTTGTCCTTCATTGCCGCTCAACGGGGCCTTCGTCGTGAGCAACACCCGGGGTTTGCCCTCGCGATCCCTCAGCTCTTCTTCGACCCCGACGGTCATGCGATTTGCATGCAGGACCTGGCGATCGAGCTGTCGATGTCTGTCCGCATACTCCTCGGAAAACAATTCTTCCCTGCCTTTGCCGACAGCGGTGTGCCAGTCGATGTCGAAGAAATGATCGTGGTAGGTGTTCAGAAAGACGATTCGACCGTTCGCATCGCAGGCCCGAATCAACGCGGGAACGGTGTTGATCACCCGCCGGAGTTTTTCTTCCTTGAGCCGCATTTCCTCGGCGTGCTGGCGGAGCGCCGTCTCGAGCTCACCTTCGAGAAGAACGGCGCGGTTCCTGATCGCTTGCTGCTGGTGCCAAATGGTCAAAAGATGGCGGGCGCGAATACAGAACTCTCGGCCGTCCACCGGGCTCAGCAAGAAATCACTGGCTCCCGCGTCGAGTGCCCGATACCGGTACTCCCGATCCTCGTACGCGGTAACCACGATGATCGGAATATCGGACGCGCCCGCCTGTCGGCGGCATCGCCGGATGAACTCGTCCCCGAGCATTGTCGGCATGACGAAGTCCGTGACGACAAGGTCGGGGACCTCGTCGGCTATCTTCTCGAGGGCTCTTTCGGGGGCGTCGAAAGTGTGAACGGTAACGTTCTTCTCGAGGGATTCTGCGAAACACCTCAGAAGTTTCAGGTTGGTCACGCGGTCATCGACGATGACAACTACCGACATATCATACCCCGCTCATCGCCGGCAGGATGATCGGCGGGCGCACAAGACGTCAAGCCGCTGATCATTCCTTCTACCCTTTTACCGAAACGGCCGGCCCGTCAACGAAAGATTTTCCAAGGAAATCGCGCCCAACGTGGATGTCGACACCTGGATCCCGGAACATCGGAGAGTCGTCAACCACTGCCTTCGCCATTCGCAGGGTGGCAAAAAGGCCACGGCCTCCAGCAAAAGACACGGCCGATCAGCCTTTAGGCTTTCGAGAGCGATCCGGGATAAGATCGACCGGACACCCCCACGTTCATGACCACGACGGCGTATGTCATCAAGTCGCATACTTTTCCCCATATGGGGAACTCGCTGGGCTATAATACGCCCGTGTGTCAACGCGTGAAAACAGAATCGAAAATTACCACTCAACCTATTAGGGAAAATGGAGAGGGATGATGCAAAATCTAGCAGTTTCGGAAGCTTTGCAAGACACTATCGCGCACAACGGCATTGGCAATTGCGCTCCAATGAAAGCAAGAACGCGGCTGAATCGATCGGCTTTGAAAGGGGCACAAGAAGCCGGGATCGCTCCACACCGGCACCAGGGCCGACCGCAATGGCTGGCTCTGGCGAACCAACTGCAAGAGCTGGAACTCACGTACAATTCCGAAAAGCGCATTCTTTGGCAGTACATGGTTCCCGACGGTCGCCCCAGTTTCACCCACGGACTAATTCGGGACATCAGCGCCACGCTCGATCTGGTAGAAAGGGTCTGCGCCGAATCCGAGAGCGGCAACTCGCCGATCTCGTACCTTGTCCTCGGCTCGCATATTCCCGGCATGTTCAATCTGGGCGGCCACCTTCCTCTTTTCATGCAACTCATCGAACAGAAAGACCGCGACAGCTTGAGGCGATATGCCCACGCATGCATCAACGAGCAGTATCGGTGGGCGGTCAATCACAACCTGCCCGTTTGTACGATTGCCTTGGTTCAAGGTGATGCGCTCGGCGGGGGATTCGAGGCGGCGTTGGCCCACAACGTCATCGTCGCCGAGAAAAGCGCCAAGTTCGGCCTGCCGGAGGTTCTTTTCAATCTCTTCCCCGGCATGGGCGCATACAGTTTTCTGTCTCGCCGGCTCGATGCCGCGCGGGCTGAGCGAATGATCCTGAGCGGACGCGTCTATAGTGCGGAGGAACTCCATGAAATCGGGGTCATCGACCGAGTCGCCGAGGACGGCGAGGGCGTAAGAGCCGTTTACGATCTTATTCGTGAGCGCGAGCGCTCCCGTTCTGCGTGGCAAGCCGTCATCAAGGCCCGGCAGATCGTAAATCCGATCACTCGGAAGGAATTGATCGACATCACCGATCTGTGGGTCGAGACGGCTCTGAGCTTGAGCGCGGGGGATCTGCGCCGAATGAGGCATCTTGCGATGGCCCAGGATCGGCGGTGGGCGAAGACTTGGGCCCACTGATCATCCACGAGAGAGCAAGGATTTGGCGCTCGAAGGGCAAACCAGCCAGTTGGCCGAAGCACATGCAAGAGGACTCGCCGAGACGGGGAGGCGTTTGACGATGAACCATCGCTAAAACGGTGCAGGCACGCGAACTCGAACCGGAACCTCGCGTCGCCAGCAAGTCAGAGCGGGAGTGGCAGGAAACTAGCAGCTTGATGCGGGTTGCGGCGAAGCCGCGAGCCGGCGTGCAGTTCCTTTGGACGTTCGAAGGTGTCAAGCCGCCATGGTCGCGTCAGGAATCCTGCGCAAATTGATTTCAGGCGGTGGCCGAAGCGACGCGGTTTGATCTCTCGTCTGTGTCAGTAGATCCGTGTTCATGTATCGCTTTGTCGACCACTGGGCGCCGGCGATCTGCCTCAACCTGGCTGCCGCCAGGTTGAGGCAGGATCTCGCGTCGGGAAAGGCGCCGACTGCGCGCGGTCATCGGCAACGATCAATCCGTCCTTGGAGCCACCTTCCCGTATTCTCCGGGCAGCGCCGGAAAACCGACGCCATCAGCGGGCTGTTAGTCCGAGAGCCTCGACGAGCGCTCGGACCTCTTGACGTGCTGCCACGTGCGAAAGAGTCAGCGGGACTCCGCCGGTGGTTGAACCCATGTCCATCAGCGTCAATCCGCTCGGAAACAGTTCCCTGTAGATCACGCGTTCGCTCAGTCCGCGCACGAGGCGGAAGTCCAGCAATCCCGACAGTTCCCGCAGGACATTTTCCATGCGTCGTTTGTTGCGCGCATCCAGACTGCTCAGTCGATTGCGCAAAACGATCCAGTCTATCGATCCTCCGTCGCGGCTGGCTCGCCGCGTCCTTGTTTCACCCACCGTTTCGGCATAGTGGCTTTCTTTCAGGAAACGCATGCCGTCTATGGCTTCATCATCGGTGCATTCCAGCTTCGCGATAACATCAACATCAACAAAACTGTCATTTATTGGCGTTACGAGGATATCCGCAAGTGAGTGCAGGACTTTCGACAGCAGTGTTCGTTGTCCAGGCGTGTCTATTACGACGATATCGTGGGTATCGGCGATTCCGTGGACTCTCGACTCAACCTGTTCCTGAAAGGAATATTCCAGCGGATTGATCTCCGTCTCGAACAATCCATGTTCCGGCATCGGAAGAGTGCGGCCGGAATTGAAGATATGCCTACGCCGATTGTCCAGATACCGGGTAAGCGATCGCTGATGGACATCTGCGTCGATGCTCGCCACGGAATAGCCGAGTTCCATCAACGATACGATCAGATGCATCGCGGTCGTCGACTTTCCGCTGCCTCCCTTTTCGTTGCCGATGACAATGATGCGACCGCGCCAGAGGTTTCTCATCTCGGATGTGGCCCTTGAATCCACAGGCCCCAGTCTTCAATCGGAACAACCGCCTTTGGCAACTGCATTCTCGGAAGCCATGATGCTGAAGTTGTGGCGTACTTCGAAAACCGAGACGAACCTCTGCATTTCCAGCGCTTTCGCCTCGCTTGCAGCGCCCCGTCCTCATTCAACCTCAAAGGAGTTTCCAAATCTCTAACTGCTTGCGCGACAGCGAGGGTGACCCAAAGGGCGTCGGCGAGAAAACATAAAAAAACATGAGGTCTTGTATATAAAATGACGACAAATAATAGTTTTCTCGTTTATGTATAAATATGATACGGATAATGATCCATGTCATACGAATAATATTCGTGTAGCAAAACAACGTTAATTCGTATCAAATTTTCCGATTATTTTTTGGAGTCCGGGCACTTGGAGATTCCGGGGGCTAACGGAGATAAAACATGAACGGCGAAGGAAAAGCGGATCGCTCGAGACAGGGCGGCGACGGATCTGCGCATCTGGGTACTCCGAGCGACAACGATCTCGCTTTCTCACCGGACTCCAGTGAGCACAAACTCGAAGACCGGGTCATCGAGGTAAATTCGCTCTCGCCTCATGACGTGAGCACCGACAGATCGACCTTCTTGCACGAAAGCGCGCTCGGCAATGTTCATGTCGGAACTCAGGTCAAAGTCTCCGCGGAGGCACGGGACCCACATCTTGCGCCCGATACAACGGCGCCAATTCAGCCTGACAGGCGGGAACCTTCCGTCGATTCCCAGAATCGCGGCAACGAACAAGACGAGCGTTTTGGCAGTGATGTATCCGAATTCGGACGATTTGGATCTCCGGGAAAGGAGTCGCTGTCGGCTCTTCAGCACAACGAGGACGATTCCTCCAGTACACTTGGCGGTCAGCAGCCCACCGAAGGTCTCGCGGTCGATTCCCCATCCAATAAATTCGGGGAGCGAGAGGACCTGGAGCCGGAAAACCCGGAACTTCCGCTGGCGGGAACGAGTGACGAGAACTCCTCATATACCTCGGTCAGGACTTCTTCGAGCACGGACGGATCGTTGCACACCACCGACAACCGGGTTGAAACGAAACCGGCCGAACATCCTCGGCTCGCCACCTCGGATTCCGCGGGAACCGAGGATTCGGCGATTGCACTGAACGTTTCCGCGTCTTTCCCTCATGCCGCGCACGCCGAAATCCTCTCGATCACCATCAGCGGCGTCCCTGCCGGCGCCACCCTCTCGGCCGGCACCGACAACGGCGGGGGCACCTGGACCCTGGCGCCGCGAGACCTCGCCGGCCTGACCATCATGCCCCCCGCCGATAGCGATCAGGACTTCACCCTGACGGTAACGGCAACGGCAACTGGTGAAGCCCGGGGTGATACCCGTTCCACCACCGCCACCGTCGACGTCAGCGTCGCCGCCGACGCCGACGCGCCGACGCTGGCCGTCAACGACGGCTCGGGCACCGAGGATACCGCCATCGCGCTCGACATCACCTCGGCACTGACCGACACCGACGGCTCCGAGACCCTGTCGATCACCATCTCCGGCGTTCCCGCCGGCGCCACCCTGTCCGCCGGCACCGACAACGGCGGCGGCATCTGGACCCTGGCACCGACCGATCTCGCCGGCCTGACGGTCACGCCCCCCGCCGACAGCGACGCCGACTTCACCCTGACGGTCACCGCGACCTCGACCGAGACCGCCAACGGCGACACCGCGCAGACCGTCGGCACCATCGACGTCAGCGTCGCCGCCGGTGCCGATGCGCCGACGCTGACCGTCAACGACGGCTCGGGCACCGAGGATACCGCCATCGCGCTGGACATCACCTCGGCGCTCACCGACACCGACGGTTCCGAGACCCTGTCGCTCACCATCTCCGGCGTTCCCGCCGGCGCCACTCTGTCCGCCGGCACCGACAACGGCGGCGGCACCTGGACGCTCGCACCGACCGATCTCGCCGGTCTGACGATCACGCCCCCCGCCGACAGCGACGCCGACTTCACCCTGACGGTCACCGCGACCTCGACCGAGACCGCCAACGGCGACACCGCGCAGACCGTCGGCACCATCGACGTCAGCGTCGCCGCCGGTGCCGATGCGCCGACGCTGACCGTCAACGACGGCTCGGGCACCGAGGATACCGCGATCGCGCTGGACATCACCTCGGCGCTCACCGACACCGACGGCTCCGAGACCCTGTCGATCACCATCTCCGGCGTTCCCGCCGGCGCCGCCCTCTCCGCCGGCACCGACAACGGCGGCGGCACCTGGACGCTCGCGCCGAGCGATCTCGCCGGCCTGACGATCACGCCGCCCGCCGACAGCGACGCCGACTTCACCCTGACGGTCACCGCCACCTCGACCGAGACCGCCAACGGCGACACCGCGCAGACCGTCGGCACCATCGACGTCAGCGTGGCGGCGGACGCCGATACCCCGACGCTCGTCGTCAACGACGGCTCGGGCACCGAGGATACCGCGATCGCGCTGGATATCACCTCGGCGCTCACCGACACCGACGGCTCGGAGACCCTCGCCATTACCATCTCAGGCGTTCCCGCCGGCGCCACTCTGTCCGCCGGCACCGACACCGGCGGCGGAACCTGGACCCTGACGCCGGCCGATCTCGCCGGCCTGACGATCACGCCGCCATCAGGGAGCGCCGACGACTTCACTTTGACGGTGACCGCCATCTCCACCGAAGCCGCCAACGGCGATACCGCGCAGACTGCCGGCACCATCGACGTAACCGTGGCGTCCGCCGGCAACGATTCCCTTGCCGGCGGCGGTGGCAACGACACCCTCGACGGCGGCAGCGGCAACGATACGGTGAGCGGGGGTGATGGTAACGACGTTCTCGATGGCGGTGATGGTGCCGACATCCTGGATGGTGGCGCCGGCGACGACCTTTTGAACTACAGCACTGATTGGACATGGCCCGGCTACAACGCCGTCGATGCCGGCAACGGCCCCGGTAAGCCGGGCAGCGGAACTACCGCGTCCCTGCTCAACAAGAGCAGCAACCACGATCTGTTCGATGGTGGCGATGGCGTCGATACCCTGGTCGGCAGCGACAACGCCGAAGCGCTGTTTCTTGATGACCAGATCAGTCCGCAGGGTGGGACGGCACGGATCGCGAACATCGAAGTCATCGACATGGCCGGCGGCGACGACGTCGTCGATCTGACCAGTGGTACCAAAACCTACGGCGACGTCACCATCCTCGGTGGTGCCGGCAATGACGTCGTGTGGAGTTCGCTCGGCAACGACAGCCTCTCCGGCGGTACCGGCAACGACACGTTGCGCGGCGGTTGGGGCAATGATCATCTCACCGGCGATGACGGTAACGATCGCCTTTACGGTGGTGCCGATGACGATACCCTCGAAGGCGGTGCCGGCGCCGATGTGCTCGACGGCGGCAGCGGTACGGACGAGGCCTCCTATGCCGGTTCCGACGCTGGCGTCACGGTAAACCTAGCCACGGGAACCGGCGTCGGCGGCGACGCACAAGGAGATACGCTCACCGGCATCGAGAATGTTACCGGTTCGAGCTACGACAACTCGCTGACCGGCAACAGCGGCGACAACATTCTCGTTGGCGGGAGCGGTGACGACACGCTGGATGGCGGGAGCGGCAACGACACGCTTTATGGCGGCGATGGCAGCGACACGTTGACCGGTGGCGCCGGCAACGATGTCGCTCATGGCCAGGTCGGCAACGATCTCTTCTTGTTTTCGGAAGGCGACGGCGACGACACGATCTACGGCGGAGATGCCGGCGGCTGGACGGACGTCGTCGATCTGAGTGGCGTCGACGTGGGCTCTCTGGCTCCGGGTTGGCTAACGCTGACCTCTGGGACCGTCGAGGAGACGGGCGCGGACCATATGGCCCTTTCCGAAGATGCCGCCGGGATGATCACTCTTAACGACGGCAGCGTGATGACCTTCGAAGGCATCGAAAGAGTCGAGTGGTAATACCGACGAGCCGGTTGCCTTCTTTCGACATTGGTGAAGTGTGCCATAGCTCGACCTCCCGGAGCACGAACTGCAACGTGAACGCCGCGAACCTAGGAAGCCGAAGGCCTCGAGCATCGGCTGTCTTAACTGTTTTCTAAGATAAGTTTCTTAAAAAGAGGGATTGGGAAGTGGTGGCATCCGTGTTGCCGGATGTCGCCTGAACGGAACCCGGCCGCTGTGGCGGTGGAGAAAAAGCCGATCAGCATGACTGCCACCGCTCGAGGCACCCCGCATTCCTCTCGGCATGCCGCCGGGGAGATCCCCCGTCCGCGCATCGGCGGGCAGGTGGTTTTGGCGACGGTCGCCGTGAACGTTCTGTCTCTCGGGCTACCCCTGGTCATGCTGCATGTTTACGACAGAATTATTCCCAATGGGGCGACGGCAACTTTTGGCTGGCTGATCCTGGCTCTTGCCGTGGTGCTTCTGTTGGATGCGGCCCTGCAGATCATCCGGGGCTACTTCGTCGGCTGGGAAGCCGCCCGGCTCGAGCACGTCACTTCATGCCGAGCTCTGAACCACGTGTTGGAGAGCGAGATCGACGATTTCGAGAGAGATTCCCCCGGGGTGCATCTATCTCGTTTCCAGGCGATCGATACGTTGCGAGACTATTATGCCGGGCAGGCGCGACTGGCCCTCGTCGACTTGCCATTCGTTTTCCTCTTTCTCGCCCTCATCTGGCTCATTGGCGGCGCCGTCGTCATCATACCCGTGGGACTCCTGTTTCTCCTGGCGCTGGCGGCTTTCGGGCTCGGCTCCCTTCTCAAAGAGGCGGTCGAGGACCGAGGAACCCTGGACTCGCGGCGCTACAGCTTCGTCCTCGAGGCCCTTGAGGGCATTCACACGATCAAACTGCTCGGAATGGAAACGCAGATGCAGCGCCGTTATGAGCGGCTGCAGCAACAGGGAGCTTATGGCACATACAGAACGGTTCTTCTCAGCAACGCGGTGCAAAGCCTTGGCGTCATATTCTCGAGGCTGACGATCGTCATCGTCGCCGGCTTCGGGGGAATGCTGGTGAGTTCCGATCAGCTGACGGTCGGCGGATTGGCGGCCTGTACCTTGCTCGCGGGTCGCTGCTTACAGACACCTCTGCGCTCACTGGCGCTTTGGACCCAGTTTCAAAAAGCCGACGTCGCGCGAAGAAAACTGGGCCAGTTGTTCGACTTGCGGAGAGAAGCCCGCGAGGATCTGGATGAGATTGGTGAAATACGCGGCGAGCTCGAGCTGAGAGACGTTTTCTTCGGATACAGCGGCGAAAAGCCCGTGCTTTCCGGACTCAATCTGAAGGCCGCCGCCGGCGAGGTGGTCGGTATCAGCGGCAAGGCGGGCTGTGGAAAATCGACCCTGCTCATGGTGGCAATGGGTCTCCTCAAGCCCACATCCGGTCAGGTTCTGTTCGACGGGATCGATACGTCCCAACGGAACCCCCATAGTCTCCGCCGACAAATCGCCTACCTGCCCCAGAACGAGGTCCTGTTTCAGGGTACGATCCTGGAAAACCTCACGCTCTTCCGCGGTTCGGGGTCGGTTGAAGTCTGTCTCAGTGCTTCCCGGCTCCTCGGCCTCGACCTGGCGATCCACCGTCTTCCGGCCGGCTTTCACACCAGGGTCGGCGACGGCGCCGACAGTGACCTTCCGGCCGGCGTCAAACAAACCATCGCGATGGCGCGGGCGCTCGCCAACGGCGCCCGGGTCATTCTGTTCGACGAAGCCAACAACGCCCTCGATCGCAACGCCGACGAGATGTTGAAAACCGCTTTGGCCAGGCTCAAGGGCAAAGTCACCATGGTCATCGTCAGCCAGCGCCCGTCGCTGCTGGCGCTCGCCGATCACGTCTACGATCTGCGTCAAGGAGACCTGGTGCTCCGCAAATCCCGCTCGACCAAAGCCAAACCACGTGGGCTTCCAAGGCTCAAGGCCTGGAAGGAAGCTCCGCCGGCGCGCAATGAGAAGGCCCTGGCATCGTGAGCATCGCAGGAAGTCTTTTATTGCCGATGGCGTCAGCGGGGCCCCAGGAGCACCTTCTGACAGAGGTTTTGTACAACGGGGAACTCGGCGGGTTCCGAGTTGTTTCCGACGTTGCCGCATGTCTCGTGCCTTTGTTGAAAGCCCTGGGTTGGCGAGGAGATCCTCGCCATATCGCGGAAGCATTACCGCATTTTGCCGATAGTTTTGACGTCGAAGACCTGCAAACCGTATTGGCCAATCTCGGCTATTGCTGTCGTACCGCGCGAATTCCGCTCGCGGACATCAATCCCGAACTTCTGCCGTGCCTGTTCATTCCGAATGCAGGTTCGGCGACCATCATCCTCGACCGAGATACGGAGACGGTGGAGGCCTTCGACGGCTCGACGGACGAAACGACGCGGTACCCGCCCGGCGAGCTGACGGGAACAGGCTACTTTTTCAAACCCGTCGATTCCGGTGCCGGCGGCGCCAAGGCCGCGCCGAAGACCGGCGACTGGTTTCAAACCATGGCGCGCCGTTTTCGCGGCCTGGCATGGCAGCTTTTCGGCGTCACGTTCCTTAGCAACATCCTTGCGGTCGGCGTCCCGCTGTTCACCATGGCGGTCTACGACTTGGTGATTCCCAGTCGATCGAGTGAGACGCTCTACTATCTCGGTTTCGGGGTGTTGTTCCTCATCGTCATAGAGAGCGTGGCGCGACTCATGCGCGGCCGCTACTTGGCTTACATCGGCGGACGCATCGATTCCATCATCGGAACCGCCGCCTTCCAGCGAATCATCAACCTGCCGGTGATGATGACCGAACGGTCGTCCAACGGCGCGCAATTGGCACGGCTCAGGCAATTCGAGTCGATCCGCGAGTTCTTCACGGGCCCGCTGGCGGGCGTGTTCTTCGATCTGCCGTTCGTCGTCGTCTTTGTTGCGGCGATTGCCTGGATCGCCGGGCCCGTCGCCTGGATACCGCTGGCCCTCGCCGCCATTTTTCTGATGAGCGCCGCGATCATCATCCCGGCAAGCAAACGCGCCGTCGCCGAATGCGGCGAAGCGCGCTCCGTCCGGCAAGGTTTTGTCGTGGAAGCTTTTTCGAACCTGAGGTCGATCAAGTCCTGCAACGGAGAACAGGTCTGGAGGGAGCGGTTTCGCGATCTCTCGGCTCGCGCCGCCGACGCCAATTTTCGCTCCTCCCAAATCGCATCCGTTGCCCAAACCATGGGCCAATCATTGATGATGAGCGCAGGCGTAGCCACACTGACCTACGGAACCGTGCGAGTTATGTCAGCGGAAATGACGGTCGGTGCTTTGGTCGCCAGCATGGCCCTCGTTTGGCGAGCGCTGGGACCTCTACAAACCGGCTTCCTGTGTCTCTTGCGTCTCGAGCAAGTCATTCTCGGTCTGCGCCAGCTGAACCTGCTGATGAAGCTGGCCCCGGAGCGGGAGCCCGACCGCATTCTTGATCCGTGTCGCACTTTCAGGGGCGAGATCACTTTTCATCAGGTCAGTATGCGGTATGCGCCGCAGGGCGAGCCGGCCCTCATGGGCGTCGGGTTCAGGGCGTTCCCCGGTCAAATTGTCGCCATTACCGGCCCCAGTGGTTCGGGCAAGTCGACAATACTGAAACTGATCGCCGGTCTCTACAAACCCCAGGCGGGCGCCGTACTGATCGACGGCATCGATATCCGGCAGCTCGATTGCGCCGAACTGCGAAACGCCATCGCGTTCGTGCCGCAGAGTTGCCATCTGTTCCACGGCACGCTGGCGCAGAACCTTCGGTTGGCGAACCCGATCGCCAGTGACGACGCTATCGCGGAAGCCGCCCGCGACGCCTCGCTGTTGGACGATATCCTTGCGTTGCCCGAAGGCTTCAACACCCGTTTGACGGATCAACTTCAACGCCAGCTTCCGAGCAGCTTCAGACAGCGCCTGATGCTGGCGCGCGCCTATGTCAAACGGGCTCCGCTATTCCTGCTCGACGAGCCTGGCCGGACGCTGGATAGCGACAGCGACACCGCACTCATGCGCAAGCTCGAAAAACTGCGCGAGAGCGCCACCGTCTTCATGGTGACCCAGCGTCCAAGTCATCTGCGTCTCGCTGACCAGATCATCGTCCTGGATAGAGGACGGGTGACCGACGGTGGCTCGCCGGACGAAATTCTGCCCAAACTTGGAATGGGATAAATCATGAGCGCGTTGGTCGCCCAGCCCAGAAACAACTTCCGACTGCTGGCGCAAAAGCACCAGAACCAAATCACCAGGCTGCTGTCGACGGCAACCTTGTTGGAAGAGAAAGGGCCGCCCGGAGCACTCTGTCACTTTCTTCTTCTGATCTGTCTCCTGGTCGGCGGCTTCGTCATCTTCAGCGTGGTGACGGACATCACCGAGGCGGCCGTCGTCCATGGCGAAGTCGTCCCCGCGGGATTCGGTCAAATCGTTCAACATCTGGAGGGAGGCATCATCTCGAAGGTGCTGGTGGAAGAGGGTCAGCTGGTGAGCAAAGGACAACCCCTCGCTCGGCTCGACGAGGCGTCGGCCCTTGCGGAACTCGATCAGATGCGGGCGCTGGAGACATCGCTTGTTCTGCGCGCACAACGGCTGCGTGCGTTCGTCATGGGCAAGGAGCCGGATTTCTCCGCCAGCGAGAAATACGCCGAACTCGTGGAGGACCAGTATTCCCTCCTCGAGATGCAGTTGCGCGCCCAAAACAGCCAAAGGAAGGTCATTGAATCACGCATCCAGCAGCGTGCCGCGCATGTCGCCGCCTTGGAGGAGGAGAAAACCCACCTGCAAGAGAGGATGGGCATTTCCCAGGAATTGTTGGATATGCGCAAGCAGCTCCTCGACAAAGGCCTCGTTTCGCGGGTGACGTATCTGGAGACCGAGCGCGCGCTCTCCCAGGCTCGGGGCGATCTTACCGGCGTTCAAGGGAAGATCGCGGAGGCCCGAGGCGCGCTCGGCGAAGCCCGCAACAGTCTTCTGGAGCTGGACGCCAAGCTGCGCAACGAGGCTCTTGGAGAAATGGGGCTCGTCACCGCCGAACTGGCGCAAGTCCGCGAGAAGCTTGCCCGGCTCGAGGACCGTGTGGCCCGATTGGAAATCACCGCACCCGTTCGTGGCATCGTCAAGGGACTGCGAATCAAGACGATCGGCGGTGTCGTGCGTCCCGGCGAGACACTGATGGAACTGGTGCCGCTCGGCGACGCGTTGGTCGCCGAAGTCAAGATCATGCCACGCGACATCGGTCATGTTGCGATCGGACAACCGGCCAAGGTCAAGATTTCCACTTACGACTCGGCGCGTTTCGGCGGACTCGACGGAACCCTCAAGCAAATCTCCGCGTCGACGTTTCAGGAGGATAGGGGTGAGGCTTATTACAAGGGCGTGATCGAGCTCAGTCAGGATCATGTCGGCAACGACCCCGAGGCTAATCCGATTCTTCCCGGGATGGTGGTCGACGCGGACATCGTCACCGGCAACCGATCCCTATTCCGATACTTCCTGAAGCCCATTTTCCGGGGCCTCGACAGCTCCTTCCACGAGCGGTGATGGGAGCCCCGGTGGTGGGCACAGGGAGATTGGGACCGATACCGGCTTGTGCGCCCTGCGGCGTTAAACCCCGACATTGGAGGTGCCGATGAAATCCGCCCAACGTTCAAGGCAGAGCACCGAATTCGCCAAGTTCGCACTCCTGATGATGGAAGAGGAGGATATCGATCCGACTCCCCACAACTATGCCGTCTGGTACAGCTACGCATCCAAAGCCAATCCCGAACTCGAGCGGATCTTGGACACCCATCTCGACAAGAAAAGCTTAACGGGAGAGCTGTGCGCGGACATCTTTGCGAAGTTTCTTGCTCCGGTCGACAAGACGGCCGAGGTCGGCGCCCTTGCCGACAAGTTGGAAGCCGAGATGGGAACGGCGATCTCGCTCATCGACAGGGCCGGTCAAGACGCGGCGCGCTACGGTGAAGCCCTGGAAAGCGCGGGCGACGAGATCGAAAACACCAAGAGCGATCATGATCTCTCGAGGGTGGTCGGCCGCCTTCTCTCCGAAACGCGTTCCGCCGTCGATCAGACCCGTGCCGTCGAAGGTCAGCTTTCCCAGGCGGCGGCCGAAATCCAGCAACTGAGAAAAGAGCTCGAGACGGCACAAACCGAAGCCAATGTGGATGCATTGACAGGACTGGCGAACCGCAAGAATTTCGACTCGATGCTTGCTCGAGGGACCGAGGAGGCGAAAAAAAACGACCACCCGCTTTCGCTGTTGGTCCTCGACGTCGATCACTTCAAGAAATTCAACGACACCTATGGCCATCAGGTCGGCGATCAGGTTCTCAAATTGCTCGGCGCCGTTCTCAAGAACAATGTCAAAGGCCAAGACACGGCGGCGCGATATGGCGGCGAGGAGTTCGCGGTCATTCTCCCGAATACGTCTCTGGACAACGCTTTGAAACTCGCCGAGACGATCCGCGTACAGGTGGCCGGCAAATCCGTCGTTCAACGAAACTCGGGAGAAAAGCTGGGCCAGATTACGATTTCCATCGGCGTGGCCCAGTACGTGCGTGGCGAACCGATGGAACAGGTGATCCACCGCGCCGACCAGGCTCTCTACCGCGCAAAGGGAACGGGCCGCAACCGGGTCGTCTCCGAGCGAGAGCTCCGAAAAGCCGCAATTTCCGCAGCCTAGTGGTCTAGTCGCCTCGCCCGCGAGTTTCATCAAACCGCCGCACGACGGCGTCCGCCGTTCCCCTCGTTTCACCCCCTCAGCCAGCTTCGGGTAAGCGCCGGCTTGCGCCGGCGCAACCCTTCGCATCCCTCTCCCCGCCGGGGAGGAAAGGTGAGGGAGTGAACTGTGCAACCGTTTCCAAGCGCCCGGATGTCGAGTAGACTATCGGG
>CAVYYK010000036.1:0-14734 GCA_963772635.1 uncultured Alphaproteobacteria bacterium
GATACCGGCACCGGCAGGACCGTGGGTATCAGTGGGTCCGTCCCAACATCAGCAGGAACGCGGCGATCAGGCCGGCGACCGCGCCGGCGGCGGCGAGGTCGGGGCTACCTCCCGGCATGGCGCCGCCGACGAAGGAGCCGCCCACAACCAGGGCACAGGCAAGAAAGGATTTCCCAAAATCCATGAAGTTCGCCTTCTCTCGACCATCCGGCGATCTCGCATGCCGCCAATCGCGACATCTCCGCCGGACCGAAGGACAGGGTAGGGGGGCAACGGCAAATTATCTGTGAACTGGATCACACTTTTCCGGCTTTTTTGGGCGGCGGCGGAAACGCGCTAACAACAACCATCGGGCATCGCGCCCGCTCCGCCCTGCCGTGCCGCCTGGATCGGCGGGCAGGGGACGTCGCCGTAGGAGCAGAAGACGCAGCAGTCGCCCGAACGCGGCCGAAGCACCGCGCCGCAGCCCTTGCAGTCGTAGAAGAACTGGCAGGCGTCGGTCGGCATCGTCTCGGTTTCCCGGTGGCCGCACTCCGGGCAGGTGAGGGTCAGGCGGGCGTGATCATGTCTTCAACCTTCGTACTATCTGTCGGGTTCAGCGGGCGCCGGCTCGCCTATAGAGCAGGATACGGTCGTTGTAGGTGTCGGAGATCCAGATCAGGCCGTCGCGGGTCTCGACCCCTTCCGGCTTGTTGAGCTGACCGGGACCGCGGCCGCGTTCGCCGCTGCCGATCACCTCGATGATCCGGTAGTCGGGGTCGAGGATCTTGATCTGGTTGTTGTATTCGTCGGCAACGTAGAGGTTGTCCTGCTCGTCGACCGCCAGGTATTTGGGCTCGTTGAAATCGTAGGGGCTTCCGGCGAGCGAGCGGAGCAGCGTCAGCTCCTGGTCGAGAATCTGGATACGGGCATTGCCGGAATCGACCACCAGCACCCGGCCCTGGCGGTCGACGAGGACGTCGTGGGGGCGGTTGTAGTCGGAGTCGCCGGCGCCGCCGTTCTCCTTGCGCAGGGCGGCGCGGCCGTCTTCGAACCGTAACACGCCGCCGCCGCCGGTATCGGTGACAAACACGCGGCCGCCGCCGGCGGGGGCGACGCCCTCGGGGCTGAACATCTCGCCGTTCCAGATTGCCAGGCGTTGGCTCTCGACGCCGTTCACCTCGTAGACGACGACCGCGTCGTTGCCGCTATCGGCGACGAGCAGCCGGCCGGCCTCGTCGAAATCGACGTCGTGGGGCGAATCGAGATCTCCCTCGCCGATGGTGCCCAGGGTCTTCAGGGTCGTCGGATCGAGGACCTTGACCGCGTCGTTGCCGAGATCGGCGACGTAGAGAAAACTCCGTCGGGCGACAGCACCAGGTCGTGGGGATGGTCGAAGTCGCCATGTCCGAGACCGCGATCCGGGTCGGCTCGGCGGCGGCGATCGTCGTCGTGAAGCCGACCGCGACGAAGGTTGAAACAGGCACATGGGCTTGAGGATCATCGTCTTGTTCTCCGTCCGATGAAGCTCCCCTGCGTCCCCTGTTAACGAAGTCTTAACCTTTCGAGTCCGCACCCCCGGCGACGAACGCCTCGATGTTGTCGATCATCTGGTTGGCGAGGGTCTGCATCGCCTCAAGGCTGGCCCAGGCGATGTGCGGGGTGAGGATGAAGTTGGGCAGATCGAGCAGTTGCAGGAGTGGGCTGTCGTCGGCGGGCGGCTCATTGGCGAGGACGTCGAAGCCGGCGCCGGCGATCAGCCCCTCGCGGAGCGCAGTGACCAGGTCTGTCTCGTTCACCAGACCGCCGCGGGCGGTGTTGATCAGCAGCGGCCTTCGCTTCATCGCCCGGAACTCAGCCATCGCGATCATCTCCCGGGTGTTCGGCGTCAGCGGCGAATGCAGGGTGATCACGTCCGAGGTCTCCAGCACTTCGTCCCACGGCGTATACAGCGGGCCGAGCCCGGTCCTGCCCTTGTGGGCGGCGAACATCACCGTCATCCCGAATGCCCTGCCGATGGTGGCGACGCCCTGGCCGATCGAGCCCTCGCCGACGATGCCGAGGCGGCTGCCGCGCAACTCGTTGATCGGATGACCGAAGAAGCAGAACTGCCTCGCCTGTTGCCACCGTCCCCGCCGTACGTCCTCGGTGTAGGCGATCAGGCTGCGGCGCAGCGCCAGGATCAAGGAGAAGGTGTGCTCCGGCACCGTGCTAACCGCATAGCCGACGATGTTGGCGACGGGAATGCCGCGCTCCCGGCAGAACGCCAAGTCGATGTTGTCGGTGCCGGTGGCGGCGACGGCGATCATCTTGAGGCGCGGCAATTGCTCGATCGTCTCGCGGCGGACCGGCACCTTGTTGACGACGAGGATATCGGCGCCGCGCGCCCGCTCGACGACCTCGCCGGCGGTGGTGCGGCCGTAGTCGGTCCATCGGTGGCCGAACGCCGGCGGCCGGATGACGATCTCCGGAGGCAGGGTCTCGCGTTCCAGAAAGACGATGTCAAGCGTCATGGTTCCCTCCCGAGGCCTGTGACCGCAGCCTTGAGGGCACCCTAACCGACGGAGCAAGAACCGCAAAATCCGAATCCTGCGAGTCGGACCTTCAAGCGAGTTATACAACTAAAACGTGTTTTTCATCACAAAATACTTCAGACATAGGTTGCGTTAAGGTGCAGTTCCTCCGTGACGGCCGGGGGACAGATCGAGTAGCCGATGCAGTTCGACACGGATCATCCAGGGATATCGGATCGCCTTTGGCCGGCGTTCGAGGCGGCTCCGAAGGGGGCGCGGTTGGTGACCGCTCTCAGCATGATCGCACGCAACCTGGCCGTGACAGTGTTCGCCCGTTCGCGGGTCGGCGTCCTCACCCTGTCCAATCGCCGCCCGTGAAATCCACAGCCTGCTCCGGGACCGGCGTCGACGGGGCACTGACGCGTCGGTCGAAGACTGACAGGGGAATTCGAGAACGAGAGCCGATCCGTCCCGATGGCGGCCGACAGCGGCGCCACGGCGCCGCGCAAAAGGAAATGGCGGCCCGCGAGAGCCGCCATTCGAAAAAGATCAAATGGTAGTATTAGGCTGCGATCGCCTTCCGCGCGAAAAGGCCGAGGCTGGCGAGGGCACAGCCGACACAACTCACCAACGCCCAACCGCGCCCGGAACTCGGATGAATCCGAAAAGCCGCCCCACGGGGCGGCTGACGATTTGATTTGACTGGCGTCCCCTAGGGGATTCGAACCCCTGTTGCCGCCGTGAGAGGGCGGTGTCCTAGGCCTCTAGACGAAGGGGACGCGGCACGGGCAACGTTTACAGGGACTCGCGGTTCCGGATCAAGAGTCTTGCCGGGCTACCGCCTGCGTCGGTCGCCAGCAACTGCCGCCTCTTATTCGCTGGCTTCGCCCCCGGCGTGCTTGCGGCCCGAGCGTTCCTCTACGGAAAGTGGTGCGAACACGGCGGCGCTCCCCTCCTGCTGGCGCACCGCCGGATTGTACTTCAGGCAATTTGGGACGCAGTCGCATTCGAAGGCGATCTTCATCAGCGCGATCTTGTCTTGGTTCTTGAGTTCGAACAACCGCGGCACCACCTTGTCGCGCAAGCTCTCGGGGTCGATGGTGTTGACGTAGATCTTGGTTCCCCCTTCGAACCCGGCCGGGGTCGTGATCCGCCATTTGATCAGCACACGCCACGGCATCGCCACGTCGACATCCGGTGGCTTGTAGTACCATTCCTCGTTGCACGGGATCTCCGGCCCCATGGCGGCGTGGCAGGCGTGGATGATGTCGGACATTCCCCGCAGTTCCTCCGCCGAGTGGTTCCACGGCTGCGAGCGTTCGCTCTTGGAGTAAATCTCCAACGTCGGATAGCGGTGGCCGAAGCCGGCGTAGGCGATGGCGTAGTCGTTCTCGGCGAATACCAGGTTGCGATAGCCGGCGAAATTGACGGCGGCGTCGTTGTAGATGTTGGGATTGGCCCGTGCCAGTCGCACCTCGGTCTCGTTCTGCACACCACGCTCGTCGATGGCGACCAGCTGCTTGTGGAGATGGTCGAAGGACGCCCCCGCCGGCTTGAGCCAGTTCTGGAACACCGCCACGTAGCGGACGTAGCGGTTGGTCAGATAAATGTCGCGCACCGCGTCGATGGTGAACCGCATGTACTGGTAGTGCTCCTCCGGGGTGAACGTTCCCGAGGAGGCCAGTTGGTTGTCGTACTCGGCGCCGTCGACGAAATGGCGCTGGGCAATGATCAACTCGTGACCGCCGCCGAAGAACGCGGTGGCCATCTCCAGCTTCTCCTCGACCGGTGTGGCCTCGATTTTCGCCGGCGCCGTACCGGAGAGCCGCATCCGGCTGTGGAGGATGTCGAGTACGTGACGCCGTCCCGTTTCGGTCGATAGGTAGGCGTTCATCCGCGCCTGGACCGCGTCGGGAAGGGTGTAGCCGAAGTTCTTCTGCCAATAGGTGCAGGAGACGATTTCGAACAGATTGGCGACTCGCCGGAAATCGGCGACGGTGTCAGACAACTGATCGGCGCTGACGTTGTACAGGGTCTCGAACCCGTTTCCGATCCTGACCAGCCGCGCCTTTTCCGGCGGCGTCTGCAGGTATCTGCGGGCGCAGAATGAGCAATGGTTGTCGGCCTCGGCCGGACCGAGCGGCTTACCCTCCTTGACGTCGATGCGAAGGGGACGATTGCCGCGTCCGGGGACGGTCCAGACCTCGGTGCCGGTGAACGGATTGATCTGCTTGATCGTCCCGTCCGCCATCCGCAACAGATAGTTGGATTCCGGGATCAGTTCGGGAAACATCGCATTGCACCCAGGGTCATGGCACGATTCGAGTACGAGCATATACACGTACCCGAGGGAAAAGACAAAAACGGCGAACGGGCGATCAGTCGGGGGTTCCGATGTCGATTTCGCGAAACCGGCCGCGGTCGCGGTCGATGAAGTGGGCGGTGGTGCGCTCCGCTCTTCCGCCGATCACCGAGGTGATCAGCCAGACCATTTCCGGCTCCCACGCCATTTCGACGTCGCGGCGTGACGGGCGGGCAGGGTGGTCCGGGTGGGAGTGATAGTGGCCGACGATGCGGTGGACGCCGCCGCTCAGTTCTCGCATCAGATCGAAAACCAGCTTGGGGTCGACCTCGAAACTGTCGCCCTTGCCCGATGACGCGACATTGGGGCTGGAAACGACCCGGGTTACGGTGACGGTGCCGGTCGGATCGCCCTCTCCGACCAGCAACCCGCAGCATTCTTCCGGGTAGGCCCGCTCGGAGTCGTCGACGATGCGCTCGAGCAAAAGCGAGGGGATCAGGATCACGGTTTGACGACGAAGGTACCGAGAACCTCGCCACTGTCCGGATCGACCACGACAATGCGTTCGCACAGGCCGATAGGGCCGGTCCTCAGATACAACCGGTCGCCATCGGTACGCATTTCGATCAGTGTACAGCCGTCCGGCAGGCTGATGCGTACTTCTCCAAAACTCCCAGGCCTTGGGGTCGCGGGTTTGCCGGCCGGCGCGCTCGCCTCGTTGCCTTTTTTCGCCATCACCTTGAAACTTGGATTGGTGAAGCTGGTGTAGAAGCCGTAGATCAACAGCACGAAGCCGATGACGATCAGAATGCCGAGCCCCACGACCAGGCCCTTGAGTGCCTGCATGTTTTTCGTTCAATCTCTGTTGTGATGTCCGTAACCACTTACACCGTGAAGGTTGCCGAGGACAAGACCGGCTCGCGACTCGACCGGCTGCTCGCCGACGCTCTGCCGGCGCTGTCCCGTACCCGGTTGAAGGCACTGATCGAAGGCGGGCGGGTCGAGGCCACCGGTTGCGGGCCGGCTGTCGATCCCTCCCGCCGGGTGTGCGGCGGCGAGTCCTACACGGTCGCCGTGCCGGCGATTGCACCGGCGATCCCGGAACCGCAGCCGATGCCCCTCGATATCGTTTTCGAGGACGGGCATCTGATCGTCGTCGACAAATCGGCGGGACTGGTGGTCCATCCGGGTTCGGGGAACCCCGACGGAACGCTGGTCAACGGGCTGCTGGCGCGAGGCGCCGGCGGCCTCTCCGGCATCGGCGGGATCAGGCGTCCCGGCATTGTCCATCGCCTCGACAAGGATACCAGCGGCCTGATCGTCGTGGCGAAGACCGATGCCGCTTATCTTGACCTTGTCCGGCAGTTCGCCGAGCACAGCGTCGAACGAGCCTATTTCGCCCTCGTCTGGGGGGTTCCGCGCCCACGGAACGGCCAGGTGACCGGTGCGATCGGCCGCAGTACGGCCAACCGGAAAAAGATGGCGGTGGTGGCGCGGGGGGGAAAGCCAGCGTTGACTCGCTACCGGGTGATCAGGACCTTCGGCGACGTTGCCAGCCTGATCGAATGCCGGCCGGCAACCGGGCGGACTCATCAGATCCGCGTCCACATGACGGCGTTGGGTCACCCGCTGCTGGGCGATCCCGTTTACGGCCAATGGCGGCGTCATGCGCGCGCCCTACCGGAGTCGGTGGGCCCAGCGGTCGCGGCGTTCGACCGTCAGGCCCTTCACGCCTATTTGATAGGGTTTACCCACCCGCACAAAGGTCTCCGGCTCACCTTCCGATCAGATTTGCCCAGCGATATTAATGAGTTAATCTATCTTTTAGATCGAATGTAACTAACTCTATACTGGAGTAGGATACTAGGATACCATTGCGGATACGAGTGGGAAACGATACAATAAGCGCAAAAAGAAACCAGGGAGTGATGGGCGGAAAGCCTGGGAGCAGGAGGTCTAACATGTCGGGACTCGGGTTCGAACTGGACATTTCACCCGATCGCAACCTTTCTCGCTATCTCCAGCGGATTCGGAAGTATCCGATGCTGGAACCCGAAGAGGAGTATTCGCTCGCCCGGCGGTGGGCCGACGGGGGTGACGTCGACAGCGCGCACAAGCTTGTGAACAGTCATTTGCGCCTGGTTGCAAAGATCGCCATGGGATACCGGGGATACGGGTTGCCCTTGGGAGAGCTGATCTCTGAAGGCAACGTCGGCATGATGCAGGCGGTGATGCGGTTCGATCCCTATCGCGGGTTCCGTCTCGCCACATACGCGATGTGGTGGATCCGGGCCGCCATTCAGGAGTACATCCTGCACTCGTGGTCGTTGGTCAAGATGGGCACCACTGCGTCACAGAAGAAGCTGTTTTTCAATCTGCGCAAGCTGAAGGGACAGATGCAGGCCATCGACGACGGAGACCTCTCGCCCGAACACGTGAGCACCATCGCATCGCGGCTTAAGGTGTCGGAGACCGACGTGACCAACATGAACCGCCGGATCTCCAGCCCGGACGCGTCCCTTAACGCCCCTTTGCGCGAGGAGGGTGATGGCGAATGGCTGGACTGGCTGGTCGACCAGGGAGAAAGCCAGGAGATCCGGTTGGCGGATCACCAGGAGTTCCATGGCCGTAGCAGGCTGCTCGCGGGTGCGTTGAAAACGCTTTCCGACCGGGAGCGTCAGATCCTCTCCGAGCGGCGGCTGAAGGATAATCCGACAACCCTTGAGCACCTGAGTCGCCGTTACGGCATCTCCCGTGAGCGGGTCCGTCAGATCGAAGTGCGCGCGTTCGAAAAGCTGCAGAAATCCGTGCGGAACGCAGTCATCGAGCAGCGGATCGCCTGCTGATCCGGACCACCGGAAGTCGCCCGTTGCGTCGCCGGCGCCCTACGGGTTATTTGGGCGCAACGTGTCGGAGCGTTCCGCGACTTTTTCGCCCCATTGCTCGATGAGCCGTTCCTGATCGGCCTTCAACTCGGTGACACGTCTTTCGGCGAAGACCTTCTGGACCGCCCAGACTGTGGGCGGCAGCGAAAGGAACAGCACCCAACCGCAGGCGGCGGCACCGTACATGACGGCCAGGGCCAGCACGTCGGTGAGGATATCCATGGCCGTCCCGATGCCGTCTCCGGCAAACCACACGGGTAATAGATACGGGAATACGCCGGCAAGGTTCAGGCAGCCGACGCTATATGCTGCGGTTTTTTCCTTCGATCGATCGACGGTCCAGGCGACGATGGCCGGCAACAGGCCGAAGACCGCCACCATCAGGGTCGCCGGTGAAAAAACCAATAGGCCGAGGAACGGAGCGGCGCCTAAAAGGGGTAGCCAGGATGGCACACTGCTAGGGTTTCCGATTGCTTGCGGCTGTCCGATCGCGTGTTGTTTTGTCGTCGAGGTCTCCATCGCGGCGCCCTGGCTAGACGAGGCGAATCAGCAGGGTCGCGGCGACCACGATCATCGAGATGGCCGCCGATGCGGTCGCCGCGGCCCGTCGACCCAGCCGGTGGGAGGATTGGAGAAGCCGCTCTTCGCCATATTTGATCTCGTCGATCTCCGTTTCGGCCGCGGCAAATGTGGCAACGGCGGCGGCAAATTCGTGCTCGTCGGTCTCGCGTTTCACCGGGTTCTCGACTAGGTCGTAGAGGTCGGGCAGACTTCCCAGGCGAGCCGTCCCGGCGATCTCCCGTTCGATCTCCTTACGTGTCGAGGCGCTGTGATAGGTCTCGATCACCGGACCGAGTAGGCCGCCAATCCAGGTGGCGAGCCCAAACACCGGTGGCGTCTTCAACCGCCACTGCAGCAACGCCAGAAGACCCAGCATGCCGGTCAACGATTTTCCCGTCCTCGGATCGGCAAGCGCGGTGAGATGGGGACCGCTATCATGACTGAACCGGGCGGCAACAAAGGCGGCGACGTGCCGGTCTACGGGCTTGGCGCCCGGGTCGGCCCGGCTGGCGGCCGCGTCGAGGGCGGGAAGCAGGTCAATCACATCGGTGACATGCTCCGATTTCAGGTACGGGCTTTGACACGGGAAGCCGGGGTTGGTCTCGTAGAGACAGCGCTCCAGCCCGTAACCTATTTCCTCGCGTTGAACGTACGTGCCGAGCCGCGAGAAACGCTGCTGAAGGGCACCGATCCGAGGGTCGGCACTGTTTTGTGCCGCCGACCACAGGCCTGGTAGACCGTGGGCCAGGATCTCCGCGGGGGTCTGGCCGTCGCCACCGGTCAACCAGGATACGGCCAGCGCCGGACCAAAACCGTCGATCATGAACGAGAAATCCTTGAAACGAATCGGCGCTTCGGAATCGAGCACGGTCGAGATCTCGGCCACGAGCAGGTTGTCGGCACCGCGCATCCGGTTCTGGCGGACGCGATCCGCGGCCGCGGCTTTTGCGACCGATTTGGCAAGCCCGGGGGCATCGATGCCGCGACGCAGCCAATGTTCCAACTGACCGTCCCGGATCACCTTCACCGCTTCGCCGACATTCTGGGTAAATGCATGGGCGAGCGTTCTCGGCCGGTAGTGGTCCCGCCCCGCGAACGGAAAGGCCAACGTCGCCTTTGGACGCGCCTTCCGCTGCGGCACCGTCGGTCTCCGACCGTCCAGCCAAAGCTCGAGCTCACCAAGTGCCCAGCGTTCCTCTGGATTGTCGTTGAGCATGCCGCGCAACGGTTCAACCAGGGCAATCGGAACGCGCATGCTCTTGCAGAGCGTGGTGTATGTGCCGTTTTCAACCCTGGACTGGAGTAGATCTTCGTCGCAGAGATCGGCAACCGGGGCGTGTCCAGGCAGCAGCATCACGATGGTGGCGCCAAGTGCGTATAGGTCGTCACCCGGTCCCCCCTCGCCACGGCCCGCCGGCGAAGCCATCGTGCGTTCGATCGGCTCCAGGAGCGATGGTTGGTGGAACCCGGCGGGAGCGGTGACGCAATCGCCCATCACCAGGATTTCTCTCGCTTCGTCGAGGAAGAACAGATTGTCGGGTCGGATCGCACGGTGGGTCAGTCCAGCCCTCTCGATGGCTCGTAAACCCTTTGCCAGGGGCCTGATGACTCGTCGCGGAATGTCTTGGTGGGAGATTGCGGTTTCATTGCGGACCCGGCTGTCGGCGAGGGAGCCGCCGCGCGGACGCTCATAGACGACGGCCATGCACCGTTTCTCCAGGGCAGGCCAATAGACGGGTCCCCGGTCGACCGGCGACATCACGCCCGGAAAACCGGCACCTTTGAGCAGCGACGCGGTTTCGCTGCGAATCGGCAGGTCGGAGGTGCAGATCAGCGCGAACAGATCGCGTTCCGAGTCGCGCAGGTCCCGGGTAACGAAGGCTTTGGCGGACGGCCGGTCCAGATCGAGGAGAGGCGATGCCGGATCGATATCGAAGCGCTGACGTAGCAACGCTGATTCGCCGGCAGTGATTGCCGGGACGCCGTCGTCCACTGCGTTTGCCGCTGCCATCGCCGCCGTTTCCTGCCGGTGGGCCGTCTGTGGCAGGCCCGTTTCAGCCAGCTTAGGGGCATTGCCATTGCCAAAGAATTAAGAACGGGGCAGCGTTCGGCGCCGTCGTTTGCTGCAAACGGAGGTCAGTCGACGAACGGATCGCGGACCATGATCGTGTCGAGCCGATCGGGGCTGGTGGAGAGCAGATGCACCGGCGCCTGGATGAGTTCCTCGATCCGGCGGATGTACTTGACGGCGGTGGCCGGCAGCTCGGCCCAGGACCGTGCGCCGCGAGTGCTGTCCGACCAGCCCTCCATGATCTCGTAGACCGGCTCCACCTTGAACTGGCGGACGGAAGCGGCTGGCAGGTAGTCGAGAACCTCGCCGTCGAGGCGATAGCTGACGCACACCTTGATCTCGTCGAAGCCGTCGAGTACGTCCAGCTTGGTCAGCGCGATGCCGCGGATGCCGCTGACCTTGACCGCCTGCCGCACCAGCACCGCGTCGAACCAGCCGCACCGCCGGGGCCGGCCGGTCACCGTTCCGAATTCCTTTCCCCGTTCGCCGAGGGTCTTGCCCACCGCGTCATCGAGTTCGGTGGGGAACGGGCCACTGCCGACCCGGGTGGTGTAGGCCTTGGTGATGCCGAGAACGTAGTCGAGCGTGCCCGGCCCCAGACCCGAGCCCGCCGCCGCCTGTCCGGCAACGGTGTTCGACGACGTCACGTACGGGTAGGTGCCGTGGTCGATGTCGAGCATGGTGCCCTGGGCGCCTTCGAACAGGATCCGCTTGCCCGCCCGGCGGGCGCCGTCGAGGGTCTTCCACACGGTGTCGGCATAGGGCAGGACACTGGGCGCGATCGCCAGCAGCTCGGCGAGCAGCGCGTCGCGGCTCACTTCCGGCATGCCGAGGCCGCGCAGCAACGCATTGTGGTGAAGCAGAAGGGTGTCGAGCTTCTCCGAGACCACCTGCGGGTCGGAGAGGTCGCCGAGGCGGATGGCGCGACGGGCGACCTTGTCTTCGTAAGCGGGGCCGATGCCTCGGCCTGTGGTGCCGATCTTCGAGTTGCCGAGCGCCGTTTCGCGGGCCTTGTCCAGGTTGCGATGCAACGGCAGGATCAGCGGAACGTTTTCGGCAATGCGAACGTTCTTCGGGCTTATGTCGACGCCCTGTTCGCGCAGGATCTCGATTTCGGCGAGCAGTGCCCACGGGTCGAGGACGACGCCGTTGCCGATGACCGAGAGCTTGCCGGCGCGGACGACGCCAGATGGCAGCAGGCTTAGCTTGTATGTTATGCCATCGATGACAAGCGTGTGGCCGGCATTGTGACCACCCTGGAAGCGAACCACCACGTCGGCGCGCTCGGACAGCCAGTCGACGATCTTTCCCTTGCCTTCGTCTCCCCATTGCGAGCCGATCACCACCACGTTGGCCATAGCATCCTATCCCCTGTCTCCATTTCGGAGTTTCGATCGCAAAACGCGAACTTCGCCGTTCACCAGGACGTGACTGCACTCCAGTCGCAGCGCTTCCACTTCCGGTTCGGACGTCGGCTGCAACCCGCCGATCGTGATCCAGCCGTCCCGGCGCAGCCGCCGTCCATCGTCCGTCGCGGTCCCGAGCGGAAGAAACAGGCGGGAGGGCCGCTTCCTCGCCGGGATCGCGCGCAGCACCGAGTCCATGAACAGCGTCACCCCGGTGGCCGGTTCACCGCGGCCGTCGCCGTTGCCGGCGACATAGCGGCCGCCCCGGCCGAGTTCGCCCCTCACGTTACGCTCGAACAGAGTGAAGGTCACGCCGGTATGATATTCGAAACCCCGGTTTTCGACCGGATCGATGCTGAGCGTCAGCTCCGGGGCCCCGGCACGGACGCAGGCGAACACATCTGCCAGCGCCGCTCGTTCCGCCGCCGCGGCGGGAGGGAGAGGCGCCTTCATCAAAGCGGCGAGAGCCTCTTCCGCCGGGCCGGTCGCCACCACTAGGCCCGACAACAGCGCCGCCGTCTCCCGGCCGACAACCGGGGCCATCGCGCCGACTTCGACCATATCCTTGCGATCGAGGGCGGTTCGCAGCCGGGCGTTGGTTTCCGCGTCCAGATCGAGGCCGACAAGAACCGACGGCACCAGGGTCGGCACCCCGAGATCCACGGTGAGATCGGTGAGTCCCAGGGCTTCGATCGCCTCGGCGGCCATCAGGATCACCTCGGCGTCGGCGCAGGGGGCGGCCGCGCCGACGATCTCGGCGCCGACCTGGCCGAACTGCCGCTCGGGCCTCAACTGCGAGCCCTTGACCTGGACCACCTGCCCGGCATAACCGAGCCTGAGCGGCCTCGGGCTGTTGGCGAGGCGGGTGGCGGCGATCCGCGCGACCTGCAGGGTCATGTCGGGTCGCAGCGCCAGCATGCGATGGGACTCCGGGTCCATCAGCCGGAAGGTCTGTGCGGCCAGGGCCGCGCCGCCGCTGGCGAGCAGGCTGTCCTCGAACTCGATCAGCGGCGGTTTCACCCGTTCGTAGCCGTAGGCGGCAAACGACGCCATCAACCGCTCCACCGTCTCCGCCTCAAACGCGGCGTGGGGCGGAAGGGCATCGGTCATCCCCGCCGGCAGCAAGGCCTTATCGGTGAGTTGATTCATTCTTGAACTGGGTGTTGGCGGTCGTCTATCGTGCCGGGGCGGCGGCGTGCTTCGCCGGTGCCCGGGCGCCTTCGCCGTTCCGCCCGAACCGACGTCATTTCCGATCCGCCCCGTCGTCCTCGGGCTCCTGGAGCAGCTTGAACGGTTGTTCTTTCGCGCCTTCGCCGATGGTGTCGACGATCACCGGGACCATCGCCCTCGCTAGCGTGGCCGGGTCGCCCTCCGCCAGGTTGGCGAGGGCCCACGCCAGCCAGAGGCTCTTGCCCTCCGTCTTGTCGTCGATGTTGACGTCCAGGCGGAACAGCGTCGCGGCGGGAGTGACGACGTTGCGCTTGCCTTCGTTGAACACGGCGCCCTGCTGGCTGTCGTAGAGGTTGACCACGCCCCTCGAACCCTTTTCGAGACGGGTTCCGCTACCGGCGGAGCCCTGCAATTCGACAAACTTCCGTTGGGGCGTACTGGTCCAGTAGCCCGGTTGGCTGCGGCTTTCGAAACTCAGAACAATTCCTTTGGGATCCGTGCCAATGGTGTAGCCCCGCGCCTTCAGGGCCTCCTCGATACTCCTTCTTGATCGCCAGGTTCTCATCGGTGTCGTTGAACGGACGGACAAGGATCGGCGCGCCCGCGGGCAGCGGCTTGAAGGCAACCGCGTTCAGAACGCCCGTCGGGCTCTCCTGGGCCATGGTCAAACCCGCGTGCACCGTCACCAGGACGGCACACCCGGCAAGCGCGAAGCCGAAGCGAACCATGGTGTTCCTCTCTCTCCGGTGTCGTGTAATGTTCCCGTTTCCGCAACCACAACCGACACTTGGCCGTTGCCTGCAACCGGATGATCGGTCGCGCACCGACGGCTGTCAACAGCCGGCGTCACTGCAGCGGGAACGGCTCTTCCTTCACGTTGCGGCCGATGCTGTCGACGATCGCCGGTACCATGGTCTTGGCGAGAAATAAGGTGGGTGTGCTCGTCGAGGTCGGCAACGGCCCAGCCTTGCCACAGGCGTGTCCCGTCCAATTTGTCGTCGATCGTCGCATCGATGCGGTAGCGGCTCGGGCGATAGATCCGGGTGCCGTCTCGCGGCGCTTCGATCAGCTTGGGCACGTTTCTTTGCGTCGCTCATGCTCATCCGGCCCTCCTGACCCCGAAAACGGACCGTCGTCTGGGGTCTTGGGGCCGGTCCGGCGGCGACTTCCTCGCGGGTCTCGAAGCTGAGAACGAGGCGGGCATCATCCGCCGCCACGTTGAGCCCGTCCGCAGCCATCGCCGCTTCGAACTCCTTCTTGATCGCCAGGTTCTCGTCGGTGTCGTCGAGGGGGCGGACGAGGACCGCAGCTCCCTCCGGCAGCGGCTCGAAGGAAACCGCGTTCAGCACGCCCCGCTCCGGCTGCTGAGCGGTGGCCGCGGACGGCGGCGCGTAGGCGATCCACAGCACGCCGAGAAGCGCCGGCCAGCAGCGGCAAAATCGGGTCAACCCGTACTTTCCGAAGAGAGCAGTCACCGGTCGGCTCTTGAGCGATTTCGTTGGTCTATGATACCCAAGTGGTCGTCGATCCGACCGGTGTCAACAAACGGGATCGGAACCAAGCTTGTCAAAACACCTGTGTCGAATACCCGCCGGCTCGGTTGACAGCTTTCCGCGCAGCCGCTACCCACCAGATCAGCAACGCATCCGTCGGAAAGTCTTGCGAGAACATCATTATCAAGGGCGCTGTCGCCTCCGGGCATATCGAGACCAGCCGCGCCGCTGCCGCCATACTCGCGGAGGGCGGCAATGCGTTCGACGCGGCAATGGCGGCAATGTGCACCGCCTGCGTCGCCGAACCCGTCCTGGCTTCGGCCGGCGGTGGTGGATTTCTACTCGCCCGTCCCA
>CAVYYK010000037.1:0-188497 GCA_963772635.1 uncultured Alphaproteobacteria bacterium
GTCGACCGCGCGATCGAGCTGGCGAAAGGCGTCTTCCTCGCTGTTCTGCTCGCCAAAGGTCATGGTGCCGAGGCAGATACGGCTGACGGTGATGCCGGTGCGGCCGAGCTGGTTGTACTTCATCGATTTTCCGCAGGCCCCCTCTAGGTGAATACCGCGAGCACGCCGGTGTAGCCGTAAAGCCGGCCATTGGAGATCTCTCCGCCGCAGGAGAACCCGACCAACGGGAAGTCGCCGAGGACTTCGCGAATCATCGCCACTTCCTCCCCGGGCTTGTCGAACATGTTGGGGCCCCGGGCCACGCAGGAGAAATAAATCCCGCCGCGTGGCCGGGCCGTCAGGCGCTTGTCGAGGTTGGCGAGCATGGCCATCATTTCGTCTCGGGCACTGTTGGAATCCCGCCGCACGAACATCATCCGGTCTCCCGGCGTGACCTGATCCCCGATCGCCAGCCAGCCATGGACCGGATCGATTCCGACGAGGTTGCGGACCATATAGTCGCCGGTATCGGAGCCCGGCAGAGGGAACGCGGCATGAATAAGGCCCGCCACGCCGGCGAGGTCGCCGGCGAGAACCTCGCCGATTTCCTCTTTGAAGACGTCCACCGCTTTGCGGCCGTCGAGACCGATCACCACGTTGTCGAGACAATCCGAAATGACATGGCTCTCGCCGATCGGCGTGCATCCCTGGCTCAGCCCCGTCTGCACGCCGATTTCCGGAGCGAACAGGATGCCGGACACGCCGCCGCCGGTCAGGCGCTCCGCGACCTGGTGACAAACACTTCGCGACGAGCTCAGGCCGCCGACCAGAAAGATCGTGGTTTCCTCCGCCAGATCTTCGATCAGTTGCGGCGTTTTCGCGTTTTGGGGATCGCCGTGCAGGATGCCGAAGGTCGGCGAGACGTCGGCAATCCAGGACCGGTTTTCGGCCGACAGCTGGTCGATGGTCTGGCTGATGCAGGGGAACACCCGAAACGACTGCAGCGGCAGGTCCATCGCCATCACGGCAACCGCCGGGCGGTCGAAATACTCCGTTTCGTTGGCGCAGATGCCGACACCGACGGTTCCCACCCAATGCTCGATTTCCGTTTTCTGGCGCAAGTAGCCGAGGATGTTTCCCACGTCCTCGGCCAGCGAGTCGGTCACGTAGAGGAATGCGAGATTGGCGGCGGGCGCGCTCTTCGCGAGTGCATCGGCGCATCCCTGGGCGGCATGGGCCCAGTCCTCGCCGACGGAATGGGCGACCGTGAACGTGTTCATCCTCCGTATTCTCCCTGGGCTCTTCCTACGGCGTCCGGGTTGGCGCTTGCCGGGGACATCGAGCCGCTCATTGCAGGTCTTTTAATAGAACCTTTACCGCCGGCGACATGCGCTTGACAATCTCCGCGACGCCGCGGGCGTTGGGATGGATTCCGTCCTCCTGGTTGAGATCCGGATCGGCGGCGACGCCCTCCAGGAAGAACGGATACAGGGCGACTCCGTGCTTATCCGCGAGCCGTGCATAGATGTCGTTGAAAGCCGCGGCGTATTCGGGCCCCATGTTGGGCGGGGACCGCATTCCGGCGAGCAATACCGGTAGCCCCCGCCGCCCGAGTTCGCTCAGGATCGCGTCCAGATTGTCATAGGTGACCCGCGGGTTGATCCCGCGAAGCGCGTCGTTGGCGCCGAGTTCGACGATCACCGCGTCCGGCCCGCCGTGGGGCGTTCCCGCCAGTGTCCAGTCGAGTCGCGCCAGACCACCGGCGGAGGTATCTCCGGAAACGCCGGCGTTGATCACGGTGACGGCAAGCCCTTCTTCTCCCAAGGCGCGCTCGAGTTGGGCGGTAAACGAAACATTTTTCGGCAGGCCGAAGCCGGCGGTAAGGCTGTCGCCGAACGCGAGCAAACGCAGCGTATCGCCCGTCGCCGCCGTCGTCGACGGTGCAACCGCCGACAGCGCCAATGTGACGATTGCGAGCGCAGCTACATTGACAAGCCATCTGGCCGGGTCATATCGGATAGATGGGCAACGGCGCCTAAACCACACGGTTCGTGACATCGATGACAGTTTCACAGGTTCACCAAGCCGCCGTGCCTTCCGACGCGGCGGTCGTTCTCGAAGGCGTCGATCTTAGGCTGACCGGTGCGGGCGGCGAGGTCAATATCCTCCGCGGCATCGATCTGGTCGTCGATCGCGGCGAGACCGTCGGCGTGATCGGTCCTTCGGGATCGGGCAAGACCAGCATGATGATGGTGATCGCCGGGCTCGAGCGGCCGACCTCGGGCACCGTCCGCGCCGCCGGCATGGATATCACCGGCCTCGACGAGGACAGGCTCGCCCGCTACCGGCGTGACCACGTCGGTATCGTCTTCCAGCACTTCCATCTGGTGCCGACGATGACCGCGCTGGAAAACGTCGCCCTGCCGTTGGAGTTCGCGGGAGCGGGCGAGGCGTCCGGGCGGGCGCGCGTTCAGCTCGAAGCGGTCGGTCTCGGCCGTCGCCTTTCCCACTATCCGAGCCAGCTTTCGGGCGGCGAACAGCAGCGGGTGGCGCTGGCCCGCGCCTTCGTTACCGAGCCCGCCATTCTGCTTGCCGACGAACCCACCGGCAATCTGGATGGCGCCACCGGCCGCGGCGTCGTCGACCTGTTGTTCAATCTGCACGAGCGCCGCGGCACCACCCTGATCCTGATCACCCATGAGCGCGATCTTGCGGCCCGATGCCGACGCATCGTCCGTCTGGAAGATGGCCGCATCACCGACCACGATGCTGTCGCCACCATGACCTCGAGCGTGGCGGGCGAATAGCCTTGGGTCCTCTCGTCCTGGCCTGGCGCCTTGCGCGGCGCGAACTGAGAAGCGGGCTCGGCGGGTTCCGTGTCTTCCTGGTGAGCCTCGCCCTCGGGGTCACCGCCATTGCCGCCGTCGGCTCGGTCAACCACGCGGTGGTCGCCGGACTGCGTGCCGACGGCCGCAGCCTGCTCGGCGGCGACATCGACCTGCGGCTTCTCCATCGTTCCGGTGCGGAGGCGCAGGACGCCTATCTGGCGGCGAACTCCGCGGCCCTGTCGCGAACCGTCGAGATGCGGGCGATGGCGCGACCGGACAATGGCAGTGACAACCGGGGGCTGGTCGAATTGAAGGCGGTGGACAACGCCTATCCGCTGGTCGGTACCGTCGAACTGGCGCCGGCGTTGGCGCTTGCCGAGGCTTTGGAGCGCCGCGACGGCGTCTGGGGGGCGGTGGCCGAAGCGACTCTGTTCGATCGGCTGGGCATCGACATAGGCGACAAGGTGAGGGTCGGCTCGGCGGTTTTCGAAATCCGCGCGAAGGTGGTGCGCGAGCCCGACCGGATCGCCAGCGTGTTCAACTTCGGCCCCCGGTTGATGATTGCCGAAGACGCCCTGGCCGCGACCGGTCTGGTGCAGCCGGGGAGCATGATCCGTTATCACACGCGGCTGGTGCTGACCGAAGGCAGCGACGTCGCCGCGTGGATCGAGGCGCTCAAGCAGGCCTTTCCCACCGCGGGGTGGCGGATTCGCGACACCTCCGGCGCCGCCCCCGGCATCCGCGGCTTCGTCGATCGCATGTCGGCGTTTCTGACCTTCGCCGGGCTCACGGCGCTGCTGGTCGGCGGCATCGGTGTCGGCAACGCGGTGACCAACTATCTCGACGGCAAGACCGCGACCATCGCCATCCTCAAGTGCCTGGGCGCGCCCGGGGCGTTGATCTTCCGGATCTACCTGTTGCAGATCCTGGTGCTGGCGCTGATCGGCGTCGGGTTCGGATTGGTTGCCGGGGCGGCGCTGCCGGCGCTCGCGCTGTGGGCGCTCGGGGATACGTTGCCGCTGCCGACCGTCATCGGGTTCTATCCGCGTCCGGTGGCGGTGGCCGGCATGCTCGGGGTGCTGACGGCGGTGACGTTCGCGCTGTGGCCGCTGGCCCGGGCTCGCGAGGTGCCGCCCGGAAGCCTGTTCCGCGCGGTGGTCGCGCCGACGCGCGGGCGGCCCCGGGCCGTCTACACGATCATCATTGCATTGGGTGTGGCGGCGCTGGCGGCGCTGACCATCTTGACCGCCGGCGACCGCAATCTGGCGTACTGGTTTGTCGGCGGCGCGATGGCGACGCTTCTGGCGCTACGTGGCGGCGCGGCGTTGCTGATGGCGACGACGGCGCGGTTGCCGCGGCCGCGCAATGCGGAGTTGCGGCTGGCCCTGGCCAACCTGCATCGGCCGGGGGCGGCGACCCCCAACGTGGTGCTGTCGATGGGGACGGGGGTGGCGGTTCTGGTGGCGGTGGCGCTGATCGAGGGAAACCTGAGCGCTCAGATCAACGAGCGGCTGCCGAAATCGGCGCCCGCCTTCTTCTTTATCGACATCCAGGACAACCAGGCCGCCGCCTTCGACGACACGGTCCAAGGCGTCCCGGGAGTCGAGAGCCTGCGCCGGGTGCCGTCGTTGCGCGGTCGCATCGTCCGCATCGCCGGTGTGCCGGTGGAGGAGGCGACGATCGCCCCGGAAGCGGCATGGGCGGTGCGTGGCGATCGTGCCCTGACCTATGCGGCGACACCGCCCGACAACGCCCGGATCGTCGCCGGAACATGGTGGCCGCCGGACTACGCGGGACCGCCGGCGGTGTCGTTCGACGCCGGGCTCGCCAAGGGGTTCGGCGTCGGCGTCGGCGACACCCTGACCCTGAATGTGCTGGGTCGGGAGGTCGAGGTGCGGATCATGTCGTTGCGGGAGATCGACTGGCGCACCATTCCCTTCGACTTCGCGTTGATCTTCGCGCCGGGAACCCTCGAACGCGCGCCGCACACCCACATCGCCGCGGTGTTCGCTTCCCCGGAGGCCGAATCGTCGTTGGAAAAGGCGGTGACCGACCGCTTCGTCAACGTCACCGCCATTCGGGTGCGCGAGGCGTTGGAGGCGGTCAATTCGATCCTCGCCGGCATCGGCCAAGGGGTGCGCGCGGCGGCTTCGCTGACCGTCGTCGTCGGCGCGCTGGTTCTCGGCGGCGCCATCGCGGCGGGCAAGCGGCGGCGCCAATACGACGCCGTCGTGTTCAAGGTGCTTGGCGCGACCAGAGCGCGCATCGCCCGGATGTTCGTTTACGAGTACGGGCTTCTCGGGCTCGCCACCGGCGCGGTTGCCGCGGCGATCGGTACCCTGACCGCGTGGGCGGTAATGGTGTTCCTGATGCACAGCGAGTGGATTTTCCTGCCCTGGGTGGTGGTGGCGACCGTCGTCTTCTGTATCGCGTTGACCCAGGTGATCGGATTTGCCGGCACCTGGCGGGTGCTGGGCCAGAAAACGGCCCCTTTCCTGCGCAACGAATAATACCAATGGGTCACTATCAGTGAGCATCGATATAACCCGATTAGGCTTGAACCGCACCGCGGCCGTGCCATATTAGCGGCAGGAAGAACTATCTCTGGCAAAGAGGTTTCACATGGCTTTAGGACCTGACAGACGGTTTCAATTGCGAACCGACACGATGACCCCCGCTCAGGCCGATGCCGCGAGGATCGACGTCGGCCTTCGCGCCTACATGCTGCGGGTCTACAACTACATGGCCCTCGGCGTCGCGCTGACCGGCATCATCTCCATGGTCGTGGCGATGAATCCGGCGGTGATGCAGGCGATCGTCGGCGGACCCTTCGTCTGGGTGCTGTTCATCGGCATCCTCGGGATGGGTTTCGTCGCGCCTCGGATCATGATGTCGAAGAGCGTGTTCGCCGCCCAGGCCTGCTTCTGGGTCTACGCCGCGATGTGGGGCGCGTTGATCGCACCGTACTTCTACATCTACACCCAGGAGAGCATCGCCCGGGTGTTCTTCATCACCGCGGGCGCCTTCGCCGGCACCAGCCTCTACGGTTACACGACCAAGAAGGACCTGACGGCGATGGGGCGGTTTCTGATCATGGCGACGTTCGGCATTCTGATCGCGATCGTGGTCAACCTGTTCCTGCAGTCGACCGGGTTGCACCTGCTGATGTCGATCGTCGTGCCGCTGATCTTCGCCGGGCTCACTGCGTTCGAGACCCAGCAGATCAAGAACTGGTACTACGAGGGCGACGTCGGCGACGTCACCCATCGCAAGGCGATCTTCGGCGCGTTTCTGCTCTACGGCAGCTTCGTGACCATGTTCGTCTGGCTGATGCAGCTGTTCGGTGTCGCCCGCGCAACTAGCGCGGACAACGCTCACCACTTCAGGCCCCCGGGAGTCCCGCTCCCGGGGGTTTTTCATTCGGCCGCCGACTTGCGAGCGGCGGCGAACTGGTCGTAGGCTTCCAGCGCGTAGGCACCGTAAACCGTCGCCGGCCCGCCGTTCATCATGATCGCGACGGCGATGGTATCCATCATCTCCTGGCGGGTCGCTCCGTGCCTGACCGCTCCCCTGATGTGGAAACCGAGACAACCGTCACAGCGGAGCGCGATGGAAATGGCGGTCGCCATCAGCTCCTTGGTCTTGGCGTCGAGCGCGCTGGGGGCTTTCGCCGTGTCGGCGCACGCCGCGAACCCCTTCATCGTTCCGGGAATCCCTTGTGCATCTCTCCCATCACCTTGGTGAGATGAGAGACGATCTGCGCATAGTCCTTTTCCATGGATATCCTCCTGAAAGACGGGTCGAAAATGGAAGGGCCGGGGAACGCCCGCCGGCGATCGCGGCGGGGGCCCCGGGAAATTCAATACATTAGACAAAAATAATATAGAAGCCGTCGATCGGATGCAACATACGACGCGACCGCGACCGCGGTGCGGGCCGATCGGAAGAAGGCGGCTTTCCGGGAGTGCCCGGATGGCCCGAAAAAAAAAGGGCGTCGGGAAATCCGCTTCGGGACACCCAAGGGGGCGACCGAAACAATACTCCCCGACGCCTCTTGGAACCGCCAGGGTTCCGGGTACGTGAAAGCGGTTCCTTGTGACACGTCACCTGCGGCACGGGCACCCTGGGCCGGAGAAACCCGCGCACCCGGACGGTCGCGAACCTTGGCGAAAAGGCTGGGAACCAAGCTCGCCGGTCTCCGGTCGTCGGAGGTGAAGCGCGGTCACTCCGACTGCGGATGTCGGGGAGGGGGGCTGCGAGGGACAGACCGGAACCCCTCCCGTGCGATGCCTGATCCGGACCTCCGGCCTTCGAGCGGAAGGCCGGTCAACTCCGGAGCCGACCCGCCCCATTGCAAGGCGAGCCTGCTTCCTTGCCTGCGGAACGCACATCCCGGGGCCGAATCCACGATGCCCGCTCCGTCCTTCCCGAGCCTTCGATTGCGTCAGACGCCATCGACCCCGGGCCAAAACTTACCGACGAAAACCGCCGGATCGCCAAATATTTAAGACCCCAAAATGGGTCTATGCCATATCGGCACCTCCACATACGGTCCTTATGGTGAATAAAAAGCGGGGGAACATTGCAATATTAAAATCACCCATGACGCAATTTTCTTGTGAATAAATTTTCGGTTTTTGCACATTCCACTCACAACTTATCCACAACCTGAATTGCGATCACTGGGTGCGCATGGATCGGCTCGACACTTTATCGGGTACGCTCGGCCGAGAATGAGAATGATTGATAACGATTATTTCGAGGCGGGGCAGCGGTCTGACAGAGAGTTTCTTTTTCGCGTCGCCGGCCGTTTTGTGCACCTGCGAACGTTGACTTCACGATGCGGTGTGACTAAAGCTGAAGTTTCCAATGCCCACTTGAGTTTAGAAAGCATAAGGGCGAACCCCCATGGCATCCAGAGATCGTCCTCTCTCACCGCACATCCAAGTCTATCGACCGCAGATCACCTCGGTTCTCTCCATATTGCACCGCATCACCGGCGTCGCCCTCTCGATCGGCACGCTGCTGCTGACGTGGTGGCTGGTGTCGGCGGCCTACGGCCCGGAAGCCTTCGAGACCTGTCAGGCCTTCCTCGGTTCGTGGTTCGGCCACCTCATTCTATGGGGTTTCACGTTCTCCCTGTTCTTCCACCTGGGTAACGGTATCCGGCATCTGGCCTGGGACTTCGGCTGGGGCTTCGAAATGCCGATACTGCAGAAGACCGGCCTGGTGGTGATCGGCTTCGCGGTGGTGTGCACGTTGATAACGTTGATCGCCGCCTACGCGGCGGGAGGTGCGTGATGGAGATGCGCTCGTCTCTCGGCCGCGCGCGCGGCCTCGGATCGACCAAGGACGGAGTCGGCCATTGGTGGGCCCAACGGGTCACCGCCATTGCGCTGGTGCCGCTGTCGATCTGGTTTGTCTTTGCGGCGATCGGGTTGATGGGCGCCGATTTCGCGACCTTCCAGGCGTGGATCGGCACCTTCGGCAACGCCCTGATGATGGTGGTGCTGGTGTTGGTGCTGTTCTACCACGCCCACCTCGGCATGCAGGTCGTCATCGAGGACTATGTCAGCGGCGAAGCCTGCAAGATCGCCACCTTGTTGGCGGTCAAGTTCATCCTGTTCCTGCTGGCCGCTTCGTGCGTTCTCGCCGTTTTCCTGGTTGCCTAACGGGGGCTGATAAAAAATGCCTACAGCGTATCCGATCACCGATCACGGCTATGATGTCATCGTCGTCGGCGCCGGCGGCGCCGGACTGCGGGCGACCATGGGGATGGCCGCCGCGGGCCTCAAGACCGCCTGCATCACCAAGGTGTTCCCGACTCGCAGTCACACCGTCGCCGCCCAGGGCGGCATCGGCGCCGCGCTCGGCAACATGGCCGAGGACAACTGGCACTGGCACATGTACGACACCGTCAAGGGGTCCGACTGGCTCGGCGACCAGGACGCCATCGAGTACATGTGCCGCCAGGCGGTCCCCGCGGTGCACGAACTCGAGCACTTCGGCGTCCCGTTCTCGCGCACGGCGGACGGCAAGATCTACCAGCGGCCGTTCGGCGGCCACATGCGGAACTACGGCGAAGCCCCCGTGCAGCGGGCCTGCGCCGCCGCCGACCGCACCGGCCACGCCATCCTCCACACCCTCTATCAGCAGAGCCTGAAGTTCAACGCCGAGTTCTTCGTCGAGTACTTCGCCATCGACATCATCATGGACGACGACGGCGCCTGCCGCGGCGTCGTCGCCTGGAACCTCGACGACGGCACCATCCACCGCTTCCGGGCCCATACCACGGTGTTCGCGTCAGGCGGTTACGGGCGGGCGTTCTTCTCGTGCACCTCGGCCCACACCTGCACCGGCGACGGCAACGCGATGGTCGCCCGGGCCGGTTTGCCGGTGCAGGATCACGAATTCATTCAGTTCCATCCGACCGGGATCTACGGTTCCGGCTGTCTGATCACCGAAGGCGCCCGCGGCGAGGGCGGCTACCTGACCAATTCCCAGGGCGAGCGGTTCATGGAGCGCTACGCCCCGAACGCCAAGGACCTGGCGTCTCGCGACGTGGTCAGCCGGTCGATGACCGTCGAGATCCGGGAAGGCCGTGGCATCGGCAAGGAAAACGACCACATCTACCTGCACCTCGAGCATCTCGGCGCCGACATCCTGTGGGAGCGGCTGCCGGGAATCACCGAGACGGCTCAGATCTTCGCCGGCGTCGACGCCACCAAGGAGCCGATCCCGGTGTTGCCGACCGTGCACTACAACATGGGCGGCATCCCGACAAACTATCACGGCGAGGCGCTGCGCCCGACCAAGAAGGATCCGGACGCGATCTGTCCGGGGCTGATGGCGGTCGGCGAATGCGCGTCGGCCTCGGTGCACGGGGCCAACCGGCTCGGCACCAACTCGTTGCTCGATATCGTCGTGTTCGGTCGCGCCGCGGCGTTGCGCGCCGCCGAAATCATCAAACCGGGGGCCTCGCTGCCGCCGTTGCCCAAGGGCTCCGCCGACAAGTCGCTTGCCAGGCTCGATCGCCTGCGCAACGCCAAGGGCTCGTTGAAAACCGCCGAGATCCGGCTCAACATGCAGCGCAGCATGCAGAACAATGCCGCCGTGTTCCGCACCCAGGAGGTGTTGGCGGAGGGCTGCACGAAAATCGACGAGATCTGGGACAGCCTCGCCGACATCCAGCTCAGCGACCGCTCGATGATCTGGAACTCCGACCTGGTCGAGGCCCTGGAGTTGGAGAACCTGATGATCTGCGCCAAGACGGCGCTCTATTCGGCCGAGGCCCGCAAGGAAAGCCGGGGCGCGCACGCCCGCGAGGACTTCCCCAACCGGGACGACGAGAACTGGATGAAGCACTCGCTGGCGTGGATCGACGACAAGGGCAAGGTGACCCTCGATTATCGTCCGGTCCACACCTACACGCTGACCGACGAGGCCGAATACATCAAACCGCAAACTCGGGTCTATTGATCAGGGAAGGAGACTCCTTAAGATGGTCGAGTTCAACCTGCCCGCAAACTCTAGGGTGAGAGACGGCAAGACCTGGCCGGCTCCGGCCGGGGCCAGCCGCATCAGGAACTTCAAGATTTACCGTTACGACCCGGAGAGCGGTGAGAACCCGCGGCTGGATACCTACCCGGTGGATCTCGGCAGCTGCGGACCGATGGTCCTCGACGCGTTGATCAAGATCAAGAACGAGATGGATCCGACCCTGACCTTCCGCCGGTCGTGCCGCGAAGGCGTCTGCGGGTCGTGCGCGTTCAACATCGACGGCACCAATACGCTGGCCTGCATCAAGGCGATCGAGGACATCAAGGGCGACGTCAAGATCTACCCGCTGCCGCACCTGCCGGTGGTCAAGGATCTGGTTCCCGATCTGTCGGTGCCCTATGCCCAGTATCGCTCGATCAGTCCGTGGCTGCAGGCCGACACCCCACCGCCGGCGGGCGAACGGCTGCAGAGCCCCGAGGAGCGGGCGAAGCTGGACGGAATGTGGGAATGCATCCTGTGCTTCTGCTGCCAGACCAGCTGTCCCAGCTACTGGTGGAACGGCGACCGCTATCTCGGGCCGGCGGTTCTGCTGCAGGCTTACCGGTGGATCGCCGACAGCCGCGACGAGGCGACCGGCGACAGGCTCGACGATCTCAACGATCCGTTCAAGCTCTTCCGGTGCCACACGATCATGAACTGCACCAACACCTGCCCGAAACACCTCAATCCGGGCCAGGCGATCGGCGAGATCAAATCTCTGCTGGCCAAGCGGATGATGTGATCGGACGCAACGAAGCAAGGCAGGGGACCGAAACGAACCGCCGGGCATCGCCCGGCGGTTTCGTTTATGGAGCTTGGACGAAGGGCTGGAGAAGCCGTAGGTCGTGGTTTCGCCTTGCTTGCACCCCGGCGCAATAACTCGCCAGAGGTGACCCACGGGTTTGGTGCGTCGGATGGCGACGGTTCGCTCGCGAACACCTCCTGCGCCGCGAAAAACGGGGAAAAATCTCCAAAAAAGCCGATAAATCAATAATCATAATGGACATAACAGCGTGTATATTTTTCGATTAATGAATAAATATAGATATTTTTACTTATTATCCTCCAACATATTCTAAATACAAAATATTGACATCCAATTATTACTCGGCACAATAGACGATGGTTTCCCATGCTGGCCTGCAACAGCGGCAGTGTTTTCCGGAATTTCAATGAAGTTCGGCCCCTTGCGGTCAAAACCATCACGCAAATGCCGCGACCCGTTCGGCCACGAAACCGTCTCCCCGGGCCAAACCGAACATGAAAGCGGAGGAAGAAATGTCTGCATCAACACCGAACCAACCGTCTGGGCTGGGCCTCTTTTTCGAAGGCACGAATGGCGACGATGCGATTACCGGCACCGATGATTTCGACATCATCAGCGGGCTCGCCGGCAACGACACCCTGATCGGCGGCGGCGGTGATGATCTGCTCATCGGCGATGCCGGTGACGACCGATTGGAGGGGGATCAGGGCGACGACGGTTTCGTCGGCGGCGCCGGCGACGATGCCATCGACGGCGGAGAGGGCGAGGACGTCGCCACCTATGTGGGCAACTTCTCGGACTTCGAGATCACCAACGCCGGTGACGTCACCGTCGTCGATCTCAACGCGGCGGATGGCGACGAGGGGACGGACGTTCTGAGTGGCGTCGAAAGGCTGCTTTTTCTCGATGGGGTCTACCACGTCAACAGCGGCCAGTTCGAGGCCTACGACCCCCAGCCTCCGGTTCCCGGGGCGCCGAGCGACGCGACGGACGGGGATGACTCCCTTGTCGGCACCGATGATTTCGACATCATCAGCGGGCTCGCCGGCAACGACACCCTGATCGGCGGCGGCGGCGATGATCTGCTCATCGGCGATGCCGGTGACGACCGATTGGAGGGGGATCAGGGCGACGACGGTTTCATCGGCGGCGCCGGCGACGATACCATCGACGGCGGAGAGGGCGAGGACGTCGCCACCTACGTCGGCAACTTCTCGGACTTCGAGATCACCAACGCCGGTGACGTCACCGTCGTCGATCTCAACGCAGCGGATGGCGACGAGGGGACGGACGTTCTGAGTGGCGTCGAAAGGCTCCTTTTTCTCGATGGGGTCTACCACGTCAACAGCGGCCAGTTCGAGGCCTACGACCCCCAGCCTCCGGTTCCCGGGGCGCCGAGCGACGCGACGGACGGGGATGACTTCCTTGTCGGCACCGATGATTTCGACATCATCAGCGGGCTCGCCGGCAACGACACCCTGATCGGCGGCGGCGGCGACGATCTGCTCATCGGCGATGCCGGTGACGACCGAGTTGGAGGGGGATCAGGGAGACGACGGTTTCATCGGCGGCGCCGGCGACGATGTCATCGACGGTGGAGAGGGTGAGGACGTCGCCAGCTACGTCGGCAACTTCTCGGACTTCGAGATCACCAACGCCGGTGACGTCACCGTCGTCGATCTCAACGCGGCGGACGGCGACGAGGGGACGGACGTTCTGAGTGACGTCGAAAGGCTCCTGTTCCTCGATGGGGTCTACCACGTCAACAGCGGCCAGTTCGAGGCCTACGACCCCCAGCCTCCGGTTTCCGGAACGCCGATCGAAGGGACGGACGGGGATGACTCCCTTGCCGGTACCGAGGGGATCGACACCATCGATGGTATGGGCGGAAACGATCGCATCCTGGGTAAGGCGGCGGCGGCAACGACCTCGCTGGGCGGTGACGGCGATGACTATCTGAGCGGCCAGGAAGGCGATGACGATCTGATCGGCGGCCTCGGTAATGACAGCCTTTACGGCGGCGACGGCAATGATTGGCTCGACGGCGGCGAAGGCAACGACGAGGTTTACGGCAACGACGGCAACGATTGGTTCGAGGGCGGTTCCGGCGCCGATCGACTGTATGGCGGCTCCGAGGACGATCAGTTCATGGTGGCGACGACAACGACCAACTCTATGGCGACGACGGTGACGACGTCCTCGACGGTGGGACGGGAGATGATCGCCTCGAGGGAGGCGCTGGGGCCGACGAACTGAGAGGCGGTGACGGCGACGATAGGCTGTACGCCGATGGCGAGGATCTCGTGATCGACGGCGGCGCCGGGTACGACAAAGTCTATCTCGGGGATGTGGGCGCTTCCATCGACCTCGCCGCGAGCGGTGTCGAATACGTCAAGGGCGGTGAGGTGATGATCACCTCGACGGCAGTGGGCTCGTCATGTCGGTATCGTTGAGCGGCGGCGCCGGCGACGATATCCTGGTTGGCGGCACCGATGCCGATATCCTCAGCGGCCAGGAAGGCGATGACGATCTGTCCGGCGGCCTCGGCAACGATACCGGCTACGGCGGCGATGGCGACGATGGCATCGACGGCGACGACGGCGACGACGAGCTTTACGGCAACGACGGAAATGATCTGATCGAGGGCGGTTCCGGCGCCGATCGACTGTATGGCGGCTCCGAGGACGATCAGTTGCATGGTGGCGACGACAACGACCAACTCTATGGCGACGACGGTGACGACGTCCTCGACGGTGGGACGGGAGATGATCGCCTCGAGGGAGGCGCTGGGGCCGACGAACTGAGAGGCGGTGACGGCGACGATAGGCTGTACGCCGATGGCGAGGATCTCGTGATCGACGGCGGCGCCGGGTACGACAAAGTCTATCTCTCGGGTGATGTGGGCGCTTCCATCGACCTCGCCGCGAGCGGTGTCGAATACGTCAAGGGCGGTGAGGGTGATGATCACCTCGACGGCAGTGGGCTCGTCATGTCGGTATCGTTGAGCGGCGGCGCCGGCGACGATATCCTGGTTGGCGGCACCGATGCCGATTTCCTCAGCGGCCAGGATGGCGCAGACGTTCTGTCCGGCGGCCTCGGCAACGATACCGGCTACGGCGGCGATGGCGACGATAGCATCGACGGCGACGCCGGCGACGACGAGCTGTTCGGTCACGACGGAAATGATCTGATCGAGGGCGGTTCCGGCGCCGATCGACTGTATGGCGGCTCCGACGACGACCAATTGTATGGGGAAGACGACAACGACCGTCTCTACGGAGATTACGGAAACGACGTTGTCGACGGCGGCGCTGGCGATGACCGTCTCTACGGCGATTACGGAGACGACGTTCTCGACGGCGGCGCCGGCGATGACCGTCTCTACGGCGGTTACGGAGACGACGTTCTCGTCGGCGGCCTCGGCGACGACCGGCTTAGCGGCGACAGCGGGGTCGATCGCGTGCTCTACCTGGGCGTCTTCGCCGATTATACCATCTCATCGGGCTATCGTGTGACGGTGACCGACGACAACGTCCTCGACGGCGACGACGGAACCGACACGCTGTACGGCATCGAGGAAATCGTGTTCGCCGACGGCAGCTACGACGTCGAAAACGATACCTTCGTTCTGGTCTAGCGACCGATAAGCGCAATCGCTTGCTGTGATCCGGGGTGCGCGCCATCGAGTTCCGGCCTTCGATGGCGCGTCTTCCCGATATTCTCGCGGGTCATTCGCTTGTGACTGCGTCTCGACGTCGGTCTTCGACGAACGGCTGGATGAGCAGCTTGTCGAGGTGGCGCTGGCGGGGGTCGCGGAAGATGTCGAGGCCGATGGTCATGGTCTCGTGGCCGTCGCGGGGCTGGGGGCGGTAGGTGCGGAACAGCCGGTCCCAGATCGACAGGTTGAAGCCGTAGTTGCTGTCGGTCTCGTCGCGATAGACCGAGTGATGGACCCGGTGGAAATCGGGGGTGACGATGACGCGCCGCAGTACGCGGTCGACGGCTTGCGGCAGTTTGACGTTGCCGTGGTTGAACATGGCGGTGGCATTGAGCAGAACCTCGAAGATCACCACCGCGACGGCGGGCGCGCCGAGGATCAGGATCATTGCCATCTTGATCGCCATCGACAGCGCGATCTCGAACGGGTGGAAGCGGACACCGGTGGTGGCGTCGATGTCGACATCCGAGTGGTGCATCCGGTGCAACCGCCACAGCGGCGGCACCTTGTGAAAGACCACGTGCTGGGCGTAGATGGCGAGATCCAGGGCGACGACCGACAGCACGATCGCCAGCCACGACGGCGCCGCGACCCAATTGAACAAACCCCATCCTCTTTCCGCCGCGATCGCCGCCGTGCCGACCGCCACCACCGGAAACGCCAGGCGCACCAGTAGCGCACCGACGATGACCAGCCCCAGGTTGGAGGACCAGCGGACGGCGAGCGACGCCGAAAGCCGCCGCCGCGGCGCGGCGAATTCCCATCCGATCATGATCGCGAGAACGGCGCAGAAGAAGGTCAGCCGGAGGGTGGCTGCGTGGGCGAGGATGAACTCGGTCATTGTCGGTTGCCTCCATCAAGGTCGTCATGCCTGGGCCGGTCGTCAAGGGCAAACAAGCGACGGCCGGCGCGGCCTTTACATCCCGTCCTGCGGCATTTAGTTTGCTTCGCACGTGCAGCAAAAGGCGGGTGTCTATGTCTCAGGGGCCTCTTTCAGAGTACCGCGCCCGGCTCAATGTCGGTGATATCCGGCGCGACCCGGCGCAGGAACTGGCGGCGGAAAAGCTGGAAAGCCTGCACAACGCGCTCGCGGGATACGAACGGCCGTCGGGGCGCGACGGCTGGAAGGAGCGCTTCGGACTCGGCCGTCGCCGCGAGGAACCGCCCCAGGGCCTGTACCTCTACGGAGGCGTCGGACGCGGCAAATCGATGCTGATGGACCTGTTCTTCCGCTCGGCGCCCGTCGCCCGCAAACGGCGCGTGCACTTCCACGCATTCATGCAGGACATTCACCGAACCCTCAACGAGATCCGCCGCCGCGAGGCCGAGAAGGTGTTGAAGGGTCGGCCGCGGAGCAAGGACCGTTCCCGTGACGACGTCATCCAGGAGGTGGCGCGCGGGCTCGCCGACGATGTCTGGCTGCTGTGCTTCGACGAATTCCAGGTCCTCGACATTGCCGACGCGATGATCCTCGGGCGGCTGTTCGAAGCGCTGTTCGATGCCGGCGTGGTGGTCGTCGCGACCTCGAACCGGCCGCCACGGGACCTCTACAAGGACGGCCTGCAGCGGGAGCTTTTCTTGCCGTCCATCGATCTGATCGAGCGAAAAATGGACGTGTTCGAGCTCGATTCCGGGACCGACTACCGGCTCGAAAGCATGCGCATGATGAACGTCTATCTGACGCCGCTGGGTCAGGAGACGGAAGCGCGGCTGCGGGCCTACTTCGCGCGCCTCACCCATGGGGCCGATGTCGGGCCGGAAACCCTGATGGTAAACGGCCGCGAGCTGACGATTCCGATGGCCTCCGACGATATCGCCTTCGCCAGCTTTCGAGAGCTTTGCGAGCAACCCCTCGGACCCGCCGACTATCTCGCCATCGCCGGCAAGTACGACGTTGTGTTCCTGTCGCGCATTCCGCTGCTGACGCCGGAAAAACGCAACGAGGCGAAGAGGTTCGTCACCCTCATCGATGCCCTCTACGAGCACAAAGTCAATCTTATCTGCTCGGCCGAACAACCGCCCGAGGACCTATACCCGACGGGCCACGGGGCGTTCGAGTTCGAGAGGACCATTTCGCGCCTGCACGAAATGCAAACCGAGAACTACATGGGTGCCGAGCATCTGAGTTGAAATGCGTCTGCGAGCGGTAACTCGCCATCGCAATGCGCGAAAATCCTGGTCAAATCCTTCTTCCGACGCAAAAGACCTGGCCGGAATCGGGCCGCTTTCCCTTGCCCTCGGATGGGATTCGCGCTAGTAACACCCGCTGGATTGTGCACTGCGGCAGTCAGTGCTCTGGGTCATCAAATTGCTAAACATGTCTAAGGGGGACGTCCTATGGCACGCAAGAAGATCGCGCTCGTCGGCGCCGGCAACATCGGCGGCACGCTCGCTCATTTGGTTGGTTTGAAGGAACTCGGCGATGTCGTCCTCTTTGACATCGTCGAGGGCATTCCACAAGGTAAGGCGCTCGATATCGCCCAGTCGACGCCGGTCGAGTGCGTCGGCGCCGGTTTCGTCGGCACCAACGACTACAAGGACCTCGAGGGCGCCGACGTGGTCATCGTCACCGCCGGCGTGCCCCGCAAGCCGGGCATGAGCCGCGACGACCTGATCGGGATCAACACCAAGGTGATGAAGGCGGTCGGCGAGGGCATCAAGAAGCACTGCCCGAAGGCTTTCGTCATCTGTATCACCAACCCGCTCGACGTCATGGTGTGGGCGCTTCGCGAGTACACGGGTCAGCCCCACAACATGGTCTGCGGCATGGCCGGCGTGCTCGACTCGGCGCGGTTCCGCTATTTCCTCTCCGAGGAGTTCAAGGTCGCCGTCGAGGACGTGACCGCCTTCGTGCTCGGCGGCCACGGCGACACCATGGTGCCGTTGGCGCGCTATTCGGCCGTCGCCGGCATTCCGCTCCCGGACCTCGTCCGCATGGGCTGGACCACCCAGGAGAAGCTGGACAAGATCATCCAGCGGACCCGCGACGGCGGCGCCGAGATCGTCGGCCTGCTCAAGACCGGATCGGCGTTCTACGCACCTGCGACGTCGGCCGTCGAGATGGCCGAGGCCTTCCTCAAGGACAAGAAGCGGGTGTTACCGTGTGCCGCCTGGTGCAACGGGGAGTACGGCCTCCACGGCCTCTACGTCGGCGTGCCGACGGTCATCGGTGCCGGTGGCATCGAGAAGGTTATCCAGATCGACCTCAATGCCGAAGAGAAGGCGATGCTCGACCATTCGGTCAACGCGGTTCGCGGGTTGATCGAGGTCACCAAGGGCATGATGTAGCTCTGGACGATCGGCTAAATCTCCGCGGACGGCAGGGTTGTCGGCGGGAAACACACAACCAATAATTAAACGAGGGATCCATGAATATTCATGAATACCAAGCCAAGCAATTGCTGGCGAAATACGGAGTCGCGGTGCCCCACGGCCGTCCCGTCTATACCGCTCCCGAGGCGGAAGCCGCCGCCAAGGAACTCGGTGGTCCGGTATGGGTGGTCAAGGCGCAGATTCACGCCGGCGGCCGCGGCAAGGGCGGCGGCGTCAAGGTCGTCAAGTCCATCGAGGATGTCCGCGAGACCGCCAGGCAGATGCTCGGCATGACCCTGGTCACCCACCAGACCGGTCCCCAGGGCAAGGAGGTCAAGCGCGTCTACATCGAGGAGGGCTGCGACATCAAGCGCGAGCTCTACATGAGCGTGCTGATCGATCGTGCGACGGCCAAGATCACGTTCATGGCGTCGACCGAAGGCGGCATGGACATCGAGGAGGTCGCGGCGAAGACGCCCGAGAAAATCATCAAGGTCGCGGTCGATCCCGCGACCGGCATTCTCCCCTTCCACGGCCGCAAGATCGCGTTCGCGCTCGGTCTCGAAGGCAAGCAGGTCGGCTCGTGCGTGAAGTTCGTTCTCGGCATGTACAAGGCATTCATCGAACTCGACGCCAGCCTGATGGAGATCAACCCGCTGGTGGTCACCGGCGCCGGCGACGTGATCGCCCTCGACGCCAAGATGAACTTCGACGACAACGCGCTGTTCCGCCACAAGGACATCGAGGAGTTGCGCGACGAGTTCGAAGAGGATCCGGCCGAGCTCGAAGCCGCTCGCCACGACCTCAACTACATCAAGCTGGACGGCCAGATCGGCTGCATGGTCAATGGCGCCGGGCTGGCGATGGCGACCATGGACATCATCAAGCTCTACGGCGGCGACCCGGCGAACTTCCTCGACGTCGGTGGCGGCGCCACCAAGGACCGGGTGACCGAGGCGTTCAAGATCATCCTGCGCGACCCGAACGTCGAGGGGATCCTGGTCAACATTTTCGGCGGCATCATGCGGTGCGACATCATCGCCGAAGGCGTCGTCTCCGCAGCCCGCGAGGTTCAAATCAACGTGCCTCTCGTGGTGCGTCTGGAAGGCACCAACGTCGAACTCGGCAAGAAGATCCTCGCCGAATCCGGTCTTCCGATCATATCCGCCAACGATCTGGGCGATGGCGCCGAGAAGATCGTCAAAGCCGTGAAGGAGGCCGCGTAATGTCCGTACTCGTCAGTTCCGCAACAAAGGTCATCTGCCAAGGCTTCACCGGAGCCCAGGGAACTTTCCACTCCGAGCAGGCGATCGCCTACGGCACCAAGATGGTCGGCGGCGTCACCCCGGGTAAGGGCGGCACCACCCACCTCGACCTGCCGGTGTTCGACACGGTGGCCCAGGCCAAGGCGGCGACCGGTGCCACCGCGACCGCCATCTACGTGCCGCCGCCGTTCGCCGCCGACGCGATTCTCGAGGCGATCGACGCCGAGATCGAGTTGGCGGTCTGCATCACCGAGGGCGTGCCGGTGATGGACATGCTCAAGGTCAAGCGTGCGCTCACGGGCTCCAAGACCAGGCTCGTCGGTCCCAACTGTCCGGGCGTGATCACCCCGGGCCAGTGCAAGATCGGCATCATGCCGGGCCATATCCATACCCCCGGCATCATCGGCGTCGTCTCCCGGTCGGGCACCCTGACCTACGAGGCGGTCGGTCAGACCACCACCGAAGGGCTCGGCCAGACCACCTGCATCGGCATCGGCGGCGACCCGATCAACGGCACCAACTTCATCGATTGCCTGGAGATGTTCCTCGCCGACGATGCGACCAAGGGCATCGTCATGATCGGTGAAATCGGTGGCTCCGCCGAGGAGGAAGCCTCCGAACTGATCAAGAAATCCAAGGTCAAGAAGCCGATGGTCGGCTTCATCGCCGGCGTTACCGCTCCTCCGGGCCGGCGCATGGGCCACGCGGGTGCTATTATCTCTGGCGGAAAGGGAACCGCCGGGGATAAGATCGAGGCGATGAAAAGTGCTGGCATCCATGTCGCCGACTCTCCTTCGACACTCGGCACCACGATGAAGGCGGCGATGGGTGGATAAGCGAAGATGTAACCACTCGGGAGGAAAGGCGCGGCGTCATGCCGCGCCTTCGCTGACAATATGGCAACGACAACCGACTCTTTTTTGACGGGAGCCAACGCAACCTATATCGCCCAACTCTATCGCCGGTATATCGAGAGCCCCAACTCGGTGGAACCGAGTTGGGCTTCTTTTTTCGCCGATCTTGGCGACGATAGCCGTGTCGTTCTGGGCGACGTGAGCGGCGCCAGCTGGGCGCCGGCACACTTCGATATCCCTGGCGACGGCGACGGAGCAACCGCGGCGGCGGCGATACCCGCCGAAGCGGCGGCTCCGCCCACGGTGGACCTCAGGGCCGCCACCTTGGATTCGATCCGCGCGCTGATGCTGATCCGCACCTACCGGGTGCGCGGCCACCTGAACGCCAACTTCGACCCGCTCGGCCTCGAGGGCAAGAAGCACCATCCGGAGCTCGATCCGGCGACCCACGGCTTTACCGAGGCCGACATGGACCGTCCGATCTTCATTGCCAACGTGCTGGGGATGGAGACCGCGACGCTGCGGGAGATCCTCAAGGTGCTTCGGGAGACCTATTGCGGGTCGATCGGCGTCGAGTTCATGCACATCCAGCACCCCGACGAGAAGGCCTGGATCCAACAGCGCATCGAGAGCATCCGCAACCAGACCCAGTTCACCCTCAATGGCAAGCGCGCCATTCTCGAGCGTCTGATCGAGGCCGAGGGCTTCGAGCGGTTCCTCCACGTCAAGTACACCGGCACCAAACGCTTCGGCCTGGACGGCGGCGAGGCGATGATGCCGGCGCTGGAACAGATCCTCAAGCGCGGCGCCCAGCTGGGCGTGAAGGAGGTGGTGCTCGGCATGCCGCACCGCGGCCGGCTCAACGTCCTCGCCAACATCATGCACAAGCCCTACGTCGCCATCCTCTCGGAGTTCCAGGGCGGAACCGCCCATCCCGAGGACGTCCAGGGTTCGGGTGACGTCAAGTACCATTTGGGCACGTCGGCCGACCGGGTGTTCGACGGCAACGAGATCCACCTGTCGCTGGCGCCGAACCCGTCTCACCTGGAGGCGGTCGATCCCGTCGTCCTCGGCAAGATCCGCGCCAAACAGGCCGGCCGTGGCGAGGGCGGACGGAACATGGTGATGGGCGTTCTGTTGCATGGCGACGCCGCCTTCGCCGGCCAGGGACTGGTCGCCGAATGCCTCGATCTTTCCGAGCTCAAGGGCTACCGCACCGGCGGCACCATCCACCTGATCGTCAACAATCAGATCGGGTTTACCACCAACCCGAGCTACTCGCGCTCGTCACCCTATCCGTCGGACGTCGCGAAGATGGTTCAGGCGCCGATCTTCCACGTCAACGGCGACGACCCGGAGGCGGTTGTCCATGTCGCCCGCATCGCCACAGAGTTCCGCCAGGAATTCAAGCGCGACGTGGTCATCGACATGTTCTGCTACCGCCGCTTCGGCCACAACGAGGCCGACGAGCCGATGTTTACCCAACCGAAGATGTACCGCGCCATCGCCAAGCATCCGACCACCCGCGAGATCTACGCCAAGCGGCTGGTGGACGAAGGGGTGATCACGGCCGACGACAACGACAAGCTCGATGCCGACTTCCGCGCCCGTCTCGACCAGGCGTTCGAGGCGGCACCGACCTACCAGCCCAACAAGGCCGACTGGCTCGAGGGCAAGTGGGCGGGGCTCGGCACTCTCGTCGGCGAGGAGGAACTGCGCGAAGACGAGACATGGGTGTCAACCGACCTCCTCCGCGCCGTCGGCGAGGCGATATCCAGTCCGCCCAAGGATTTCAACGCCAACAGCAAAATCGTCCGGTTGCTCAAAGCAAAGGCCAAGATGATCGAAAGCGGCGAGGAGATCGATTGGGCGACCGCCGAGGCGCTGGCGTTCGGCACTCTTCTGCTGGAAGGGGTGCCGGTCAGGCTGTCGGGCCAGGATTCCGGTCGGGGCACGTTCTCGCACCGCCATTCGGTGCTGGTCGACCAGGAAACCGAGGAGCGCTACATCCCACTCAATCACATCAGTGACGTTCAGGCTCAGTTCGAGGTGATCGACAGCCCGCTGTCCGAGGCCTCGGTGCTCGGGTTCGAATACGGTTACTCGAAGGTGGACCCGGACACGCTGGTGCTGTGGGAAGCCCAGTTCGGCGACTTCGCCAATGGTGCCCAGGTGATCATCGACCAGTTCATCGCATCGGGCGAGTCCAAGTGGCTGCGCTTGTCGGGGCTGGTGATGCTGCTGCCCCACGGCTACGAAGGACAGGGGCCGGAGCATTCGTCGGCGAGGCCCGAGCGGTACCTGCAGCTTTGCGCCGAGGACAACATCCAGGTGGTGAACTGCACCACCCCCGCCAACTATTTCCACGTGCTGCGCCGACAGATCCGGCGCAACTATCGTAAGCCGCTGGTGGTGTTCACGCCGAAATCGCTGCTTCGCCACAAATTGGCGGTGTCGACGCTTGCGGACATGGGACCGGAGACCAGCTTCCATCGGGTGCTGCCGGAAATCGACGAACTCGCTGCCGACGGCAAGGTGCGGCGTCTGGTTCTGTGTACCGGCAAGGTCTACTACGACCTGTTGCAGGCTCGTCGCGAGCGGGGCATCGACGATGTCGCGCTGGTCCGCGTCGAACAGTTCTACCCGTGGCCGCGCCAGGCGATCCTTGAGCAGCTCTGGAAATACGGTAACGCCGAGCTGGTCTGGTGCCAGGAAGAACCGGCCAACATGGGGGGCTGGACGTTCGTCCTGCCGCGTCTGGTCAATATCCTCGAAGAACTGGAACGCGAGGTTTTCGTACCTACTTATGTCGGACGGAAGGCGGCGGCGTCGCCGGCGACGGGCAAGTTCAAGACCCATGTCGAGGAACAGGAACGGCTGGTCGAACAGGCGCTGACCGTGGATCTGGACTCGATACCCCAGCCGTTCCGGCGGGTGAAGCGCTGAACTATAACGAACCTGTACGGGAGAGGTCATGGCGACGGAAATCAAAGTCCCGGCGCTCGGTGAATCGGTCACCGAGGCGACGGTGGCCAAGTGGTTCAAGGCGGTCGGAGACGCGGTCGCGGTCGACGAGCCGATCGTCGAGCTCGAGACCGACAAGGTGACGTTGGAGGTCAACGCACCGACAGCCGGAACCCTCAGCGAAATCCTCGCCGGGGAAGGAAGCGAAGTCGAGGTCGGCGCCCTGCTGGGGCGGATTGGCGATGGCGCGGCGAAGGCCCCGGCCAAACCGGATCCGTCCGCAAAGGCCGAGCCCAAACCCGAGCAAGGCCGAGCCCGAAGCTCGGCGCCCGAGGCCCCGGCGCCCGCAGCGGCAGCCGAGGCGATGCCGTTGTCGCCGGCGGTGCGCAAGCTGGTCGAGGAACATGGTGTCGATCCGGCGGAAGTGCCCGCCAGCGGCAAGGACGGCCGGCTGACCAAGGGCGACGTGCTCGCTTACGTCGAGGCCCGGGGCGAAGCTCAAAAGGCCCCTTCACCGCCAAAAGCCGAAGCGCCGGCGCCGGCGCCGAGCCCGAAACCGGCGGCGCCCCGCGCCGCCGCTGCGGGCGAGGAACGGGTGAAGATGACCCGGCTCCGCAAGATGGTCGCCGCCCGCCTCAAGGAGGCGCAGAACACCGCGGCGATGCTGACCACCTTCAACGAGGTGGACATGACCGCGGCGAACACGCTGCGCAGCCAATACCGCGACGCCTTCGAGAAGAAGCACGGGGTGCGTCTCGGGGTGATGTCGCTGTTCGTCAAGGCGTGCGTCGTCGCCCTGCGCGAGTTCCCGGCGGTCAACGCCGAGATCGACGGCGACGACATCGTCTACAAGAACCACTACGACGTCGCCATCGCCGTCGGCTCGCCGCAGGGACTGGTGGTGCCGGTGGTGCGCGACTGCGCGGCGCTGTCGATGGCCGAGATCGAGGCGAAGATCGGCGATTTCGGCAAGCGCGCCCGCGACGGCAAGCTGACCATCGAAGAGATGCAGGGCGGCACCTTCACCATCACCAACGGCGGCGTGTTCGGCTCGCTGATGTCGACGCCGATCCTCAACCCGCCGCAGTCGGCGATCCTCGGCATGCACAAGATCCAGCAGCGGCCGATGGTGATGGCCGACGGCTCGATCCAGGCGCGGCCGATGATGTACCTGGCGCTCAGCTACGACCACCGGATCATCGACGGCCGCGAGGCGGTCTCGTTCCTGGTCCGGGTCAAGGAATGCGTCGAGGACCCCCAACGCATCCTGCTCCAGGCCTGAGGCGGCGGGGCGAGGGCAGTTGGATATACCCCCCTCACCCAGCTTCGGGTAAGCGCCGGCGGTCGCCGGCGCAACCCTCCGCATCCCTCTCCCCTCGGGGAGAGGCAAGGTGAGGGGGCGAACAAGTTTAAACAAAGTACGGGAGCAACGTCATGACCGACACCCCTTACGACCTGGTCGTCGTCGGCGGCGGGCCGGGCGGCTACGTGGCGGCGATCCGCGCCGCGCAGCTCGGGCTTCGCGTCGCCTGCGTCGAGAAGCGGGGCGCGCTCGGCGGCACCTGTCTCAACGTCGGCTGCATCCCGTCGAAGGCGTTGCTGCAGTCGTCGCACCACTACGCGGTCGCGGCCGAGGAGTTCGCCGGCGCACGGGATCAAGGTCTCGGGCCTGGAGGTCGACCTGGCGGCGATGATGAAGCGCAAGGAAGGCGTCGTCGGCGACCTCACCAAGGGCATCGAGTTCCTGTTCAAGAAGAACAAGGTCGACTACCTGGTCGGATCGGGAGCGATCGCCGCCGCCGACCAGGTGACGGTGACGCCGGCCGACGGCGGCAAGGCCCGAGCGCTCAAGACCGAGAACATCCTGATCGCCACCGGTTCCGACGTGGCGACGCTGCCGGGGATCGAGGTCGACGAGAAACGGATCGTCAGCTCCACCGGGGCGCTGTCGCTGGCCAAGGTGCCGGAGACGATGGTGGTGATCGGCGGCGGCTACATCGGCATCGAGCTCGGATCGGTGTGGCGGCGGCTCGGCGCCAAGGTGACGGTGATCGAGTTCCTCGACCAGATCCTCGCCGGCATGGACGGCGAGGTCTCCAAGCAGATGCTGCGCACCCTCAAGAAACAGGGACTGACCTTCAAGCTGTCGAGCAAGGTCACCGGCGCCAAGAAGACCAAAACCGGCGTCAGCCTCACCGTCGAGCCGGTGAAGGGCGGCGACGCCGAGACCCTGGAGGTGGACGTGGTGCTGGTCTCGGTCGGCCGGCGGCCCGTACACCGAAGGGCTCGGGCTGGAGACGGTCGGCGTCGAGATCGACAACCGCGGCTTCGTCAAGGTCGACCACGACTTCCAGACCAACGTTCCCGGCATCTTCGCCATCGGCGACGTCATCGGCGGCAAGATGCTCGCCCACAAGGCCGAGGACGAGGGCATGGCTGTCGCCGAACTGCTCGCCGGACAGTCCGGGCACGTCAACTACGAGGCGATCCCCGGGATCGTCTACACCTGGCCCGAGGTGGCGGCGGTCGGCGCGACCGAGGAGCAGCTCAAGGCCGACGGCGTCGACTACCGGGTCGGCAAGTTCCCGTTCACCGCCAATTCCCGCGCCCGCTGCAACGCCGACACCGACGGCTTCGTCAAGATCCTCGCCGATGCCACGACCGACCGCATCCTCGGCGTCCACATCATCGGCCCCGAGGCCGGCGACCTGATCCAGGAGGTGGTCGATGGCGATGGAGTTCGGCGGCTCGGCCGAGGATCTCGCGCGCACCTGCCACGGCCATCCGGGGCTGAGCGAGGCGGTCAAGGAAGCGGCCCTGGCCGTCGCCGGCCGGCCGATCCACATCTGATTTTTCTGCCTCGCCGCCGGCGCCGGACGCTATCCTGCCGTCGATGAAAAAGTGGCTCACCCTCGCCGTCGGCTGGGCGTTCGTCATCCTCGGGGTGATCGGGCTGGTGTTGCCGGTGCTCCAGGGGGTGCTGTTCCTGGCGATCGGCTTCATCATCCTGTCGCGGGAATCGCCGTGGGCCAGGGAGCGCCTGGAGCGGCTCCGCCGACGCCATCCCGAGTGGGCGGAGACCTTCGACCGGGCGGCGGAGCGGGCGACGGGATGGCTGCGGCGCCTCAATAACCGGCGGCCGCAATGACCGGCAAGGCGCTGATCGCCGCCATGTGCGCGGCGGAGGTGCTGACCATGGCCGGGGTGTTCGCCTTCCCGGCGCTGCTGCCGGTGTTCTTCGCCGAATGGCAGTTGTCCAACACCGAGGCCGGCTGGATCGCCGGCATCTACTTCGCCGCCTATGCGGTTTCGGTGCCGGTGCTGGTGGCGCTCACCGATCGCATCGACGCCCGCGTCGTCTACGTCGGCGGCGCCCTGTTGGCGGCGGTGTCGTCCGCCGGTTTCGCCGTTTTCGCCGAAGGGTTCTGGAGCGGGCTGGTGCTGCGGGCGCTGGCCGGGACGGCGCTGGCGGCCACCTACATGCCCGGTCTCAAGGTGCTCGTCGACCGCTACCGGGGTCCGCGCCAGTCCCGCGCGGTCGCGCTCTACACGTCGAGCTTCAGCCTCGGCACCGCCGCCTCGTTCCTGATCGCCGGCGAGATCACCGCGGGGTTCGGCTGGCGCTGGGCGTTCGCCGCCGCCGCCGTGGCCGCCGTCGTCGCCGCGACTGATCGCGCTGGCGTTGCGGCGGGTCAAACCGCAGCCGTTGGCGAACCCGGCGCCGCTGCTCGATTTCCGCCCGGTGTTCGCCAACCGCGACGCGATGGCCTACGTGCTCGGTTACGGCGTCCATTGCTGGGAGCTGTTCACCCTGCGCTCGTGGACGGTCGCCTTTCTCGCCTTCAGCCTCACCCTGCAGCCGGCGCAGGCCGGCTGGCCGGCGCCGACCTCGGTGGCGATGGTCAGCGGCCTGGTGGCGATGGTCGCCAGCATCGCCGGCAACGAGCTTTGCCTCCGATTCGGGCGGCGGCGGGTGATCCGGCTGGTGATGGTGGCATCGGTGGCCGCCGCCGCCGGCTTCGGTTTCACCGGACCGCTCGCCTACGGCGTTGTCGTCGTCCTGGCCCTGGCCTACAGCGCCGTCGTCCAGCTCGACTCGGCGGCGCTCACCGCCGGCGCGGTCGAGGCCGCCGATCCGGACCGCCGCGGCGCCACCATGGCGGTCCATTCGCTGATCGGCTTCGGCTGCGCCTTCGTCGGCCCGCTGGTCCTCGGTGTCGTCCTCGACATCACCGGCGGCGCGACCACGGCCCTCTCGTGGGGCTTCGCCTTCCTCTCCGTCGCGGCCATCGGCCTTCTCGGCCCGCTGGCGCTGGGGCTGGGCGCGAAAAACCAGAGGGTATCCGGATAGAGGCCGATCGGCTTCGCCGATGGCGTCGCCAGTGTAGATATGGTCAATCCCATGCGGGTTTGAAGATGCGCTATTCGGCGAGGATAACCGGCTGGCCGTGCGGTGTGTCGAGGTAGGCTTGCCGCCACGCTTCGCGGCGCTCGGCGAGGGTCTCGGCGGAGGCGGCGCCGCTCTCGGCCACCAGCCGCTCGAGGGCGGCGACCACCGCCCGGTAGTAGGTCTCGGCGGTGTCCGGGGCGCCGGCCTGCTCGGCCCGCCGCAGCTCGGCGCCCAGCGCTTCCGACCAGGCCTGGCGGGTGAACAGCCCGTTCTCCGCCAGCGCGGATGCGGTCGCCAGCGCCTGCGCCTGCCACGGCGCGTCGAACACCGGCTCGCCGTCGCGCCGCGCCAGCGGCCCGATCGGGTCGGGGTCAGGCGGGCTCAAGATAGCTCTCCCACAGATCGATGAAGATCCGTTCGCGCCGTCCTCCGGCCTCGGGCCAAAGCTCCGCCGCGTCGAAGACCACCGAGTACAAGGGCACGGCCCGCTCCTCGCCGCGGGCGCTGGCGTCGGGCAGCACATGGGCGCCATGGCAGGCGTGGATCACCCCGGTTCGGCCGCGAGCGTAGCCGGGAAGCCGGGTGTGGCCGGCGGAGCCCAGCGCTTTCGTCCGGACCCGGTCGCCGACGGCGAACACCGGGGCGCCGTCGATCTTTCGGTCGTAACGGACCATCACGGTTTTCGCGACCCCGACGTCCTTGGCAGCCATCGGCGGCTTCGTCGCCGCCGGCGCCGTGCTCGAATGTCCCGAGGCGACCTCGTCGACGGTCGCCACGCCGGGAATCGACGAGCAGCGCCGCGTAGTTTTGCATCCACTGGTCGTAGTAGGGCCGGGTCAGATAGTCGACCGGCTCGATCAGTTCCCGCCCATGGCGCCACCAGTCGATGTTCCACCCGGGTACGACGCCGCCGAGGGCGCGGGCGATGCCCCACATCCGGCCCTCCCAGGGATGGTGGAAGGGCTCTTCGGGTTCGTCGACGGCGATCTTGCCGAAACCCTGCCGCCCGCCGAGGTCGTGGATGCCATCCATCACGTCACCTCCCCGGCGCCGATCATGCTGTTGCGGGTGACCCGCGCGGCCAACGCCGTTTCGTCCAGGCCGTCGGTTCCTGGCGGCCTTCGCGGCAGCACCAGGTAGCGGAGCTCGGACGTCGAGTCCCACACCCGCACCTCGACCTCGTCGCCGATGTCGACGCCGAACTCGGCGAGCACCGAACGCGGCTCGCGCACCGCCCGCGACCGGTATTCGGCCATCTTGTACCAGGTCGGCGGAATCCCGAGGATCCCGATCGGGTAGCAGGAGCAAAGGGTGCAGACGACGAGGTTGTGCACCGCTTCGGTGTTCTCGACGACCTTCAGGTGCGCCAACGCGTAGCCCTCGAACCCAAGCTCCGAGATGCCCGCCGTCCCATCGGCGAGCAGCCGCGCCTTGAAATCCGGGTCGACCCAGGCCCGCGCGACCACCCGCGCGCCACGCCGCGGGCCGATCTCCTCGGAATAGGCCTCGACCCAGGCGTCGACGGCGCGGCTGTCGAGCAGCCCCTTCTCGACCAGCAGGCTCTCCAGCGCCTTGATCCGGAGCGCCGGCTCCGACGGCAGATGATCGTGAAGCTCGTGGTGGATCTGCGCCACCCGGCTCGAATTCGTAGCTCGTCATCTCACTCCCCGTGGATTGCCGAAAACCAACACCCGGCGGAATCATACCCGGGATAAACCCCGGAAGCGATGGTCAGCGCCGAAGCATCGGCAGGGCCATCAGCGCCGCCATCGCGGCGAACAGGTGCTTGAGGGTGTGGCCACTGATGGTGTGGCCGAGAAGCGCGAAGATCCCGGCGTCGTAGTACTCGCAGATCTTGGCCAGGGCGTAGAGGCCGAACATCGGGACGAGATATCGGCAATCCAGCCTGTGCGGTCGAAACAGCAGACAGATCAGCGGGACCGCCAGCATCGGAAAGAACTGGACGACGGCGTAGAAGCGGAGATCGCCGTGGCCCGCCTGTTCGGTCAAGTGCCAGTAGATGACGCTGACCATCCCGAGGACGACCAGCACCGGCAGCAGCATCCGCCCGGCCTTCTCGTCGATCCGGTCGGCGATGACCGCCGCGAAAAGCGCCATGAACGCGAGGGTCATCGGCAGGCGGTCCCAGAACAGGGTCCCGTTGGTGGGATCGTCGTGATAGTAGGCCGAGCCGAAGGCGACCAGTCCGACCCCGGCGAAGTAGACGACGAACGACAGCCACAGGGGATCGATCCGGTTTTCCGCGCGCGCGGCCCGTCGGAACAGGACGATGAGGCCGAGACCGCCGACCGCGAGGAAGGGCGCGTTGGAGACAACATCGCCGAAGTTCGGAATCCCCCAAAGCTCCCGCCGGTCGGCGAAATCGTGGTAGGCCGGGTCCTGCGGGATCGGCGGCACGACGAAGGCGACCACCATGACGGCGACCGCCGCCGCCAGGATGAATGCGATCCTCGACCGGTAGGGCAGGGCTCTCGCCCGATCGACCAATCCGAAGGCGGCCGGCATCGTTGGGCTGCCGCGCCGCCTACCGGCGGACGCCCTCGATCGACAGGGTCAGCTCGACGGTGCGCGAGGCCGGGCCGAGGTCGTAGTCGATGGCGAAGTCGGCGAGCTTCAGGGTCGTGGTGCCGAGGAAGCCGGCGCGATAGCCGCCCCACGGGTCCGGGCCGTGGCCGATCTCCTCGACGGCGATCTCGATCGGCCTGGTGACGCCGTTGAGGGTCAGGTCGCCCTTGATCACCCCCTTGCCGTCGCCGGTCGGTTCCACCGCGGTGCTGACGAAGCGCGCCTTCGGGTGCGCATCGACGTTGAGGAAGTTCTCGTTGCGCAGGTGCTTGTCGCGCTCGGCGTGGTTGGTGTCGACGCTGGCGGTGTCGATCTCCACCTCGACCCGGGAGTTGGCCGGGTTGTCCCGGTCGACGACGAACTCGCCCGAGAAGTCGTTGAACCGGCCGTAAATCCAGCTGTAACCCAGGTGCTTGATCCGGAACTCGACGAACGCATGCTGGCCCTGGGTGTCGATGGCGTAGATCTCGGCCGCCTTCGCCGAGGCGAACGTCGTCACAGCCAGAAGGACCGCGACGCAGATGGCGCGAAAGGTCATGCTTCTCTCCTTTGTTCTGTTCTCGGGGGCCGTTTCAGTCCCAACATCCGCAAAAGGGTGGCGTCGCGATCGATCAGGTGGTGCTTGAGGGCGGCGAGGGCGTGCAGCCCGACGAGGCCGATCAGCCCGTAGGCGATGTAGGTGTGAAACTCGCCGGCCACGTCCTCCTGGCGGTGCAGCCCATGGATCGTCGCCGGGACCGAAAACAGGTCGAACACCGCCACCGGGGCTCCATTGGCCGTGGCGATCAGATAGCCGCTGATCACGGTGGCAAACACGCCGAGGTAGAGAACGACATGGACCCAATGGGCCGCCCGTGTCTCCCACCGGCGCACTCCGGGCTCGGCTTCTGGCACCCCGTTGCCCCACCGCCACAGGAGCCGGACCAGCATCACCGCGGCCAGCACGATCCCGAACGCCTTGTGCAGGGCGGGCGCCCGATTGTACCAGGGGTCGTAGTAGCCGAGCTCCACCATCCACACGCCCGAGGCGAACAGCCCGATGACCGAGGCGGCCACCAGCCAGTGCAGAACGATATGGATGGCGCCGTAATGGGATGCGGTGTTGCGCAGTTTCATCGGATCGCGATGCAGTTCGTCTCTGGCTCCGAAAGAGCAATTAGTGGTGCGCCGCGAGCGGATTTGAAGCGCGGTCGCGGCGCCCGTGTGCTCACAGCTCTCGTGAGCGGTCCGCGAGACGAAGCCGGTTTCAACGGCGTGCAAAGTTGATTCTGGAACAAGCCTTGCCGGTGAGGCAAACTTGCGGCAGTTGATCTACGGGATGAGGAGAGGGACATGGCGAACGAGGGATATCATGAGCCGGTCGGCGATCTGTCCGACGAGACCAAGGACATGCACCGGGCGATTACGTCGCTGATGGAGGAATTGGAGGCGGTCGACTGGTACAACCAGCGGGTCGATGCCTGCAAGGATCGCGAACTCGGGCGATCCTCGCCCACAACCGCGACGAGGAGAAGGAACACGCCTCGATGGTGCTGGAGTGGATCCGTCGGAAGGACCCGACCTTCGACAAGGAGCTCCGCGACTATCTGTTCACCGACAAGACCATCGCCCACGAATAGTCAACGGCAAGGAGCAGACGATGAGCGCGTATTTGGTTGCCACGGTTCGCGTCGACGACCCGGAGACCTACAAGAAGTACACGGCACGAACGCCGGCGATCATCGCCAAGCACGGCGGCCGCTTCCTGGTGCGCGGCGGGGCGGTGGAGACCATCGAGGGTAAACCGTTCGGCGACCGGCTGGTGGTCCTCGAGTTCCCCAGCGCCGAGGCGGTAAAGACCTTCTACGCCTCGCCCGAATACCAAGAGGCGATGAAATTCCGCCAAGCGTCGTCGGAAGCCACGTTCCTGCTCGCGGAAGGTGTCCCCGAGGGCGTCGTCGCCCCCGACGACAAGGTTGTCAAATCGTAACGAATGCATGCGCGCGCTGCAGATGCCTCGGCTATCGGTCCGCCGGAGAGGATGGCGTTCGCCGACGTTCCGGCGCCGAAGCCTGCGGCCGATGAGGTGCTGGTCGAGGTCCGCTGCTGCGCCGTCAGCTTCTTCGATACCCTGTTCATCCAGGGCCTCTATCAGATCAAGCCGCCGCTGCCGTTCATTCCCGGCGCCGAGGTCGCGGGGGTGGTCGCCGAGGTCGGCGCCGATGCCGCCGATCGGTTCCGTCCCGGAGACCGGGTGATCGCGCTGACCTGGACCGGCGGTCTCGCCGAACGGGTTTGCGTCGGAGTGGACGAACTTGTGCGGCTGCCGGAGACGGTCGGCTTCGATGCCGGCGCCGCCATGGTGATGGCATACGGCACCGCCGCTCTCGCCCTCGACGGCGAAGCACGGCTGCAAGCCGGCGAGACGGTGCTGGTGCTGGGCGGCGGCGGCGGGGTCGGCGGCGCGGCGATCGACATCGCCAAGGCGCGCGGCGCCACCGTGATCGCGGCGGCGTCCGGGGCCGACAAGCTGGCGCTGTGCCGGGACCTGGGCGCCGATCAGCATGATCGACTACGGCCGCGAGGACCTGAAGACGGCGATCCGCGACCGGTTCGGAACGGTCGACGTGGTCTTCGATCCGCTCGGCGGCGCCTTCACCGAGGCGGCGTTGCGGTGCATCGCCAAGGGCGGGCGCCATCTGATCATCGGCTTCGCCGCCGGAGAGATCCCGAGGATTCCGATGAACCTGCCGCTGCTCAAGCAGGCGCGCATCGTCGGCGTCGACTGGGGCGATTTCTCCCGCCGAGACCCGGCGGCGAGCGCGGCGAGGAACGCCGAACTGATGGTCGAGGTCGAGGCGGGCCGGCTCACGCCCCGCGCCGGCCGCCGCTACCCGTTCGCCGAAGCCCGCCAGGCGTTCCGCGACATCATCGACCGCGCCGCCGTCGGTCGAAGCGTCGTGTGGATCGACTGACCGCTGGTCCTCGACATACAGCCAGGAACCGGTGCTCGCCTAAGCGACCGGGCCGTCGTTCCAGGGATCGAACAAGTCGGCGCCGGTGTCGCGGACGTCGCCGATGTTACGGGTGACCAGGACCAAATCGTTCTCGATCGCCGAGGCGGCGAGCAGGGTGTCGACCACCGGCGGCGCCCGCCCGGTCTTCCGTTGGACCGCGCCGCTGATCCGTCCCCAGCGCCGCACCGTGGCATTGTCGAGGGCGACGATGCGTCCGGCGAAGCGTGCCTCAAGGCCAGTCACGGCGGCGGCGATCCGTGCCCGTGCCGGAGAGCCCTCAGGCAGGTTGGCGATCCCCTTGTCGTATTCGCCGAGGGTGAGGACGCTGATGAACAGACGGCCCTCGTCCTTGGTTCGCGCCCATGTTGCAACCTTGGGATCGCAGCCCGGCCGCGCCAGTTCCGAGATCACATTGGTGTCGAGCAGCCAGCCGATCACACGGCGACGTCCCGTCCCCGGTCCGGTGCGCGCCGCACGTCGATTTCGGCGAGCGCCGTTTCCTGCAGGAAGTCGACCAGCGACTGCCGCGGTCGCTCCGCCGGCAGCAGCCGTTTGAGGTCGTCGACGGCGATCACCACCACCGCGTCCTTGCCGTGGTAGGTGACCCGCTGGGGGCCTTGCTCGCGCGCCCGGCGGACCACTTCGCTGAACCTGGCCTTGGCGTCTTCCAGCTTCCACGCGGTAAGGGCGCCGATCGTCGTCCTCTCGACGCCGAACCGCGCCGGCACCCCATCCTCAGCGAATCCCTTTGGTTTTCCGGTTCTCGACACTCTCGCCACCACGGTGGTTGATATAATCTGACTAGCTAGTCAGATTATATCGGGGGCGGGCCGCTGCGGCAATGTATTGCTTGTTCAGGCCGGGATGGTGATTCGGTCCGGGGTGTCCTCGGCATCCGTCTCCTGGTCGCGGTCCTCCTCGTCCGGCTCTTCCGAATTCACCAACCGATGAGAGGGCAGGTGTGTATCCCAGCGACGAGGAAAGCGCGGTTTCGCCGTCGGTTCGGCCTCTTCGCGGGGCACGCACTGGCCCTGGAGGCGGGCGCCGGGCTCGATGGCGAGGGTTTCGTGGAGAACGTCGCCGGCCACTCGCGATGATTTACCCAGGGTGACCGAGCGGGCGGCGATCGCGCCGTCGACCTGTCCCTCGATGTGAACGGTATCGGCGGTAATCGCCCCGGCGACCACGCCGTCGCGACTGACTTGCACGGACTTGGCGTGTATCTCGCCTTCGTGATAGCCGTCGATATGGACCTCGCCGTCGGTTCTCAGATTGCCGACCAAACGGGCGCCGGCGCTGAGGATCGAGGGAACCGCGCTCTTGCCGTTGGCGGGACGCTTCGTCTCTTGGCTCTTATGATCACTGGTTCTGGAAAACATATCGACCTGCTTCGATGAATTTCATGGGATTTGTGGGTTTGCCGTCGACCCGCACTTCGTAGTGCAGGTGGGCTCCGGTACTTCGCCCGGTATTGCCCAGCAAGCGCGATCTTTTGACGAAACGTTCACCTTCTGGCCCCTCCTGACCAACACTTTGGCGAGATGGCCGAAGCGGGTCCTGAGCCCGGCGCCGTGATCGATCTCGACGAAGTTGCCGTAGCGGCCGTTCTTTCCGGCGAAGGTCACCACCCCGGGCGCGGTGGCGTAGATCGGGCGACTTCAGCGGGGCGATCAGATCGAGGCCCTCGTGGCGTGCCAGCTTCCTGTTGATCGGATCGCTGCCGCCGGCCAAAGCCGCTGCTGACGGCGTAGGCGTCGAGCGGCACGGTCAGCGGCAGGCGCGAGACGGCTTGCCGCAACCTTGCCAGTTCGTCAAGCGTGTCTTCGAAATTCGCCAGATCCTCGGCGAGCGGCAGCGGCGTGGCGTCGTCTCCGCTCGCCGGCAGGAACGGACCGCCCGAAGCCTCCGGCCCGGTCTTCGGCCGCGGCCAGCAGCTGTTCCGCATCGAGGCCGGTTCGGGCGATGAACCGCTCCCAATCGGCGACGAACCGCGCCGCCCTCTCGCTCTGGTGTTGCACCGCGCGCCGACCTCTCTCCTGCAACTGGTTGAGGCGGGCGACCTCGGCGGCGAGGGCATCCACCTCGTGCTGGCTCTGGGTGAGATCGTCGAGAAGATCGTCGTAGGCGGCCCTGGCGCTGGAAACCTGATGATCCCGGGTCACCAGGGAGCGCTTCTGCACGAAGTATTCCGAACTGGCGAACGCCATCCACGTGCCGGCGGCGGCGACCGAACAGAGAAGGGCGACCTGAAGCGTGCGGCCCACGCGGATGGCGTAAAACCGCCCCGCCGCCTGCACCAGGATCTGGCGGTCGCGAAGAATCCGGCCGAGCCATTTGCGGTACCCGCCTCGCGATATGGTGGCACTACCGCTGCAATTCATGCTCGTGCATCCGTCTACGTGTCTGGGTCGGATTTCGACGGGACGATGACGACCCGCCGTACTGCCCAAGCTACCGCCCCGGCTTTAATGGCGGGTTAAAGACCGGGGTGAATTCAGTCGGTTTTTTCCACATGCGAGAGATCTCCGCAGACCCTCGATCAAGGGTGGCTTTGGACGACCGGAAATGCAGTGACGGCGGTCACTGACCCTAATCCCTTTGCCAACTTCGGGCGCATGGGACACATTCCGCCGGCACGCCGGGACGGTTCGGCGTTTTTGGGGGAGGCACTCGAAACGTGAAAGTCGGTACCGGGGTCCCGGAGTGGATGTACCGGCAATCGGCGGTCATCCCGTATCGCTTGGGGGCGGACGGCCTCGAGGTGCTGCTGATCACGTCGCGCAAGCGAAAACGCTGGGTCCTGCCGAAAGGCGTCGTCGAGCCGGGGATGACCCCGGCGGGCTCGGCGGAGAAGGAGGCGTTCGAGGAAGCCGGCATCGAGGGCCGCGTCGACGATCGCCCGCTTGGATCCTACCAGTACCGCAAGTGGGGCGGCACCTGCACCGTCGAGGTGTTCGCCATGCGGGTCACCGAGGAATCCGACGACTGGCCCGAGGTCGACATCCATACCCGCGAGTGGACACCCCCCGCCGAAGCTGTCGGCCGGGTCGGAGTTCGTTGCCCAAGGATCAATCGGGTCGGGCGGATCGATGCTGTAGCCGCGTGCCGGTCTCGGCGGTGGGGGTGAACACCGCCGCCGGTTCGGAGAACCCGCGCACCGCAATACGGCCGATCTCGCGCACCGGGATACCGGATAGGTGCTCGACAGTGGCGGCGTCGATCAGCACCTGGGTGCCGTGCTCCTTGTTGAGGGCCTCGAGGCGGGCCGAAAGGTTGACGGTATCGCCGTAGAGCGAATAGGTCTGGCGGCCGCAGCCGCCGACGCTGCCGGCGATTACCGGCCCGGTGGCGATGCCGGCGCGGATCGCCAGGCGCTCGCCGTTAAAGTCCCGATCGCCGGTCACATCGACAATGTCGAGGGCGGCGCGCACAGCGTTGGCGGCGTGCTCCGGATCCTCGACGGGGAGGTTGAAGGTCGCCATGATCGCGTCGCCGATGAACTGGGTCACCACTCCGCCGTAGCGGGTGATGGACGCGGTCGCCGCATCGAAAAAGGCGTTCAGTACCCCGACCACGCGCCGGGGCCCGCTCGCCTCGGTCATCCGGGTGAAGCCGGCAACGTCGATGAACAGCACCGTCGCCGTGCCCTCCACCGGTTGCAGCAGCCCACGATCGGTGATCAGCGCATCGGCGATGGCCCTCGGGACGTAGCGGCCGAAAACGTCCGACAGGGTACGCCGCTCCTCGTCCAGTTCCAGCTGCCGGCGCACCGTGCGCCGCGCCCGCCACACGACGGTAGCGATCAGCACCGCGACCAGAAAGTAGGCCAGTGCCTCCTGGATGCGGCTGCCGGTGCCGACGAAGTTGGGGTTGAGGAATATCGCCAGGAATTGTTCGGTGGTCGGTGTGGTGCCGATATCGGACCAGTCGAGGCGCTCCGGCATATCGCGGATCGCCCAGGCGAAGGCGCCGAGCCAGCCGGCCGCCACGGTGACCCCGGTCCACAACACCAGCCCCGGCGAGAAGCTGAAGGCGGCAATGCCGAGGATCAGGAAATAGAACGGAAAGATGGTGTTGCGGAAGGACATCACCTGGGGCACGTCGATGGTGTCGAAGATCGGCTGGGTGGCCATCAGCAGCGACAGGATGGCGATGTCGAGGGTGACGAACGCGTACTTGAGCCAGGGCCGGTCGTGGCGCGAGCCGATGAGGACGTAGTGGATGAGACCGAGGACGGCAAAGCCGGCGATGCCGAGACCGAGTTGCAGCGCATGCTCCGGATTGGCGATGCGTGACAGCACCAGGAAGACGCCGAGCAGCACCAGCGCCACGAGACGGCCCTTGATGGCAATGCGCAGGCCGGTCTGCTCGACCTCGAGGAAGGTCGCGGCAAGATGGACCTGCCGGTTGTCGGTATCGCTCGGCACGGGTGACCTCGGACATGGGGCCGGTGCGGATCCGCCCATCGGGCACGGTTCATGACCCGCGCACACTAATATGGGCGATTGAAAAGTTCGCGCCAATGGACGCGCCGTCGCCAAGGGGAGCACGGCGCCATGGACGAAAAGCCGGCCCGATCGGCTGGTCTGACTTGGGCGCGTATGGGCCGGGGGCCGAGTGTGCGCGGCGTGACCTCGTTTTCCCGCCACCCCGCAGCGCCATCATCAATACGGTTCTGCCCGAAAGCATGGTCTGGTCGGCGGAGTCGTCACGACCGCCCAACTTCTCGGCGGCACCGTCGGCTTGGCCGACTGCAGCATGCTCTTCACCTCACCGCCATCTTCTTCACGATGTTGTACGAGGGGGCGGGCGGCACCTGCACCGTCGAGGTGTTCGCGATGCGGGTCACCGAGGAATCCGATTGGTGGCCCGAGGTCGACGTCCGCACCCGGGAGTGGATGCCATCGAAAGAAGCCGCCAGCCGGGCCGACGAAGAAGGCCTTAAGGCGATGATCGCGAACTTGCCCGAGCGGGTGTGATGCCGGAGCGCGTAAGGCAAACATCGGTGACATCGGCGCTGCCGCAGCGATGCGGCGCCGAATGTCCAGGTGGAGCAGGTATCCCGTCGCCGCCTGGGACCGGTTTGAACGGGCGAAAACGGTTGTTCCAGGTAATGCCTCGCTATCGCGACGTCATGGCGGACCCTACGATCTGGTCCTCGTTGCGGAAACGACAGTCCGATCGTGGGCACAGGCGACAGCCTGGCCCGACGGGGGTCGCCGCCTGCGTCGACGACAGATCCAACCCGTCGGCGTAGACGGTGCGATCGGCGTGTCGCACATCGCAAATCAACATGACGGATTGCAGGAATGGGGCCTCGTGAAACGAGGCGGGCTGCTTTGTCACCGCCTGGGCGATCATCAGATAGCGAGCCCCGCTCGGGACCTCGACCAACCTGCGAATCGTCCGGTTGGGCGTCTGGTAGGAATTGAAGATCGCCCACAGCGGACAGGCATGTCCGCCGCGCAGCAAGGGCAGACCCGGGAGCGGGAAACGCTTGGTCATGAATCCTGCCGGGTCCGAACGAAGGAATGCGAATGGGACGCCCGGTAGATCGGGATCTCGCAGGGTTATCAGTCGATGGCAGATCTGTTCGTAACTGGCGTCGTAGCGCTGGCACAGGATTTCGATATCGTAGCGGCACTCGGTGACCGACCGCATAAACTCCGTGTAGGGAAAAACCAGGACGCTGGCGACGTAGGAGGAGAGCGCGGACCGGGCCCGGTCCCGCGCCGTGTCACTGGTCAGAAGGGGGTCTTGCAGCTGCGTTTCGATTGCGGCGGCGGCCTCGACACGGGCGACCTGCCTGGCAAGCTGAAAGCGACGTGTGGATCTCGGGGCATTGGCCAGGAAAGTTATCTGGCGTGCCTCGGAATCGAATCTCGTGAAGTTGCGAAAACCGCCCGGCATGGGGCCATCCGAACTCAGTTGGGCAACGGTCGTTGCATGCCTCGAGCGCAAGTACTCGGTGAGCGAAGCCTCATCGGTGCCGCCATACCGCATCACGTCTTGCCGACTTTCGTTCCCGACCTGCTCGAGAAGCGGGAACCAGGCATTGTGCTGCAGCATGAAATCGTCGACCTCGTAGGCGGGGGTCGCCGCCTTGAACACGGTGCCGGATTGGTCGAAGAGCGCCGCGAGCAACGGCGTGGTTTCCGACAACCGGTGGCTCTCCATGGAAATGACTTCGTGGAATCGCCGGCGCTGTGCATCGTCCAACTCGGGCATATCGTCGAGGATTTCCAAAGACGAGCTTATGGCCGTCACGTGGCTCAGCATTTGATGGATGGCGTTGGCCAACACCGGATCCTGGTTCAGCCGGTCGGAAAGCGCGTTGGCGATGGCGGTCTGATCGCGCCACGCCCGATAGAGGGTCAGCAGCGCGCGGGTCCAATCGGGGTGACGCCCGACCAGGTCGGGCGCCAAGTCCGGCGATAGATCGATGTGCCGAAGCAGCGGTTCGAGCGCGACTTCCCGGAGGTCCGCGATCATTCGTTGCTCCGCACGGCCGGTCAGGGCATCCGTCTCGATGTCGAGGAGCGACGCGATCTTTTTCAACAGGGCGCCGCCGATCTGCCGCTTGTTCGCCTCGATCAGGTTCAGATAGGAGGGCGAAATTCCGGCGCGCTTGGCGAGCTCGGCCTGGGTCAGACCGAGCGCCTTGCGCGCCGAGCGGATCCGAAATCCAACCGGTGCCCGATCCATCGTCACCTCCCGACAGCCGCCGCAAATGCGCTTGCGCCAGTCAAGAATTGACACAGCGGGCCGAGTTTTTCAACACAAATTGACAAAAAAATACCCTTATTTCAGATAGTTATTGAAGTTGTTACAGGCGCGGTTTACAAAAGAAGTCGATTTCACGTCGCCCGACCCGAGGTCGGATGGACAACCCGGCAAGACAAACCAACAGGAGGCCCAAGATGTCCGTACTGCTCAAGAACAAGGCCCTGCTGATCCTGCCCGTCGCTTTCTCGATCCTGATCGTCATCGGCATTCTGGTCAGCTAAGTCGTCTCAATACGCAAGTTTCGCGGCTGGCGCCGATCATCCGAGGCCGCCAGCCGCCGTGAAGAGCCGCGTCGTCCAGGTCCCCGAGCCGTTTCAGAGCCGCGAGAGACCCGAGTCTCCACTCGGATCATCGGGGCCAATGCCCGCCGCATCCGACGCATTGAGGGCACCCGGTTCGAGAGTCCGTGCTGGCCCTTGAGGGCGAGCCATCATCCGTCAATCCCGAGCGAAAGCCCCAGGCGATGCCGAGCGTCGACTCCGTTCTCGTCGGTCGAGCGCGCCGTCGTCGATCCCTCCACTCTCCCCGAAGTCATCGTCGCCATCTTCTTCACCACCCTGCATTGGCGCGCCCATGTAACTTGCGGAACGCCCTGTCCCGGTCGCCGTCCGGGCTGTCCTGGGGAGCCCGTCCGAAGGGGCAAAATTGACCCTGAGTCGGTATTTGACGGCGAGCCATACTTCGAGCGACGCGACCAAATCGGCCCTCAATATTCCCCGACGTTTTCACGTGGAGCCGGTTCTCACACCGGTGCGCTTCTCTCTGGAACACGCCGTCCATCCGTGTGAAGCTGTGCAAGATTAAATGGCACGCGTCGAGAACGAAGGGGGAGTGTCGAGTGCAACCCAATCACGCGAGTAAGGACCGCACCCGGGAGTGGTACGTACCGGCCTTTGGCCCTCTCGCTTTCCGGTCCTTTGTCGGTCTGCTCTTTCTTCCGTACACGGGCATGGTCCTGGCGTATGTGATCATCGGATCGATGATGGCGGACCCGATCTACTGGGATCGAGTCGCCGCAATTGCGGTGATCTACTTTCTCGGTCTGGGTATTGGTGCTCATGCGCTGGACGCTGTGGGAAGCAAGACCGTCAAACCTTGGGGCACCGCTTTTTCGACCCGCCGACTGTGGACAATTGCGATCGGCAGTCTGGTGGGGGCCTACGCCATCGGCATCTATTATATGGTGCTCTATGCGCCGCTGCTGTGGCCGATTGCGATCCTCGAGGGCTTTTTTGTTTTTGCATACAACTTGGAATGGTTCGGCGGTCGTTTCCATACGGATGGCTGGTTTGCGTTCTCCTGGGGAAGCCTTCCCATCCTCGCAGGATATATCCTGCAGACCAACAGTGTCTCGATCGGCGTTCTCCTGATCGCGGCATCCGCCGGGCTCCTCAGTCTTGCGGAAATCAAAGCTTCGCGGCCGTACAAGACACTGAAGAGAACCGAACCCGGTTTGGGCGGTGCGGATTGGAATGAGATCACCGAAAAGCTCGAAGGCGTGCTGAAGTCGCTCAGCCTTGGCGTCATCCTGCTGGGCATTGGGCTGCTTGCCTGGCGCTGGACCGGATGACCGCAAGGTCTCGGGGAGGTAACGTGAGCGCGTCATTTCTCGAATACTGGGAGCAGATAAGGCTCCGGATCCAAAACGACTTTCGTCAATGGATCCCGGAGCTCTTCGGCGCTCTGCCCGGATCACAGCTCGAAGCGGTACTTCGTTCTCTAGAGGCAGGCAAGCGAACCCGCGGCTGCCTGGTCTGCCTCACGTGTGAGGCGCTCAATGGCGATATCGAGGCTGCTATCTCGAGAGCCGTTGGGATCGAATGCATCCACGCTGCCTCGTTGATCCACGATGATTATGTCGATAAGGACGCGGTGCGACGGAATCGGCCGGCGGAATGGACGCTTCTGGGCTCTCGTCGGGCCGTGCTCCTCGGGGATGTCATGTTCGGCACCGTCATCCATAAAATGGCTGAAGAAAGTATCGCCGAGGGCAGCTTGGTGGCGAAGGTCATTGCCACCATGGCGAGAGGGGCCTACCAGGAGCATGTCGACCGCTCGGACCTCGAGCGCCTGGTCGGCGAAGGGAGGGATCTCTCGGAGATTTATGAGAGCATCATCCACTTCAAGACCGGTGTCCTGTTCGGTGCGGCGGCGCAACTGGGTGCAATCGCCGCATCGGCACCCGCTCCGATGTGTGCGCAGTCGTTCAGATTTGGCGCCCGCCTCGGCGAGGCCTATCAGATCGCCGACGATCTGGCGGACGTGGTCGACCTCGAGCGGCTCCCTCGATCCCGCTTATCGGAGCTCTCGGCCGTCGCTCCGATACTCCTCCGCTTTTCACAAATGACTCCACCCGAGGTTTTGCGTCTCATGAACGGGAACCATCGCGGACGGAGCAAATGGGCCGACAGGGAAATTCCGCTGATCAAAGAGCGCATGCGAACGGAGATTTCGGCACGGTGCGCAAGTGCGATTACGGAGCTGACCGATTTCCCGGAAAATCACCACACTCACCTGCTTCGCGAAATGCCGGCGGAGATTGTCCGATCGATGGAAGCCGCAGACCGGGTTGGCCCATCGAGCCTCGATTAGTTACTTCCGTGCGGTGATCAGGGCCGAGCCATACAACGTGAGATAGCGCATCCGAATGTCCCTGAACGCGTTCTCCTCGAGTGCACGCGTCAGCTCGGGGCACCAGCGCGTCTGTTCGATGACGCCCGGCAACCCATGGAAGATCTCCCGCCAAGCGGGAAACAGCGGTGTGCCGACAAGTTGCAACAGCTTCAAGTAGACCCGCCACAGGCGGACCAGATATGCCTTGGGAGGATAGGTAAAGTCGTGCATGAGCACGAGTCCGCCCTCCTTGAGCATCGCCTTGGTGTTGCGCGTGAGAAGCGGAAGATCCGCGTACTTCGCAAGATAGGAGGACACGACGCAGTCGAAGGCCTCCACGGACGAATAGTCTTCGGCTCGGGAGAGGACGAATTCGATGTTGTCCAGTCCAAGGGTTCTGGCCTTGTTGCGCGCGATCCGCAAGTACTCGTCACGGAGTTCGACGCCCACGACGCGGCACTGCGGATAGCGGCGAGCAATTCCGAACGTCAGAATCCCGGTGCCGCAGGCGAGGTCCAGCACGCGCGCCGGATTTGCGGGTAGCGCGTCGATGATGATCCTTTTCCACCGGTGATCGATACCGAAAGTGGCGGCGTTGACCATGAAATCGTAAGTCGAACCGGTATCCGAAAAGAAACGGTGGACGAGAGCCAGTCTTGGGTCGACCTCCTCCGGATGTGTGCTTTCCAAACTCACGTCGTTCACCCTGTGACAGCGCATCGGCGGACTTTTCACGTTATACCAAAGCTCATTGATAATGACCCATCGTGATCGTGTTTCCAGCCCGCTCGGCAGAAGCGAATGCGAAGGCGATGCCGACCCATCGTCGAGCGTTCGCGACGCCCCGAGCGGGCTGGAAACACGACCCGCAGGGCGCCCTTTCGGGGCTTCCGGACGGCGTCCTGCGCCGCTCATGATGCTCCAGCATCACTTCGCGCCCCACTCCTAGTCGAAATGTGAGTTGAATCAGTAAATAAGAGAGATGGAGATGCGTTTATCGTCGGTGGTTCCGATGGTGACGCCGGCGGCATGCCAGGACGGCGCGCTGAAAAATCCCTCCGCGTTGTTGCTAAAGCCATAGCCCTCTGTCGGTATTCCAAAAGCGCCTTTGTCCAAGACGCCGTTATCGTTCTCGTCGTGAAACACGAGGACTGCGTAGTCTCCGGGAGGGAGCTGCAGGAAACCGATGCTTTGGGAGCCTGTTTTTGCCCGCATTGTCACCCCGATCAGACGTCCCTTGTCGTTCAGAAGTCCAACGCGCGCCGAATTGTCGAGGGCATCCTTCCAGTTCGCCTTGGTGTCGTAAAGCCCGATCATCAATTGGCCGGCGTCCGACCGGACACCCATGACCGTCAGTTTGAGATCGCCGGCCTGGGTGGGAGTTGCCAACAGCGACGCCAAGACAAATCCCGCAATGATCTTTGGAATCATTTTCCAGCGATTCCCCAAAAAAGGGCGCGCACTCCTGTAACCGACATCCCCCGGATGACCGCCGTCTCCGGCCGGAAGAATAGCCATTCAGGGCATCCACATCAATTCTGAAGCCGATGCCGGCGGGCTCTTACCGTCGCCGCCTACACCTTCGTCCGCACCCCGAACTCACCGCCGCCACGCGATGAGTGCTTCCGATGACCGAGAAAACCTGTCCGAATACCCCACCCGAACCGAAGAAGCCGGCAAAAGCCGCCGTTTCAGAACCATTTCGACCTATGACACCGCAGATCAACCCGGATTTTTCAGCAGCCTGCTAATCGACACCTTCGGTCCGGTTCCGCTCCCCTTCCTCGTCCAGCGGTGCGAGTTCGTAGCCGCGGGCGAGCATGCAGACTCGGCGGTAGCGGCGCTCCAGTTCGGCGAGGCTGGGGATGACGCCGTAGAAGTCCCAAGCCGTTTGCCAGCGCCACGGACCGTACGCGGCCTCGGCGCGGAGGCGGTCGCTTTTATTGTCGAAGAACGCCTGTTGGCGGGCGATCCCGACGCATTCGGACTGGTCCTTGTCGAGGGCTTGCTCGGTCATGCCCGGTTTGGCGTAGCCGTATGGCGTGCACGCCGCGCACATCGCGAGCAGTGCCGCGACAGGGCACAGGGTTCGAGTCCTCATCGGCCATTCCAAGGTGTAGTGCAATCATCGACGAGCATACGCTATGGCCGGCGCGAATCAACGAGGGTGGTGAAGACGGCCAAAGTCGCTGGCTCTATAATAGGTAAAAAATCCTTGACGGCGGGCCGCCAGCGCTATATGTTCCCCTTTTTGGTCTTCGCCGGGCGGCGGGAGCGGTGTTTTCGCTTGACCGAGGTGATCGGACGGGAAATGTCGACCAATCGTTTCCGTCGTGATTTCATGGACTTGGTTCTGGTTTTGACGAGTTTTTGACGAGTTTTGACGAGTTCTGACGATGTTCGTTGCCGAGGCGGAACGGTTCTTCGCGGAAGTTTTGTTATATATCAATGGCTTATATTCGTTTCGGAAGTGAAACGTAGGGTTTTTGGGTTTCCAATGAAATCAATGCCTTGAGGCATGTTTTGACGAGTTTTGACGAGTTTTGACGAGGATTTCGACGTTTTTTGATTTCGTTGTTTTTCAGAGGCTTGCGCGATTTTTCGGTCGCCGGATCGTCATCATTGACCCCGCGCGCCGCTCGGGAATTGCCGCCGCTCTCAACAACTCATTGATATGATTTATGTTTTCCGCGCGGCGCGGGGGTGGGCGGCGCGGTGGACCTGGGCGAGGCGGGTGGCGTCGACGGCGGTGTAGCGCTGGGTGGTCGTGAGCGACGCGTGGCCGAGCAGCTCCTGGATGGTCCTGAGGTCGCCGCCGCCGCCGAGCAGGTGGGTGGCGAAGCTGTGGCGGAGCGCGTGCGGCGTCGCCGTCTCGGGGAGACCGAGGCGGGCGCGCAGCCGGCGCACCTGGCGCTGGACGACGCCGGGATCGAGGCGCTTGCCGCGGGCGCCGACGAACAGCGGTCCGTCGCGCCCGCAATCCCAGGGGCAGGCGGCGACATAAGCGGCGACGGCCTCGATCACCACCGGCAGCACCGGCACCAGCCTTTGCTTGCGGCCCTTGCCGGTGATCACCATCGTGTCGCGCATCGGCGCGTCGCCGCGGTTCATCGCCAGCGCCTCGCCGATGCGCAGGCCGCAGCCGTAGAGCAGGGTGAGCAGGGCCACGTCGCGGAGCGCGATCCACGGCTCGTCGTCGAGATCGGCGACGGCGGCGACCGCCTCCAGCGCCTGCGGCGCGGACAGCGGCCGGGGAACGGATTTCGGCACCTTGGGGGTGCGGACGGTGCGGATTGCGGCGTTGCGGGCGAGGCCCTTGCGGTCGAGAAAGCGGAACAGGCTGCGCAGCGTCGCCATCGCCCGGGCGATCGAGCTGCGGGCCAGCCCCGAGGACGCGCGTTCGGCGAGGTAGCCGCGGAAGTCCGCGGGGGTCAGCGTCTCCAGGTCGCCGAGGCCGGGCGCGGACCCGAGGTGGCGGCAGAGGAAGGCGAGAAACGCGTCGAGATCGTGGCCGTAGGCCTCGACCGTGTTGGCCGACACCCGCCGTTCGTCGGACAGCCAGGCGCGCCAACCGTCGACGGCCGAGGCGAGCGCCGGGGAGACGGGCGCCGGGGAGACGGGCGCGGAGGAGACGGGCGCGGGCGCGGCCGCGGACCGGTTCAAGTATGATTGTCCATCAGCCGCCGCAGGCATCGCTCGACGACCCGTGCCAGGAAGCGCAACAGCTCGGTGCCCTGGCCGGGGTGAAAGGCGCCCTCGTGGCGCAGGCCCAGAGCCAGCAGACCCGTCGGCGCCGCCCCGCCCGGACGCAACCGCGCGAACGCCGCCGAACGCACCAGCCCGGCGCCGCCGGCGAACACGGCGGCGCCGTCGATCATGTCGCGGATCAGCGCCACGTCGCGGCCGACGCCGACCAGCCGATCGACCTCACCGTCGTCGAGGATGGCGATGTCCGAGCACGCCAACTCCAGCGACTCCGTCGGCTCGAAGCCGATCACCGCCATGTCGACGTCGAGCAGCACCGGCAGCTCGTCGGTCACCGTCTCGACAAACCCCTGGATGTCGCCCGCCGCCAGCAACGCCAGGACCGCGTCGTGGGTGCGGCTCTGGAAGGCCATGTTGGACCTGCTGGTCTCGATCACCTCGTGGGTGGTGCCGCGAAGGCCATCGAGCTCGCCCCGCAGGGTCTCGACCATGAACCGCTGCATGTCGACGACCGATTCGCCGGTCCACCGCGCCGGCGGCGTCATTTCCTTGAACAGCTCGGGGCGAAGCGCGAGGAAGTCCGGATGATCGCGCAGGTATTCGGCGACCTGTTCGGCGGTCACGGCGGCGCCGTCCGCGGCGGTTTCCGCGGCTTTTTCGGGGGTCATTTCCGTGGCGGCGTCGGCGGTGGTGCCGGCCGTCGCCGCTTCGGCTTTGATGCCTTCGCTTTCATGGGTCATGACTGGGCCATATACCAGATTCGATCCCCGGCTGCTAACCGCTATTATACACCCCATGGTCGAATGCCCCGCCAGCGTCGCCGTCAGCGCAAGCCGCCATCGGTCCGGAGAGCGGGTCGGCGTGCTGTTGCCGCTGCCGCTCGGCGGCACCTACGACTACCGGATTCCGCCGGGAATGGCCCTTTCCGAGGGCGACTTCGTGCGGGTTCCGTTCGGCGCCCGCGAGCTCGCCGGGGTGGTCTGGGGGCCCGGCTCGGACGCGGTCGGCGAGGACCGGTTGAAGGACGTGCTCGATCGGTACGACGTCCCGCCGTTGCCGCCGGAGTCGCGGCGATTCGTCCACTGGGTCTCCGCCTATACCGTTCATTCGTTGGGTTCGGTGCTGCGGATGGTGATGAGCATCCCCGAGGCGCTGCAGCCGCCGAAGCCGGCCTTGGCCTACGCCCTGTCGCACCCGCCGGACGACGATACCCGGTTGACACCGGCGCGGCGCCGGGTGCTCGACGTGCTCGCCGACGGACCGCCGCGCCCGGCCGCGGAGCTGGCCCGCGAGGCCGGCGTCGGCCCTTCGGTGATCAAGGGCTTGGCCGGCGCCGGCCTGATCGCCGCGGTGGCGGTGCGGCCGGTGCCGCCGCCGCCCGACTGGCGGCGACCCGGCCCGACGTTGTCCCCGGCCCAGACCCGGGCGGCGCAGGAGTTGCGCCGGGCGGTCGGCGCCGGCTTCGCCGTCACCCTGGTCGACGGGGTTCCAGGCTCGGGAAAGACCGAGGTCTATTTCGAGGCGATCGCAGAGGCCCTCGAGCAAGGCCGCCAGGCGCTGGTCCTGCTCCCCGAAATCGCCCTCGGCGCCCAGTGGCTGACCCGCTTTCACGCCCGGTTCGCGGCGGAGCCGGCGCAATGGCATTCCGAGCTCACCCGCGGCCAACGGCGGCGCACCTGGCGGGCGGTGGCCGAGGGCGGCGCTTCGGTGGTGGTCGGCGCCCGCTCGGCCCTGTTCCTGCCGTTCCGCGATCTCGGCCTGATCGTCGTCGACGAGGAGCACGACGCGTCGTTCAAGCAGGACGACGGGGTCGCCTACAACGCGCGCGACATGGCGGTGGTCCGCGCCCGCCTCGGCGATCTGCCGATCGCGCTGGTCTCGGCGACGCCGTCGCTGGAGACCGTGGTCAATGTCGACGACGGCCGCTACGGCCGCGTGCACCTGCCGGATCGCCATGCCGGCGCGCCGCTGCCGCGGGTCACCGTCGTCGACCAGCGCGTCGACCGGCCGCCGCGGGGTGGTTGGCTGTCGCCGACATTGCGCGATGCGCTGGCGGAAACGGTGAGCGGCGGTTCCCAGGCGCTGCTGTTTCTCAATCGGCGGGGTTACGCGCCACTGACCCTGTGCCGGACCTGTGGCCACCGGCTGCGCTGCCCGATGTGCGTTGCCTGGCTGGTCGAGCATCGGTTGATCGGCCGGCTGCAGTGCCATCACTGCGGCTACTCGGCGCCGCTTCCCGATACCTGCCCGTCGTGCGCCGCCGCCGACAGTCTCGCCGCCTGCGGCCCCGGGGTCGAACGGCTGGCCGAGGAGGTGACGGATCTGTTTCCGGAGATGCGCTATGCCCTGGCCACCAGCGACACCCTGACCGGGCCCGCCGCCGCCCGGGATCTGGTGCGCCGCATCGAGGCGCACGAGATCGACGTCGTGATCGGCACCCAGATCGTCGCCAAGGGCTACCATTTTCCGCTGCTCACGCTGGTCGGGGTCGTCGACGCCGACCTGGGGCTCACCGGCGGCGATCTCAGGGCGTCGGAACGCACCTACCAGCTTCTCTATCAGGTGGCGGGCCGCGCCGGCCGGGCCGAACGGCCGGGCCGGGTCATCCTGCAGACCTACATGCCCGAACACCCGGTGATGGCGGCGATGGTCTCGGGCGAGCGATCCCGGTTCGTCGCCGCCGAAACCGAGGCCCGCCGCGAACTGCGGATGCCCCCTTTCGGCCGCCTGGCGGCGCTGATCGTCTCGGGCCGCGACGAGGCGGCGGTGGACGCGGCCGCCCGCGCCCTGGGCCGCGCCGCGCCGGCGGACGACGGCGTCCGGGTGCTGGGGCCGGCGCCGGCGCCGATGTCGCTCCTGCGCGGCCGTCATCGCCGGCGGCTTTTGCTCAAGGCGGCGAAGAACGTCGCCGTATCGGCGGTGATCAGACGCTGGCTGGCCACGGTTTCGCTGCCGGGCTCGGTGCGGGTACAGGTGGATGTGGATCCGTTGAGTTTTCTGTAGTCGACCCCGGGTTTGCCGTCACATACGCGTTTCCGATTGCTGCAATGCATCATTGGAACCGCAAAGCCCGCGGTGACCGCAACCCATGGTTTATAAGCATGGTCGTCATCGATGAATTTCGAGCGGTCGCGCCGCACTCCTCGACGATCGGGCGCAACTCCGGGCACGCGGAACGTCAGTACCGCTTCAAACGGCGGTTTTCAGCTTGTTTCTTGCGGGATCGGGCGCTCGGGAGTCGGGTTGCAAGCCCCGAACGAGTATGTTAGACAACAGCCGCTCTGGGGGTGACGGCCCCTCGCGCCATGGTTTTTGCGGGACATGCGCCTTGTCGGCGCGGCTTAAGAAGAAGATCGAGGGGTTCCCCCTGTGACATCCAAGACCAAAGGCTCCTCTGGCCTTGCCGATCGGTATGCGACCGCTCTGTTCGAACTCGCCGAAGCGGACAAGGCGCTGGACGCGGTTGCCAATGAGTTGCAACGCATTGGCAGCATGATCAACGAAAGCAGCGACCTGAGGCGGCTGATCGGCTCCCCGGTGATTTCCCGGGATGACCATTGCAAGGCGATGGACGCGCTGTTGGAAAAAGCCGAAATCAGTGATCTTACCCGCCGGTTCGTCGGTCTTGTGGCTCGCAACCGGCGCCTGTTCGCGCTTCCCAACATGATTGCCGCCTACCGGGACATGCTGGCCGGCCGTCGCGGCGAGACCACGGCCGAGGTGCTCTCTGCCAAGGCGTTGACCAAGGCGCAACTCGCCGGCATCGCTGACACCCTCACCAAGGCCGTGGGCACCAAGGTCGCCCTGGCCGCCAAAGTCGATCCGGAGATCCTTGGCGGGTTGGTCGTCAAGGTCGGATCGCGGATGATCGATAGTTCGCTGCGTACAAAGCTGAATCGCATGCGCCTTGCCATGAAGGGGGTTGGGTGATGGAAATCCGTGCTGCGGAAATCTCCGCCATTCTCAAAGAACAAATTGCCAAGTTTGGAACCGAGGCGGAGGTTGCCGAGGTCGGAACCGTCCTCTCGGTCGGAGACGGTGTGGCCCGTGTCTATGGCCTCGACAAAGTCGAAGCCGGCGAGATGGTGGAGTTCCCCGACGGAACCAAAGGCGTCGCCCTCAACCTCGAGGAAGACAACGTCGGCGTCGTGCTGTTCGGCGACGACCGCAACATCGGTGAGGGCGATACGGTCAAGCGGACTGGCGCCATTGTCGAGGTGCCTGTCGGCAAGGGGCTGTTGGGTCGCGTTATCAACGGTGTCGGTGAACCGATCGACGGCAAGGGTCCGATCAATTCTTCAGAGCGGCGCACCGTCGACGTCAAGGCTCCGGGCATCATCCCGCGCAAGTCGGTGCACGAGCCGATGCAGACGGGTATCAAGGCGATCGACTGCCTGATCCCGATCGGCCGCGGTCAGCGGGAACTGATCATCGGCGATCGCCAGACCGGCAAGACCGCCATTATCATCGACACTATCCTCAATCAGAAGAGGATCAACGACAAAGCCACCAACGAGGCGGACAAGCTCTACTGCGTGTATGTGGCGATCGGGCAGAAACGGTCTTCGGTGGCCCTGTTCGTCAAATTGCTGCAGGAGTACGACGCGATGGATTACAGCATCGTCGTCGCCGCTACCGCATCCGAGGCGGCGCCGTTGCAGTATCTTGCCCCGTATGTCGGCTGCACGATGGGTGAGTATTTCCGCGACAACGGCATGCATGCGGTGGTGTTCTACGACGATTTGTCCAAGCAGGCTGTCGCCTACCGGCAGATGTCATTGTTGCTGCGTCGCCCACCGGGTCGCGAGGCCTATCCGGGTGATGTGTTCTACCTGCATTCCCGGTTGCTCGAGCGGGCGGCGAAGATGAACGACGACAACGGCGGGGGATCGCTGACGGCGTTGCCGGTCATCGAAACCCAGGCCAGCGACGTTTCGGCGTATATCCCGACCAACGTCATTTCCATTACCGACGGCCAGATCTTCCTGGAAACCGAACTGTTCTACAGAGGCATCCGCCCGGCGGTGAACGTCGGCATCTCGGTCAGCCGTGTCGGCTCGGCGGCCCAGACCAAGGCGATGAAGAAAGTCTCCGGCTCCATCAAGCTCGAACTGGCCCAGTACCGGGAAATGGCCGCTTTTTCTCAGTTCGCGTCCGATCTCGATGCCTCGACCCAGAAGCTGCTCTCCCGCGGCGAGCGGTTGACCGAGGTGCTGAAGCAAGGGCAGTTCGCGCCTTACCCGGTGGAGGAGCAGGTCGTCGCCATTTTTGCCGGCGTGAGGGGCTATTTGGACAAGATCCCCGCCGGCGAGGTCGTTCGGTTCGAAGCCGCGTTTATGGACGATATTCGTGCCAGCGGTAGTGATATCCTCGATGCGATCCGGTCGGACAGAGATATCTCGGAGGAGACCGACAAGAATTTGACGGCGTTTCTCGACCAATTCACCAAGGCGTTTTCGTGATCGTAGATCCGCAAGCGAGCGTACAAGCACGGGAATAGTGCCGCATGGCTACCCTCAAGGATCTCAAGATCCGCATCAACAGCGTCGAATCGACGCGGAAGATAACCTCGGCCATGAAGATGGTGGCGGCCTCGAAGTTGAGGAGGGCGGAGAGTTCCGCTCGGGAAGGGCGTCCATATGCCGAGCGTATGGAGCGGATGTTGTCACATTTGATAACGAGCCTGGCGAACCTCGAGACCGCGCCGAAGCTGCTGTCCGGATACGGCGGTGACGGGAACCACTTGCTCGTCGTTGTCACTGGTGATCGCGGATTGTGCGGCGGCTTCAACAGCAGCGTCGTGCGTGAAACCAGGCGGCAGGTCAACGCTCTTCAAAAGCAGGGAAAACAGGTCAAGATCCTGTGCGTCGGCCGCAAGGGGCGTGATGGGCTGCAACGTGAATTCCGATCCCAGATCGTCGACACCGTCGAACAGCTAACGCGGACCGGCGCCCAATTCGGACCGGCGCGGGACCTCGCTCGTCGTTTACGCAACATGTTCGACAATCGGGACTTCGACGTTTGCACCATCATTTACAATACCTTCAAGTCGGCGATTGCCCAAGAAGTGACGACGAAGCAGATCATCCCGTTTCCGGTGCCCGATGTTCCCGTCGAGAGCGGAAAGACCAACTCCATGCCGGGCGCGGTATACGAGCTGGAGCCGGCCGACGATCTTCTGCTTGGCGCTTTGCTGCCGGCCAACCTGTCGATGCAGGTGTTTCGCGCGTTGTTGGAGAGTTATGCTTCCGAACAGGGGGCACGGATGACCGCCATGGAAAACGCCACCCGCAACGCCGGCGATATGATCGACGCCTTGACGCTGACCTACAACCGCAGCCGACAGGCCGCCATCACCAAGGAACTCATCGAAATCATTTCCGGTGCCGAGGCGCTGTAGGGCCCTGGCCGAGTAGGATGCACGGATTGCCAAAGGAGCTTTCGCGATGACCAGCAAGAACGCTATCGGCACCATCACCCGGGTTACCGGGGCCGTGGTCGACGTGCACTTTGAGGGAGACCTCCCGGAGATCCTTAACGCCCTGCACGTCCAGCACCAGGGGAAGACGCTGGTTCTCGAGGTTGCCCAGCAGTTGGGTAAGTCGACGGTGCGCACGGTCGCCATGGATACCACCGACGGCCTGGTCCGCGGCCAGGAGGTCGTCGACACCGGCAGCCCGATCATGGTTCCGGTGGGCCCCGAGACCCTTGGCCGGATCATCAACGTCACCGGCGATCCGGTGGACGAACGCGGGCCGGTCGAGACCAAGCAGAAATATCCGATCCACCGGTTAGCGCCCACCTTCCTCGAGCAGGCGACGGAGACCGAGATCCTGGTGACCGGCATCAAGGTCATCGACCTCATCGAGCCCTATCCGAAAGGCGGCAAGGTCGGTCTGTTCGGCGGCGCCGGTGTCGGCAAGACCGTCATCATCATGGAGTTGATCAACAACATCGCCAAGGCGCACGGCGGCTATTCGGTGTTCGCCGGCGTCGGCGAGCGGACCCGTGAGGGCAACGATCTCTATCATGAGATGATGGAGTCCGGCGTTATCAAAATCGGTGAGCCCGGTTCGAAGGCGGCGCTGGTCTACGGCCAGATGAACGAGCCGCCGGGAGCCCGCGCCCGCGTCGCCCTCACCGGTCTCACCGCCGCCGAGTACTTCCGCGACGAGGAAGGGCAGGACGTGTTGTTCTTCATCGACAACATCTTCCGGTTCACTCAGGCCGGTTCCGAGGTGTCGGCGCTTTTGGGCCGCATTCCGTCGGCGGTGGGCTACCAGCCGACCCTCGCCACCGACATGGGTGCGCTGCAGGAGAGAATTACGTCGACCAAGAAGGGCTCGATCACTTCGGTGCAGGCCATCTACGTGCCGGCCGACGACCTCACCGACCCGGCGCCGGCGACCGCGTTTGCGCACCTCGACGCGACGTCGGTGCTCAGCCGTTCGATCGCCGAGCTCGGGATCTATCCGGCGGTGGATCCGCTGGATTCGACCTCGCGGGTGCTCGACCCGCGGGTGGTCGGCGATGACCACTACAATATCGCCCGCGAGGTGCAGCGGGTTCTGCAAACCTACAAGTCCTTGCAGGACATCATCGCCATCCTCGGCATGGACGAGCTTTCCGAAGAGGACAAGCTCACCGTTTCCCGCGCCCGCAAGATCCAGCGCTTTCTCAGCCAGCCATTCCACGTTGCCGAGGTGTTCACCGGGACGCCGGGCGTATTCGTCAACCTCGAGGACACGATCAAGGGGTTCAAGGGTATCGTCGCCGGCGAATACGACCACCTGCCCGAGGCCGCCTTCTACATGGTCGGCACCATCGAGGAGGCGGTGGAGAAGGCGAAGCGGATGGCGGCGGAAGCGGCTTAAGCGTAGCCGGCGGGAGCGAATATGATGGCCGAGAAGTTCCTGTTCGAGATTGTAACGCCTGCGCGGATGATGCGTTCCGAGGAGGCGGACCTGGTGGTGATTCCCGGCGGCGGCGGCAATTTCGGCGTCCTGGCCGGTCATGCACCGATCCTGTCCACCCTCCGGCCGGGCGTGATCGAAATTTTGGACAAGAACCTGAAGGTTCTCGACCAGATCTTCGTCGAGCAAGGCTTTGCCGAGGTCACCCCCGAACGGTGTACCGTGCTGGCCGAGGAAGCCATGCGGGTCGACGAGATCACCCGCGACGATGCCGAGGCGCGGCTGAAGCACGCCCACGATTCGCTTCTGGTCGCCGACACCTTCGGCGTCAGGCTTGGCGCCGAACGCGAATTGAGGGCGGCGGAGGCGATGTGCGAAGCCCTCGATGCCTACGAGGCCTCTAGAGGAAAATCGCACTAGTTTACTGGACCATTCCAGGTTGCGCGAGCGAGCTTCGAGACGCGCGATCGCCGAGAGTTGGACAAGGCCGATGAGACTGTACCTGATCCAGCACGGCGAGGCTGTGGCGAAGGAGGTTCATCCCGATCGGCCTTTGACGGATTCCGGGCGTGACGATGTCCGCCTCGTCGGCGCCTTGCTTGCCGGTGCCGGCGTCAGGATTTCCCGGATTGTCAACAGCGGCAAGGTGCGGGCGCGCCAGACGGCGGAGATCCTCGCCTCCATCATTGCTCCCGGTATCACAGTGGAAAATGTAACCGGCGGTCTGGCGCCCAACGACTCCACCGACTGGTTGGCCGAGGCCGTCGACCGTTGGACCGGCGATACCATGGCCGTCGGCCACCTCCCGTTCATGGGCAGGATGGTATCGCGGCTGGTCGCCGGTACGGAGGAGGGCGGGATCGTCGATTTCAGGCCCGGGAGCGTCGTCTGCGTGGAGCGCGCGGAATCCGGCGCCGGATGGACCATTGCCTGGATGGTGCGGCCCGATCTGCTCGGCCGCTGAGCGCAGCCCCGTCGTTGCTGCATTCCTGGAACCTGTCGACGACCGAAGCGGTGGCGTTGCAGAAGCGCCTGGCGAAGGACGTGGTTCGGGAAGATCGGCTGGGACCGGTTCGCCGGGTGGCGGGTGTCGACGTCGGCTACGGCAGGCGGGGCGGCGACGCACGTGCCGCCGTCGTGGTTCTCGATCTTGCGGAGCTGGCGGTGCTGGAGTCGGCCACCGCCTCCCGCGCAGTCGCGTTTCCGTACGTGCCGGGACTTCTGTCGTTCCGCGAGGCGCCGGTGGCGATCGAGGCGCTGGCCAAGCTCCGGGTTCGACCCGACCTGCTGCTCTGCGACGGTCAGGGGATCGCCCATCCGCGCCGGCTCGGCATCGCCAGTCACCTGGGCCTGCTGCTCGACATCCCGTCCATCGGCGTCGCCAAGTCGCGACTGATCGGAACCCACGAAGATCCCGGACCGCGACGCGGCGACCGGGCGTCGCTGATGGACAAAGGCGAGGTGATCGGTGCCGTTTTGCGCACCCGGCCCGGCACCAGGCCGATCTACGTGTCCATCGGCCACAGGGTCGGCCTGGACACGGCGGTCACGTTCGTGATGCGGTGCACGACCCGTTTTCGGTTGCCGGAGACCACCCGTGCCGCCGACCGGCTGTCGAAGGTCGCGGTCGTTGCGAATGAGTGACCGGACACCGGACGGTTCAGGTTGCCATTCTGCAACAGGAAATGGCGCGTTTACACATCTTAAGGACATCTCTTGTATCGTTGTGCACTGCAACATACCTGTGGGTGGCCATGATGATCGTCCGTACATTGACACCGCTGGAACTGCCTCGGTACCGGGATCACCTGTTGCGTCTCGGAGCTGATGACCGGCGGCTGCGGTTCGGTTTTCCCATTCCCAACGAGAGAATTGTGGATTTCGTCGATCGTCTCAGTCCACTCGACACGCGCATTCTGGTCCATTCCGGCCCCGACCTGGAAGTCATCGGCGCGGCCCAGGTCTCGGTGGCCTCATGGGACGCGGTGGAGTTCGCGTTCAGCGTCGAGGCGCCCTACAGGGGTCGAGGCGTTGCGACGGCGCTGTTCGACCGTGCCTTGCTTTGGGCCCGGAATCGCAGAATTCGGCGGGCCTATGTCCAGTGTCTGGCCGAGAATTACGCGATGCGCCGAATCGCCCGCAAGGCCGGAATGGCGATCTCGACGGAGACGGGAGAGAGCGAGGGCACCTTGTGCATTCCCGCGGCGACGCCGATGACGTTGCTCAATGAACTGACGACGGAGAACGTGGGCCTTCTCGACGCTGCCGTCAAAGCCAACCGCATGAAAATCAGCGCATTTACCGCGTGGCTGTCGACACCACTAGCTGTTGAATGACGGACGGGCAGGCGCCGAGTTGTTTTCGGTCCGGTGCATCCATAAGCATCTTGAGCGAAGTGCACCGGGGTAGAAAACCGACGTAGCGTCTCCGATTTCGCTTGTAATTGAATCCCCCTACTTCCACGCTAAACCACGTGGCGGCCTTGAATTCCCAACATACCGTCGCAAAGGTGAGGACCGGAGGCCGCTAGTCCTGCGGCGGTTTCAACGGTTGTTTGGAATCGTTGAGGGCGATGATGAGCATCTCGGCCCCTTGCGCCCCAGTGATCGACGCCGCGACGAGCGCCGACGCTACCCGAGGAGGGGGCTCTTGATTCTTCCCGTAGCGGCCGAACAAAGAAAGCCCGATGAAAAGCCGTGACAAGGCGTCGAAGGGAGTTCTCATCGCCGCAACGGGATCAGTGATCTTCGAGGAAAGGGAGTTCTATCGTGAAACTCGACATCAACCAGATTGGTCAGATCGAAAGTCTCATGGGGGTCAAACCGATGCCCGACGATCATCCGGTGGTGGAGGATCTCAATTCGGCCTTTGGCGAGCACACGTTCTATCTGAGCGAAGAAGGTCTGGTGATCTGGGAGTGGCTCGAAGGTCCCGAGACGGACGGACAGCCGGTTGTCGCGGTAATCCTGGCGGGATGGGTCGATGAAGAGAAATCCTCGCTGACGTCCCATCAGCCGAAGGTTACCGAACTCATCATCCCTCTTGCCCCGACCACCCCGGAGGCGATGTCCTGAGGGTGTGATTGGATAGAGTCGCCGGGGACCGCCTCGTTCTCGCCGGTACTCCTGGGGTGTGCGCACGCAAATCCGAGATCCTCGTCGATTATTCGTTGACAACCCGAAACAAATGTTCTTATTTTGTTCTTGTCTGTGCCGGGCCGGGTGCGAAGGACCGCCATGGCAAGCCGGGTGCGTGGAACCGCCCGGTTTCGGGGCGGATCGAGTCATGGAGGGATCGACATGTCTTGCCGTTGGGTGGTGCAAATTCGCTTCGACCGTCGTCCCGACGGCAGTGTCCGCACCTCCGGAAAACCGGCGGCACGGTCGTCGGATGACCGGTGCGATGTTTCCCTGCCGGCGTGCTCGCCACCGCGAACCCTTTGAAGGCGCTCCGTTCGATGATGGGGCGGCGGCCGGTCGTCCACTGGCTCCTTCTGCTTGCCCTGGTGGCGATGTGGGGGAGTTCTTTCATGCTGACCAAGGTGGCGGTTTCGGCAATTCCGCCCTCGATCGTCGTTGCCGGGCGGCTCGGCATCGCGGCCGTCCTGCTTTTCGGCGCGCTGATCATCGCCGGCAGGCGCCTGCCGGGTTGGGGGCGCCACTGGCTCTTTTTCATCGCGATGGCGATCATCGGCAACTGCATACCCTTTTGGCTGATCAGTTGGGGACAGCAAGGGATCGACACCGGACTCGCGGGAATCCTGATGGCGATCATGCCGCTGACGACCTTGGTCCTCGCCCATCTGTTCGTCGAGGGTGAACGCTTGAATCGGTCCAAAGTCGTGGGCTTCCTGACCGGATTCTGCGGAATCGTGATCCTCGTCGGACCGGAGGCCGCGTTGGAGTTCGGCGGCGGCGGGTCTGCGCTTCTATCCGAACTGGCGGTGCTGGCGGGCGCCGTCTGCTATGGGGTCGCCACCATCGTCGCCCGGCGCAGACCCAAGAGCGATGCCCTGGTCGCGGCCTCGGGAGTGATGATTGCCGCCACCGTGATCATGGCGCCGGTCGCCGCCGTCAACGACGGCGCCCGGCCTTTCGAGCTTTCGCTGATCGGCGCTTATGCCATCGCCCTCCTCGGCGTGATGTCGACGGCCTTGGCGACGGTGGTCTATTTCAAGCTGATCACCCTGGCGGGACCGAGTTTCCTGTCGCTGATCAACTACCTCATTCCGTTATGGGCGGTGCTCCTTGGCGCGATGCTGCTCGGCGAGACGCCCGAGTGGACGGCGTTGATCGCCTTGGTTCTGGTGTTGTCGGGGATCGCCATGAGCGAGGCCGGTTCCGGAGCGGTCAGGACGAAGTGACCCAATCCCCGAAGAGGGACCGTCCGAGTCCCGCTGATCGCCGGATGGAATCAGCGCAAATCAACGGCATATGTGGTTTTCGTTTGCCCAATTCGTCCGTTCATCCGGGCTGACGACCCACGGTTTTGTCGATCTCTTCCGATTTGGCGGGCACGCCTGCGAGAGTATGCGGCCCTTTTGCGCTGCAGTCTAATGGGGTGATTTATACCCACCCGGCGCTTCACGCCGAAGCTTGCCACGCCATTGCGGGCGCCGTGAGCGGCCGGAACGCGCCCGGTAAGTAATTGTAGAGACGTAACAAACCGTAACAAAGATTGATTTGAGGGGTGGCGAGGACGCTGCTATTGCTTTACAAATCGGGTTGTGCTGAGGAATTTAAGCCGAGTATTGAGAACGGGATGTTCAAGCATACCTGCGCCGGGTGGTGATGCCTTGTTGAATAGATGTTGGCGCAGGGTTAGAATAGGATGTGGGAAACAGAGATTCGCGCGGACGGTGTTATTCGAGTTCTTTGGCGCGGTGCGCCGCGAATCATTGGGGAATCCGGTGTCGTGTGTCCCATTCATTGTGTGGGACTCTTGTGTGTTGGATGCCTTCCAAGACTTGGATAAAGTGGCGGGGTAGCCGATTTGCGGAGCAAACGAGTTGATGGACTGGGCGGAGCCGCGAGGAATGCCACGGGCCCAACCGGTGTCAAATGAGCGCAATCGAACCTGTCCGCCGGAGCACCGTCAGTATAATCGGACTTGGATGTTTGTTCGTCGATTTTGAGCACCCCTTGAGCCCAATGAAGAGAGCCATAGATTGTCGTACGTTAGTCGCTGCAGTGCAGGGGTCGAGGCGGAGGTAGGGATGGTGCATCTGACTGCGACCTCAAACCCGAACCTTCCGTTTCGTATCGCCGATTTCGAAACGATTGCCGAAGGCCTGGATTACGCCGCGAAGGGGCAGACGGGGTATTGTTTCTTCTCGACCCGTGGCGAACTGGCGCAAGCGCTGCCGTACGCGGAAATCCGTGATAGGGCCGTCGATCTGGCGCATCGTCTGACGGCGAGCGGTCTCGAGAGGGGAAGTCGCTTCGCCATCATCGCCGAGACGATCCCCGACTTCGCGGTCTTTTTCTACGGTTGCCAGTACGCGGGCCTGATCCCGGTTCCGCTGCCCCTCAGCGTCAACATCGGCGGCCATGATACCCATGTCGCGCGGCTTCACGGGATGCTTTCTGCGGCGAGGCCTTCGGCCGCGGTGGCGTCCGCCGATTTCATCGGATCGTTGCGAGAAGCCTGCGAGGGCCTTGGTGTCGAGATGGTCGGAACGCCCGACACGTTTTACGCTCTCTCGGCCAAGGGAGGCAGCCTGCGGCCCCTCGACAAGAACGAGCCCTGCTATATTCAGTACTCGTCCGGAAGCACCAGCCAGCCGCGCGGCGTCCTGGTGACGCAAAAGGCGATCAACAGCAACGCTCGGGCGATCGGATTGTCCGGGCTGCAACTGAAGCCGGGTGATCGCGCCACGTCATGGCTGCCCCTTTATCACGACATGGGCCTTGTCGGGTTCTGTCTCACGCCGATGCTGTCGCAGGTGTCGGTCGACTACCTGGCGACCACCACTTTCGCGCTGCGCCCACGCACCTGGCTCAAAGTGCTTTCGGAGACCACCGGCACGATCTCCTTCAGCCCCACCTTCGGCTACGAGCTCTGCGTGCGCCGCGCGGCGAAGGGAAACGGTGGTCGGTTCGACCTCTCGTCCTGGCGAGTGGCGGGCGTCGGCGGCGAGATGGTGCGGGCGAAGGTCCTCAACCAGTTTGCCGAGACCTTTGCCGACGCCGGTTTCGACCCCAAGGCGTTCGTGCCAAGCTATGGCCTCGCCGAGGCGACGCTGGCCGTCAGCTTCGTACCGCTCGGCGAAGGGATCAGGGTCGACCGCGTCGACCGCGAGGAATACGAGCGGACCGGCCGTGCGGTCGAGGCGAAGAGGAACGGGGGCGCGCCGCCGAAAACGCGCTCGTTCGTCACCTGTGGGCGCGTGCTGCCCGGCTATGCCGCGGAGATCCGTGACGAAAACGATCGGGTCCTGCCCGGCCGCACCATCGGGCGGATCTGTATCAAGGGCCCGAGCCTGATGGACGGCTACTATCGCAATCCCGAGGCGACGCGTCAGGTAATGCTGGCGGACGGCTGGCTCGACACCGGCGACATGGGGTACATCATCGACGGCGAACTCGTGGTCACCGGGCGCAAGAAGGACATGATCATCTGCAACGGCCGCAATATCTGGCCGCAGGATTTGGAATGGGCGATCGAGCACGTGTCCGGCGTGCGCAGCGGTTGCGCCGCGGCGTTCTCCGTGGCCGATGGCGACGACGAAGAGCGGGTGGTCGTCGTGGTCGAAAGCTACCTCACCGAGGCGGCGAAACAGGGCGCGCTGATCCGGGAGATTGCCGCGATCATTCACAAGTCGGCCGGAGTCCATTGCGAGGTGGTCCTGGTCCCGGCCCGGTCGCTGATTTACACGTCGTCCGGAAAGCTGAGCCGATCGGCGGCGAAAGCCCAGTACCTCAGTGGCTCCATCCGCTACATTCATCCGGGACCGGAAGACTCCCTGCTCCACGGTAACGAAGAGCGTCTCGCGGTCGCGGCCGGCGAGTAGTCCTCCACCGTCGAAAACCCGGTGTCACAAGATCCACGACCGGATCTCGTCGCGCTGACCGGCGCGAGCGGCTTCGTCGGCCGGGCGCTGGCCGTTACTCTTGTCCGCCGCGGTTGGCGGGTGCGGGCATTGGCCCGCCGTCCTCAGTCTCTCTCCGACCTGAGCGGGGTCGAGGTTGTGCCGGGGTCGTTGGAGAACCGCGAGAGCCTGTGCCGTCTCGTCGCCGGCGCCGGTACGGTGGTCCACTGCGCAGGGCTGATCAGGGCCCGCAGCGCGAAGGAATTTTACGATGTCAATGCCGGCGGAACGGCCCGCCTCGCCGACATCGCCGCCGAGGCCGACCAGCCACCCCGATTTCTTCTGATTTCATCGCTCGCAGCCCGCGAACCCGAGCTCAACGCGTATTCGGGCAGCAAGCGACGGGCCGAGGAGGAACTCGTTCGTCGCCAGGACGATCTTTCCTACTGCATCGTCCGCCCACCGGCCGTTTATGGCCCCGGCGATCGGGAGACCCTCGAACTCTTCCGTCAGTTCGCCCGGGGATTTGCCATTGTACCGGCGGGCTCGAAGGGGCGGTTTTCGCTGATCTTTGTCGACGATCTTGCGGATGCGGTGGCCACGCTGCTGGGCGCGGCGGCATGGACCGGAAGCGTCATCGACGTGGACGACGGGTGGCAGAGCGGCTACTCGTGGCAGGATGTCATTGCCATCGCCGGCGATCATTTCGGCCGCCCCGTCCGACGCATAGGGGTGCCGTTCTCGCTCGCGTGGTTGCCGGTGGCGATCGGCCAGACCGTCGCCACGTTGTTGGGGAGGACGCCGATGCTGACGACGGCAAAGCTCCGCGAGTTGTTTCACCCCGACTGGGTCAGCCGATCGAGATCCGACACCCCCCTCGCGGACTGGCGAGCCCAAACGGATTTCAAAGAGGGTTTTGGACGCACGATGCTGTGGTATAAGCAAGCGAATTGGTTATAGGCGCCAGGAGATCAACTCTCCGTTCGAGAAGCATTTCCCGAACCCGGGATCGAGCGGCGGCCGGCGCCCACAGTATACGCGACTTCCGGGAACGGCTCGGAGTGGAATGCGGGGGTGATATGGACAAGAGCATCGATGCCGTGGTCGCGGAACTCTGCGGCATGCTGCAGCAGTACAACAAGGAAGGCATCGAACTGACGGCCGAGACCGATCTCGGTTCGGAGCTCAACATCAACTCGGTCGAGGTGATGGATCTGATCATGGAGATCGAGGACAAGTTCGATATCGATATCCCGATCAATCTGGTTTCCGACATCGAGCGGATCGGGGACTTGGCTAAGCTCGTCTGCCAGCGGATGGAGGGGCGCTGAGCATGGATATCTTCGACAAGTATGCGTTGGCGTCGGGTCGTCACGATCGCGTGCTCGAGGTCGGCAGCGATCCGTTCAACCTTCGCATGGAAGAGATCTATTCGGCCACCGAGGCACTGGTCAACGGGCGGAGGACGATCCTTGTCGGGACCAACAACTACCTGGGTATCACCTTCGATCCCGCTTGCACCGATGCCGCGATCGACGCCATCCGCAGATACGGTACCGGCACGACGGGCTCGCGGATCGCCAACGGCACCTATGCCGCCCACCTGGCGCTGGAGGAGGCCCTCTCCCGTTTCCTCGGTCGGCGCTCGACGATGGTGTTCCCGACCGGATACCAGGCCAACCTCGGCATCCTTGCCGGTCTCGCCGGCGCCAGCGACACCGTATTCCTCGACGCCGATTCCCATGCCAGCATCTACGACGGTTGCCGCCTGAGCGGCGCGACGCTGGTCCGGTTTCGCCACAACGATCCCAAGGACCTGGACAAGCGGCTCACCCGCCTCGGAGCGCAGGGCGGATGCAAGCTCATCGTCGTCGAAGGCATCTACAGCATCCTCGGCGACCGCGCCCCGCTCGCCGAGTTCGCCGAGGTCAAGCGCAAGCACGGCGCCTACTTGCTGGTCGACGAGGCCCATTCGCTCGGCGTGCTCGGCGCACACGGACGGGGTCTTGCCGAGGAGCAGGGAGTCGAGGACGATGCCGACTTCGTGGTCGGCACCTTCAGCAAGAGCCTGGGTGCCGTCGGCGGTTTCGGCGCGTCGAACCATCCGAAGTTCGACGTCCTGCGTTTCTGCAGCCGTCCCTACATGTTTACCGCCTCGTCGTCGCCGTCGAACGTCGCCTCGGTTCTCGCGGCGGTCCGGCGAATGGCGGAGCAGCCCGAGTTGCGCCTGCGCCTCTGGGACAACGCCAGGGCCCTGCACGACGGGTTTTCAGGCCTGGGCCTCGAGGTCATTTCACCGGAGAGCCCGGTGATCGCGATCCGGATGAAGGACGAGGAAACCGCGATCCATGCCTGGAACCGGCTCCTGGAAAACGGCGTTTACGTCAATCTCGCCCTGCCGCCGGGAACGCCCAACGGTGCCTGCCTGCTCAGATGCAGCGTGTCGGCCGCCCACACCCGCGAACAGATCGGGGAAATCATCGCGCGGTTCGCAACGGTGGCCGCCGAACTGAATCAGCGCTCCGGGAAAATGCTGGCCGCGCGCGCCACTCCCTGATCGCAGGATCGCCTCTCCTCTAACGGAAGGCGCCTTTGCGGTAGAGGTGCCAGAACACCGTGGTCGAAGCGAGAATCGGGTGACGCTGCTGCCACGGAGTCAGCGGGATCGAGACGCCGGAGTGCTGCTCGATCTTGAACATGATGTACGCGGCGCCGTTCTGGAAGGTGAAGGCCGCCTTCATCAATCGCAACACCGACAGCACCTTGCCGAGGAGCCGCCGACGGCGCCAACGTCCCGCCACCCGCCCGTCCGCCGGCGCCGCCCCGTTTGAAAGCGCCCCGGCTATCCGGTCATAGCGGGCGGCGTGGGTCGCGTAGAGTTCGGCCGCGCGCCCCGGCCGTTCCGCCCTGAGCTCGGTGCGATAGGTTTCCGAGAACGCCCGTACCCATAGCTGCCGCGATGTGGCACCCGGCGGAAGCAGTGGCCGGGCTTCGCCGATCAACGTCGAGACCGAACGCGCCAGGGCGGCGACCACCCGCTCGCGGGTTTTCTCGTCACGGACCCAGGCGAGGGCCGTCGGTTGAGCAAACCGTGCCCAGAAATAGGGATGGAGGGTGCTCGAAGTCACCAGCCGCTCGAAGTGCGGCAGGCTGACCAGCGCATACTTGGCGCGCACCGTGCCGTCCTCGAACGGCGTTTCCAGATAGTAGACGTTGGGGGGCAGCATCCTGTTGAGCGAGCGCATCACCGCACCCTGGTGCCCCCCGCGGTAGTCGTCCGAAAGCAGGTAGAGATCGACGACCCGGCCCTCGGTGACCCCGTCGCGAAGACAGCTGCCGTAGGCGAGCACGGCGGCGATCGCCTCGCCGTGGCGGCGGCGGGCCGCTTCGGCGATGGCGGCGATCGATGGCGTCAAGGAAACTTCGGTTTCCTCGCGAATCAAACGGATGAGTGTCTCGGGCAGGCTCTCAGAATCGCACAAAGTCAACCTCGTCCGCGGCGCTGACGACCACCGGCTTGTCCCCGTCCGGTTCGAACATTTGGCCATCGATGGTGAACGGGCACTCCATGTCGAAGGAAACGCGGTTCGCCCCCCGGCTCGCGTAGGTATCGCCGGGAAAACTCCGGTGCGGAGGACCATACAGGATCTTACGGGCGTAGAGCAGCAGGCGTCTCGGCGGATCGGCGATGCTGGTGAAACGCACCGGTCCGCCGCCCTGGTTCCAGAACGGCCGCGCATTCAGGATCAGCCGGTCGAGGGTGGTCGCCAACGCCAGTGCCAGGGGGCCACGTTCGGCAGCGCCGCCGTCTATGGAAACGGCGATGGTTTCGCCACGGAAAGTCTCGCCTCGCCCGCCGGACAGTATCCAGCCGAGAAGCATGCCCGCCAGAGTGACCCCGTTCGCCCAGTCCGACTTCAAGCCGCGGGAATGCACCTTGGTCCGGCACACTTCGATCCCGCGGACGATTCCCGCGGTGCCGAAAGCCATGCCGCATTGGGTCGAATGCCCCGCTATGTTCTCCACTTTCAGGACGTGACGGCGGATCAGGTGGCGTTCGATCATACCGTTTCGCGCCAGACCGACGAGGCGGCGAAGGGATTTGGCGGCGGCTCCGCGGGGTCCGACGTCGGCCGCGGTCATATTGGTCATCCCGCGCGGCAATACCGCGATCGGCGGCATCCGCGAGAACGGCTTGTTGACCAACAGCTCGGTCAGAACCGCCTGGACCGTGCCGTCGCCGCCATTGGTGACGATCACGCCGACACCTTCGTGGGCGAAGTCTGCCAGCGCCTGCGACAGCCCGTCGATCCCGGCCAGGCGCGCATGCAGCACCTCGGGGGCGTCGACAAGAGCCGAATCGATCGCCTCCATGCCGCGCGCGTTCTGCTGGCTTTGGACGTTGCTGACAACGCCGAGTTTGGTCACGGCTATGCCGCCCTCCAGTGTCTGGTTCCGGAAAATGCCACTATCCTTCGTCGCGCACGACGAAGCTGCCGATCAGGGCGGCTAGCGCGAGGTTTGGACTCCACGCGGAAATCCACGGTGGCACGAAGCCGGCCTCGCCCATCGCCAAACTGGTCCCGGCGAACATGAAAAAACCGAAGCCGATTGCGACCGAGTAGATCATCAGCCTGGCGAACGTGCCGGTGCGGCGGAATCGCTGGGCCAGTGAGACGACGAGCATGATCATCAGAAGGGGCGTGATCGCCGTTGCGATGCGGTAGTGGAACCACGTGCGATAGAGATCCGTCGGTCGCTGACCATAGCCTTCGTTTTCGACCAGCCGATTGATATCCTTGATCGGCAGGTCCCGCAGGTCCCTGGAGATCAGTGGCATGTTTTCGACGTCGAACCGGCCGTCCCACGGAATTTCCGTCAGCGCCGTGACCTTCGGTGGATCGACCGTCCGGCGGACGACACCATCCAAAAACCAGGCGTCACCCTCGCGTCTTGCGCTTTCCACATCCAATTCCTCGGACAACAGACCGTTCGCTTCACGCCGGAAAATCTGCATATTCGCAAGCCGTCCCTCCCGCGCTTCCTGCACCGGTATCCGGATGATATCGCGCCCGCTGCGCAACCAGATGGTGTTGGAATCGCCATGGATGAAACCCTTTCGTTGGAAGTCGCCGACACCCCAGGTATGCAGCTTTTCCAGAGTCGCCGGTACCGCCCAATTGTCGAGCCCGAACTGCAACGCGGTGAAAAGCAGGCCCACCGGCAGAAGGGCGCGCATGATTCCCATGGAGGAGATGCCGCCGCCCCAGACAGCGACCAATTCGCTGTGGCGAAGCATGTTGTTGAAGGTCAGAAACGCACCGAGCAGAGTCGCGATCGGCAGCATTTGTGAACCGATGTCCGGCAGGCGCAGAAGGCTGTAGCGGAGTAGGGCTTCGATCTCTCCACCGCTCGCCGCCAGGATCTGGTCGCCCTCCTCCATCAGGTCGAAGGTGAGCGATAGCGCGCTCATGCCGATCAGCAGCACGATGCAGTGAAACAGGATCCGGCGGCAGACATACCGGCTGAGGATGCTCATCCGCTTTCCTTCTTTCGCGACGCCAGACTGGGGACAAGGGCCCCGGCCATCCTGACGAGCGGGGCGAACGGCTGCATCGATAGAGCCCCCGGGATCCGAGTGGCGACGCGCAGGAACAGCAGCATGCTGCCCACCGAAAATACAAGGAAGGGCGCCCAGAGAGCGATCCATGGTTCGATCACCTGCGCTTCCGCCATGTTCTCGAGAAGGTCCAGGACCTGGTGATAGACGACCAGGATCAATAGACCGATGACGATCCCGTAGGAGCGGTCGCTGCGCCGCCTGCCCAACGCCAGAGGAATCGCCAGAAACGGAAGAAACGGAATCGACAACACCCGTACGAGGCGGCCGTGGAACTCGGCAAGCATGTCGGAAGTACGGACTCCGGGCGGCGGATCGTAACGGCGTTGCCACAGCTCGAGCAGGGTGAACTCACGCTCATCCTTTCCACGCGGTCGGAACAATTGCGCGGTATCGATGCCCAGGCTCGTGCGCAGTTCCTCGAAACGCAACAGCCCCATCGAAGTCGGCTCTGCGTCCGGTGTCGCCGCCTGGGGCGCGTCCAGTTCCAGGCGCACGCCGTCGAACAGGTAGAGCAGCGGCTCCTTGTCGCCGCTCGCAGCGTTCACGCCGCCGTCGCGGGCCGTGATCACCGCCTGCTTGCCGTCCGCTTTCTGCTCATAGAGGAACACCTTGCTGAAACGCACACCGTCGGGGTCAATGCCCTCCACCAGAATGGTCGTGCCCTCTATTTCGGTGAACACGCCCGCCCGCAGGAAGGCCTGGAAAGACGCATTGGAAATGGCGAACACGACGGACTGATAGGCGTACCGGCCATAGGGCTTGAGGTGGCTGAACAAAACGGCGGCGATCAACGTCACCCAGAAGGCGATGAAAAAGGTGGACCGCGACAAGCGCGCGAGTCCGATGCCCGCGGATTGAAACGCGTCGAGCTCGCCATCGCGGCTGAGCCGATTGAACCCGAGCAGGATGCCCAGGTAGAGGCTGATCGGCAGCGCCAGCGCCATATAGTGAGGCACCAGATAGGCGAGGATTTCGAAAACCACTCCCAACGGCCCGTTCGAGCCGAGGACGAAGTCGAGCAGGCGCAGCATCCGTTCGATCAGAAGCACCAGAAGCGCAACCAGCAAGGATCCCGCCAGGGGGCGTAGGACTTGCCGGAAAATGTAGAGATCGATGGTGATCATGCGTAAACCTGCGGTGGCCGGATCGAATGGCCTGACCGATTATGTATAACTCTCTTGAAAGGGGTGATTCCAGGCGTCAGTTGACGATGGCCCTAGCGCGATCAGCGCAAAACCTCCAGAATCCAAGATTCCGCCGCGTGAAAGGCCCCCGACGGGGGTTCGAATCGTCGGGTTCGCACCGCGACGGTCCAGCCCGGTCCGGTCCGGTCGATGTCGAACAGATGGTATTGGGCGGCGGCTTTTCCGGGTGACGGCAGCGCCGAGGCGGACGGCACGCCGAACACCGGGACCGGGCCGTGGTGTCCCGGGATCTCGCCCGCCGCAAACCGGTGATTGTGGCCGTAAAGCACCAGCTCCGCGCCGGTCTTGGCGATGACCTCGCGAAACGCGGCGGCATCGATCAGCCCCTTTCGACGGCTCGTTGTCCCGGGGATCGGTGGATGGTGAAGCAGAACCACGCGGAACAGATCCTCGCGGGCAAGGGACCGAAGGTGATCCGCGAGATCCGCGAGCTGGCGCCTGCCCAATTCACCCGATGCCAGCCCCGGTGCCGTCGGCAGTGCCGTGGAGAGACCGACGATGGCCACGGGCCCGCGTCGGCGGAGGATGGGAAAATCGGTGGGTGCGGCCGGCGGTACGGCGTTGCCCTCGGCCGTCTCCGAGGCCATGTAGCCGGCCCAAAGGGCCCAGGATTGCGTCCAGGGCACGGATACGTAGGCGTCGTGGTTGCCGGGAACGACGGTGACCCGCTCGGAGCGACCCAGACCCTTGAGCCATTCGGCGGCATTGGCGAATTCGGCCGGAAGCGAGATGTTGACCAGATCGCCGGTGACCGCCACGTGGTCGGGGCGTTGGTCGTCGAGATCGCGCTCGAGCGCGTCGAGGACCTCGCGGCGATGAATCCGGCTTCGACGGTAACGCCAGGAGAGGTAGCCCAGAAGTCTCTTGCTCATCAACGCCGCCACGCCGGGCGCGAGGCGCGTCGGCACGTGGGGATCCGAAAGGTGAGCAAGGGTGAACATATCGAGTCGGTCTTCGATCGGTTGCGGTCGAGGGGCCGTGGAGCCGGCCATCGACCGGATCGTATCAGAAATCGGCGGCCTTCACGCCACGGTCATGTCCCGTGTCTGTCGTCGCGCCTTCGCAGGATCTCTTCGACCAGGGTCAGATCGCTCGGCTTGTCGACGTCGATCGCAGCTTCCGGCGTTGGCACGATGACCGCGCGAGCATCGACGTCGAGAGTTCGCGACAGGCGTGCCAGCCCCTGCTCGAGCGTGAGCCGGCCTAGGACGTAAGCGACCAGCGTACCGATGCCGAACGCTCGGGCGATGCGCCAGGGACGTTTGCGGTCGCGCTCGACCCGGCGCCAGAAGTCGAGCACGCGAAGACCCGCTTCGGTGAGCACACAGAACAGATTGCAGCTGCCGTACCGTCCGTCGCGAAATCGGAGAAAGGTTCTTTTCGTTTGCGGATAAGCGTCGAGCAGAACCTCGGCGGGGACCAGTCCGGCCACGATATCGGCCCCCGTCTGGCGGGCCGCGGACGCGAAGAAGTCGACGAGATCGGGCGTCAGCAAGGCGTGGTCGGCGGTGGTGATCAGCAGCGGAAACGGGTGGTCGAGAGCTTCGGCCGCGGCGAGCGCGCTCAGGCTCGGTGTTGCCGCGCTGGGGAAAACCAGGAGTCGTCCCTCGTCTCGCTGCGGAGAAAGCCGCGCCAGGCCGCCGACGAGGTCGGGATCCTCGATCGATACGGCTATCGACCCGATCGAGCGGCTGGCGGCCAAGGCCTCGACCACCCGGGCGAGCATCGGCACCCCGTCGGCCGGCACCAGGCACTTGTGGCTCAGCCCCGCGGCGACGGCGACGGGATCGTCCGGTCCGCGCCGTCCAGCCAACACCAGCGCGGTCAAACACGCGTGCCGCCCGATGCGCTGGACTCGCCGCTCACGTCAGGTTCTTCTCGTAGATCGCGGTAGGTCTTGTAGGCGCGCCCGCCGAACTTCTCGATCAGTCGCCGTGTCGGCCGATTGTCCTCGAGAATCCAGGAGAGCTCACTCCGCTCGGTGCCGCGGGCGCGGTGGGATACGCGAATCAGATCGATCACCCCCAGCATCAGCGCCGCCGTCAGCGGCGTTCCCTGATATTGGCGGCGGACTCCCATCAGCGGCATCCTGGCGCTCCTGGTTCCCCGGACCTTGAGGCGCCAAACCAGTTTCGCCCATCCGAACGGCAGCAGCCGGCCGCCGAGGTCGGCGATGGCCTCGTTGACGTTGGGCAGGCTGACCGCCATCGCCACCGGCTCCCCGCCGATTTCGGCGATGGCGACATCATCGGCGCGGAGCAGCGGCTTGAGATTGTCCGCCAGATAGCGCATCTCGGGCTCCGAGAACGGCAGGAACTCCCAGTTACCGGCCCAGGCGTCGTTGAAAATGTCGACGATCATTGACAGCTCCGCCGCGAAACGGCGCTTGTCCATCGGACGAAACCGCAGGTCGTTTTCCGCCTTCGCCTTGTCGACGAACGCGCGGATCGTCGCCGGCGGCTCGGTGGATAGGTCGTAGGCGTAGGCGATCAGGTCCTTGGCCTTGGTGTATCCCTGCTGTTCCAGCCTGCGGGCGTAGTAGGGCCTGGCATGACCCATCATCAGGTAGGGCGGGGTTTCGAAGCCCTCGACCAACAGACCACTTTCATCGTTGATCGACAGAGTGAACGGCCCGAGGACCCGAGTCAGCTCTCTTTCGCGCAGCCAGTCTTCGGCGGTGGCGAGCAGGATGCGGAACACGTCCGGGTCGTCCTCCGCCTCCAGGAAGCCGAAGTGTCCCGTCGCCGCGTCGTGGAGCTCGATGTGCGCCTGATCCGCCTGGGCGCTGATCCGACCGACCGGCCGTCCGTGCTTGCAGGCAACCCAGTAGGCGGCCTCGGCGTGGTTGAAGTACGGATTCTTGCGAGGATCGAGATGGTGAAGGCGCTCGAACAGCAGCGGCGGCACCCAGTTGGGGTCGTCGGCGTAGATCGCCTTCGGCATTTCGAGAAATCGGACTAACGCCCGGCGGTCGCGCACCTGCTCGACGCGAAGCCCGGCGTCCCCGTCACCGGCGGTCATAGCGCGGAAACCCGGGTCAATAGATTCCGGATAGCTTCGCGACCCAAGGGTAGCGTTCGCTTTGCTTCTCGGTATAGCCGAGGTTGAACACCGTTTCGCTGCGCGGAAACCCCTTGGGACGGGCGTAGTAGGTGCCGAGCACCCGGTCCCAGAGGAAGTTGGTGATGCCGTAGTTGCCTTTTTCGCTATGGAAATGGTGGGCCAGGTGCAGCTTCTTCATCTTCCGCAACCATTTCCATCGTGGGGTGAACGGCAGGTGCTGGATGCAGTGACAGAATTCGTAGAAGCAGGTCGTCGCCAGTCCCCAGGCCAGCCCGGCAAAGGCACCCGCCGGCCCGCCGATCAGCCAGCCGATCGGCATGATGACGATCACCAGGGTGGGCAGGGTGGTGGAAAGCGCCCCGAACAGAACGCCGAGATCGTTCGGGTCCTGGTGATGGTCGAAGTGGATGCGCTTCCAAAGGGGCGCCGTCCGGGGGTGCTTGTAAAGAATGCTTCCGTGCAGGACATGACGGTGCAGGAGGTACCAGACGAGGGGATAGAGCGGGACGACGACGGCGGCGGCGGCGAGCGGTTGCCAAGCGCTCTCGGCCGAAGAAACGGCGAATCCGGCGGTGACCGCGGTCAGCACCAAATAGGTCATGATCGTGTAGTGGGTGAAGTACGCCCCGACCAGGTCGCGCAAGCTCATCTTGTCGAGAAAGTACTTCTTCCCGGCCCAAGGCCCAATCCGCACCGTCACAGTCTACCTCTTTGATCGCACATTCCGGGTCAGGCTCTTATGCGGCCAGCGGCGGCGTACGCTCGATGACCTCGAAAGCGTCGTGGCGCACGTGGTTCTCGTTCATCTCCTCTCGGACCAGGTCCTCGGTGACGATTCCCTTCTCGATACACTCGCGCAGCAACCCGAAGAAAAAATTTTCCTGATTGGTATCGGGATGGCGCCGGTAGCGGCCGAGAAAGGCATGGGCACCGAACAGCCGGCGGCGCCAGCGCATGACCCATCCGAGCGGCGGGAACAGCCGGAAGGTTTCGGCCGGCGTGAAATCGACGGGAAGGCCGGTCTTCCACGGCTGGGTGATGCGCCGCGTGTTGTGCACCATCTTGGTGTTCGCGGTCAGGCGATCGAAGTCGTTCCACTCGGGCTCGAGGATGCCGATCGAGTCGCGGGGCTCGAGCTTCAGCGAGATCCAGTCCATGTAATCCCGTTTGAACTCGAACATCTCGTTGAACTGCTCCTCGCAGCGCCAATGGGTCAGCTTGGCGCAGTCGAGCAGCATGACGCTGGTCGCGAAGAAACCGAGCTTGCCGGCGGCGATCCCCTTCACGCCGGACCGCATGCGGCACATGATCGCCTTGCCCTGCATGTCGCGAGAGAGCAGCTCGAACACGTCCCCGACCGCGAAGATGTCCGGATCGATCACCACCGCACGTCCCGAATAGCCCATCAGTTCGGGCGGCATGAAGCGCAGCGGGGTGAACGACTGAAGGTCGCCCATCGTCCACGGCCGTTTGACACGGTCGCGAAGGAACAGCTGTCCCTCACGCGCCCGGAGAAAGGGATGATCCTTGGTATGGATGATCCTGACGTCGAATTTGTCGGGATTCCGGGAGTTCCGCTTCAACGCGTGTTGAGCGACAAACGCGCCAACGATCTGTTTCTCGTTGGTGTGAATGAAAACGCAAGGCTTCATCGTCGTATTCCGTCAACAAGATGAGCGCCATGCAGGTGCGCTCGATACCAAACCTTCCGATGTCTTAACCACGGAGCCTCTCTCCTCGATCCGAACCCGTCGTTCGGCGGGAAGAAAAAACAGATATTGAACGATCATCCGTGTCGAAAGGCTTCCAAGGGTCGTGTACATGGCAAGATGTCCAAAAGACATCCCTCAAATCCACCCGACTATCACGCCGTCATAGTTAGCAGCGCCCATGGGGTTGTGCAATGCCGCATAGGCGACGCAGAGGTCGCCGGTGAAACGGCCCTGTGGCGCATTGAACCAGTACTGGACGACGAGTGCCGATGGCCGCGAAAGCGCCGAGTCCCCGCAAATCGATTCGCTTTTTCAAGGCGTTTGGGTTGTCGTCCAAGGCGTTAGACCCGGCCAATCCACCGATTCGGCGCCTCGAATCCTGATCTTCGGCGCGGCTGTTCTACCGAGAAGCGTCCAGCCGGGCACAATATCTTTACGATCCGGACCCGTCGCAGGCGTGAAGGGTGCGCAGGGGCCACTCCATTGCCCGTAGAATTTCTGCCGAAATTTCGTCCCGAGCACTCAAGCCGGCGAATCGATTGCTTCGCGTGGCTCACCGTAGGTCTCCGGTGGCTCGCCCGGGCACGTCGTTCCCGATCCTGCCGGCGACTCCATTTGTTGAATACTAATTCATATGAAACAGTAGGTTAGAGGCTTTGTAGGGTCTCCCGCCATCGTCGACGAAAGGGAACGGGATTGCGATCGCCAACCTGTGCGTGCACTCTGTTCGGCGCTTGGCGGATGATGTAAAAAGCATATGGTCTTTGGCAAGCACCGGACACCGAGAGCCGCTATTTTCGTAACCAGTGTAAGGGACGAAGCCCAATGTCGTCTCGCGTCAAGGGTGTGTTTTTCGCAAGCACAAGTCCCGACCGAGGACAATCCTTGGGATAAGTTGGTGGACAACTTGGCGCGCGTAACAAATGGTAACAAAGATTGATTTGAGGACTTCATGGGGCGTTGATACACATTTACGCAGCCACACGGGTTTGAGACTTGATCCGTAGTATTTGAAACAGGAGACCTACGTAAACGACACGTGAGCAGGAGACCGTCAAAAGTTGGCCGTGGACCCCATCGGTTTTGGACACGGACAACAAACTGTCTTCGGTAACGCATACGGACCGTCTTGGAAACGTCGAAACACCATGCATGGTTCGCTCACTGTCGGGGGGAATTTCTCGTGCCGGATGGACTTAACGTGATGACGCGTGCCGATCAGACACCCAGGGTTTGGGTGATGATGGGCCACAAGGCAGGCGACAACTCGCAGGTGCTCGCGCTTGCCGAGGCGCTTGGCGTTCCGTTCGAAATCAAGCGGTTTGTTTACAAGCCGTATGAACTGGTGACCAATCTGTTGTGCGGCCCTACGCTCGCCGGCACGGTGAAGAGCCAGTGCAGCCCCCTGGAGGCGCCGTGGCCGGATCTGATCATTTCCGCGGGCCGGCGCAACGAGCCGATCTGCCGGTGGATTCAACAGCAGGCGAAGGGTCAGCGGGTCCGTCTCGTTCATCTCGGTCGGCCGTGGGCCAAGATCGAGCGTTTCGATCTCGTCGTGACCACGCCGCAGTACAGACTACCGATTCGGCCCAACGTTCTGCAGAACAAGACGCCGCTGCATCGGGTCACCCAGGAGCGCCTGCGGCGTGAGGCGGATGAATGGGCGACGCGGCTCGGGCATCTTCCCAAGCCCTATGTCGCGGTGATGATCGGCGGAAGCAGTGGACCCTATAGTTTTGATCACAAGGCCGCGGTGCGCCTGGCCCGCCAGGCCAGCGAACTGGCCGCGGCGAAGGGTGGGTCGTTGCTGATCACCACCAGTGCCCGTACGCCGGCGCCGACGATCGATACCCTGGAAGAGCATATCACCTGTCCATCGCATCTGTTCCGCTGGTCGAAGGATGCCAAGGAAAACCCCTACTTCGCTTTCCTCGGCCTCGCCGAATTGGTTGTCGTCACCGGCGACAGCATGTCGATGCTGACCGAGGCCTGCGCCACCCGCAAGCCCGTCCACATCTTCGACCTCGGCGAGGGGCGCCATGCGATGCGGCAGTCGCCGATGACCGACGAAGACCGGGAGTTGCAGGCTCGGATCCGGGGCAAGGGCTGGAAGCGAGCCCGTTTCAGAGCGTTCCTGTACCGCCAGATGATGCGGTTCGGACCGCAGCGCCTGAGCCGCGACATCCGCATCGTGCATCAACATCTGGTCGACTTGGGTCGTGCCGTGTGGCTCGGCGACAGTTTTCCGCCGGGGCTTCCGCTTCGGTCGCTGGAATGTCTGCCGCGGGCAGTGGCGCGGGTGCGCGGCCTGTTCGAAGTGTGGGTCGCCGCCGAGCCGCGGGAACTACCGAAAACCGCGGAACCGGAGGTGTCGTTCAGGCAATCCGCCTGACGCATTTTCGCTCTCGACCTCGGATAGCAAAAGAGCCCGTCCGGTTTCGCGGACGGGCTCTTGGCTTTTGTGTGGCCGGACGGGATCAGGCGGCGAGCGGCGGCGTGCGTTCGAGGACCTCGAGGGCGTCGTGGCGCACGTGATTCTCACGCATCTCGTCGCGAATCATCTCCTCCGAGACGATGCCCTTCTCCACGCACTCGCGAAGCAGGCCGAAGAAGAACTGCTCTTGCTTGAGATCCGGATGTTGGGTGTAGTGGCCGAGGAACGCATAGTCGCCGAATACCCTGCGGCGCATCCTGTTGACCCACCCGAGCGGAACCAGGCCACCGGGCTTCTCGGGCGGCAGGAAGTCCACCGGGAGGCCGGTTTTCCATGGCTGGGTCTTGCGCTTGGTATTGTGGATCATCTTGGTTTCCGGAGTCAGCCGGTCGAAGCTGTTCCACTCGTGCTCGAACAGGCGAATCGTCTCGCGCGGCTCGTACTGGAGGCACATCCATTTCATGTAGTCGCGCTCGAGCGCGAACATCGCCTTGAACTGCTCCTCCCAGCGCCAGTGGGTGAGCTTGGCGCAGTCGAGGAGCATGACGCTGGTGGCGAGGAAACCGCGCTTCTCCTTGGAGCCGGACCGCGGGCGGCACATGATCGCCCCGCCTTCCATATCGCGCGTCAACAGCTCCCAGACGTCGCCCACGGCAAACACGTCCGGGTCGACGACCACGGCGCGACCCTGGTAGCCCAACAACTCGGGTGGCATGAAGCGGAGAGTCGTGAACGACTGAAGGTCCTCGTAGCGCCAGAAGCGGGTGAAGCCGTCACGAAGGTACTTCCTGCCCTCCACCTCGCGGAGCAGGGGGTAGTCCTTCGTCTGAATGATACGAACGTCGAACTTGTCGGCGTGCTTGGAGTTCCGCCGCATGGAGTACTCCGAGACGATCGCGCCGACGATCTGCTTGTGGTTGGTATGAATAAAGACGGTAGGCTTCACGATTCGGTCCCCCACTCTAGAGGATGGCACGATATCCGAGTCTCTATCAGAATGCTTTCGCGCCCGCAAGATGACCCGAACGCGGGGCGCCGCCGTATCGGGTACCATATGTCGAAACCAGAGCACTGGTGTTTCGCTCTCGGGAGGGGCGGAAACCGGCTGCCGAAGCTTGTGCGGAGGCCCCGGGTCCGACCGAATCGATGGACGGCACGACGACACTCGACTACGACGCTCCGACCTCTTATCTTGTTATTGCGGTGCAGCATTCCTGTAGTCCGGTTGGCTGCGTGGGGGTGGCACCGCATCGAATCGATTCCATTGGGTTTGGCCCGCACGGAGGGCGCTGTTGAAACTCGGATCTCGCTTCCCAGTCGGTCCGATTTCTGGATCACAGGCTCGCTGAGCCGATGTCGACGCTACTGGTTCTAGGGTCGAAACCGGACCCGGCTCTACCCTCGCGGTCGGCGTACGACGACTTGGCGTGCGCCAATGCGTCGGGTCGGTCGGCCCATGAGCACGGATTGCCGACGCCGGCCTACACCGTTATGTCGAGCATCCTGACCTCCGAACGGCAGGCGGCCAACACACTGGCCCTCAAGGCCCTGACTGGCCTGCGAACGGAGACGCTCTATTTGTATCCACGCCCGCCGTATCGTGGTAATTCACTGAAAAAGGCGTGGCACGACCTAAAATTTGTTAAAACAAAACCCTTTTACTTCAAGCGCAAATTAAAATCACTCAAATACGAATTCGATAATTTTGTTGCGGAACCTTTGCAGTTTTATATTGATCGCGTTAAGGCATTGTGCGACTACGACGTGGATCTTATGGATCTTGTTAAACGTAAGCTTCCGTCGACGGGGATGATCGCCATTGCGCTCGGTGTCGGCGAGCGGGGCTACGAACGGGTTATCGTCAGCGGTTTCAGCTTCGAGATCACCCATGCCTATGCGGCCAATCCGTTGATCGAAAAGAGGGGGACGACCGGCAGCAAGCACGCGGATACGGATGTCGCGTTTCTGCGCTATCTTTCGGACAAGTATCGAAACATCTATACGACGGAGACGGTGGTCAGCGAGCGGTGCGGGATCCCCCTGCTGGCGGGATAGGGAAGGGCGATTGAATGCCGGGTCCGAGCATCTGGTCCGGTTACCTTGGAGTTGTGCAGTGGTCACTTTGAAACGGATTTCCAACATCTTGAAGTACGGGGTCGGCGACGACGCCCGGCAACGCAAACAGGCCGACAAGGCCAAGGCACGGGAGGCCAGGTTCCAGTCCGAACTCTGGTCGGAGAACGGCGACGTCGCCTCCCGGAAGTATGCTTCCTACGACGACTATCTGGCCCACCAGGCGTCGAAGTTCGAAAACGTCGTCGACCGGCTGCACGAAACCGAGGACGACGACCTCGCCGAGTTCGTCCGCCGCTTCGAGGGGTGCGCACCGCTTTCCGAGATGCGCAACGTGCTCTGCCTCGGTGCGCGACTGGGCACCGAGGTCCGGGCGTTGCATGCCTTGGGGTACTTCGCGGTCGGCATCGATCTCAACCCCGGTGAACGCAACGCATACGTCCTTCCGGGCGATTTCCACAACGTGGTGTTTCCGGACGGCTCGGTCGACGCCATCTACACCAACTGCCTCGATCACGTGTTCGACCTCGAAAAGATGATCGCGGAAATCCGCCGGATGCTGCGCGCCGGCGGCCTGTTCGTCGCCGACGTCCTGGCCGGCTACGAGGAAGGTTTTACGCCCGGAGCCTACGAGGCGACCCACTGGCGTAAAGCAGACGCGTTCATCGAAAAGATCCGCGGCCTCGGGTCGTTCGGCGTGGAGGAGGTCCGGGACCTCGGGCATCACCGGCGGGATCACTGGACGCAGGCGGTATTTCGGAAGCCGGCGTGACGCCGCGACCGCTGCTTGCGGAGGGAGCCATGTACTTTTCCTACGACAATCTCAAATTCCGATACGAGCCGTTTCCGATCGGCTTCGCCAAGCCGGTGCTGGACGAGGCCGGTTACCGGCAGATGGTCGACAGCTACCCGCCGGTGGAGCTGTTCAAGTACATCCCGAAGATCGGCAAGAAGTATTCCCTTTCGGAACGCTACCACGGCCGCAAGTATCGGGAGTTCATCCAGTCCAGCCCGGTGTGGCGGGATTTCCATCGCTGGCTGAAGAGCGACGAATTCATCTACGGGGTGCTCGACGCCCTCAAGCAGCGTCACCTGGATCTCGGCTTCAAGCGGCCGCATTCTCCGGCGAAGCGCGCCTGGAAGCGGACCAAGGACTTGGTTCGCGGTCGGTTCAGCCGGGCGGCTGCCGGCTTGAGCGCGCGCTTCGAGTTCTCGATGCTGCCGGCCAACGGCGGCTCGGTCACCCCCCATACCGACGCTCCCGGCAAGATCGTCACCCTGATCATTTCGATGATCGACGACGGTGAATGGGACCCGGCGTTCGGCGGCGGCACCGACCTGAACCGGCCGAAGAGCGAGAGCCTGATCTTCAATCCGATGAACCGGCAGGCGGGGTTCGAGGAGATGGAGGTGCTGGATACGTTTCCGTTCACCCCCAATCAGGCGGTGGTGTTCATCAAAACCTTCAACTCCTGGCATTCGGTGCGCCCGATGCTGGGCAACGGTTCGAACGCCATGCGCAAGACCCTGACCATCAACATCGAGGCGCGCTGATTGTGCGAAAACCACAGCTCGCGCGCCTAGTGGGCGAGCGAGTAAACGACAATTCGGCTGCCAGAGCACTAGGCAGAACGGGATGAGAAAAGATGTTCTTGTCGTTTGAAAATCTGGAGCTTCGGTATGAACCGTTTCCGATCGGGATAGCCAAGCCGGCTATGGATGAAGCAACCTACAAAGAACTTGTCGCAAATTTTCCGTCAATGGACCTGTTTGAAGACTATGCTTATATGGGAAAACCGGGCAACAAGTTCGTTCTATCCGAAAAAGAAAACCCCCGTGTCTACAATGAGTTCATGAAGTCGAATGCGATCTGGCGGAAGTTTTACGAGTGGGTGAAGAGCGACGCCTTCGTGTACGGCATCATGGACATGTTGAAGGAGCACGACATCGATCTAGGTTACACTTACGTTTCGCCCACACGGCGGCTGGCGAGGCGCCTCAAGGACCTCGTCAGGGGTCGAAACCGTCGGCAATTGCCTCCCCTCAAGTCGCGGTTCGAGTTTTCGGCGTTGCCTGCGGACGGGGGCAACTTGACCCCGCATACCGATGCGCCGACGAAGATCGTAACTCTGATCGTATCCATGGCCGATGAGGGTGAGTGGGACCCCGCGTTCGGCGGCGGAACCGATGTCAATCGACCGCGAGATACGCGACACATGTACAACTATTTCAATGAATTAGCGTCATTCGGGGATATGGAGGTCTTGCATACCTATCCATTCCAACCCAACCAGGTGATCGTCTTTGTCAAGACGTTCAACTCATGGCACTCGGTGCGGCCAATGACCGGAAACGGTTCCAAGGCGATGCGTAAGACGTTGACCATCAACATCGAGCCGCGGTGATGGCGATTGCGATGGGCTCGGTTGTGTTGCAACTGCCGAGAACTCGATCGCACAAGTGAAGCAGAGATGATCGCGTCTAGCAGATAGCCCCGGCCAGACGGGTTTCGATTCACCCATGACCGTTCCGGTCGCTGGTGGTTCTTGATCGTCTCGGCGGGCCGACGACCGTCACCGACCGGGTCGGTGCACCGGTTTCTTGGGAAAGACCCCGGCGACGGGGAGGAGCATTTCGTGTGCGGAATCAGTGGCTTTTTGTCATTCAATAGGCGCCGAACCGAAGATGGACTGCATTCGATCGCCGTCGCTATGAGCGATAGCCTCGCCCATCGGGGCCCCGACGATTTAGGGGTGTGGGTGGATGGCCAGTCGGGCGTGGCGCTCGGCCATCGTCGGCTTTCCATCCTCGACCTGTCGGCGGCGGGCAAGCAGCCGATGGAGTCGGAATCCGGCCGTTTCGTCATCGTCTACAATGGCGAGATCTACAACTTCCCGGAATTGCGGCGCGACCTCGAAGGTGGTGGACGCCGCTTTCGCGGGCACTCCGACACGGAAGTGCTTCTCGCCGCCATCGAGGAGTGGGGAATCGAGGAGTCGCTGAGACGCGCCAACGGCATGCTTGCTTTTGCCCTGTGGGACCGGGAACGGAGGGCCCTGATTCTGGCCCGCGATCGGGTCGGCAAGAAACCGCTCTACTACGGTTGGTGCGGGGAAACGTTTCTGTTTGGCTCGGAACTCAAGGCCCTGCACCGTCATCCCGACTTCGACGACGAGATCGACACCAATGCCCTGGGCTTGTTCGTTCAATATTCCTGGGTTCCCGGTCCGCGCAGCATCTTCAGACGGATCCGAAAGCTCCCTGCGGGAACCCTGCTCACGGTGTCCGCGGACGGGGTTTCCCGGGAAACGGAACCGGAATGCTATTGGTCCGCTCGCGAGGCGGTTGAACGCGGCAACGATACTCCGTTCTGCGGATCTTTCGAGGAAGCGACCGAGCGGCTCGACGAGCTGCTGCGGGACTCGGTACGGGGTCGGATGCTTTCCGACGTAAGTCTCGGCGCGCTGCTTTCGGGCGGCATCGATTCGACTGTGGTCGTCGCACTGATGCAGGCGTCGAGTTCGCAACCGATCAAGACATTCACCATAGGCTTCTCCGATCCCCGGTACAACGAGGCCGAGCACGCCAGGGCCCTCGCCGACCATCTCGGCACGGACCACACCGAACTCACCGTGACGCCCGAGGACAGCCTGGAGGTGATCCCAGGGCTCGCGACCCTCTTCGACGAGCCCTTCGCCGATCCTTCCCAGATCCCCACTTTCATCGTTTCGCGTCTCGCCCGCAGCAAAGTTACGGTCGCGCTCTCTGGCGACGGCGGAGACGAGGTGTTCGCCGGATACAGACGTTACCTCCGTTGCCTGGAGGACTGGAAAGCCTGGGGACGCCTGCCGCTATCGGTTCGACGAGGCGTTGCGTGCTCGGCATCGGCACTGGCGCGCCTGGAATGGCGATTGCTTGGTCCAGGCGAGACCTCGGATCCGAAGTCCGTCGCCAAGTGGCGGCGGGTTCTGGAAAAGCTGGACAAGCGGACGAGCGGGCTCGGTGCGGCAAGTCCGCTGGAGCATTTCTCGAAAATGCGCGCCCGTTGCGAGCGTGCGGGGGAGTTCGTAATTGGCGCCGACCCCGTTCCGAGTTTGCTCACCGATACCAACGAGTGGGCCGACGTTCCAGAACCGCTCCATGCCATGATGTACCTGGACTTCGCCGGCTATCTCCCCGACAACAACCTGGTCAAAGTCGATCGGGCCAGCATGGGCGTCAGCCTCGAGGTCCGAAGTCCCCTGCTCGACTATCGCGTCGCCGAGCTGGCCTGGAGCCTTCCGCCGTCGATGCTGATCGAAGCGGGGAGGGGCAAGCGGATCCTCCGGCGCGTGCTCGAACGTTACGTGCCGCGGGACCTGACCGACCGACCGAAATGGGGATTCGGCGTTCCGATCTCGGACTGGCTTCGAGGTCCTTTGCGCGCGTGGGCCGAGAGCTTGCTGGACGAGAACCGTCTGCGACAGGAAGGCGTCTTTCACCCCGCCGCCGTAAGGCGGGTTTGGCGCCAGCACCTCACCGGTTGGCGCGATCACCGGGAGTTGCTGTGGAACATCCTGATGTTCCAGGCGTGGCGGGAGGCCTGGCCGCATGCAGCCAAGTAAGACACGGGCGGTCGAGCAGGACCTTTCCCCCGAGCAAGCAACGGCCGGCTCTGGGCGCCCGGATGGTCCGGGCGCTGGGAAGCGGGCAGCGCACATTGCCGTGTTCCTGGATCATCTGCGTGGCGGCGGCATGCAGAAGATGAGATTGATCATCGCTCGTGGATTGGCGGAGCGGGGTCATCGGGTCGATCTGGTCCTTTGTGATGTCCGTGGTTCTCTTCGCGATCAGGTTCCCGAGACCGTGAACCTGGTCGAACTCCACCCGACTGGTGCCCTCCGGGCCGGCGCCCTCGCCTTGGCGACGGATCCCGGGAGTTCGGGACCGTTTTTGATGTCTATGCTGCTTTCCCGAGAAGTATCGCCGACGCTCCAGTTCTTTCCCGATTTCGTTCGTTATCTGAAGCGCGCGAAACCCGATGCGATCCTTTCGGCGAATCCGGACAAGAACATTGAAACCTCGCTCGCCCGCCGCCGCGCCGGGGTAGCGGCGAGATTGGTAGTGAGCGAACATAACACCTTGTTGCAGGGGCATCCGTTGGGCCGAGGATGGCGGGGGCGTCTCCTCTCATGGTCGTTGCGCCGCGTCTACCGGCACGTGGATGCCATCATCGGGGTTTCGGACGGAGTTGCAGAGGACATCTCCAAGAGAACGGGACTGCCGCGAGAGCGCATCAACACGGTGTACAATCCCACGGTGACGCCAGAGCTTCTGCAAAAAGCCAGGGAGCCGTTAAATCACCCTTGGTTCGGGCCCGATTGCCCACCGGTGATCCTTGGCGTGGGGCGGTTGGGTGAGGCGAAAGACTTCCCCAACCTCGTTCGCGCTTTTGCGCGGGTGCGCGAAAAGCGGCCTGCGCGTCTGATGATTTTGGGAGAGGCAAAGAAGGCCGACAAGACCACGAAGCGCCAACGGGAGCTGAAGGCCCTCGCCGGCGAGCTTGGCGTCGACGCCGACGTCCAGTTGCCGGGTTTCGTGCAGAACCCGTATGCGTACATGGCCCGCGCCGCCGTCTTCGCCATGTCGTCGGTGCACGAAGGGCTGCCCAACGTCTTGATCGAAGCGCTAGCGTGCGGTTGTCCGGTGGTCAGCACCGATTGCCCAAGCGGCCCGGCCGAGATCCTCGACCGCGGAAGGTACGGCCCGCTGGTGCCGCTCCGTGACCACGTGGCGCTCGCCGACGCCATCCTCCGCACTCTCGAATTGCCTCCAGATACCGAACTGCTTCGCGAAAGAGGGGCGATGTTTTCCGTCGAGCGCGCCGTCGATAATTACGAGAGCCTGTTGTTGGGCCGATCGGCGCCGGACGCCGCCGGGGCGCGGCCGAGCGCATCGGGGGCGTAAGCTTGCGGAGCGAATATCTACGGAGTATCTATCCTGCGGTCAGCGGAGCCCACGCTCGCCAATGCCGGATCCGCGTCGATCCAAATCCCCAGCGAGAATGTTTGGAAGCCTCTTGCAAGCAATAAAGACAGTAATCCTGGCCGGCGGGCTCGGCTCTCGACTCTCCGAGGAAACCGACGTCAAGCCCAAACCGATGGTCGAAATCGGCGGCATGCCGATTCTCTGGCACATCATGAAGATCTACGGCCACTACGGGCTTACCGACTTCATCATCTGCCTCGGCTACAAGGGCTACGTCATCAAGGAATACTTCGCCAACTACGTCCTCCACCGCTCGGACGTGACCGTCGACCTCGCCAACAACCGGCTCGAGTTCCACAGCAGCGACGCCGAGCCATGGCGGGTCACCCTGGTCGATACCGGCGACAAGACCATGACCGGAGGCCGGTTGAAGCGCGTCGCGTCCTATCTGGAGGGCGAAGAGAGCTTCTGCATGACTTACGGTGACGGTGTTGCCGATGTCGATATCGGTTCGCTGGTCGACTTCCATCGTGCCGGCGGTCGCCTGGCGACGATGACCGCCGTCCGGCCACCGGGACGGTTCGGCTCGGCGGTGCTCGACGATGATCGGGTCGCACGCTTCACCGAGAAGCCTCCCGGCGACGGCGGCTACATCAACGGCGGTTTCTTCGTTCTGTCGCCAAAGGTGCTGGATCTCATCGACGGCGACCATGTCGGCTGGGAGCAGACGCCGCTCGAGCGTCTCGCCGCCGAGGACCAGTTGACGGCTTTCCGCCACGACGGGTTCTGGTTGCCGATGGATACCCTGCGCGACAAGTGGGTGCTGCAGAACCTGTGGGAGACCGATCGGGCGCCGTGGAAGGTTTGGGCATGACACCCGCCTTTTGGCGCGACCGGCGCGTGCTGTTGACCGGGCATACCGGGTTCAAGGGCGCGTGGCTGGCGTTGTGGCTGGAGAGACTGGGGGCCAGGGTCACCGGGGTCGCGCTGCCACCGGCGACCGATCCGAGCCTGTTCGACGCGTTGGCGCCTTGGCCAGAGCCTCGTTTCGATCGTCGGTGATCTTCGCCAGCCCGGGGTCGCCGCCGATGCCCTCGGCGAGAGCGCGCCGGAGATCGTCTTCCATCTGGCGGCCCAGGCGCTGGTGCGGCCGTCCTACGTCGACCCGGTCGGCACCTTCGACACCAACGTGCTCGGGACCGTGAACGTGCTCGAGGCGGTGCGCCGGACGCCGTCGGTCCAGGTCGTGGTCGTGGTCACCAGCGACAAGGTCTATGCCAACGATCAGAGCGGCCAGCCCTTCGGCGAGGACGACAAACTGGGGGGCCGGGACCCGTACAGCGCGTCGAAGGCGTGCCAGGAGATCGTCACCGCGAGCTATCGCGAGAGTTTTCTGGCCGAACGGGGAGTGCGGGTCGTCAGCGCCCGCGCCGGCAACGTCATCGGCGGCGGCGACTGGGCCGTCGACCGGCTGATCCCCGATTTCATCCGCGCAGCGGAAGCGGGCCGGCCGGTGGTGCTGCGGCACCCGGACGCGACGCGGCCGTGGCAGCATGTGCTGGATCCGCTGCTCGGCTATCTGATCTATGCCGAACGCCTTCATGCCGGGAGCGATGTACCCACCGCCCTCAACTTCGGACCGTCGTCGGACGACGTCTGGCCGGTGCGCCGGGTCGTCGAACGGCTGGCGCGGTCCTGGGGTGACGGAATCGGCTGGACCGCCGACAACGCGGAGACGGTGCACGAGGCGCAGGCGCTGACCCTCGACGCGACCCGGGCAACTCGTTCGCTCGGGTGGCGCCCGCGGCTCGGCCTCGACGACGCCCTCGACTGGACCGCTTCCTGGTACCGTGCACACGGCGAGGGGCGCGACATGCGCGCCTACAGCCTCGAGCAACTGGATCGTTACGGGGACATGCAGTGATGGCTGCTCAACCGCGCTTGGCGTGCCGCTCCTGTGGCGCCGAACTCGAACACACCTTCGTCGATCTGGGCGCGACCCCGCTGGCGAATTCCTACCTCACGGCGGCGGACCTGGCGAAACCGGAGCCCCGCTACCCGTTGCACGCCCGCGTCTGCGAGAGCTGTTTCCTGGTACAGGTCGAATCGGTGGTGCCGGCCGAGGAGATCTTCGGCGACTACGCCTACTTCTCCAGCTACGCCGAGTCGTGGGTCGAGCATGCCCGCAGGTTTGCCCGAGCCGCGGTCGCGCGCTTCGGCCTGGACCGCAACAGCCTGGTGGTCGAGGTTGCCAGCAACGACGGCTACCTGCTCAAGCATTTCGTCGGCGCCGGCATTCCGGTCCTCGGCGTCGAACCGGCGGCCAACGTGGCGGAGGCGGCGGTCGCCGCCGGGGTGCCGACGGAGGTGCGCTTCTTCGGCGAGGCGTTCGCGCGCGAACTGGCTGGTCGCCGAGGGGCGGCAGATCTCCTTGTCGGCAACAACGTGCTCGCCCACGTTCCCGATCTCAACGATTTCGTCGCCGGCCTGGCACTGCTCTTGAAGCCGGCCGGGGTCTTGTCGATGGAGTTTCCGCACCTGTTGCGGCTGATTGAAGAGGTCCAGTTCGACACCATCTATCACGAGCATTTCAGCTATTTCTCGTTTCTGGCGGCGGAGCTTGTGTTCGCCCGGCACGGTCTTTCGATCTTCGACGTCGAGCGGCTTTCCACCCACGGCGGTAGCCTCAGGATCTTCGCCTGCCGAGCGGATGGAATCGATCGCCCGACGACGACGGCGATCGAGGCCCTCAGACGAGAAGAGAAGGAGGCCGGGCTCGATCGGTTGGAGGGCTATGCCGGATTTGCCGAACGGGTCGAGGCGGTCAAGACCGGCCTCCGCGATTTCCTGGAAACGGCCAAGGCCGCGGGGAACGCGGTCGTCGGCTACGGGGCGGCGGCCAAGGGCAACACGCTGTTGAACACCTGCGGGATCGACGGCGGCCTGATCGATTACGTGGTCGACCGCAATCCGCACAAGCAGGGGCACTTCCTTCCCGGCAGCCACCTGCCGATCCATTCCCCGGAAAGGATTTTCGAGACCAGACCCGACTATGTGCTGATCTTGCCCTGGAACCTCAGGGACGAGATTGTCGGATCGATGGCCGGCATCCGCGACTGGGGCGGCCGGTTCGTGGTCGCCGTCCCCCACTTGGGGGTTCTCCCATGACGTTGCAGGAAACCCTGGTGACGAATGGGGCGCCATGGCGAACAGTGTGCCGAGGAACGGAGCGGTGAGGGACTTGAAGCGCTTTGACAGGTTCGTGAAACGAAAGCGTCGACGAACTTGGGCCGCGTTGTCGCGGTGGCACGAGAGGGGCGGGCTCGAGGTGGTCTGGATCGACAAAGGCAAGGCCCACAAGCCCTACGCGTTCGGCTGCAAGGCGGGGGGATCGCGGCGACCAACCGGGAGAGCCCGGTCCCGGCCGCCGGAGCCTTCGAGGGGAACCCTTGCGACGGCCACACCCTGCGCCTCATCCCCAACACACCGGCACTCCTTTTTGCCCGGATCCTGGCCACCTTCCTTGGGCCCGTGACACAACCCGATACGTGTTCCCAGCTTCCCGGCTTCCAAAAATCAATCGCTTAGGCGTTCCTCAGGGCCGGTCATTTATTTAAACCTGCCATGTTATTTAATTCAAAAACATTTATCATATTTTTTATTATAGTATACGGTTTATATATAATATTCCGTAAAAACAAGAGTCGTCAAAATTTTCTCTTGCTTGTCTCCAGCTACGTTTTTTATGGCGCTTGGGATTGGCGGTTTCTTTTTCTTATTTTGCTTTCGACCTGCATTGATTTCTTTGTCGGGAGAGCGCTTGGTCGCACCGAAAGGACGAAGCCGCGCAAATTTCTCCTCGTCCTATCCGTTGTCTCTAATTTGTCGATACTCGGTTTCTTCAAATATTTCAATTTTTTTGCCGAATCCTTCGTGCAATTGCTAAATCACCTGGGCATGTCAGCGGGTTACGTCACTCTCCATATCATCCTGCCGATCGGTATCTCGTTTTACACCTTTCAAACTCTCAGTTACACCATCGACATCTATCGACGGAGAATCACGCCTACGGACAGCTTTTTCGATTTCGCACTGTTCGTCTCCTTTTTTCCCCAGCTGGTTGCCGGACCCATCGAGAGAGCGCGTCACCTCCTGCCGCAGATTGAGCGATCCAGAGAGATAACCCTCGAGCAAGTGGACGCGGCGATCTTTCTTATCCTATGGGGATACTTCAAAAAGGTCGTGGTCGCCGACAATATAGGGATGATTGCCGACAATGTATTCAATAATTATAGTCAATTTGAGGGGCTTCCTATTTTGTTCGGTGTCCTCGCTTTTACAATACAAATCTACTGCGATTTTTCAGGGTACTCTGATATCGCGCGAGGACTTTGCAAGTTATTGGGTTTTGACTTGATGGTAAATTTTCGTCTTCCCTACTTCGCTCTCAATCCCACCGACTTCTGGCAGCGATGGCATATTTCCCTGTCTTCGTGGCTTCGCGATTATTTGTACATCTCCTTGGGTGGAAATCGCGGAGGACCCGTCAGGACATACCGCAATCTATTTCTCACCATGCTGCTCGGTGGGCTTGTGGCACGGAGCCGCATGGCCCTTCGTCCTCTGGGGCGCATATCATGGTCTCATCCTCTGTGCCTACCGGGTGTTGGATCGGAGACCCGAGCATCGGGATCCGTGGAGCGGTCGATATCCCTACTGGCGAATTGTCGGCAAAATGATGCTCATGTTTGTCCTGACGATGGTCGGGTGGGCCATTTTTCGTTCGCAGTCCATGGAACAGCTGCTGTATATCGTCGGTCATGTCGGAGTTGGTTCTTGGGATTTCGAAATGGCCTACAAACTCGCGCTGTTTGGGCTGCCCGTCGTCCTCATGGATCTCGCCCAATACCGCAGTGGGGATTTGCTCGTGGTCACGAAGCAGAATTACTTGGTCCAGGGTCTGGTCTATGGCGTCTTGATTACCGGCATTATCGTTTTCGGCGTCAGGGACTCCCTCGAATTCATCTACTTTCAGTTTTGAAGATGCCCAAAGAAAGAACAGGTCGTCGCGGCATCGAAATCCAGCCGGCCGACGAGGTGCTTCGCAGCCCAAGCATCCGAACGTTGCTGGCGACGGCATTGGTCGCATTAGGCGTTGTCTTGTTCTGCAACGCGGCGGCGGGGAGGCTTCTGGTGGCTTTCCCGCAGAACGACGGCTATGCGATGATCAAAGGCAAATGGAACTTGCTGACGGGTCTGACGCGCCCGGTCGATGTTCTGGTACTCGGCGATTCCAGTTGCTCTTTGGGGATCGATCCAAGGGTGATAGAGGGCGAAATCGGCGGAACAGCCCTCAACCTCTGCACGATCGGCGACATGACCGTGGTCGGAAGTTACTGGATGCTCGACCACTACATTCAGAAATTCGGTCCGCCCGAGACGGTGATCATCGGTCACGTTCTCAATATATGGCAACGGTCTATTTCACCAATCGTGGTCGAACAAATTCCCGTGCCCAATTCTTTCGTTAATTTGTATACAGACACCCTTGGTTTTCAGTGGCGTCAATATTTTTTATCGCTGGTGGCCAAGTACATCCCGTTCTATGCTGAAAATCAGTCCCTTGCCAGAATTCTGACCTATCCTTGGCGCGCCTCTCATCGCGATTTCGCTATGAGCAGCAGCGGGTTCACCAGCATCCAGAAGCCAAATCCTCATCGCGTTCTTGAGGACGCCAAAAATTATCGGAGATTTGTCCGAAAGAAAGGGTTTCGAATCTCCCGCGACAATCAGATCGCCTTGGACAATATTGCCCATCTGGCTGAGAAATACGAATTTGATGTTTTTTTTGTGGTCGCTCCGATGTACGAGGGTTTAATTTCAGACCCTGAAGTCAAAGCCTATATCACTGAACAAAATACGTTTTTCGAAAATTTTTCACGTCGCCATCCCCACTTCAAGAACGTTTTTTCGGAGCCGATGCTGTTTTCCGAGTATGAAATGGAGAACGCGGATCATGTGATCCTCTCGGCCTCTCCAGTGTATACGCGGTCCATCCTGAAATCCGTCGAGGCGATACGACGACGAAACTGATCATGGAACGGCTGGGATACGTGTCGTGATATTCGACGGGACGGAGATCGACGGTGTGGTGGTCGTCGAGCCGGAGCGGATCGCCGACGATCGGGGGTTCTTTGCCCGCAGCTTCTGTGCCGAGGAATTCGCCGATCGGGGCCTGTCCGCCGGTTTCGTCCAGGCGAACATCTCTTTCAACCGGCAACGCGGGACCCTTCGTGGCATGCACTACCAGGCCGAGCCCGAGCCCGAACCCAAGCTGGTCCGGTGCACCCGCGGGGCCATTTACGACGTGGCGGTGGATCTGCGCACCGATTCGCCGACCCGTTGCCGTTGGGTCGGTCGCGAACTGACCGCCGACAACCACCGCGCCCTGTTCATCCCTGCCGGTTGCGCCCATGGCTTCGTCTCGTTGGTCGACAACACCGAGGTTTTCTATCTAATGGGCGCGGTCTATGATCCGGCTCTGGCGCGCGGCGTGCGCTGGAACGACCCGGCCTTCGCCATCGAATGGCCGATGGAGCCGACGACCCTGTCCGAACGCGATGCCTCCTACCCGGATTTCAAGCCATGACGACGGTTCCCATCCGCAACAGCGAACATCATTCCCTGCCATCGCGGATTCCCGTGGCCGGTCCATGGATCACGCAAAAGGAAATCGACTACGTTACCGACGCCGTCACCCATGCCTGGTACGGCAATGCCAACATGTACAACGAGCGGTTCGAGGCCGCGTTCGCGCGCTACGTCGACCGGCGCTACGCCGCGTCGTTGCCGTCGTGCACCTCCGGCCTTCACTTGGCGCTCGCGGCGCTCGGTATCGGTCCCGGCGATGAGGTGGTGGTCCCGGACGTCACCTGGATCGCCAGCGCGGCGCCGATAGCTTATGTGGGGGCGACGCCGGTGTTCGCAGACGTGGATCCCGCCTCCTGGTGCCTGACGGCGGAGGCGATGGAGGCCGTCATCACCCCCAGGACCCGGGCGGTGATCGTCGTCGATCTCTATGGCAACATGCCCGATTTTGCTCCGATTCTGGATCTGGCGGCTTCGCGTGGAATCGCGGTGATCGAGGATTCCGCGGAAGCCGTCGGCTCCGAGTACAAGGGGGCCAAGGCGGGCAGCTTCGGTCTCGCCAGCGTGTTCAGCTTTCACGGCTCGAAGACGCTGACCACGGGCGAGGGCGGCATGCTGCTCACGGACGACAAGGCGTTCTTCGACCGCTGCCTGTTCCTTCGCGACCATGGGCGGATGCCGGGCGACAAGATGTTCCGCAGCACCGAGGTCGCCTTCAAGTACAAGATGTCGAGCATGCAGGCGGCGCTCGGCCTCGCTCAGATCGAGCGCGTCGACGAGTTGGTCGAGCGAAAGCGGGAGATCTTCTCCTGGTATCGCCAAGCGTTCGCCGATACGCCCGGAATCACCCTCAATTCGGAGGCCCCGGACGTGCTCAACACCTACTGGATGGTGACGGCGATCCCGGATTCACCATCGGCCGCGCCGAAGGCTGTGGTCATGGCGCGATTGTCCGAGGCCAACATCGACAGCCGTCCGATGTTCGATCCGTTGAGTTCGATACCGGCCTATGCCGGCACGCCCGAGGCGACGGTGGCGCGGGAGCGCAACAAAGTCTCCTATGCCGTAACGCCGTCGGGCGTCAATTTGCCGAGCGGTTTCAACCTGAGCGAAGCGGACGTGGTCCGCGTGGTCGAGCATTTCCTCTCAATCGTCAACAACGGACCCTAGAAAATGGACGATACGGAAAATTTCGAACGCGACAAACGCCGCTGGGCGGCGGAGATGGATGAAGACGCGGAACTGCGGGCGGACGCGCTCGACTTGTTGATCCGTTCCGATCGTCATCACTACAGCTATCAGTGGAACTGGCTTGGACTGCCGATCATCCAATTTCCCCAGGACATCATCGCAACCCAGGAGATCGTTTGGGAGACGCGACCGACGGTCATCGTCGAGACAGGGATTGCCCGCGGCGGCTCGATGATCTTCCTCGCTTCGCTGTTGCAACTCATCGGCGTTGGAAAGGTGCTGGGGGTGGACATCGACATTCGTCCGCACAATCGGGCCAAAATCGAGGAGCATCCGTTGCACCACCGCATTCATTTGATCGAGGGGTCATCGACCGCGCCCGAGGTCCTCGAAGCCGTCCGGTCCCAAATCGGCGCAGAGGATCGGGTCATGGTAATCCTCGATTCGGACCATACCCATGCCCACGTGCTGGAAGAGCTCCGGTTGTATGCGCCCCTGGTGACGCCCGGCCAATACCTCATCGTGGCGGATACGGTGGTCGAAGACATTCCGCATCAGACTCACCGGCCGCGTCCGTGGGGTCCGGGCAACAATCCGAAGACGGCCTTGGGGGCCTATCTTCAGGACGTCGATCGTTTCGAACCCGATCCCTATATCAACGCGAAGCTTCTCGAGACGGCGTCCCCGGGGGGGTACTTGCGCTGTGTCAGGTGATTAGCCGCCAATGGATGTTCTCATGTGGGGAGGGACCGGCCAAGCGAAGGTTGTCCGACCTATCCTGGAGAGTGCTGGGCATTCCGTTATCGCCGTTTACGACCGCAACGCGGCTGTAACGTGTCCGTTTCCGAACGTGCCGCTTTTTTCGGAAAGGGCGGAGTTGGACAACTTCCTCGATCGACGCGGACCGGGATCGCTGGGTTTCGTCGTCGCGATCGGCGGTCGACTCGGAGATGAACGGGTCGAGATCGGTGAGGCGCTGTTGGCGCGCGGTCTGGAAGCGTTGACGGTGGTTCATGACCGGGCTTGGGTCGCGGCAACCGCGCGGATTGGCGATGGTTGTCAGGTTCTCGGCATGGCGGCGGTGTCCGAGGAGGCGGTGCTCGGAAAGTTCTGTATCGTCAATACGAGTGCGTCGGTCGACCATGAGTGCCGGTTGGGAGACGGCGTTCACATCATGCCAGGGGCGACAATTGCGGGATGCGTCGAAATCGGTGATCTCTCGACTGTCGGTTCGAATGCCACTGTGGTGCCGCGGGTTCGCATTGGCGCACGCGCAATGGTCGGCGCCGGCGCGGTCGTGACCCGTGACGTACCGAACGACGCCTTCGTCGTCGGACATCCGGCGCGGCGGCGTCCTTTAGGCGCTTGAGGGATCGAGTTGGACGCCATGTGCTCCTCAGAGCCTCTTCTCGTCAGCATCGGTATGCCCGTCTACGACGGTGCCGGTTTCGTGGAAGAGGCACTCGCTGCGTTATCCTCGCAAACCTACGAAAACTGGAGGCTTTTCGTCTCCGACAACGCCTCGACCGACGAGACGTGGGAGATCCTCCGGCGGTGGGCGCAACAGGACGCGAGGATCACGATCCATCGACAGAACCAGAATATCGGCGCGTTGCCGAACTTCAGGTTCGTTCTCGACATGGCCGTGTCCGAGTTGTTCATGTGGCACGCCTGTGACGATCGACTGGCGCCCAATTTTCTTGAGGAAATGGTCGGTATCATGGCTGCCGAACCCGAGTGTGCGCTGGCCTGCTCAACAACGGTGGTCGTCGAACAGGACGGAACGCCGGCCCGGAAGGACTCGTTTCCGCCGCCGAGCGGTACCTCACGGACGGACCGAGTGAGACAGCTGTTGGCGCAGCCCCAGGCGACGCGGATCTACGGCTTGTTCCGCATCGACGCGCTGCGCAAGGTACAAGCGTTGGCGGAGGAGTTCGGTCAGGTGTGGTCGGTCGATCATCTGCAACTTCTGGAGCTTGCGCTGAACGACCGCATTCGGGGCACCGACCGGACCAGCTTCTATTTCCGCAGGGGGAGTCCAACGGGCGCTCGCTATCGGCCGACAACACTGTCCGAGCGTCTTCGCTTCGCAGGCCGCTACCTGCGCTTTCATCTCCGACTGTTCGCAGCCAGTCGCCTCACGTTCGGCGAGAAGATCAGCATCGCGCCGTGGCTGCTGGTGCATGCGGTGCGAACCCAGTACACCCATCCGCTTCGGCGGTTCGTCAAGCGACCGATCAAGCGTTTGGTCGAAATCGTGATCCTGGGGCCGATCCGGGCTTTCCGCTAGCCACCGCGGGCCGGCTATCGGTTACGCCCGTTTCGCCAGCGTGGACGGCTTCGGCGGGGCGAGTTCCTCGAGTATGCCGCCCTCCAGCTGATAGAGCCTGTCGGCGATATCGAGAAACGCCGGGCGGTGGGTGATCGCGAGGATCGCCATCTCCTTGGCGAGGGCCGGGATCTGTCGGCAGATGTCGCGTTCGATCTCGGGGTCGAGGGCGCTGGTGACCTCGTCGAGGATGAGGAACCTGGGTTTGGTCGCCAAGGCGCGGGCGAGGGCGATCCGTTGCCGCTGTCCGCCGGAGAGCTTGCTGCCCTTCTCGCCGACCTGGCTCATCACGCCTTCGGGTTTCGCGGAGACGAACTCCCACGCGCCCGCTGCCTCCAGGGCGGCCTGGACCTCGGCTGGTCCGAGTGCGGGGTCGCCGAGGGTGACGTTGGCGAAGATGGTGTCGTGAAGCAGGATGATCTCCTGTGGGACGTAGCCGATCATCGCGCGCCATTTTGCCAGGTTCAACTCGTCCAGCGGCACGCCGTCGATCAGTACCCGTCCGCTGTCCGGACGGTGCAGGCCGAGCGAGAGGTCGGTGATCGTCGTCTTGCCGGCGCCGGACGGACCGGTGAGCACGGTGATCCCGCCGACCGGGATCTCCAGATCGACACCGGCGAGAACGGCCCTGTCGCCGAAGGAAAACCGGACGTCCTCAAACCGCACCGCCTCGTTCAACGTGGGAACGCCATCGCCGCCGGCGCTCTCCCGTGCGGCCTGGGTCTCGGCGATCAGTTCCTGAATCACCTGGTATGGCCGTTCGACCAGTACCGCCTTCTGAAAGCTGTTCTGAATGCTGCCGACATTGCTCATCGTTTGCGCCAGCAGCACGCCCATGACCAGCACTTGCGATACGGGTTGAGACCAGACGGCGATGGCGACGAAAAAGGCGGCGCCGAGGCACATCGCCACCAGCACGTCCTCCAGGTTCTTGCGACCTTCCTGGCTGACGATCTGGAGATACAGCGCCTTTCTCAACTTGTGGAGCTTCTGGTCGAAGATTTTGGCGAAATGGTGTTGTTTGGCCATCGCCTTCAACGGCTTGATGCTGTTGAGCGCGTCGATCAGAAAGATTACCAGCTCGCGCAGACGTTCCGTCTGGCGGTGTCCCGCCCTTCGCGACATGCGAACGAGGAAATGCAGGGAGAGCGCGATTGCTCCACCGAACAGGACGGCGACCCCCGCAAGCTTCCAGGAAATGAACAGCGCCACGACGATGTAGATCACTGCCTGGATGGTGTTGGCGAGAAAGTTGGCGGCGATCATGTAGGCGCTGCCGGCGCGTCCCGCGTCGGAGCTGACGGCGTTGGCGATGCGACCGATGGGTTGCGTGGTGAAGTAGGCCCAGCGCACGGTGAGCAGCTGTTTGATGAGCTGGGAGCGAAAGCCGGTGGCGACGGTCGCGTAGGCGTTGCCGACGTAAGCCATCGCGAGCAATGTCAGCATGCTCTTGAGGAAGATCGCCGCAATGACCAGGAGAAGCAGGGTAACCGACTTCGCCTCGAGGCCGAGTCCGGAGAGAACGGACGTCACGATCTCGCCGACGTATGGGATGTTCTGGTTGGTCCCTTCGATGGTGACGGCGAGCAGCGGCAGCAGACTGACCATGCCGATGCCGCCCGCCAGGCTGGCGACGAGCAGGCAGAGAAGAACCGTCCACGGATTGGTACCCTCCGCACGGAAAAACATCCTGACGATTTTGAGCATCTATTCTTTAACCTGACGCCGTCGAACACGGCGCGCCTTTCCAGTTCGGCACCTGGGTCGCCAACCAAGATACCATCACGGCCTCCCAAAAAAAGGGGCGCGCTCAAAAGGTGCTGGTCACTAGTACGATGTTCCGTCACGGCTCGCAAGCTCGTAACCGGGGACAGCGCGGCTGCGGTTCAGGCTCTTACGGCAGGATCAGCCCCATCCGCATGGCGACGACGACGGCGGCGACGCGGTTGGCGGTTTCCAGCTTCTTCATCACGCTCTTCAGGTGGAAATTGACCGTGTGCTCGGAGACGCCGATGATTTCGCTGATCGCCCAGGCGCTCTTGCCGCGGGCCGTCCAGGTCAGGCACTCGCGCTCCCGTTCGGTGAGATGCAGGCCCCGTCCCGACTCTTGCGGTTTTCGCGAGGTTTGGGAGTATGCCAGCTGAAACTGGGTGGCGAGGATCTGCAGCGTAGCGAAGTGGTTGGTGTTGTCGCAGGCGCGATCTGTGCGTCGCCAGGCTGACCGCGTAGCTCGCGCCGCGGGGGCCGTGGACCGGCACGGTGACGCCGTCATGGAGGCCGGCTTCCCTGCTCTCCTTGAACATCAGCTTCTGCTTCGTGGACAACGGCACCCGGGCAATGACGTCGTCCCAGAGGAATGGCGCGCCCTTAGTCGGGGTCAGCAAAAAGATCGGGTCGATTTCCTGGTAGCACTTGTCGACGTAGTGTTTGGCCCAATCGTCCGGATAATTATTGGCGACGACCGGCTTGACATTGTTGAGGACCATGACTTCCTGAGCCGCTAACGTCAACGCGGCGAACGCGACCCGATCGTAACCGAATTGAGCGACCGCAGAGCAGAACAGCTTGAACACCTCTTCCGGCGTCTCGGCCGCGTTGGTCTTCTCGATGAATTCCGTAATCCGCATCGCCTCAGCGCCCAAAAACTAGGGTGAATACGATCTCAATGGCCTGATACAGACCACTTGCGGGCGAGGCGGATGATCCGCATCCGAACGCGTGTCCCATCCAGGCGGCCCCAGTGCCTGGAGGCGAAATGCCGTAGACGCTATTGATAGCCGCTCTCCACATTTGCCCTCTTACGCACCTCGCCGTCCGCTTGCGCCGCGGCCTGCTCGACGGTATGCGTCAGCGCACGCTGTTTTAGTCCGTCTCCTTTGTTGTCATCGGTTCCCGGGTCGTGGCACACCGTCCACGGCTCCCGGATCTCCGCCGTTCGCATTGCGATCGTTGAAAACGCGAAACCGTGCTTCCGGATCGTCGCCGTACCTCAACAGACCGCTGATCCCCATCATGCGTTCGCCCAAAATACCCCATATGGGGTGATTAGAGTACAACCTCGAGGGTGGTGTCAAGCATGGCGCGCGGTCGACGGTGTCTGGTCCGGTGGAGCCCCTACCAGATTGGGTAGGTAGAAACCCCTACAGGAGGACAACTAGAGTACGGGTACGCAGGGTAGGTTGCGCTCTGCAACGTAGGCGACATCTGGGGAGCGAAAGCATGTTGGGAACGCACACTGGTTTCGGGAAAATCGACCGAATGGCTTTTTCGCACCTGGCCTTGACCGTCACTGTTCAGCCGGACACCGTCAGTCCCCACGACAAGGAAGCGCTCGAGCTGCTTTATCGTCATTGGGAGGAAGTTCGCCTTCCCAATCTGATTCGCGGCGCCGCCCGGTCCCGGGACCTTGCGGAAGTACACAAGGGCATCGCCCGGGAGTGCATCACTGCGGCGCGCGCCGCACGCCGGCAGCGGGACGAGGCCGCCTATCTCAAGCACCTGGGCACCGTCCGCGACGCCCACGGCAAAGCGCGGGAATGCTATCGTTTTGCCCGTCAGTGCGAGCGCAGAGCCCAGGCGGTCATCCTCGCCGGCGGCTGTTCGCCGCTGGAGAACTGATCCCGAGCGGGGATCGATCCTGCGAAGGAGGGCCTGGGTCCGGACCGTGCGAGAGTGCCGGTGCCGGCGGCGAGTGCGGGGCGGAAATCCCACCACTTCTTTTTGTGAGGATGTCCAACACGTGGCGGGGGGAGGTCTTACCTCGCAGCGCCTCCCCATTCGCCGGCGACATCAGGCCGCTTGCGCCTGGGTTTCTTCCGCGATCCTCAGTACCGGACCGTCGATGCCATGATAGCGACGCATCATGGCGAGCGTCGCCTGTGAGACTCCCCATTTGCCGACAACGATAGGAAGTCTCTCCAGCTTGTGCGGCGCACCTAAACATTCGACGCCTAGGCCGTAGTTGCTGTTAGCGCTTCTAAAGAACGCGGGCGCTGTGAGGGTCATGTATTCGCGGATGCGGTTCGAAAGCCCATACTCGGTCAACGCGGACATCAGTTCTCCGAAAATCCGCTTGCGTGCCGGCGGCGCCAAGTCTCGGTCGATACCGAAGCGGGATGTCTCCCAGATATCGGGGTGCGAAGGGATCTCGCCGCTTTCCACCAGTTGCGGCCATACCTCCTTGATCATGTAGGGAAAGGTGGTCGGAATCAGTCGGAACATGCCGCGGACCCGGCGTTCATCGTCGCGCCACAGCAGGTAGACGGCGGCCGGTGTGTCGAACTGATCCCATTCCATGCCTTTGTGATTGGGTACGTCGTAGTTCCTGCGCTCCACGAAGACGCGGTGACGGAACCGGTACATCGATGGCAGCGCGTCTCCCAGCAGATGGGCCGTCTCGAAAGTGATAGCATCGATCATTATATCCCCCTGGAACTGGGCCCGACAGTCGGGCGTCACATTTTTGTTCCTGTTTTGTTCACTTTAAGAGCCAAAAAAACAACCCGTTCGGGTGGTTTCCGCTCTTTCTGACACCGGTAGGAAGAATGCGATTCGTTCACACCTTCACGCAATTCACCGCAACCCTAACCTTCAGCGTCAATAAGAACAAATAAAGAACATCCGCAAGCTTGTCAAGCGCTTTCGAAACCAACGGCTTTTTCGTCGACGGCGGTCGTTTGCGGGTCTGGACAACGGACGTGAGACCTTCGGTTTTTTCGGCCAATTCGGGGTCGACGTCGTCGGCGGCCCCTGCGTAACCCGACATCGGTCCGCCGAAGTCAGTGGCCGGACCACGACCCGGTTTCCCGGCTCTGGTTGGCTGCGTCGTCGCGGTTGGAGCGAAGCTGGCCGGGGCCGCCGAGAAGGCGGCCGACCACCGCAGCCTGTCGATTGACGCCCAACTTCCGGAAGATCTTCTGCTTCAGATAGGACCGCACCGTGTGCACGCTGACGCGGGTGCGGGTGGCGATGTCGGCCGGACTGTGGCCTTGACAGATGAGCAAGGCGATTTCCGACTCCACTCGGGTGAGACCATAGAGATCCCTGATCCATTCGTCGCTGGGCGCGGTGAACCGTTCCGGATCGGACACGAAAACGCCGAGAAGCTGCCTTTGGCTGCCGTTGACCGGCGCGCGTTTGGAGAGGCGGGTCAAGATCAGGTGCAGCGGCACCGCGCCGTCGGTGCGCGACACCGTGAACGCCTTGGTGTTGGAGGCCGGCGGCGACGGATCCGCCGCCAACAGCTCTTCGACGGTCCTGCGCAATCGCGCCTGCTCTCTTGGCAGGGTACAGCTCAGATGGCCGTTCTCCACCGTGAGACCGTCGGCCTTTCGGGCGATCTCGCTCGCCGTCCAGTTCATGGCCATGATCCGGCCGCGTTCGTCGACCAGAGCAATGCCCGGCGCCAGATGATCCAGCATGGTCCAGGTATCGGCGGCACGAGCGGTCAGGTTTCGAACCAGGTGCTCGAGACGAAACACCGAAGCGAAGGCGGGAAGGATGGCGGCAAGCCTGCGGACGTCGTCCTCTGCGAACGCGTCCTCGCCTTCGGCCCGGGCAAGGACGAGATAGACCGCGGCGTTCTCATGGCGGTCGAGCACGCCATAGATCTGATGCATCAGACCCTGGGGCTTCAACCATTTCAGGTAGTAGTCGGAACCCAGGGTTTCCTCGTCGTCGCGGATCTGCTGGCTGGTCCACACCGTACCGGGCTTCCGGAAACAGGCCTCCTTTCGCAGCCAGGCATTCCCACGGGCGTAACGCTCGGCGTAGGACCGCTCGAACTCGGCGTTGATATTGACCGAGCGCACCAACCGGCCGTTGCCGGTGTCGCAGTGGTGAGAGGCTATCGCGCAAGCGGAGGCACCGAACACGCCCTGGAGCTGTTGCAGGACATCCGGCCAGCGTTCCGGGTCGGTTATCGCGTCGTTGAGGTTACCGACGAGGGTGAGCAGTTTGTTATCGGCCGCAGAAAGCACAGGGGGGCTCCTCTTTGTTTACACCGTACCTGCACGGCATGAGATTGGATTCCCCCATACGAGTATCCGCGAACAAGGTTGCTCTTTCGGCTCCGATCGGACGCCTTCCCGATACTCTGCACCTACTCCCGATCCGCTCGAGATTTTCACCGGCCCGGGATGGCGTTTCTCCCTCGTATGGAACGCGCCCCGCAGGTCCGAAAAACCGCGCGCCAAACCGTCTTGCGCTAAACCAATCCCGCTGAAGCCGGAATCCCACTTGTCTTTACCCTGCGCACCGACAGGTTCAGCATCCCGTTTGTCGCCTCTGTCCGTGAAGCAAATCTCGGATTTTATCAAAATGTTATACTAAACATAGCACGAGATGAGTTTGTTCTACAATAAGTTGTTATCAAATCGTTAAAATTTCTACTGGTAGTGGAGCAGCCAATGCAACTCCCGCTTTATGTGGTGACACTGATGCGATGATGACACCCGATCGCGGGCAGAGGCCGAGCGCGAGCCCTCCTCCTCCGGTAAGGCGTCCTTAAGACCTTCGGGGCCAGAATGGCCCCATGAGCTGCGTTTCGAGCCTTCAGACCATGCGGAACCGGGAGCCTTCGGTATGACCAGGCCGCTAGTGCTGTTCGTGACCGGGGCCGACCGGCCGCTGGTGCCGCCGGGGACGCCGGTGGAAAAGTGCCTGGAGACCCACGTCGCCTACCACGTGGGCGAGCTGGTTCGCGATTGTAATGAGGAGAGTTCTGCCGCTGCTCGCCTCGTTTCTGCTCGACGCCACCATGGCGGTGCTGTTCGGCGCGGGGATCCCGAAGGATGTCGCCCTCAGGTGGCTGGAGAAGATCGCCCCGGAAGCCTACGACGCGGTCCAGTGACCCGGCCCGACCGGGCCGGAAACGGAGAACGGATAGCCGCCGGACCCGGCGAACGCCCAATTTCAGCCTTTCCCATCAGAAAACGACCGTCCAGCCCTCCGGTCCGAGGTCGCGCCTGGCGTATCGGACGTGGTGGACGACCTCGCCCTCGCCGTCGACCAGCACGATCTCTCCTTCCTTGTTGCCCAGTCGCGTCGCCGAAGCGTCGAGCCACACCCGCACGCTCTCGCCCGCATCGAGGACGGTTCCGTCGAGCGGCGTGCGCCGCCCCATTCGATCGGCGACCGCCCAGCCGGCCAAGTCGACGGCGGCATCGGTGCGGTTGAGCAAGGTGACCGTCTCGCGCCCCTCTTCCGGGTTCGGCGGGTTGACCAGCGCGGCAACAATCTCGATCGGCGCGTCGAGGTCGGGCGATCGATCGATCGGGTCGCGCGGCGGGCTTTCGCCGAGCGGATGTCCGGTCAGCGGATCGGTCTCCCAACTCTGGCTCTGGAACGCCAGGAAGACGGCGATCCACCGGTCGTCGGCGGCGAAGTGGACATACAGAGCGCCGTCCTGGTTCGGCCCGTTGGTCCCCTTGTGGCTGCCGGTGCTGCCCTGGTTCATGTGGATGTCGTGGACGCCGTGGCCGGGCTCGAAGCCGAAATACTTGTCCGGCTTGCCGACCTCCGGTCCCCAGGTTTCGCCGAAGGCAAACACCCGCGCCGTCGGGTCGTCGATCGCCCGCCCCAGCAACGGCAGCAGATAGTCGCGCAGATCGTTTTCGGGACCGTCCTTGTTGTACGGGGCGACCCGCATGTCGGCGCGCGACACGATGCCGCCGCGCACGTAGTCGAGGACCAGATCGGATCGGTCGCGCTTCAGGTCGACCACTCCCGACGGCAACTCCGCCAGACGGCCGACACTCGGATGGACGAACGGATCGCGGCGCTGGTACAGCAACGGGTGCGGTTGCTGCGACGAGCGAACGTTGACGGCGACCCGATGCCTGGTGCCGTCGACGTCGAGCAGGATCTCCAGATGCGGGCTTTCGTCGTCGTCCTCGGCGAGATCCATGGCGCGGCCGACCACCACCCGGTAATTCTTCAGGCCCATCGCTCTCTCCCCCACCTCCGAAAGGCCGCGCGGCCGAGCGCCGAGACACCCGAACGGGGCGCGGTCGACGGCAAACAGGCTACCGCGTATGGGGGAGGCAGGAAAGTCGCTTTTGGCGCTATTGCCTCGGTACGATCACCCGGTCGATCACGTGGATGATGCCGTTGCTCGCCGGGATACCGGCCTGTTGAACCCGCCCGTAATCGTTCACGTAGATGCTGGTGATGATCATCACCACCGTGATCGGCTTGCCCCCGACCGTCGTCACCACGATCGGAACCTTTGTGATGCCGTCCAGCGTCATTTTCCCCGGCACCACGTGGTAGGCGAGGATCGACGCCAGCCTGGCCCGGTTCTCCGGCGCGAACAGCGCGTCGAGTTCGCCCCTCCCATCTTCCTCGATGACGGTGAACGCCGCGTCGGTTGGCGCGAACACCGTGAACGGGCCCGGGCCCTTGAGCGTTTTTTCCAGGCCGGTCAGTTGCAGCCCCTTCAGCAAGGTGTTGAACCCGCCGGTCTCGATCAGGGTGTCGACGATATCCTGGGCGGCGTGGCTCCTGGCGGCGCCGGCGGCGGTGATCACGGCGAACAGCGCGACCGCGAGGCAGATCCTTGCGAAACGAACAGCTTTGGTCATTGATGGTTTCCCGAGTGGTGCAATGGACGCCGCCGTCGGCGACGATGCGGATCGAACGAAACCGATCGCGCCGCCGGTCTGAACCCGACCGCCCGGCTCGATCGTGCCCCTGTGTTGACGATTACGGAACCGGAGTCAACCGTCGACGGCGTGGGGTCCGGTCCGTTCGTTCCGAGCTTGGCAAGCCAATCTCTGAAACCGTACTCTGCAAGCACCGCCAAGGACTCGATCGTCAGGAGCGACACGGTGAAATCGCCAACCATATATCCTCCCGTTTACTTTTTCGCCGCCTGCGCCGCGATGGTTGCCTGCCACGTGTTGTCTCCGGTCGTCCGCGTCCTGTCTCCGCCGATCACCTATGCCGGGGTCGCTTTGATCGTTGCCGGCTTCGCATTGGCGCTGATTGCCAACCACCGGTTCGTCAGGGCCGGAACGACGGTAAAGCCGTTCGAACGATCGAGCGCCGTGGTTTTCGACGGCCCCTTCCGCTACGGCCGCAATCCCATGTACCTGGGGATGTTTATCGCCCTGTTCGGCCTGTTCGTGCTGCTCGGGACGCTGAGTTCCATAGTGGTCATTCCGGTTTTCTACGGAATCATCGTCACCCGGTTCGTTCGCCGCGAGGAACGGCACATGGAGGAACAGTTCGGCGACGCCTACCTCGACTACAAACGCCGGGTCCGGCGTTGGCTGTAGAGAACCATCCCATGCCGGCGAAACCGCCGCCGGCGCTCGCGGCGATCACCCGGGAGACCGAACGCCTCGGTTTCACCATGGCGTCCAAGCCGGAGACCGGCGCGTTGCTGCGCACCCTGGCGGCGGGCAGGCCGGGCGGGCGCATCCTCGAGATCGGCACCGGCACCGGGCTCGCGACCGCCTGGCTGCTCGACGGCATGGACACGGAGGCCCGTCTGGTCAGCGTCGACATCGACGCGACCACCAGCGCGGTGGCGGCGCGCCATCTCGGCGACGATCCGCGGCTGACCCTGGTGGTCGAGGATGGCGAGACGTGGCTCCACAAGGACGGACACGGCCGCTTCGACCTGATCTTCGCCGACGCCATCCCCGGCAAGTACCAAGCGTTCGAGGCCGCATGGCGGCTGCTCGCCACCGGCGGCTTCTACGTCGTCGACGACATGACACCCGAGCCCGACTGGCCCGACGAGCACGTATCCAGGGCCGCCGCGCTTCTCGACCATCTCCGGACCCGCCCCGACTGCCGCCTGGTCCAGCCTCGACTGGGCCGGCGGCATCGTCATCGCCGCGCGGACCGGGTGAGATCGCCGGCGGAGACGTTGGCATTTGGAATTCGGCCCCATTCGCTCGTACTATCGGCGTAACGATCATACGCGGGGTGCCCGATGACCTCCGACTGCCTGCTCACGTCCACCGTCAATTCCGTCACCACCATCACCCTCAACCGGCCGGAGGTGCTGAACGCCTGGGATATGGCGATGCGCGCCGAGCTGATCGCGGCGATGACCGAAGCGGGGCGGGATGCCGACGTTCGCGCCATTGTCGTTACCGGCGCGGGGGAGCGCGCTTTCAGTGCCGGGCAGGATCTGAACGAGGCGGCCGGGTTCGACGCGGACGCGGCGGAAATCTGGATCGACGGGTTCAGGGATCTCTATGCCACCGTCCGATCGCTGGAAATCCCGGTGGTCGCGGCGATCAACGGCGTCGCCGCCGGCTCGGCCTTTCAGTTCGCGCTGTTGACCGACGTCCGCGTCGGCCACCCCGGCGTGCGGCTCGGCCAGCCGGAGATCAATTCGGGGATCGCCAGCATCACCGGTCCCTGGATCATCCGCGAAATCCTCGGCCTGTCGCGGACCATCGAGCTGACGTTGACCGGCCGCCTGGTCGACGCCGAGGAGGCGCTGCGCCTCGGGATTCTCCACCATATCTCGTCGAGCCCGCCGCCGTCTTGCCGCGCGCCCAGGCGATCGCCCGGGAACTGGGCTCGAAGCCCGCTCTGGCGATGCGGCTGATCAAGCGCCGGTTGTGGGAGGTTCTCCAGCCCGGTCTCGACGACGCGGTGGCCGCCGCCAAGCGCTTCCACCGGATCTCGTTCGACGCCGGCGAACCGCAAAAGGTCGCCACCGCGTTCCTCGAAGCGCGGGGCGGGCGAAAACCGTAGTCCGGACATGGGCAACGACGATCCCCTGCCGGACCTGACGATCGCCGGGCTGCTGATGGCGGTCGCCGAGCGAACGCCGGCGCGCGACTACATCAGGATAGACCGGCGGACCGTAAGCGCCGGCGAAATCGCCGGGTGGGCGCAAGACCATGCGGTTTCCCTTGGCGACGCCGGGGTCCGGCCCGGCGACCGGGTGGCGACCATGCTCGGCAACGGTGTCAATCATCTGGCGCTGTTTCTCGGCATCGCGCTGGCCGGGGCGGTCTGGGTTCCGATCAATCCCGAGGCCCGCGGCCCGGGCCTCGCCCATGTTCTTTCGGTGGTCGACCCGGTCCGCATCTATGCCACCGACACCGCGGCGGAAAACCTGATCGCCGCGGGCCTCGACCGGAAAGCCTGCCCGATCGTCCGCACCGACGGCTGGACGATCCCAGACCGCCGGCCGCCAACCGCTTTCAAACCCGCAGGGAGCCGATCATCGGAAACCCGCTGCATCATCTTCACCTCCGGCACCTCCGGTCCGCCGAAGGGGGTGATCGTCAGCGACCGGATGTTGATTGCCGCCGCGACGGCCACGGCGATGGCGTCCGACTGCGAACCCGGCGACGTCTATCTGCTGTGGGAGCCGCTCCATCATATCGGCGGCGTCCAGGCCGCGGTGATGGCGCTGCTCCGACCGGTCGTTCTCGTCGCGGTGCAGCGGTTCAGCGCCAGCGGGTTGTGGCCGACGGTTCGCGCCCACGGGGTGACCAAGCTGCACTATCTCGGCGGCATCCTCGACATCCTGCTCGAGGCGCCGCCGACGCCGGAAGACAAACAACATCCGGTCCGGCTGGCGTTCGGCGGCGGCTGCCGGACCGAGACCCGGCGGGCGTTCGAACAACGCTTCGCCGTTCCCGTCCGCGAGGTCTACGGGATGACCGAGGCGTCGAGCTTCACCACCATCAACCATGACCGCGTCGTCGGCTCGGTCGGGCGCCCGGTGCCGTGGTTCGAGGTCGAGCTTGTGGACGCCGACGGCGCCGGCGTCGGCGAAGGCCAGGCCGGAGAGATCGTCGTCGTCCCCAAGCGCCCCGGCTTGCTGACCGCCGGCTACCTCGGCGACTTGGAGGCCACATCCAGGCTCCTCGCGAACGGCCGCCTCCATACCGGTGATCTCGGGCGGCGCGACCGGCACGGAAACCTGTTCTTTCTCGGGCGGATGACCAATTCCCTGCGCCGGCGCGGCGAAAACGTCTCGGCCTGGGAGGTCGAAACCGCGCTTGCCGACCACCCAGACGTCGCCGAAGCGGCGGTGGTCGGCGTTCCCGCCGCCATTGGCGAGCATGACATCCTGGCGTTCGTCCTGATGCGCGACGGCCAGTCGTTCGATCCCGCGGGCCTCGCCCGCTGGTCCACCACCGCCCTGGCGCCCCACCACGTGCCGCGCTACTGGAAGTCGGTCACCGCCTTCCCCCGCACCCCGAGCCAGCGCATCCGCAAGGACCAACTGGACAAGACGATCGCCGGAGCGTGGGAGTGGGTAGCGCTGACTGCGTGACGTGGGCACGCGGCAATTGTGATCACCGAGCTCCTCAAAAGTCTTTGGTCAGAAGCACCCAGTTCCGGCCTTCATTGACCCAGTCTTCCTTGACCATCGGCCGGGTTCCGGTCTCGGTGTATCCGCAGTGCTCGTACAGTCTCCGCGCGCCTGGGTTGGCGTCGGAGACGATGACGCTCATGCCGCGCTTGCCGGCCGCTCTCCCCAGTTCCTCGGCGAGGCCGAGAAGCCGGGTTCCGAGCCCGCTGTTTCGGTGGGCGGGCATAACGGCAAGAACGTTGACGTACCAGGTGCCGAGCGCCAGGTTTTCGAGTTCCTGCAACGGCCGGATCATCGCCGGCATATCGGGCGAAACAGGTTCGGGCTGATCAGGGATCTCGTAACCGATCAGGCAGCCCGCCACCGACCCCTGGCGCTCGATCACCATCGCGTTTCGATAGGAAAAGCTCCCAGTGTCGCGTGCCGCGCGGCTGACGCCGACCTCCCATGGCGTTTGGCCGGGCGATGCCAGCTGTTCCCAGAAATACAACGGCATTCCTTCGCCGGCATGGTTGACCAGCTCCGCAAGAACGGGCGCGTCCTCGATGCGCGCCTGGCGCAGTGGAAGCTGAAGTTCAGTCATGCGTACTTCCCGGAATTACGCGTTGTCATTAGACCAAATCCTCGACCAACCGCGAAACACGCTGCCCGATCGGCGCAAGGACATCGGGATCGATCCGGGCGTGTTTAGGCATCGCGTCTTCCCGGTGGTGCAGCAGCGTGACGATTTCCTGTAGCGATGTATTGCCGCCGCGTGGACCCAGCCCGTTGAGCGCGCATTCGACTTGGCGGGCGCCCTCGGCGATACCGGCCAGGCTGTTGGCGGTAGCGAGACCGAGGTCATTGTGGCAGTGAACCGCAACCGATGCCTTGTCGATATTGGCCACATGATCGCGGACGTAGCGGACAAGCGCCCCGAACTCGTGAGGCAGCATCAGTCCCATCGTATCCGCGATATTGACCGTCCTTGCCCCGCACTTGATCGCCATTTCGGCCGCCCGGCATACGAAATCCAGGTCGCTGCGGCTCGCGTCGAGCGCCGCCCATTGCACGTCATCGGTATGCGCGCGCGCCCGATGGACCGTATCGGCGATCGTCTCCAGCGCCGAAGACATTTCGCTTCCGGATGCCTTGGTGCCCTCTTTCACCGCCACCGAATTGAAAACATGCATCCGCGGCTTCCCGCAGGTCCCGAGCAGCTGTCCGGCCCGTTCGATGGCGCTCGGGTCCGGAAAGGCCAGGATACACACAGTCGCATTCCGGATAACCTCGGCGGCTCGGCGGATCGGTTCCGGGTCTTCCGGTTTCGATGTGACCGCGGCGATTTCAATCACATCGATCCCGGCCTGGTCGAGCCGACGAAACACCTCCAGCTTCCCCTCCAATGGCACCCGCCGGCCCTGCAAACCGTCCCGCAACGTCGTGTCCAGAATCGAAACGTTGTCTTCCATCGCTCACCCACTGGTCCGCCACCGCCCTGGCGTCCGACCACGAGCCGCCGCCTGGGACACGCAGCGATGACCGCTCCGGCGCAGCCCGATCAGGGCGTCGGCACGTATTTCCCGGCGGCCTTTTCGATATCCCCGATGAACTGGGGCAGATTCAATCCGGTGGCCATCTTGTGCCCGATGTGGTGGCCGAGCTCGCGGTAGGCTTCGAACTGGTCCTCGTCGAAGAACTGATCGGCGGTGGTCTCGTCGGGGAAATCGGGGTGTTCGCCTTTGTAGCCTTTGACCGCTGTGCTGACGCCGGGCACCATCGTCGTCTTGAGCAGGATCAGCTTGCCGAGCGTGCCGTCGTGATAGGTGATGTCGCCGACGATATGGCCGCGCGGCGAGCGTTTGGAGCCCATCGGGTAGCCCGCGTCTTGGGACGGCACCAACGTCGCCGGTCGATTGTCGCCCTCGAATTCGACGCTGGCGCCGAAGTCCGCTTCGATGCGGCGCAGCGTCGTCTGCAGATTGGCGAACTTGAACTCGACATCGCCGCTGCCGTCGCAGACGATGATCAGGCGCAACTTGCGGCGGATCAGCTCATAGAACGCCAGGTTCTCGAAATGACCCCCGTCGCTCAATTGCACGAACGAGCGGTCCTCGCGCAGGCCGCCGACATGGATCAGGCTGCCGACCTCGTACATGCCGGGAAGGAAGTGGTTGGGACGGCGGCCCCAACTCCACTTGGGCGGCGATAGCGGATGGTGCGCCCAATAACCCAGTCGCAAGTTGAGCAGCGCCATCAGGATCGAGACGAGGGGGTTGCGCGTCAGCCCGACGCCGCCCATGCCGGTATTGGGGTTGGCCGCCGCACCGGAAATCGCCATCGCGGTGGCCAGCGTCATGCCGTCGCCCAGGAAGTCCTCGGTTGCGCACCAGCCGGTGGCGTTGCTGCCGCAATAGAGCGGCGACAGGATGAAGTTGTCGCCGCCGCGGATGCGCCAGCGCCGGCGCAGCGCGTTGACCAGCAGCACGTTGGTGTTGACGATGTGATAGGGCCCGCGGCCGTCGCCCGCGTTGTTGACGGCGGAAAGACGGACCGGGTCGGCGTCGGTGGCGGCGGCCGTCTCGTTGTCCCGGGCGGTTTCGGGATTCGGCAGGAAGGTCTCCATCAGCCGGTCACGATAGAAACGGTGCGCGGAGATGTAGTTGACGTTGGCAAACCAGCCGATCACCAACGCGAACACGGCGAAAGCGGCAAGCAACATCCAGAACGTGACCGCCGCCATGTTTATGGTAAAGAAATGCGGCGACGGCATATGCCGTCAACAACAGGCCATAGACGAGAAAGGCGGCACCAACGCTTGCCAGGACGCCCAGCGGGATTTTGCCCGCTTGCTTCTGCCCGGCCTTGAAGAACGACCAGATCGCCGAGCCCAACCCGACCAGAACCGCGCCCGGACCCGCGACGGCGCCGCCGCTCGGCCACGCCGGCGAGATGTTCGCGACGGCCGGCACGGAGCCGACGACGACGAGCGCGCCGATGGCGGCCAGACCACGGCCGGTTGTCTGCTCGAACCAGCGGCGCCAATCGTAGCGACTCGAGGACGTTTTTCCCCGCTCCGCCGCGGTGCGCAACGAATACGCAAGGCAAAACAAGGCGAACAGGAGGGCGAGCAGAACCGCCAAGCGCAGCAGGTTGCGGAAGATGAAGGCCTCGTTCCCCCAAACGGGCAACCCCTCCGGCAACAGCGCCGGCAGCCACGAAACGCGACCCTCCGGGAACCACCCGGCCAGTCCCGCCGAGCCCCAGACCAGCAGCATCATGACGACGATCAGGATCGGCAGCCAGACCGCCAAATTGACCAGTATCGCGCGCAGGACGGTGGCAATGCCGGAAAGCACGGTGATGCCCTTGCCCGGGGTAAGAAATTTGCCGTGCTGGCTCAAATGGCGCAGGCGCTTCTGCGCCGGCGTGTCCGTGGCGGAGTCCGACTGCTTGTCGCTGCCGAACGGAAAGTCGTTTGGGGCGAGCCCGACGCCGTCGTCTTTGTGCAACCACCAGCTCAACGACGATCCGATATAGCCGCCGCCGGAGACGGTGGAGAGATAGTCCATCTTCTTCAAGACGTCGTGCTTCGCCAGCGCCTGCATCACGCCGAGCGAAAAGGTGGCCGAGCGGATGCCGCCGCCGGAAAACGCCAGCCCCATCAGCGTGTCCTTGTCATGGCCGGTGCTCTTCAGCCAGGGCGCGATCCCGGCGAGCTCCCGCTCGACCAGTTTGCCCGAGCGCTCCAGGATGTGCCTCGCGGTCACGTATGGCGGTTCGCCCTCGCCCGGACTCACACTCTCGATCGTGTCCGGTTCCTTCGCTTCTTCCGATTGCTGCGACATCGATCCCCTCCTACCGCTCGAGGCGGCCCGTCGCGACGTTCGGCCAAGCACACCTGGTATCGCTCCGACCGGCGGGCGCGGCAAACTCCTGAATGGGGATTCCCGATGGGAACGCCCTATTGAGAATGATGATAAATCACTCGCACGCGATTGTCCATCGGCTTGGGCCACGCCGTTCGATCCGGCGGACCGCGTTCATCGTCGATGACCCGGACCAATGGTTTTGCCGCAGGGATCGACGACCGTCGCGTTCAGCCAAACATCGCCACGACGGCACTGCGGTTCAGCTTGCCCGCGCCGGTGAGAGGCAGTTCGGAAACGGCTCTGATCTGTTTCGGCACCTTGTAATCCGCCAGATGTTCCCGGCACGCCGCTTTCAGGTCGTCTTCGGAAAGGCTCCGGCCGGCGTGAAAAACCACCAGCGCCACCGGCGCCTGCCCCCATTTCGGATCGGGAATACCGGCGCAGATCGCCCCGGCGACGGCGGGGTGTTTCATCAACGCCTGTTCGATCTCCTCCGGCGAGATGTTTTCGCCACCGGAAACGAACATGTTGTCGGCCCGTCCCTTGATGCAAATCAATCCGTCTCGATCCTCCACCGCCAGGTCTCCGGTGTAGATCCAGCCGTCCCCATCGATCACTTTCTCGGTGCGCGCCGGATCATCGAGATAGCCGTCGAAATTGTGCGGACTTCTCATGCACAGAACGCCGATTTCGCCGGGTTCGACGTCGCCTCCCGTTTCCCGATCGACGATCTTGGCGTCGCAATGAAACATCGACGTGCCGATGCTCGCCGCGTTGGTGAGCAGTTCCTCCATGGAATCGGAGCGGGCGATGTAGGCGAAGTTGGAGGGGCCGGCCTCGGTCATGCCGTAGGTCTGGCTGATCGGAATGCCCTTGTCGAGGAACGTCTGCATCACCGCTTTCGAACACGGTGCGGCGGCGGTGGTGATCGCCTTCACACGGGAAAAATCGGTTTCCGCGAACTTGGGATGGGCGATGAGGAATTGCAGCATGGCTTCGACCGCGCCGAAATTCTCGACCCGTCCCTCGTCGATCAGGTCGAGCACCAATCCCGGATTGAATTCGCGCATGAGGACGCCGGTGACGCCGGCATGAAAGAGCGGCGTGAACGTGTTCCAGCCACCGATATGAAAGAACGGAAACGTGATGAGGACGGTCTTGTACGGCCCGACGACCCCGGTCGCCAGGATGTCGAACGAATTCCACACCATCTGCCGATGGGACACGACGCAGATCTTCGGCACCGCGGTGGTGCCGCCGGTGTGGACGTAAAGGCAGATATCGTTCATCGCCAACGGGATGTTCACCTCCCGGGGATCCGTCTTCAGGACGACGTTCTCGAAGGTCCCCTGGTCGTCGTCGATGTTGATCGCGGTTTGAACCGAGGCGGGAACGGACAAGGTCGAGACCAGTTCGGCGAATTGATTTTCATAGACGAATGCCCTGGGCTTCAGACGGGCCATCAGGTCGTCCAGTTCCGGCTTTTTCAAACGCTGGCTCAAGGGGGCGAGGATGACCCCCAGCTTCCCGCAGGCGAGATAAATGTCGATCGCCTCCATCCGGTTGCGGCAGATCAGGGTGAGAACGTCGCCCTTGCCCAAGCCGAGAACGTCCGCGAGATAGGTTCCCACCCGGCACGCCCGATCGTTCATCTCCCGAAACGTGTAGGCCGTCTTGGTGAACGAGTCGTAGAGCGCCGTCCGATGGGGCGTGAGGGCCGCACGGCGCCCCGCCCAGTCTCCGACCCAGTTCATCGGCAGCTCGTCGTAATTCCGTACGGACTTCATCGGACCCTCCCTTGCTCCCCCGGTAACGTCTGGGATCATGCTGCTAGGCTTGGATGGCGTTGGCAACTCGTAATCTGCGCCCGACGCAGCCTTTCAGCCCGCGCCGCGGAAATAGACCCAGGCTTATTCCGCCGGATGGGTTGGTGCGCCTCTGATGCATGCGGCGAATGGCGCTCCGCTCCCGTTCGCCCTGCCGAGGTAGGTAGGGTCTGACCGTCGGAGCCCCTTTCAATTTCCGTTCGGAGTTAGGGGTATAGCCGACGAAGCGGTTCAGAACTTCGGCTTACCGCCCCGAACTCACCGTCGTGATGGGCGCTCTTGGAGGGAAACTCCTAGCCACGGGCGAACTCGGCTGTTTGCTACACGGGACGCTTGCCCAATGGCGGCTGTTGGATAGGATAGCGGAAGGTCTTGCGAGGAGGTGGTTCCGGCTTACGAAAAGGGGATTTATATTGCCTATACCTCGGCGTTGAGAAGTTGGTGGCGATGTGACACGATCGCCATGACTGAGTGTCTTCTCTGATCATGGGTTCGGTGCAGAATCCGATCGGAGATTCTCAGTACACAAGTGGGTCTTTAGGCCGCTACAAACCGCGATAAATTGAGCGAACCAGATAAGGAGCAGAGGCCATGCGAAGGAATCGGAACGGCCAAATCCCTTCCTATCGCTCACCAGGGAGCGTCCTGCTTACTACCGCGCGTTTTGTTGTGAGCGCGGCTTCGATCATCCTCGCACTCGGTATTGCCGTGCCGGGCATGGCCCAGACGTCCGCCGTGGAGTTGACGGGTAATCCTTCCCCTTCCGGCCTTTCCGGCTTTCCCGGGTCGAAGTTCACGCTAGGTGACCCAAACAGCACGACTCGCGCCCTGGTCGGCGTCCTTTCACGAGAGCGCTCAGACAACCCGTGCTTCGTCAGTGTCGGTTGGGAGGACGTGAACCAGTTCGGCTCCAACGACGCGGTCACCAAGGATCTCTGCGGTCCGAAAGGCGCAAGCTCTGGAACGATGGGTGCAACCTATGCAAACACAGGAGGGCTTGCAAATAGAGTGTTCATCACCGGAGCCCAAGTTTGCATGAACAAGGCAGACGACCGCGTCAAAGGTATTCACCTGCATGGTCAGCGTATAACCGACGCGGGAGCGCTGGTGGACTTCGGGCCCGACGCTCAGGACGCTCGGACCAACTGTCATCAGGATCATTGGAAGCGCTGGGTAAGTTGTCCAGTCGGCCAAATTGCGACAGCGGCGATCATGCACTTCGAGGCTGGCAACACGCCTCGAAGCTGGACCGGTATCGAACTCAAATGCCGTGGCCTTCGAGTTACCGGGACCATCTCCACGAATCCGGCAAACACCGGTGGATCGTCTACGGCCTTGGCGGAGGTCATCGATTGCACCGCTACGCAAGAGAAAGATATCCGCGCTGTCGCGTGGAACATCGCCGACGACTGGCGCAATTTCGCGAGCTCGGTCGAAAACGTGACCGGAAAGAATATCGGCTCCTGCATCGAAAAGCGCTTTTCCGAGAACGGCAAAGTTCAATGCGAGACCGTGGACAAATGCACGAAGAAGGGATGTCGCCAGGGACATTCGTTCCCCGGCAAGGCGGAAATCAAAATCTATCCCGACTTTTTGAACCGCATTGAAAATTACGCTCAGGCAGATCGAAGAGCCTGTTACGCAGCCGTGCTAGCGCATGAATTCACCCATACTTGCTGGTTCGCCGAAAGCCGCCCGGAAGCTCGCGAAGACGCTGCGTTTGCGTATTGGCAGCAGCGCTTTCCGGGCACATCCGGCTTCAATATCAACAACCCCACGAACGGCTGTGGACTTGACTAGGCCGCAGCACGCGCAAGCGAGGTATCGTCGAAGCCCACAAAGTTGTAGGTATAGAGTCCGTCCGGAGACGTATAGCGTGTTTTCAAAGCCTTGTGTTCGTGGGCCCGGCAGGCTTCGGGAAACGTGGCGCCGGTGGCGCCGCGTAGGTTCCCGAAGCGGCCGCCGTGATGCTGGAGCATCACAAGGGCGGCTCGACGCACCGGGGCGCGAACACAAGGCTCCCGTAGGGCGAGCTGGAAGGGTGCCCCTGCGGCGTCGACGCCCCTCGACGATGCTCCAGCATCGCCTTCGGCCCGTTTCCTGGCGAGGGCACCCTTCCAACTCGTTGAAAACACGCTATATGTCTCCGGACGGACTCTTAGCGCCAGCCGCCTGTGTGGTCTGTAGCTGAGGGTCAAGCTGACCCAATCCCTTGGAAAGCTGACTGCCGGTCGGGAATTGCCTTTCGTCTGCGTTGCTGCCAGAAATGGGCGGTTAGCCAGCGTGGACAATGCCGATGACCGACGCCGCTCGAGCCCTCCTGACGGCTGCCCTCTCGCTCCTGATCGTCGGGGCTTGCGCCAGCAAGCGGCCCGTCCTTTATCCCAATGCCCGGCTCAAGGCGGTTGGCTCCACCACGGCCGAGCGTGAAATCGACGCCTGTATCGCCTTGGCCGAGGGTTACGGGGTCGACACCGGCCAAGTGGGGGGCGTCGCCGGAAGCACGGCGACCGGCGGTGCTGTCGGCGGGGCGGCGGGCGCTGCGAGCGGGGCGGTGCTGGGCCGGCCAGGGACCGGTGCCGCCACTGGCGCGGCCGGCGGTGCAGCTGGCGGTCTGGTGCGGGGTGCGCTGAAGGCGAGCGATCCGGACCCGGTCTTCAAGCGTTTCGTCGAGCGCTGCCTCCGCGAGCGGGGCTACGACGTGGTTGGCTGGCGTTAAACGGCGGTGCCGGTTTCCCCTCGTGCTCGAGGGGCCGAGTGATCCAGCCCCATTGAAGTAGTCCACCCAGACGCACGGAATTGGAATCGAGAATGGACGTCATGCTCGTTGCGGCGGTGGCTTCATGCCCTGTAGAGAAACGTCGTCGCCTGGAATAGTCGGACCGTTGGCGAAAGTCGGGTTAGGGTGTGCGCCGTGGTAAGGCGGCGTTTTTCCAGTGGGTGCAAGTCCCACCCGGCCACCGCTCCAGCCGGAAGCAACCGGAGCAGTCATGGAGGTGACGAAATGGCTGAAGCCTTCGGATAGCGTGTCACGAATTGGTGACAGCGCGCGTGTGCAGGCCGCAACGCGAGTGAATGCCGAGCAAGCCTCGAAAAGGACGATGTGCAGGCCGACCCGACGACCCTTTCGGGGAAGGCTGATATGTCTGGGCGAGATGAGCGAAGAGTACGCCCAGGCGCTGCACCGGGGTAGTGGCAGCAGCATGTACACAAGGAAAGCGCAGGCAACACGGGAAGCCCCAGGGTGTGGTCAGGGATGACCAACCGGACGCCCGCGAGGGACAGGCCGGGCTCTCTGGGGTGGCGGAGAGGTTCGTAGTACCGCTGAGGCCGGGTAACGCCGGTGGAGGGAAGGGACCTCAGTTCAAGACAGACGCAGGACGCGGTGAGGGACCGGGAGATTGGGTAACCTATCAACTCCGAAGAGTGTTCAGAAGCTGCAGATGGCGTTGCACGCGAAAGCGAAGGCAGAAGCCGGCTATCGGTTCTACGCCCTGTACGACAAGATCAGCCGTGAGGACATCCTGGCTCATGCCTATGCCCAGTGCCGCTCCAACAAGGGCGCTCCGGGTGTGGACGGTCGGGCTTTCACGGACATCGAGGCCTATGGGGTGGAGCGGTGGCTTGGCGAACTGGCGCTTGCGCTCAGGCAGGAGACTTACCGGCCGGACCCTATCAGAAGAGTGTTCATACCGAAGGCCAACGGCAAACTCCGGCCGTTGGGCATCTCGACCGTGCGGGATCGGGTCTGCATGACAGCAGCGATGCTGGTGGTGGAGCCGATCTTCGAGGCCGACCTTCCACCGGAGCAATACGCCTACCGCCCCGGGCGAAAGGCCCAACAGGCGGTGGTCGCGGTGGAAGAGCTGCTGTTCCGTGGCCATCCGGACGTCGTCGACGCCGACCTCGCGGACTACTTCGGGAGCATTCCCCATGCCGAGCTGTTGCAGTCGGTGGCGCGCCGGATCGTGGATCGGCGCGTGCTGCATCTGATCAAGATGTGGATGGAATGCCCCGTCGAAGAAACCGACAAACGGGGACGGAAGACGCGCACGACGGAGGCGCGGGACAAGCGGCGCGGCATCCCGCAGGGTTCACCCATCTCACCATTGCTGGCAAATCTGTACATGCGCCGGTTCGTTCTGGGATGGAAGAAGCTCGGGCTGGAGAAAAGCCTCGGCACTCGCCTCGTCACCTATGCCGACGACCTTGTGATCTTGTGCAGAAGGGGCAATGCGGAAGCTGCGCTCCAGCACCTGCGCGCGATCATGGGCAAGCTGAAGCTGACGGTGAATGAGGAAAAGACACGAATCTGCAGGGTTCCGGAAGGTGAGGTTGACTTCCTGGGGTACACGTTCGGACGGATGTATTCCCCGACGACTGGCAGAGCCCGCCTGGGCTACCGGCCATCGAAGAAAAGCATCAGGCGCGCGGTCGAGAATATCCACGCGCTGACCGAGCGAAAGGGTACATGGCAAGAGACCACATATGTGGTGAAGCGGCTAAACCGGGCGCTGCGCGGATGGGCGAACTACTTCTCGGTAGGGTCCACCAGCAAGGCGTATCGGGCACTCGACAGCTACACCACAGTGCGGTTGCGTCGGTGGCTGCGCTCCAAGCACAAGACCAGACGACGCAAGGGCGGGGCATATCCAGACTCGCATCTTTACCAGCACTTTGGGCTGGTGCGTCTGACCCAACTTGGACGCGGCGTGTCGTGGGTGAAGGCGTGAGGTCTTGTCCGAGAGCCGGATGCGGGAAATCTGCACGTCCGGTTCGATGAGCGGGGTGTGGAAACGGAGTCATGGCTCGGCTATTGAGGCACCGCCAGACGAAAGGGGCGGAAACCGACAGGCCGAGCCTACCGCCACCGCGCCACATCCCAACTCTACCGCCAGATACAGCCGCCCCGGATCGCTGCGGCTCGCCGCGATACCGTGGATGTGGGGAATCTGGTCCAGCCGCACGACCTCGGCAGCCATAGGCTGAGACAGCGTCGCCAGGCTCAATACCAGTCCGACAACGGCAACGATTGGCAACGGGCATCGTGAATTCATCGAGAGGTTCCCCTTATTCCGCAGCTTGTTCCGAAGGCGGGGCGACGCCCCTCCGACCCAGCGTGCGAGCGTTTTGCGCGAGCTTCCGCACCGCATCCCGCATCCGGCCCGCGATAGCTCCGTGTTGATCCACACCCTCGTCGTCAAACAATATGCTGGGTTGGAAACCGTAGACGCGAAACGGTATCTCTCCGACATCGTCGTAACGCTCGATATACCGTTGCTTCAGGGGTTTGAGGGGAAGAGCGATGTCGTTCGCGGCTTCTTCGGTCACCAGGATGTATCGATCCATGCCGAGGGAGTTCTTGAGGAGTTGGTGCGCGGCAATGACCGGCAATCCGACGAGATCCTCGAAATCGTTGAGGACGTAACGGAGGGCGGGGCCACAATGAACGACGACCTTGATGTCCAGTTCGTCGATATGCCGGCAGACATCGCAGGGACAGGCATTGTCGTGCCGAAGGTCGGTGCGTTTCTGGAAGAACGCGTTGAGGAGGTCGACGACGGCCAATCCAACTTGATTGCCCGTGGCGCCGCCGCGTGGGTCATCGCGATCAGATACGGCGTAGAACAGAACCAAGTCCCCGCCGATACCCGTCGGCCTCAGAACGGGGCTCGCGGCGTCGATCATCGCTTTGAGAAGTTCAGAAACCACGTACTGGGCGTGACCGGCGGAGAACCGGTTCATCTTCACGAACTGCGTGTAACCGCTGATGTCCGGGATCACCAGAAAGGTGTCATTTTCTCGGGGGCCATGCGCTTCTCCACCGTCGCCTTCCCTGGGAATGCGAGCTTTTGCCGATCGGGCCGGCGACCGAACATAAAGGGTTTTGAGCAGGCCTTGCGCGCTGACGGGTCTCATGAAGTACCGGACCAGCAGAACCAAGCCGAGAATTGTCAAGAGCAGCACGCCTACTGTCGCGGCAATATGGACACCGTGCTCGACAAGATGGAGCTGCTGTTCGGCGTCGGCGGCGCCGCCCATTACCGCTGTCATTCCGTCGTGCATGGCGTCCGACATGCCAGCGTCTTGCTTCTTCCACTGCTTCAACAAATCCGTCATTGTGAAGTTTCTCTATTCGCAAAAATTAATCTGTTTATTAGCGAGATTTTCCGGATGGAAATCCTACTCGACAACTACTTCCGCAAATCATCGATCAACGGCATGATGTCATTTTCGAATGCTTCCTGTTTCAGCACGCCGATGTGCTTGTGGACAATGCGCCCTTGGCGGTCGACAACGAATGTTTCCGGGACTCCGTAGACGCCCCAGTCGATGGCGACGCGCCCGTCGCGATCGGCGCCGGTCCGCGTATACGGATCGCCAAGCCGGTCGAGCCAACGCTCGGCATCGTCGGGCTTGTCCTTGTAGTTGAGGCCATGGATGGGAACGACGTTGTCCCGCGCGAGTTTCATAAACAGGGGATGCTCCTCGAGACACGCGGTGCACCAGGAGGCGAACACGTTGACCAGGGAGACCTCGCCTTTGAGGTCCTTGTCGGACAATCCAAGGGTCCGCCCTTTCACCGGCGGAAGGTCGAATTCCGGAACCGGTTTGCCGATGAGAGACGGAGGGAATGACGCGAGGGTCGAGGGTGAGGCCGATCGCGAAAACAACCGCCACGACCGCGAAGACGAGAAGCGGAATGACGTGAGCCAAGTGCATACTCTTGCGCTGGCCCGAGTCCATTACCTTCGGCAGATCTCCTGCGGCGCCTGTCTTTGTCATCGCGGTTTCCCCGTGGCTCCGTCGAGCGTCCGTCCACTCGGTCGAGTGCTCGAGCGAGCTGAAATGCGCTTCGTTGCGGGCTCGCGGCGCGCTCGCAATTTTTCGACGATCGGCACAATCGTCTCCTCGATCGCCGCATCGTCCAGCGCGCCGATATGGACGTACGCGATGCGTCCCGTTTGATCGACCACGAAGGTCTGGGGGACCCCGAAAAGACCGAAATCATTGGCGACGCGGCCGTCGCCGTCGGCACCGGTCCGCGTGTAAGGATCGCCGAGGCGTTTGAGCCATCGCTTGGCGTTGTCCGGCCGATCCTTGTAGTTCAGGCCATGGACGGGGACGACGTTGCGCTTGGCAAGATCCATGAGGAGCGGATGTTCGTCCAGGCACGCCGCGCACCAGGAGGCGAAGACGTTGACGACAGATATTTCCCCTTTCAGGTTTTCACTGGAAAGACCGAGTGTTCGCCCTTTGACCGGCGGCAGCTCGAATCCCGGTACGCGTTTGCCGATCGGCACGAGCCCAAGCTGGAAGGGATCAAAATCCTGGGCGAAGGTGGAGGCTGAAGAAACGCCGAAGACGGCAAGCAGAAAGACGACAACCCTCAGCACGTTTGTGCGCGAGCGGCATCTCTCTCTCGCCCGAACGAGGCGCCTCTGGCATCGGTTCGTCGCAATCCCTTCCACCATTGTCTTGTTTCGCCCCGGTCTCATGCGGCCTTGCTATCGGCCGTCGGTGCTGCCGGTCCGTGCTCGTCAACCACAACCCCAAGCAGTTCGGGCATGCGACAGAATCCCTGGGGTGGAACGTCCAGAGCGCTGTTGAACTTGCTCGACATGTTCTGAAAGGCGATCAGGCCGGTCAGCTCGATGACCGCGTCATCGTCGAAATGGAGCCTGAGCCTTGCCATGAGATCGTCGTCGACACCGAGATCCGGTCGTGTCATCGCCTCCGCGTATTCGAGGGTCAGCCGCTCCCGCTCGTCGAAACGGTTGCTATCCCGCCATCGTTCAAGCTCCTCGATCTTGGCGAGCGGGACGCCTCGTTCGAGAAGTGTCGCCGAATTGATATCCACGCAGAACCGGCACCAGTTGATTTGCGATACCCGGACGGTCACCAGCGAGCGCAATACCGGATCGAGGGGAGAGGACTTGCGGTCCAGCATGCCGTAAAGAAACGCAACGGCGGCAAACACCCTCGGCGACCGCGCCCACAGAAGGGCCGGATCCAGGACCGCGCCGTACTTCCGCCGCTGGTTCCAAAAGAACGGGCGCAGAAACCAGGGATACTCTTTCAGCGCCTTGGGCCTAATTCTCATCCGTCTTACCTGTCTTTCGCTGACTATGTTCGCGCGCACGGCGGCGGCATCATTCATCCGATCCGAAGCATGGAGGTCTCGACGAATTCGTAAGGGGGCAGGTCGAGATTCCGAGGCGCGGGCCCCTTTCGAATCCGACCCGCGGTGTCGTATTGGGAGCCGTGGCAGGGGCAGAACCAGCCGCCGTAGTCGCCTCGCGGATCGCCGCTCCGCTGACCCAGCGGAATACAGCCCAGGTGGGTGCAGATTCCGATGACGATGAGCCATTCCTCCCGTTGAACCCGGGCGGCGTCGGGTTCTGGATCCGGAAGGTCCGCGCCGTCGTCGGCCTTGGCCTCCGCGATCCGCTCGGGCGTTCGGTGATCGATGAACACCGGCTTGCCGCGCCAGACGACGGTGATCCGTTGTCCGACCTCAACCGGCGCGAGATCGGTGCTCGACGTGGCGACGGCAAGCACATCCTTCGCCGGGTTCATGCTGTCGATGAACGGCCACGCGGCGAGGGCCGTACCCACAGCGCCCACCGTGGCCGTCGCGATCAGCAGAAAATCCCGGCGCTGTTGATCGGGCGGTGAAGCGAATGATTGGTTGGGATCGGCTGTCGCTGACATGGCGATCTGCTCTCTAAACGGTGTCTGGCAATATGCTGGATACGGCATATCGTCGGTTACATCTCCGGCGAACCTGTCCTCTCATCTCCCTCCAGGGCAATCGCGCTATTCACGGCTGCTAATGTCTCAGGGTTGCGCCCTCGTTTCATCGTCAACCTTCCAGATACGCAGCTTGCTAAGCGACATTGAAGCGGAGAGGTCTTGCTGAAGTTTGTCGGCCGAGCCGGTTTTTTGTGACAAAGTTTGCCAGCCGGCATCTTCGTCAAACTTTGTCAAACATTTCGTCCAGGCGACGCGCGCCTTGAAGGATCCGTCGTTTTCAGGGCTGGCCCATTATGTTCACCCCTTACGACCTCTCCTGAATGAGCGGCGGTCTGCGACGCGAACGGAAAGGCACTTTGCGACGTCAGCCAGCGCCAGCGCTAGCAATCACCAGCCTTCGGTTGACTAACGCGACGCCAATCAGGATCAGGACGATGCCGCCGATGGTCAGCCTCCCGTCCAAATTCACGCTCGACGGCCAAGACATCGAGCCGGTCCTCCAAAGCGTGATCGATTTCTACATAACGAACTGGTTCCAAAAAACGTCAGGGCCTTAAAACCGCCTGTAAACAGTCTTGCCCGACCCTTTTGCCCAGCTCCGGCCCGTTGCAGATCAATAGCTTAGAAAGTCGCGGACAACCGGACAAAAGGGAGCCCTTTTGCATCACCGACGACGGCAGGTGTACCTTCGGCAGCGGACCATCGCCGATGGGGGACGGGAAGGGGAGTTATGACCCATTTCGGGAGAACGTAATCCCCATAAACCCGAAGAAAGAAGCACTCCTTGGCCTTGACCAAGGCAGCATCAATGATGGTCTCTTGCCAAACAATGACCGTGCGAATGATCGGCCAAAATCTCGATGATTCGGCACTGCTCGACGCGGCCTCCATCGCATACCGTGATCATGCGCTCCAGTTCGGATTTGAGCGCCGTAAGCCGAGTAATGCGACGCTTCACGTCATCTAGGTGGGTGCGCGCAATGTCGGTGACGGCCTCACACGACTGATCCGGATGATCGGTCAGTTCGAAAAGTTCTCGGATCGTTGCCTGTGAGAACCCCAGTTCCCGGCAGTGTTGGATGAAGTCGAGGCGCGCCACGTGCGCGGGGCCATAAAGCCGTGTGTTTCCGGTCGTGCGACCGGGCGCAGGCAGCAGCCCGATCTGCTCGTAATAGCGGATCGTGGGGACCTTACAGCCGGTCTCTCGCGCCAGGTGGCCGATCGTAAATTCCACCGCTGTCATCGAATTACCCCTTGAATCTCTAGTAACTATAGATCGTATATTGGGGATCAGGAATATGCAAGGTTCCGGATGAACGATCGGGAGTCTTACCCAATGGGTGGTTGCGGCTGCGGTGATAGTGCGAAGTTCGATGGGCTCTCGGCGGCATACAAGCGCGCGCTCTGGGCCGTGATCGCCATCAACGCCGCCATGTTTCTGGTCGAGATGGGCGCGGGCATGCTCGCCGGATCACAGGCGCTGAAGGCCGACGCGCTCGATTTTCTGGGTGACACGGCAACCTATGCCATCACACTCTTCGTGATCGGCATGCCCTTGATCTGGCGGGCGCGTGCCGCACTCCTGAAGGGGCTGAGCCTCGGTGCGATGGGACTCTGGGTCCTCGGCTCCACGGCCTATCATGCCCTGGTTCTCGGTGTTCCTCAGGCGGAGGTGATGGGCGCGATCGGTTTCCTCGCCCTCGCCGCCAACCTGACCAGCGTCCTGCTGCTGCTGAAGTACCGCGACGGCGACGCAAACGTCCGGTCCGTCTGGCTGTGCAGCCGCAACGACGCCATCGGCAACTTGGCCGTGATCCTCGCGGCAAGCGGGGTGTGGGCGACGAACACGCCGTGGCCGGATCTGATCGTCGCCGGCATCATGGCGAGCCTGTTCCTGTGGTCGTCGACCCAGATCGTCCGTCAAGCTTTTGCGGAGCTGCGGGCGGCACCAATACTTTCGGGAGCGCAAGGATAAAAATGATGGGACGCCGACTGGACGGCAAAGACGAGCGATGGAGTTGTGGGCGATCTGACGGCCAGAACGGGACGGGACACGTCTCTTGCCTCAGCAACATATCAGTCCTTTGCCTCGTTATCGGGTTCGTGGTTTTGGGTCTTCCTGGAAGGTCTACGGCAGCGGAGATCCTATCCCCTGGGCGTTGCCCTGGGCTTTACCGGAACTGGCGCTCCCTATTCGGGAGAGGCACTCAAGGGAACCCAACTGGCCGTTGACGAGATCAATGCCGAGGGAGGCTTCCTCGGAAAGCACCTGATCGAACTTTTCGTCGCGAACACCAAGACCAGGCCAGAGATCGCCGAGACCGTTGTTCGGGGTCTCATCCATGACGACCGGGTCCGCGCCGTCATCGGCACCTACTCCAGCGCCACCGCCCTGGCGATCAAGCCCATCTGTCGCGACGCCAAGGTTCTGCACATCGCGACGATCAGCAATTCGGAAGACATCACCAAGCTGGATCCCAGCCCCTACACCTTCTCGGTGGTCCCCAACACCTACATGATGTCAAAGGCCGTCGCCCTCGGAACGGCGAAGCTGGCGAAAGAACGAGACTGGAAGACTTACATGACCATCGCCTCGGATTACGCTTGGGGCCGGTCCAGTCAGCAAATCCAGGTGATGCAACTCAAACAACTGGCGCCTGATCTCGAACTGGTCGAAGCCCTGTGGCCGCCCCTCGGAGACGCGGCCCTCAACACCGAAGTCGTCGCCATCAGGAATCGGAAGCCCGACTTCGTGCTCGAGTCCATTGCCGGCACCGACAAGGCCGTGTGGGACGTGGCCGTCCGGGGCTATCGACTGCTTGACACCATCGCCATGCCATTCTCCTTGATCAGCGTCACCGAACTCATCAGCGGATCCACATTGATCCGCCGGGGTGTGTACGGTCGTGCCCGAGCCCCGTTCTTCGCGCACATGGACAACCCGATGATGGCGAAATTTGTGGAGGCATACGTGGCCAGGTACGGCCTGTATCCCAGTGATTGGGCGGTGATGGCTTACGACGGGGTATACGCCCTAAAACAAGGGATCGAAAAAGCCGGCAGCATCGATACGGACAGGGTCAAGGACGCCATGAAGGGGTTGACCATCGACACGACCCGCGGCCGGCTCCACTTCCGTGAAATCGACAATCAGCTGAGCGCCTCGGCGTATTTGGGACGCGTGGCCGATGATCCCCGGTACGATTTCCCGATCTACGCGGACCTTGTCGAGTTGAAAGGGCCGGATATCTGGCGCCCGGAGGCGGAAATTCTGGCGGCGAGAGCGAAGTAGAAAGCAACAACTCGAGCTTGGTGAGGCCCTTGGCTCGGGAGCCTACTATTGAGGGACATCATGAGATCATCGATCGGTTTCGCCGCAGTTATCGCGACGACTTTTGGCCTTTCCATTGGGCTACTGCTGCCATTTGTGGATATCGCCAACGCGCAATCCGAGGGTCAACGACAAACAATGCCGCAAAGCCAGATGCCAATGATGGGGCAGCAAGGCCAGTGGGACAGGTGGAATCCGAACTGGATGCAACGAGACATGTGGGGTCCCGGTCAAATGGGTCCGGGCATGCAAAAAAGGATGGCGCGACATTGGACCTTCATGCAACAAGGCATCCCGGCTGCGTATCGAGGCGCACAAAATCCCCTTCCGACCGATGCCAAAACGATTGGCGAAGGCCGCACTCTCTATCAGGACAATTGCGCATCCTGTCATGGGGCGACGGGCATGGGCGACGGCGAAGCAGCAAACTCACTCAATCCGTCCCCGGCATTGCTCGCCTACATGATTCAGATGCCGATGGCCGTCGATGAATACATGCTTTGGTCGATTTCTGATGGCGGGGAAGCCTTCGGAACGGACATGCCTGCCTTCAAGGATGCCCTAAAACGAGACGAGATCTGGAAAATCATCACTTACATGCGGGCAGGTTTTCCGGGCGGAGAAACACAGCAATGAAGCCTGAATAGATGGCCCGATCCATCCGCTACCTCGTATACGCCAGCTTGGCTTTGCTTGTTTCCTCCCCGGTCCTCGCGCAACAACAAGGCCAAGGCCGCCATGTACGGGCCACACATGTGGAACGGCAGGTTGGTACGGCTGGTTCTTCGGCCCGATCATGATGATCGTGTTCATTGCCGTGACGGTCGTCGTGGTTGTCCTAGTAATTCGGCGGCTTGGCGGCTCGGGACGTGACTCTATCGCTGAACAGCCTGCGCCACCCGGCAAGACACCGCTCGACATCCTCAAAGAGCGGTTCGCGCGCGGCGAGATCGACAAAGAGGAGTTCGAGGAGCGACGGCGCGTGCTTGACGAGTAAGTGTATTCGTAGGCGGCATGCGTCGAATGTCGCATTCTGTGAAGGGTTGCCGACGCCGGCCCGTCAGCGGTGTCGGGGCGGGCACGGGGGCCGGCGTCGGCAACCCTTCACAGAACCAGTCGTCACCATCCTTCGGTTGACCAGCGCGACACCGATCAGGATCAAGACAATGCCGCCGATGGTCAGCCCACCAATCCGTTCTCCATAAAGCCAGACACCCATCGCCAGACCGAAAACGGGGACCAGAAAGGCGAATGCGTTCGCCCGGCTCAATTCGACGCGCTGTAGCACCAAGCACCAAAGCCAGTAAGCGAGAGCGGTGCCCAAAAGGCTCAGGCTTAAAAGCGAAATGACGAACTCCGCTGACCAAACGATTGTTGTCGGGTCCTCGGTGCCCCAGGCGGCCAACGACAAGGGAACGCTCCCGAGAACGAGTTGCCACCCCATGGCCATAAGCGGATCGACTTCGCCCGCCACACGCTTAATCAGCACGTTGCTCAGGGTGATCCCCGCCGCCGCCAGGACAATGTAAGCGACGCCGAGCACGTAGCCGCCGGCAGGACCAACGGAGAACTGCGGCAAAGTGATTAGGAATACACCCAAGAAGCCTATGGAAAGGCCGAGCTTTCCGTGGATGCCCAACCGTTCCTTCAGCAGGAAATGAGCAAGCAGGGCCGCCATGAGCGGCTGAGAGTTGGCGATCACCGTGGCAATCCCCGGTGAGACGAATTCGGCGGCGTGGAACATGCCGAGGAACCCGAAGGTCGTGGCGCCGAGTCCTATGAGGGCAAGATGGATCCATGTCCGCCAACCGGACGGCGCCGGTCGCCCCAAAATCCTCGCGATGACGAGCAAAGCAATCCCGGCCAGGATTGCGCGGAGCGCCGCGAACGAAAGGTGCGGCGAGTTCCGGAATTCCGAGTGCGATAAGAGGAAAGCACACCGCCCACAAGAACATGACCAAGACGATTTGGACGGCGGTGTTCATGATTGAGAGCTACTTGGCGTTTGGGACGCGTCTGTCACTCTCGTTGCCAAGAGATGCCCCTCGAAAAATTCACTTCCTAGCTTCAGACCCGCGAGGAGCAAGAACCACACCAGCGGCTTATCGATGACAAGGGAGACCAGCGCCGTGGCCAGACGGGTGCTGCGGTCCGAGGCCCAACATCAAACCCCTGATCTGCATCGCGGCCTTCACTAACTCATTTCTGAGTGGACCGTTGGAGGTGTGGCTCACGGCCCGTCGGCTCGGGTCGCTTCTTTGACCAAACGATCAACGATAGTCCCAGCACCACCATCGGCACCGACAGCCATTGACCCGTGGTGGTGCCGCCGAGGAGGAAGCCGATGTGAGCATCGGGCTGGCGGAACAACTCGACGGTGCTCCGGGCCAAGCCGTAACCGATGAAAAATACGCCGGCCAAACTACCCGGACGTTGGCGGATGCCCTTGATGCGCCAGAGCAGGTAGAGCAGAGCGAAAAGGACCAGTCCTTCGAGCCCGGCTTCGTAGAGCTGGCTCGGATGACGGGGTTCGGGGCCGCCGCGGGGGAACACCATCGCCCAGGGAACATCCGTTACGCGACCGTAGAGTTCGCCGTTGATGAAATTAGCGGTGCGGCCGAGAAACAGGCCGATGGGAGCGGCGCAGGCAACGAGGTCGGCGAAGGGCAGGAACCGGATGCCGCGGCGGCGCACAAAGAGCAGCGTCGCCACGATCACTCCGATAAGCCCGCCGTGGAACGACATGCCGCCTTTCCAGATTTCCAGGACCGCCAGCGGGTTTTCGGCATAGTAACCGGAACTGTAAAAGAGCACATAACCGAGCCTGCCGCCGAGCACGACGCCCAACGTCGCCCAAACGACGAAGTCATCAATGTCCTGTGGGCGGATGCCGGCGGACGAACGTCTTGCCAGAACCCGCATATACCACCAGCCCAAGAGCAACCCGGTGATGTAAGCAAGAGCGTACCATCGGATCACGAGAGGACCGATCTCGAGAGCGACCGGGTCGATATTGGGAAACGCGATTGCGAAGGTCATGTCAGGCCCTCCGCCGTAGCGGAGGCTCGAGACGCGGAGCCACACGCGGCCACACAGCCCGGAGCCGGACCACCCAGGGAATCATCAGCGAAGTAGCGCGCGATCACCTCGTCCAGGTCATGATCAAGCGTCTCGTCATCCTCGTCTGCGTACCGGTCGTACAGCCTACGGGCGACTTCGCAGAATCTGTCGAGAAGATCGGGGTCGAAATGCAGGTTTCTCTGGGCGCTCATCGTCTCCATGGCGCGATCGAACGGGATTCGGTCCTTGTAGGGTCGCGGCGAGGTCAGCGCGTCGAACACGTCGACGATGGCGAAGATGCGTGCGTTTAGCGGGATCTGGCGGCCCGCAATGCCGGAAGGATATCCGGAGCCGTCGAACCGCTCGTGATGGAAGCGAACGACTTCGATGGCCTCGTGCATCCATCCACACCCTTGACACCTGGCCAAGATGTCGACGCCCATGGTGACGTGCGACTTCATCTCCTCCCATTCTTCGGGCGAGAGCGGGCCGGCCTTGCGCAGGATACGGTCGGGCACGGCGATCTTTCCGACGTCGTGAACGAAGGCGCCTATGATGAGGTGGCGGATCGTTCGATCGTCGACGCCGGCGGCTTCGGCGAGGCGCACCGCGTACAGGGTCACCCGGCTGTCGTGGCTGCCGGTTTCGTGATCCCGTTTGGCGATCGCCCGACCGAGGATACGCAGAGTCTCGATGTTCGCCTTGACCATTTCGTGGTTGAACTGTCGCCTTTGGGCGCTCAGCCGCTTGCGCAGCGCGGAAAGCTCGGCGGTTCGCAAAGGCCGATTCCGGCCCGGCCGGTGGGCGGGGACCGGCATCATTGCACGCCTCCCGTCGCGATCCTGCGGAAACGGGGGAAGAACGCCGGAACGCGGGACATGTAGCTCCGGTATTGCTCACCGAAGGCAGTCAGCGCCTCCGCTTCCTCGCGACGTGCCAGTCGCACGTACATGAACGCGAGGACGGGGAACATCGCCACCGTCAGGATCGTCGGCCACTGGAACAGAAACCCGAGCATGATCAGAAAAAAGGCGACGTACTGCGGGTGGCGGATGTGCTCGTATGGACCGGTGGTCGCCAGCGTTCCCGTGGTCTGTGCCCGGTAGAGTACGTGCCAGGCCGACGCCAGCACGATGAACCCTACGCCGATCAAAATCATGCTGATGAGATGGAACGGACCGAAGTGAGGATTGGCCCGCCAGCCGAACAGCATCTCGGGGAGATGACCAGAGTCGTGTGCGAACCACGCCACATCCGGATAGGCTGTCTGCAGCCAGCCCGAGAGCAGGTAGATGGTCAACGGGAAGCCGTACATTTCGGTGAACAGCGCGACGAGGAAAGCGCTGAACGCGCCGAACGAGCGCCAGTCGCGCTTCGTCTTCGGCTTGAAGAAACTGAAGGCGAAGATGATAAACACCGCCGAATTGATGACGACCAATAGCCACAGGCCGTAGTCCGAAGGCGCGTTCATCGGCCGTCCCCTGCGCCGCCCTTGTCATCGTCGTGACCGCGATGCTTCTGGCCGTCGCCGCCCCCGTGTCCCCCGTGGCCGTGCCCACCGTGCATGAACAGGTGCATCACAATGCATCCTCCGATGAGCAGGAAAGGAAGCGCGCTGATCATGTGTGCCTGGTGCTCCGTCCACAGGAAGTAACCGGCGATGCCGAGAAAGGCGATCAGCACCAAACCCGTTCGAGACAGAATAAAATCTTTCATATTGGGGCCGTTGGAATGGTTCATCGTCGCTACCTATTGAACGACTAGCTTGCCGCAAACCCTACGCATGCCGCAGGCGGATGCGTACTCGCCGTGGCGGACGACGATGGTGTCGGAAGTGTCGCCACTTTTGACCGGGATCAACACTTCCCCGGGGGGCCGCTCGAGCCTGGGTTCGTCATGTCCGCTCATTCTGTATCCTTTCTTCATTCATCCTCGGAGGAGCGCCGACGACCTCTCCTCACCGCGCCCTCCGGCGTGACATGCAGCGTCCGTCAGATCCCGTCTTGCTAAGCTTTCGTTGGCTTCATTCATTTTTTGCGTCCCTTTAAATAGAATCCCGGATTTTTCTCGAATGATTCTTGGCAAACTTCTGCACAAAAGCAAAATGTTTTGCCATTATATTGCAATACCACCGGTGCGTTTTTGTAGCTTATTTGCATGCCACAAACAGGATCTGTATAAACGCGCTCAGTTTTTTTATGCGTATGTTTCGTCTGGTCCCTATCACGTTGTTTCATATCATTCCTCTTTCGTTCCATACCGAACACGCTCTCGGCTCGAGAGGCGATTGGACGAAAGCGCCGGCCAGTCCAACCATGCCGGGCCTGAATGGGCGCCGGATATCATCCCTTCGTCTATTCGACGACCAGCCTGCCGCGGAAAATACCCATGGCGCAGGCGAACGCGTGCTTGCCTAAAGGGGCGGACAGGAATTCGGCGAATCCGGACGCGCCCAGCGAGCCGGCCTGGGCTGATCGCCTTCCAAAGGTCGATACCCATCTTCTAAATCCTGACCGAACGCAGCCGCAGCGCGTTGCCGACCACCGACAAGGAGGATAGGCTCATGGCCGCGGCCGCGAAGATCGGTGAAATCAGAATGCCGAGGAACGGGTAGAGCACGCCCGCCGCGACGGGCACGCCGCAAGCGTTGTAGATCAGGGCGAAAAACAAGTTCTGCCTGATGTTGCGCATGGTCGCGCGTGCCAGTCGCCGGGCCCGGACGATGCCGTTCAGGTCGCCCTTGACCAGGGTGAAGCCGGCGCTCTCGATCGCCACATCGGCGCCGGTGCCCATGGCGATGCCGACATCGGCTTGCGCCAACGCGGGCGCGTCATTCACGCCATCGCCCGCCATGGCGACCTTCCGGCCTTCCGCTTGCATTTCCTTGATGATACGGGCCTTGTCCTCGGGCAACACGTCGGCGCGAATCTCGTCGATCCCGAGCCGTCCGGCCACCGCCTTCGCCGTGCGCTCATTGTCGCCGGTCGCCATGACGATGCGGAAGCCTTCCTCGTGCAGCGCCTTCAGCGCGGCCGGCGTCGTCTCTTTGACCGGATCGGCGACCGACACGAGGCCGGCGATTTCGGAACCGACGATGACGAACATCACCGTCTCGCCCTCGTCGCGCCGGGCATTGGCGGTCTCGGAGAGCTTGCCGGCTTCGAGACCCAGATCGGCGAGGAGCTTTGCGTTACCGAGCGCAATCGGCTTGCCGTCCACGGTACCCTTCACGCCCTTGCCGGTAACCGCCTCGAACTCCGTCGCCTTGGCCAGGGCGACGCCACGCTCCTCGGCCCCGGCGACGATCGCTTCGGCGAGCGGATGCTCCGAACCGCGCTCCAGGCTCGCGGCCAGACGCAGCACCTCGTCCTCGTCATGGCCGGTTTCCGGCAGGACGGCGACAAGCTTCGGCTTGCCCACGGTCAACGTGCCGGTTTTGTCGACGATGAGGGTGTCGACCTTGGCGAAACGCTCCAACGCTTCCGCGTTCTTGATCAAGACGCCCGCCTGCGCCCCCCGACCCGTCGCCGTCATGATCGACATGGGCGTCGCCAGGCCCAACGCGCAGGGGCAGGCGATAATCAGCACCGCGACCGCGGACACCAGGCCATAGGAGAGCGCCGGGGCCGGCCCCCAAATCGCCCAGGCGATGAAGGAGAGGACCGCGATGACGATCACCGCCGGCACGAACAAGCCGGCTACGGAATCGGCGAGCTTCTGGATCGGCGCGCGCGAGCGCTGTGCGTTCGCGACCATCTCGACGATCTGGCTGAGCATGGTGTCGGCGCCGACTCGTTTGGCCTCCATCACCAGGCTGCCGGTGCCGTTGATCGTGGCGCCGACGACCTTGTCGCCTTCAACCTTCTCCACCGGAACCGGTTCACCGGAGATCATCGACTCGTCGATCGACGAACGGCCCTCGACCACCACCCCATCGACCGGGACCTTGTCGCCCGGGCGCACCCGCAGCCGGTCGCCCACCTTGACATCCTCGAGCGGGATCTCCTCCTCCCGGCCGTCCTCGCGGATCACGCGGGCGGTCTTTGCGGCAAGATCGAGCAGCGCCCGGATCGCCGAGCCCGTACGTTCGCGCGCGCCGAGCTCCATCACCTGGCCGAGCAGAACCAGAACGACAATGACCGCACCGGCCTCGAAATAGACCCCGACGTTGCCCTCCGCATCGCGGAACCCGGCCGGGAAAATCTCCGGCACGAGTACGGCGACCACGCTGAAAAGGTAGGCCGCGCCGACACCCATGCCGATGAGCGTGAACATGTTGAGGCTGCGGTTGATCACCGACTTGACGCAACGCACCAAAAACGGCCAGCCTGCCCATAGAATGACCGGCGTACCCAGAACCAGCTCTATCCACAGAGTTGCTCGCTCGCCGAAGATGTCGCGGACGAATCCGAGGCCGACATAGGGACCCATCGTCAGCACCAGGAGCGGGACCGTCAGCACGGCGCCGATCAAGAACCGGCGTTTGAAATCGACAAGCTCCGGGTTCGGCCCTTCGTCGGCGGCCGGAACCCCCATCGGCTCCAGCGCCATGCCGCACATCGGACAATCGCCCGGCGCATCGCGCACGATTTCCGGGTGCATCGGGCAGGTATACTGCGTGCCTTTGGGCAGGCTTTCGCTTGCCTGCTTGTGTGCGCCGGACAGGAAATGCTCGGGATCGGCCGCAAACTTGTCGTGACACTTCTGCGAACAGAAGTGATAGGTCTCGCCCTTGTGCTCCCGGCTTGGCTTGCCCGCGTCCAGCTTCACCGTCATTCCGCAAACCGGGTCCTTGGCCGTCATGGCATCGGCCGCTGCAGTTGCATGGCTATGATGATGACCGTGATCATCCGCTGCCTTTGCGGCTGCCGGGGACGCCGAGGTCGACGTCACTTCGCTTTTGATTGCTTTCTGCATCGGTTCACTCTCACTCCTGCTGTTCTTGACCCCTGGAAACGTACCTCTCCGGGGCAAGTTTGAATTGATTGTGACATTGGGAAGAGCAGAAGAAATAGGTGCCTCCTTCGTACTCCTCCTTTGCCGCGGCCTTGCCGCTGTCGATCGTCATTCCGCACACCGGATCCTTCGCTTTCATTTTCCTTCTCCTTAGCTAGTGCAAAACCATTCCTTCGATGTGAAAACCGGCGTCAACGTAAAGAACCTCACCGGTGATCGCTCCGGTGTAGTCGCTGGCCAGCAGCAACGCCGCGCGACCGATCTCGCAAGCGTCCACGATGCGCCGCAGCGGCGCCTTACGAATGAACTCGTTCAACAACTCGTCGAAGTGCTCGATGCCCGATGCCGCCCGGGTCTTCACCGCCCCCGCCGAGATCGCGTTCACCCGGATCGCCTTGCTACCCAGTTCGTGCGCCAGATACCGTACGGAAAACTCCAGCGCCGCCTTCACCGGGCCCATGACATTGTAGTGGTCGACCACCTTCTCGGCACCGAGGTAGCTGAGCGTCATGAGGCTGCCGCCCTTGTCCATGAGCGGCTCGGCAAGCTTCGCCATGGCGATAAGAGAATGGCAGGAGATCAGCATGGATTCGGCGAACCCGTCCGCCGAGCAGTCGGTGAGCCGCCCGTGCAGGTCATCCTTTCGTGCCCAGGCGATCGCGTGGAACAGGAAGTCGAGCCGACCCCATTCTTTTTGGATGGCTTCGAAGATCGCTTCGAGCTGTCCCGGGACCGCCACGTCGCAGGGAAGGAAGATCGGGGCCTCCACCTCTCGCGCCAGCGGCTCGACAAACGGCTTCGCCTTGTCGTTCAGGTAGGTGATCGCGAGATCGGCACCGGCATTGCGAAAGTGTTGCGCCGCCGACCAGGCAAGACTGTGCTCGTTGGCGATGCCGATGACCAAACCCTTTCGGCGGCTAAGATCGATCCGTTCCATGGCTTTGTCGTCCCGTCCTATCGGCTTCGTAATTCACGTTGCGAGTGCCGGCGGCGATGACGTCTGGCACCGACACCAGAAGCAGGCACAATCGCGATGGTCGCAACTGTCATCGCGAAGGGGTGCCCGATACAGGAATCGCGCGATCGGAAAGAGCGAACGGCTCAGAAACGAAGGCCCGTATAGCCGGCGCAGGGCCAGGCCCGTGTCGGTTTGGCTCAGCCTTCTAAGCGCCAGCCGCCAACCGCGCTCACCAATGGTATTGAAGACGAACCGGTTGCTCACCGCGGCACGGAGGAGGGGCATAAACTCCCGGCGCCACAGGGCCGCATAGGGGACACACTCGATCAGGCTGCGCGCGGCAAGCACTCCGGAGCGCATGGCGTAGCGGAGCCCGAACCCGGCAAGCGCGTCCTGGAAACCCGCCTGCTCGCCGATGACGAGATGGCCGCCTTGCACCGCTGTCCGCGGCAACCGGAAGTTGGCGAACCCTCCGAAGGAGCGCTCGTTGCGCATGGCCAGTCCAACCCGTTCGCGGAAGAACTCGACGGTCCGCGCCACGTACGCCGCCTGACGCTTAAACCCTTTGAACATACAACTCGCCACGGTTCCGCGACCTCGGTAGACAAGCAGATACGCGTAGCCGAGGGGAGCGAGGGAGTTGTCGAAGCAAATCCAGTTACCGTCGGACATATCGGTGTCAAAGACATAGCCCACGGCGATGGCATCGGCGGCCCTGGGACCAATGGCAAGAACGGCTGGAGCGTCAATGCGCCCGACCCTGTCTCCGAAACGAAGCTCAACTCCCTCGTCCGCCGCCTGATCACGAAGCGCACAGTCGAGACTTCCCGCCACCTCTCCCCGTCGAACGAGGTAGTAAAGCGGACGCTCGCTGCGGATCGGGTAGCTTGTTCCCGAAGCATCGAACGCCGTACCCTCATGGACGGGGTGGGACTCGAAACTCGCCGTGATCCCGTACCCTTCGAGTTCGTCCAGGATGTCGCGCTCGTCGCTCCAGTTCTCGAGGCCCTGGAAGTCTCCGTGGAAGCGCGATCCCACGTTCCGGTGCCATTCTCGCACGACGACCTCCCGCCCGTTGCGCGCGAGCACGATCGCGCATGCGAGACCGGCCGGGCCGGCACCCACCACGGTAATGGGGCCGTTCCCCGGCATCCTCGCTTCTCTCGCCTCGCTCGAAGTGGTCATCGGTCGCACATCCCGGCCTCGCGCTCTTTCTCAACCGGCGGCATCACCGGCCCGCTCTCGCGCCGGCTTCGTGGCCTTGCCTCTTCCGTGACCGCCGCCTCCGCAGCAGCCCCCGCCATGGCTTCCCTCTCCGCCACCGCGGGAGCGACGCGAGAACATGTAGAAGCCAACGATGCCTGTACCGAGCGCGATCCAGATCCAGTTATTCGCCAACCATTCCATAGGGATTTTCCTCTTTTTCAAATATCGGTAAGGTGTCGCTATCGAGTTCTCGTTTCGAACCGAACTGCGATCGGGTTTTCTTGCGTCGCCATGGTTCATCCCGGTATCGGGCAGCACGCGGCCTCGTGCTGCGGCGCGCAATGAAAGGCGGACTCGATCTCCGTCAGGCTCGGCTCCAACTCGTCGTACGTCCCGCGGCGGAACATGAGAACCGCCAAGGCGAGACCCGCCAGTCTCGCTGGAGCAGCATCGGCGCGCGAGCTCAGGATAACGGGCGCCGCGAGGCCGGAAACGATGCCGGCCGCCGTCGCTCCGGCCAGGTATTCCAGGTTCTTCGCCAGGATATTACCGGACACCAGATCCGGAACGAGCACGATGTCGGCGTTGCCGGCGACTTCCGATTTGATCCCTTTTTCGCGGGCGGCGGCGGCGGAGATGGCGTTGTCGAAGGCCAGCGGCCCGTCGACAATGGCACCGGAAATCTGTCCGCGCTGCGCCATCAGCGAGAGGCAAGCAGCGTCGAGCGTGGAGCGGATGGCGGGGTTCACGGTCTCAACTGCCGACAGCGCCGCCACCTTTGGCCGCTCGACGCCGAGGATGCGCGCTACCTCGACCGCATTCTGGACAATCTGCGCCTTGGCGTTCAGGTCCGGCGCTATGTTGATCGCAGCGTCGGTAATGTGCAGCAGCTTCGGGTAAGCGGGAATGTCGGTCACGAACACGTGGCTAACTCGCCGACCGGCCACCCGCAATCCGCGATCGTCGTGAAGGAGCTCGTGCATGAGGGTGTCCGTGTGCACCTGACCTTTCATGATCGCGTCGGCTGCCCGTTGCCGCACCAATTCGACCGCCTTCGCCGCGGCGGCGGCATTGCTTTCAACGGCGATCAGACACGCATCATCGATGGGCCACTCCAGCTCGTTGGCGAGCCGCTTGATCAATGCCGAGTCCCCGATCAGAAGAGGATCGACGAGTTCCAGCGATTCAGCTTCCCGCAGGGTCTCCAGGACGCTGCGCTGCCCCGCGTTGACCACTGCTACGCGAATAGGCCCCAACCCCTTGGCGGCGTCGAACAGGTCCTGCAGGCCGTGGAATCCTTCATTCATCGCATCGGTCCACATGTCTTGCGACTATTGCAGCCACTATCTCGAGGATGGCAGGCGGTCATGCATTCCTCCTCGGTGAGCAGGACGCACAGGTCGTCCCGCCAACAGAGATCTCGAAACGATCGGCCGCACCCTTCACGCCGGGCGGTTCCTTGATCGCCGGCATCGAGGCTTCCGCAGCTTCATGCGCATGGCACGTTGCATTCTTGGTTACAGCCATTATTGCTCCGTCAAAATTTATTTGTTTGCGCGCGAGCGCTCGAAGGACTTCAGGCCCTTCATCTAGGTTATAAGACGGCAAGCACGCGGTTTTATTACAGTGAACCGGCGCAAGCTTAAGCTGGGCGTGCCCCGTATCCGTGAATGTCACATTCACAGTTCAGAAATCCGCGTTCAGGACACGTCGAGCACATCCGGAGCAACGACTGCTTGAGGGCTTGCCGTGCGCGATGCCTGCGCACCGCCAGATTGTTCAGCGTGAGACCGAGTTGATCGGCAACGGTGCGTCGGTCATGTCCCAAGAGATCGATACGGCCGAGAAGATCTCTGTAACCATGTTTCAACTTGGCCACTGCTTGATGTAAACACTGACAAACTTCGCCCAAGGATTGGTCTAGGAATGAGCCGTCGCTGCCACTCGCATGGATTTCCTGAAGCCGGGCGAACTCTGATTCGCGCGACTTTCGGACTTCTTCCGTGCGCAGAATGTCGATCAGGGTCGAGTGAAGCACCCGGTAGAGCCAAGGAATGACTTTCGTTTCGGTCCGTAAGTTTGGAGCGTTTTTCTTGGCCCGAATATAGAACTCCTGAAGCAAGTCTTCTGCACGATCCTTGCTTCCGACACGTCGGATCAGCCAGCCAAAAAAAACCTGACGGTTCTGAACAAGAGCCTCATCGACGAGATCGCCGGTTGGTTCCACGTATTTGATCCTCATGTTTGTCTCGTTCCGAATGTCCATGTCACTCACGCCCGTACCGGTCCACTGTGACCCCGGTTCAAGCTCGTTTTGTTGTGAAAAAATTGTAGAGAGGCGCAAATACCAGGGCGATGTACCAGCCGTAGGCAAAGGTCTCGATCAACCCGAGCAAAAAGCTTTGCCAAGTCAGCCAGGTGAAGCCTGGAAGCAGCTTCAGCCAGATCCCGTACATCGCCCACTGCGGAAACAGGAGGTCGAAGCCCACACAAAACGCGTAAGTCAGGGTGAGAAACAGGCCGAGGCTCATGCCGAGCGCGAAAACCGGAATCCGCCGATCGGTGGCCGTTGGCAGGGGCGTTCCCGCTCGTGATGGCTGCATGGCCGTATGGGACGCTTCAACCATCTGTGCCGTCCGATAGGTATCGCCTCGGATCGCCGCGAAGGCTCGAACGTGTGACACGCTCTCGACCATGCGCCGTCTCGATACCAAGTATACAGGAGGCGCAGCTCATGCCCGCGATCCCCCGGTGCGCGAACGCCTGCGGCATCATCGCACTTGTCGGTTCGATAGGGCAACGATCCGACCCGTGGCGCCGGGGATTGTCAGACATGGCTGCGTCCTGCATCCGGGCGTTGTTCGAGGAGGGCCGGAGGGGCAGGAGGAGAAACGTCACCCTCACGGTTCAGGTAGCTGTCAGGGGCGGCCTCGAACGCCTCCCGGCACTCGCGCGAGCAGAAGTAGTAGACCCAGCCGCGATGGACGGCGGACTTGGCCTTGGCGGTGGCGACGTCCTTGCCGCACACGGGATCCACGTCCCTCTCGGGGGCGGTCCACATCAGCGCTTCGGTCTTCGCTGGCGACTTCTTGGCATGACCGGCGTGGTCGTGGCTTTGACCCTGTGCGGTTTTTTCCCCATGTCCATGGCCGAACATGTGCGAGCCGCAGCCGAAGCGCATCATCAGAAAGATCAGTCCGCCCCAAAGCAAGATCGGCAGAATCAATTCCAACACCATCTCCTATTGATTTGACGCCGGGACGACCTCGGCATGGCCTCTCATGGCACTGCCTGTTTGCCCGAACTGTTTGCTGGAAGGCCTCGGTGCGGACGCCTTCGATCGCAGATGCCTGCCGAGCGGCTTGTCCCAGATCTCGATATGAGCCAGGGCCCAGTTGGCGAGGAAATCGAACACCGCCGACGTATCATAGCGACCGCATTCGAGGGTGCGCTGCAGCCGCAGCAGTTCGTCGAGCAGCACCCTGTGTTCGTTCCTGTGGCCGTCGAGATCGGCGTAGCCACAGTCGGCCATCAGCGCTTCTTCGCGAAGGAAGTTCCTCGTCAGGTAGACGATCGCGTCCTCGATCTTGTGGCACATCCGAGAGCGCATCTCGCACGGCAAGTCGGAGGCGAACAGCTCGTTGAGCAAGAAAAACAGACTTTGGTTGTGGGCGTCGATTTGATCGATGCCTGTCTCCAGATCGTCCGACCACGCTAGTCTCGACATACGTTCCTCCTGTGTTGCGGCGGTCATCGCCATTCTCTGATCAGCCGGTATTTCCATTGCGATTGGGCGATCACCGCGCCAAGCCTGGGTGACGTCCGTTACGCTTTCAGATTCCTCTTTGTTTCCAGATACTCGTCGCGGCTGATTTCGCCTTGCGCGTAACGCGTTCCCAGCGCGCTCTGCGCCGGTGACTCGCCGTCGCGCCGCCGCGAGTCGCGCACCAGAGCAACGACCGCGAAGATGATGACGGCGACGAACACGATCGAGAGAAGGCCGTGGAAGCCGAACAGCCAGTGCCATCCTCCGTACGCCCCTCCCATCATTTCGTCGTGTGTCCAACCATCGTTCCACATGTCCCGCTCCTTCCCGCGCCCGTAATCGGGGTGGCGGCGATCGATGCGCCGCCACCTTGGATTGTTCAGGTCTTCGAAGGATCCTTGGAGCCTCCGCTACCGCCGCAAGGCCCCATCATCAGGTCTTTCTGGCCCATCATCATGCCGGGCCCCATCATCGGTCCTGGCAGCAACCACTGCGCGTCCGCTTTCTGCTTTTCGCCAAGAACCGCGAACAGCGCCTCACGGGCTTGCGTGAGGTCAGCGAAGGCCTTGCGACCCAACTCGTGCATGCCGTCCATCAACGCCACCCGCTGTTCCGCACTCACCTGCGGATCGTGGATCACGTTCATGTTTTCGTACATCGATCGCATGGTCTCGGCGATACCGCCAAGGGCATCGAGGTAGGCCTGCCACGCCGGTTCCTGGCTCGCGTCGATCCCCAGCCTGTTCTTGATGGCACCGGCCAGCGCGCTATCGAAACCGTCCGGTCCCATCATGCTCGGGCCTTGACCCATCATCATGCCCGGGCCCATGGACTGGCCCATCATCATGCCAGGGCCCATGGACTGGCCCGGCATTCCCGCGCCCGTGCCGTGATGGCCGACCTGACCGGAATCGGCGAACCCGGTAGTGCCCGTCAGGGCGAAAGCGCCGATCACGGCGGCGGCGGTGGTGGCCATCAGTATCCGTTTCATCGTCTTGACTCTCTTCTTCTCTGTTGAATGCTTGATCCCCATTGGACGGCCCGCCTGTTGCTGAAGTTTGTCGGCCGAACCGCTATTTTGTGACAGAGTGTGCCAAGCCAACGACTTGACAAACTTTGTGACACTTTTTTTCTGCCGGGTCGGACGCGGCTCTCTATACTTCGGACATGAACGATAAACCGCACATCCTCGTGGTCGACGATCCGACTCGCTGTCGGCGTCGCCGCGCCGTTGGGGATCGCTCTCTCGCCCACGATCGGCGCCGCCTCGATGTCACTCAGCATGGTAATGGTGACGATCGACACCAAAGTGCTAGCGCGCGTGTCACCTGTTACCGCGCACAGAGCCTAACCCGTAACATGGCTCATAACCCGATTGGCGCTGGACGAAAGTCCCTCTCATCGGACGATCTGGAGATGTCTTGATCGACGGCCGTTACCGGAGGTGTTTATGCAGGATCCCAACATCTGGCAGATCTACGCAGAGGCGGCGAAAACGTCGCTCGGATTCTTCTGGAAGGCCGGCTGGGCGTTTGTTCTCGGCTATTTCGTCAGCGGCATGATCCAGGCCTTCGTGCCGAAGGACAAACTGACCCGCCAGATGGGTGCGCCGGACTTCCACAGCGTCTCCCTGGCGACGGCTTTCGGCGCCGCCTCGTCCTCGTGTTCGTTCGCGGCCCTGGCGGCGGCGCGCTCCCTCGTCCTCAAGGGGGCGCACTTCGTCGCCGCGGTGGCGTTCATGTTCGCCTCGACGAATCTGGTCATCGAGCTCGGCATCCTCATCCTGATCTTTCTCGGCTGGCAATTCCTCGCCGCCGAAATCGTCGGCGGGCTGGTTCTGATCGCCATCAGCAGCCTGTTGATCCGGGCGACCTATCCCGATGCATGGCTGAAGCAGGCTCGCGACAAAGTGACGGAGGAAGCCGGCGAGGAGGAAGAGGATTTCGACTGGCGCAAGCGCATCCGCAGCCGCTATGGGTTGGCACCTGGTCGGCAACAAGTTCGTCATGGACTGGCGGATGGTGTGGAAGGAGATCCTGATCGGGTTCACCATCGCCGGTTTCGTCGCCGTGCTGGTGCCGGAGGCATGCTGGGCTCGCGATCTTTCTCGCCGACATGGCCGTCGCAGCTGCCCGACCTGGCTGGTCGCCCTGGAGAACGCCGCCCTGGCGCCGTTCGTCGCCGCCGCGACGTTCATCGGCTCCATGGGCAACATCCCGCTGGCGACCGTGCTCAACGCCAACGGCGTGCTGTTCGCCGGGATCATGGGGTTCATCTACTCGGATCTGATGGTGCCGCCCCTGGTCGCCGTCAACGCCAAGTACTACGGCTGGCGGGTGGCGCTGTACATCGCCGGCATCATGTATGTCAGCATCGTCGCCACCGCTTTGATCCTGAACGGCCTTTTCGGGCTTCTCGACATCGTTCCCGAAAGCGGCAAGGCGGTCACCGAGGTGGTCCAGTTCAAGGTGGACTATACGTTCTGGCTGAACCTGATCTTCCTCGGCGTCGCCGGCTGGCTGGTCTTTCTCTGGCGCCGGCATGTCAAGGAGCACGGTGCGATGGCGCACGAGATGGAAGGCGACGGTCCGATCAAGACGGTGTCGGCCTACGTGGCGATGGCCGTCCTCGGGGGTGGGCTACTGTCCTGGGCGCTTGCTGGAACTGTTACCTAAGCGTCACCGGCAACCGTCGCCCTTTAGGTTTACGAAGCTAATACCTGAATGCCTTACTTGTTAGGATATCGCTTCCATGAGTGCTGCAATCCTGTAAAGAAGTTTATTAGCCACTTAAAATAGCAAGCTTTGTAACATTTTCCTTCTGCTAACGGAGTGCACCTTATCTATACTTCGGACATGAATGTACTTCGGACATGAGCGACAAGCCGCACATCCTCGTGGTCGACGATCACCGCGAGATACGGGACGGGCTCGCCAAATTCATGGGTGAGCACGGTTTCCGCGTCAGCACCGCGCCCGACGGAAAAGGCATGCGCAGGGTTCTGGAGGAGAGCAGGATCGACCTCATCGTGCTCGACCTGATGCTTCCGGGTGAGGACGGTCTGACCCTTTGCCGTGAACTGCGGGGCAGGTCGAACATCCCGGTCGTCATGCTCACCGCCATGGGAGAGGAAACCGATCGTATCGTCGGCCTTGAAATGGGTGCGGATGATTACGTCGCGAAGCCCTTCAATCCGAGAGAGCTTTTCGCGCGTGTGAAAGCCGTGTTGCGCCGTGCCCAAAGTCTTCCGGAGACGGTTCGGCCGCCCGACGAGAGGGTGGTCAGGTTCGACACATGGATATTCAACCTTGCGAGACGGGAGTTGGAGGCGGCCGACGGAACCGCGGTGCCATTGAGTACCGGGGAGTTCAACCTCCTCCAGGTCTTCGTCCGGCATCCGGGACACGTTCTCGGCCGCGACCAGCTTCTCGACCTGACGCAAGGACGCGAGGCGGCGCCGTTCGATCGCAGCATCGATACCCAGATCAGCCGACTGCGCCGCAAGATCGAGGAGGACCCCAAGGACCCCAAGATCATCAAGACGGTATGGGGCGGTGGCTACGTCTTCACCCCTAAGGTGGAGTCCGCATGAGGCGCTTCTTGCCCAAAAGCCTGGCCGGACAGACAATTTTGGTTCTTCTAGCCGGCCTCACGGTTTCCCATTTGCTGAGCATAGCGATTTACTCTTCGGACCGTGCCGAAGTGCTGATGCTGGCCGGCGACCAGCAAATGGCGCACCGGATCGGCGAGATCAGCCGACTTCTGCAGGAGACGCCGCCGGAGTGGCGGGAGCGCATCGTTCACGCCACCAATAGCCCGTCGCTCCGGGTAGTGCTGACCCCGGAGAGTGAGTTGGTTCGGCCGATCGATGAGGAGTGGCGGTCGGTGCTGATCCGCAGGTTCCTGGCGCAACTCGTGAATGCCGAACCCGCGGACGTGATTGTCCAGTGGCTCGAGGTCTCCGAAGCCGGTCAGCAACCCGTCGCGTTCATGCCTGTCGCCTGGATGCACTCCCATATGGCGCAAATGATGATGGGCAAGCCACCGGAGCACGCGCTCAGGGCGTCGATCCGCCTCGACGACGCGCAGTGGGTGAACTTCGCAACCGTATTCCCAGAGTCGGAGCACTTCTGGTCCAGCCAGGCGATTCTCTCGACCGCATTGATGACCATCGCGGTCGCGCTACTCTCTCTATGGGTAGTGCGTCGCATGACCAGGCCCCTTCGCGCCCTGGCGAGGGCCTCCGAGAGCCTCGGACGCGACGTCAACTCCCCGCCTCTCCAGGAAACGGGACCTGTGGAGGTTCGACAGGCGGTCCGCGCATTCAACGAAATGCAACAGCGTCTCCGCCGTCTTGTCGACAACCGAACCCGGATGCTGGCGGCGATCTCCCATGACCTCAAGACGCCGATCACGCTCTTGTGCCTGCGCGCCGAGTACATCGAGGATCCGGAAGAAAAACAAAAGACTTTGGCAACCCTGGCTGAGATGGAGTCGATGATCGAATCCACATTGGCTTTTGCGCGCGAGGACGCTGAGCAGGAGGAACCCCGGGTTGTCGACCTATCCTCGCTGGTCGAGAGCATTTGTGATGACATGGCCGACGCCGGCCGCGCCGTAGAATTCGAAGAATCTCCGCCACTGAAATACACCTGTCGCCCACTCGCGCTCAAACGGGCCTTCTCCAACGTCGTCGACAACGCCATAAAGTATGGCGGAAACGCCCGGGTGAAGGTCTTGTCGCATCCGGGCCTTGTCGAGATCGTCGTCGATGACGATGGGCCAGGCATTCCCGAAGCCGAGTTGAAGGAAGTCTTTGCACCCTTCTATCGCCTGGAGCGATCCAGGAGCCGGGAGACCGGAGGCGCCGGCCTCGGTCTGAGCCTGTCCAGAACCGTCGCTCATGCCCACGGCGGGGAAATCATCCTCGCCAACCGTCTCGAGGGAGGTCTTCGTGCGATCATCCAGTTACCGCGATAGCAAACTCCGATTTGTCGCACGTTCAGACTGCATCGAGATTTCCCGATGATGCGTAGACACGTGGTGGTCGCCGTAGGCGTGCTGGTTTTGATCGCCGTCGGCGGGACGCTTGTCTGGTGGCAACACGTCGATCAGGCGCAAGCACCCGTTTCGCTAGAGCCGAGGAACCCGGACGTAGTGGCACTGGGTCGTTCGATCTACTCCGAACACTGTGCATCGTGCCACGGCGCAAATCTCGAGGGACAACCCCACTGGCAACAGAGATTAGAGAACGGCCGCCTTCCGGCCCCGCCTCACGACGAGACGGGCCACACCTGGCACCATCCCGACCAGGTGCTTTTCGAACTCACCAAGTACGGACCGGCTGCGCTCGTCGGCGCAGATTACGAGAGCGACATGCCCGGTTTCGAGAATACGTTGAGCGGCCAGGAGATCATCGCCGTCCTTTCTTACATCAAGAGCCGCTGGCCGCCGAAGCTGCAGAAGCGACACGACCTCAGGAATGCCCGGCAGAGGTGACACCCGAGTGTTGGTCCGAGGCTGTGGAAGTCTTCGATGCCCATTATCAACAAATAAATTAGGGCTCCTTCGCGCAAGACAAACTTTGTCACAAAATAACCTTTGGCTGACAAACTCTCGTAACAGTTTTACCGCCTATATCCCGCCCAACGAAAAACAGGCTTCACGTGCGTCTAAGGTGTCGTGTCGTCCGAGGGAGGAACGCTCGCGTATCAAACGAAGGTTACCGAAGCAAGGTTGGTTTTATGTTCAAAGAAGGAATGACAATGTTGGCTATCTCGAGCTTCAAATCGCGGGCCTCCGCCGGCCTGGCCATTTTCGGTTTCATCGCGGCAATCACCGCCGCCAGCGGCGCCTTCGCCGCCGGCACCCACTCCGGCGGCCACGGCCAGCTATGGCGATCGGCGAGCCCGGAAAAGCGTCGCAGGTTTCCCGGACCATCGAGGTGACGGCTGGCGACAACTTCTACGAGCCCGAGAAGATCGAGGTGAAAGCCGGCGAGACCATTCGCTTCGTCATCACCAATACCGGCGAGGTGGTCCACGACTTCACCCTCGGTACCGCCGAGATGCACGCTGCCCATCAGAAGGAAATGGCGATGATGGTCGAGCACGGGGTGATCGAGGGCGACAGGATCAACCGCGACCGGATGAAGATGGACATGGGCGGCGGCCGCACCATGGAGCACAACGATCCCAACAGCGCCCTCTTGGAGCCGGGCGAGACCGCCGAGGTCGTCTGGAAATTCACCGAGCCGATGACGCTGGAGTTCGCCTGCAACGTCCCAGGTCACTACGAAGCCGGGATGATGGGCAGCATCCAGGTCGGCAAGTGAGGGCCATCGGCGGTGCCCGATGATGAACGCAAAGAGCGGAACAACGGTTCGACCATGAAAAGTAGCATCAAGACCATGATCCTCGCCGGCGTCGGCATCGTCGGCGTCGCCACGATGTCGCCGGCCGCAGCCGCCGTCTTCGACCTGACCATCGGCGAAACCACGATCAACGTTACCGGCAGCGACCGCACGGCGCTAACGGTGAACGGCACGGTGCCGGGTCCGACGCTCCGCTTCAAGGAGGGCGAGGACATCACCATCAACGTGACCAATACCCTCGACGTCGACACCTCCATCCACTGGCACGGGCTGATCCTGCCGTTCACCGAGGACGGCGTGCCGGGGCTGAGCTTCGACGGCATCAAGCCTGGAACCACCCATACCTACAACTTTCCGGCGCAGCAAAGCGGCACCTACTGGTTTCACAGCCACTCCGGCCTGCAGGAACAGCAGGGCGTCTACGGCTCGATCGTCATCGAGCCGAAAGGCCGCGAGCCGTTTCGCTACGACCGCGAATACGTGATCGTGCTGTCGGACTGGCACGACATGAAGCCGGAGCGGATCCTCGCCAAGCTGAAGAAGCAGTCCGACTACTTCAACTACAGCCAGCGCACCGTCGGCACCTTCTTCGACGATGTTGCCGAGAAGGGACTCGGCGCGACAGTGACCGACCGCATGCACTGGGGCGATATGCGGATGACGCCGACCGACATCGCCGACGTCAGCGGCTACACCTTCCTGGTCAACGGCAATAACCCCGAACAGAACTGGACCGGCCTGTTCGCACCGGGAGAGCGCGTGCGTCTGCGCTTCATCAACGCGGCGGCGATGACCTTCTTCGACGTCCGCATCCCCGGTCTGCAGATGACCGTAGTCCAGGCCGACGGCAACAACGTCCAGCCGGTGAAGGTCGACGAGTTCCGCATCGCCGTGGCCGAGACCTACGACGTCCTGGTGCGGCCGATGGAAGACAAACCATACACGATCTTCGCCGAGTCGATGAGCCGGACCGGCTTCGCCCGTGCCACTCTGGCGACCGAACAGGGCGCGCAGGGTCCGGTCCCGGAGCCGGGGAAGCGACCGCTCCTAACCATGGCCGACATGGCGATGCATGGCGACATGGCGGGCATGGATCACTCCAACATGCAGGGGATGGATCATTCCGGCATGGCAGGCATGGATCATTCGAGCATGCAGGGGATGGACCACGCCGCTATGACCACCGAGGATCCGTTCTACGCTGCCGGCAGCGGGTTGGCGCCGAAGGCCGCCGATGGCGGCAAGTTCCTGTCCTACGCCGACCTGAAGGCGCAGAAGCCGCTCTACGAGGTGCGCGAGCCAACCCGCGAGATCGAGCTGCGCCTGACCGGCAACATGGAGCGATACTTCTGGTCGATCAACGACAAGAAGTTCTCCGAGGCCGAGCCTATCCGCCTGAAGTACGGCGAGCGCGTTCGCTTCAAGTTTGTCAACGAGACGATGATGACCCACCCGATGCATCTGCACGGCATGTGGACGATCCTAGACAATGGCAGCGGCAAATGGAACCCGATCAAGCACGTGGTCAGCATTGCGCCCGGCACCACCGTCTACACCGAAACCGAGGTCGACGCCCTCGGCAAGTGGGCATTCCACTGCCACCTGCTCTACCACATGGACACGGGCATGTTCCGCACCGTGATCGTCGAAGACTCCGACAAGATCGCCCAGAACTAACGGGAGAAAATGATGGTCATCGCCAACAGGGCATTCGGCCCTGCACAGGGAAATTTTGTCTCGCTCCTCGTCGTCCTGGTCCTTACGCTTGCCATCGCCTCTCCCGCCGCGGCGCAGGTCGAAGACGACGCGATCTTCACCTTCTTCAAGGCGGAGAAGCTGGAGTACCAGCGGGACAACCACGACAGCTATTTCGTCTGGGACGTCGAGGGATGGATCGGCGAGGACAAGAACAAGCTGTGGGTGAAGACCGAGGGTGAATACGTCCTCGACATCAAGCAGACCGAGCGGGCGGAGCTGCAGGTCCTCTATAGCCGACTGATCGCCGATTTCTGGGATGCTCAGGTCGGCATCCGCGACGAGTTCGACCCCAACCAGACCATCGACGCGGTACTCGGCATCCAGGGATTGGCGCCCTACTGGTTCGAGATCGAAGCGGCCGCCTTCCTGAGCGAGGACGCCGACCTGCTCGCCCGGATCAAGGCCTCCTACGAGATCCTGTTCAGCCAGAAGGTTATCCTGCAGCCGCAACTGGAACTGAATTTCGCCGCCCAGGACATCAGCAAACGCGAATACAAACGCGGCCTCAGCGAACTGGAGGCGGGCCTCAGGCTTCGCTACGAGATCATCCGCGAAGTCGCCCCCTACATCGGCGCCGAATTCGTCCGCACCCGCGGCACCGAGGACAACGAAAACAGCCTGCGACTGGTTGCTGGTCTCCGAGTATGGTTCTGAGCGCGGCCCGGTCGCTCGCCGCCGTCGGGGCCAAGGCGGTGTTCCGCTAACAATGGAGCGCGCGTCGAGGTGTGGCCATGCCGACCGAGAGGGAGCGGGGAATGGAGTTGCAGACTTCATCACCATCCGAAGCGGGAGAGACGACGTGACGACATCGCCGTGTGCCCGACTGCGACGGCTATGAGATGGCTGCGCTGAGATGGCACTGACCGAGATCGAAAGCCTCTTGCGGCAAGCGGAGATCACCGCCGAAAAAACTTCGGCGTTGATCAGGCTCGTCGTGTTCGTCTCGCTCGGAGCCGCAATTTTTTCCGCTGATCGAACGCATGGCCCGGCGACCTCTTCCGAAGTCGCGATAGCCGTTTATGGCATCACAACAGCTGCTGGGTTGATCCTGGCTTGGCGCCAGGTTTTTCGTCCGTGGATCCCTTATGTGTTCGTCACGTTCGACGTCATCCTCATTTCCATCGAGATCCTCATGCTCAGTCGTTTCATGGGCATGGGCCCCACCTTCGCCTTCGCATTGCCGATCACCGGGTTGATCTTCGTCATCCTGATCCACGCATCGATACGATACCGGCCCTGGCTGATCCTCTATGCGGCGGGCCTATTTCTTGTATCGATCCATATCGGCGCCCCCTACGTTGCCGACGCGTTCCGTCAAGCACCCGGCGAAATGCAGATGATGGCGGGCGCAATGACGATGCAAATGGAAGGGATGGGCAGTGTGGTGAACTATCAGGTCCTTCCGGTCACCCTTGTCGTCCTGTCCGCGCTCATTCTTTTCATCATCACTCGTCGAACCCGACACCTGCTCGTGAGATCCATCAACCAAACCAATCGTGTCACTCGGCTGTCGCGCTTTTTTTCTCCAAACCTGGCCAACAGGCTTGGCGGTGGTGACGATGAGAGGTTGCTCGCCGGCCGTCGGCAGCCGGCGGCGGTTCTGTTTATCGATATTCGCGGTTTCACCAGTCTGGGCGAACTCATGGCACCGGACGAGCTGGGAGCGTTTCTGTCGGAATATCGCGACAGATTGACGCAACCGATCTTCAGGCTTGGTGGCACCGTCGATAAGTTCATTGGCGATGCCATCATGGCGGTGTTCGGCACACCGGTACAACGTTCGGACGACGCCCGCCGGGCCATCATCTGTGCGCTGGATGTCATTGATGCGACGGCCCTCTGGTCGCTTGAACGAGCCCAGTCGCGAAAACCGTCCGTGGCCATCGGCATCGGCGTCCACTACGGCGAGGTGTTCGCGGGTGCTTTGGGGAACGAGCAACTACTCGAGTATACGGTGATCGGCGACACGGTGAACGTGGCCGAACGCCTGGAACGACTCAGCCGGGAGGCGGGTAGCCCTTTGGTCGTCTCCGCGGCCGTTCTCGAAGCCGTGTCGGATGCCGACCAGATCGCGGAATGGCGCCGCTTGCCTCACCAAGCGCTGAAAGGTCATCGCCGGCCCGTGGATGCCTACTGCTTGGTTGCGCGGCGCCCCGACACCGGTCCTCCTGTTTAGTCCGGCGCGTCGTTCTGGGCTTCCGGGTTTACGACGCGCTCTCTGCCACTCCGCTCCGCTCGATCACATTTCCTGACTTCGTACAATTTTTGAGTGAGTCACGAAATGCAAGCGCGATCCGGGTTCTGGCTATGGCGGCGTGCTTATGCGAGGCGCATGCGTTCCACCAGGTCCTTCGGCGAGCCGTCGGCCGATACTTTGAGGGCATCGAATTTAGACCCTCGGCAGTCGGGCGTGTCTGGCAGACTACGGCGTGACGCGGGAGCAAACTCGCGTCGCCACGTCACTTATCAGGCCAAGATCGACTGGGCCTCAATGCGTTCGACCGTGTTTCGGGCTCAGCGTGTCGAGGGCACCCATGAGTAATTGGCGGTAGCCGCTCTCCGTCATCCATTTAGCCCGTTTCAGGTGCTCCTCCCAGCAGCGCCGTGTCCGGTCGGGCTCGGCCACCGGATCGCGGTGCAGGACGATCCGCGCTACCGCCCGCCAATCCGCTTGCTCCGCTTGGGCGTCGAGCAGCCGGATGTAAGTGATGAAGTGCGCCTCGTCGTAGGCCGTGATGTCGTCTGACCAGGGCACGTCCGTCGGCAACATCGGGGTCAAGCTCGGTCAAGTTCCATCCTCCCTGAAACCGTCGGTCTCCATGGGATGAGGCCGCAAGCGCCGCGGCTCAAAGTATATCCCGATATGGGATAATCCGAAATCAGGATTATTGGAAGAACCGGCCTCATCGATTAGCCGGGTTTCATGCCGAAATCGCTCCGCTCACCGCGGCAACAACGATTGCAAGCATTGTTAGCGGAAGTTCGGAAAGCCAGGGAACTCACGCAATCCGATGTTGCCGAACGCCTCGACCGCCCGCAGTCCTTTGTCGCAAAGTATGAAGGCGGTGAACGAAGGCTGGATGTCGTTGAATTCGTCGAGGTCGCGGAAGCGCTTGATACGGACCCCTGCGCATTGCTGTCGAACCTTCTACACGCCGACGAGCCTTTACCCCCTGCCGACTCGAAATCGCCGACCCAGGCGCGCCAAGTCATAGAGTGAATCGTTGGTCGTAAGGAGTTCGCAGGCCGGTCTGCGCGCGTCGGTCCGCGCGCGCTCATATCATCAACACGTCACTTCGGGTAGGCACGCAGGATCGTTATCGTGCCGGTGACGTGGATCAGCTGCGGTCTATTCGGAAGCGGGAAGGCGTGGTGCCTGTCAGCTTCCGGAAATGGTCGGTGAAGTGGCTGTGGCTGGCGAAGCCGAGAGAAACCGCGATCTCGGCGATCGACTGGTCGGCGCCGAGCAACCGTTCCTTGGCTCGGTGGATGCGCCGTTCGATCAGGTAGCGGTGCGGCGGCGTGCCGGTGGAGGCCTTGAAGGCCTCGCCGAAATGATGCGTGCTCAAGCCCGCCAGCGCCGCCAGGTCGCGCAGGCTGATGTCCTCGGCGAGGTGTGCTTCGATATAGTCGACGACGCGCCGCAGGCGCAGCGCGCCGAGTCCGCCGATCATCGGCGGCGAGCGGATGAGACCATCGCCATAGGCACGGAAGACATGCACGGCGAGCGCCGAACCCAGCCCTTCTGTATAGAGCCGGCCGCCCGCGCCGCGTTCGGCCAGTTCCCGGCGCCACGCCGCAGCCATACCCTCGATGACCGGATCGCGGATGCCAATCTGGGTCCTCAGCGCCGGCTCGTTCCCATCGAAGGCCTCGCCTACGATCTGCTTGATGAATGCCTGTTCCAGCGCAATGATGAGAGCTTGCGGTGAATCCGTCCACCGCAAGAAAATCGGCCGGTCGGCAGAATTGATATGGAGTTCACCGGCGACGATTCGCTGCCGTTCCGTCCACCGCACTCTCCGGCAGGCACCACTCCATCTGGAACGGTGTGCCCTCGTGAATGGCTACCGTGAACTGCGTGGCGCCGATCTCCGTCCCCGGATTCGGCTCCAACGTGCAGCGGCTGACGCTGACTTCACCATGGACCACCCGTTCGGTATAGGATAACCGAGCCGGAGGAGTTTCGGAGCCAAAGTCGATCAACTCGATTTGGCCCTTGGGCTGCGAATCCGGCATCCCGAGAAGCCTTCATCCAATGATGGCCGGGTTGGCATCAAAATATCGCGCATCCATTGTTGCGCACGCCGCTTCGAGCACAGCTTATCACAATAGATGAAACAATAAAAGATAGGTGTTGGTAACTATAGGTATATGATTTTAACGAAATTATTAGCAATATTAATAAATTTTTTATCATAATTTACTTTTACTTAATATTCTGTAACTTTCGCATCTGCCCGCAGTGAATTGGAGAACACCAGATGAGTGCGCACCGCAATCTTGTCGTTTGCACTGCTGCGCTATTGCTGCTTGCCGCCTGCGACGATTCGCAGAAGGCGGACAAGGTCACGTTCGGAGAGGTGCTGCAGGGCTACTACGACCTTCATCCCGTCTGCGCCGCAATTCCGCTGACGTTCCCCGTCGAACTCCGCAGCGATGGTGACGCTGCCAGGAAGCGCCAGCTGGAGCCGCTGGTCACGGCGGGCCTGATTTCGGTCGCAACGATCCAGAAGAACGAGCTCCGCCGCCTCGGGACAGGGACAGGCGGTCGACTATCTCCGCTACACGCCGACCGCTGCCGGCGAGAAGGTCGTACGAAAGGGCGCGAACAGTTTTCTCGGCGGCACGGACATCTGTTTCGCCCGGCGCAAAGTCGTCAAGATCGAGTTCTTCACCGAGCCCGCCGATGCTGCCGGGGTGAAGGTCTCGCGGGTCACTTATGACTATGAACTGAAAGACGTCGAGCCCTGGGCGACCGGACCGGAGATCGCAGGCAGCTTTCCCCCAGATCGCGACCGTGCTGGCCAAGCCCGGCAACCAGGCGACCGACGTTCTGGTTCAAACCGACAAGGGCTGGAAGCACGAACGCGACGTTCGCTGACGAAGAGCGCGTCGAAATCGAAGCCGAATTCGTGCTACACCGCCACGGACCGCCTCCATTTCTTGCGCTGGGCACCGTGCCAGCGCCATCGCGCGACGATTACCCCGATTTCCCGACAATCACCGGTTGAACACGGAAGCCGTCCCACTCCCGCGATCCGATATCGACGGGTGTCGCTGGTGAGTTGTTCCCGAGGCCCGTGCCGCATCTGAGCGACGAGCCATCCTCGCCGGCGACAGATTGTCGAACGGCTCCGCTCGGCGGCTTGATGTCGCGGGCGGCGCGACGGGAGAAGGCACCGCCATGCCCGAGGAAATCTCTCAAGAACCCGGCAAGCAAGAATCCGGCGAGCCGTCGCGCGCCCGTTGGCGCGATCCCGCGAACTACAAACGGCTGCTGACCCTCGACCGCGCTGGCTGGCCTTGGGAATGGCTTCGGCGCAATCCTGACTACATTGCCATGACGTCGAAATTCCCGACGCGCGCACGTGTCAGTCAGCCCGGCACGCGACCCCACATCATCACCGCGTCAGCTGCGGAGGAGGTGCGCGACTGGGGATTGCACTTTTGCCGAGGCGCCAATCCGCCCGGTCACCGACGCCTGCATCTTCTGGCGAGCCGACTGGGATACATCGGTGCTGGCCGTCGAGACGCTGCCGGTTCCGCGCGGCGACGGCGACGCGTTCGACATCCGCCGTTTCGACCGTTTCGCCACAGTCCTGCGATGCCCTGATGGCCATGAGCATCTGCTCCTGAGCGATGGTCTCCATCACCTTCAGCTGGAGGTGACGGCGGGCAGCCTGCTCGATGGTCCCGTCTGCTTCCGCTACGAACTGTCCGGGTTCAAGCATATCGAGGCGAAAACGCTGACACTGCGCCGCCTCCTGCTGCTTCGCCGGCTCGGCCGATTTCCGCGCGGGCTCTTTCCCCCCGAACGCCGCGCCCGCCGCTGGGCGATGGCGCTGCAGGCCTACGACGCGGTGCAGGCCGGTGCCAGCCATCGCGATATCGCCGTGGCGCTCTTCGGCGAGAAGGTCGTGAAGGAAGATTGGTACGGCCGATCCGACTACCTGCGCCTGCGGGTGCAACGGCTGGTCCGGATGGCGGACAAGCTGGTGAACGGCGGCTACCGCGATCTCTTGCGATGAGCCGGACCGCAGGTGGTGAAGCGGTCGACGGCGGCCTAGCTAGCTTTGAAAATCAGACGTTTGGTCGCAAGCAGTGACCAGCCCGTCGGCTAAACCGATATGCATCGCCAACTTCCTTTTGTCACAACCGACCGAAGGGAAGTTCGCATCGTAGCGGTTAGGGCCGCGCAAGCGAGGCGCAATGTGGTTATGCGAGCCCCAGGCCGCCATCGACGGCGATCACTTGTCCCGTCATCCATTCGGAAGCCGGATCGGCGAGCGATACGATCCATCGGGCCACATCACCCGGATTGCCGCGCCGCTTGAGCGGGATCCTCTTGCGCTCCTGTTCTTTGATGGCCGCAGCCTGTTCCGGTGAGAGCCCCATCATCCCCGTTAACGCGCCCAATTCCGTCGGCCCCGCTGCGACGGCGTTAACGCGGACGCCATGCGGAGCGAGTTCCAGCGCCCAGCAGCGAGTCAGGTGCTCCAACGCCGCCTTGCTAGCGGCGTAATGGGAGAGTCCAGCTGCCGGCTTGTGACCGAACGTGCTCGATACATTGATGATCGTTCCCTTCGCCGCCACCAGATATGGAAGCGCCACCGCGGCGAGCAGGCTCGGGCCGACGACGTTCACCGCAAAAATCTTCATGATCCGGTCGGCCGTGACGTCGGTCAGCGGAAGGATGGCACCCGCGCCGGCATTGTTCACCAGCACATCCAGGTGGCCCCATGTGTCGACCGCTTTCGAGATGGTACGCACGGCATCGTCAGGTGCGGCCGCATCCGCGACTAGGCCAGTTATATTGGGATGATCGCTCGCCGTCTCTTCGAGGGGAGCCGCTCGGCGCGCGGTAATGATTACCTTTGCGCCTTGCTTCGCAAAGCTCAGTGCGGCCGCACGGCCAATGCCGGAGCTTCCGCCAGTGACGATGACGACCTTATCGTTCAGCGCAATCATGAGATCTCCTCTTGGGCGAAGGGCCGGCCTGAGCGCCGGAGGGAAGGGGCGATGCGGGCACTCGAGTGGCGAACTGCCCAAAGGGTGAGGACCGCCCCGATAATCGCCGGCAGGCTGACTGCAGGGAAATCACGGAGGATGGCCGAGGGAGAGCAGATGCCGATTGCCACTTCCCACAGGTGAAAGACGGCGTGCGCGCTCAGCCACAGCGTCGCGGCGGCCCACAGTCCAATCCGGCGTTCCGGCCGGATCATGCCGATGCCGAACGCTACGCCGAGGAACAGCTGAATTATTCCGATATCGCGGATGAAGTGCTGATTGAAGAAGCCGGTATCGGTCACGCCCGGCACCAGCTCGTACCACGCCATGGGCGCGACGAGCATAAAGAGCCCGTTTCCAGACAGAAACAGACCATTGAACGCAACCATGATGAATACCGCGATCAACATGGCGCAATTCTTTTCCGTCGTCTTCATGATCTATCGCCTTTCACCGTTAGGTCATTTGCCGTTGGCCTGTACTTGAGCGTCTCCATCGGATCGGCCGACAAGCTCTTCCACTTCAACCCGATCGGGTCGGGTCAAGGCCTAGATTGCTGAGATAGACCGGCAGATCGGTCGTCGGATTGCGGGCGGGCACTTGGAAGAACATTTCAGCGATCCATCCGCGATGGTAGGTCGCGTGGTTGACCACGTGCATCAGGATGTCGGCCCGGGTCATTGCCCCGCGCTTACCGTCGATGAACCGGAAGCGCACGGTCTCGTCGAGCGATTGCGCAGACTGCCGGTCGCTCCAGTCGATGTACCAATGGTTGATGGCCTGCTGCGCCCTCCAGAGCTCGGGCAGAGCTTCGTGCAGTATGAGGTCGCGCGCTTCGAACCCGTGGTCGCGGCCTTCGAGATGCGCCTGCCAAATCAGATCCACGACGTAGTTGTGGTTGAGCGTGCCGATTATCGACTTGAGCGGCGTTGGCCGTTGCTTCGCGGCCTCTCCCGGCGGTAATGCGGCGACCGCGTCGAAGGTGAGCTGGTCCGCCCACATGCGATAGCTCGCCAAGAGGCGCACAATGCGGAGATCAACCATCGTCTTGCTCCTTGATGCCGCTATGCAGCCTATAGACGCGGCGATGGGCGGCTGAGCCAGTCCTCGAAGCGAATTGCGCCGATGCGCGGATTTTCGCCGGGAGTAAGCGACTGATCGTTCACCGCGATGCCGAAATAGCCCGCATGGGCATCCGCGATCACCGTGCGGGGATCATGGGTCGCGCTCAGGAACCGCCTCACCAGTTCATCCATGGGCATCCGGTCCGGGCCGGCGATCTCAATCGTGCCGTTCACCGGAGCCCCGAGCGCGACATCGGCCACCGCGTCAGCCACGTCATCGGCCGCGATGGGCTGGAACAGGGCCGGCGACAGGTGAGCCTTTTGCCCGACCGTGCCCGATTGCGCGATCGCGGCCGTGAACTCGAAGAACTGGGTCGAGCGGACGATCGTGTAGGGAATCCCCGAGGCCTTGATCAGGTTTTCCTGGGCCAACTTCGCGCGGAAATAACCCATCGCCTGAAGACGCTCGGTTCCGACCACCGAGAGCGCGACATGATGCGCCGTCCCGGCGGCGCCCTCGGCGGCCAGCAGGTTGCGCCCGGCCGTCATGAAGAAGTGCATGGCGGCCTCGTCCTCGAACGAGGGCGAGTTCGCCAGGTCGACGACGACCCTGGCACCTGCGAGCGCTTCCGCCAGCCCCTCGCCCGTGAGGGTGTTGACGCCCGAGTTGGGCGATGCCGCAACGACTTCGTGCTCCTTCTGACGAAGCCGGCTCACGACCTTCGATCCGATGAGGCCGCTGCCTCCGATAACTGTGATCTTCATTGGGAACTCCATTTGATGACGAGCAGGTTTCAGGCATGTCGCCCGAGATAGGGCGACTTGCACGCGGGTGTTACGCTTTGATGAAGGCGAGCAAGTCGGCGTTGACCCGTTCCTGGTGGGTAGCGGTAAGCCCGTGCGGCGCGCCCGGGTAGTAGATTTCCTTCGCGCCCTTGATCAGCCGCGCCGATTTCACCGTGCCGAGTCCTTCACCGGGACGATCTGGTCGTCTTCGCCGTGGATGACGAGCGTCGGTATGTCGAACTTCCGGAGATCTTCGGTGAAGTCGGTCTCGGAGAAGGCCTTGATGCTGTCGTGGGCGTTCTTCGAGGCCCGCTTGCATGCTCCAGAGCCAGAACTGGTCCAGCGTGCCTTGGGAGACCTTCGCGCCGGGCCGGTTGGCGCCATAGAACTGCGACGGCCAGGTCCTGGTAGAACTGAGAGCGATCGCTGGATGACGCCCGTCCGCGAATCCATCGAACACCTCCATCAGCAGGCCTTCCGGGTTGGCCGGCGGACTGCACCATGATCGGCGGGACCGCGGCGATGAGAACGGCCTTGGCGACCCGCTTCGTCCCGTGGCGCCCGATATAGCGGGCCACTTCGCCGCCGCCCGTCGAGTGGCCGACCAGCGTGGCGTCCCTGAGGTCGAGCGCCTCGATGACGGCCGCCAGGTCGTCGGCGTAACCGTCCATGTCGTTGCCGGTGGACGACTGGCTCGAACGGCCGTGGCCGCGCCGGTCGTGCGCGACGACGCGGAAGCCGTTCTCGCGAGAAAGAGCATCTGGCCGTCCCAGGCGTCCGCGTTCAGCGGCCAGCCGTGCGAAAACGTGACGACCGGGCCCTTGCCCCAGTCCTTATAGTAGATTTCGGTGCCGTCCTTCGTCGTGATAGTGCTCATTGTCGGGGTTCCTTATCCGGCGTGCGGTTTATTGGAGTGGCGGGAGGATTTGCGGTCCTACATTCGATCCGACCACATCCATCGCCATCAATGAGCGGAGGATACCCGAACCGCGGCACGAAGACTTTGCGGCGATCTTGAATTGCTGTTGAGCTTGGCGTGGATTTTTGTCCAAGAACCAATGCCACAACCGTACTATCAGTCGCTTTACGAGATGGCAGCGACCGCCGATCGGCTCGGCTACGTGCTTGGCCCGTGCGCACGGCGGTGAAGGAGCGCCGAATGCAGTACGGGTTCGGAGACTGCGTGCTCGACCCTGACCGGCGGGAGCTCTCGCGCGGCTCCGAGGCGATTGCGGTCGGGCCGCAAGTCTTCGACCTGCTGCTCTATCTGGTGCAGAACCGCGAGCGCGTCGTCAGCAAGGATGAACTGCTGGACGCGGTGTGGGGCGGGCGGATCGTCTCCGAATCGACCCTGACCAGCCACATCAACGCGGTACGCAAGGCGATCGGCGACAGCGGCCAGGAACAGCGCCTGATCCGAACGGTCGCCCGCAAGGGATTCCGGTTCGTCGGCGACGTCAGGGAAACACCATCATCGGACGGCTCCGACTCCGTGAAACCGGGACCACCGAATCGAGGCGACTCGGCACAGGCGCTGGCCCTTCCCGACAAGCCGTCCATCGCCGTCTTGCCGTTCCTGAACCTGAGCGGCGACCCCGAGCAGGAGTATTTCGCCGACGGCGTGGTGGAGGACATCATCACGGCCTTGTCGCGCATGCGCTGGCTGTTCGTCATCGCACGCAACTCGAGCTTCACCTACAAGGGCCGGGCCGTGGACGTGAAGCAGGTGGGCCGCGAGCTGGGCGTGCGCTATGTGCTCGAAGGCAGCGTCCGCAAGGCGGCGAACCGCGTGCGCATCACCGGGCAGCTCATCGATGCGACGACCGGGGCGCATCTGTGGGCGGAGCGCTTTGAAGGCACCCTCGACGATATCTTCGAGCTCCAGGATCAGATCGCCGCGAGCGTCGTGGGCGCGATCGCGCCGCAGCTGGAGCGGGCCGAGATCGAGCGCGCCAAGCGCAAGCCGACCGACAGCCTCGACGCCTACGACTACTATCTGCGCGGCTTGGCGCAATTTGCATCAAGGCAGCCGGGAGGCCATCGAACGAGGCGCTGCCGTTGTTCTACAAGGCGATCGAGCTCGATCCGGATTACGCGTCGGCCTATGGGATGGCGGCGTGGTGCTATTTCTGGCGCAAGTTCAATGGCTGGATGACGGATCGCGTCGCAGGAGATAGCCGAGGGCGCGCGATTGGCCCGCCGCGCCGTGGAGTTGGGCAAGGACGATGCGGTCGCCCTTACCCGAGGCGGTCATGCGCTCGGCCATCTCGTCGGCGATGTCGATGGCGGCATCGCGTTGATCGACAGGGCGCTGGTGCTCAATCCGAACCTGGCGGCGGCCTGGTTCCTCGGCGGCTTCCTGCGATCATGGCACGGCGAACCCGACGACGCCATCGAACGGTTCGCCCACGCCATGCGCTTGAGCCCCCTCGATCCGGAGATGTATCGCATGCAGGCCGGAACGGCGCTGGCGCATCTGTTCGCCGGGCGCTTCGACATCGCGTCGTCATGGGCGGAGAAGTCGTTCCGGGATTTGCCGACCTTCCTGATGGTGGTCGGCATCATCGCGGCCAGCCATGCGCTGGCCGGCCGAATGGACGAAGCGCGGCGGGCCATGCACCATTTGCGCCAGCTCGATCCCGCGTTGCGTGTCGCCAATCTCAAGGATTGGCTGCCGCACCACCGACCGGAAGATCTCGCCACGTTCGCGGACGGCCTGCGAAGGGCAGGGCTGCCGGAATGACGGCCGGTCCGTTCATTGTGCGAGCCTGTCCCTCAACTGCCTTGTCATAGCGACAGCTCCCGGCATGGGTCGGGGGCGAAGCCCGCAGCGACCGCCGGGGGTTCTCCACCAGGAGTGAGAGGGCGGCGGGGTTTCCGTGACGGGTTGAGGAGGTGAGAGAGAGGCTCTCGCCGGCCCGTCGCGGAGATCCGCGATGTCACGTTCAACCGCTCGCGCTCGCTCCGGCCGGGACCGGACGAGCCTCTATCAGGAAATCACCGACAAGATCATCGCCGAGCTGGAGGCTGGCCGCGTGCCCTGGGTCCAGCCCTGGGGCACGACGGCCGCGAGGGCATCCCTCGCCATGCCGAAGAATGCCGCGACCGGCCGCTGCTACTCCGGGATCAATGTGCTGATCCTGTGGAGCGCAGTCGTAGAGCGCGGCTTTTCGGGCCAGCGCTGGCTCACGTTTCGCCAGGCGCTTGGGCTGGGTGGCCATGTCCGCAAGGGCGAGACCGGCACGACCGTCGTCTATGCCGACCGCTTCGTTCCGGACGAGGAGCGCCGGCGGGCCGAACGCGACGGGGACGAGCCGGGAGCCATCCCCTTCCTGAAGCGCTTCACGGTGTTCAACACCGACCAATGCGAGGGCCTGCCGGCGGAGCTCTCGACCACGCCGCCGCCCGTGGCGGAGGGCATGATCCTGCCGCAGGCCGAGGCCTTGATCGCGGCAACGGGCGCGGATTTCCGCATCGGCGGTGACCGTGCCTTCTACAGCCCCTCGCACGATTTCGTCCAAGTCCCTCGGCCCGACGCCTATTTCGAGCCGATCAACTGGCACCGCACGGCGCTGCACGAGCTCGGCCATTGGAGCGGCCATCCCTCCCGGCTCGGCCGTGACCTGTCGGGCGGGTTCGGTTCCGCGCCCTATGCCAAGGAAGAGCTCTGTGCCGAGATGACCAGCGCCTTCGTCTGCGCCACGCTCGGCATCGTGCCGACGGTGCGGCACGCCGACTACATCGGATCCTGGCTCGAGGTGCTGCGCGAGGATGACCGCGCCATCGTTCGCGCCGCGAGCGCCGCGTCGAAAGCCGCCGACTATCTGCTCGCCTTCCGGTCTCATCCCGACGAGCCCGTCGATATGACGGCCGACGAAGACGAGCGGGAGGCGGCGTGATGCGGTTCCGCGGCGGCCGCCGCCTGTCGGTATGAGGTTATGCTGCTTGCCGCGCGTGTTCGCAGCGGTGAATTTCGATCGTGACGTGGGAGAGCTGCGGCAGCTCGCGGAGCCTCGCTTTGTAATGGCCGGGCTCTTGGGGGCGATCAGATATGATTGATACGATCACCGCCATATGGCCGGGGCCGATTCGCCACAGATGCAGATCAGAAATTCGATCCCCATCATGTTCGAGCGTATGGCGGATCTGCTCCGACAGAGCGGTGTCCGGCGTCGTGTCGCGCAGAACCGCCCCCGCGCCGCGAAGCAGGCCCCATGACCAACGGGCAATAACGACGCCTCCCACAATCCCCATGAGCGGGTCCATCCACAGCCAGCCGTAGAACCGCCCGCCGAGAAGTCCGGCGATCGCCAGAACAGAGGTCAGCGCATCGGTGAGGACATGGAAATAGGCGGAACGCAGATTATGATCCTGATGACCATGCCCATGCGAGTGATCGTTTTGCCGAACATGGGCCTCGTGCTGATGATCGTGATGACCGTCGTCGTGGAGCAGCCACGCGCTCACCAGATTGACGATCAGACCTAAAACAGCCACGGCAATGGCCTCATTGAAGCGGATAGAGATAGGCGCGGTGAGGCGGACCACGGACTCGAACCCGATCAACAGGGCGATCACGGCCAAGATGACGGCGCTTGAATATCCGGCCAGCTCTCCGAGCTTTCCGGTTCCGAATGTGAAGCGCTCGTCGTGGGCATGGCGGCGTGCGTAAAGATAGGCGACAGCCGCAATCGTAAGCGCCCCCGCATGGGTCGCCATGTGGAAACCGTCAGCCAGCAGCGCCATCGACCCGAACATGGCTCCGGCGACGATCTCTCCGACCATCATCACAGCCGTCAGGCCAATGACGATCCAAGTCCGCCGTTCATTGCGGGCATGGTCCACACCGAGGAAGACATGCTCGTGCCGCCAAGACTTGATCGAACGGGAATGCATCTGACGCCTTCGCTTAGAGGTATTTCGTAATCTCGCGGAATTCCGCGATTTTCTGTTGCACCTCAGGCGGCAGCGGCCCCGTAACCTCCCCCAAGTGGTGGTCGATGTGATCGATGATCAGCATCTGCTTGGCCTTTTCTAGCGCCTTGATCACCGCCTGCATCTGTTGGGCGATCACCATCCCGTCCCGTCCGTCGGCGACCATGCGGACGACGGTTGCGAGATGACCTTCGGCGCGGCGAAGACGCTTGAGGATATCCGGATTGTCTGCATGGCTCATAAACACTAACCTATCCTCCTGGAGGGGATATGGTCAAGTGCGGACCGACGCGTGTAGTGTCTGAGTTTGGCTCTAGCTTTTGGTCGCCGGCGGGCATTGCTCGCGTCGGGCCTTCTTGGGCATTCATTCGGTTCCCCCACTTCGCACTAGGAATGTCTATGGCGGATCGTCTGAAGAACTGGGCGCGCGTCATCAAGCGGGATGTACAAGCGCTGTACGTCGCCAATCGCGATCCTCGCGTGCCCTGGTATGCGAAGGCCTTGGCCCTTGTCGTGGTGGGCTACGCGCTCTCCCCAATCGACCTTATTCCCGATTTCATTCCAGTTCTGGGCTACCTGGATGACGTAATCCTGCTTCCGCTTGGTATCCTTCTCGTCATTCGGCTGATCCCTCCGGAAATTATGGCCGAACTCCGTGATTTGGCCGCAGCGGCTCAGGAGCGTCCGGTGAGCCGCAGAGCGGCCGTGGTCATTGCCTGCATCTCGGCAGCTTGTATTGGATTGGCGGGATGGCTCGTCTATCCCTATTTCGGGCGCTGAAATTCAAATTGACAAATGAGCCGGATGCGGCGGCTCCAGAGGGAGAGGCGGGAAGGGGACTTTGTGACGGGTTTGGAGGTCGAGAGAGAGGCTCCCGGCCGGCCCGTCATGGAGAACCGACATGGCAACCGCCAATCCCAAGATCGTCCTGAGCCGGTCCCAGGACATTCCCTTCAACAAGCTGGTGCTGTCCCAGGCGAATGTGCGCCGGGTGAAGGCTGGCATCTCGGTCGAGGACCTGGCCGAGGACATCGCCCGCCGCACCCTGCTGCAGGGCCTCAGCGTGCGGCCGGTGCTGGACGTCGAGGGCGCCGAGACCGGCATGTACGAGGTCCCGGCCGGCGGCCGGCGCTTCCGGGCGCTCGAACTGCTCGTCAAGCAGAAGCGCATGGCCAAGACACAGCCCGTGCCCTGCGTCGTGCGCGAAGGCGGGACGCCTGAGGAAGACAGCCTGGCCGAGAACGTCCAGCGCGTCGCCCTCCATCCGCTCGACCAGTTCCGGGCCTTCCAGAACCTCCGCGACTCGGGCCTGGGCGAGGAGGAAATCGCGGCTCGTTTCTTCGTAACCCCAGGCGTCGTCAAGCAGCGCCTCAAGCTCGCTTCGGTCTCTCCCAGGCTCCTCGACATCTATGCCGAGGACGAGATGACGCTCGAGCAGCTCATGGCCTTCACTGTCACCGCCGACCATGACGCGCCAGGAGCAGGTGTGGGAGCTGCTCGCCCGCTCCTACAACAAGGAGCCCTATTACATCCGCCGTCAGTTGACCGAGGGCGCCGTCCGCGCTTCCGACAAGCGCGCGCGGTTCGTCGGCATCGACGTCTACGAGGCGGCCGGTGGTGCCGTCATGCGCGATCTCTTCCAGCACGACGATGGCGGCTGGCTGCAGGATCCGGCGCTGCTCGACCGGCTTGTCGTCGAGAAGCTGGCGAGCGAAGCCGAGGCCCTTCGCGGCGAGGGCTGGAAATGGATCGAGGTCGCGGTGGAGTTTCCTTATGGCCATACCTCCGGGCTGCGCCGCCTGACCGGAGAGGCGGCGTCGCTCACCGATGAGGAACAGGCGAGCCACGACGCGCTGCGCGCCGAGTACGACAAGCTCGAAGAGACCTACGCGGAGGCCGAAGAACTCCCCGACGACGTCGATCGGCGCCTCGGCGAGATCGAGACGGCGCTGGAGGCGTTCGACGATCGTCCGGCGATCTACGATCCGGCGGAGATCGCCCGCGCCGGCGTCTTCGTCAGCGTCGATGGCGACGGCAGACTTCGCGTCGAGCGCGGCTATGTCCGTCCCGAGGACGAAGCACCGGCCGAGCCGGAGCCCGACGGCGAAGCGCCCGAGGATTCCGAGCACGACGGCGTCGTTCAGCGCTCGTCAATCACCATCGGCGGCGACGGATCATCGACGGCCGTCGAGGCGGCCGAGGAAGAAGACGGCATCAAGCCGCTACCCGACCGTCTCCTCACCGAGCTGACCGCCCATCGCACCCTGGCGCTGCGCGACGCGCTGGCGAACGATCCCGATACCGCCTTCGTCGCGGTTCTCCATGCGCTCTGCCTCAACGCCTTCTATCGCCACGTATCGGAGACCTGCCTGGAGATCACGGCGAAGAGCGCCAGCTTCGGCACCCAGGCGCCGGGGCTCAACGACAGCGCGTCGGCCAAGGCGATCGAGAACCGGCACGCGCAATGGGCCGGACAGTTGCCGAAGGACGCCGGCGACCTCTGGAACGCGCTGATCGCCTTCGACGGCGACAGCCGCGCATCGCTGTTCGCGCACTGCGCGTCGCTTTCGGTCAACGCGGTCCATGAGCCGTGGAACCGCAACTCGCGTCGCATCGCCCATGCGGGACAGGTCGCACGGGCCGTCGGTCTCGACATGGTGGCGGCCGGTTGGACGCCGACCGTCGAGAACTATCTCGGTCGCGTCACCAAGGCGCGCATCCTCGAAGCCGTGCGCGAGGCCAAGGGCGAAGCCTCGGCCCAGCTCATCGACCACCTCAAGAAGCCGGACATGGCCAAGGAGGCCGAACGCCTGCTCGCCGGTTCGAGCTGGCTGCCCGAGCCGCTTCGCCTGCCCGAGGCCGAGACGGCCGTCGACGAACCGGCCACGACCGAAGATCTGCCGGCCTTCCTCGATGACGACGAGGCTGGCACCGCGGACTCCGGTCCGGAAGAACCGCAGCCGCACGCCATCGCGGCGGAATGACCTCGACCAGCGGGGCGGCACTCGTCGCCCCGCACCCTCTCACACCAAGCCCGGCCTCCTGAGCATGTCGAAGGGGCGCCGGGCTTTCGCATTCAGGAGATATTCGATGGACTGGTACACCTCCTGCTCCTACGAGCCCGATCGGAAGCGCCGCTTCCATACCGTCGCCCGCGCGCGGCTTCGTCGTCTCGCCGCGGAACTCGGCTTTCCACGCGCGTCGTTCGATCTGCGCTCGAACCAGGGCGGCATCGCCGTCTCCGGCGAGATCACCCTCCACCATGAGCGCGTCTATGTGCAGGTCTGCCAACCGGCGACCCGCGCCGACACCGGCATCCTCATCCGCACCTGCGAAGGCCGGCGCGACTATACCGGCGGCCGCAACAATTTCGCGCCGCTGTCGATGCTCGACGATATTCCCGGCATTGGCGGCGAGAGTCCGGGCGGTCATGGCGGCGGGCGCCGGCGCGGTCCGTGTCGCCTGAGAGGAAGAGAAGGGCCGGGACGGGGCGAGCCGAGGGGCATGAGAGAGAGCGTCCTCGCGGCTCGTCCCGTTCCTCGCGCTCTCTCCGGAAACCTCAGCCATGAACTTCATGACCGCATCTTCCGCCGCAGCCGCGGCGGCTGGCCAGCCTCTTGTCCCTGCATCCGCACTGTTCCACGCCGCCGGGCATTTGCTCCCGGAACTGGAGCGAGGCCACATCGTCGATGCGCGAAGCCTGCGCGCCGCCATGGAACAGGCCTTCGGCGGCTCCGATGCCGAAGGCGCATGGAGCTGGAAGGACGCCTATGAAGCCTGCGAAGCGGCGCAGGTTTTGTTCCTGCGCAAGTTCGGCCCGGCCATGCGTGCGCGGGCCGAAGCTCCGACGGCACGCCTCGCGATGCTGGCCAAGCTCGCCGCCCTCCTGCCGTCGCAGACGCGCCGCTCGCAGGAATCGCAGGCGCTTCAGCAGTTCTCCACGCCGATCGAGCTTGGGTATGTCGCCAGTGTCGCCGCCGGCATCACGCCCCGCGACCTGGTGCTGGAGCCTTCGGCCGGCACCGGACTGCTCGCCATCTTCGCCGAACAAGGCGGCGCCTCGCTCGTCCTGAATGAATTGGCCGAGACGCGTGCCGGGCTGCTCTCGCATCTGTTCGCCGGCACGGCCGTCACCCGCTACGACGCGGCGCACATCCACGATCATCTCGACGCCGGCATCACGCCGAGCGTCGTGCTGATGAACCCGCCCTTCTCGGTGGCGGCGCATGTGGACGGCAAGGTCGCCGACGCCGCCCTGCGCCATGTCGCCTCCGCGCTCGCGCGTCTCGCCGAAGGCGGCCGCCTGGTCGCCATCACCGGCGCCAATCTCTCCCCCGACAATCCGGCCTGGCGCGACGGCTTCGTCCGGCTCCAGGAGCGGGGTCGTGTGGTGTTTTCCGCCGCCATCGACGGCCGCGTCTATGCCCGCCATGGCACCAGCGTCGAGACGCGTCTGACGGTGATCGACCGCATCCCTGCCGACGATCCGACGGCGTTCCCACCGTCGCCAGGCATCGCGCCCGACGCCGCCACGCTGCTCGACCGGGTCATCCGTCACGTTCCGCCGCGTGCCCCGGTGACGGCTTCCCCAGCGCTTCAGGTCGCGACGGCCGCACGCCGTCCGGTAACCGCGCGCTCGACGCCGCCACGCGGCACCGCACCAATACATCGGACCCGTTCCGGAAGACGCCGTCGAGGTCGCCTATGAACCTTGCGACCGGGCGCCAGCCGAAGACGGCCGCATCAGCGAGGCGCTCTATGAGAGCTATACCCTCCAGTCGATCCGCATCCCGAATGCCAAGCCGCATCCGACGCGGCTGGTGCAGTCGGCGGCCATGGCGTCGGTCGCGCCGCCCAAGCCGAGCTACCGCCCACATCTGCCGGCTGCCGTCATCGCCGACGGCCTGCTTTCGGACGCCCAGCTCGAGAGCGTCATCTATGCCGGCGAGGCCCATGCCGGCTTCCTCGCCGGGTCGTGGACCGTCGATGAGACCTTCGACGTCGTCGCCGCGGCGCCGGACGATGCCGAGAACGCCGTGCGCTTCCGCCGCGGCTGGATGCTCGGCGACGGTACCGGCGCCGGCAAGGGCCGCCAGGTCGCGGGCGTGCTGCTCGACAACTGGCTGCAAGGCCGCCGCCGCGCGGTCTGGGTGTCGAAGTCGGACAAGCTGATCGAGGATGCCCAGCGCGACTGGTCGGCGCTCGGGCAGGAGCGGCTGCTGATCACGCCGCTCGCCCGCTTCCGCCAGGGCACGCCGATCCGGCTGGAGCAGGGCATCCTCTTCACCACCTATGCGACGCTGCGCTCCGATGCGCGGGAGGCGAAGGCCTCGCGCGTTCAGCAGATCGTCGATTGGCTGGGCCGCGACTTCGACGGCGTCATCGTCTTCGACGAGAGCCACGCCATGCAGAACGCCGCGGGCGGCAAGGGCGAGCGCGGCGATCAGGCGCCGTCGCAGCAGGGCCGCGCCGGCCTTCGCCTGCAACATGCGCTGCCCAACGCCCGCGTCCTCTATGTCTCGGCGACCGGCGCCACCACGGTCCACAATCTCGCCTATGCCCAGCGGCTCGGCCTCTGGGGCGGCGAGGACTTCCCCTTCGCCACGCGCGCCGAGTTCGTCCAGGCGATCGAGGCCGGCGGCGTCGCGGCGATGGAGGTCCTGGCCCGCGACCTGAAGGCGCTCGGCCTCTATGCCGCCCGCTCGCTCTCCTACGAAGGCGTCGAATACGAGCTGGTCGAGCACGCGCTCAGCCCGGAGCAGATCCGTATCTACGACGCCTATGCCGGCGCCTTCCAGATCATCCACAACAACCTGACCGAGGCGCTGGAGGCCACGAACATCACGGGCGAGGGCGGTACGCTGAACGGTCAGGCGAAGTCCGCCGCCCGCTCGGCGTTCGAGAGCGCCAAGCAGCGCTTCTTCAACCACCTCATCACGGCGATGAAGACGCCGACGCTGATCGCCGCCGTCGACCGCGACCTCGACGCGGGCCACGCCGCCGTCATCCAGATCGTCTCGACCGGCGAGGCGCTGATGGAACGGCGGCTCGCGGAGATTCCGACCGAGGAATGGGGCGACGTGCAGGTCGACATCACGCCCCGCGAGTATGTCCTCGACTACCTGGCGCATTCCTTCCCGACGCAGCTCTACGAGCCCTTCACCGACAGCGAGGGCAATCTCTGCTCTCGCCCGGTGTTCCGCGACGGCCAGCCGGTCCAGTGCCGCGACGCCATCGAACGGCGCGACCGCCTGATCGAGAAGCTCGCGGCACTTCCGCCGGTGCAGGGCGCGCTCGACCAGATCGTCCAGCGCTTCGGCACCGACATGGTCGCCGAGGTCACCGGCCGCTCGCGGCGCATCGTGCCAGGTCACGCGAGACCGTCTGCGCGTCGAGAGCCGGGCCGGATCGGCCAATCTCGCCGAGACGCAAGCCTTCATGGACGACGAGAAGCGCATCCTCGTGTTCAGCGACGCGGGCGGCACCGGCCGCAGCTACCATGCCGATCTCGGCGCGAGGAACCGCCGCCTGCGCGTCCACTACCTGCTCGAAGCCGGCTGGAAGGCGGACACGGCGATCCAGGGCCTCGGGCCGCTCCAACCGCACCAACCAGGCGCAGCCGCCGCTGTTCCGGCCGATCGCCACCGACGTGAAGGCGGAGAAGCGCTTCCTCTCGACCATCGCCCGCCGCCTCGACACCCTCGGCGCCATCACCAAGGGCCAGCGCCAGACCGGCGGGCAGGGCCTGTTCCGCGCCGACGACAATCTCGAATCCGTCTATGGCCGCGCCGCGCTGCGCCAGCTCTACCTGCTGCTCTATTCCGGCAAGGTCGATGGCTGTTCCCTGCAGGCGTTCGAGGACGCGACCGGCCTGCGGCTGACCGACGGCGATGGCAGCCTGCGCGAGGAGCTGCCGCCGATCACCACCTTCCTCAACCGCCTGCTGGCGCTCACCATCGACCTGCAGAACGTCCTGTTCGGCGTGTTCGAGGAATTGCTGCGCGCGAAGATCGAGGGCGCCGTCGCGTCCGGCACCTACGATCTCGGCGTCGAGACGGTCACGGCGGAATCGCTGCGCGTCACCGACCGCCGCACCATCTACGTCCATCCCGGCAGCGGCGCCGAGACGCAGGTCTTCACCGTGGCTCGCCGGGATCGCAACCGGCCGCTCACCCTCGCCGAGGCGCTGGACCGCGCCGGCGATCCCCGCGCGACGCTGCTGGTCAACGGCCAGTCGGGCCGCGCCGCCGTTCAGGTCCCCGCGCCGAGCCTGATGCTCGACGACGGCGAGGTCGAGCGGCGCGTCCGCCTCCTGCGGCCGATGGAGCGCACCGCCATTCCCTTGGCCGCGATGGCGCAGACCCATTGGCGCGAAGCCGACCGCGACGCTTTCGCCGCCGCCTGGAACGCCGAACTCGCCGATCTGCCCGAGTTCACCGACAGCCGGATCCATATCGTCACCGGGCTGCTTCTGCCGATCTGGAAGCGGCTTCCCGACGAAGGATGCCGCGTCTATCGGCTTCAGACCGACGAGGGCGAGCGGGTGATCGGCCGCCTCGTCTCGCCGGCCTGGGTCGCCCAGGCGGTCGGCGACGGACACGCCGACGATCAGCCCGGCCGATGCCTGGACCGCCGTGCTCGATGGCCGGACCGTGCTGGAGCTCGCCGACGGCCTCCAGCTCCGTCGCGCCAAGGTCATGGGCGCGTTCCGCGTCGAGCTCTCCGGCTTCACCGACGGGATGGTCGACCGGCTGAAGGCGATGGGGCTCACCTCCGAGATCATCGCCTGGAAGCTGCGGCTGTTCGTTCCCATCGGCGCGACGCGGCCCCGCCATCCTCGGCACGCTGATGGAGCGCCATCCGCTCATGCGCATCGCCGACCGCAACGCGGCGTGAGGGGAGGCGATCATGTCCAGCATCATGTCCAGCCGGGCCGCCGATCTGGCGCGGCGCCTCGCGCGCGATGCCGAAGGCGTCTGCCGCCACTATCTTCCCAACGGCCGCCGCCACGGCCGCTACTGGCTGGTGGGCGATGTTCGGAACACCCCCGGCCGCAGCCTCTATGTCCGTCTCACGGGACCGGAGTCCGGTCCCGGCGCCGCCGGCAAATGGACCGACGCCGCCACCGGCGAGCATGGCGATCTCCTCGACCTGATCGCCCTCAATCGCGGGCTCGACGCCTTCCGCGACGTGCTCGACGAGGCGCGCCGCTTCCTCTGCCTGCCGCGTTCCGAGCCCGCGCATCCGACCCGCGAACCGCCTCCGCCGCGAGCGGGATCCGCCCGAGACGCGCGCCCGCCGTCTGTTTCGCGCCGGTCGGCCCGTCGCCGGCACCCAGGCCGAAGCCTATCTGCGCGCGCGCGGCATCACCGCACGGCTCGACTGGCCGTCGCTGCGCTTCCATCCCGCGCTCTGGTATCGTGCCGACCGCGATGCTGCCCGCGAGTCCTGGCCGGGGCTGCTCGCCGCCGTGACCGACGCGGACGGCCGGATCACCGGCGTCCATCGCACCTGGCTCGATCGGCAGCGTCCCGCGAAGGCCCCGCTCGCCGATCCGCGCCGTGCGCTCGGCCAACTCCTCGGCAACGGCGTGCGCTTCGGCCGCGCCACCGACGTGCTCGCCGCCGGCGAAGGCATCGAGACCATGCTCGCGCTCAAATCGGTGCTGCCCGACCTGCCGATGATCGCCGCGCTCTCGGCCAACCATCTCGCCGCCCTCGATCTCGCCCCGATGCTCGCCCGGCTCTATGTCGCGCGCGATCGCGATGCGGCCGGGCGGATGGCGGCGGAACGGCTGCACGCACGCGGACGCGACGCCGGCATCGAGGTCCGCGACCTCATGCCGGCCAGGAGCGATTTCAACGTCGATCTGCGCCGGCTCGGCCCGGACGCCATGCTGGCCCGGCTGGCGGATCAGCTCGCCCCGGCCGATGCCCTGCGGTTCCTGCGCCGTCGCGATGCAGCCTGACCGGCGGGCCGCGCCGGCATCTCCTGCGGTCCGGTGTCGGGCCGGAACGGGGACGGAGGAGCCGTGCGGCGGGACTCGCCGGCCGGCCAGGGGGCCGCGCCTGCGGCCTTCCCGAGCGGCGATCTGCCAGGGCCGGTCCCGGCCCCGCAATGGCGTCCGGCGGCTATTTTCCGCCGCCGGGCGGAAGGCCGCCCGGCTTTGCATCGCGAAGCAAAATAGCCGCCTCCCGCCATCCTCCGCATGCGCTCCGGCCCCTTGCCGGCAGGCCGGCGGCGGGGTGCAGGCCCGGCTCCGTCCCCGGCGGGCGATCGCCGTGAAGGCCGCGATGGGCGCGGCCAGACCGGCAACAGGAGCCCGCCATGACGCACGATCCCATGCCCTTCCTCTTCCCCGACACCGAGCCCGCCGACGAGCCGCACGCTGCCTCGCCCACCGCGCATCTGCTCGACGAGCTGGCGCTCTACGGCCATCGCCCCGGCCGGGACGAGCCCGATCCGCGCCCACTGCCCGAGGCGGATGCCGTCCGCGCCGAGCTCGGCGCGATCGTCGACGGCTTCGCCGCGATGCTGACCGACACGCGGCTCGAGGACGATCTCGACGACCTGCTCTGGTCCTTCGTCAACCTGTTCCACCGCAAGATCGACCGCATCGAGCGCGATCTCGACGCCAACGAGCAGGCGCAGCGCCGCTCGCAGCTGGAGCAGAACGGCTCCGAGGTCCGCTCGGTCGAGCTGGAGCGCCTCATCGATCAGGGGCTCGGCCTGATCGAGCGCCGCAACGCCTTCGAGTTCTGCCGCGACCATGCCGCCGAGCACTACGAGGCCGTCACCGGCTCGCTGTGGCGGCCCCGCTCGGGCTCGATGGTCAACCATCGCGCGCTCACCTCCGCGATGATCGACAGCCGCGAGTTCATCGCCGCCCAGCGCCGCGCCGAGGCGCAACTGCTCGTGCCCGCGGGCAGCCGCATCGCCTTCACCGGCGGCTCCGACTTCAACGATCACCAGCGCATCTGGGCCGCGCTCGACAAGGTCCACGCCAAGCATCCCGACATGGTGCTGCTGCACGGCGGCAGCCCGCGCGGCGCCGAGCGCATCGCCGCCTGCTGGGCCGACAACCGCAAGGTCGCGCAGGTCGCCTTCAAGCCCGACTGGAACCGCCACCGCAACGCCGCGCCCTTCAAGCGCAACGACCAGATGCTCGAAGCCCTGCCGATCGGCGTCATCGTCTTCCCCGGCTCGGGCATCTCCGCCAACCTCGCCGACAAGGCCCGCAAGATGGGCATCCCGGTGTGGCGGTTCAGCGAGGAGGGCGGCGCGTAAGCGCCGTTCTCTCGATATCCATCGATGCCGGGCGCCGATGCCGGACTTGCGCCAGGCAGCGGAAATTGGTCCGCAATCTGGACCGACAACTCGCACTGAAACCGGCCTCACCGCCCGGGACTTCCGAGCGTGGCCCGCTGCTTCTTATCCCGTGTCTTGTTGGGGTCTCCAATCGCCTCAACCAAGTGAATGTATTCCAATATACTCCGGCGGCAGGCCGTGTTCCTTGCCGCCTGCAAGGACAAAGTTCTTGTACCAGCCATAGGGTTTGAGGCTGTCGTCGATGTAGTCGGGGGTGGCGAGATAAGTAAGGACCGTCCGCCTGCGACCTTTCTCATTGATGACGGTGACCATCGCGTGCTCGTAGCCTCTGCCGACGCCTTCGGCCTCATCTAGCTCGGCGCGTTCGGCAGGATCGAAGCTAAACAGGACTTCGATCACCTATTGTCGTTGCCACTGGCAAATGCGTTGCATTTCCCGGACTTGTCCATGCTGCGTTTATGGAAGCGAAGCGCATGACCCGGCAAGGTGGCGATGCCGAGCGGCTTGCAGCTCGGCATGCGCTTGCGTAGCCGGGCGGTCGACATGTTGGACCCATAGGCAAGGTAGACAACTGGCTCTGGTGGCCCGGTCTCTCTTTTCTTCAGCGGCTCGATCGGCGGATCGCCCGGCTTAAGGATCGTGCGCAGCGGAACAGTCATGATGCTGTGCTCGTCGGGTTTTTCGCCTTCGCGAGTATGATGGGCTGCCCATCCTCAATGTCGAGGATTGGAACGGGCCTACCGGCCCATCCACAGTCGGCACAATGCGGTCGTTCCCAGAGTAGCCGGGTGCCGCGGTATTTTCGCCCTGTTCGGGTTCGAGATGCGGCGATCCGCAGTTCGGGCATTCCTCGGGCACACCGCGCAACTCGCGAAGGATCAATGAGGTCGCCATGCCGATGGAGTGCTGGGTCAACGAATGTGCCATGTCGGCATCAATCCAGGTGGCCGACTTTGAGTGCGTCAGCCAGTTGGAAAACGTCCATGCGGACTCAAGCGCACCCTTGAGGGCCCCGCGACGCTCTTTGTTGGTGCGCCCGGCAGAAGATCGTTGCAGATGATCTCCGTCCACGCGCGGAAGTTCGCACGCTGTGCAGGCGTGTCAGTCCACCTTGCCGCATCCTGCGCGACACCGATCAGTTCGAGTAGCGCCTCGCGGCAGCGGACGCCGACGGTCTGATAGTCCGCGAGGTTATGCGCCTGTGTCACGGCGGCGCCGGCTTCTTCCATCTTCTCGAAGACGGGACCGAACGGGAGGATGTAGATCGTCTTCCTGCTGTTCTTCCGTACGTGGGATGCGGAGGATCAGGCCAATATGGAAGGTCAGAGCAAGGTCCATATTTGGGAACTGCTCCTGAGAGTAGAGGTTTGTGCCGCCCGTGATGACCCACCAGCGATCCTTGTTGGTGTGGATGTCCCACACGTCGTGGCGGGTGTTCAGGACGGCCTCCGAGTAGACCTTCTGCATGAAGGTCACTTCGAGGTCGGGTGCCTGCCATTCAAAGTATTCCCGGAATTCCTCGATCTCCTCTTCGGTAGCTTTCAACATGATCGGCTCCCGCAGATGGGCATCGATAGGGACCACGCTGTAAAGAGTGTTCGAAAACCTCCACGATAGTCCAGATGTAGCTGATCTTTCAAAGTCCGGCGCGGCTTGCGAGGGCACATGTCCACGGACTCGGGTTAGACCTGAGATTGTAGCTTACACCTAAATGTGAGCTTGGTGTGGCGCCCGCGCGGGCGAGCCCGCGCGCCGGGCTCTCGTGAACCGAGCCGCCTTGCGGCGTCTCGGCCCTGGCGGGCTTCGATCCCTGGCGCAGCGCTCACAGATGCCGGCTCCAAGAGGCATCAAGGCGAGCCGCGATGGTCTCCCATCGGAGTCGTTCCGATAGATCGGCGTGCAGACCTTCAGCATGCCCCGCCGCGCTGATCCGCACGGCTTCGTGGCGGCTGTTCGGTATCGCGTCCGCCGCGCGCAGCGAGCATGGATTGCGTCCGTCGTTGTGCCGATCATGAGGCCGGCACCGGTGCGCCTCAGCCCGATCATCGGCGCGTTCGCCATGAGAATCAGCCTGTCTCGTCCGCTCGACCGCATTGCCCTGGCAGCCCGTCACCGACTCCGCGCTGCCGTCTTGAAGGTCCGTGTGACGAGGGCGTGGCGGACATCGTCGAAGCGGGTCTGGAAGGCGGCGGCGACGCGGGTCACGGGCGTCCGTTCCCGCACGGTCGAGACCGAGGTGAAGGCGCGCGGGTGCTTCGGCCAGGGTCTCCTTGCATGCTGAGATTCGCAGACCGTCCCTGCATGTCTCTCAAAGCGCTAGAGCCCGCGTCGCCCCTCTCCAACCTGTCCGGCGAAAGAATTTCCCCGGCCCGCAAGCGGGCCTCCTCGCGGACGCTTCGCTCCAAATTCTCCCGCCTCCCAGGTCCTCCACTGCGTTCCGGCCGCTTCGCTGCGCTCGCGGTGGGCAGGGGCGCCTTGCGGTCTCTGAGCGCCGAGCCATCGCAGGGCGGTCCTGCAACTCAAGCGAAAGGAGACCACATCATGGCCATCACCCTCGGGACCTTCACCAAGCTCGACGACGGCGTCTTCACCGGCACCCTCAAGACCCTCAATGTCGCCGCCGCGCTCACCATCGTTCCCATCGACAAGATGTCCGAGAACGCGCCCGACTACCGGGTCTATGCCGGCCAGCGCTACGAGGTCGGCGCCGCCTGGAGCCAGGTCGCGAAGTCGAGCGGCGAGACCTACCTGAACCTCAAGATCGGCGCGCCCGAGTTCGGGCCGAACTGGGTCCGGGCCCGGCTGGTCAAGCTCGAAAACCCCAACGGGGACGGCGCAACCCACATCGCGCTTGTGGGAACCGCGCGACCGATAACGCCCCAAGCCCCGTCGCGGACCACCGCGGCGGGGCTTTCCTTCTGCGTGTGATTTCGCACGCCCGATCGAATTCGCGGGGGGCCTGTTTTCGAGCGTCCCCGAACGCGCCCCATCGCGCCCATCCTCGCCTGGTGCGCGGCGACATTCGCCGTCGCCGTCTGTATCGCAATCGAGGAGCGCCGAACATGGACGACGAGATCGTCCGGGCCGCCAATGCCAAGAAGGGCAGCCCGTTTCTGAACACCGACCAGGCCGCCTACTATGTCGGCCTGTCGCGCCGGACGCTCGAAAAGATGCGCACGGCCGGCGGCGGGCCGCGCTTTCGCAAGCATGGCCGCTACGTCCGCTATCACATCGACGACCTCGATGCATGGTCGGCGGAGCACGGCAAGACCTCGACCTCGGAGCCCGACCGTGAGCGCCCCGCCCGGCCTGAGAATGGCGGGGCACGGCGATGATCGAGCGGCCTTTCAGGCGCACCCGAAGCGGCGCCGGCGCGGGCGTAGGCGCCCGCGTACAGTCCTCGCCCTCACCTTGTTCGGGCTCGGCCTGATCGGCCTCGCGACGCTCGCCCTTTTTGACCGGCGCCGTGGCTGGTGTGGAACGCCAGCGCCAGCGCCCCCATCGGCCTTTACCGCGTCCTTCCGGGGAACGCTGTCCGCGGCGATCTGGTGCTCGTCCGCACACCGAGTTCCGTACGGCAGCTCGCCGCCGAACGGGGCTATCTCCCGCAGAACGTCCCGCTGGTGAAGCGCGTCGCCGCGCTGGGCGGCGACGTCGTCTGCGCCGCCGGCGATGTGATTTCCGTCAACGGCCGCGTCGTCGCCGAACGGCTGGCGCGCGACCGGCTCGGCCGCCCGCTGCCCGCCTGGAGCGGCTGCCAGACCCTCGAGCCGGACGATGTCTTCCTGCTCATGGAAGGCGTCGCAGACTCCTTCGACGGGCGGTATTTCGGGCCGGTCCCGACGGCCGCGATCATCGGGAGGCTCGCGCCGCTATGGATCGAGTGATCCTCCTGCTCGCTCGGCGCATTGGCGGTCGGACCCATCCCAGGCGCCATGCCTGCCTATGCCGAACCCGTCGCCCCGACCGATGCCGCGCTCGATCGCTGGCAGGATTTCATCGCCGAGGCGTCGCGCCGGTTCGGCGTGCCCGAGGCCTGGATACGCGTGGTCATGCAGGCCGAGAGCGGCGGCCGGACGATGCTCGATGGCCGTCCGATCACCTCGCGCGCCGGGGCGATGGGCCTGATGCAGGTGATGCCCGACACCTATGAGGAGATGCGGCGTGCGCACGGTCTCGGCTCCGATCCGCATGACCCGCGCGACAATATCCTGGCGGGCACCGCCTATCTGCGCGCGATGTACGACCGCTACGGCTATCCGGGCCTGTTCGCCGCCTACAATGCCGGGCCGGAGCGTTACGACGAGTATCTGCGCGATGGCCGGCCTCTGCCGACCGAGACGCGCGCCTATCTCGCTACTATCGCTCAGATCGATCCAGGCTCGTCGCCGTCGCCGTCTGTGGCATCGGGAACGCGGCTGTTCTTCACACTGCGAACCGCCGCCGATGCATCATCCAATGCCGATGGAGTGGCAGCCGTCGAGCGACCTGTTTGTCCCTCTGACCACCGTGCCGGATGGCCAGCGATGAAGGGCGCTGGCGCTATCGGAGTCCTGCCGGAGAGAGGGGCCTCGTCTCGGTTTGCCTATCGTACCAGCCAGGACGAAACGCCCGTCAAGGATGCGCGGTCCCCCCAAAATGCTGGCGCATTTTGGCTCCCCCACGCCCCGCTGCGCGGCGCCTTCGGCGTCCTTGACCGCCGCTTCGCCGGCCGATGCCAGGGCCTGTCCTCGATGAGGAGGACGTCAACCCTGGAGGTTCAGATGACCATGCTTCACATCCATCCGCACGCCGAATTCGACCGCTTCCCGATGCTTCTCGACAGTTTGGAGCAGGAGTTCGGTCGCGACGGACTCCTGTCCATCGCCGAGCGTTTCATCGAAGCGGAGCGCGCCGATTTCCACTGGGACGGACGGCTCGCGGAGATGAATCTCGGCGCCTATGAGAGCTTCGACGACGAAGACGAAGCGTTCGAAGCCGTCGCGATCATCGGCTATTTCCGCAGCCGCTACTACGCCGCGACCTGCGTCGTGGATGCCGAACGCCGCGTCCATTGGATGCTCCGTCTGCGTCATTTCGACAGCTTCGAGAGCGCCGAACAGGCGTTCCTGGCGGGCGGTGGTTGACCCCGCCGATCGTTTCGGGAGCGGCGTCGTCACGGCGTCGCTCCCATCATGTCAGGCGACGAACTCCGCCTGGTTCATCGGCATCGTCTTGAGCCGAGGCGGGACAAGAGAGCGTAGGTGAGCGCAGGACGGACGGAGAGCAGATCGGAAGTCGCGTAAGGCAAGATTAAAGGGGTGTCTCGCATGAGCCACTATGTCTTTGTCTGCACATCGTTATTTAGAGAGACCGTGATCGCGGGTTTCGAGACTCCCTCGCGTAAGCCTTTGATTCCCCGCATGGCGATGGAGACGCCTTGCGATCCGTACACGGCGGGCCTTCTTCCTCTGTGTTGGACACTTGGGATCGTCCGGGAGGCACGGCCATGACGCGGGACGACGACTTCGAGCCGAAGCTCGGAAAGATCCGCTCGCGCGGCAGCAAACGCGGCCGAAAATATCTGCACCGGGTGCTGCAGGCGACGATGCTCGCCGGCGGGCGCGTGCGGAGCGGATCGTCGGCACGCAAAGCGAAGTTCCACGGCAGCCAGATCGGTCGCGGTGCCGGCATCGGCCGCATGCTTGCCTCGCGCGATCGCTATGCGGCGTTTCGCAGCCGCCGCGTCGTCGTCAAATCCCGCATCGTCAAGCTCGCCGGCAACGGCATCAAGGGCGCGCGTGCGCATCTGCGCTATATCCAGCGCGATGGCGTGACCCGCGATGGCCACCCGGGCGAGCTCTATTCAGCCGAGCAGGATCGCGTCGACGGCAAGGCGTTCATCGAGCGCTCGACAGGCGACCGCCACCAGTTCCGCTTCATCGTCGCGCCCGAGGACGGCGCCGAATACGACGACCTGAGACCCTTGGTGCGCCGCCTGATGACGCAGATGGAAGGGGACCTCGGCACAAAGCTCGATTGGGTCGCGGTCGATCACTACAACACCGGCCATCCGCACAGCCACATCATCCTTCGCGGCAAGGACGACCGCGGCCTGGATCTGGTCATCGCCCGCGAGTACATCACCAAGGGATTGCGCGAACGCGCCGCCGAACTGGTGACGCTGGACCTCGGGCCACGCTCCGATCTGGAGATCGAGAACCGCCTGCGCAACGAAGTCGAGCAGGAACGGCTCACCAGCATCGACCGGCGCTTGGCACGCGACCGGGATGGGGAAGGGCTGGTCTGGTCCGCGGACAAGGACGCTTTCCAGCAGACCCTGCGGGCCGGCCGTCTGCAGAAGCTGAAGCATCTGGGACTGGCCGAGGAAGTGCGGCCGGGCCAGTGGCGGTTGGCGGGCGACATCGAGGAGACGCTCAAGCGCATGGGCGAGCGCGGCGACATCATCAGGACGATGCATCGCGAGATGACGGCGAAGGGTGTGGCGCGCGCCGCCGCCGATTACGTGATCTTCGACCCGGCCGCGAAGGACAGCCGCCCGATCACCGGCCGGGTGGTCGCACGGGGCCTGTCCGACGAGATCAACGACCGCCATTACCTTCGTCGACGGTCAGGGTTAAGAGCCACCGTGACGGTAGCGCCCGAGGACATGGCGTACCCTACCTATACAGGTCGGATCACGTTCAGCCATTGCCATCGCCGCCGGCGCTTGCATTACGTCTCGCCATGGCCCCATCGACAAGTTCGCGGAGCACGGAGTCCACTTCTGGTTCCCGCGCCGCGCTTCTGGCTAAATAGGCTGCCAACTTGCCGAAGTCGCGAAGGGCGAGCTGATCGTTCTCCCAGAGTTCCGCCGGTGCATCCGCGGGGGGCTCCAGTTGCCGCGCACACCGCCGAAAATCGCCTCCCGGCTACCAGCTACCTGTAAATTAGGCGTCGTGCTGGCACGGTCGGCGAGTGCATCAGGGATTTCCGAATAGCAGAACGCCACAAATTTGGAGCGCTCGCGTCTGACAGCGGCGTCGAAGAGCAATTCGTTGCAGATCGTCGTGGCCGAACGAGTAGCCAGAGCATCACCAGCGTCTCGGGCTGGTGCAGCGCGCCTTACCGGCCTCGATGCCGACGGCGACTACGCCGTCACCGATCTCGCATCTCATCGGCTTCATGCGCTTTGACAAGGAGAAACCGCCATGCATCGGTCCACGTCCTTTCCGGTTCATCGTCTCTTGTGGTCGCTTGCCTGCGCGGCCGCCGTCACGTTTCTCCTCTGTGGCACGGCGCACGCAGCCGGCTCGGGCATGCCCTGGGAGCAGCCTCTTCAACAGATTCTCGACTCCGTGCAAGGGCCGGTCGCCAAGATCGTGGCGGTGATCATCATTATCATCACCGGATTGACGCTCGCCTTCGGCGAGACGAGCGGCGGCTTCGCCTGGGCTCATCCAGATCGTGTTCGGGCTCAGCATTGCCTTCGCGGCAAGCTCGTTCTTCCTCAGCTTCTTCTCGTTTGGCGGCGGGGCGCTGGTCTGATGAGCACGTCAGGCGCCGATCACGTTCCGGGGTTCATCGCCCTCGACAAGACCGAGGCGACCAGGACGCTGACGAGACTGCGCCGGCAGTGGTTCTCCACCCATGTCGGCGACGTCGGGCACATGCTGATGGTCGGTCCGACCGGCGCCGGCAAGTCGGTGCTGCTGGCGCTCCTGGCGCTTCAGTTCCGCCGCTATACCGGTTCCCAGGTCACCATCTTCGACAAGGGCAGTTCGGCGCGCGCCGCCGTGCTCGCCATGGGCGGCGAGCATCATGGGCTGGGGTCGGACGGATCGCTCGCCTTCCAGCCGCTTGCGCGGCATCGACGATCCGCGGAGCGCAGCTGGGCCGCCGAGTGGATCGCCGCGCTGCTGGCGCATGAAAAGGTCGTCGTCACGCCGGAAGTGAAGGAGTCCGTCTGGTCGGCGCTGACCAGTCTCGCCACGGCGCCGGCGGAGGAACGCACGCTCACCGGCCTCTCGGTGCTGCTGCAATCGAACGCGCTCAAGGCCGCGCTCATGCCCTACACGCTGGACGGCCCGTTCGGCCGGCTGCTCGATGCCGCCGAGAACCGGCTCGAGCTGGCGGACGTCCAGTGCTTCGAGACCGAGGAGCTGATGCACGAAGCGGGCGTGGTCCTGCCGGTCCTCACCTATCTCTTCCACCGGCTGGAAGACCGCTTCGACGGACGGCCGACCCTGCTGATCCTCGACGAGGCCTGGGTCTATCTCGACAACCCGGTCTTCGCCGCGCGCATCCGCGAATGGCTGAAGGTGCTGCGCAAGAAGAACGTCGCGGTCGTCTTCGCCACCCAGTCGCTGGCGGACATCGCCGGCAGCAGCATCGCGCCGGCCATCATCGAAAGCTGCCCGCAGCGCATCTTCCTGCCCAATGACCGGGCGATCGAGCCGCAGGCGCGATCGGCCTACGAGCGCTTCGGGCTCAACGACAGGCAGATCGAGCTGATCGCGCAGGCGACGCCGAAGCGCCACTACTATTTGCAATCGCGCCGCGGCAACCGGCTGTTCGAGCTCGGGCTCGGACCCATCGCGCTGGCTCTCTGCGGCGCGTCCTCGCCGGCCGACCAGACTCTCATCGACCGGGTGCTGGCCGAGCACGGCTCGGACCGCTTCGCCGCCGCCTTCCTCGAAGCGAATGGCCTCGATTGGGCCGCCGCGCTGCTCGAGCGATTTCCCCAACCCTGCACCGGAGAAAACATCATGATCCGCCGCACTCTTGCCGTCGCGCTCGTCGCCACGTCGCTATCCGCGCTGCCCGTTGCCGGCTTGGTTCGGCCGGCCGCGGCCATCACCGTGTTCGATCCTTCGAACTTTGCCCAGAACATCCTGCAGGCCGCCCGCGCGCTGGAGCAGATCAACAACCAGATCCAGTCGCTTCAGAACGAAGCGACCATGTTGCAGAACATGGCGAAGAACCTTCAGCGCCTCGACTATTCGTCGCTCGGCCAGATCACCGGGGCGCTTCAGCGCATCGACGGGCTGATGATCCAGGCCGAAGGCATCGCCTTCGAAGTCGGCGCCACCGACGCCGCGTTCCGGCAGCAGTTCCCCGAACAGTATGACGCCGCGGTGACCACCGATCAGTTCGTGGCCGACGCCCGGACGCGCTGGCGCAACTCGATGAGCGCGTTACCACCAGACCATGCGGATACAGGCGCAGGTGGTCGAGAACGTCCAGGCCGATGGCGCCACCTTGTCGGAACTGGTGACGGCCTCGCAGGGCGCGGTAGGGAGTCTGCAGGCGCAGCAGGCCACCAACCAGCTGCTCGCCCTTTCCACCAAGCAGCAGCTCCAGATCCAGAACCTGATGGCCGCGCAGTACCGCTCGGAAGCGCTGGACCAGGCGCGCAAGGCGCAGGCGGAGGAAGCCGCCCGCGCGGCGACCGCCCGGTTCCTGGGTTCGGGGCAGGCCTACACGCCGCGCTAGCGGCTGGGCGCCAGGAAGAAACGCGACATGGGCGACCTCAACGTCATCGACCGCTTCATGGAGACCTTCATCCGCTACATCGATAGCGGGTTCGGGCTGCTGACCGGCGACGTCGCGTTTCTCACCACCATCCTGATCGCGCATCGACATCACCTTGGCCGGCCTGTTCTGGGCCATGGACGGCGAGGCCAACATCTTCGGCCGCCTGATCAAGAAGGTCCTCTATGTCGGCGTCTTCGCCTTCATCCTGAACAATTTCTCGACGCTGGCCGACATCATCTACCGCTCCTTCGCCGGGCTCGGGCTCCAGGCGACCGCCAACAGCCTGACCGCCGACGATCTGCTCAAGCCCGGCCGGCTCGCGGGAACCGGGTTCGAGGCCGCCTGGCCGCTGCTTGCACCAGGTCGGCGAGCTGATGGGCTTCACCAGCTTCTTCGACAATTTCCTGACCATCATCGTGCTGCTGATCGCCTGGGTCATCGTGATCATCGCCTTCTTCATCCTGGCGGTGCAGCTCTTCATCACCATCCTGGAGTTCAAGCTGACGACGCTGGCCGGCTTCGTCCTGGTGCCCTTCGCGCTCTGGAACAAGACCGCGTTCCTCGCCGAGCGCGTGCTCGGCAATGTCGTCGTCCTCCGGCATCAAGGTGATGGTGCTGGCGGTCATCGTCGGCATCGGCTCGAGCTTCTTCGGCGAGTTCATCACCGCGCTGCAGGGACAGGAGCCGAACATCGGCCAGGCCATGTCGCTGGTGCTGGCGGCGCTCTCGCTGTTCGGGCTCGGCATCTTCGGTCCCGGCATCGCCTCCGGCCTCGTCTCCGGCGCGCCGCAGCTCGGCGCCGGCGCCGCCATCGGCACGGCCGGGGCCGCCGCCGGCGCCGCGATGCTGGCGGGCGGCGCCGCCATGGCCGGCTGCGCGGCTCGGGCCGCGGTCGGGCGGCATGGCGCGCGATCCGCGCCGGCACGGCGATGGCGCCGGCGGCGTCCACCGCCTACGGCCTCGGCCAGGCGACGTCCGGCGCGACCGGCGTGGCCGGTGTCGCCGCCGGCCTTGGCGGCGTGGCGCGCGCCGGTGCCGGCGCCGTCGCGCAAGGCACGCGCCGTGGCGAGCCGCGCCGGCGATTCGCTGCGCAGAGCGCGCAGGCCGGCGGGGCGCGGCCTGGCGCGCCACCGGCGGCGCCGCCTCCGGTGGCGTCTCCATCGAGCGTCGCCGAGCGTCCGGCGCCATCCGGCGGCGACAGCGCCCCGCAATGGGCCAGGCGCCTGCGCGCCGAGCAGGCCGCCCGCGCGCACCGCCATGCCGCCGCGCAGGCCATCAGGGACGGCGACCGGCCCGGCGGCGCGGCCAATCCCGACCTCAAGGACGGGAGGACTGAACCCGATGAAGTTCAAGCGCACCCTCCAGCGCTACGGCCAGACGCCCGAGCCGGTGACGCCCTACCAGAAGGCGGCCCAGGTCTGGGACGAGCGCATCGGCTCGGCGCGCGTCCAGGCCGCAACTGGCGGCTGATGGCGTTCGGCTGCCTGGCGCTCACCGTCGGCCTCGCCGGCGGCATCGTCTGGCAGTCGGTGCAGAGCCGCGTCGTGCCCTATGTCGTCGAGGTCGACAGGCTGGGCGAGGTGCGCGCGGTCGGCCCGGCGATCCAGACCTATCAGCCGACCGACGCGCAGATCGCCTGGTATCTCGCGCGCTTCATCGCCGACGTGCGCTCGCTATCGATCGATCCGGTGCTGGTGCGCCAGAACTGGCTCGAGGCCTACGACTTCGCGACCGACCGCGCGGCGCGTCTTCCTCAGCGACTATGCCCGCGCAACGATCCGTTCGCGGCCAGTCGGCACGCGCACGCGTCTCGGTCCAGGTGACGAGCGTGGTGCGCGCCTCCGACAAGTCGTTCCAGGTGAAGTGGACCGAGCAGATCTATGAGCGCGGCGCCTCGCCGGCACCGACGCGCTGGACCGCCATCCTCACGATCGTCATCCAGCCGCCGCGCACCGCCGAGGTGCTCAGCAAGAACCCGCTCGGCCTCTACGTCAACGCCATCGACTGGTCGCGCGAGCTCGACGCCACGACAGCGCCCGAAGGGAGGACACCGCAATGACATGGCAATCGCCTCGATCCGCTCCGTCCTCATCCTGTCGCTGTGTCGGCGCTGGCGCTCGCCGCCTGCGCCGGCAAGACGCCGCCGCCGGCGATCGCCTATGACAGCGACGGACTTCCAGCCGGCGTCGTGGAGCCGGAGCCGCCGCAGCCGGTGGAGATCGTGGCGGTCGCCGAGCCGCTGCCGCTGCCGGGTCAGCTTCAGCCGCCGCCATCGGACGCCGAAGCCGGCAGACAAGCGGCCGCCGAACGAGCGGGTGGACGCCGCGAACAAGGCGGCGCTCCAGGAGCCGAGCGCGCATGGCTACATCAACGCCGTCCAGGTCTATCCCTATACGGAAGGCGCGCTCTACCGGCTCTATGCGGCGCCCGAGCAGGTCAGCGACATCGCGCTTCAGCCGGGCGAGACCCTGACTGCCGTCTCGGCCGGCGACACCGTGCGCTGGGTCGATCGGCGACACCACCGAGCGGCGCGGGCGACGCGCGCGCGTCCATGTGCTGGTCAAGCCGTTCGCGGCCGGGCCTCAAGACCAATCTCGTCATCGCCACCGACCGGCGCACCTATCATCTGGAGCTCGCAGAGCACCGACAGCACCTACGATGGCGGCGATCTCCTGGACCTATCCGCGGACCGAGCTCCTCGCGCTGCAAACGGCGAACGCGCAAGCCGACGCCGCCGACACCGATCGTAGCCGGCGTCGCCCTCGACGAACCTCCGGTTCCGCTATGCGCATCAGGGCGACAGCCCGCCCTGGCGGCCGCTGCGCGCCTTCGATGACGGCCCAAGGTCTACATCGAGTTCCCGGCGCGGATCGACCAGGGCGAGGCGCCGCCGCTCTTCGTGGTCGGCGCCGACGGCGACAGCCAGCTCGTCAACTACCGCGTCCGCGCGCAACTACTACATCGTCGACCGCCTGTTCGCCGCCGCCGAGCTGCGCCTGGGCGACCGATCCGCAACAGGTCGTGCGCATCAGCCGTACCGACGGCGTCGGCCGAATCGCGTCCGGCGCCGGACCGCGACGCGGCCGGATGAGGGGAGGGCGCCATGTCGGACACCACCGCGCCCACGCCCGGACCCGCCCAAGCTCGATCCGGAGACCCTGGTGCTCAAGGCCACGCCCCGCCGCGTCGTGCGCTTCAAGCGGGGGCTCCTGATCGGCATCGCGGCGGTCGCCTGCGTCGCGGTCTTCGGCGTGACCTGGCTGGCGCTCCAGGGCCCGGCGATGCGGCTCGGCCAGCAGGCGGCCAGGAGCTCTACAACACCGAGCGCAAGCCGACGCCCGACGGTCTGGCCGCCCTGCCCGGCGACTATGGGCAGATGCGCACCGACACGCCGCAACTCGGCCCGCCGCTGCCCGGCGATCTCGGCGGACCCATCCTGGAGCGCCAGCGGCAGCTCGGGATCGCGCCGGGCGCCAGCATGGCCCAATCCCGAGACGACGCCGCCCTGGCCGAGCGTCAGCGCCTCGCCCAGCAGGCTCGAAGGCGCGGGAAGCGGGCGTGTTCTTCCAGATCGCCACCCGGCCTGCGCCGGCCGCCGCGCCGAGTCGCGGGGCAGGGCGCCGGTGTCGCGACGGCGGGCGAGCTCCCGCCGACAGCGGACGCCAATCGGCTCAATCTCGATCCCGAGCGCGATCAGAACAACCAGCAGCGCAAGCTCGATTTCCTGAACCAGCCCGTCGAGAAGAGCATCTACAATCCTCACGCGCTCCAGACGCCGGCCTCGCCCTATCAGGTGATGGCGGGCAGCATCATCGCCGCCAGCCTCGATCACGGGCCTGAACTCGGATCTGCCGGGTCTCGTCGTCGCCCAGGTGACCGAGAACGTCTACGACAGCGTGACCGGCCGGACGCTGCTGATCCCGCAGGGCGCGCGGCTGATCGGCAGCTATGACAGCGTGATCGCCTTCGGCCAGAGCCGGGCGCTGCTGGTCTGGCGGCGCATCGTCATGCCCGACGGCTCCTCGATCCAGATCGACAATCTGCCGGCGACCGATGCCGCCGGCTACGCCGGGCTCGAGGACGAGGTGGACTTCCACACCTGGCGGCTGATCAAGGGCGTGGTCCTCTCGACGCTGCTCGGCGTCGGCACCGAGCTCAGCCTCGGCGGCGAGGAGAGCGATCTGGTCCGGGCGCTCAGGGAGTCCACCCAGCAGAACGCCAACCGCGCCGGCCAGCGCATCACCGAGCGGAACCTCAACATCCAGCCGACCATCACCGTCCGCCCCGGCTGGCCGCTGCGCGTGATCGTCCACAAGGATCTCGTGCTCAGGCCCTATCGCGGATGAAAGGAGCAGGCCCATGTCCGAACTGAAGCTCGGCAAGCTGCCGGACCGGACGCCGGTCAAGATCACCATCACGGTGAGCCCCGACCTCAACCAGGCGCTGCGCGAGTACGCGGCGATCTATCGGACGACCTATGGAGAGGCCGAATCCGTCGCCGACCTGATCCCGTTCATGCTCGGCGCTTTTCTGGAAAGCGACCGCGGCTTCGCCAAGGCGCGAAAGACGGTGTCGCTTGAAGGGCCTGTCGAGGCGGCACGGCACCGCCGTGCGCGCCGCTCTCCATCCGAACCCCCGTCAACCACGAGCCAGGAGGAATAAGACCATGTCCGTGATCGGCACATTCACGCCCGCCAAGGACGGCGGCTGGACCGGTTCCATCCACACACTGACGATCAACACGAAGGTGCGGCTGGTCCCGAACGACAACCGCGACAACGAGAACGCACCGATGTTCCGGGTGTTCGTCGGCCAGTCCCGCGTCGGTGACGCCTGGGCGGCACGCTCCGGCGGCGATAGGCCGAAGGACTACTTTCGCGTCCGCCTCGACGACCCCAGCCTGCCGGAACCCATCAGCGCCGCCCTGTTCCAGTCCGAGGACGGGAACGAGGCGCAGCTCGTGTGGAACCGGCGGAAGGCGGAGGGGGCCACGAAGTAGGCTCTCTATCCTGAGGTCGGAGAAAGCCATATCTCATATATGGCTTTGGTGCCATTCTGGCGGAGTGAGCTGGTTCGGATTTATACTTTATCATTGACGGTCGAAGCCATATCTCATATATGGTTATAGCACGACTTTATCAAAGTAAAGTCCGAAACCGCCATGTCCCGGCTCATATCCGCGCCCTTCTTCAGCGCTCACCCGGTCTTCAGCCGCGCCGAATACGCCGCGGCTGTCGGCCGCCGCCCTGGCGACAAGGTCGTAACGGCGATGCTCGCCCAGCATCTTCAAGCGGGCAACATCCGACGCGTCGCGCGGGGCGTCTTCGCGTCCGTGCCCAAGCATGCCGACGCCGGGAAAATGGTCCGTCGACCGTTTCCTGGCCGCCTCCCGTCTGCGCCGTGGCGGCGTGATCGCCTATCACTCGGCCCTCGAGCTGCACGGCTGCGCCTACACCGAGGGGCATGAGGTGCAGGTGATCGCGCGCGGCGAGCCCGGCGTATTCGAGGCGGTCGGTCTTACCTGCCGGTTCGTTAAGCCGCCGCGCGGCTTCGCGCCGCCGGACGGCGTTACGGCGGTCGACCGCTTGGGGCTGGAGGTCAGCGTGACGACGATCGAGCGGACGATCGCCGATCTGTTCGACCGCTATGACCTGGCCGGCGGCGCGGAGGAGCTCTTCAACTCCCTGGACCTGGTCGCACGCGTCGACGCCGCGGCGCTGGTCCGGTACGCGCGCGCGCTCGGCAATGCCACGGCCGCCGGCGCGCTGGGCTCTTGGCTGGAGCGCGAGCAGAAACGGCTAGGTGTGCCGGACCGTGCGCTCGAAGAACTCCGCACGATGGCGCCGTCTCAGGCGCGATATGCTCTGGGCACCAAATCGGGCGAGGGGAGGACAGCCAAGGGCTGGAACGTCATCCTCCCCATCGATGTCGTCGAACGCCGCTTCGAGGGGCTGTGAATGGCGGCGCCCTCGGCCCAAACGCTGCAGCGCATCGCCGACGAGACCGGGCACCAGCTCGGTACGCTCGAAAAGGTGCTGCGGCTCTTGGACTTGCTGCAGGAGATCGCCCGCGATCCGGTCCTGTCGGAGCGACTCGTCCTCAAGGGCGGAACGGCGCTGAATGTCTTCCACCTCGGTCTCGACCGGCTCTCGGTCGATATCGACTTGAATTATATAGGCGCGCTCGACCGGGCGGTGATGGAAACCGAGCGCCCAACCGTCGACGCCGCGCTCAATCGTCTCCTCGCGTCCCAGGGTTACAGCGTCCGCCGCCAGCCCGACGAGCATGCCGGCGGCAAGTGGCTGTCGCGCTACGCGTCCGCGCTTGGCGGCAACGCCACACTGGAGCTCGATGTCAACTACATGGCGCGCCAGCCCCTGTTTGGCGCGGCCCGCATGGAGTCACGTCCCCTCGGCGAAATGCGGGCGAGCGACATTCTCGTCCTCGACCTTCACGAGATCGTCGCCGGCAAGCTCGTCGCACTCGTCGACCGGCATGCCGCGCGCGATCTGTTCGACGCGCGCCGCATCCTGTCGATCGACGGACTCGACTGGAGCCGGATCAAGGCCGCCGTACTCGCGATCGGCGCCTGCGGGCGGCGCGACTGGCGGACCATGTCGGTCGACGCCATCAAAGGCGACCCGCGCGAGCTCCGTCAGAAGCTCGCGATCTGCCTGCCGCGCGACCGCTTCGCCGGCAAGGGAGATGTCGATGCGTGGATCGAGGAGACCGTAGCGCTTTGCCGGGAAAGATTTGCCTTCCTGTTCGATCTGTCAGCGAACGAGCGGGAGTTTCTCGATAGCGTTCTGGATCGCGGCGAGATCAACCCCGATCTGCTCGACGTCGGCGCCTGAGATACGTGCGCGCATTGGCGCCATGCCGATGCTCGCGTGGAAATGCCTGACACGTTCGGAAACATCGGGGGTTAGATGCTTAGGAGGCAAACCATAAGGCGGGGAGGAGAAAGGCTAGAAGCCAGAACCGAATTAGGCCGCTACTGGTTGGCTCCCTTCAAGCAAGTCAGCCTTGCCTCTTTAGATGACTTCGCCCGATGGAAGAGGCCATATGCCTGACTTTCGCGTCTCCCCAATCTCAATCGTCAATCAGATCAAGAGCAACCTGCAGGATCGGTACGACTCCGGCTATCCAATTCTCAAGGAGCTACTCCAGAACGCTGACGACGCGGAGGCCCGCCGATTTAGGCTTGACGCGCTTGCGGGCTGGCCGACTGCAGCAAACCCACTTCTCCGCGGGCCAGGGCTACTGGTCGTCAATGACGGCGTATTTCGCAAGGACGATGAGCGCGGCATCACATCGTTCGGCGAGAGCGGCAAGGCAACCGATAGCGCCGCGATTGGCAAGTTCGGGCTGGGGCAGAAGGCGGTCTTCCATCTCTGCGATGCGTTCGTGGTTTATGCCTATGGGGACAACGAGCCTTTCAGCACGGTCGTGAACCCGTTCTTGGGAGTGGACGTTGACGGCAACATCAGCCGGCAATGGGAGCCGCCGAGCGATAGCGGCCTTGTCGACACCGACCTCAAGCTTCTGAGGCGTCGAGGTATCGTCCGACTTTCCAGATCGTTGTCTTGCGCTCTGGCTGCCCTTTCGCCGAGAGGGGCTGCGGCCGGCTCCCGGTGTGGGCTTTTCCAGCAACTTCCCGTCGGCTTCGGAGACAATCGCGGAACTCGCCAATCCTGATGATCTACGAGTGCTTCTGACCGCACTTCGCCATCTGGAATTGGTTTATATCACACACACACACACACACACACACACACACACACACACACACACACACACACACACACACACACACACACACACACACACACACACACACACACACACACACACACACACACACACACATATATATATATATATATATATATATATATATATATATATATACACAAAAAAATATATATATATATATATATATATATATATATATATTCTCTTATATCTCTTTTATTTTAATTATCATATATATATTTATTTTCACAGAGAGAGAAAGGAGAAGAGGGAGGAAAGGAGAGGAAAAAGAAAAGAAAAGAAGAGGAAAAGAAAAGAGAAACACACACACACACACACACGGAGACGCGCTGCGCCATCGGGATAGTTGACGTTCGGGAACGACTGCTCGGACCGAAGCACTGGCATAGCGGCACCCGGTCTTTCGGGTGTTGCTCATCGGCCTGCAGCTGGGCGCGGTGATCGTCCTGGCCGCCGCGTTTCAGCGGCTATCCTTCGAAGCGGCGGCGGGGACTTCCTCCTCATTCCGCGCTGACCGGGGTCACCTTCTCCACCCTCTTTCCTGGTCTACACCGGCGCCAGTATCGCCTCGGTCTTCTTCATCACCGCCGGCACCTTCGGCGCGGTCAGCTTCTACGGGATGACCACCAAGCGCGATCTCTCCAACTGGGGATCGTTCCTCTTCATGGGCCTCATCGGCATCATCGTGGCGTCGGTGGTGAATTTCTTCCTGCACAGCGACAATCTGACGATGGCGATCTCGTACCTGGCGGTATTGATCTTCACCGGACTGACCGCCTACGACACCCAGCGCCTCTTGCGGGTGCACGAATCGGGTCGAGCCCATGGACGCGCGGGATCGAAGTTGGCGGTCTACGGCGCCCTCCAGCTCTATCTCGACTTCATCAACCTCTTCCTGGCGCTGCTGCGCATCATGGGCCGCCGGCGCTGAGATTCGCGCCAGGCGGAGGCGGTTCAGGGCGTGGTCTCTTTTTCCTCCAGGCGGTAGATTCCGCCCTGGGGTTGCGTATACCACCACGTAGAGGGCGCCGTTCTTGTCGACTCCGAACGAAGAGATCGGAAACGACGCGTCGAGGAGCTTCTGCACTTCGCTGCCGTCATGGCTGACGGCCCAGATGCGCCCCGGCTAGGTGTGGCCACCGAACACATAGCGACCCTGCAGCGAAAAAAGCTGTGGCCACGCACCACGTAGCCTCCCGTGATCGCGGTGTTGCCTTCGGTGTGCGGGTACT
>CAVYYK010000038.1:0-60925 GCA_963772635.1 uncultured Alphaproteobacteria bacterium
TCTCGATCTGACCAGTGGTCCGATCATGGCATCCGATGGGGCCCGCCGCCGGCGGGCCTTTTGCGTGAGGACCGCCCAATTGAAGAGCACCTCGTGATCAAGATCGCCACCTGGAACGTCAATTCGATCAAGGCGCGGCTGCCGAACCTGCTCGCCTGGCTCGCCGACGCGGCCCCCGACGTGGTGCTGCTCCAGGAGACCAAGGTTGTCGACGAGGCGTTTCCGGCCGCCGACATCGAGGATCTCGGCTACAACTGCGCCGCCGCCGGACAGAAAACGTACAACGGCGTCGCCGTGCTTTCGAAGCGGCCGATCGAGGTGCTGGAGAGAGCGCTGCCCGGCGATCCGGACGACGCGCAGGCCCGCTACATCGAGGCGTTCACCGGCGACATCCGCGTCGCCTCGATCTATCTTCCCAACGGAAACCCGGTCGATACCGACAAGTTCGCCTACAAACTCGCCTGGATGGAGCGCCTCTACCGTCACGTACGGGCTTTGCTGGCCTCGGAGGACGCGTTCGTGCTCGGCGGCGACTACAATGTCGCTCCCGACGACGACGACGTCTACGATCCGCCGCGCTGGCGCGACGATGCCCTGTGCCGCCCCGAAACCCGGGCGGCCTTTCGCAAGATCGTTTTCCTCGGCCTGACCGACGCCATCCGTGTGTTTTCGGACAAGCGGGGACACTACACCTGGTGGGACTACCGGGGCGGCGCGTGGCCCCAGGACAAGGGCCTCCGCATAGACCACCTGTTGCTGTCGCCGCAGGCCGCCGACCGGCTGCAAACCGCCGACATCGACCGCACCCCGCGCGGCTGGGACAAGGCCTCGGATCACACGCCGGTCTGGTGCACCCTCGAGGAGGCATCGTGAACGACGAAGCCATCCACGAGGGCGGCTGTCTCTGCGCTGGCGTCCGCTACCGGATCACCGGGACGATCCCGCCCGCGGTCCATTGTCATTGCTCGATGTGCCGCAAGGGGAGCGGCGGTACGGTGGTCACGTGGGTGAGTGTGCCGCTCAATCGGTTCAAGTTCACCGTCGGCGAGCCCAAGGTCTACCAATCGTCCGGGCACGGTCGGCGCAGCTTTTGCCCAACCTGCGGAGCTCAGCTCACGTTCTACTCAAGCAATAGCCCGGAATCCATTGATGTGACATCGGTATCTTTGGATCATCCCGAACGCCATCCACCCAATCGCCACATCTGGACGACCAATCGGCTGCCGTGGTTGCATGTGGACGAGCACCTGCCCCAATACCCGGAGTGGACCCCGCCGGACCAGCAATCGTAGGACAACCGACCGGGTTCGTCCCGATACTCAGCGGCTACATCGTGGTCAGGCGTCCGCGCCTTCGTCGCCGCTGACCGTAAGGCCGGACGGAAGCCGTGTCGTGGCGTCACCGAGCGCGGCGTTCAATTGAGTTTGGGTCAATCCCTTGACCCGGGTCAGATCGGCCCCCCTCAGATCGGCGTGTAACAGGTCGGCCTCCCTGAGATCGGCGCCGTGGAGATCGGCCTGGTGAAGGTCGGCTTCGCGCAGTAGAGCACCTTGGAGATCGGCCTCGTGAAGGTCGGCTCGATGAAGATCAGCCCATTCCAATACGGCCTCGTGGAGATCGGCGCAGTGGAGATCGGCGCAATGGAGATCGGCCCCGTCGAGTTCCGCCCGCCGCAGGTCGACGCAATGGAGATCCGCGCGGTGGAGATCGGCGTCCGCGAGGAAGGCACCCTGGAAGTTCAAATCGTGCAGGTCTTTCCCGTGCAGGTCGGCCCGCTGGCCCAATTCCCAGCCCGAGCCCATCCACGTCTCGTGTTTCTCGAGAATTGTCTCCAATTTTCCCTTGGTCAGTGCCCGAAGGCTGGCCGCTTTGTCTTTGGATCTGATCTTGTTCATCTCTCGAGTCCGCTGTTCCACTGGTAAGTCATTGATTTTGAGATCTGATCGGCCCCCTCGCTCGACCCGATCCATAATAAACGGAAACCATACAAAGTGCCTAGTGTTTTTGGGGATATGTGTTTTTGGGGATATGCGCGTATCGTCGCTCGCAGAGACGCCCGACAGGTCGGGAATCGTGCGACATGCGCGGTTTCGCGCGCCCCCATTCGTCGCGGCGGACCCGCCGTAGGGTTGATAACTCTTTGCAAGAATGAGCGGTACTGTTATACGACCGCGATATCTGCTCGACGGGGAACAATAACCTCGCCGAGGGAATAGGTTCGGAAGGGGTGGGTCGGTGAACCGCCTCTCTCGATTCCAGTCAGATCGCAATTTTCAGCTCTCGAGAAGGAGGTAGGTTTGATGGTTGTACTGCAGAAACTGCCTCGCGCACTCCTGCTGGCTCTGTTGATCGGGTCAGCCGGCGCCCTTGGTGCATGCGACGATGAAGGCACCGCGGAAAAAGCCGGCAAGAAGATCGATAACGCGGCTGAATCCGTGCAGGAAAAGGCCGGAGAAGCGACGGAAGCTACCAAGGAAGCGGTGGAGGACGCGGCAGACGCTACTAAGAAAGCCGCGGAGGACGCGATGGAAGCTACCAAGAAAGCCGCGGAGGACGCGACGGAAGCTACCAAGAAAGCCGCGGAGGAAGCAGAGCAGAAAGCCAAGGAAGCGACGAAATAGACCGGAGGGGGCCTTGTTGTCCGGTCGGCGCGAGCGAATTCCTTGTCGTGGGCTGCGGACTTCGAATCAAAGCCCCAGCGAAGTCCCCGAAGAAATCAGAGAATCATTGCACGCTATCCTTTAGTGTTTGCATGTGCAAATATTTTGTGATCACCGTGGTGGTTTCGACTTTTGGTCGGCAAGATCGGTCGAGTTGTCAAAGGCATGGGTGAGATAGGGCGTAAGGAGGAGAAGGGTATGAGAAGTTTTTGGAAGTTTTGTATCATCGGCTTGGCGGTGGCGAGTGTTGCCGCGTGCGCGGGTCTCGAACGTCAGATCGCGGCGAAAACACAGCCGCCGTCTGGCACCGGATACAATGCGGAGATGTCCAGCGGCTATTTCGAGCTGACAAACCTGGAATACAGTGAAGGCGACTACGTGGCTTCGGACCATTTCGCGAGGAAGGCAATGGCCGCCGGTCGCGGCGAGGCCGTCGAGCCCGACACCATCGAGAGCCGGTCGGGTGTTGCCAAGAACCCGGCGTTCGCCGCCGAGCTTGGGGCCGCCCGGCAGCGCCTGATGGCGGCGAAAGGCAAGGGCGGCGTAAAGGTCGCGCCGACCGACATGGCGCGCGCCCAGGTGATGTTCGATTGCTGGATCCAGGAGCAGGACGAGAACCGTCAGCCGGACGACATCGCCGCCTGTCGCAATGCCTTCAATGTCGCGATGGGCAGGGTGGAAGCGGCGATGATGCCGGCTCCCGTGGCTATGCCAATGCCGGGTGAGTATCTCGTGTTCTTCGACTGGAATAGGGCCGATGTGACCCCCGAAGCCGCGTCAATTCTCGATAGCGTCGTGGCGGCAGCCAAGAAGATGGGCGATACCCGGGTGGTCGCCACCGGTTATACCGACACCTCGGGTTCGGCCGACTACAACATGGGGCTTTCGGTGCGGCGCGCCGAGGCCGTGAAGGAGGTGTTGGCCGGCGAGGGCATCCCCGCGCAGAACATCACCACCATCGGCAGGGGCGAAGCGGATCCCCTGGTTCCGACCGGAGATGGTGTACGGGAGCCGCAAAACCGACGCGTCCAGATCCAGTTCGAGAAATAGACGCAGTTATCGACGAGGGATGCGGGACGCCGCTTGAAGCGGCGTCCCGTTTCTTTTGCGGGTCCATCGGCGCACGAAACGCGGGAAAGCCGTTTTTTGTGGTCCAAATGGAGATTTTGACGGAAAAAAGGGCCGTTTTGTGAAATGGCGTGAAGATGAAACTTGCGACTCTTCTCATATCCAACTACGTAGGGCATTGTTATAGGGTCGCGACTCGGTTTGGAGACCAGCGAGCCGGGCGACAGATTGGGGTTTCTTTTTTGGAACGGGTGCTATGGAGGAGAAAGCCATGAAGGGCTTTTGGAAGTTTAGTGTCATTGCCTTGGCCGCGGTAACCATCTCCGCGTGCGCAGGTACGAAATTGCAGCAAGCCAGAGAAATGCAGCCGGCGGGTTCGCCATACGGCGTCGAGCTGTCGCGCGGTTATCTCGAGTATTCGAGGCAGGAATACAACGAAGGCGACTACAAGGAGTCGGACTTTGCCGCGCTACGATCGATCGCCGCCGGCAAGGGTCAGAGTGTGGCCCCCGCTGAGATCGGACGGTATCATCTGCCCGCGGACAAGGTCGGCGAATTGACCACCGCCCGCCAGCGTATAGTCGCCGCTCAGGGCAAGGGAGGCGAGTCCGTGGCTCCATCGGACTTGGCTCGTGCCCAGGTGATGTTCGATTGCTGGATCCATGAGCAGGAAGAGAACTTCGAGCCCGAGGAAATCAATGCTTGCCGTAACGGGTTCTTGGCGGCGATGGGCGCAGTTGAAACGGCGATGATGCCGAAGGCGCCTCCGCCGGTTGCCATGGCCCCCGGGGATTACCTGGTGTTCTTCGATTGGAACAAGGCCGACATCACACCGGAGGCCGCGTCCATCCTCAAGACGGTCGCAGCCAATGCGAAGAAGATGGGCGACACCAAGGTCATCGCCACGGGATATACGGATCTCTCGGGTTCGGCCGATTACAACATGGGTCTGTCCGAGCGGCGTGCCGAGGCCGTCAAGGCCGATCTCGTGAGCCAGGGCATTCCCGCGGCCAACATCACCACCATCGGCAGGGGCGAGGCCGATCCTCTCGTGCCGACCGCCGATGGCGTCCGCGAACCGCAAAACCGCCGCGTCCAAATCCAGTTCGAGAAGTAAGCGCGGCTACGAATGTCGATGCGGGGCGTCGCCTTGGGCGGCGCCCCGTTTCTTTTGCCTCGAGCCAAGCCACCTGCCCGTTTGCCGAAAGCCCTCGGATATCGTCGATTTGCGGTTTCGACGATGCTTGCGGTTGCATGACGCCCCCGAAAGGGCCAAACTCTTAACAGCACGTGATCTGTCATTTTTCTTAATCGCGCACCTGTCTAAAGCGCTCAATGGGGAGGAGAGGAATGAGTATTCGTAGTGTTGGCGCAGCAATCGGGTTTGCCGCCGCCATAGGACTGTCGGGCATCGCCGACGCCAAGACTCTTGTCTTTTGCTCCGAGGGAAGCCCGGAGGGTTTCAATCCGTCGCTCTACACGTCGGGCACGACGTTCGACGCGACGGCGCGCAACGTATTCAACCAACTCGTCCAGTTCGAGCGTGGAACCACCAAGATCGGCCCCGCCCTCGCCGAGTCCTGGGAGGTCGCCGACGACGGTCTGACCTACACCTTCCATCTGCGTAAGGGCGTCAAGTTCCAGACGACCAAGGACTTCACGCCGACGCGGGACTTCAACGCCGACGACGTGCTCTACAGCTTCATGCGCCAATGGGATCCGAACCACCCGGATCACAAGCTTTCCGGCGGCCAGTACGAGTACTTCGTCAGCATGAATATGCCGGAGATCATCAAGTCGATCGACAAGGTGGACGATTACACCGTCCGCTTCGTCCTCAATAGGCCGGAAGCGCCGTTCATCGCCAACCTGGGCATGCAGTTCGCGTCGATCCTCTCGGCCGAGTACGCCGAAAAGATGCGCGCCGCCGGCACCCCCGAGAAAATCGACCACGACCCCGTCGGCACCGGCCCGTTCCAGCTGGTGAACTATCAGAAGGACGCGGTGATCCGCTACAAGGCGAATCCCGATTACTGGGCCGGCAAGGCGCCGATCGACACCCTGGTGTTTTCGATCACCCCGGACGCCGCGGTCCGCTACGCCAAGCTCCAGGCCGGCGAATGCCACGTGATGCCGTATCCGAACCCGGCGGACCTGGAGGCGATGAAAAAGGACCCGGCTTTGAAGGTGTTGGAAAAGGAAGGCCTCAACATCGGCTATCTCGCCTTCAACACCGAGAAGAAGCCGTTCACCGACAAGCGCGTACGTCAGGCGCTCAACATGGCGATCAACAAGGATGCGATCATCGACGCCATCTATCAGGGCGCCGGCAAGAAGGCGAAGAACCCGATCCCGCCGACCATCTGGTCGTACAACGACAACGTCAAGGACTACCCTTACGATCCCGCGGCGGCGAAGAAGCTGCTCGCCGAAGCCGGCTATCCGAACGGCTTCGAAACCGACATCTGGGCGATGCCGGTGCAGCGGCCGTACAACCCCAACGCCCGGCGGATGGCGGAGATGATCCAGGCCGACTGGGAGAAGGTCGGGGTCAAGGCCAAGATCGTCACCTACGAGTGGGGCGAATACCTCAAGCGCACCAAGCTGGGCGAACACCAGACCGTGCTATTGGGATGGACCGGCGACAACGGCGATCCCGACAACTTCCTTTACGTGCTGCTCGGCTGCGAAGCGGCCAAGGACAGCTCCAACCGCGCCCGCTGGTGCTACAAGCCGTTCAACGATCTGCTGCTCCAGGCCAAGGAGACCAGCGACGTGGACAAGCGCACCGAGCTCTACATGAAGGCCCAGGAAATCTTCAAGGAGGAGGCTCCCTGGGTGACGATCGCCCATTCGGTGGTGTTCCAGCCGATGCGCAAGGAGGTCAAGAACTTCAAGATCGACCCCTTTGGCGGCCACATCTTCTACGGCGTCGATATCGAGGGATAGCGGCGCCACGCTGACATCCTGAACGGGGCGGAACGGCTCGACCGTTCCGCCCGGATTGTCGTGGCACCATGCTGAGGTTCTTCGCCACCCGGATCGCCCTCGTCATCCCCACCTTCATCGGGGTGACGCTGCTTACGTTCGCGCTGATCAGGCTGGTGCCGGGCGACCCCATCGAGCTTCTCGTGGGCGAACGCGGGATCGATCCCGCCCGTCACGCCATGCTGCGGGCCGAACTGGGCCTCGATCGGCCATTGCTCGTCCAGTACGGCATCTACATCTCCGATGTGCTCTCGGGCGATCTCGGCAAGTCGATCGTCACCAAGACACCGGTGATCGACGAGTTCATCACCCTGTTTCCCGCCACCATCGAGCTTGCCATCTTCGCCATTGTGTTCGCGACCGGGATCGGGATTCCCATCGGCATTCTCGCCGCGGTACGGCGTGGATCGGTGCTCGACTACGCCACCATGGGGGTCTCGCTGACGGGCTACTCGATGCCGATCTTCTGGTGGGCGCTGCTGCTGATCCTTCTATTTTCAGTGAACCTGGGGTGGACGCCGGTTTCCGGACGGATGTCGGTGATGTTCTACGTCGAGCCGGTGACCGGCTTCATGCTGATCGACACCCTGCTCGCTGGCGACAAGGGTGCGTTCGAATCCGCCGTGAGTCATCTGATCCTGCCGGCGATCGCGCTCGGCACCATCCCTCTGGCGATCATCGCCCGGATGACCCGCTCGTCGATGCTGGAGGTGCTGGGCGAGGACTACATCCGGACCGCCCGCGCCAAGGGACTGCCGCCGCTACGGATCATCGCGTTGCACGCGTTGCGCAACGCGCTGATCCCGGTGGTCACGGTGATCGGCCTCGCCGTCGGCGTACTGTTCGCCGGCGCCATCCTCACCGAGACGATCTTCTCGTGGCCCGGCGTCGGCAAATGGCTGGTCGAGTCGGTGCGCCGCCGCGACTATCCCGTCCTGCAGGGCGGCGTCCTGCTCGTCGCCACCGTGGTGATGGGGGTCAATCTGTTCGTCGACATCCTCTACGGCCTCATCAACCCCCGCATCCGGCACCAGCGCTGACCATGGCACCGCCGCCCGAAACCGCCGCCGCGACCGCCGCTGCAACCGAAGCCGTCCCCCAGGTGGCCGAGGCGCCGCCGCATCCGGTGGTCGAATTCTGGCGCTACTTCAGCGTCAACCGCGGCCCGGTGTTCGGACTGGTGGTGATCCTGGCGCTGACGTTGGTGGCGGTGTTCGCCGACGTCCTCGCCCTGCATCCGCCCAACGAGCAGTACCGCGACGCCTTCCTGGCGCCGCCGGCCTGGCTCGAAGGCGGCTCGATGCGCTTCATCCTCGGCACCGACGACCTCGGCCGCGATATCCTGTCGCGGATCATCTTCGGCGCCCGGGTGTCGCTGTCGATCGGCTTCCTGGTGGTCACCCTGGCGCTGGCGTCGGGGATCGCCCTTGGACTGATCGCCGGGTTCTTCCGCGGCGTCGTCGAGATCGCGATCATGCGGGCGATGGACGTGATGCTGGCGCTGCCGAGCCTGTTGCTCGCCATCGTCATCGTCGCCATCCTCGGCCCGAGCCTGATCAACGCGGCGATGGCGGTGGTCATCGTCCAGTTGCCCCACTTCGTCCGGCTTACCCGCGCCGCGGTGATCACCGAGATGTCCAAGGACTACGTGACGGCTTCCCGGGTCAGTGGCGCCGGCGCCATCCGGCTGATGCTGATCACCGTGCTGCCCAACTGCATGGCGCCGCTGATCGTCCAGGCGACGCTCGGCTTCTCCACCGCGGTCCTCGACCTCGCCGCCCTCGGTTTTCTCGGCATGGGCGCACAGCCGCCGACACCCGAGTGGGGAACGATGCTCGCCAACGCGCTGCAGTTCATCCAGCGGGCGTGGTGGGTGGTGACCTTCCCGGGCCTCGCGATCCTGATCACCGTGCTCGCCTTCAACCTGCTCGGCGACGGCCTGCGCGATGCCCTCGATCCAAAAATGAAACGTTGAGAGCCGGCCCGTAATGGCATTGGTCGAAATGAAAAACCTGTCCGTCGACTTTGGCGCCGAAGGCAAGGCGTTCCGGGCCGTCGATAGCGTCGACCACACCATCGAGGAAGGCGAGGTCGTCGGCATCGTCGGCGAATCCGGCTCCGGCAAGAGCGTCACCATGCTGGCGCTGATGGGGCTGATCGGCTATCCCGGCCGGGTTACCGCGGACCGCCTCCACTTCGCCGGCACCGACCTCCTGTCGTTGTCGGCGGCCAAACGCCGCAAGATGACCGGTAAGGACATGGCGATGGTCTTCCAGGAGCCGATGACCAGCCTCAATCCCTGCTTCACCGTCGAGTTCCAGATCAGCGAAACACTGAACGTCCACGAGGGCGGAAGCCGCCGCGAGCGCCGCGAGCGCACCGTCGAGCTTCTCGACCAGGTCGGCATCCCGGCCCCCGCCAGCCGTCTCAGCGCCTTCCCCCACCAGCTTTCCGGCGGCATGAACCAGCGGGTGATGATCGCCATGGCGCTCGCCTGCAATCCCAAGCTGCTGATCGCCGACGAGCCGACGACGGCGCTCGACGTGACCATCCAGGCGCAGATCCTCGATCTGCTGCTGTCGCTGCAACGCGACCGGGACATGGCGCTCGCCCTGATCACCCACGACATGGGGGTGATCGCCGAGACCGCCGAGCGGATCGTCGTCATGTATGCCGGCCAGGTGGTCGAGAAGCGTTTGGCCAAGGACCTGTTCTCCGCGCCCCGCCACCCGTACACGGCGGCGCTGCTCGACGCCCTGCCGGAACGGGGGATCGGCCGCAAGCGCCTGCCGACCATTCCCGGCGTCGTCCCGGGGCAGTACGACCGCCCGTCGGGCTGTCTGTTCAACCCCCGCTGCCGGTACGCCACCGACCGTTGCCGCAGCGAAAAGCCGCCGCTGGTCGAGAGCGGCGGCGACGCCGTCCGCTGCTTTTATCCGCTGGACGGCGGGAGGCCGTCATGACCGAGGCGGCGGTTCTCGAAGCCCGCGATCTCACCCGGCACTATCACGTCGGCCGCGGTCCCTTCGCCAAGGCGGCGACCCTGAAGGCGCTCGACGGGGTATCGTTCAGCGTCGTCCCCGGCAAGACCCTGGCGGTGGTCGGCGAGTCGGGCTGCGGCAAGTCGACGCTGGCGCGGCTGATCACCCAGATCGAGCCGCCGACGGCGGGTAACTTCACCCTCGACGGCATCGACTCCGCCACGGCGACCAAAGCCGACCGACGGCGCATGCGCCGGGCGGTGCAGATGGTGTTCCAGGATCCGTTCGGCTCGCTCAATCCGCGCAAGAAGGTCGGCACCATCCTCGCCGAGCCGCTGGCGATCAACACCACCATGAGCGGCGGCGAACGGGCCGAGGCGGCGCGGCGAATGATGGACAGGGTCGGCCTGAGGCCGGAGCATTACGGCCGCTATCCGCACATGTTCTCCGGCGGCCAGCGCCAGCGGATCGCCATCGCCCGCGCGCTGATGCTCAACCCCAAGGTGGTCGTCGCCGACGAACCGGTCTCCGCCCTCGACCTGTCGATCCAGGCGCAGGTTCTCAACCTGATGATGGACCTGCAGGAAGAGTTCGACCTCGCCTACCTGTTCATCTCCCACGATCTTTCGGTGGTCCGCCACATCGCCGACGAGGTCCTGGTGATGTACCTCGGCCGCCCCGCCGAGCAGGGACCGAAGGAACGGATCTTCGATCGCCCGCTGCATCCCTATACCCGCGCCCTGCTCGCCGCCACCCCGCGGGTCAACCCCGAGGACCGCAAGGAGCGCCTGGTGGTCAAGGGCGAACTGCCCTCCCCGCTCGATCCGCCGCCGGGCTGCGCGTTCCACAAGCGCTGCCCGTTCGCCACCGACCTCTGCACCGCCGAACGCCCGGAGCCGCGCCCTCTCGACGGCCGCATGGTCGCCTGCCACCACGCGGAGAACGTCTAGAGCCTGGCGTTGGCCAACCAAGCGGCGCACGGGCTTTGCCATGACCTTCAATGGCCGGATCCGGCATATATTGGAGTGTCCATTGGTACGGGGGTATAGCTGCGATGGGAGCGCGTCGACCAAAGTACGATCGGGTTGCAGGTTGAGCGTTTTTAAGTCAACATCAATCCATGTGGGGTCTCACATGGGAAATATCGGTTAAACAAATTGGGATTGCATGGTTCAACCGCAACGGTAGGCCGTGGCGAACAGAACAAATTGTACGCTTTTGCCCGGTCTTTCGTGACGTCCGAGGAGGGGTACATTGGTAAACAAGAAAGAATTGCAGCCTGATAATAAACAGAAAAATAGGAATAAAGAGGCCAAATATATTGCTGAAAAAGACGAAAAACTTATCAATTCTATAATTGCCGAAGCAAGCCGTTTAAATGACGCGGTTAGAAAAATACAGGGCAACATTAAGAAAAATGCCGAGCTCGTTATTGTAGAACGCCGACGAGTTACGCAACTAAAAGAAAAATTAAAAGATCGCACCAAGGAGCTCGCATATTACACCTCAGAGCAAACCGGTGGGCATGCCAGTATGCCGTGGAATTATTGGTCGGATGCTGAAAAGCACGTAGCATCGACCGTCGAAAGCTACCTTCATATTCTGTCAACAGCGGGCTCGAAAACCGCAGGCTGGAGCAACCCTAATGATGATGTTTCTTCAAGATTACGAGAATTTTATTCACCTGGTACATACTTAGATCAACTTAAGGAACTCGCGTATTTTTACTGGTGGTCAGCGGGGAGAGAGAGCGAATGCTCTTGGATTTCTGGTTCCAGTTCGAAAAGAGCGTTGATGATGGCATTGAGAGCCTGATTCGAAGCATGACGTCAGCGGCGACGACCTCACCCGAATGGCCCAAAGGCTTCCAAGGCGCCTTCGACATTCCACGCGAGTCATTCTCACCAGCAAAGTATGTCGACCGCGTGAGCGAACTCGCGTATTATATGTGGCAATATAGTGGGCAGAGATATGGAACATCTGCATTTACCTATTGGTCAGATGCCGAGCGCCATATTTCCACACTTACTGCGTCAGCACTCGAGCGTGCCGGCTCAACCGTTGATGCCGCGCGAGAACTATCCGAAGCCTTCGCCGAATTTTCGCCCCAAGCACATCTCGATCGGATCCGAGAGGCGGCTTTCTACATGTGGGAGAAACAAAACCGCCCGTACGGACACGCACTTGATCATTGGATTGCAGCCGAAAAGGCCGCACTTAGCCGTCTCGAACGCCGGACCAAGAAGTCTTCAAAATAGGAATGTGAGCCATGTGCCTCACGTTCAAGCCGCGCTCGCTTCACGATTTCCTGCGCAGGATTGCATCCTTGCCGGCGTTGCCAGCATTGCGAGGGTACGATGGCGCCATGTGAACTCCCCCGCGATCCTCTCGAGGATCTTCAACGGAGTGCCGAACAAGGGCTGGAGGCAACCGATCGCAAGCGCGAGCGGTTCAAGTCCCTTGATGACGATGATCAGATCGAGGTGGAACGGGGCGACGATAACGCTGAGCTGAAGCAAGAAATCGCCCAACTCAAAGAGATCGTCGGTCTCTTGATCAAAAAAGTGACCGCGGAGAACATCAAGGGCGGCGGAGGCGCTCCCTTCCCTTTGATTTTCATCAGTCATCGTCATAGTGACAAACGCATTGCCGACGTCATTAACAAGCATTTGCGAAGCTGGAACGTCAGGGGTGGTCAAATATACCAGTCTTCCTCCCCCCAACAGGGCACCAGACCAGGCACCGTACTTAGTGAGGATCTTAAGAAGAAATTGTCTCAAGCGAACTTGTCGATTCTTGTTTATACGCTCCCTGACGAAGACTGGTCCTATTGTATGTGGGAATGTGGCGTGGCGACAGACCCTAAGACCGAACACACTCGTATTATTGTGCTTCAATGTACAAAATCAGCCCCGACTGTTTATCAGGACCATTTAAGGGTTGCCGTAAATAGGGAAGGAATCCACGATTTCGTCGGACGATTTCATAGAGATAGCGAGTTTTTCCCAGCTCCAAAAAGACTCAGACGCGGAACCAGCGGCTTTTTTTGCTGAAATAGGCGATGACATATTGGCAGATAGGATCAATTCATTACACGACGCACTATTGAAAGTGATTCCGACTGGAAGTTATGAAGAAATACACCGGTCTGATTTCATTCAATTAATTATCGCTCCTATAGATGTAAGAAATATTAGGCTATCAAGAGAATACTCTGAGTCCAAATATATAATAGAAAACAATATTGATGTCGGAAAAAAAACCAGGCCGGCAGCCTTGCGGCACTTTAATTACCATAGTTACCAATCAGGACTTAAACTTTCTGGATTGATAGAAAGATGGTCGACAAAAATGAAGGATATTGATAAACACCAATATCAAGATCAAGCTCAAGCTCAAGCTCAAGAGTGGATATCGGATTTATATAAGCAAATATTTACCGCTATTAGAAATGAAACGTCAAACACTATCAGGACGTATTTTCGAAGCGTGCGTGACGATACACGGTGGTGGTTTTGCCCCATAATTACCTTTGGAAAGAAATTTCCCGATGACCATATCGAACTTGACTTGTACTTGCATAGAGTACCTGATCCGACCGATCTCGCAAAAAGCATTGAGCGCCAGCAAAACTGACAGGTGCACCCGGCGATGCAGGGGGCTCACCATCGGTCAGCTAAAAAACCTACCCCGCCGCGCTCCGTAATGCGGGGTTGGCAACTCCACGGGCAATCGGAGCCGGAGCGTGGACGATATCTTTGTCGAATGGCTCTGGCGGTCTCTCAAGGACGAGGCGATCTACCTGCACGGGCTGAACGACGGCTTCGTGGCCCAACGGGACATCGGCGGGTGGCCCGATTTCTACAATACCGAGCGGGCCCATTTCGCCCTTGGCAGCCAGACATCGGCCATGGACTACGGTGCCGAAGAGCCTGTGGGGATGTCATAGACAGGTTTTTGGCGGCATGATCAGCAACCGGAATACACCCCAACTGGGCCGCCGAACCGTCGAAATAGGTTAGACCACCTCACAATATATTTCGACGCACCTCCATTTACAAAGGGTCTTGGCGAGAACAAAATGAGGAATTCATTGAAAACGCACGATACTTCCCGTTTTGATTGCTCAGAGATTTGTGCTACGCTAGATTCAGCTGGCCGCGAAAGCTGCTTTAGCAAGAAAGTGCGGAATTGTCCTTGGAGTAGCGCCCATTGTGATGGAGGAGCGCCGGCTAGGGTTCGTTTGCAGAGCACCTGACGGGCGTGGTTTGTTAAGGGGAACATAAGTGAATTGGCGTTGGGACGCCACAGGAGTAGCGCCTTGAGTTTGAATTGGGTGTCCGTGACCGATCGAGAATCGTTCGATCGAAGCGAAGAAATAACTATCTGGGGTAAATATGGGGGCAGCGTGTACTATGTTAGAGGGAACTATGGCTAAAACCACTCAGACGAGCGCCATCCAAACGGTACAGGCGAGTGTCATCCAACGCAATATATACGATCAGTTGCAGGCGTCGCGAGATATTTTTGAGATTATTCCTACGCTGGCTGAGTTGGCCAGGAAACATCCAGAAGACAAGGAGCTTGAGAAAGCGCTGGAAGGCATCATGAAGAAACTCCTATATGTCGGGGAGTGTCTTGCCGAAAGCGCAAGCGATACGGGCGGCAATCTGAACTTGATAGATTGACGAATCAGCGTCTCCGAATTGCTCGATCGTTCCCGGGGGTTCGTTGTGCGCTAGACCGCCAACTTGATAATTTCCTCTTTTTCTTCAGCGCACATCCACCAATTCTTCAGCGCACATCCACCAAAACACAATCGCCATCAAGAACCAGGCCACTTCGAACAGGCGGCAACACCCTCGCCCTGCCCGCTGCCACCCCGCGGACCGCAAGGAGCGACTGGTGGTCAAGGGCGAACTGCCCTCCCCGCTCGATCCGCCGCCGGGCTGCGCGTTCCACAAGCGCTGCCCGTTCGCCACCGACCTCTGCACCGCCGAACGCCCGGAGCCGAGACCCCTCCACGGCCGCATGGTCGCCTGCCACCACGCCGAGAGCGTTTAGCCAACTTGGTGGCAGTACATCACCAATGACGGCTGTGACGGCCATCACAGCAATTTGGGCGGTTTTGCGTAAAAATTGGTTCGAACACAGCGAGATTAACTCCGGATTTTTCGTATTCTTGATTGCGAACTCGGCCCCTCCGACGGAAAGGACAAGAGGAACGGAAGTTCATGACAGCGACCTTGGCATCGACCGTTTTCATATCGAGCCTGATGGTCTTTCTGGGCGGCGTCCTTGCCCGGATTCTGGGCCACTGGCTGCGGGCGCTCAGGCCGCCGGCCAACCGCGTCATGGCCGTATTCGGCGTCTTTGCCATCGCCTCCTGGTATGTGCTGGCGACCCACGAGCCGCCGCCGTGCGAACAGCTGTACGAATACGACGGCGGACCCGTGTCGACCTGCATGTACCGCCACCTGAGAACCCCAGCGGCTCAAGAGATCTAGAATTCCCTGACGGCCGAATGTCAAAGGACGCCGTTTCGCTTCCCTGTTTCACAAGAAATTCAGCCGGCCGCTTTTCACGAAGGACGACACTCGCCGTTGGCTCGCCATCAAACCTCTGGGCCGAGGGGTCTGGCAGGATGCCTCCACGTGACCTATGTAAGGTTTGTTCACGAGTTGAAACTTAAACGGTCATGTTTGCCGACTAGGTTGCGCAGACAAAAAAAAGCGCCATGAACCCATCCCGTAGCGAAGCTTTGGATGACTGCCGCGCGAGCGTCGAGGCCCTCGCCGACGACGCGGTCGAGTGGGTCAGCGGCGAGATCATCTCCCGCTACGCCGATCGGCCCTCGATTTCCGGCACGCTCGGCCGTCTCCCCACCCGCCGGGACGTGCGCGAGCAGGTGTCGTTCCTCGCCGCCGCCGCCGCCACCCCCATGGACGGCTATTTCAAGGATTATGTCCGCTGGTTGTCCGCGGTGCAGAAAAGCCGCGGCGCCCCGTGGCAGACCCTCGGTGAATCCCTGACCCTGCTCCGCGCGTTCTTCGAGAACCGGCTGGAGCCCGCCATGCTGTCCCCGGTCGCAAGCATGCTGGACGCCGGGCTGGACGCGCTCGCGGAGGAGAGCGAACGGACGCAGCCGCTGTACCACGCCCATCTTCCCGAAAGCCTGCCGGAGGTCGACGCCCTGACCCAAAGCCTGCTTTGCGGCGACATCGCCACCGCCCGATCCCTCGCCTTGCGGGCTTTCGCCGAGCGCGGGGACTACGTGAGCATCGCCACCCGCCTGTTCCAGCCGGCCCTCTACAAGATCGGTCTTCTGTGGCAGAACAACGAGATCACCGTCGCCCAGGAACACCTGGCGACGGCGATCGCTCAGAACGTCCTTGCCCAGCTCTGCCCGAGCGCGGCGTTCGCACCGTCTTCCGGCCGACGGGCGCTGTTCGCCGCGGTCGCGGACAACGAACATGCCTTGGGCCTGCGGATGGTCAGCGACGCTTTCGAACTGGCCGGCTGGTCGGTGCAATACCTGGGAGCGAACACCCCCACCGAAGATTTGCTGGCTCAGATCGGCACGTGGCGGCCCGAGCTGGTCGGGCTCTCGGCGTCGCTGGTCCAGCATCTTTCGGAACTCAAGCGGGCGGTCGGTTCGATCCGCGACCGCTTTGGCGCGGAGAATCCCAGGATCATCGTCGGCGGGATTCCGATCAACCAGATCGACGGGATTTGGCGCTGGACAGGCGCCGACGTGTGGGGTACCGACGCCGGCAACGCCGTTGCGGCGGTATCCTGAGTGACGGCGCTCCCCGCAGAGCGCGATGATCGGAGAGGAACTGAGAGCGCCCGATGAACACCTGGAACGATATCGAGGTCGTGGAGGAGTCCTTGGAACAACCGATCCCCGCGTCCATTCGGGACTTGGCGGCGGTCGCCGTGGCGGTGATCGGCCGCGACGGTACGCTCAGGGATGCCAACCGCGGCTTCTTCAACCTGACGGCCAACCGTGACCCGGGCGAAACGACGGCGGATGTCCGCGACCTGTTCGTCAACCCGCGGTTCTACCAGTTCGCCGCCCGCCACACCAAGCGGCGCGACCGGGTCGTCTATCGGGGAATCCTCAATCTCGGCCGCGGCGACGGACCGGTGGTCTCGCTCAAGGGAACCATCTACACCCACGACGACGACCTCCTCGTCGTCGCCGAATACGACGTGGCCGAGCTTGAACGGCTCAGTGCCACCCTGTGGCGGATCAACCAGGATCTGGAAGAGAACCAGCATGAGGTGGTTCGCCTCCGCCGGGAGGTGAAGCACGAAAGGGCGCTGGCCGCCGCCGCGCTGCGCGACCGGGACACGCTGCTGGAAGCGCTGTCGCCACGCAACGAGTCTCGGGACACGTAGATCATCGCCGGCGCTCGCTTTGCGATCGACCGCCGGCCCGATTTCCGACATCAGTTCGCCACATTGCCGGACTAACCCATTTGGGTTTGAGGTGCTCGGTGAAGCACGGATCCGCCCGTCCTCACCGACCGGCATGACGGGATCCTGTTGAATGGGGCGCGACTCCTGAACGGGACTCCCCTTGGAGATCAGGACGCATTGCCATGGTCACGCCGACCACCGCCGGTCCCGTATCCGGCATCCCCGTCTCGGGGGACGACGACATCGATCCGCTGCTGCTCGGCCGCAAATGGGGCGGCCCGCTCGGCACCGCTGCCGAAGTGGAATACAGCTTTCCCGGCGACAATAGCGTGTTCTCGACCAGCGCTTCGGGCGGATACGGACCGACGAGCGGCAACGGCGAGCCCTGGGACAACGACGCCCGTGGCCTCAACTCCGCCCAGAAACAGTACTTCCGCGAGGCAATGAAAGCCTGGGCCGATGTCGCCAACATCGGCGGCCAGGAGGTGCCCGACAACGCCCGCACCGTCGGCGATATCCGCGTCGCCTTCACCGGCAATGTCGCCGACCTCGGCGCCAACGTTCTCGGCTACGCCTACTACCCGGTCCCCTACCCGATCGGGGGCGATATCTGGCTCAACCCGGAGGTTTCCTACCTGGACAACCCGGTGCCGGGCGGCGTCGGCTTCCAAGTCTATCTGCACGAGATCGGCCACGCTTTCGGTCTCGCCCATCCGTTCGACGGCTCCGGCATCGGCGTGCTCACCGGTGTCGAGAACACCCACCAGTACACGGTGATGGCCTACGCCCACCATCCCGGCGTCGACGGCTACCCATTGACGCCGATGCTCTTCGATATCCAGGCCATCCAGTACCTGTACGGCGCCAACGCCGACACCCGCGCCGGCGACACCACCTACGGCTTCGCCGCCAACGGCGAGACGGTGATGACCCTCTGGGACGGCGGCGGTACGGATACCTTCGACGCCAGCAACCAGACCCTCGACGCCGAGATCAGCCTGATCGCCGGCAGCTTCAGTTCGATCGGCCCGCGGATATACTGGGGCGCAGCCGTCGACAACGTCGCCATCGCTTTCGGCGTGGTCATCGAGAACGCCAAGGGCGGCGCCGGCGATGACCGGATCACCGGCAACGGCGCCGACAACCACCTCGAGGGCGGCGACGGCGGCGACACCCTGATCGGCGGCGCCGGTGACGACGTGCTCGACGGCGGCGCCGGCGACGACTGGGCATTGTTCTCCGGCACCTTCGCATCCTACGCGGTAACGGCGAGCGGGCCCGGCGTTGTCACCCTGCGCTACACCGGCGGCGGACCCCAGGACGACGGCACCGACGGCGGCGAGGGCGTTACTCTCCTCGACATCGGACCCGACGGGGCGGGAGACGGCACCGACACGGTCAGCGGCGTCGAGTGGTTCGTGTTCCAGGACACGACCGTGAGCTTGGCGGAGCTTCTCTCCGGCGGCCCGGGCGTCCCCTCTCCCTCTCCCTCTCCCTCTCCCTCTCCCTCTCCCTCTCCCCCTCCTCCGCCGCCCGCCAACGGCGATCCCGACGCCGTCGACGACACCGCCACCACCGCGGAAGATCAATCGGTCACCATCGCCGTGCTCGCCAACGACGGCGACCCCGACGGGGATGCGCTGTCGATTTCGGCGGTGACCCAGGGCGCCTCCGGACAGGTAACCGTCGGCAGCGGCAGCGTCACCTATGCCCCCGACGCCGACTTCAACGGCAACGACAGCTTCACCTACACGGTCATCGACGGCCAGGGCGGCAGCGACACTGCGACGGTGACGGTGACGGTGACCCCGGTCAACGACGCGCCGATCGCCGTCGACGACAGCGCCACCACCGACCAGGACCAGTCGGTGACCTTCTCTCCCCTCGCCAACGACAACGATCCCGACGGCGACCCGCTGCAACTGGTCTCGGTGGCCGGCGCCGACGGCGGCAGCACCCAGATCAACGGCGACGGCACCGTCACCTATACCCCCGATGCCGGCTTCACCGGCGTCGACACCCTGACCTACACGGTCCGCGATCCGATTGGCGCGCAGGCGAGCGCATTGATCTCCGTCCAGGTCGATCCACCCGACAACGACGACCCGCCGGCGACCATCACCGGCACCGCCGGCGCCGACAACCTCTTCGGCACCGCCGGCGGCGACGTCATCGACGGCCTCGGCGGCGATGATCTGATCGAGGGCCGCGCCGGCGGCGACGTGATCCGTGGCGGTGCCGGCGACGACGACATCTGGGGCGATTACCGGGGCAAGAGCGGTGCCCCCGGCGGCAACGACACCCTCGACGGCGGTGCCGGCGACGACGGCATCAACGGCGGCGGTGGCGACGACCGCTTCGTTTTCGCTCCCGGATGCGGCCGCGACACCATCACCGACTTCGGGAACGGCGCCGACACCCTCGACCTCATCGCCTTCGCCATCGCCGGCTTCGCCGCGCTCGACGACGACGGCGACGGACGGATCGAGACCGGCGAAGGCGGCGGCGTGTTCACCGCCACCATCGGCGCCGACACCGTCCTCGACTTCGGCGATGGCACCATCCTGACGCTGCGGGGCGCCCCCGTTCTCGGCGTCGACGCGTTCGATCTGGAATAGCCGGTGTCCGCTTTGCCGGCGGAAGATTGGTGGCGGATTTGCTGCGGTGTCCTTGACCGGGTCAGAGGTGGGACCGCAGTTGCTGATTGAGGTCTTGGTACGTCCCGTTCAGATGATCGCCGAGCAGCCCGATCACGACAATCAGACCGGCCGCGATCAACATGACGATCAACCCGTATTCGATGGTCGACAGTCCCCGCGTGTCCCCGAGCAGTCTGATAAGGGTCCGCAAAGCCGTGCCCTACCCGTTCCGGTTCGTTGGCAATTTGGGGGATGCTACTTCCAATCCCGTTAACGACAGATTACCGACCCGGCAGGCTTCGCTATTGATGCCAAACGGAAAACCCTGCGCTTCGGGACCACGCCGCGGTTCCGGATCGACCTCCGGGCCCGTTGCGCCCCCGCGATCTAAGCGCCCGAAGGCATGTGGTATCCGGGCGTCGACAGCGACAGCGCGACCTCCTCTTCGGTCATGTCCTCTTCGATCGTCTCGAACAGCGGCGAGGAGAGGTATCGTTCACCGGTGTCGGGAAGCATGCAGAGGATGACCGATCCGGGATCGGCCCGTTCGGCGATCTCCATGGCAATGGCAAACGTCGAACCCCCGGATATGCCGGTAAAGATGCCCTCGCTCTGCGCCAGTTTTTTCGACCACTCGATGCCGACCGGTCCGGATACGGGGATCAGTTCGTCGTAGTAATTGATTGTCGATCGCCTCCTGCAGCACCAGCGGGATGAAATCCGGTGTCCAGCCTTGGATCGGATGGGGCTCGAACGCCGGGTGGCTCTCGTTCGGAGACCCGTCGGCGTCGCGTCCCTGGGCCCGCCCGCTGCCGACGATTTGCGCGTTGGCCGGCTCGCTGAGGATGATCCTGGTTTCGGGACGGGCCTTGCGCAGCACCCGGCCGACGCCGGTGACGGTGCCGCCGGTCCCGTAACCGGTGACGTAGTAGTCCAGCCGCTCGCCCTCGAAATCGGCGAGGATCTCCCGGGCCGTGGTGTTCTCGTGGATCCGCGCATTGGCGTCGGTCTCGAACTGGCGCGCCAGAAACCAGCCGTTGGCCTCGGCCAGCTCCACCGCCTTGCGGTACATGCCATAGCCCTTTTGCGCCCGTGGCGTCAGCACCACCTTGGCGCCGAGAAACCGCATCAGCTTGCGACGCTCGATCGAGAAGCTGTCGGCCATCGTCACCACCAGCGGATAGCCCTTGGCGGCGCACACCATCGCCAACCCGATGCCGGTGTTGCCGCTGGTCGCCTCGACCACCGTTTGTCCGGGCCTGAGAGCGCCGCTCCGCTCGGCCTCTTCGATGATGCTCACCGCCAGGCGATCCTTGACCGACGCCGCCGGATTGAAGAACTCCGCCTTCACGTAAAGCCGCACATGGTCGGGCGCCAGCGTGTTGATACGGATACACGGCGTATTGCCGATCGTCTCCATGACGCTGTCATAAAGCCGTCCCCGTCCGTCGGTGGTCCGAATTCCCTGCGAGGTCATTGATGTCTCCCGAATTTTTGATTGAGACTTAGATTTGCACAAAGGTGCGGAAGTGCAAACAACACAGTTTGTCTCCGGATCACCACGGTCAGGGTCGCTGTCTCGAGAGCCAAGCCGGCTTCAGGTGTCCTCGAGGGCGAGCGGGTTGTATGGGCGCAGCGTTGATGTCTTGGGCGGCGGGGCGTCCAGTGCGGTGATGAGATTGGCTTTGACGAAGCCTAGGGTGTCGCCGAGCTGCCGCTGCTGTTCAACAGTGAGACGCGTAGCATCTCGGCACGGGTGGCAAGGACGACCTCCATTATCTCTCCTATCACCGGCTTGCTCGATCGGTCAGGTGTACGCGCCACAGCCGCCGATCAGACGGCATTGGACGTCGCTCGATCCAGCCGTTCGCCTCGACGTGATCGATCAATCGGCCGACGGTGGATCTCTCGATTTCAAGTTCGTCCGCCAGTTCCGATTGGGACAGCGCGTCGCGACTGTCGAGCATGGCAAGAATAGCCCATTGCGCACGGGTCAGTCTGAAGGGCTGTAGCCTGCGATCGATCAGCCTGCGGAGCAGCCGGGCGGTATCGGTCAGAAGGAACGAGACGCCCTTGTCCTCTTCATCGATAATCATTCCGCCATTCTCCACAGTTCAGGCCCGCAGCACCAGCGCCGACAGAGTTTTCGGCGGCAGCTGTAGTCCGTCCCTGGATCATGAAGCAAGCATAATGTAGGCAAGCTTACTATTGCTTTGCTTGCGTTTTTGCCACTCAACACTGCAGTCTTCGAAATAATTAAATCAAATAACTGATCATCCATACGATAATATATGATTGGTTTTTATAACTAAATAACATCTTTATAATAAAAAAATAGTTGCATTGGCGCAGTATAATTTATACGCTGCCGAAATGTTTGTGGATGTCGGCAGTTGTCATTGTTGAGGGTTATTCCTAGCTCCCGCATCAGTTCAGCGCTTTAGTCCACAGCGACAGTGGTTTCGGGGCAACGGGCACGCGACGAAGAAAGGAGAATTCAATGGATGGTGGCCTGAGCGCGCCAACGACAAACAGCAAGCTACGCACCTGGGTCGACGAGATGGCGGCCCTGTGCAAGCCTGACCAGGTCGTCTGGGCGACGGTTCGCGAGGAGGAATACGACCGGCTGTGCCAAATGATGGTCGATGCCGGAACCTTCATCCGCCTCAACCCGGAGAAACGGCCGAACTCCTACCTCGCCCGCTCGCATCCGTCCGACGTCGGCCGCGTCGAGGACCGCACCTTCATCTGCTCGGTCAACCAGGACGACGCCGGCCCGACCAACAACTGGGCAGCCCCGGCGGAGATGCGGGCGACCTTCAACGGCCTGTTCGACGGCTGCATGCGCGGCCGCACGATGTACGTCATCCCGTTCAGCATGGGCCCGCTCGGCTCGCCGATCGCCAAGATCGGCGTGGAGATCACCGACAGCGCCCTACGTCGTCGTCAACATGCGCATCATGACCCGCATGGGCCAGCCGTGCTCGACGTGCTCGGCGACGACGGCGACTTCATCCCCTGCCTGCACTCGGTCGGCGCGCCGCTCGAGCCCGGCCAGAAGGACGTGCCCTGGCCGTGCGAAGCCGACATCAACCGCAAGTACATCGTCCACTTCCCGGAGACCTGCGAGATCTGGTCCTACGGCTCGCGGCTACGGCGGCAACGCGCTGCTCGGCAAGAAGTGCTTGGCGCTGCGCATCGCCTCGGTCATGGCCCGCGACGAGGGCTGGCTGGCCGAGCACATGCTGATCCTGGGCGTCGAATCGCCGGACGGCGAGAAGACCTATCGTCGCCGCCGCCTTCCCCAGCGCCTGCGGCAAGACCAACTTCGCCATGCTGATCCCGCCGAAGGGCTTCGAGGGCTGGAAGGTCACGCACGGTCGGCGACGACATCGCCTGGATCAAGACGGCGCGCCGACGGCAAGCTGCTACGCGATCAACCCGGAAGCCGGCTTCTTCGGCGTGGCCCCCGGCACCAACGATGGAGACCAACCCGAACGCCATGGCGTCGATCGAGCCGAGAACAGCATCTTCACCAACGTCGCGCTCACCGACGACGGCGACGTCTGGTGGGAAGGCATGACCGACGAGCCGCCGGCCCACCTGATCGACTGGAAGGGCAACGACTGGACGCCCGGACTGCGGACGCCCCGCCGCGCATCCCGAACGCCCGCTTCACCGCGCCCGCCGGCCAGTGCCCGACGATCGACCCGGACTGGGAGAACCCGGACGGCGTGCCGATCAGCGCCTTCATCTTCGGCGGCCGGCTGAGCCACGACATGCCGCTGGTGTTCCAGGCCTTCAACTGGAGCCACGGCGTCTACCTCGGCCGCCACGATGGGCTCGGAGGCCACCGCCGCGGCCGATCGGCCAGGCCGCGATGCGCCGCGATCCCGATGGCCATGCTGCCGTTCTGCGGCTACAACATGGCCGACTACTTCAGCGCACTGGCTCGAACATCGGCCGCCACGTGCCCAATCCGCCGCGCATCTTCCGCGTCAACTGGTTCCGCAAGGACGACGACGGCAAGTTCCTGTGGCCGGGCTTCGGCGAGAACATGCGCGTGCTGAAGTGGATCGTCGACCGCGTCCACGGCCGCGGCTACGCCGTCGAAAGCCCGCTCGGCTGGATGCCGCGCCACGAGGACATCGACTGGGAGGGTCTCGACTTCCCGGCGGACACGTTCTACGAGCTGATGGCGGTCGGCCGCGAGGCCGGCAGCCGCGGAGGCGCACGCCCACGAGGAGCAGTTCGACAAGTTCTTCGACCGGCTGCCGAAGGAGTTCATCTTCGAGCGCGAACTGCTGCGCTCGCGGCTGTGGCGCTCGCCCGGAGCGCTGGGAACTGGCCACGAGGACGTGGTGGGAGGTTGAGGTGGTAGCGGAAAGCAGGGCGAGACGGAGATAGCGTGCGGGGGGTGGCGGCAAACGCCCCGGGCACGCGGCGCGCAGTACGGTTGTGTAGAGATTCTGCATAGAGGAAACCTGGAAATGGCACGCGCGAAAATAGCGTTGATGGCGCGGCAACATGGGCGGTACACTAGCGCATTGATCAGCTGAAATCGCTGGGAGATGTGTTATGTTAGACATGTAGACGGCATCCCGCAAGGCAAGGCGCTAGACATTCTGCAATAGACGCGGTGGAAGGCGTTTCGGTGCCGCGAAAGGCACTTCAGACTACGCGGATATCGCGGTGCGACGTGGTATAGTCACTGCGGCGTGCCACGCAAGCGCGGCATGAGCGGTGACGACTGATAGGCACAACGCGAAGGTGATGGTGCGTGGCGAGGCGTCGCACACACTGCTGGCGCTTTAGTATCGTGTCACAACCCCCTGGACGCGATGGTGGTGTCGCAGCAGGTCTCGGCCTGCCGCGGCGAAAGTGGTCGGCATGGCGGCGTCTAACTCCGCGCGGTTTCGGACTTTTCTCGCGCGAATTAGACGTCTCGGTGAACGACGTCAGTGCTTTAGTGCTCGGCGGCCACGGCGACACGATGGTGCCGCTAGTCCGCTATTAGACGGTGCGGCATCCCGCTGCGGACCTGATAGACATGGGTTGGACGACGAAAGACGCATAGAGGAGATAGTCAAGCGCACGCAACGGCGGCGGCGAGATAGTCGCCTTGCTGAAGACAGGATCGCCTTCTACGCGCGGCGGCGGCGGCGATCGCTATGGCGGAGGTGTACCTGAAGGACTAGAAACGTCTTCTGCAGTGCGCGCCCAACTCTCGGCGAGTATGGGGTAGAGGGACTGTACGTCGGAGTGCGGTGATCATCGGCGCGGCGGCGTAGAGCGGATCGTAGAGATTAACTCAACGTGACGAAAGAGGGATGTTAGATCACTCGGTGAGCGCGGTAAGGGAACTGTTAGGTGTTGCAAGGGTATGATTAGCGGCTGAACGTGGCGATAGGTGACGGTGGCAGCTATAAGTGCTGCGAAGTGATTGTCGGTGAGCTTTGGTATCACAGCTGGGTCGCCAGTTCGTAGTTTAGCGGAAAGCGAGCTTGGTGTGTAGTTAGACAGCCTCGGTGGCACGCTGATTAGGTGGGTTTAGACGTCTGAGGCGGTCAGAGGGGTAGCGAGGTAGGAGAGAGGCAACTGGTAGGCGTAGATAGAGATGGTGTCGGTCTCGAGCAGGTGGGGTAGGTAGTAGAAGATGAGGTGGAGGTAGGTGTAGTAGATGTGGTAGTAGGTCACGCAGCACATTTGGCGGACGCCGCCGGATTGAAGAACTCCGCCTTCACGTAAAGCCGCACATGGTCGGGCGCCAGCGTGTTGATACGGATACACGGCGTATTGCCGATCGTCTCCATGACGCTGTCATAAAGCCGTCCCCGTCCGTCGGTGGTCCGAATTCCCTGCGAGGTCATTGATGTCTCCCGAATTTTTGTTTGAAACTGATACTGAGCATAACTCCTGTGGTCTCTTTCCTTACCGTGGCGCTCTGGGCACTGGTCGTGACCGTGCAGCCTAGAGCAACCAAGGCGATATCCTTACTGTCGATAGACCCTAAGTATGGTAGATAGGTAGAAATTTTCATTGATGGTAGACACATGTCCCTCAACATCAAGGACCAGCGAACCCATGAGCTCGTAAGACGGCTTGCGGCTCTCACCGGGGAGACCATGACCGAAGCGGTTCGCGTCGCCGTACAGGAACGTCTCAAGCGTCAACTGGCGGGCCGCGGCGAACGACCGCTCGGCGAGCGGTTGCGCCAAATCGCCCGCCATTGCGCGATGCTGCCGGTCATCCGCCGGCGCGGCGAAGACGAGACCCTCGGCTACGACGAGCGCGGGCTGCCCGGCCAATGGTGATCGACAGTTCGGCCGTCGTCGCCATCCTGCAGCAAGAACCGGAAACCGGGCACCTTCTCGCCCGCCTCGAAGCGGACTCGATCCGGCTGATGTCCGCCGCGTCCTATCTCGAAGCGGCGATCATCATCGAGCATCGGCTCGGTTACGAAGGCATTCGCGATCTGAAGCTGTTTCTCAACGAAGCTGGCGTCAAGATCGAACCGGTGACGTTCGATCAGGCCGAACTGGCCCGCGAGGCCTACGGCCGCTACGGGCGAGGCAATCACCCCGCGGCGCTCGACTACGGCGACTGTTTCGCCTACGCGCTGTCCAAGGCCGCCGGCGAGCCGTTGCTGTTCAAAGGCGACGACTTCTCCCGAACCGACGTCGTCCCCGCCGCCTGAGAGCGCTCCCCCAGCCGGGGAGACCCGACGGAGACGTGCCCTTCTGAGATCGCCCTCCGCCTCGCCCGCTATTTCGGAACCACCCCGGAAATCCGGGTCGACCTCCGGGCCCGTCGCATCGGTTTTGCGATCCGCTTTTCCGGCGGACTACCTATCCCCGTCCGCAGCTTCGTCCGTCGTGGTCGGGGTTGACCGGGCTGCGGCGCGACGGAGCGGAGCGCGGGCGGCGGCGGTCGATCGCCGGCGCGTTTTCAATTCAGGGGTGACAAACAAGGTGGCCGGTGCAATCCTCGTTTTTCTTTCCATCGGACCGACGCCTGTTGCGGGGGGAGCCATGGGTATTCTCGAAGTTCTGCTTTTGCTCACCATCATCTGCGTCGTCGTGTTCCTGGTCAGCGGGCTTGTCTCGATGGCCCACACCGACCCGAAAGTGCACGAGAAGAGCAACCTGCTCATGCGGTTGCGGGTGATCTCGCAAGGGGTGGCGATCGTGCTGCTGGCGCTGCTCGTCTATTTCTCCCGCTAGCGACCGGCGTTTAGGCCCTGGCCAGGGCGATCAAAGTGACCGGGTCGCGGGTCAACGACATCGTCCTCGGCCGCTGGGCGATCTCCGCCGACACTGCCCTGAGAGTCCGTCCGGACCTCTAGGCCCGCTACGATCTCGACGTGGCCGAAGAGGCCGCCCAAACCCGCATCGAAGAGGAGATGGCGCCGCGGGCGGCGTGAACATCTCTGCCGATGGGTCGCCCGCTTCGCGGTCGTAGCGAGCCGGGTGCCGCGCAGGAACCCGTCGGCAAGCGACTTCGGGATGCCCACCGGATCGGTTAACCGCGCCTCAGCCTGTGGAACTGGGACGGCACATTGGATCGCATCCATCACGCACTCTATGTCGAGTGTCGCGAGAAAGCGGAGCGCGAAGCCAGCCCCACGGCCTCCATCATCGACAGCCAGAGCGTGAAAAGCGCAGAAAAAGATCCTATGAGGCGACGTCCGCCGACACCGAGATTGCCACGATTTACGTGGCGCTGGAACTGAGCAAGAGCCGCTGGCTGGTCGGCATTCACACGCCCCATGCCGACAAGGTGAGCCGGTATTCGGTGGATGGTGGCGACAGCGCAGGGCTTCTGGATCGTATCGGTCGCGTTCGGGAACAAGCCGAGCGGCGTCTGGAACGCCCGGTGAGGGTTGTCTGCTGCTACGAGGCCGGCTACTCCGGACGGACTAAGCGGACAGCCGACGTTCCGCAACGCCGAACTCGCACATCACGGAGATCTCCTCGCCGATGCCCGCAACGATCAGGCGTTGGTTCTTGGGGCGTCGGCTTTGGCGTTCGTTTCGACCCCGTCGCCGCGGTCGTTCTTAGCGATCCCGTTTTCGGTCGTTAGCAACTTCGTCTCCGGTTCTCCCGCTACGGCGCTGCGGTCCGGCGGAGTGACGATGCCGGCCGAGATCACCATCTTGATCGCCTCCTCCACCGGCATCGCCAGTGGCACCACGTCCTCCTTGGGCACGAACAACAGGAATCCCGAGGTCGGATTGGGCGTCGTCGGCAGAAACACGTTGACGGTGTCCGCCTCGGTCAGCTTGTCGACCTCGCCCTTGGTGCGTCCGGTGATGAACGCGATCGCCCAAAGGCCGCGGCGGGGATATTCGATGAGAACCGCCTGTCTGAACGCCGTCGATTGCTGGGCAAGGACCGTTTCGATGATCTGCTTGAGGGCGCCGTAGACGCTGCGGACGACCGGCATCTGGGCGAGAACGCCCTCGTAAAACCGCATGATCATTCGCCCGAAGAAGCCGGCGGTCAACGCCCCGATCAGGGTCAGCGCGACCAGGACGATGACCAGTCCCAACCCGGGCAGGCCGAAAGGCAGATATTCCGTCGGGTTGTACTTGGCCGGGATCAGCGGGGTGACCTTGGAGTCGACGAAGGTCACGAACAGCCACGCCAGATAGAACGTGATCGAGATCGGCGCCGTGATCAGAACCCCGGCGAAGAAATAGGCGCGAATCCGGGCGGCGAAACCCATGTGGCGCTCGGAGGATTTCCCCGACGAGGATTCGGTTTCATCCGAAGGTTGTTGTTCGCTCATTTCGTCGTTCATAAGTATAGAATTGATCAGCGGCTCGCCAAATGCAAGAGCCTCACTCGGTGAAGAAACCGATCAGCTCCGCCAGCGTGTCCTCCGGCGCCTCTTCGGGAAGATAGTGGCCGCATCGCAGCTTGCGGCCGCGCACGTCGGCCGCCCGCTCGCGCCAGGTGGCGAGCACGTCGTAGTGCCGCTCCATCAGGCCCTTCTCGCCCCACAGCGCCAGCAACGGGCACCGGACCTTGTGGTCCATGTCCGCCTCGTCGTGTTTCAGATCGATGCTGGCGGCGGCGCGGTAGTCCTCGCAAGACGCGTGGATACAGGCCGGATCGCTGAAGCAGCGCACGTATTCGTTCAAGGCCTCTTCGGTGAAAGCCTCCATGCCGCCGCCCCATTGCTTGACCTTCGTCCTCAGGTAGTACTCCGGGTCGTGACCGATCAAGGTTTCCGGCAATCCCCCGCCCTGGATGAGGAAGAACCAGTGGTAGTAGCCGGTGGCGATCTCCTTGGTGACGGTCGAAAAGATCTTGTGGGTGGGCACGATATCGAGAACGGCCAGTTTGGTCACCCTTTGCGGATGGTCGAGCGCCATCCGATGGGCGACCCGACCGCCGCGATCATGACCGGCGACCAAGAACGTCTCGAAGCCGAGCGCCGCCATCACCTCCACCTGGTCGCGGGCGGTGGTTCGTTTCGAATACGCCGAGTGGTCGGGGTCGGAGGGCGGCTTGCCGCTGTCGCCGTAGCCCCTGAGATCGGTGGCGACGACGGTGAACCGCTCGGCAAGCCTGGGGGCGATCTTGTGCCAGATTACGTGGGTCTGGGGATAGCCGTGCAACAACAGCAATGGGGGTCCGGAGCCGCCATAAACGGTGTGGATGGTCGTTCCACCGGCGTCGATATCGGCCGTGGTAAATCCCTCGAACATGCAGCGCCCTCCCCGATTTCATCTTGGCTTTCGGCCGGCTTTTGGGTCCCGTGCCGTTCCGACAGGGTAGCCGAGGCCACCCACCATCACCTAAACTTTTCCATGGTCGCCGCGAAAGCGATCCCCGTGGAGTCGAGCCGTTGACCCGAGAGTATCCGAAACAACCGTTGATCGGCGTCGGCGTCATTGTCTGGCGCGACGACAAGGTGTTGCTGATCCGCAGGGGCAAGCCTCCCCGCCAGGGCCAGTGGAGTCTGCCGGGCGGTCTCCAGAAGCTGGGCGAGACGGTGTTCGAGGCCGCTCGCCGCGAGGTGATGGAGGAAACCGGGGTGGAAATCCGGGTGTTGGATCTGACCGATGTGGTCGACCTGATCGAACGGGACGGCGACGATGGCGCGGTCCGCTATCACTACACGCTGATCGACGTCGTTGCCGGTTGGCTGCGCGGCGAGGCGCTAGCGGGCACCGACGCGGCCGAGGTGGCGTGGGTCGACCTCGAGGCGTTGCCCCGATACCGGTTGTGGTCCGAGACCGAGCGGGTGATCCGGCGTGCACATGAAAGCTGGTTGGTGTCGGGTTGGCGACGGGACAAAGAACCGCCGGGGCGGATTTAGGCAGTGCCGCGGCCGACGACCGTGCTAAGTTGTGGTTCCGAACATGCCCTTGGGTAAAAACTGAGCCATGACCATTGTTGCATTGATCTCGATCACTTGCCCGGATCGTGTCGGACTGGTCTCCGCCGTTAGCGGTCGTCTTTTCGAGTTGGGAGCGAATCTGGGCGACACGACCTTCGCCGTGCTCGGCGGCGGCGCGGAATTCACCTCGGTGGTGGAACTCCCCGAAGACATGGAACTGGAAGCGGCGGACGCCGAATTGCGTGCTCTCCCGGAGTTGGAGGCCGCGGATATCTCGGTGACTCGTTTCGCGCTCCCTCCGGTCCACGGCCCCCTCGGCCGCGTCACCCACAAGATCACCGTGACCGGTGGCGATCGTCCGGGGTTGATCGCGCGGCTGAGCGAGGTGTTCGTCCAGTTCGGGGCCAACATCGTGCGCCTCAACGCCGAGCGAATCGACGCGCCCGGAGGAGGAAGCCAGTACGCGGTGATCTTTGCCGTATTCCTTCCCGAGGGCAGCGCCCAGTCATGTCTGGCGACGGTGGCCAATACCGCCGGCAGCCTGGCGCTGAGCTGTCAATGGGAAAAGGCCTAGTCCCCGGCGCGGCTCGCTTGCCGGGCTTTCATCGGCTGTCAGGCCGGATCTGAACAGGCGCCCGGTAGCCGGACGAAATGAGCATATACCTCCCCATCGCCGGAATGTCGGTCAACGTCATCCTCATCCTCGGTTTGGGAGGCGTGGTCGGGTTCCTGTCGGGCCTGTTCGGTGTCGGCGGCGGTTTCCTGATGACGCCGTTGCTCATCTTCATTGGCATCCCCTCGCCGGTCGCGGTCGCAACCCAGGCCAATCAGATCGTCGCCCTGTCGGTTTCCGGCGTGCTTGCCCATTGGCGGCGCGGCAACGTCGATTTCAAAATGGGGCTGATCCTGACGGTGGGGGGGTTTGCCGGCTCCTCCGTCGGCGTGTGGCTGTTCACCGTCCTCCACAGCAGTGGTCACATCGATCTGGCGATCCGACTTTGCTATGTCGTCTTGCTTGGCGTTGTCGGCATGCTGATGCTGGCGGAAAGCGCGAACGCGATCCTGCGGCGGCGGAGCCGTCCGCCCAAACGGCACGCGAAACGCGGCTGGATGGATGCTCTCCCGCTGAAAACGCGGTTCCGCCGCTCCCGGCTCTATGTCAGCGCCCTTTTGCCGGCGGCGGTGGGGTTCGTCGTCGGCCTGCTGGCGGCGATCATGGGAACCGGCGGCGGCTTTATCATGATCCCGGCGATGATCTATGTTCTCGGCATGCCGACCGCCGTCGTTGTCGGCACCTCGCTGTTTCAGATCATCTTCGTCACCGCCAACATCACGGTTCTGCAAGCGGTTTCCACCCACACCGTCGATGTCGTCCTGGCGATGATTCTGCTGGTCGCCGGCGTCGTCGGAACCCAGTTCGGCGTCCGCGCCGGCGCGCGGTTGCGCGGCGACCAGTTACGCGGCTTGCTCGCGGTAATGGTTCTGGTGGTTGCCGGGTTCCTGGCATTCGGATTGGCGAGAATGCCCGCCGACCTGTACAGCGTCAGCCCTGTTCGCTGAACCCGGGCCCGCACGAAGACCGAAAACGAACGCGCCCCGCGTCGGCGGCAGGGACATTCCTCATTTGAACATGTCCGAGCTGTAAGGTACTCTCCCGAAAGGAAAATGGGGTTCGGTCGGCGGTGGGAGGCGTTTTCCGCAAGCCTTCAGCCAAAGTCGGGCGGCGCCCGAAGTGTGAGTAGGCGCGGAGCCACCGGACGACATGGACATCTACCTCCCCATTGCCGAGATGTCGGTCAATGTCATTCTGATTCTCGGCTTGGGGGGTGGGGTCGGTTTCCTGTCGGGGCTGTTCGGCGTCGGCGGCGGCTTTCTGATGACGCCGCTGCTGATCTTCATCGGCATCCCGCCGGCGGTGGCGGTCGCGACCGAAGCCAATCAGATCGTCGCCTCGTCGGTGTCCGGCGTTCTCGCCCATTGGCGGCGCGGCAATGTCGATTTCAAGATGGGGGTGGTATTGCTGGTCGGAGGGTTTGCCGGGTCCTCGGCCGGTGTCTGGCTGTTCACCGTGCTCCGGGACCTCGGTCAGATCGACCTGGTGATCAAATTGTCCTTCGTCGTTTTCCTCGGTATCATCGGCCTGCTCATGCTGGTCGAGAGCTTGCAGGCGATGATGCGCCGGCATAAGACGGCCCCACCCCACAAGGTCAAGCGGTCATGGCTCGACAGGCTCCCGCTGAAGATGCGATTTCGACGCTCGAGGCTATACATCAGCGTGCTGTTGCCGATATTGGTCGGGTTCGTGGTCGGATTGCTGGCCGCGATCATGGGCGTCGGCGGCGGCTTTATCATGGTCCCGGCGATGATCTATCTCCTCGGCATGCCGACGGCGGTGGTGGTGGGCACCTCTTTGTTCCAGGTCATCTTCGTTACCGCCAATGTCACGTTGCTGCAGTCGATCACCAATCAGACCGTGGACGTGGTGTTGGCGCTGTTGCTGCTGTTCGGCGGTGTTGTCGGTGCCCAGTTCGGCGCCCGTGCCGGCGCCTTGTTGCACGGCGATCAGTTGCGGAGTCTTCTGGCGCTGATGGTCCTGATCGTTTGTGGCAAGCTGGCGTTCGACCTGGTGGTTACCCCGGACGACGTCTACTCCCTGGGCGGTGTGGTGAGTCACTGATGGCGCGCTCGTTGCTGAGATTGCTGGCGTTGCTGATCGTCCTCGTCGTGGCGGCGTCGGGGACGGCCAGGGCGGATCTGGTCGCCGATCTCTCCCAGCATTTGGTGGCGATCACCACGGGGTTCTCCGGCACCAAGGTTCTGCTGTTCGGCACGACCGGAGGCATGGGCGACGTTGTCGTCGTCGTTCGCGGTCCCGAGAACACCGAGGTGGTGCGGCGCAAGGCACGAAAAGCCGGCATCTGGGTGAACGACGCGGAGATGGTTTTCGAAGGAGTGCCCAGCTACTACGCCATCGCCGCCAGCGGGCCACTGAACGAGTTCCTTCCCGAAAGGGTGGCGAGGCGCGAGGAGATCGGCATTCGCAATTTGCGGGTCACGCCGCCGGTGGACGCGGAACCGCAAGAGTTCGATGCTTTTCGCGCGGCGCTGATCCGCAACAAACAGAAGGCGAAGTTGTACAGCGTCGAACCCGAACGGATCAGCTTTCTCGGCAACAGGCTTTTCCGGACGGACATGTACTTCCCCGCGAACGCGCCGGTCGGGACATACATCGTTCGGGTGTTTCTGGTCCACGACGGCGAGGTCATCGGCGCCAATATCACACCGCTGGTCGTCAGCAAGATTGGCTTCGAGGCCGGCGTCTTCGATTTCGCCCACCGCCACTCGCTCGCATACGGGGTCCTTGCCATTCTGATTGCCGTAGTGGCAGGATGGTCGGCGAGCGTTGCTTTCCACAAGGATTGAACCGTGATCCCCAAAGAGGACAGAGACAATCTGGACGACTCCGGCGAAGAGCCCGCCGAGGAGGAAAGCCGCACCTTTCTCTGCGTGGTCGACGAAAGTGACGAGTTGCACCAGGCGCTGCGCTTCGCCAGCATTCGGGCCAAACGGACCGGCGGTCGCGTCGCCCTGCTCTACGTGATCGAGCCGGCCGAGTACCAGCATTGGATGGCGGTCGGCAACCTGATGGCCGAAGAGCGCCGCGAGGAAGCCGAGGAGATGATCCAGGTGGTCTCCTCGGTGGTGCAAAGGATCTCCGGGGCGATGCCGGTGATCTACATCCGTGAGGGAAAGCTCACCGAGGAGCTGATGGAGTTGATCGAGAACGAGAAAGGCATCTCGGTCCTGGTGCTCGGCGCCTCGACCGGCACTGGCAGCGAGGGCCCAGGCCGGCTCGTCTCGTACGTGATGAAGCGGATCGGCAAGCTGCCGATCCCGGTCACCATCGTCCCCGGTGGCCTCTCCGACAAGGAAATCAACGCGATTTCGGCGTGACGCGGAGAGCGCATTGACGAACCTCGCCGCCGACGGAGGGAGACAGGGCTCGGCGTGGTCGCCGTTCCGGCATGGCACGTTCGTCGTGCTGTGGACGGCGACGGTGGTGTCCAATACCGGCACCTGGATGAACGACGTCGGCGCCGGCTGGCTGATGACTACCTTGTCGCCCTCGCCGCTGATGGTGGCGCTGGTCCAAACGGCGACGACGCTGCCGGTGTTTCTGTTCGCGTTACCCGCCGGGGCGGCACGTCGAGCATTTCATCGAGTCGTCCTGGCTCGAGCACCTTCGCCACCATCGTCGGGTGACCGAAGCCGACAAGCGGATCCAGGAGCGGCTTCGCGGCTTCCAGCGCGGCGGCGACGCCCCGAAGGTATCGCACTTTCTCGCGCCGGAGACGGATCGGTTCGAGCGACCCAAGAAACAGGCAAAAACGGAGGAGTACGACCCATGAGCCGGTTGCAAGCAGAGGACCCGATCTGCCCTGACAACCCCGATTGCGAACCCGTCGAAACGGTGATCGTTCCACGCGCCCACGATCTCGGCGGCTTCGAGGTCCGGCGCGCCCTGCCCTCCGTCCGGCGCAGGATGATCGGTCCGTTCATCTTTTTCGATCAGATGGGTCCGACAGTCTTTTCACCCGGACAGGCCATCGACGTGCGGCCGCACCCGCACATCGGCCTGGCGACGGTAACCTGGCTCGTCGAGGGCGAGATCATGCACCGGGACAGCCTGGGATCGGTTCAACCGATCAAACCGGGCGAGGTCAACTGGATGACCGCCGGCTCCGGGATCGTCCACTCGGAACGCAGTCCCGAGCACGCCCGCGGCGGCGGGGCGCCGCTGCTCGGGATACAGACATGGATCGCCCTGCCGAAACCCCATGAAGAGACCACACCCAGCTTTTTCCACTACGGGGCGGACCGGATCCCGCTCATCGAGGATTCCGGCATCCGCACGGCGTTGATCGCCGGCGCAGCCTGGGGCCGGCGCTCGCCGGTCGAAGTGTTCACCGAGACCGTCTACGCCGATATCCGAATGGCCGCCGGCCGCGATCTCCGGCTACCGTCCGATATCGAGGAACGCGGTGTCTACGTCCTTGCGGGCAGCGTCGACATCGCCGGAACGACATTCCAAGCGGGCACCATGCTCGCCCTGCGGCCGGGGCGCGAGGTCATCGTTCGAGCCATCGAAGCGAGCCACGTCTTTCTTCTCGGGGGTGCGGCGATGGACGGGCCGCGCCACATCTGGTGGAACTTCGTTTCCAGCTCCAAGGAGCGCATCGAACAGGCGAAACGGGACTGGACGGAGGGCCGCTTCGACAAAGTGCCCGGAGAAACCGAGTTCATCCCGCTCCCCGAAAAGTAGCGTTCACGGACTCGCGTCGAATGAGGCCTCGGCGCTTGCGCGTGAGATCGGTTTTCGACAGACTGATCGTCCGCGCGCGATCGATTTGTCTGATCTATCGTTCCCATGATGACCCTGCGAGAACTTCGCTATCTTGTCGCACTCGCCGATTTCGGCCATTTCGGTCGTGCGGCCGAAGCCTGCAATATCAGTCAGCCGACGCTGAGCACACAGATCAAGAAGCTCGAGGACACTCTCGGCGTCGTGTTCTTCGAGCGGACCAACAAGACGCTATACATCACGCCCATCGGCCGCAGGATCGTCGATCAGGCACGCAAGGTGCTCGCCGACGCCGACGCCCTCGTCGAACTCTCGCGCGAGACGGCGGCGCCACTGGCCGGACCGCTGACGCTCGGCGTGATCCCCACCCTCGGCCCCTACCTTCTGCCATGGTTGTTACCGCTGCTGAAACGTGCCTATCCGGACTTGCGGCTCATCCTTCACGAGAACCTGACGGATGATCTGATCCAGCGTCTGCGCTCGCATCGAATTGACGCCGCCCTTCTCGCCCTGCCGATAAAAGGAGAGGATTTGGAGACACGACCGCTGTTTGACGAGCCGTTCTATTTCGCCTGCCCGCGTGAACATCCTCTTGCCCAAGCGAAGACGGTGAGCGATGTCGAATTGCGCAGGGAGAAGTTGCTCCTTCTCACCGACGGCCACTGCCTGCGGGACCAGGCGCTTGCGGTATGTGGTCAGCGCGAAGCTCCGATCGAGAACGAAGCCGGCGACTTCCGCGCGACCAGCCTGGAAACCCTGCGCCAGTTGGTCGCGGCAGGCATGGGCTCGACGCTGATGCCGGCACTGGCCGTCGCCGGCGGCGAGGACCAAGATTTTGCTGTTCGCCCGCTTACCACCGGCGCGTCACGTCGACTGGGCCTCGTTTGGCGACGGGCGTATCCGAAGGGCGCCGATCTCGACCTGCTCGCCTCGGTGATCCGCGAGGGTTTGCCGCCGGCCGTTCACGCCGCGTGACCATCGTCGATAGATTTTGTCGATGCATCCTATTGAAACAATCGATTTCCCTTCGCATATAAAATTTAGAATAATTCCAGATAAGGCTGCCCAGAAGGTCGTCCGCGGCAACCGCAATCGCTTCACGCCGCAGCCACTCGATTGACCAGGAAGAGCGGTGAGACCCATGAACGAAGACAAGAAGTTGACCACCAACGCGGGCGCTCCCGGGCTTGGCTCCTTGTCCACGGAGTAGTTCAATCAGCGCAGCGACGATAGGAGAGATAGGAGAGAGATATGGACACAAACGTTGTCGGCAAATGTCCGGTGATGCACGGCGGGAATACGGCCCTCGGCAAAAACGTCATGGAGTGGTGGCCGAACGCCCTCAACCTCGACATCCTGCATCAGCACGATACCAAGACCAATCCGCTCGGCAAGGACTTCAACTATCGTGAAGAGCTCGAGAAACTCGATTTCGAGGCGCTCAAGAAAGACCTCCACGCGCTGATGACCGACAGTCAGGACTGGTGGCCCGCCGACTGGGGCCATTATGGTGGCCTGATGATCCGCATGGCCTGGCACGCCGCCGGGTCGTATCGGATCGCCGACGGCCGCGGTGGCGGCGGCACCGGCAACCAGCGCTTCGCACCGCTCAACTCCTGGCCGGACAACGTCAGCCTCGACAAGGCGCGCCGCCTGTTGTGGCCGATCAAGAAGAAATACGGCAACAAGATCAGCTGGGCCGACCTCATCATTCTGGCAGGCACGATCGCCTATGAGTCGGTGGGTCTGAAAACCTTCGGCTTCGGCTTCGGCCGGGTCGACATCTGGCATCCCGAAAAGGACACCTACTGGGGCTCGGAAAAAGAGTGGCTCGGCCGCGGCCGTTATGACAGCGACGACGACGCGCAGTCCCTCGAAAACCCCCTGGCGGCAGTGCAGATGGGTCTCATCTATGTCAATCCCGAAGGTGTCGGCGGCAAACCCGACCCGCTGAAAACCGCGAAGGAAGTTCGCGAGACCTTCGCCCGCATGGCGATGAACGACGAGGAAACCGTTGCCCTGACCGCCGGCGGCCACACCATCGGCAAGTGCCACGGCAATGGCGACGCCGGCCTGCTCGGTCCCGAACCCGAAGCGGCCGATGTCGAAGAGCAGGGTCTTGGCTGGCGTAACCCGACCGGCAAGGGCAAGGGCCGCGACGCCATCACCAGCGGCATCGAGGGCGCATGGACGACCCATCCGACCCAATGGGACAGCGGCTATTTCGAGATGCTCTTCAACCACGAGTGGGAACAGAAGAAGAGCCCGGCCGGTGCCTGCCAGTGGGAACCCGTCGACATCAAGGAAGAAGACAAGCCCGTCGATGTCGAGGACCCCTCGATCCGCTACAACCCGATCATGACCGATGCCGACATGGCGATGATCAAGGATCCGATCTACCGGAAAATCTCCGAGCGGTTCCACAAAGATCCCGAATACCTCTCGGAAGTCTTTGCGCGCGCCTGGTTCAAGCTCACGCACCGGGATATGGGGCCGAAGGCGCGCTATATCGGTCCCGACGTTCCCAAGGAGGATCTGATCTGGCAGGACCCGGTGCCGGCCGGCCGCACCGACTATGATGTGAAGGCCGTCAAGGCGAAGATCGCGGCGAGCGGTCTTTCGGTCGGCGAAATGGTCGCGACCGCCTGGGACAGTGCCCGCACTTTCCGCGGCTCGGACATGCGCGGCGGCGCCAACGGCGCGCGCATCCGTCTCGCCCCCCAGAAGGACTGGGAGGGCAACGAGCCCAAGCGTCTCGCCAAGGTTCTGGCCGTGCTCGAACCCATCGCGGCCGAGACCGGTGCCAGCATCGCGGACGTCATCGTTCTGGCCGGCAATGTCGGCATCGAGCAGGCGGCCAAGGCCGCGGGCTTCGACGTCACCGTGCCCTTCGCACCGGGGCGCGGGGATGCCACCGACGAGATGACCGATGCCGACTCCTTCGCGCCGCTGGAACCCGTCGCCGACGGCTATCGCAACTGGCTGAAGAAGGATTATGTCGTCAGCGCCGAAGAGCTCATGCTCGATCGCACGCAGCTCATGGGGCTGACCGCTCCCGAGATGACCGTGCTCGTCGGTGGCATGCGTGTTCTCGGCACCAACCACGGCGGCACCAAGAACGGCGTGTTCACCGATCGCGAAGGCGCCCTCACCAACGACTTCTTCGTGAACCTGACGGACATGAAGTATGCGTGGAAGCCAACCGGCGACAATCTGTACGAAATCCGTGATCGCAAAACGGACGAAGTCAAGTGGACGGCGACCCGCATGGATCTCGTCTTCGGATCCAATTCGATCCTTCGGGCGTATGCCGAAGTCTATGCCCAGGACGACAGCAAGGAAAAGTTGGTGCACGACTTTGTTGCGGCATGGACCAAGGTGATGAACGCGGATCGCTTCGACCTCGCCTGATCCCGGCGCAACGATGTTCGGGCGTGGCCGGATCGCGGCGGCGCTCGAACGTCGGGTCTTGGGCAGATCGCATCCGTGCATTCTTGCGGTCCCCCAGGACGCCGTTCGACGGCGATAAGAAACCGGGGCGGTGGCTCAAATCAAATTGAACCGCCGCCCTGACGCTGGGGGTCGGATAGCTCGCAAGTTCGACGTTCGGGTTTCGGTCGGCTCATGGTCCGCTAAGTCCGGCGAACCGACCCTACGACAACAAGAATGCTGCGCTGCATGCAGCTGCATGCAAATGACTGTTTTCGGATTGGTGAAGAAGCGGTACCGACCGCCGATGAGGACCGCATTCCATGCGCTCCGACGCCAGCCGTTCGAGGTTTTGCTCGTCCCTGGAGACGCGGGCATAGCCGATTTTCATGGCAGATACCGCTCCCACGCTTGCCGCCCGTGGAGAACACGGATAATCAGATTCCATCGTCCCGGACGACGTAGGCGATCATGTGCGCCTGATAGGGATGCAGCCGCACCGGCGGGTCGAACTCCCGGCGCTCGCGGGCCAAATGCGGGTTTTCGCCAGCAGTTCGACCGAAACCATGCCCTCGTGATACGTTCGGCCTGATCGACGCCGAACTCCGCAACGCCGTGCACGTAGATGTCGATGATATCGCCATCGGCCTGCCGAGTTGTCTTGAAATTCATCGACCCCGCGCGGTCTTTGCCCGTTGACGCGCGGTGTTGAGAACATCATCCATCGTTCGGTCACTGACGCCGCTTTCCAGCCCTTCCGTGAGGAGTTTTTGAAGTTCAGCCACCTTATCCGCCCGTTCCTGATCGCGCCGGATGAGATCGCGCACATAGTCGCTCGCGTTGCTGTAGCGTCCGGACTTTGCCTGCGCTTCCACCCAATCCTTCATGGGATCAGGGAGGGACACGTTCATTGTTGCCATGACAACACCTCCTGCCCACAGGATGGCAGAATTTGGCAAAGTTTGTCAATCGCGCAAGGGGAACTGTCTGGCGAGTTCACGGCCTGAGGGCGTTGATCGTCTCGCACGTAGTCGTCGCCCTGGAATACCGCGCTGCCGGCGACGAGGACGTCGGCGCCGGCGGCGATGACCTTAGGCGCGGTTTCGGCGTTGACGCCGCCGTCCACTTCCAGCTCGATCGGCCGTTCGCCGATCATCCGGCGGACCCGGCGGATCTTCTCCAGTTGCGCCTCGATGAACGACTGGCCGCCGAAACCGGGGTTGACCGACATCACCAGGACCAGATCGAGACGGTCGAGCACGTGCTCGATGACGGTTTCCGGGGTCGCCGGGTTGAGCGACACCCCGGCCTTCTTGCCCAGCGCGCGGATCACCTGGAGGCTGCGGTCGAGATGGATGTCGGCCTCGGCGTGGACGGTGATGATGTCGGCGCCCGCGGCGGCGTACTCGGACAGCGACGGCTGCGCCGGATCGATCATCAGATGGACGTCGAACGGCTTGTTGGTGTAGGGCCGGATCGCCCGGATGACGCAGGGCCCGAAGGTCAGGTTGGGAACGAAGTGGCCGTCCATGACGTCGATGTGGACGTAGTCGCAGCCGGCGGAATCGATCGCCCGGACTTCCTCGCCGAGACGGGCGAAGTCGGCCGACAGGATCGAGGGCGCGATCTTGACCGGGGAAGGCATACGAGTCCGATCACTCCCCGGCATAGACGCCACGCGCGGCGTCGCTGTTGAGCCTGGCGCGGCGCAGCAACAACTGCTGCGCGGCTTCGGCGTTCTCCGCCGCGCCCCGCCACGCCTTCAGCGCCCGGTTCTGCAGGGCGCGGCCATAGGAGAAGCTCAGCTTCCACGGATGGGGACCGAAATCCCGGTTCATCGCGTTGAGGTGGACCGTCGCCTCCTCGCTGCTCTGGCCGCCGGACAGGAAGACGATGCCGGGCACCGCCGCCGGAACCGTGCGCCTGAGACAGTGCAGGGTTCGCTCGGCGACCTCCTCGACCCCGGCCCGGCGCGGACAGTCCGTCCCCGAGATCACCATGTTCGGCTTCAACAGCATGCCCTCCAGCACCACCCGTTGCTCGGCGAGGGCGGCGAACACCGCCCTCAGGACACGGGTGGTCACCTCCTCGCAGGTGTCGATGTCGTGGCCGCCGTCCATCAGCACCTCGGGCTCGACGATCGGTGTCAGACCATCGCTCTGGCAGAGTGCGGCGTAGCGAGCCAGCGCGTGAGCGTTGACCGAAAGGCAGGTGTCGGTGGGAAGACCGTCGCCGATGCGGATCACCGCCCGCCATTTGGCGAAACGGGCACCCCTCGCGTGATACTCGGCGAGGCGTTCACCAAGGCCGTCGAGCCCTTCGGTCACCGTTTCCCCGGGACATGCGGCAAGCGGCGTGGTCCCCTTGTCGACCTTGATGCCCGGGATGACGTGCTGTCGTTTTTGCAACTCGACCATCGGGGTGCCGTCGGCGGCCGACTGGCGGATGGTCTCGTCATACATGATGACGCCGCTGATGTACTTGCCGAGGCCGGGCGTCGACAGCAGCATCTCGCGGTAGGCGCGCCGGCTGTCGGGCGTCGATTGCACATCGATCGCGTCGAACCGCTTGGTGATCGTACCGGTGCTTTCGTCGGCCGCCAGAATGCCCTTGCCGTTGGCTACCAGCGCCTGGGCGGTGGCCTCGACCTCCGCTCGCTTCATCGTTCCCCTCCCCGCTCGCGCGGTCGCGGTCTCCTTGCCGGTGCCGTTACAACTCGCCCTCACGTCGCGCCCGGGCTTCCTTGGCCTTGGCGACGACGTTCTCCGCGGTGATCCCGAAATGCTCGAACAGCACGTTGCCGGGCGCCGACAGGCCGAACCCCTTGAGGCCGACGAACATGCCGTTCTCGCCGATGTAGCGGTCCCAGCCCGGGGAGATCGCCGCTTCGACGGCGACGCGGACGCAGTCGGGCCATGCCGGCCCGAGCACCTCCTTGCGGTACTTCTCCGGCTGGATGTCGAACAGCTCCCAGCACGGCATCGAGACCACCGCGGTCGGGATCCCTTCGGCCTGCAACAGGTCCCGCGCCGCGACGGCCAGGTGGACCTCCGAACCGGTGGCGAACAGCGTCACCTCACGTTCGCCGCCCTCCTCCTCGCGCAGCACGTAGGCGCCGCGGGCGCTGAGGTTGACGCTCTCGTGCTCTATTCGCACCGCCGGCAGCGCCTGGCGGGTCAACACCAGGCACGAGGGCATGTCGTACTCGGTGATCGCGATCACCCAGCATTCGAAGGTCTCCACCGCATCGGCCGGGCGGAAGACCAGCATGTTGGGCATCACCCGCAGGCTGGCGACGGTCTCCGAAGGCTGATGGGTCGGCCCGTCCTCGCCGACCCCGATCGAGTCGTGGGTGAGCACGTAAATGACCCGCTGCTTGGTCAGCGCCGACATCCGCATGCCGCCGCGCATGTAGTCGGCGAACACCAGGAACGTCCCGCCGTAGGGGATGAAACCGCCGTGCAGCGCCATGCCGTTCATGACCGCCGCCATCGCGTGCTCGCGCACGCCGTAATGGATATAGCGTCCGGAATAGTCGCCGGCTTTGATGTTCTGGGTGCTCTTGGTCATGGTGAACACCGACTCGGTCAGGTCGGCGGATCCCCCGATCATCTCGGGGAACGTGGCGGTGAGGATTTCCAGGGCCTCGCCCGACGCCTTGCGGGTCGCCCACTTCGGACGCTCGTCGGCCAGCTTGCGCTTGAAGGCGTTGAGCGGCACCTGCCAGCCCGGCGCCAGCTTGCCGAGGCTGGTCCGTTTGAACTCGGCCTTCTTGGCCTCGTCGAGCGCCGCGTAGCGTTGCTCCCAGGCCTCGCGTTCGGCGATGCCGCGGCGGCCCAGCTTGCGCCAGGCCTGGAGAATATGGTCGGGAACCACGAACGCCGGATACGGCCAGTTCAGGTTCTCGCGGACGCCCGCCACCTCCTGCTCGCCGAGCGGCGCGCCGTGGGTGGCCGAGGTTCCGGCCTTGGTCGGCGCGCCGTAGCCGATGGTGGTCCGGCAGTCGATCAACGAAGGCTTGTCGGACATCCGCGCCATGGCGATGGCGTTGGCAACCGCCTCCGGATCCTCGCCGTCGACCACCTGGGCGTCCCAACCGCAGGCCTCGAACCGGGCCAACTGGTTGTCGGCGACGGCCAAAGCGGTCGGGCCGTCGATGCAGATCCGGTTGTCGTCCCACAGCACGATCAGCTTCGACAAGCCGAGGAAACCGGCCAACGAGATCGCCTCGTGGCTGAGGCCTTCCATCAGGCAGCCGTCGCCGACGACACAGTAGGTATAGTGGCTGACGATGTCGTCGCCGACGCGGGTGTTGCGCAGGCGCTCGGCCAGCGCCATGCCGACGGCATTGCCGAGACCCTGGGCCAGCGGCCCGGTGGTGGTCTCGATGCCCGACGAGATTTCGAACTCGGGATGGCCCGGCGTCTTCGAGCCCAATTGACGGAAGTTCTTGATCTCCTCGATGGTGATCTCCTCGTATCCCGAAAGATAGAGCAGCGAGTACAGAAGCATCGAGCCGTGACCGGCCGACAGGATGAACCGGTCGCGGTCCTCCCAGCCGGGCCGGGTCGGATCGAACTTGAGAAACCGGGTCCACAACACCGTGGCGACGTTGGCCATGCCCATCGGCAGCCCGGGATGACCCGAATTGGCCCGCTGGACCGCGTCGGCCGCCAGGATACGGATGACGTTGACCATCTCGTCATGGGTGGGCAGGGTCTCTGCGGTGCTCTCGATCTCGGGTTCCGTAGCGGTCTTCGGTCGAACAGCCGTCATGGGCGGGTTCTCCTCAGATGACATGGTGGCCTAACGCCGCGTTGAGTAGGTAATGGGTAATCAGCAACTGTGACAGGGCCAGGGTATGGCTGAACCGAGGTTGGTCTTCACCGTCGGTGAACGCACCCAGCTTCGGATGGTTGGTGGGCTCGTCGGGTATCAGGCTCCACAGGAACGACTCCATCTTTTCCGCCTGGCGGTCGTCGATGGTCCCGGAAACGTGCAGGCAATCCACCGGCCTCGCGTCGATGTCGCGGGCCAGTTCGAGAACGAACCCGTTGTCGGCGCCCGCCTCGAGCACCGGCGTCAGGTCCAGGTGGGGCAGTGTCGGCCGGAGAATGTGGCGCACGCTGAGGTGCTCGCCGGACTCCTCGGGTTCGTCGTCCGGCGGGTAGAAGCCCACGATCATATCCGCATAGGCCCGTTGAGGAATCACATGCTTGGCGCTGTCCTTCTTCAGCTTCTCCAGCGCCGCCATGACCTGCTCTACGGTGTAGCCGCTGTGGCCGGTGTCGCGCTGGAACTTCCATTTCAGCCGCACCTGCTCCTGGGGCTCCAGGTAGAACTTGACGTCGTAGGCGTCCCGCAGCTTGGGCGTCGCGTAGCCGAGAAGGCCCTCGAGGATGATGAAGTCCTTCGGTTCCACGTACTCGGGGGGATCGAGGACGCCGCCGTTGTGGTTGTAAACCGGTTTGAGGATCGGCTGACCGTCGCGGAGCAGGTAGACGTGCTGTTCGAGGATGTCCATGTAATTGCACGCCGGATCGTGGGGGGTAATGACTCCGCTCCGCCCGCTGCAGACGCGAAAACCGGTGATAGTCGTCGATGCAGATGCTCACCGTGCGCTCGGGGCCGAGAACCCGAACGAGCCCGGCCGCCAGCGTCGTCTTGCCGGCAGCGGAGTCACCGACGATGCCGATAATTACGGGGTGGTCCCGATTGTTCTGTACCATTACCTCAACGTTCCCGTTCGCCTTCCAGGCTGCCACCGGCCGCGGGCTTCGCGACCTTGTCGACGACGTTCAGGGACCATCCCGCACCGCCCGTCGCGGAACGCAATGCCCCTTCCCTTTAGCGCCCAGGGTAACAGAACGACAAAGCTTCGGGTGGTTGATCGGTCCGCCAATCCTGCAGGTCGCTTGCTGCCAACGACCATGCCGTTTCGGTTCTGCGCGTTCGGCGGTCACCCTCTACTTCCAAATCCCGGGACGGTATCGATCGGCTGCCGACCGTCCCCGAAGCCAATCAATACCGCGTCCCCGTGGATTTGAAAACCCTTAGTCGGCACGGCAATTGAAAATTGTCGAAAGAAAACCCACAACACGCTCAAGGTGCATTTCAACCGGCATCGGATGCGTCGAAAACCATGCAGACCCCACGAAGACGAAGCAACAATTGTCGATCTAATGGCGCGTCAAAAACGCCGTTTCGGGTAGACGGTCGCAAAGTCGTCAACAAAGCCCGAGCATTCGTGTGCCCAACAAAGCATCGATCGGGAGCTGTTTTCACCCGCAACCGCCGGTGCCGACTACGAGGCAAGGCTTCCCCGCTTCCACTGCCGTCGAATCGATTTCGATGATACCCGGGCAATACGGCCAGGCGATGCGAATCCCCAAGAACGCCCCCGCCCCCGGTCACGCCGCGTCGTCCACGGTTGTTCCTCTCGCGTTCGGGCGCGCCGCAGATCACGGCGACCGAGCGGCGGAGAACCGAAGGCAAATAAGGCGCGATTGAGGCGAATCGGTGGCGATCACGGGTGCTCATCGTCGGTTTTCGAAATCGCCCCTCCCGGTGCGTTCTCACCAATCTCGGCAGACCCGGCTTCGAGGGTCCGACGCGCCCGGGAGGTGATGATCGTCTCGACGGCATCCCGCGGCGTCATTTCCGCAACCACGGCCCATTGATTGCGGGCCGCGGCAGCGGAACCGGGGCCGCCCAGGCGAACCAGTGCCTGTGCGTACTCGAAACGCAAGATGGGATTGTCCGGCTCCAGCCGAATGGCGGTCTCGAAGGCAACCTTGGCTCTTTCGGCGCTCGCGTCGTACAGGAACTCGGCAAGCGCCGCCCCGGCCACAGCCACGACCTCGGTGTGCCAGGCACCAAGTACGGCGTAGCCCCATGGGCTCTCCGGCTCCAGCATCATCGCCCGGTCGATCAGGCGTCGCCCCTCGTCGGCGTATCCTTCGAAAAACGCCTCCAGCGGCGTCCGGGTGCGGGCGATGTGTCCGAGCGCGATGACCAGATAGCGGTAGGCTTCCGCCGTCTGCGGATCGTACTCGATTGCGGTTCGTGCCAGCCGCGCCGCCTTGCCATACAGCACCGGACGATCCGCCGGAGGCGTCGCGTAGTCCGCGACGGCAAGTGTCGCCCGAGCCGCCAGGGTCTGGCCCCTCACCGAGGGCACGCTTTCGGCGATCCGCGCAGCCGCCCTGAAATCACCGGTCTTGTACAGACCCTCCGCCCGCCTCAGTTCCTGATCGGGCGCGGCCGCCGATGATGTCGCGACCATGGCCACCGAAGCCAGGATCGTCAGCCAACGGATCGACCTCGCCCCGGTCACCGTTCGAACGCCTTCCCGATCAGGTCGGGGTCGTCGAAGTGGCGGCGGCCGACGAATGCGGTGGCATGGGTGCCCCATTGCCGCATCGCCCCCGGGCTGGCGATGCCCGACGGCCACAGAAGAAACCGCTCCATCCGCTCGGTTCCGGCGACAAGTCCGTCCGCCTCGAAAAGACTGCGCCGGCCGCCGCCCGGTATCGGCAGCGAGCGCAGATCGTTGTCGTCGGCGAGGGCGTAGCGCGCGCCGTCGATCTCTCCGTCGTCGACGGTCGAGAGGCCGACCAGATAGTGGCTGCGGGTTGCCAGCCACAGCACCATCCGTTGCCCTTGCTCCAGGCGAGGCGCCGGCGTTGGAACGTCGGCGATCTCGTCGAAAACCATATCGTCGGCGATCGCTCGCCGTCGCAACGGCGCGGCCGGGAAGAACAGATGGTAGCAGCCGCACTGGTGGATGGTGTCGTAGACCAGCGGCCTGCCGTCGGCGCCGATGGTCACCCGCCAGATGATCCCGTCGAGGTGGCCCGCGAGGATGTCCAGCTCGCTTTCACGCGGCCTTTCCGGGAACCAGACGCCGTAGCTGACCTGCAGGAGGATTTGGCCCTCGAAGAAGGCGTGGCCGATGCGGGTGAAAGCGGTCGGCCGGCCGGTGTCGATTTCCGCGCCCTCGCCGCCCGCCGGCCAGGTCGGCGCGCCGATGCGGTCATGGGCGGCGGTCACGTCGACCCGCCAGACCGGCGCGAAGGTGGCGATCAGGCTCCGCAGATCCCTCCCCTTCGGTTCCGGGATGCCGAGATGCGGATCCCGGCTGGCGTCGACGATCGTGGCGACGTCCGAAGGCGAAAGAGGTCTCGCGTCGGTGTCGGGCACCCAATCGACGATCGTCCCTTCCACCGGCAGACTCGCCGGCGGCTCTTGGAAGCTGGCGAAGTTGACGTCCTTCCAGGCGTCCCATCCAAGGGATGCCGCAATTGACGTGAGCGGGTAGACACCGGCGATGCGGGCGAGGTTGGAATAGTCATCCGGCACCCGCGCCAGCTCCAGCAACTGCCGCCGGCGGCCGGCGTCGGCCAGGTCGCGCGCCCGCAGGCGGTCGCCGCAGCTTTCGGCGAGGACTTCGACGTCGACCGGCGCGGGCGTCACTCGGCCGAGACTCAGCTCGAGCCGCAGGCGATCGTCCCCGGGCATGTTGGCGAGTTCGATCCGCGTCGCGCGAGCGTCGAGGGCGCGCAGTCGGTCGACCCAGGCCTCGAACGCCGGGCTGTCGACGGGCGCTCGGTCCAACGAGTCGCCGACGCGGGCGAGAAATCGGTTGATCCGCAGATAGGGGAAACCCGCGATCGGCGCCGTTTCGGCGTCGCCGGTGCCGGCCTCGGCGACACCGCGACGGATCTCCGCAAGCGCATCGACGCACTCCGACAGACCGGGATCGCCGGCGAAACGCAGGCGCATCGGCCCGCGCCACTCGGTGTCGACGACGGTACAGCCGCCAACGGCCAAAACCACAATCGCCACCGCAAGCGCGCGCACGCCCAATCCTAATCGTCCACAGACCACTACTCCATGATCGCTATCTATGGCGGCAATTCAACGGCGGCAACCGTCCCCCGGGCGGCAAACCGGCGGGATAGGCAGGCCTCGAAACCGTCGAAGTTCTTGAATTCCCGCGCGTCGGGCTCTATTCGGGACTCTCGGCATGCTCCCCGATGCGGGAGATCGAAGAGGGCTCTGTCGTTGGACGACGACTTTCACGCCAGTTCGGTTGCGATGATCCGCGAGGGTCTGGAGCACCTCGACCAGGGTTTCAGCATCTTCGACCGGGATTTCCGGCTGGCGGCATTCAATCGGCCGTTTCTCGAACTGCTCGACTTTCCCGACAAGATGGGACGGTTGGGCCGGCCGCTTACGGATTTTTTCCGCTTCAATGCCAACCGCGGCGACTACGGACCCGGAAACGTCGACGACCTGGTCGCGGAACGGATGGCGTTGGCGGCGGAGGCCCAGCCCCACTGTTTCGAGCGGGTGCGGCCCAACGGCACCGTGATCGAGATCCGCGGCCAGCCCCTGCCCAGCGGCGGTTTCGTCACCACCTACACCGACATCACCGAACGGAAGCGCTGGGAGAACGACCTGGAGACGGCGAAGAGCGCAGCCGAGCACGCCAACCTGGCGAAATCGGATTTCCTCAACATGGTCAGCCACGAGTTGCGCACGCCGCTGACCGCCATTCGCTCGTTCTCCGAGATCCTCTGCGACCATCCCGACGTCGACCTCGAACAGCGGATGGACTTCCTCGGGGTCATCAACAAGGAGTGCCGGCGCCTGATCCGGATGATCAACGACCTGTTGGACTTCGCCAAGATCGAGGCGGGAAAGATCGACTGGTCGATCACCGAGCTGGATCCGAAGATCCTGGTCGAATCCGCCGCGGCGTCGGTGGCCCCGATGTTCGAGGAAAAGCGGGTCGATCTGGTCCTCGCCTTGCCGCCGCAGGCGCCGCCGGTCGATGCCGACGCGGACCGCCTCACCCAGGTCGTCGTCAACCTGTTGTCGAATGCCCACAAGTTCGCCCCCGAGAACACCGGGCGCGTGCGGGTGGGCCTGGACGTCGGAATTACGGAACTGACGATTTCGGTCGTCGACAACGGTCCCGGCATTCCGCCCGACCAACACGAGGATATCTTCGAGGAGTTCCACCAGGGTTTTTGCGAGGACGGCTCCCATCCCCCCGGCACCGGGCTCGGGTTGGCGATCTGCCAGCGGATCGTCGCCCGCCTCGGCGGACGGATCTGGGTGGAGAGCACGCCCGGCCACGGCGCGACCTTCCGTTTCACCTTGCCGGTGGGCGGCGACGCGCTATTGTCGGACCAGGACAATTAGAGCCTGTGGACGATTAGGAGGGGATCATGATCAAGCTGATGCCGAACGACGCCGATCGGGTGCTGGTGATGGAATTGCACGGCATGGTGTCGGAGGCCGACTACGACCAGGCGATGGAACAGCTGGAAGCCCGCTATCCCCAATTCAGCGTCCGCCTGCGTGGCGGTACCGGCGGCCGCATCGGCCTCCTATTGGACTACGGGGCGCTGGAAGGCTGGGAGACGGGCGCGAAGACGCTCGGCACGATCACCGGCAAAATGATCAGCGATGTCGTTCGCCGGGTCGCCCTCGTCGCCGAGGACCGCTGGCGCGATGAAGAGCAGCGCATGGCCGACGTCGCCCCCAAGGCCGAGGTCAAGGTGTTCAAGCCCGAGAAGCGCGCCCAGGCCCTGGCCTGGCTGACCGGCGGTTGATTGGCGGGCGGAAGGGCCGCGCCGATCCGGCGCGGCCCTTCGCCCCACCGACCCTATTCGACGACGAGGTCGGCGTCGATGCGGACCGGCTTGGAGATGTTGAAGTAGTTGGGCGAGGTCTTGATCACCGTGTCGTGGATCTCGCGGAACTGCTCCGGCGGTGCCGTCGCCCTTGATCCGCACGGTGTACTGGATCGACTCGTAGCCGGGCACCACGTCGTCGGCGATGCCGAGGAAGCCGCGCAGGTCGAGCTCGCCGGTGGTCTCGATCTCGACCTTGTCCAGCCGGATCCCGCGCACCGCCGCGCCGGCGACGTAGCCGACCATGACGCAGGCGTTGAGCGCCGCCATCAGCATCTCCTGCGGGTTGGGGGCGGTGTTCTCGCCCAACAGCTCGAACGGCTCGTCGACCGGCATCACGAACCGGCGCTTCACCTCCTCGCCGCCGATCATGAAGGACTTGACCGTCGCCTCGCTGCGGGTCTGCCCCCGCCAGCCGGAAGTGACCCGGAACCGCACCATGCCCTTGGCCGGGTCGTTGCCGACATCCTCGATCACCTGGGCCAGGGCATCCACGTCGAGGCCGTTGACCCGTCGGGGCTCGGTGGTCATCGCTGTCGCTGTCGTCATCGTATCCATCGTTCCGTTCCTTTCTTGTCGAATGTGTTTGCAGGGTTGCCTTGGGTGCGCCCGTTCGATCAGCAGAACGCGGGCGCCATTGCCTCGAAACGTTGGCCGGCGCCGGGCCGGATCGCTTCCACCGTTTCGAGAAACCTGTCGTGGGTCATGCCGGAGCCGAGGTAGGTCCAGCGGTTGGCCTGGTGCTGGACGTCGATGAACGCTTGGCGTTCGTCGTCGTCGAACATCCGGCCGGTGGCGACCGCCAGGGCTTCCAGGTCGAACTCGGTCTGCTGGCGCAGGCCGGCATCGATGAACCCGCCGATCTCGACGTACCCGTCGAGCGCCCGGTCGATCTCGTCGTCGCCGCAGGCCTCGGCCAACGCGTGGACCATCAGCGTATCCAGCTTGGCGTGCTGCGCCTCCTCGATCCAGTGGTGGCGGAGCAGGCTTTTGAACTGCGGATCCAGCCCCTGGTTGTCGCGCACGCTGTCGACGTAGTGGCGCTGGGTCATCCACTCGATGTGCAGAATGACCAGCGCCACGGCCAGCGGATGATGCGACAGCACCGCCCGGCCCACCTCGTCGGCCGGCCCGATCACCGCGCAGGCGCTGCCGAAGCCGCGCTGGAACTCGCCGCGGAAGCGCTTGAACAGGTCGATGTGCTTGGCCTCCTCGACGGCGAACTGCAGCAGCGCGCGCACCCGGTCGCTGTCGTCGCCGATCCGCGCGCGGGCATGATCGAGGACGAACGGCAGGATGAACTCCTCGACCAGACCGAAGATGTTGAGGTACGCGTGGCCGCGAATCTGGTTGAAGATCCGCTTCTCCGCCGCGGTCAGGAATTCGAGCGGCTCCACCCGCGCCAGGGTCTCGGGCAGGAACGGCCGTTCGAAGTCGAGCCGCTTGTCGCCGCCGATGACATCCTCGATCCGCCAGCTCACCCGCTCCGACGCGGCGAAAACCGCCTCATAGGAATAGGCCTGATAGGAATAGGGTTCTGTGGGTTCCGTGGTCTTGTCTCTCATCACCGCCTCCGTCGTCCGTATTTCACCGTGAACCCGGAGGAGAAACGCTGCCCATCCGGCGCCACGGCAGGAACGCACCCTAGGCGCGGCATGTTTCCGTCCGATGTCGCGAAGACCGGTTTTTTGTTTCGATTGTTTCAACGCCGCCCAATCATCCAGCCGAGGTCGGCCGGAGTCGAGAGCAGCAAAATGCGAGGGCAATTGCACAAGTATTGTGCACTGCACAATTTCCCCTTGACGTCTGCCCGAATGATGCGCACTTCTTCGGTGATAAAGGGCGAAAGCCCGAATTGGGGGAGGCATCCGAACTCTGAGGAGGTCTCCGATGAAGACCGCAGACAAGGTCCACAAGGACCCATCCGACCGGCCGCCGGAAAGTGTGCCGGCGATCGACAGGCCCGACGCCGCCGGCATCACCGCCGAGTTGATCCGCATCCACGTCAACCGGGCGCATGCGATCCGCGCGCGGACGGTCGCCGGCATCGGGCGGCGTTTGGGAGCATGGCTGGCATCGGCATTTCGCCGGCCGCGAGATGCCGCAGGCCGTCGATGGGACGGTCGAGAACGATCCCTACACGTTGGTCGAGCACGAACTGAAATCGCCGCTCACGTCGATTCGCTCGGCGGCCGAGATCCTCCGCTACAACCAGGACCTCCCCATCGAGGAGCGCAACCGGTTCCTCGACGCGCTGATCCAGGACAACGGACGCCTGGAAAAGGTCGTCGACGGCCTCCTCCACGCCCTGGAGCCGCGAGCCGGGCACGGTCACCGCGCGGCCGCCAACGAACAAAGGTTCTTCAAGCCGGCCGCTTAGTGTCAGGCTCCAGTTTGCGGCGGATGCGTTCGACCGCGGCCTTCAGCGCTGTCAGGTCCTTCTTGCACGTTTCGCAGAGGACGAGGGGCTGGCTCTCGTGATAATCGTGGCGCAGGACATTGCCGCCGTCGCCGAGAAGGTTGAGGTCAGGGTGTTCGCCCTCCCCTGTCATTGCGAGCTTCTCACCCCGCTGGGCGGTGCCGGATGGGTGATGAACTTTGGCGATTGGGCTAAGCTGGTGGTTCCGGAGCGAGACCGATCGTTCAATGGTGCGGTCGTGCCCGTTTGCGAGCTTGGTTGTGGGCTGGGCGAGTTGATCGTTAGTGGCGCCGGTGGCGACCCTGTTCAAGAGAGTGCGCGTTATCGTCAGCCCTTCTCCGGGATGTGTTGAATGGAGGGTGAGATGAGCAAGAGTGTTGGTCGGCGGCGGCGGGTTCGGGCGCATCTGAAGCGGGTCAATCTGTTCGCGGCGGGAATTGATGTTGGCGCGCGGAGCCATTTTGTGGCGGTTCCGGAGGATCTCGACCCGACGCCGGTGCGGGAGTTCGCGGCGTTCACCGGGGATCTGCACCGGCTTGCGGATTGGCTGGTTGCCCTCGGGATCCGGACGGTGGCGATGGAATTGACCGGGGTGTACTGGATTCCGCTGTACGAGATCCTGGAGGATCGCGGTCTGGAGGTGTTGCTGGTCGATGCCCGTCACGTGCGCAACGTGCCCGGTCGCAAGAGCGACGTTCTGGACTGCCAGTGGCTTCAGCAGCTGCATACTTACGGCCTGTTGCGGGGTGCGTTCCGGCCGCCGGACGAGATGGTCCGGCTGCGGGCTTATCTGCGCCAGCGCGAGCGGCTGCTGGCGGCCGCCGCCGACTCCATCCGGCACATGCAGAAGGCGCTTCGCCAGATGAATTTGGTTCTCGACACCGTGGTCAGCGACATCACCGGGGTGACGGGGATGGCGATCATCCGGGCGATCGTGGCGGGGGAGCGGGATGCGGGGCGGTTGGCGGCGCTGCGCGACCGGCGGTGCCGGGCCGAGGCGCGGGTGATTGCGGGCTCGCTGGAAGGGCATTATCGCGAGGAGCATCTGTTCGAGCTCGGCCAGGCGCTGGAGCGCTACGACTTTCTCGGCGGCCAGATCGCGGCGTGCGAGCAGGCGATCCGCCGCCAGTTGGACCGTGTCGGCGACGGCGAGCCGGCAGCGCCGCTCCCCGCCCGCCGCAAGCCCAAGGGCCACAGCAAGAACGACCTGTCGTTCGACGCCCGCCCGCTCCTCTATCGCCTGACGGGGGTGGACCTCACCGAGATCAAAGGGATGAGCGACAGCACCGTCCTCGCGGTGCTGTCGGAGACCGGCGCCGACATGAGCGCCTGGCCGACCGAGAAGCACTTCGCCTCGTGGCTGGCGCTGAGCCCGGGCACCAAGGTCTCCGGCGGCAAGCGCCTGAGCGGCAGGACCAGGGCCTCCGCCAACCGTGCGGCCGCCGCCTTCCGTATGGCGGCCTACGCCCTCGCCAACTCGAAATCCGCGCTCGGCGCCTTCTACCGCCGGCTCAGGGCCCGCCTCGGCGCGCCCAAGGCGATCACCGCCACCGCCCACAAGCTGGCGCGCATCTTCTATCGCATGCTGACCACCAAAACCCCCTTCGTCGATACCGGCCAGGACTATTACGAACGCCAGTACCGCCAGCGTGTCACCCGCTCCCTCAAAAAACGCGCCGCCCAACTCGGCTTCCACCTCGTCCCCCTACCCTCAGCGATATCAATGGCTTAGAGGCATGTTCATCAAGAGCGTGTACCCCACGTCATTGCGAGCCGAAGGCGAAGCAATCCAGCGATCCCTGCGCCCGGGTGCCATCGGGGAGGGCTGGATCGCCGCGTCGCTGCGCTCCTCGCGATGACAATGCACGATAGGCGCTATACCGTCTTTGCGAGGAGTGGAACGACGAAGCAATCCAGGGATGTTCGATGAAGCAACCCGCCGTTTACATCATGGCGAACAAGAGAAACGGCACGCTCTACACGGGTGTGACGTCAAATCTGCTCAAGCGGGTGCATGAGCACAAAGCCAGGATAGCCCCCGGTTTCGCCAGCCGGTATGGATGCACGCTGCTGGTCTATTTCGAAATATTCGATGAAATGGCAGAGGCCATCGCCCGAGAGAAACAGATCAAGGCGGGCTCGCGCCGTAAAAAGCTGGCGCTGATCGAAACCGTCAACCCCGAATGGATTGACCTGACCCAACGGATCCTGTGAGGTCGGCGTGGGGTCCATGTTCCTGGATCGCCGCGTCGCTGCGCTCCTCGCGAAGACGGCCGCGGCGGGCTCATGACCGTGGCCTCGCCCGCATTGCCGCGGGGTGAGCCGTGCGCACGACCGATTCTCGTCCGTATGCCCCACGTCATTGCGAGCCGAAGGCGAAGGAATCCAGCGATCCTTTCGCCCGAGTGCCATCGGGGGGCTGGATCGCCGCGTCGCTGCGCTCCTCGCGATGACGGCCGCGGCAAGGCCGTCGACGATGTCGGCTGTTACGCGTAAGCTTTTCCGCGCAAGGGAAGAGGGGGACATGGGATCGACGGACGCCAAGAAAGACTTCTTCGTCAGCTACACTGGCGCCGACCAGGGATGGGCCGAGTGGGTTGCGTGGATCCTGGAAGAGGAGGGCTATTCGGTCGTCATTCAGGCCTGGGATTTTCGCGGCGGTGACAATTTCATCAGGAACATGCACCAGGCCCTGGAGAATACGGACCGAACGATCGCGGTCCTTTCCTCCGCTTACCTGGAATCGGTTTTTGCCGGCGATGAATGGACCGCGGCGTTCGCCAGGGCTTCATTGTTGCCGGTGAGAATCGAGGACCTGAAGCCGCCCGGCCTGTTCGCGCCAATCGCCTACATCGACGTGTTCGACACGCCGGAGGCGGAGGCGCGGAAACGGATTTTGGACGGCGTGAGGCAGGAGCGCGCCAAGCCATCGACCAAGGTGACCTTCCCGGGAACGCGCCAACAGCAAAAGCCGCGTTTTCCCGGCGCGCTTCCGGCCATTTGGAACGTGCCCCACCGGAACCCGCATTTCACCGGGCGGAGTGCGTTGCTCGAAAAGCTGCATGAAAACTTAAAGGCGGAAACGGCGACGGCGGTCACCCAGTCGCAGGCGATCACCGGTCTCGGCGGCATCGGCAAGAGCGAGTTGGCGATCGAGTTCGCCTATCGGTTCAAGGACGACTATCGGCTCGTCTGGTGGCTCCGCGCCGAGGATCGGACGGCCTCTGGTCGGTGACTACGCGGCCCTGGCGCGGGAGCTGGATCTGGAGGAGAAGGGCGAGGCCGACCAGCAGATCGTGGTCGAGGCGGTGCGGCGGTGGCTGCGGACCAACGGCGAGTGGCTGTTGATCCTCGACAATGCCGAGGACGAGCCATCGATCGCCGAATTCGTCCCGCGCGGCGAGACCGGACATGTGATCATCACCTCGCGCCACGCTCTTTGGGATCGGGTCGCCGCGCCGCTGTCGGTCGACCTGTGGGACCGCGACGAATTCAAAGGCGTTTCTGCGGGAGAGAACCGGCGAGGACGACGAGGACGCGGCGGACCGGCTGGCCGGGATGCTGGGCGACCTGCCCCTCGCCCTCGAACAGGCGGCGGCCTACGTCCGGGAGACGCGCAGGTCCCTCGCCTGGTATGGGGACCAGTTGGAGAAGGGCCACGGCGGCAAGCTATGGGCAAAGGGAAAGGATGCCGAGCGGACCGTGACGGCGACCTGGACATTGTCGTTCGAGCGCATCGAGGCGGAATTGCCGGCCGGCGCCGACCTGCTTCGCCTCTGCGCTTTTTTGGCGCCCGACGACATTCCCCTCGACGTGATCCGCGATGGCGCCGAGCACCTGCCGGGACCGCTGCGCGGTACGTGCGGCGACGAGATCGACTTCGAGGACGCGGTCGCCGCCGTGCTGCGCTATTCCCTCGCCCGCCGGGACGGCGAGACTCTCGCCGTCCACCGGGTCGTCCAGGCGGTGACCCGTGACCGGTTGGCGGAAGAGCAAAAAGGGCAGTGGGCGGCATGCGCGGCGAAGATTTTGAACGCGGCGCTTCCCGATTGGCCGCACAATGCCTTCGATGCCGATGTCGCGCTCGTCTACGATCGGCTCATCCCCCACGCACTGGCGGCGGCGGACCATGCCGCGAGCAGCCGGGGTCGCGGCGGATGAGGCAGGGCGCTATTTAATCAGGTCGGCTTCTACCAGTGGATGCGGTCCGACTTCAGCCATGCGCGCGAAAACTACGAGCGGGCGCTGGCGATCGACGAGGCGGCCTTCGGGCCGGATCACCCCAACGTGGCCACAGACGTCAACAACCTGGGCGGGGTGCTGCAGGACCTTGGGGATCTGGCCGGCGCCCGGGGGGCTTACGAGCGGGCGCTGGCGATCGACGAGGCGGCCTTCGGGCCGGATCACCCCAACGTGGCGACAGACGTCAACAACCTGGGCACGGTGCTGCAGGACCTGGGGATCTGGCCGGCGCCCGGGGGGCTTACGAGCGGGCGCTGGCGATCGACGAGGCGGCCTTCGGGCCGGATCACCCCAACGTGGCGACAGACGTCAACAACCTGGGCTGGTGCTGAAGGACCTTGGGGATCTGGCCGGCGCCCGGGCGGCTTTCGAGCGGGCGCTGGCGATCGGCGAGGCGGCCTTCGGGCCGGACCACCCGCAACGTGGCACACTACGTCAACAACCTGGGCGGCGTGCTGCAGGACCTTGGGGATCTGGCCGGCGCCCGGGGGGCTTACGAGCGGGCGCTGGCGATCGACGAGGCGGCCTTCGGGCCGGATCACCCCGAGGTGGCGACAGACGTCAACAACCTGGGCTCGGTGCTGAAGGCCCTGGGCGATCTGGCCGGCGCCCGGGGGGCTTTCGAGCGGGCGCTGGCGATCGACGAGGCGGCCTCGGCCCAGAGCATCCGAACGTGGCCACACGACGTCAACAACCTGGGGATGGTGCTTGAAGGACCTGGGGGATCTGGCCGGCGCCCGGGGGGCTTGCGAGCGGGCGCTGGCAATCGACGAGGCGGCCTTCGGGCCGGATCACCCCAACGTGGCGAGAGACGTCAACAACCTGGGCTCGGTGCTGAAGGCCCTTGGCGATCTGGCCGGCGCCCGGGGGGCTTTCGAGCGGGCGCTGGCGATCTTTGAACAGGTCCTCGGTCCGGAGCATCCGAACGTCGCCACACTCGTCAACAACCTGGGCCTGGTGCTGAAGGACCTTGGGGATCTGGCCGGCGCCCGGGGGGCTTGCGAGCGGGCGCTGGCAATCGACGAGGCGGCCTTCGGGCCGGATCACCCCAACGTGGCGATCCGCGTCAACAACCTGGGCTTGGTGCTGCAGGCCCTTGGGGATCTGGCCGGCGCCCGCGGGGCTTTCGAGCGGGCGCTGGCGATCGACGAGGCGGCCTTCGGGCCGGATCACCCCAAAGTGGCGACAGACGTCGACAACCTGAGTGGGGTGCTGGAGGACCTTGGGGATCTGGCCGGCGCCCGGGGGGCTTGCGAGCGGGCGCTGGCGATCGACGAGGCGGCCTTCGGGCCGGATCACCCCAACGTGGCGACAGACGTCAACAACCTGGGTTGCGTGCTGCAGGACCTTGGGGATCTGGCCGGCGCCCGGGGGGCTTTCGAGCGGGCGCTGGCGATCGGCGAGGAGGCGTTTGGGGAGGACCACCCGAAGGTGGCAATCTACGTCAACAACCTGGGCTTGGTGCTGAAGGACCTTGGGGATCTGGCCGGCGCCCGGGGGGCTTACGAGCGGGCGCTGGCGATCGACGAGGCGGCCTTCGGGCCGGATCACCCCAACGTGGCGAGAGACGTCAACAACCTGGGTGGGGTGCTGAAGGACCTTGGGGATCTGGCCGGCGCCCGGGGGGCTTTCGAGCGGGCGCTGGCGATCTTCGAGCAGGTCCTCGGTTCCGGAGCATCCGAACGTGGCCACACTCGTCAACAACCTGGGCTCCGTGCTGCAGGCCCTTGGGGATCTGGCCGGCGCCCGGGGGGCTTTCGAGCGGGCGCTGGCGATCGACGAGGCGGCCTTCGGGCCGGATCACCCCAACGTGGCGAGAGACGTCAACAACCTGGGCTCGGTGCTGAAGGCCCTTGGGGATCTGGCCGGCGCCCGGGGGGCTTACGAGCGGGCGCTGGCGATCGACGAGGCGGCCTTCGGGCCGGATCACCCCAACGTGGCGACAGACGTCAACAACCTGGGCATGGTGCTGAAGGACCTTGGGGATCTGGCCGGCGCCCGGGGGGCTTTCGAGCGGGCGCTGGCTATCTTCGAGCAGGTCCTCGGTCCAGAGCATCCGAGCGTCGCCACACTGATCGACGAGGCGGCCTTCGGGCCGGATCACCCCAAGGTGGCGAGAGACGTCAACAACCTGGGCTCCGTGCTGAGGGACCTTGGGGATCTGGCCGGCGCCCGGGGGGCTTTCGAGCGGGCGCTGGCGATCTTCGAACAGGTCCTCGGTCCAGAGCATCCCAGCACCAGAACCGTTCGTGGGAATCTCCAAGATCTGAAGTGACCGAGACGGCAACTAGGAGAGGATGTCGCCCCCGACCGCCTCGCCGGCGTCCGCCGTCTCACCGCCGATCTCGCCCGCAGCGCAGCGGGGTAACCCGCGCGCCGACCAGTTCTCGTCCGTATACCCCACGTCATTGCGAGCCGAAGGCGAAGCAATCCAGCGATCCTTGCGCCCGGGTGCCATCGGGGGGCTGGATTGCCACGTCGCTGCGCTCCTCGCAATGACGTTTAATGCACCGACTCTTACAGATAGCGCACGCGGACGCTGAGAGTTCCGTGGGCGTTCGTAGACGTAAAGTGAATCATGCGTTTGCGTCTTTGCACTAACTCAATCACCCGTCGGCGAGAATACGTCGTCGCCTTCGAAGTAGCGATAGGTGTCGAGGCCTTCGATGACGACGCCGTCGTAGCCGCGGTCGATGAGGCCGTAGACGTATGAATTGGTGCTTCCGGTGATGATGTCCTGCCACTCGGGGCGCCAGTACTCGACGTAATAGCGGTCGGGATCGCCGGGGACCGGTTCGGCGAGCCACGGGGGCGGGGCCTCGTTCCAGGAGGGCTGCCAGTAGTAGAGGTAGCTGGCGGCGGTGGCGATATCCAGGTGGGCGAGAACCAGGCGCTTGGCGCCGAGCTTCTTGTACTTGAGGGTTTCGACCGCCTGTTTGCCGAGGGCGCGGCGGCCGTGGAAGGGGTCGACGACGACCATGTCGTAGTTGGTCTGGTGGAGGGCGAAGGCGAACTCGTCCTCCCGGCCCAGGGCGCTGGAGTCCCCGAGATAGGCGAAGTTCATCACGTCTTTCAGGGAAAGCACGCTCAGCGGGTTCTCCTTGAAGGGATCCCTGGGATACCTGGGGAGACCGACGATCGCCGGACCGCGGGCGTCGGCGGCGAACGAGACGAACCGGTTCTTTTGATTGAGGCGATAGGCCTTGCGGATGGTTTCCGGCCGCTTGGCGTAGTCCATGACCAGGATCTTGCGGCCATGGTCCCGCGCCATCCGGGCGAGCCGGAGCCGTTTTTCGCGCTCGTCCTCCGGCGTCGGTTTATCCAATTCCGTCCGGCCAACGTTGAGCGCCTCGACCAGTACGCCGTCGATGGACCGCAGGTAGCTCTCCGCCGGCGCCGCCTCGCGTTCTTCGCCGTCTTCCGCCTTGCTGATCAGGTCGAGGCCGTTCTGGACGACGACGACGAAATCCGGGCGGTGGCCGCGGGCGAAGGTCGCCACCCGTTCGACGAAACGGCGCATCTGTTCGCGGTAGTCGATGATCGGCAGGGTTGGAATGTACGGCGCCGGCGTTGCCGGAAGCGCCGCGACGTCGGTGGCGGGAGCGCCTTGCGGATCGGTCTGCGCGGCCGCGGAAACCGGGTCGACGACAAGCGCGAGCAGTACCAGAGCCGCCAGCGATCGCCACACCATCGCAAGTCCTGCCTTCGTACCGGGTCTATGACGGTTGCAAGAGTAGGGATTGTTGATTGAGAAAAGATTTAACCGAGACGATCGACAACGGTTTCGGCGATGGCGAGCGACGCGGTGAGCCCCGGCGACTCGATGCCGTAGAGGTTGACCAGGCCGCCGATGCCGTGAACTTCGGGTCCCTGAATGACGAAGTCGGCCGCCGGCTCGCCCGGCGCCTGGATTTTCGGGCGGATGCCGGAATAGCCCGGCTGCAGGGTATCGTCGCGCAGGCCCGGCCAATAGCTTCGGATCGCGGCATAGAAGCCGTCGGCACGGCGGGGATCGACGCGGTAGTCGAGCGAGTCCACCCATTCCACGTCGGGCCCGAACTTGCCCTGGCCGGCGAGATCACGGGTGTAGTGCACGCCGAGGCCGGCGGTGCCCGGCACCGGATAGACCAGGTGGGCAAACGGCGCCCGGCCGGTGAGATGGAAGTAGTTTCCCTTGGCGTAGTGCAGCGGCGGAATGGTCTCGGGCGGGATGCCGCGGATGTTCCGGGCGATGCCCTGGGCGCCGAGGCCGGCGCAGTTGACGACGATCCGGCAGTCCAGGTCGATGGGGTCCGCCCCGCCGACTTCGAGCGTGATCCTGCCGTCGCCGGCGTTGCCGCCGGTGACCGGGCCGAGAAACGAGATCGCCGCCCCGTGATCCTCGGCCTCGCCGCGAAGGCTCAGCATGTAGCCGTGACTGTCGAGGATTCCCGTCGACGGTGACAGCAACGCCGCAACGCAGCGCAACTCCGGTTCCAGGGTGCGGGCGTCGGCGCCGCTCAGCCGCCGGATGTCCTCGACGCCGTTGGCGAGAGCCTTTCGTTCGAGGGCCGCGAGGGCTTCCAGCTCGGTTTCCTCGGTGGCAACCACCAGTTTGCCGGTTCGGCGGTGGTCGATGCCGTGTTCGGCCAGATAGCCGTACAGCATGTCCCGGCC
>CAVYYK010000039.1:0-58034 GCA_963772635.1 uncultured Alphaproteobacteria bacterium
GTTCAGGCTGTTGGTGAAACTGTAATCGCCGACCTGGCGGCCGATCGCGGCCTGACTGTAACGCAGCGCCGAAGCCTTGTCGCCGGGCTCGACAGCGGGCATCGCGCTCGCCGGCCTGGGCGGTGACGGAAAGCGAGACGAGGACCATGACCTTGAAAAGAAGCTGGGCCATTGCCTCGCCAGCGCGGAACTTGGAAACGTTATCGAACACGACTGCTGCCGCTCTCATTCAGAGGCTCTCCGCCCCCGACCGGCTCTTTCAGAGCCTGACTGGAAGAGGATCGGGACCCCGTCATCCGGCGGGGTCCCGTCCTGGCCCTAGCTCAGTGGCCAAACCTCGGAGAGGTATTTCCAGTTGATGTAGTAGTAGAGGACGAAGGCGACGAAGAACACCGAAACCAGGATAATGGGGCCCGGCAGCTTCATCGTGCCTTCACTGCCGTACGTGGAGACGGCCGGTCCGCCCTCCGGCAGCACCACCGGGTTGGCCTTGATTTCGGCCTCGCCCCGCTTCTTGCCGAACAGGATCGAGCCGACGACGACGACGATGAACAGGATGCCGCCGAGCGACGCGAGGATCGCCGAAAACCCGTTCAGCCCCAGCATGAAGAACGCCGCCGGCGGGAAGTCGTAGGTCAGGACCGAATCGATCCCGGTGATGTCCCAATCGCGGCGCGGAACACCCAAGGTGCCCGCGCCCATCATGAATACCGAGATCCCGAGCGCACCGATCCCGAACAGATACGGCTGCCACTTCGCCCACTTCTTCAAGACGAGCTCGCGGCGGAAGATCAACGGAATGACCAGATAGGTCATCGCCATGAAGGCGAGGGTCGTCCCGGTGACGACGGTGCCGTGGAAATGCCCGGGCACGTACATGGTGTTGTGCATGATCAGGTTGAGCTGCTCGGTTCCGAGCACCACCCCGGAGATGCCGCCGATGACACCGAACATGACCACCGACATCGCCATTCCGGAGAACGCCGGATTGCCCCAGGGCGCCTTCCGCAGCCAGCCGAACACGCCCTCGATAAAGCCCCGGCGGCGCTGCGCGGCCTCAACGGCGCCGGGAACGCTCAACCCGTGGATCATGCTGCCGAGCACCGCGAGGTAGATCGCGTAACTGGTGTTGAAGATCTTGAACTCGGAGGTGATGCCCGGCTCGACCAGGAGGTGGTGGGCGGAGGCGAGTTGGAGAAAGACGATGTAAAGCAGGAACGCCCCGCGGCTGACCTTCTCCGACAACGGCTTCGCCCCGAGGACCAGTGCCGCGATGGTGTACCAGACGGCGACGTGGGTGGCGACGTTGACCTGCTGCGAGGAATGCCCCAGGCCCCACCAGATCACTTTGTACATCAGCGAATCGATGTGGCTGACCAGGCCGATCGACCACAGGAAGGTGGGAATCAGAATGATCGCCCCGGAAGCGATGGTGAAAACGGCGATGATCGCCGCGGCGATGGCGCCGAAGGTGACCAGCGGCACCGAACCCTCGTAGGTCCGCTCCTGCTTGGCGATCACCAGGGTTCCAAAGAATACGAACACCGCGATCAACGCCCCCACCGCGAAGATGATCAGGCCGAGATAGAAGTGGGGCGCCGCCTGCATCGGCACGTAGGAGGTGAACATGACGCTGGATTCGCCCTGCAGCACCGCGACGTTGGCCATCAACGCGCCGACCAGCATCAGGCCGAAAGCGAGCCAGGCGAATTTCGGCGTCGCCAGCCGGCAGTTCAGCAGAACCGCCGAGGCGAAGTAGAGAATCGCGATCTCGAAGAACATGATCCAGAACAACAGCACGTCGGCGCCATGGGCGGTCAGCGCCAGGTAGAACCACTCCGGTCCCACCAGGTGCACCGCCGGCCACCGGGTCAGTGCCACCACCAGGCCGAACAACCCGCCGATGGCGAGAAAGACCACCGCGACCACCGCGTTGGCCTTGATCAGGGTTTCTGCCTGCGCGTAGACCTTGAGCCCCGTTTCGGGACAGGTCCTGAAAACTTGAGCCGATGCCATCGCCGCCTCCCCTTACTTCTCGACCACGTAGATCTTGCCGATCATCGTGGAATGGCCGATGCCGCAGTACTCGTTGCAGACGACGCCGAACTCACCCGCCTTGTCCGGCTTGATGGTGAGCACCATCTCGTAGTTCGGGATGCACCTGGATGTTGATGTTGGTCGGCTGCAGCGAGAACCCGTGCAGCCAGTCCAGGGACGACAGGTGCAGGCGGTAGGTCTGATCCTTCTCCAGCTCGAGGATCGGCCACCACTCCCACAACCGGCCGAACAGGTAGGCATCGCCGCCGGCCGGCGGATGCACCACCGGGATGCCGGTATCGCCTTCCTCGCGGACCTTGTACTCGGTCGCGAACGCCTCGACCTTTTCGCCGTAGGCCTCGGGGATGACCCGGTAGGCCTCGTTGGAGAGGTTCTGCTCGCCCTCGATGTGCCAGAACACCATGGTGAAGAACATCACCAGGCCCCACAGGAAGGCGACGAGAATCCAGATGATCTCGAAACCGTGCAGCGATTCCTTCCACCACAGCCGGTTTTCCGGAGGAGTTAACGCCATGACCGTCTCCGTTCCCTATTGGGGCGCGATGGGGATCTGGACGATGTCCATGATGCCCCAGATGATGTAGAGAACCGCCGGTACGGCGACGCCGATGAACAACAGCAAAAACGGGTTGTCCAACACGTTCTGCATCACCGGAATGCGCTCGCCTCCCGTGTCGCCGGGCCCCTGCCCGGATTGCGGGGTTTTGGTGTCGGCCTTGGCCATGGGTCGTGCCCCTCCCTTTGAGTTCAACCATAGACACCCCGGCGCTCGCGCGTTCCGCGCCGAGTTTATTCAGTAGAATGAAACCATAAGGGTACGCACGCCGGCGCATCATTGACCTTGGTCAAGGACATCAGACCTAGCAAACGCGGCAAGAGCGAAAAGGTCAGAAGCCCGAGTCCGAGGAGGATCGCGAAGAAAACCAGGGTCCGATTTTCGAGCCGCTCTCCCCGGGCGATCTCGATCCGGTTGAGAATCCAGTCGGAGACAAAGTAGAGGACGATGCCGGCGGCGAGAAAATAGAGGGCTTGCATGGTAACGGCCTTGGGGGCGGTTGAACCGATGGCGGATGATCGGCCGATCAGGCCATCGCCTGGCGAAGAAATCCCTTGTAGCGCATATCCACCTTGAGGATGTGCTCGATCAGCCAGAAGTTCAGAAGCTCGAGGATCTCCTGGCTGATGTCCGGGTCGGGGGTGCGCGCGTAGGCCTCGTGCAATTCCGCGAGCTGCTCCTCGAGGACCCGGTGCTCGTGCCAATGCCGCTCGAATTCGGGATAGTCGTGCTTTTTCAGGAACCCCTCCTCGCGGCGGAAATGGGTGTGGGCGACGTCGAGGAGCACCTTGACCACGGTGCCGACCGCCGCCTCCTCGGTGCCCGACTGTTTGAGGTCGTCGATTTGGTTCATCAGGCTGACGATCATGATGTGGTCGGCGTCGAGGGCTTCGACGCCGACGCTGTAATCGTTGATCCACAAAATCAGCGCCATGGTGGACTACTTGGTCATCTGGCTCATCGCCTTGTCGCTGTGGAGGACGTGATCGACGATCCAGCGCTTCACCTCGGTCTCGAGCGCATCGATGTGCGGCACCCCGGGATCATTCTCGAACTGCGTCATCGCATCGACGAAATCGTCGAGAAACTTGTCGTGCTCGCGCTTGTGGTCGGCGTAGCCCGGGTACTTCTTTTCCTTCATGAACTGCTCTTCGAGGGCGAAGTGGGCCTGCAGTCGCTTGTGGATCTTGCCCAGACAGATCTCGATCTCGTCCTTGTCGTCGTGCCGGACGAAATCCTCCAGCAGCCTGTTGATGTGGAGGAACAGATCCTGATGCTCGTAATCCAGCGCCTTGATCCCGATACGATGCTCCTCGGTCCACTCCAGCAGCGGTTGGGTCATCGGCAAATCCTCCCGACGGACTTTCCCTCGAAAAGCAAGGTCTCGTCCTTGATCGTCGTCAAGTGCGACACCGAACCACAATCGCGCTCAGCGGTCGAACTTGGCCGAGAGGATGATCGAGGACAGGGTTCGGTCGATGCCGTCGACGCGGCCGATCTCGTCGATGATCCGGTCGATGTCGGCGACCGTCGGCGCGGCGACGATGGCGATCATGTCGAACTCGCCGCTGATCGCGTAGAGCGCGGCGATCTCCGGGATCCGGCGAAGCTGCGCCTCGACCCGCTGCGCCTTCTTCTGTTGCACGGTGATCATCACGTGGGCGCGCACACCCACGGTCGCGTCGTCGGCGGCCAGCCGCACGGTGTAGCCCTGGATCACGCCGCGCCGCTCCAGGCGCTCGATCCGGCTCTGCACCGTGGTGCGCGACAGGCCGAGACGGCGGGCGAGCGCCGCCGTCGGCGTCCGTGCGTCGTGGCGGAGCAGCGCGATCAGCTGCCGGTCGGTCTCGTCCGTCGTCCACTCGGGCATCGTCGATTCGCCCACCATTTTCGTCGAAACGACGAAACTATCCGCCCGCTTCGTCGCCTTGGCAACTGTCAATCGACACGCGAACGTCCGGCATCCTTCTCAGGGATCATCATTCAACGGAGAGGCTCATGAAAGACATTCTCGTTCTCGGCGCCGGCAAGATCGGCGCGATGATCGCCGATCTGCTGGTCGAGACCGGCGACTACGCGGTCACCGTCGGCGACAGCGCCAAGGCCCAGCTCGACCGGCTGCACACCCGCCTGCCGGTCGAAAGCGATCGAGATCGACGTCGCCGACCGGGGCGCGCTCGACCGGGCCCTCGCCGGCCGGTTCGCGGTGCTCAGCGCCGTCCCCTACTACCTCACCGTCGGCATCGCCGAGGCGGCGCGGGACGCCGGCGTGCACTACCTGGATCTCACCGAGGACGTGGCCAGCACCCGAGCGGATCAAGCAACTCGCCGAGGGCGCGCGGACGGCGCTGATCCCCCAGTGCGGCCTCGCCCCCGGTTTCATCTCGATCGTCGCCCACGACCTGGCGCGGCAGTTCGAGACGCTGGATTCGGTGCGGATGCGGGTCGGCGCGTTGCCGCAGTTCCCGTCGAACGCGCTCAACTACAACCTCACCTGGAGCACCGACGGGGTGATCAACGAGTACTGCGAGCCGTGCGAGGCGATCGTCAACGGCGCGCTGCGCGAGGTGACGCCGCTGGAAGGCCTCGAGGAATTCTCGCTCGACGGGGTCAAGTACGAGGCGTTCAACACCTCGGGCGGCCTCGGCACGCTCTGCGAGACCCTCGCCGGCAAGGTCCGCACCCTCGACTACCGCACCGTCCGCTATCCCGGCCATTGCGCGATCATGCGGGCGCTGCTCAACGACCTCCGGCTCCGCGACCGCCGCGACCTGCTCAAGGACATCCTCGAGCACGCGGTGCCGGCGACCCTGCAGGACGTGGTGATCGTCTTCGTCACCGTCAGCGGCCACAAGGGCGGCGGCATCGTCCAGGAGAGCTACGCCAACAAGGTCTACGGCCGCACCGTCGGCGGGGTGCCGCGCAGCGCCATCCAGCTGACCACCGCCGCCGGCATCTGCACCGTCCTCGACCTGCTCGCCGACGGCCGCGTCCCCGCCACGGCTTCGTCCGCCAGGAGGACGTCCGCCTCGCCCCCTTCCTCGCCAACCGCTTCGGCCGCGTCTACGCGACGGCGCCCAGCGCCCCGCAGGAGGCCGGAGCGGCCGCGTAGGAGGGGATGCGAAACGCCGTAGGTCGGAATAGCCGAAGGCGTATTCCGACGAATGGAAAAATTCGGGTACGCCGATCGAGAAAACGGAGTTGACCGATGCCCGATTACCGCCGTTGTCGCGTCCCCGGCGGCTGTTATTTTTTCACGGTGAACCTGTTGCAGCGGCGCGGGAATACCCTGCTCACCGACCGGATCGATCTGTTGCGCGACGCGGTTCGACGCGTTCGGCGGAACCGCCCCTTCACCATCGATGCCTGGGTCGTCCTTCCCGATCATCTGCACGCCGTCTGGACATTGCCGCCGGGGGATGACGACTTCTCGACCCGGTGGCGACTGATCAAGACCTTCTTCGTGCGAGGTTTGCCGGCGACGGAGCGGCTGTCTCGCGTCCGTCGCGAAAGTGGTGAACGCGGCATCTGGCAGCGCCGCTTCTGGGAGCACGCAATTCGTACCGACGCGGATTACAGGGCGCACATGGATTACGTCCATTTCAATCCGGTCAAGCACGGTCTCGTCCGGGCACCGGCGGCGTGGCCGTACTCGACCTTTCGGTCTTGCGTCCGCCGCGGTCTCTATCCGCTCGAGTGGATCGGCAGCGGCATCCAGGATCTGTCGGCCGGTGAACCCGGCGGGTGAAAGCATCCGTCGGAATACGCCTGCGGCTATTCCGACCTACGCGGGCTACGCGGCTAGCAACAAGCCGTGTTGACATTGTGTACACGCGGCATGTATACACATTGCGTGGACAGAAAAGGACTCAATCATGGCCACGCATGAGCTTGAGACCGCCGTCGCGCGCAGCAGGACCATCAACATTCGCGCGCGCCAGCAGCAACGGGATCTGATCGACCGCGCGGCCAAGACCCTCGGCAAGACCCGCTCCGAGTTCATGCTCGACACGGCGTGTCGGGAGGCCGAAAACGTGTTGCTCGGACAGAGGCTGTTTCGACTGGACGAAGAGGCGTTTGACAGCTTCGTCCAAGCCCTCGATGCGCCGCCGTCGGAAAATCCCGAGCTTCGCGCCCTCCTTCGGCGTACGCCTTTGTGGGAAGGGGAGAAGCAGAGGTAGAGCGCCCGCTCTTTGCCCCTCCCCCAACTCACCGCGCCGGAACCGCTCGCATCGTCGCACCGTCTCGGCGATTTCCGCTGCGGCGAAGACAGCCTCGACGAATGGCTGAAGCGACGCGCGCTCAAAAACCAGGAGAGCGGCGCTTCCCGCACCTATGTCGTTTGTGCCGAGGGGAAGGTGGTCGGCTATTACTGCCTGGCCGCGGGCTCGGTCGAGAACGCCGCGTCACCGCCGCGGGTCCGGCGCAACATGCCGTCGAACATCCCGGTCATGGTCATCGGCCGCCTGGCCGTTCACCGAGACTGGCAGGGCCGGGGGCTGGGCCGGGACCTCGTTCGCGATGCCCTTCTGCGAACCCTCAATGCCGCCGAGATCGCCGGCATTCGCGCCGTTCTCGTCCACGCCCTCTCCGACGCGGCCAGGGTTTTCTACGAGGGATGCGGCTTCCGCCCGTCGCCGACCAACCCGATGACCCTGATGGCGACCCTCGCCGACATCAAGAAAGCCCTGGATCTTGACTGATCCGCCTGCGCCCCTCTGCCCCTTCCTCGCCAACCGCCTCGGCCGCGTCTACCCGACGGCGCCGGGCGTGATGCAGGACGCGGGAGCGATGGCGGGTTAGGGCGTCCGACGCCCGACGATGGCTCCGTGCCCGGTCAGGACGCATCCACCTTCTCGGAAAGCCACATCTTGATCAGCGACTGGTAGGGGACGTCGCGCTTGTTGGCGGCGACCTTGATGCGCTCCAGCAGGCTCACCGGCAGGCGGAGAGAGATGGCGCGGGTCGACGGCTTCAGGTTGGGGAAGCGGGCGCGTTCCGCCGCCGCCCAGTCGACGTAGTCGGCAGAGTCGTGGGTTTCCCAGAAGGCGCGCTCGTCGGCTTCGCTCTCGAAGGCGGGCAAGGGCTTAGGCTTCCTGCTCATAGCGGGCTCTTTCCTTGCGGTGCATGTCGCGCGCCGAGATCACGCGGATCAGGGTGGCGTCGGCGCGCAGCGTAAACGTCACGTGCAGTCGCCGGCCACGCGCCGTCTCGCCGAGTGCATGATAGCGGGGCTTGGTCCCGCTGTGTCTTACATCCTCGACGATCAACAGCGGATCGTTGAGAAACACCTCTTCGGCCTCCGACGGTTCGACGGCGTGCTTGTCCGAACTCTTCCGCCGATTGCCCTCGTCCCAGTCGAACCCGACGATCCGCGCGAAGTGGCAACCCCGAGAGGGTGGCGGCTGTGGCGATGGAAGCTGGTTTCTGGGGTCAACCGGTCAATGCCATTGGCATGGGCGGAGGGGTGGATTTGACGGCTCGTAATTCCGGCGACACTTCACGTATCTATGTAATTCCGGTGACACTTTATGTATCTGGCGCGAATTGCAGTGACATATTACCTATCTAGCAGCGAATTCCAATGACATGTTACTTATCTAACCGGTCAGACTCTCACGCGGCAACGAACCGGACCTCCACACGGCCGAAATCGGAGTGGCGAGAGCGTCTGCCGGTCGCGCGTGGCTAGGCGAGTGCATCGCGAACGACCACGGGGGCAGGCGATTGCGGATGGAACAAGGATAATATTCCTTGATTTCGCCGCCATCAAGGGTATACCTATGACAAAAAAGCTCTTGGACATCGTCGATCGGTTGCCGGAACCCGCTTGGGCGAGGGGACAGGGATCACGTGCGTACGTCGTTGGATGGCGGCAAATCTCGACGTCTCGGCGCGCCGGAAGGGGCGGCCTTCGAAACGTCAGGCGGAAAAATGTCTACTTTTGTTTCGGCGATTTTGCCAGTGGGATCAAGGCGTTATCGCAAATTCATGTCTACTTTTGTCTACCTGCTCGAAAATGCCGGTCTAGCAAAATCAAGGACTTAGCCGAAAACATGTCTACTTTTGTCTACTTTTGTCTACCTTTCACGTTGGGCGCGGAGGGGTTTTGTTTGGAATCAAGGGGCTAAGTGCCACGGATGCGTAACGAAGGTAGACAAAACCGCGCCCAAGGTAGACAAAAAGTAGACATTTTTGCCGTCGGCGGCGAGTCGCACGCGGCGTCGCACGCGTTGGCGACAAGGCGCCGATGGTGATACCGGGATTGTGGTGCCGCCGGAGTGAATTGAACACTCGACCCCACCCTTACCAAGGGTGTGCTCTACCCCTGAGCTACGGCGGCCCTTTGGGGACGGGCGGCGAACATGCCACAGGGGCGCGGCGGCTGGCAAGCTTCCCTTGACGGGAACGGAGACCCCCGGCACAGTCCGTCCCGCGATGGCGAAACCACCCAAACCCCCCCGGTCGCGGGATACCGGCGGCAAGTCCGAGGACCGGCGGGACCGGCTGGCGGCGGCGCTGCGCGAGAACCTGAAGAAGCGCAAACGGCAGGCCCGCGCCCGCTCGCGCGCCGCTACAGACACCGCCGCAGACCCGACCGAAGACACCGCCGAGAGCTGAGAACGTACCATGGACCGTATCCGCATTCGCGGCCGGGCGCCGCTTTCCGGCGCCATTCCGATCGGCGGGGCGAAGAACGCCGCGCTGCCGCTGATGGCCGCGAGCCTGCTCACCGACGAGACGCTGGTGCTGTCCAACCTGCCGCGGCTCGCCGACATCGCCACCATGGAGGTGCTGCTCGGCGAGCTGGGGGTGGAGATTGCCGCCGTCGGGCCGGCGGGCGGCGAACCCGCCGGCCGGGTGCTGGCGCTTACCGCCGGCACGGTCCGCGAAACCACCGCGCCCTACGACCTGGTGCGCAAGATGCGGGCCTCGGTGGTGGTCTTGGGGCCGCTGCTCGCCCGCTGCGGACGCGCCCGGGTGTCGCTGCCGGGCGGCTGCGCCATCGGCACCCGGCCGGTGGATCTCCATCTCAAGGCGTTGACCCAGCTCGGCGCCGAGATCGAGCTGGAGGAAGGCTATATCGCCGCACGGGCGCCCCGGGGACTGCGCGGCGCCCATGTCACCTTTCCGCTGGTTTCCGTCGGCGCCACCGAAAACGCGCTGATGGCCGCCGCCCTCGCCGACGGCGAGACGGTCCTCGCCAACGCCGCCCGCGAGCCCGAGGTCGCCGATCTCGCCCGCTGTCTGGTGGCGATGGGCGCCGACATCGACGGCATCGGCACCGATACCCTGCGGATCAGGGGTCGAGACCGCCTCGGCGGGGCGCGCTATACGGTGCTCCCCGACCGCATCGAGACCGGCACCTACGCGGCGGCGGCGGCGATCACCGGCGGCGACGTCGAGCTGATCGGCACCCGGCTCGATCTGATCGAGTCCGTCGCCGACGTGCTCACCGCGGCCGGCGTCGAGCTGACCGGCACCGAAGGCGGCTTCCGGGTGAGCCGGCGCAACGGGCCGATCAAGGGCGTCGACGTGATGACCGAGCCCTATCCCGGGTTTCCGACCGACATGCAGGCGCAGATGATGGCGTTGATGACGGTGGCGAGCGGTGCCGCGATGATCACCGAGACGGTGTTCGAGAACCGGTTCATGCACGTGCCGGAGATGTGCCGGATGGGCGCCAACATCAACGTCCACGGCGCCTCGGCGATCGTCCGCGGCGTGTCCCAGCTCTCGGGAGCGCCGGTGATGGCCACCGACCTGCGCGCCTCGGTGTCGCTGGTCCTGGCCGGATTGGCCGCCGAGGGAGAGACGATCGTCAACCGGGTCTACCACCTGGACCGCGGCTACGAGCGGCTGGAGGAGAAGCTGGCCGCCTGCGGCGCCGATATCGAGCGGATCAAGGGCTGAGCGCCAGCCCCTCCCCCTGGCGAACCAAGGCGAAAGCCGATAAGTAGAAGCCACCGATCAGCGAAGGAAAACCCTTGCCCGCCGACGAGAAATTGGTGCTCGCCCTGCCCAAGGGGCGGATCCTCACCGAGGTGATGCCGATCGTCCGCGCCGCCGGAATCGAACCGGAACCGGCGTTCGACGACAAGGACAACCGCCAGCTGCGGTTTTCCACCAACCGGCCGGAGATCGACCTGATCCGGGTGCGCAGCTTCGACGTCGCCACCTTCGTCGCCTTCGGCGCGGCCCAGCTCGGGGTCGCCGGCAACGACGTGCTGATGGAGTTCGACTTCTCGGAGATCTACGCCCCCCTCGACCTCGGGGTCGGCCATTGCCGCATGTCGGTCGCCGAGCCGGCGGAGCTGGTGGCCGAAGACGACCCGTCGACCTGGAGCCACGTGCGCATCGCCACCAAGTATCCCGCCATCACCCGGCGCCATTTCGCCGCCCGCGGGGTGCAGGCGGAATGCATCCACCTCAACGGGGCGATGGAGCTGGCGCCGGCTCTCGGTCTGTGCCAGCGGATCGTCGATCTGGTCTCCTCCGGCGCCACCCTGGAGGCCAACGGGCTGGTGGAGATCGAGAGGATCGCCGAGATCACCTCGCGCCTCGCGGTCAACCGCACCGCGTGGAAGACCCGACCCCGCGAGATCAACCACTGGATCGAACGGTTCCGGGAGGCGGTCGATGCCCGTGCGGCTTGACGTCCGCGACGCCGGCTTCGAGGCGGCGTTCGCCGCGGTGCTCGCCGCCAAACGGGAATCCGCGCCCGACGTCGACGACGCGGTGGCCGCGATCCTCGCCGACGTCCGCGCCCGCGGCGACGAGGCGGTCATCGACTATACCCGACGGTTCGACCGCCTCGAGCTGACCCCGGAGACCCTGCGGGTGCCGGCGGCGGACCTGGACGGCGCCGCCCGGTCGTGCCCGCCCGAGGCGGTCGCCGCGCTGGAGCTGGCGGCGGAGCGGATCACCGCCTTCCACGCCCGGCAGCTGCCGGACGATCTCGACTACCGCGACGACGCCGGCCTCCGGCTCGGCTACCGCTGGACACCGGTGGCCGCCGTCGGCCTCTACGTGCCCGGCGGCACCGCCGCCTATCCGTCCTCGGTGCTGATGAACGCGGTGCCGGCCAAGGTCGCCGGCGTCGGCCGGCTGGCGATGGTGGTGCCGGCGCCCGGCGGCGCGCTCAACCCGCTGGTTCTCGCCGCCGCCCGCATCGCCGGCGTCGACGAGGTGTTCCGCATCGGCGGCGCCCAGGCGATCGCGGCCCTCGCTTACGGCACCGAGACGATCGCCCCGGTGGACAAGATCGTCGGCCCCGGCAACGCCTATGTCGCCGCCGCCAAACGCCGGGTGTTCGGCACCGTCGGCATCGACATGATCGCCGGACCGTCGGAGGTGCTGATCGTCGCCGACGCCGACAACGATCCGTCGTGGATCGCCATCGACCTGCTCGCCCAGGCCGAGCACGATACCGCCGCCCAGTCGATCCTGATCACCGACGACGCCGGGTTCGCCGACGCCGTCTGCCGGGCGGTGGGCGATCACCTGAAGACGCTGCCGCGCGAGGCCATCGCGCGGGAAAGCTGGGAGACCAACGGCTGCGTCGTCGTCGTCGAAACCCTCGACCAGGCGCCGGCGCTGGTCGACCGGGTCGCCCCCGAGCATCTGGAGCTGGCCCTCGACGATGCCGACCGGTTCTCCCGCAAGATCGGCAACGCAGGATCCATCTTCCTCGGGCGGCTCACCCCGGAAGCGGTCGGCGATTATGTCGCCGGCCCCAATCACGTGCTGCCGACCGGGCGCAGCGCCCGGTTCTCCTCCGGCCTCGGCGTCCTTGATTTCCTCAAGCGCAGCACGTTCATCGAATGCGAAGGCGACGGTCTCGCCGCCGTCGGTCCGGCCGCCATCACCCTCGCCGAGGCGGAAGGACTGGACGCGCACGCGCGCTCGGTGGCGGTGCGGCTCAACCGGCCGCGCGCGACTTAGTCCCGGCCGTCGTGCCCGCCGAAGCGAAAACCGATACCCAGCGCATCGCCAAGGTGATCCTGGAGGAGCCGGCGCGGATCCGGCTGAGTGCGCAGGTCGAGCATGAGCGCAAGGCCGCCCTTTTCGACCTGATCGAGGACAACCATTTCGCCCCGGGCGTCGGCGGCGACGGCCCGTACGTGCTGCACCTCGGCATCGAGGATGCGCGGCTGGTGTTCGACGTGCACACCGAGACCGGCGAGGCGGTCTCGCGGTTCACCCTGCCGCTCGACAGCCTGCGCAAGATCATCAAGGACTACTTCCTGGTTCTCGACAGCTACTTCAAGGCGATCAGGACGATGAGCCCGAGCCGCATCGAGGCGATCGACATGGGCCGCCGCGGCCTCCACAACGAAGGCGCCGAGCTGCTGCGGACGCGCCTCGCCGGCCACGTGGAGATGGATCGCGATACCGCGCGGCGCCTGTTCACCCTCGTCTGCGTCCTGCACATCCGGGTGTAGATCGATCGTGGAACGGTTCGCCCACCGCCGTCCTGTTCGCCTGCACCCACAACGCGGTGCGCTCGCCGATGGCCGAGGGCCTGCTCAAGCATCTTCTCGGCCACCGCATCTACGTCGATTCGGTCGGCGTGCACGAGGGCGAGGTCGACCCGTTCGCCGTGCAGGTGATGGACGAGATCGGCATCGACATCGCCCGCCACCGGTCGAAGACCTTCGACGACCTGGAGGACGAGTCCTACGACCTGGTGATCTCGCTGTCGCCGGAGGCCCAGCACAAGGCGGTGGAGATGACCCGGGTGATGGCCTGCGACGTGGTGTTCTGGAACACCTTCGACCCGACCATCGTCGAGGCCAGCCGCGACATCCGCCTCGCCGCCTACCGCCAGGTCCGCGATCAGCTGATGGCCCGGATCAAGAGCCACTTCCCCGGCGAAACCATGGCGGGCCTGTGAAAGCCCCATGGGGCGGCGGACACCACCGTGTCAATGCGGGTCTTCGGTCGGGGGGATGACGTCGAAGACGGCGGTCTCGCCGCGGTAGGTCACGCGAAGCCGGGTCGGTAGGATTCCCGAATCCCGAAAGCCGAAAACCGCATTGGCCGACACGCCCAGGCTTCCGCCCGCCTCGACGAGCGCACCGCTCGGATGATCGAGGAGCGGGAGGCTCGTGCCGTCCTCGGTGAGCAGTCGCGCCTCGATTTCGCTGCCCAGGATCAGTTCCTGATCGGGGGCGCGGCTGATGACCACCGTTGCCTCCCACCGCTCCGCCGGTCTATCGCGACCAAGCTCCGCCGACACCGAGACGTCACCGAGCGGTATCGAGGACGGCTGGGTAACGAAGGTCTGATATCCGATCATGATGACCAAGCCATTAGCGAGACAAGCCCTCCAGCCGATCAAGGCAGGGTCGCGCTTCCGACCACGCTCCACATCGAGGCGGCGAGGACCCGGTTGCCATTGTCGGTATCGATCAACCCACCGAGGAAGTCCAGGTTGACGCTGACCGTATCCCCCGACGCGCCGCCGATTCCCGGACGGTCGAAGCCGACGAACCGGCAGCCGGTCGCCTGGTCGGGATTGGTGAAATAGCTGTTGCCAAATTTGATGGAGCGGTAACCGTATTTGTATGTGGTCCCGCCGAACACGCCGCAATCTTCCTGATAGTTGGTCGGGTGCAGGTTGGTTCCGCAGAGACGATGCGTCACATTGGAGCCGTTACTGGTAAAGCGACCCCGAACATACTGCCGATACTCGCCTCCGGAACAGTTGCAGGGAACGCTGGGCGAGAATTCCCCGATCATGCTGAACGATGCGCTCAGCCTGCCCCCGCTCACCGTCGCCGCCAGGGTGCCCGAGGGAATATTGGTGAACGATCCGGTCACGGAACAGCTCGAACTTGCGGTGCTGCTGCCCCCATTCACGGTTGCCGCGGCGCTGCCTGGCGAGGAATCAACGGTGACCGTCTCGGTTCCCTCTTCCGTTTCCATCAGGGATTGGGTTGTCCCGGACGAACCCGACGTCGCCAAGCTCCGCAACAGAGAGGCGGAAGACATCTGCAGCGTCTCTTTGTCTTCGCATTCGGAGCACATTGTCCGGGAGTTCCCCGTTTCGGCCCGTCCGACACCGGTTGGTTCCGGCATCGCCGCCACTTGCTCGGCGACGCGATCGGCTTCCTGCTCGTAGCGGTCGCCGGGCTGTCCGATGGTCATCTTGGCGCGAACGTTTTCGGTCTGCTGAACCACGTGGGTCAACTCGTGCGCCAGCAGCTTATTGCCTGCGGGGCTGCCCGGCTGATACTCGCCCTGGCGGAAGAAGACGTCCTTGCCGGTGGTGAAGGCGCGAGCGTCGAGAGATCTGTTCAACCGGTCGGCCCGATCGTCGGTGTGGACGCGCACGCCGGAGAAGTCCGAACCGAAAGCTCTGTCCATCTTGCGCCGGACGGTGCTGTCGAGGGCTTGGCCGCTGCCGCGCGCACTCTCGATCGCTCCTTCGATCTCTGGGCTGTCCACCGTCTCGCCTTCGGTCGCGGACGAGCGCGAAATCAGGCGCTGCACATGGCGGTTGCCATGCGAGCGTTGCAGTTCCAGGAGGGTGCGCTGCGCCCGATAGGGCGTCCGCGAGATGGTCAGACCCAGCAACGCGCCGGTGCGGCCCGGCGATACGCCCGGCCCGGCGGACAGCGTCCGCAGAAGCGGGTCGACCGGGCTCGATTTGGTTTCGGCCGCATGCAACTCCAACTCACGCGTCTTCGCAGCGGGCTTCGAACGGGCGAGATCCGAACCGGCGGCACGGCCATGGTCGCGATCGTACATGGTGCACCTCCCATCCCCTATCCGGGACAATGGACAGCAGCCTACCACAACCCGATGCCCTAAATCACCAAGGCTGGATCGCGACTTCCGCTGTTTAAGAGGCAATCCGGCCGCCGCCGTCGCCGACGAGGGAGAACGGGGCCCAGAACAGGGGGTGGGCGTAGCTGAACGACGGTGCGGCCCTGGGCGTCGACGTAGCCGTCGCCGTCGATCAGGCCGACCATCGCCCGGCGCAGCGCCTCGGCGCGGTCGAGACCGGAATCCTCGGCCTGGCGGCGGAACAGGTCGGTGGTGAGGTCCTTGGCCGAGGCCGAATGCACCGGCCAGTTGCTGACCAGCAGCGCCCGCGACCCGGCGTAGAAGAACGCTCGGCCGAGACCCGACACCGCCTCCGCCCCGGCGCCCTGACCGGCGCCGGTGTTGCACGCCGACAGCACCACCCAGTCGGCGTCAAGCCTGAGCCCGAGGATCTCGCCCATGGTCAACAGCCCGTCGCCCGGCGTTCCCGACACCGCCGGCGACGACAGCGCCAGCGCCGGCTGGGTCAGCCCGTCCAGGTCCCCCGGCACCAGACCGTGGGTGGCGAACGCCACCACCTTGAACCCGGAAAGGTCCATCGTCTTCACCCGGTCCTCGTTGGCCTCGGCGCCGAGGAACAGGGTCGACGGATCGGCTTCCAGGGCCACCGCCATGGCGCGCACCTCGTCGCCGGTGTCGGGGAGCCGCGGCAGCATCGCCAGTTGCGCGCTGTCGAGGCCCCGGGTCCCGGGACCGGCGCGCAGGTGGAGCCGCGCGCCGCGCACCGCCGCCACCGCGCCGGCGTCGGCGATCTGCGTCGCCGCTCGCGGCGCGGCCGCTTCCGCCGCCTGGCGGGCGTTGAACACCGGATCGGCGAACGCCACCAGCGGCCGCCGCGCCCGATCGCCGGCCGGCGACGACCGCAGCGTCCTGAGCGACGCCACCGACGGCAACACCGTCACCGCATGGCTGCGCGCCAGCCACGGCACGTCGCGGTAGTTGGAGAACAGCGGCGCCTTCTCCGGCCCGAGCGCCACCCGCTCGGTCGGCAGCACCGACAGCGGCAGATAGCCCAACGCCCCGTGCGCCACCACCAGCAGGCTGTCGGCCTGCTTCCAGCCGCCCTCCACCGGCTTCAACAACCGCTCGTACAGCCGATACGCCGTCGCCAGGTCGTACTCGGGGACCTCGCCCAGCGTCCGCGCCTTCGGATCCAACGCCCCGCGCAACACCGCGACCGCCTCCGCAAGCTGCTCGCGGCCCAGATCGACGGTCGCGAACGCCGGACGCCCGCTCTGCGGCACCGCCCACACGTAGCCGCGGTCCTCGCCCACGTACACCGAGACCAGCGCCTCGCCGGGACGCAGATACGCTTGCGCCTCGGCCACCGTCAGCGGCTGCGGATCGATCAACTGCGCATACTCGGGGAACCGCCCCCCGATCGCCGCCATGATCGCGTCCCGCGCCGCCTGCAGCGTGGTGATCCGCGACAGAAGGTTTTGCCGCCGCGTCGCCCCCTCGTCGCCGGCGCTCGCCCGCGCCAGCAACCCGTTCAGCGCCGCCGATCTGCTGCAAGGCGTCCTGCTCGCGCCGGGCCAGGTCGGCGAGATCGGGATCCCGCGCCGCCGCCCGCGCGGCGCTCGCCCCCAGCGCCCGCTCCACCGTCCCGCCCCGCGCCGCCTGCGCAACCCGGAACGCCTCCCCGGCGGCCTTCGCGGCCGCCACGCCAGAACCGCTGGCTTTGCCACGATCGACCAGCAAATCGATGTAGGACTCCAGGATAAACCTGAGCCGAAGCTCGCGGGCCGTTCCCGTCGAATCGTCCGTATCCGACCGCTTCGAGCGCGACAACAAGGTCGGAAGCGCGTTCGAGAACCCACGAAATGCTTCTTCTTCGATCCCGGCGGCGCCAAGGCCGCCGCCAACAGCCCCTCGGCCTCCGCCGTCTCGTACCGATCCCCGCCGATCAAGCGCGCCAACTCGTCGCGAACGCCCGCAACCGGTTCGCCGCCTCCCGCATCCGGCCCTCGCGGATCGACGCCACCGCCCACGTCAGATTGGTTTGGAGAAGCCGTTGAAGCCCGGCGGGGTCGGCCGCGAGATCGGCGGCGATCTGGTCATCGTACTCCGCCAGTCGCCTCCGGGATATCGACCGCTGCCCGACATGGGCATCGGCCAGCCGCTTCCGGGCCGCCGCCTTGGTGATCGACCAATGGCCGCGCGCCCATCGGTCGTAAACGTCGAGGGAGAGCTTGGCGATGGTCGCGGCATCCCCGAAGCGCCCCTGTTCGGCCAGCACTTCGGCAAGGCATTGAGTGCCTCGGCGTTTCCCCGGAATTGGCGCCCGAAGTGTGCGCGCACGGAGTAAGACGCCCTCCCGCGGCAGCGCTTCGGCTTCCGCCAGCCGCCCCTGACGGGCAAGGGTTACGTGCCAGCACAATGAGCAGTGTAAGTCCTTCCATGTGGAGTCGCATTTCTGGAGAGTCTTGCCCGGTCCGTCGTCGATGATGGTCCTGCCGTCGACACCGGCTTCCGATGTCATTTCCGATCGTTTGCAAGGGATTCGAACGAAGGTTAGCTTCGGCGGCTCGAGTAGTCTCCTCGAAGATGAGCTCGACCGTTGCCTTCCGGCCAGCGGAGACGGAACGCCCGAACGATCGGCCACCCAATGGCGCCGCGCCCGAGTCCAGTTGTAGGTTTCGGCGACAGCAGGATTTAGCTCGTCGAAAGCGCGGACGCCGCTCCCTCGAAATCGCCGACGGTCGCCAGCCATCGCCAAGAAAACAAGAGGGGATTGTTCGTTCGCCTTGTCCGGTTTCAACGAACTTCCTGGTGTCGAACAGTGCCTTGTCGTGATCGCCGAGTTCGTCGTAGGCAGGAGCGAGGGTGCTGTACACGCCTCGTTTTTCGGTGGGAACAAGCTCCAGCGCCTTCTCTGCGTCGGAAATGGATTGCTCGTACCGCCCCAGGAGTTCGGCGGCCCGTGCGCGCCAACGATAGATCCGGGCACGCTCCTTGTCCGTTCTCGCCAACTCCGGCGACAGGTCGGCCCGGTTTCGGAGATCCTCGAGAGCATCGTTCTTTTCACCGGAATTACGTATCCAGCGCAGCAACGACGTCGGTGATCGTGCGGGGCGGCGGAACAAATGTCGCTTCGGGCCCGAAGTCCGCGGTGATTTTCCTCGCTTCCTCGAGAGAAACGGCCGACCGGCCACCGCCGGACTGGCACCCGGCCACCGTCGCACCCACGGCGATGACAGCAACGAACTTGAGCCCCTGTTGAAGGCAGGCTTTCGTTTGAGGTGTATAACGGTCCCTGATCATGAGGTCACCCTCCCCATTGTGGACCCAAATGTCAGTCGATGGGCGTGGAGACGGCGTGGATGACGCCGTCCTGTCTCACCTCGATGAACTTTCTCTCCGTCCAGATAAATGTGATTGCACTCGGCATCGCCCTTCTTCGGCTTCGTGCAGTTGAGGTCGTTTTCGAGGTACCAGGTCCTCGACCAGGACTTCGGACTCTGGTTGTCCCAGCTGTACTCTCCGTGGACACTCCCGTCGTTCAGTTGCCACGTCGACGTACCGGTCAGGGGTTTCGCCAAGTCATACACCACGAACCTGAACGTCCTGCCGTCGAGAAATACCTTGATTTCGGCGCCGTTCAGCGGTTTCGCGCCCTCGGGGATATTGGGTTCGCTGTGCGCGACGTGAGCCGACTGACAGGATGCCGCGACAATCGCAATCGCGATAATGCGTGAGGCCTTCATTGGCTTTCCTCCTTTTCCTGCACGTTGGTCTTCCCAGCAACTCACCGCGCGACCGGTGGCATGGGCGCCGAGCCGGCGCTATTGCATCTCGGCGACGAGGGCGAGCGCTTGTTCGTTGCAACCGAGATCGGCCATCCAGGCGGCGAGATGGGCGTCGGTGGGGAGGTTGGCGGGGACGACGTAGACGACCAGCTTGGTTCCGCTGATCCTGGACGACAGCCGGACCAGGTATTGCCCGCCGTTTTCCAAGGGAAGATCCTTCGGCCAGATCAGGCTGTTGGTGCCCGCCGGCCAATCGACCGAGACCTTCTCGCCCCACGGCTGTCTTCTGATCGTCACGGTTTCGGCCGTTACCCCGCTCGGTCGCCAGAGAACCGCATGCGATCGGTCGGTGACGCAGTGCGCCCCCGAGCGGATGATGTCGATGCTCCAGGCATCGGGTCGGCCGACCAGCCGTTCGCCGCGCATCATCCCGAGCTCGCCGGTTTTCGGTGACTTACCGCCGATCAGCCGCGACAGCGAGCGGATCAGGGCGCTTCCCCCCGGCGCCGATTCCTCGCCGGCAAAGGGAACGCCGGAGAACGGCCCCTTGATGGATTTCACCCGGCCGTCGCCGGCGACCACGGTGACGGCGGTCCCCGGCGCAAGCTCCAGCGGCTTCGAGCCATCGAGAATTTCTCCCGGCATCAGACCAGGAGCGTCGGAGTCGATGACGACCATCTCGCCGGCGGCGGCAACCGCGGCGGCGAACAGAACCGCGAGCACTGCGAAAAAGATGCTTGGATAACGCATGGCCGTTTCCCCGCCAGACCAGCACGCAGCGGCGGCACCCTCGCCGAGAAGGCATGCCCCCGTGCCCACGCGCAAGCTTATCAGTATAACCGGTGTCGGCGCCATGTTTTGTGAACGGGTTCACACTCTCGTTGCCGTCTCGGGTTTTCCCCACCCACCGTCGGCATTCTGTGCGGTACGCAACTTCGACGATAACGGCGAACACCTTGTATCCGGCGGCGGTGTCGTTACAAGCAATACTTAGAGCAGCCCCAACGCCTTGAAGGAGTTGGCGGTTCCCTTGCCGACGATCACGTGGTCGTAGATGGCGATGCCCAGCTTGTCGGCGGCGTCGCGGACTTCGTGGGTCATCTCGATGTCGGCTCGCGATGGGGTCGGGTCGCCGGACGGGTGGTTGTGGACCAGGATCAACGCGGTGGCGCCGAGCTCGAGGGCGCGCTTGATCACCTCGCGGGGATAGACGGGGGTGTGATCGATGGTCCCGCGCTGCTGGATTTCGTCGGCGATCAGCATGTTCTTGCGGTTGAGGTAGAGGATGCGGAACCGCTCTGTCTGCTCGTCGGCCATGCTGGCGCGGCAATAGTCGATCAGCTTGGTCCAAGACGAGATTACCGGCCTGTCGGCGATCTCCTCCCGCAGCATGCGTCGCGCCGCCTCGCGCACCGCCTTGAAGTGGGCGGCGGTCCGGTCGTTGATCCGCGGATATCGGGTCAGCTGCTCCTCGCCGGCCGCGAGCACGCCGCCGAAGCTGTTGAAATCGCGGAGCAGCTGCTTGGCCAGGGGCTTGACGTCGACCCGCTCGATCGAGTGGAACAGCAACAGCTCCAGCAGCTCGTAGTCGGCAAACGATTCCGGATCGGATTTCAGGAACCGCTGTCTGAGACGCTGGCGGTGGCTCTTGTAATGGGGTTCCTCGTCGCCCCGGACGTCATCCGAGGCGGGCTCGAACAACTCTCCGGCGGGCGTCTTCCGCCGACCCATCAAGCGCCGTAGGGCGGTCGGTCCAGGCCCGCCGGCGAATGGGTGAACACCTCGTAGCCGTCGGCGGTGACGCCGATCGAATGCTCGAACTGGGCCGACAGCGACCGGTCCTTGGTGACCGCGGTCCAGCCGTCGCCGAGCACCTTCACCTCCCACCGTCCGGCGTTGATCATCGGCTCGATGGTGAAGAACATCCCCTCGCGCAGGGTCGGTCCTTCGCCCGGCCTGCCGAAGTGCGGGACATTGGGCGCGTCGTGGAACACCCGGCCGAGCCCGTGGCCGCAGAAATCGCGCACCACCGAGAACCGCTCCGCCTCGACGAAGGCCTGGATGGCGTGGCCGATGTCGCCGACGGTGGTACCCGGCCTGACCACGTCGATCCCCTTCCACATCGCCTCGAAGGTGATGTCGATCAGCCGCTGTGCCTTGACGCTCACCTTGCCGACGCAGAACATCCGGCTGGAGTCGCCGTGCCAGCCGTCGACGATGGGGGTGACGTCGATGTTGACGATGTCGCCTTCGCGCAGCCGCTTGTCGCCGGGAATGCCGTGGCAGACCACGTGATTGACCGAGGTGCAGATGGACTTGGGAAAGCCCCGGTAGTTCAGCGGCGCCGAGATGCCGCCATGATCGCGGATGTAGGTTTCACACAGCCGATCCAGCTCGTCGGTGCTGATCCCGGGCTGAACATGGGGGGTGATGAAGTCGAGGGTCTCCGCGGCGAGGCGTCCCGCCTTGCGCATGCTCTCGAAATCTTCCGCGCCATGGATCTTGATGCCGCGGCCTTCGGCATGGGCGGTGTTGCGACGCATATCGTTCATCTCCCAATTAATGCCAGTTTTTCCAAATCAAATCATCAGGCAGGTTTGGCCGGGGCGGCAGATTCCGACCGCCTGCGCGATACGGATGTCCCGGGAGGTGACGCGGCACCGGTAGCACAAAGCCTCGACGCCGGCTGCCGTCGCTCGCTCGAAGGCTTCGGCGTAGGCCGGATCGATATCGTCGGCAAGGGCGAACCGGTCGGCGTCGTCCCGTTGCACGAGGTACATCATCACCGCTCGATCCCCCTCGCGGACCCTCTCCGACAGTTCCAGCAAGTGTTTGGTGCCCCGAGCCGTCACCGCGTCGGGAAACTCGACCGGATAGTCGGGTCCGCTCTCCCGTTTGAGAGTCACGTTCTTGACTTCGACAAAACATCTGGGACGTCCGGGCCCTTCCAGCAACAGGTCGATTCGCGAGTTCCGCCCATACTTTACCTCTCTGCGGGCGGAAGTGTACCCGCTAAGTTCGGAGATCTCGCCGGCGGCGACCGCCTCGGCGACGATGGCGTTGGGGTGGCTGGTGTTGATCCCGACCAGGGTTTCGCCGACCCGGATGAGTTCCCAGGTGTATTTCAACTTGCGCTCGGGATTGCGGGCCGGAGACAACCAGACCTCCGAGCCCGGCGCATCGACGCTGAGCATCGACCCGGAATTGGCGCAATGGGCGATGACGGTCTCGCCGGTCTCGAGGTCGACGTCGGCGAGGAACCGCTTGTAGCGGCGAAGCAGCGTTCCGCGGACAAGGGGATCGGGAAAGATCATCGGCCGGGATCGCCGAGCGCATCGGCCAGGCTCGCCTTGGCGCTCCCGCGGCGGAGCGGTTTCGGTTGGGAGTCGTGAGGAGACCACCCGGTGAGGTAGATCACCTGAAAGGTCGCGGGGACCCGGCCCTCCGCGTCGGCGAAGGCCTTGCGGTAGCGGTCCGCCGCCTCCAACAGGGTCGCCCGCCGGGTCAGGCTCCGACGTCGTTCGTTGATCGCGTTGGTTTCGCCCATCGCGCGCAGGTCGGCGATCAGCTTCAACGGATCGGAATAGACGACCGTCAGGGTCTCGGTATCGACGACAGGCAACGCGAAGCCGGCCCGTTGCAGCAGGCCGCCGGCGTCGCGGACCCCGGCGAACGGAGAGACGCGCGGGCTCAATCCGCCCTCGACCGCGATCTCGGCCTCGGCCAGGGCCTGACGAAGCTCCTTCAGCGTCTCGCCGCCCAGCATCGCCGCGAGGAACAGGCGATCGGGCTTGAGCGCGAGCCGGATCTGAGCCAGCGCTCCCGGCAGATCGTTGACCCAGTGCAGGCTGAGCAGGCTGGTCACCAGATCGAAGGTCGCTTCGCCGAACGGCAGCGCCTCTTCGTCGGCGGCGAGACGCAAACCGGGCGCTCTCGCCGCCATCGCCGGCGACAGGTCGCAGTGCACCAATGAACTCGACGCCGCCGCGGCCGCCCAGCAGTCGCCCCAGTTCGCCGGTGTGGCAGCCGAGGTCCAGCGCCAACGGGAAGCGCCGTTTGACATCGTCGAGCCGGTCGGCGAGCCGTTCGCCCACTTCCCGCAACAGGAAATCGTTCTCCGTCAGTCCGTCGGCGGCACGATCCCGATGCAGCCGCACGATTCGGCGGTCGAAAACGTTCATCGCGTCGGGCATCGCCTATTCCCCAACAGATCCTTGGGTAGCCGGGTCGTACGACTATCTGCTATATGGCATACGGATTGTTGAGGATCAAAGGTCTGTCCATGACAGAGAGCGCGCAGCCAACCATATCGGTGTCCGGACAGGCGTTCGTCCGGGTGCGCCGTGCCTGGCGGTGGGCGGTGAATATGGTATTGCCGGCGCAATGCCTCGGCTGCCGTACCGTGGTCGACACCCTGGGTGCCCTCTGCCCTTCGTGCTGGTCGAAGGTCAGGTTCATCGACAGGCCGCTTTGTGCGGCGTGTGGCGTTCCGTTCGAATTCGAGATGGGAGAAGGCGCGCTGTGCGGCGCCTGCGTCCGCTCGCGACCCGAGTACGATCGTGCGCGCGCCGCCATCGTCTACGACGAAGGCAGCCGCGGGCTGATCCTCGGTTTGAAGCATGGAGACCGCACCGACGCCGCGCCCGCGTTTGCCCGCTGGATGCTGCGTGCCGGCGGCGAACTGGTCGCCGACGCGGATCTGATCGCACCGGTGCCGTTGCATTGGACCCGGCTGTTCGCCCGCCGTTACAACCAGGCGGCGCTGCTCGCCCTGGCGATCGGCAAGCAGAGTGGAACCCGCGTCGTTCCCGACCTGTTGGTGCGCCGCAAACGCACGTCCCCCCTCGGCAAGCTCGGCCCGTCGGCACGCCGCAAGACGGTGCAGCATGCTTTCACCATCCGGGCGAGGAAGATCCCGATCGTCAGCGGAAAGCGGGTACTACTGATCGACGACGTCCACACCACCGGCGCCACCGTCAACGGCTGCAGCCGCGTGCTGCTCCGCGCCGGCGCCTCTGCCGTCGACGTCCTCTCGGTCGCTCGAACGGTGCGTCCCGCTTACTAGATCGCGCACGCGCACGCGCTGACCGAGACGAAGGACGCGTCTTCCGAAAAGGTCATGGAACCAAACTCCGTCGCGAAACCAGAACTGCTCCTCAACCTCGCGGGGACGCGTTCATTCGAGCGCGGCGAAGCCTATTTTGCCGAGGGGGCGGTGCGGTCCCTGCGAAGAGACGGCGACGGCATCAAGGCGGTCGTTAGGGGGACGCACAGCTACCGGGTCCATCTATGGGTGGAGGACGGCGAACTCCGCCACGATTGCACCTGTCCGGTTGGATTGGACGGCACGTTTTGCAAGCACTGCGTGGCCGCCGGCCTGGCTTGGCAAGCGGCCGACTGCGGTGAGACCGACGACGTTGGATCGCCCGCGATCGCCGCGCCGGATGTGCGGACCTATCTGATGGGCCTGGATAGGGAGGCGTTGGTGTCGATGCTCCTCGATCAGGCCGACGAGGACGAGCGCCTGTATCGCAGGCTGTCGATCCGTGCCGCGTCTTCCGCGACCGGGGCTCCCGACCCATCGATATGGAAAGAGGCCCTGGACGACGCAACTGCCGCCGACGACTTCGTTCCCTATGGAGAGGCGTATGACTACGTCTCCGGAATCGATGACGTGATCGACTCCCTCGACGACCAGTTGCGCGAAGGGCATGCGGAGAACATCATCGCACTTGCGGAATACGGCCTGGAAAAGCTGGAGAAAAGCCTTGAGCGGGTCGACGATTCCAACGGCCTGATCGGCGGCCTGCTCCACAGGCTGCAGAACCTCCACTTGGAGGCTTGCCGGCTGGCAAGGCCGGACCCGGTGGAGTTGGCGGAGCGGTTGTTCGAATTGGAGAGTCGGTCCGCGTGCGACACGTTTTTCCGGGCCGCAGCCGTTTACGAGGACGTTCTCGGCGAGGAGGGGATCGCCGCCTACCGCCGTCTCGCCGAGGCGGAATGGGCGAAAGTTCCGGCGTTGGGTCCCGGTGATGAGGACCCGAACCGGTGGAGCGAGCGGTTCCGCATCACCTCCATCATGGAATCGATCGCCGAGGCATCCGGCGATCTGGACGCCCTGGTCGCGATCAAGTCGCGCGACCTTTCGTTACCCTACGCCTTCCTGAAGATCGCCGAACTCTACCAGGCGGCGGACGATCCCGATCGGGCGCTGAATTGGGCCGAACGGGGATGGCGAAGCTTCGCAGAGGAACAGCGCGGCGACCGTCTTCGCGCTTTCCTCGTCGAAGCCTATCAGCATCGGGAGCGCCACGACGAAGCGATGACGCTGTGCTGGGACGCGTTCGCCGAGCGTCCTTCGCTGGAACGCTATCGACAGCTGGAACGGCACGCGAGCCGTGCCGGGCAGTGGCCCGTGTGGCGCCCAAGGGCCCTCGCTCTGGTTCGGGAGCGCATCGACACCAAGAGCGCGGAACCGTCCGATCGACGGCTGTGGACGCGCGGTTCGCCGAGCGACCATTCGGTGCTGGTCGAGATCTTCCTCCACGAGGGCGACCTCGATGGCGCTTGGCGCGAAGCCGAAACCGGAGGGTGCTCCAGGGACCTCTGGCTGGCTTTGGCAAAACGCCGCGAGGAAAGCCATCCCGAGGACGCGGTGAGGATCTACAGGGACCATATCGCCTGGCTGCTCAAAGGCAGCGGCAGTCGCGCTTACGAGGACACGGTCGAGCACTTGGAGAAGATCGCGGCTGTTCTCGCAAAATCCGGCAAGCAGGCCGGGTTCGACCACCTGGTGCGCGAAATCCGGGCCACGCAAAAGCGCAAACGCAACCTGATGAAAATGCTGGACCGAAAGGGCTGGTGAATGGAGGCCGCGCCGTCGGCCTCTTCGATCGCGCCCCTGTTCGCCGTATTGAGCCGTCTTTGCAATTTGCGCGGGTGCCGCTATATCTGAGGCGTTCGTCGCGTCGGCCGCAGCGGCCGGGCGGTCGGGAGCGTCGAGACGTGGCCGAGATCGAGATCTATACCACCCCGTTCTGTCCCTATTGCCATCGGGCCAAGGCGCTGTTGCAGCGCAAGGGCGTGCCGTTCGACGAGATCGACGTGATGATGTCGCCGGGCAAGCGAAAGGAGATGCGCGAGCGGGCGGCGGGCGGCAATACGGTTCCGCAGATCTTCATCGACGGCGAACACATCGGCGGCTCCGACGAGTTGATCGAACTCGACCAGGACGGCCGACTGGATCCGCTGCTCGGCATCGGGAGCTGAGGTTCGGCGATGGCCAATCGGTTTCGTGTCGCGTGTGTCCAGACCAACTCGGGGCGCGAAATCCTTCCGAACATAGCGGCTGTCGGTGCGCTGGTACGCGACGCCCGAAAGGCGGGCGCCGATTTCATCCTGTTGCCGGAGAACGTCGCGATGCTGGAACCCGACGACCGATTGCTTCGGCAAAAGGCGTTGCCGGAGAGGGAGCATCCGGCGGTCGCCGCGTTTGCCGACCTTGCCCGGGAGACAGGCGCGTGGTTGCTGGTCGGCTCGCTGGCGGTGAGGATTTCGCCGGACAAGGTGGCGAGCCGATCCGTTCTCGTGGATCCTGCAGGAGAGATCGTCGCCCGCTACGACAAGATCCACCTGTTCGACGTCGATCTCAGCGAGAACGAGAGCTACCGGGAATCGGCGCGGATCGCGCCGGGCGGCCGAGCCGTGGTCGCCGCCACACCGTGGGGCGGTTTGGGCATGACCGTCTGCTATGACCTGCGGTTTCCCCATCTCTATCGTGCACTGGCCAAACGCGGCGCCGATTTCCTTTCGGTACCCGCGGCGTTCACCCGCGTCACCGGGCGCGCCCACTGGCACGTTCTGCAGCGGGCGCGGGCGATCGAGAACGGCTGCTACGTGTTCGCCCCGGCCCAATGCGGCGAACACGCCGAGGGACGCCAGACCTATGGCCATTCGCTCGTCATCGACCCCTGGGGAGAGGTCCTCGCCGACGGCGGCGAGGAGGTGGGCTTCGTTCTCGCCGAGGTCGATTCGGCGTTGGTCGCGGAGGCGCGCCGGAGGATACCCTCGCTCTCTCACGACCGCCCGTTCGACTGACGCAGGGCCTTTACAACAGCGTCAGATGGGGGGCACCGGTCGTGGTTCGGGTTCGCCGTCATCGCGGTCGGGAGAGGATGCCGCGTTGATGGCGCAAAGCCGCTGTTTGACGCCGGGCAGCGGAGCGCGCTCGTCGATCCCGTGCTCATAGGCGATCACCTGCAGCTTGCCGCGAACCGCTTCCAGGAGCTCGCCGCTCTTCAACAGGTGGTCGGGGTTGCGCGGCCGGCTGAAGCGCTCGTTGCCGCGGGCGAAGGTCTCGTAGATCAGCACGCCGCCGTCCTCCAGCGAGCCGATCAGGCGCGGAAGCAGTGGCCGGTGGAGATAGTTGACGACGACGACCGCCGCAAAGGTTCGTCCCGCCAGTGGCCAGGGAGCGTCGCCTTCCAGATCCGCCTCGATGATCTCGGCTCCGGGCTGGCCGGCGAGGTCGCCAACGGGTCCGGCGTCCCGGTCCACCATCGCCACGGGGTAACCGAGTGCGAGGAAGTATCGGGCGTGGCGCCCTCCCCCACAGGCGAGGTCGAGAACCGTGCCGCCGTCCCGAATCAGCGGTGCGAAGCGGCGAACCCAGGGGGACGGTTCGGTGATTCGAAGGTGAAGCGGATGCTGGGAAACGGGGCGTCGATTCGACATTTCTCAACCTGTGTCGTCCAGACCTTGCCCTTGAGGGCTTTCGCGCACTATTCTAACGGGTCCGAGGTGACCTTCGGGAGAGGGCGAATTTCGCCATGATTCTTTTTCAGCTTGCGTGCGCCAACGACCACCGGTTCGAGGCCTGGTTTCGCGACAGCGCTGCCTTCGACAGGCAATGCGCCGCCGGGGACATCGGCTGCCCGTTTTGTGCCAGCGCTCGCGTCAGCAAGGCGCCGATGGCACCTCACGTCGTAAAATCCGCGGCGAAAGCCGATAGTGCCGAGGGTCGGGCGCAAAAGGTGACCAGGGAACTCATGGAGGTCATGGAAAACCTGCGGCGCCATGTCGAGGACAAGTGCGACTACGTCGGCGTCGACTTTCCCGAGGAAGCGCGGCGCATTCATTACGGCGAAGCGGACCCGAGGGGCATATACGGAGAGGCGAGCGAGAACGAAGCGTCGGCTTTGAAAGAAGAGGGCATCGAGGTCCACCGCTTTCCCTGGCTGAACCGACGGAACAACTGAACAGAGTTCCTATCGCTTTGTCCCGAACACCACGTAGTTGACATCGACATCGCGGTTCAGCGACCACCTGTCGGTCAGCGGATTGAACGTCATTCCCTTGACATCGATGACGTCGATCCGATGGCGCCTCAGTCCCGCGGTCAATTCCGACGGCCGAACGAACTTCCGCCAATCGTGGGTGCCGACGGGCAGCCAGCGCAGAACGTATTCGGCGCCGATCTTCGCCAGCGCCAGGGATTTGAAGGTGCGGTTGAGCGTCGCCACCACCATTGCTCCGCCCGGCTTGAGCAGCCCGGCGCTCGCCTCGAGAAAAGCGTCGAGGTCGGCGACGTGCTCCACCACTTCCATATTGAGGACGACGTCGAACGTTCGATCCTCGCGGACCAGATCTTCCGGGAGAGCGCAACGGTAGTCGATGTCGAGGTTTTGCCGGCGAGCGTGGATTTCGGCCACCCGAATGGTCTTTTCGCCGGCATCGATGCCGGTAACCGACGCGCCGAGCCGCGCCATCGGTTCGCACAGAAGCCCGCCGCCGCAGCCGACGTCGAGAAGCGCGAGATGGTCGAAAGGACGGGGGGCATGCGGGTCGCGACCGAAATGGCCTGTTACGCAGTCCCTGACATAGGCGATTCGCACCGGGTTGAGCCGATGCAACGGACGAAACTTGCCGTCGGGATCCCACCAGGCGTCGGCCATGGCGGAAAAGCGGGCGATTTCATCCGCCGATGCCGTTCCCGCGGGTTTCGGCGCAGTTGCAGACTTGGCGGCGGTCATGTCGGCGATGTTTCCGTTCACAGGAGGAGGCGAGCTTGCCTTGGGCAAGGGTTGTGAGTATGTAGTGCGCGCCCGCGTTGCCGCAACAGGTTCGGCCTGGGCTGTTGTGGCAAACTACATCTGATTGCTTTTCATCCTTTCCCGGACACAGCGCCCAACAAGCACGACGCGGCAGCGAAACAGAAACGAAGGCACATGGCCCGGCTGGTTCAGAAATACGGTGGTACTTCGGTTCGCGACATCGAACGGATCCGGGCCGTTGCCAAGCGGGTAAAATCCGCCGTGGACGCCGGCGACCAAGTCGCTGTCGTTGTTTCGGCGATGGCGGGCGTAACCAACCAGCTGGTCGACTACGCGGCCGCGATCAGTCCCCTCTGCGATTCGCGCGAGTACGATGTCGTGGTTGCCAGTGGCGAGCAGGTCACGTCCGGCCTGCTGGCGATGGCGCTGCAAGACCTCGGCATTGCGGCGCGATCGTGGCTCGGCTGGCAGATCCCGATCATGACCGACGGCGCTCATAGCCGGGCCCGAATCGACTCGATCGAAACAACGGATCTCGAGGGTCGGTTGGCACGGGGCGAGGTCGTGGTGGTCGCGGGCTTTCAGGGAATGGGGCCGGACAATCGCGTGACGACCCTCGGCAGAGGGGGGTCGGACACCACCGCCGTGGCGCTCGCCGCGGCTCTGAAGGCCGATCGTTGTGATATTTACACCGACGTTGATGGCGTCTACACCACGGATCCGCGCATCGTTTCCAAGGCGCGCAAGCTGGATAGGATCACGTTCGAGGAAATGCTGGAGATGGCCTCGGTCGGGGCCAAGGTTCTCCATACCCGCGCGGTCGAGTTGGCGATGAAGCATGGCGTGCGGATGCAGGTCGTGTCCAGTTTCGACGACGTGCCCGGTACACTGGTCGTTAGTGAGGACGAGATCTTGGAACAGGAACTGGTCAGTAGCGTTACGTACAGTCGAGACGAGGCGAAGATCACCCTCGTACGGGTCGCCGACCGCCCTGGCGTCGCCGCGGGCATCTTCGGGCCCCTGGCCGATGCCAACATCAACGTGGACATGATCGTCCAGAACGTCTCCGCCGAAGGCGGCGCCACCGATCTGACTTTCACCGTCGGCAAGGCCGATCTCGAACGGGCTGTTTCCGAGATCAAGAACCACCGTGAAGCCATCGGCTATAACGATCTGATCTGGGACTCCAACGTGGTCAAGGTCTCCGTCATCGGCGTCGGAATGCGTAGTCATACCGGCGTTGCCCGCCGCATGTTCGAGACACTCGCCGACAAAGGCATCAACATCCAGGTGATATCCACCTCCGAAATCAAGGTCAGTGTCCTGATCGAAGAAGCGTATACCGAGTTGGCGGTGCGCGCGCTGCACACCGCCTATGGCCTTGACGCTCAATAGAACGATGGCGGTTCGCACGCCCGAGGCTCGGCTCGACAGGCTCTGGCGTCGAGGCCGCGAGTTCTTTGGCTGCCGATACGCGATCATGGGCGGCGCCATGTCGTGGGTTTCCGAACACAACCTGGTCGCCGCGATTTCCAATGCCGGCGGTTTTGGAGTGATCGCCTGCGGGTCGTTGACGCCCGAGCTCCTCGCCAAGGAAATCGCCGCGACAAATGCGCTCACCGAAAAGCCGTTCGGGGTAAACCTGATTACCATGCATCCCCAACTGGACGAACTGATCGACACCTGCATCGATCACGGCGTGGGGCATGTGGTTCTTGCCGGTGGTGTGCCGCCGTCGGGAGCGATCAAGCGGATCAGGAATGGCGGGGCGAAGGTCGTCTGTTTTGCTGCGGCCCTGGTGTTGGCGAAGCGACTGATACGCAACGGCGCCGACGCATTGGTCATCGAGGGCGCGGAAGCCGGCGGTCACATCGGTCCGGTGTCGACCAGCGTGCTGGCCCAGGAAATTCTCCCTCAAATTCGCGAGGTACCGGTTTTCGTTGCCGGAGGCATCGGCCGGGGAGAGGCCCTTTTGTCCTACCTGCAGATGGGCGCCGCCGGATGTCAGCTGGGAACGCGGTTCGTTTGCGCGACGGAATCGATTGCTCACCCGAAGTTCAAGAATGCGTTCATCCGCGCCAGCGCCCGGGACGCGGTTGTATCGGTGCAGTTGGATCCCGATCTCCCGGTGATCCCGGTTCGTGCTCTGGCCAACGGCGGTATGCGGCTGTTCATGGAGACCCAGCGGACGGTCGCCGCTCGCTTCCGAGAAGGTCGGATTACCCAGGACGAAGCGCAGCTCGAGATCGAGCTGTTCTGGGCCGGTGCGCTGAAGCGAGCGGTCATGGAAGGAGACGTGGAGAATGGTTCGCTGATGGCAGGGCAGAGCGTCGGCATGGTCAGTCGCGTCCAGCCGACGAAAGAGATTCTGGAAGAGCTGGTCGGCCAGGCCCTGGCGGGTCTCGCCGATCGAGAAATACTCGACACTGTTTGAGCGATGCAGCAGGGGCAGACCGTTCTCGTTCTTCGCCGCCTGTTGGCCCAGATCCGCGATGTCATGGCGGCCGAGGGCAGCGCGCAAACGAGGCTCGCTCGAATTGTCTCGATCATCGCCACGGATCTCGCGGCCGAAGTGTGCTCCGTCTATGTGCGGCGCGCGGGAGAGGTGCTCGAACTGTTTGCCACTCAGGGCCTCCGCGCGACCGCGGTGCGACGCACCCGTCTCAGAATCGGCGAAGGCCTGATTGGCGAGATCGCCGCCAACGGAAGGCCGCTCGCGTTGGCCGATGCACAAAGCCATCCGAACTTCGCCTATCGCCCGGAGACGGGCGAGGAGATCTACCAGTCGCTGATGGGGGTCCCAATCCTGAGAGGCGGGCGAGCGGTCGGCGTACTGGCCGTGCAGAACGTCAGGCGTCGGCAATACACCGACGAGGAGATCGAGGCACTGCAAACGGTGGCCATGGTGTTGGCCGAACTGGTCGTGGGCGGCAAATTGGTCGACCGCTACGAACTGACGCGGACCGAGGGAAACGCCGTCCTCCCGCTCCGCCTCGAAGGCGTGCGCCTCAATGCCGGCCTGGCGCAAGGCGTTGCAGTGCTCCATCGTCCGCATTTCACCGTGCGCAAGCTCGTCGCCGAGGACCCGCGCGAAGAACATGATCGGTTGCGCAGGGCGGTCGCAGAGATGCATGGAGCGCTCGACGATATGTTGCGAGCGAGCGACTTCGCCGCCGGAAGCGAACACCGGGACGTCCTCGAAACCTACCGGATGATCGCGGAAGATGTCGGCTGGTTGCGGCGGATCGACGAGGCGATCAACACCGGTCTTACCGCGGAAGCGGCGGTGCAAAAGGTCAACAATGAAACCCACGCGCGGATGAGCCAGGTCTCGGATCCCTATCTGCGGGAACGCGTTCACGACTTGGAGGATCTGGCCAACAGATTGCTTCAACACTTGATCGGCGTCGACGACAAGGTTCCGGAAATCTCCCGGACCAACGACGTCATCCTCGTCGCACAAAACCTGGGACCGGCCCAGCTTCTCGACTATGCCCGCACTCGGTTGCGCGGCGTGATTCTCGAGGAGGGCTCTCCCAATGCCCATGTGGTGATCATCGCCCGTGCGCTCGATATCCCGTTCGTCGGCCAGGTGCGCGATGCGCTAAACCGAATCGACGGCGGTGAAGAGGTCATCCTGGATGCCGATCACGCCCAGGTATTCGTCCGGCCGGGCGACGATATCAAGAAGCCGTTCCTGCGCAACCTTGAGGCTCGGAACGCGCGCAAGGCGGTGTATGCGGCTTCGAAGGATCTGCCGGCCGTCACCTTGGATGACGTCCGCATCAGCATCAACATCAACGCGGGAATGCTGGTGGAAATGAAGCATATGGCCGAATCCGGTGCCGACGGTATCGGGCTCTATCGGACCGAGGTGCCGTTCATGGTCCGCTCCGAGTTGCCGAACGTGGAGAGCCAGCGGCGGCTCTACAGCAAGGTACTGGAGTATGCCGCCGGCAAACCGGTCATCTTCCGTACCCTCGACATCGGCGGCGACAAGGTCCAGGCACACTTGAACCAGGGCAGCGAGGCGAATCCCGCCATGGGATGGCGGGCGATCAGAGTATCCTTCGACCGGCCCGCCTTGTTGCGCGAACAGTTGCGCGCGTTGATCCGGGCGGCGGCCGGCCAGGAACTCTCGTTGATGTTTCCGATGATCGCCGAGGTGAACGAGTTCGACTACGCGCGTCGGTTGCTCGACAAGGAGTTGGACCGCGAGAAAAGGCTCGGCGGGACATCGCCCAAAAGTATTCGAGTCGGCGCGATGCTCGAGGTGCCCGCGCTGCTGTTCCAGCTTCAGGCGCTTTTCTCGCGTGTCGATTTCGTGTCGGTCGGCACCAATGACCTGATCCAGTTCCTGTTTGCCAGTGACCGTGCCAATTACAGGATCTCCGAACGGTATGATGTGCTGTCCCCGGTCTTGCTGAGCCTGCTTAAGACCGTAGTACAGCAGGGCAAGGCAGCAAATGTACCGGTGAATCTGTGTGGTGAAATGGCCAGTCACCCGTTGGACGTAATGGCTCTGTTGGGAATTGGCTTTCGCAATATTTCTGTGTCTCCTCCCGCCGTCGGACCGATAAAAGAAACCGTGAGAAGTCTTCGCATTTCATCCCTTGAAAAATTCACAGATTCTCTATGCACCAGCAGCCAGAGGAATGTCCGGGAGAACCTAAAAGCGTACGCGAAAGATCATGGTATCGCGGTTTGAATCGTCGCTTTTCCCTCTTGCAAATTTTGCTCGATGATCCACAATACATTGATGCGGGCACCATGATTTGGAAGGCACACTACACGCGCAGCGAGAAAGTGTATTTCTCCGGAGTAATCCGACTCTGGCCTAAGGACGCAGGCAGTCGCGTGTTTGCGAGCGACGTCGCGCATTCCGGGGCCGGAAGCTGAGCGGGGCGGGGGCGAATAATGGAGTCCGAATCCATACACGAGCACGCAGTCGGTATCGGGACGTGGTTGCGCGCGTGTCGTTTGAAAAGGGGCGACGACCTTGTCGGCGTCGCACGAGTTCTTCGAATCCGCGTGATCTATCTGGAGGCGATTGAAGACGGCCGTTATGGCGACCTGCCCGGCCCAACCTATGCGGTCGGATTCGTTCGTGCCTATGCCGAACATCTTGGCCTCGACAGCGATGAGGTGATCCGCCGGTTCAAGGACGAAGTGTCCGGAATCAACCGGACCGCCGAGCTTCACTTCCCGTCGCCCAGATCCGAGGGCGGGACTCCGAAATGGGCGGTGCTTGTCGGAGGAGCGGTGTTTGCGTTTCTCGCCTACGGTGTCTGGTACGTGAATTCGACCCGCGATCACGTCGTCGCCGAGTTCGTGACATCGGTTCCCGACCGCCTCGGTCAGTTGTTGTCTCCAGACGACGAAACGGACGAGGGGGCGAAAACGGAAGACGGGAGCATCGGCTCCGAGGATTCCGGTCAGCCGTCGCCGAGTTTGGCGGTTGCGGCGACAGCCGCGTCGGACCAGCAGGGGGATGCCCCCCGAGCCGACGCCGTTTCCAGGCTTGTCGAGCCGGCTTCGGAGGGCGTGCGCCGTCTGCCGCCCGAACAAGAAGCCGAACGGGTCATCGAGGCGCGCCCCAATTCTGCACCGGACGCACGGATGACCGAGGCGATGCCGGCGCAGGTGGCCGGCGGACCGACCGATCCGAAGATCGACCGGGTTGCTGCGGCCGTCGGCCCCGGTTCGGAGCCCGACCTCTCTCGGGAGGGCGGCGGGCGGACCGGGACATCCTTCGGCGAACCGGATGAAGCGCGCATCGTGCTCAGGGCGAAGGAGGAGACCTGGATTCAGGTCCGCGATGAACCCAATGATCGGGTGTTGCTCGCGCGTCTGCTCAGGCCCGGCGACGAATACCGCGTCCCCAATCGATCCGGGCTGAACCTGTGGACGGGAAACGCCGGCGGGCTGGAAATCCTGGTCGATGGCGAGCCGGTGCCGTCGATCGGCGAAACCGGCAGGGTTCGACGCCGCGTCGTTCTGGAAGTCGAACCGCTGCGCACCGGAGCCGCCGTTCGCTAGAAGCACCCGAAGCAGGGGGTTGCAAGCCCCTTGCCGGTTTCACACTTGTTGAAGTGGGTATAGCCGACAAACGATTACATCGTTGACCGTCGGGATGCGGATGCGGCAAATACCCGGTGTCGACGGCTGGATCCGCCGCCGACGGTAATTCGAGGGTCGATCGCATGTCCAGTCCTGCAGCTCCGGCTTCGCGCCGTAGGAGCATTCCGGTCGATGTCGGTGGCGTCGTCATCGGCGGCGGCGCCCCGATCGTCGTCCAGTCGATGACCAATACCGACACGGCCGATATCGAGGCGACGACCAGACAGGTCGCCGAACTGGCGCGGGCCGGCTCGGAACTCGTGCGCATCACCGTCGATCGCGACGAGGCGGCAAAAGCGGTCCCCCACATTCGCGAGCGCCTCGACCGGGAAGGGGTCGGGGTGCCCTTGGTCGGAGACTTCCACTACATCGGACACAAGCTTCTGAGCCGGCACCCGGGCTGTGCCGAAGCCCTGGCCAAGTATCGGATCAATCCCGGCAACGTGGGCTTTCGCGAGAAGCGCGACCAGCAGTTCGCCTCGATGATCGAGACGGCACTGAAATACGATCGGCCGGTTCGCATCGGAGTCAATTGGGGAAGCCTCGACCAGGATCTGCTGGCGCGGATGATGGACGAGAACGCCGCTTCCAAGGAACCGCGGAGCGCCGCCGAGGTCACCGAGGAAGCGCTGGTGGCTTCCGCCATCGAAAGCGCCGTCCGGGCGGAGGAGATCGGGCTCGGGCCGGATCGGATCGTGCTGTCGTGCAAGGTCAGCGACGTGCAGCGTCTTATCGCCGTCTACGACAAGCTGGCGGCCCGATGCGCCTATGCGCTGCATTTGGGGCTGACCGAAGCCGGCATGGGCTCCAAAGGTATCGTCGCGTCGACGGCGGGGATGGCGGTTCTGCTTCAGCAGGGCATCGGCGACACCATCCGGGTTTCGCTGACCCCGGAACCCGGGGGCGACCGCACCGCTGAGGTCATCGTCGCCCAGGAGATCCTGCAGGTCTTGGGGCTGCGCTCGTTCGTGCCGCTGGTTACCGCCTGCCCCGGATGCGGTCGCACCACCAGCACCGTGTTCCAGGATCTGGCCGGGCGGATCCAGAAGTTCATTCGGGTCCGCATGCCCGAATGGCGCCGGCAGTACCGGGGCGTGGAGACGATGACCGTGGCGGTGATGGGGTGCATCGTCAACGGGCCGGGCGAAAGCAAGCACGCCGACATCGGCATCAGTCTTCCGGGCACCGGGGAGGAGCCTTCGGCACCGGTGTTCATCGACGGCAGCAAGAGAATGACGCTTCGCGGCGCAAAAATTGCCGAGGAGTTCCAGGCCATCGTCGAGGAATATGTCCGCACGCACTACCAATGCGCCGACCCTTCGCCGGGCGCCGAGGGTGAGACGTCCGTTTCCCGCGTCGCCGCTCAGTAGCCGGACCGCTCAGCCGATGCCCGCCCTGCAGCCCGTCCGCGGCACTCGCGATATTCTGCCCGACGAAAGCCGTCGACGACGGCACGTCGAGGATACGGCGTTCGACATCGCCGCGCGATACGGCTACGGCGAGATCTCGACGCCGGTGTTCGAGTTCACCGACGTGTTCGCCCGCACCCTCGGGGACGTCTCCGATATCGTCACCAAGGAGATGTACACCTTCGACGATCGGGGTGGCGACAGCATTACTTTGCGTCCGGAAAATACCGCGGGTGTGGTCCGTGCGTTCCTGTCCAACGGCCTTTCCCAGCATATTCCCCTGAAGCTGTTCTACCGGGGGCCGATGTTCCGTTACGAAAGACCTCAGAAGGGGCGGCTGAGGCAGTTCCACCAGGTGGGCGTGGAGCTTCTGGGGGTCGCCGAGCCCCTTGCCGACGTCGAGGTGATCGCGCTCGGCGCCGATTTCCTGGGCGCCCTCGGGCTCGACGACAAGGTCGTGCTCGAGCTCAACACCCTCGGCGACGGCGAGAGCCGCGAGGTCTATCGAAGCGTTCTCGTCGACTATCTGCAGGCCCATCGGGACCAGTTGTCCGAGGACAGCCTGGTGCGCCTCGAACGTAACCCGCTGCGCGTCCTCAACTCCAAGGACGAGCGGGATCGAACCGTCGTTGCCGACGCGCCGCTGATTACCGAAAGCCTGAACGCGGCCTCGCGGGAGTTCTTCGACGAGTTGATCTCGCTCCTTGGCGAGGTCGGGGTCGCCTATCGGCTCAATCCGAAGCTGGTGCGGGGGCTGGACTACTACTGTCATACCACGTTCGAGTTCACCACCGACGCGCTCGGCGCCCAGGGCGCGGTGCTGGCCGGCGGTCGCTATGACGGTCTGGTTCAGCAGATGGGCGGGCCTCCGACCCCCGGCACCGGCTGGGCCGCCGGCGTCGAGCGGCTGATGATGCTGATCGACGAGGCGCCCCCGGCGCCCCGTCCAATCGCCGTTGTTCCCCACGGGGACGCTCAGGTCGGTGTCGGGCTTGCCCTCAGCCAGAGGCTGCGCCACGCCGGGTTCTCGGTCGAGTTCGGATACAAGGGCAATCTCGGCAAGCGCCTGAAGCGCGCCAACAAGGTGAACGCGCGCGCCGCGGTCATTCTGGGCGAGGACGAGCTCTCGCGAGACGCCGCCACTGTCCGCGACATGGACACGGGTGAGCAGGAGGAGGTGCTCCTGACGTCACTGGAGGATCACCTCGGACCCTTCCGGTAGCGCCGCGATGTCCGAGCATACCGCTTCGACGGTGAGGACCTTGGTGGTCGGCGCCAACCAGCGCTCGGCTTCGCTGACCGTTCGCGACCAGCTTTTCGTCGAGGAGTACGCCAGGGCGGGCTTGCTCGACGGCTTGCGCAATTCCGGGGTCGAACAGGCGCTGATCGTATCGACCTGCGACCGGGTCGAGGTCCAGGCGATCCACCACGACCACGAGGCCGCGGTTGGCCACATCGTCGAGCTGATGGCCGCTCACGCCGGGCTGGCGCCCGAGGACCTGAACGGAGCGCTCTACGTGTTGTCCGGCGAGGATGCCGTCCGCCACATCTTCACCGTGACCGCCTCGCTCGACAGCCTGGTGATCGGCGAGCCCTACGTTCTCGGGCAGATCAAGGCCAGTCACCGGGCGGCGCGCGACGCAGGGATGAGCGGCAAAGAGCTGGAGGCGGTGCTGCAGGCGGCGTACGGGGCGGCCAAGCGGGTGCGCACCGAGACCGCGATCGGCGAGCGGCCGGTGTCGACCGCGGCCGCCGCCGTCGAACTGGCTCGCGACGTGCACGGCGATCTCGGGCGGTGCGGAGGGCTTTTGGTGGGAACCGGCGACATGGGCGAGCTCGTCGCCGAGGCGCTGCTTGCCGCGGGTCTCGGCCATCTCGTCGTCGTCCATCCGAGGGCGGGGCGAGCCGAGGCCACGGCGCGGACGCTGAATTGCCACGTGGCGCCGTTCGAGGATCTCGCCCGGGTGCTCGCGGACGCCGATATCCTGGTCACCGCGCTCGGCGCCCGCCGCTGCATCGTCACCGCCGAGATGGTCAAGGCGGCGCTGAAAAGCCGCCGCAAGCGGCCGGTGCTTCTGGTCGACGCGAGTATTCCAGGAGATATCGACACCGCCGTCGAACGTCTCGACGGCGCGTTCCTCTACGACCTCAACGATCTCGAAGGCGTGGCGATGAGGGGGCGGGCATCGCGGGAAAACGAGGCCGGCGCCGCCTTGGACATCATTGCCGACGAGGTCGCCGGCTTTCTGCGCGGACGTGCCGCGCGTGCCGCGGTGCCGACGCTGACGGCGCTACGCCGCCACTTCGAGACCGCGCGCGAGGCCGCCATCGCCGATGCCGCGGGCGACGCGGAGAAGGCCACGCGGCTTCTGATCAACCGACTTTTGCATGGCCCCTCGGAGGCGTTGCGGGAGATCGCCGCCCTCGGCTCCGAGGGAGCAGCCGATTTGCGCGGGGCGGAGCGAGCGCTGAACCGGCTTTTCCGTCTTGGTGACAGTGCTCCGGAGGACGAGAAATGATCGCGGAGGAGAAACTCGACCATGTGGTCTCCCGCTTCGAGGAGCTGGGCGCCCTGCTGGTCAGTCCCGAGGTTTCGGCGTCGCCGGACTTCGCCCGCCTGTCCAAGGAGTACTCGGATTTGACGCCGATGGTCCGGGCGATCACCGAAATGAGAGAGGCGCAGGCCGAGGCGGACGACCTCGAAGCGCTGATCGGCGATGCCGAAGCCGACGAAGAGCTGAAGGGCATGGCCCGGGAAGAACTTCATGAACTCCGCCAACGGATCCCGGACCTGGAGCACGCGCTTCAGCTTCTGTTGCTGCCCAAGGACGAGGCCGACGAGAAGAACGCGATTCTGGAGGTGCGTGCGGGCACCGGCGGCGAGGAAGCCGGGCTGTTCGTCGCCGACCTGTTCCGCATGTACCAACGCTACGCCGAGGTGAAGGGCTGGAAGGTGGAGGTGATGGATCTCCATGAAACCGGCATCGGCGGCTTCAAGGAGGTGGTGGCGTCGATCATCGGGCGCGGGGTGTTTGCGCGGCTCAAGTTCGAATCCGGGGTTCATCGGGTCCAGCGGGTGCCGGAGACCGAATCCGGCGGGCGCATCCACACGTCCGCGGCGACGGTGGCGGTGCTGCCCGAGGCCGAGGATGTGGACGTGGAGATCGAGGAGAAGGATCTGCGCATCGACGTCTACCGCTCGAGCGGCCCCGGCGGCCAGTCGGTCAACACCACCGACAGCGCGGTCCGCATCACCCACGTGCCGACCGGCCTGGTCGTCACCCAGCAGGACGAGAAGTCCCAGCACAAGAACCGCGCCAAGGCGATGAAGATCCTCCGCGCCCGGCTGTACGACCTCGAGCGTTCGCGCGCCGACGCCGAAAGGGCGGCGGACCGCAAGAGCCAGGTCGGCTCGGGCGACCGCTCGGAGCGGATCCGCACCTACAACTTCCCGCAGAGCCGGGTCACCGACCACCGGATCAACCTGACCCTGCACAAGCTGGACCGGATCCTCGAAGGCGACCTCGACGACATCGTCGACGCGCTGATCGCCGACGACAAGGCCAGCAGGCTGGCGGCAACCTCGTGAGCGCCCCCGTCACCGACCCGATCACCATTGGAGGCGCCGTCGACGGCGTCCGAGCCAGCCTGTCGGCGGCCGGGATCGCCGTTCCGCGGCTGGAGGCCCGGCTGCTGGTCGGCCACGTCCTCGGAGGTGGCGTCGAGACCGTCGTCGGCGATCCACAAAGACCGCTCACCGGCGATCAACAGTGCCGGCTCGGCGCGTTGACGGAGCGGCGGGTGTGGCGCGAGCCGCTGGCCTATATCCTCGGCAACCGGGAATTCTGGAGCCTGCCGATCCGGGTGACCGCCGATACCCTGGTGCCACGGCCGGAAACCGAGACCGTGGTCGAGGCCGCCCTGGCGTGGGTCGTGGAGCACCGGGGCGGCGACGCGGAGACGCGCATCCTCGATCTCGGCACCGGCAGCGGCTGTCTGCTGGCGGCTTTGCTGAGCGAGTTGCCGCGCGCGTGGGGGGTTGGGGTCGATCTCTCCGCCGCCGCCCTCGCCGTCGCCCGTGACAACGCCGAAGCGCTGGGGCTGGCGCGCCGCGCGTGCTTCGCCGTCGGCGACTGGGGCAGCGCGCTCGCCGGCGGGTTCGACCTGGTGGTCGCCAATCCTCCTTACGTGTCCGACGCCGAGCTGGCGACGCTGGCGCCGGAGATCGTCCGGTTCGAGCCGCGCCTGGCGCTCGCCGGCGGGGCGGACGGCCTCGCCGCCTATCGGGCGATCGTGCCGCAATTGCGCCGGCTCCTGGCGCCGGGCGGTGCGGCTTTTCTCGAGGTCGGCGCCGGTCAGGCGCCGCCGGTCGCGGCGATGCTGGCCGGCCACGGAATGCAAGGCATTGATATCAAAACCGATCTCGCGGGCATCGGGCGTTGCCTGCGGGGGGTTGCCGGCGTCTCCCAAGCGCGTTAAAAAAAGGGTTGGAAACCAAGCGGTTCCCGACTAGTTTGAGACGATACCGTGGTGAGTGGACCACGAATGAACGCGTCGCACCGCGCCGTTTAGCCGCCTATACTCCACGCGCCCCGAGGCGAACCGATGTTTCGGTTCGAGGGCAATGTGCGACGCAGATACCTCGAGGGCACCGGGTGGAGAACAGGGGGGCGGCACAGATAGCCTAGCCACAGGGTTTCTAATCACAAGATATGATGAAACACGTTACAAGTTCCAGACGAGGGCGTAATCGCGGCAACGGCAAGCGTCATCCGATGTCGAAAACCCACACGTTTGAAAGCAACGGCCCGGATGGCAAGATCCGAGGTACCGCGCAGCAGGTTCTCGACAAGTATATGGCGCTCGGGCGTGATGCCACGACGTCGAGCGATCCGATCTCTGCCGAGGGCTATTTCCAGCACGCCGAACACTACTATCGGGTGTTGCACGCCAACGATGGCAATAGCGGCGAGCGCGGGACGGATCGGGGGCGCGGGTTCCCGGCTTCGGACGAGGCGCAGGCGGAGGCGGCGGCGTCGACCCGGGCTCGGCCGAGCAACCCGACCTCGGGACGGATCGCGTCACCAACTGACCGGGTGCCTACAGCGGCTGCACGGGATCGCCGACGGCGATGCGTCCGTCCGCGGTGACGCGGCCGTAGACGCCGCAGTCGATGTGGCCGAAACCCCTCTGCAGCGCCTTCGGAATGTTGATGTCGCGGATGCCGGCGCCGGGCCGCACCGTCGTGGCGGCGCAGCGGTCGATGCGCGCGGTAACCCGCAACCGGGCCTCGCCGACGGCGATGTCCCTGTCGACCCAGTCGAATTCCGCCCACGGGGCCGCGCCTTCCAGGTACAGATTGGCGCGAAAGCGAAGCGGGTCGACCGGTTCGCCGACCACCCGCTCGAGATCGCGCACGGTCGCCAGGTTGATGATCGACAGCACCTTGTTCTGATGGTCGGAAAACATGTGCCCGCCCGGCGCCGCGACCAACCTGGGCCTGCCGGCGACCTCGCCGCGCATATAGGCGTCGAAGAACTCCTCGATCATCGCCCGCCCGACCGGGGTGGTGATCTTTCCCTTGGCGACCTGCTTGCCTTCGCGCCGCACGGTGAGAATGCCCTCGCCCGCGTCGTAGCGGGTCTCCAGCGCCGCCAGCCGTGCGTTGCGCATCAGCATCAGGAAGCTGGTCTTCGGCAGCCACTGCGGCTTGTCCGCGTCGAAACGGGTCGACGACAGCGCCAGCGCGAACCGGCGATCGCCGACGACGCCCTCGCCGACGGTCAGATCCGCGGCCTCCAGCGGCTCCGCGCTCAGCCCCTTGATCGGATAGCGGTTGATACTGGTGACGGTGATCGACATGACCGCACCTTTGCCGCGCCGCCCCGGGCTGTCAACCGTTCCCTGATGTCGGCGGCCGAATGTCGTCGCGACGGCTTGCCCATGCCAACGTGACCCGGCTACGCGATGCCCGTCCCGATCGCCCGGTGCCGGCGAGCGGACCGGACGGTTTTTGTCTACCTTTTGCATACCGTATCGCCCGTTTTGTCTACCTTCATTACGCATCCGTGTCGGTCAACCCTCTGATATCAAACAAAACAACGCCCGACTGAATGTGAAAGGTATGTAAAAGTATGCAAAAGTAGACACCTTTTCCGCTAAGCCGTTGATTTTGCTTGAACGGCCTTCTCAAGGAGGTAGACGAAAGTAGACATGAAATTGGTGTAGCACTCTGATTCAAAACGTGTTTTGCCCGAGGCAAAAGTAAACATTTTTCAGTATTCCCCGAAGTCGGAACCGCCGAGGCGAGCGCGCCGGAGATCGCCGCAGGCGGTCGGACGGCGGCCGCCGTTCGTGGTTCTCCCGTCGGGCCAGTCGGCGCACTCGGTTTCCGCGTCCGCCGAAAGCGGGATCTGCCCGGTGAAGCCGCGGATTCTCGCCTGCAGGTCGACGGCGCGGGCGGCGGCCTGGAACTGGTGGTCGACGACCGCACGGCGGTAGACGTTCTCGAGCTTGCCGACGAGCACGTCGCTGGTGCGGCTGTGAACCCGCGCCGTCTCCGCCTCGATTGCGGCGATGCGCGCGGCGATGCGCGGATGACGCAGCAACCGGTAGCCGGCGGTCTTCGCCCACCGGGGCGCATAACCGGCCGCCCGCGCCGCCGTGGTGGCGCAGCCGAACTCGGTGAACCGCCGGCAGAACCGCTCCTGCCGGGCCTTCAATGGGGTCATGACGTCCTCTTGGTAAAATAACCTATTAAACGGTATATATACCTATAACGGCGACTATGTCAAGAAAATCGATCCCGGCGCCGATGATCACCCGCCGATGCATCCTCTTGTTCATCGGCACGCAGAGGCCCAAATTGCGTCGAGGAGGACACGTCCGATGATCAAAGGGCTGCACCACAACGCCTATCGTTGCCGGGATTCCGAGGAAACGCGCGGTTTCTACGAGGACTTCCTGGGGCTGCCGCTGGCCGATGCCTTCGAAATCGGCGAAACCAAGACCGGCCGCGACACCCGCGTGCTGCACAGCTTCTACCGGCTGGGCGACGGCTCCTTCCTCGCCTTCTTCGAGGTCCCGGACAGCCCGTTCGAGTTCAAGGCGCAGCACGACTACGACCTGCACATCGCCCTCGAGGTCGACCCGGCGACCCAGGCCGACATGTTCGCTCGCGGCAAGGCGGCCGGCATCGAAACCCGCGGCGTCGCCGACCACGGGTTCATCCACTCGATCTATTTCCGCGACCCCAACGGCTACGTCATCGAACTCGCCGCCCCCACGGACTCCGCCACCGACTACGCCGTAGAGGCCGAAACGAAAGCGCACGACCGGTTGGCACGGTGGCAGAGGACGAAACCCGGAGCGGCATGAAGATATTGGCGGACCTTCAGGACCGAACGCCGGTTTTTTTCTCGGATTTGGTCACCTTGACCCTTGGCGGCCGACTCGCCCCTGCCGCGGCGCTTTTTGGCGCCTATGACCTGAGGGCCCGACTTCGCGAGGCTTCATCAAGTAAAGCTTAGTTAGGGCGGTCGATTCCACTATTCTCATGTTCGCGGAAAGATCCAAGCTCGCCAAGGACAAGCACCCGTCCGGACGTGTGTTTGTCAGGGACAGATCATGTCCCCTCGTCGACGGACATGAGATCCGATGGCGGATGGACCGAAAAAAATGGGGACTAGGCAAAGGTAACATTGGAAAGGCTAAATCGCGCGAAATCGAAAGGATAAAAGAGATGTCGGGAAAATTAAGATGGGCATGGACATGGAGTTATTGGGATGATACAGAAAAATTTAACGCCCATGTTCTCATGGAGATAGCGACCCCATTTCCCTGGGAGCACGACCAAGTTGCTCCAGTGGATCAACCGATTAATGCAGCTGGCAGACCAATCGAGAAATTACTTCAAGAACATTTTAACGACATCAATCCGCTACTACTCAAGATCGTTCACGCTCACCCGGTTTCTTTCATCTTCCATGCGGTGGGGGTGAAGACACTCGATCACATTCCGAAGTCTTGGTTCGGTCGATCGATGGTCGCGCTCCCAGAAGGAGTTTACCATCGATCTTCCCACGCTGGATGCCAGCTCTGGGCAAGACCCCCAAAAAGCCGCCGAGACATTCGAATTTGCTCAATTGGTGGCCCCGATGTGCGATTACGTCGTAACGACCCTTGACCAGCTCGGTCCGGACGAGGCCATTTACGCAACGGTGAGCATCGACGGATTGAACGCGGAATGGACCAGGTTGATGGTCACGATCATCGCGCCGGAAACAGCCAAGTGAGGATCTAAAAGAGAATAAATTCTGTTCGCCCTCGAGGTCGACCCGGCGACGCTCGCGGACATGTTCGAGCGGGGCAAGGCGGCCGGCATCGAAACCCGCGGCGTCGCCGACCACGGGTTCATCCACTCGATCTATTTCCGCGACCCCAACGGCTACGTCATCGAACTCGCCGCCCCCACGGACTCCGCCACCGACTACGCCGTAGAGGCCGAAACGAAAGCGCACGACCGGTTGGCACGGTGGCAGAGGACGAAACCCGGAGCGACGTGAGGGCGTTATTACGGCCGGAAGCAAGGGCGTTGGGACCTGGTATTCCGTGGCCGGCATGACCCGGATTCCCCACGGCAACGTGCTGAAGACCCGAACGCGACCGCGCCGAGTATGGACGCTTCACCCTCGATCGGCTGATCCGCATCCTGAACGTCCTCGACGCCACCCTCGAAGTCACCGTCGACGTTCTCTCGGAACGCCGCTTAGGGTCTTGCAACTAGGTCAACGCGCCACAACGCTCCTCAAGATGCCTACGTCGCTCGCTGTTTCTTCATCGCCGAGGGTCAACCAGGGCACCTTGCGCATAAACCAACGACGTCGCAAATCAGGATTGCCCCATGGTGGCAGAAAAGATGGAAATACGTTTTGTGCCGTAAAGCCCCCATTAAGTATCCAAGCAGCCATTATATCCAATGGATGGTCAAAAAATCAGTCTACTTAATACATGAATTGCTGCATTCAAAAATCTGTAGATTGTTCGAAATCCGATGTAACGGGGTGGTCCTGTCTCCACGCATCAAATTCTAAGGAGAACTGCTCTGGCGGCTCTATCCTGCCTGTCGCTTTCCGGTACGCACGTGCCATGAGATTTGGAGCTTCTATGTGATCGGAAGCGTGCACCATGTAGTACATGACACGCTTACCACCCTGCTTCTCATAAATCGGCCAGGCGTGGGCGAATTTGTAAGCAAGTTCTTCCTTAAATCGCTGACAGAACATATCTGCGATTTCGTAGCCGTGAAGTCGACGCAGACGCACCCAGTCATCTCGGTGCCACCATCTTTCCATGGTCGGCTGAGGATCATTTAGTCCTTCAATCGAACGCGCGAGCCAGCCTGTTGGCACGAAATAGAAAAGTTCGATCTTTCGGTCGGCTTTCCGCATTGCGACTTTTTCAACAGAAGCCCAGTTGCATTCGAAAGTGCGCTGATCAATCAGACAAAAGGTAGCAGTCTTCTCGCGGATTCGATCTGTTTGAAGAATTTTATCGACCGCTACATTGAAGTCCTCACGAAAAACTTCAATTGTCCGACCCTTAATCTCTGACTGCCCATCCCGAAGCTCTTCGAGGGCCGCCACCTGTTTTGGATCAACGTCGCAAAGGAAGAAATTGCGCATCCACTTCGGCTCGCTCTCAAGGACCAGCTTTGCCGCCCAGCTATCGGGTTTGTCTGGCGCCTGCGGACCTGCAAATCCGTCTATGTAAACACCATGTCGTGTGATAAGGACAAAATAATATAGATATCGGCTGATAAGCGTTGCCTTATGTTTTGTCCACAGCGGATGCCGAAAGGGTTTGAAAGAATGGGGTGAGGGTCCAGGCTCGGGTAAGTCGAACAGTTTTAGTTGCTCTTCTATTACCAATTTGGCACCTCGTCCCACGTGCGACCATCCAGCATGCGACCGCTCTTCGTTTTGCTTAGTCTAATCACCTTTTGACCACCAACGAACTCGAACAACCGGTGGCCATTAACCGCTGTTTCACCCAGCGGTGACCAATTGCCCCACTGCTTGAAGTGAAACGCAACCCCAGATGCACTGCATTGGTCCCTGAGTGACCGAAACCAATCGGGATGGCTCGGTCGCGCCTTACCTCCGCTTTCCCCTCCCGCAATCACCCAAGTAACTACGTTGCCGAGCAATGCCGACAAATTTAGCGGGCCGAGCAACGGCTCGACCGATACGAATCGAACAATAGCAGGCGTCTCCACAAGATGAGGAATACGCTCTTCGGCCCTCGTCTGGCTCTCGACGGTTGTGCCGAGCCATGCGTTTTCTGGCCAATCCTGTGAGCAGCCCATTAGGCGAGAGACGTTTTCGGGACGCTTAGTCAGCAACAACCAGTCGAGGTGCGGCGTCCTATAAATTAGGTCGAACAAACGAGCCCGATGCTCCTGCAACTCCTGTCGATCCTCGAAAACATCGGACATTGATGCACAGAATACGCGCTTGCGCATGCCAACTGATTCGGCTTCTTGGTTCCAGAAAAGCGGTTGCTTCCAGTGCACGTCGCCAAAAAAGCGGCGTTCGGCTCGTGGTCCCCAGACATCCTTACCAACACGGCGAGCCCACGTTTCTGCATAGCAGTGCTTGCAGGCCTCTGAAATCTTGGTGCAGCCCCACCAAGGGTTGAAGGTGTGATGCGTCCACTCGATTTTGGAATGCTTGCCCATATGCATCGTTCACATTATGTTCCGACAAGGGATACGTCGTTTTCTTTGTGGGGACAAGCACAAATGCCTCGAAACTTGTCAGGGAAGCGGATCAATCAGATCTGGAGAAACACCTCTTCACGGACGACAAATCGAATGTTGCGTGCCCGTCTCAGTTCTCAGCACCTTCGAGTGGGACGTCGGCACCTAGCCCCCGCGCCCGGCTGTGAGTGCCGGTTCACTCAATCAAGCCGTTAGTCATCGACAAAAAGGGATCTGTCGAGCGGCTGCCGCCAGCCTTGCTCCCTTCACGATTTGACGTAAAGCCCGGCGATCTCCTTGTCTCCCCGCGCGGCTTCGAGGAAGGCGCGGTGCGTGGCGATGCGGTCGCGGGCTTTCGCGGCGTTGGCGGGGAGGATGTCGCGGGTGTCGGGGCGGGTGAAGATGTCGTTGCAGAAGTGGCAGATGCCGACGTAGTTCGGCTCGAAGGTGACCGAGGGGTCCTGCTCGGTGATGAACCGGGCGATCAACCGGGATGGTAGCGCTTGACGTCGATCTCGCCGCCCCCACGGATTACCCGCCGTAGAGGCCGAAACGAAAGCGCACGACCGGTTGGCACGGTGGCAGAGGACGAAACCGGGAGCGACGTGAGGGCGTTATTACGGCCGGAAGCAAGGGCGTTGGGACCTGGTATTCCGTGGCCGGCATGACCCGGATTCCCCACGGCAACGTGCTGAAGACCCGAACGCGACCGCGCCGAGTATGGACGCTTCACCCTCGATCGGCTGATCCGCGTCCTCGGCGCCACCCTCTGATAGCCGCTCCACCTCTCAACGCCGACATGCCGAATGCTGAGAGTCTGTCTCCTCTCCCACGGTCTGAGTTCATTTTCTCGTTTTCGTTGGAACGGCTAAATTATAGCATAAATGCGCAACCAGTGGGGAGGTCGGAGTTTGGCTAATCCGAGAAGTAGACAACCCGGCTCTCGTTCTTCCGAGCTAGCTCATTGGCTGACCTACTTGCAGCGAACTGCGATCATCTGGGGGTCGAACTGCAACCATCGGCGGCGGGTTGGCGAAGCGGATTTCCGACCTATTGCCGCAAACCAAACCTACTGTAAATCGATTGTGGAGACCCTGACTGATGACGGCTAGCGCAACAGGCTCGACGCCTCATGCCGCGATTCCTCTCAACAGAGCCGAGCCGTTGGAAAGCTTTGGACGTCGGTAGCCGCGATGACCCCAGAAAGCACATTAGAGATTGTTCGGTGGGTCGTTTCACATGGCCTGGGGGGTACGCCCGAGACAGAGTTGCTTCCTGCACTTTGCGCTCGCATCGACGAGGCCGGCATCTCCCTGCTCCGGGCAAACATCTATCAACCCACGCTGCACCCGATGATCGGCGGCCATATCTTCTATTGGTGGAAAGGTGCTCAGGAAGCCACCCAAGAATCCTGGAACCGCGTGCCAAGCGATCCCTCCACAAGGGTCAATCCCTCACCATTCGAGAAGATGATTGTGGAAGGCGAACTGCGTATGCGTCAGCGGCTGGCGGATGCCGACTTGGCGCATCTGCCCTTGCTGGAGGCGTTTCGTGACAAAGGCGGGACCGATTATTTCGCCCTACAAAGCCGATTCGGCGCTACCCATGTGGTGGGGCCGGTAGATCGCATTTTAACTTCCTGGGTGAGCGATGCACCGGACGGTTTCTCCGAAAAAGACCTCGCCGCGCTTGAGGAAATCGCTCCCGTCCTGGCGCTTGTAGCCAAGGACTCCTCGACCCACCGCATTGCTGAAACCGTATTAGAGACCTATCTCGGCCGCGATGCCGGCAGGCGCGTGCTCGACGGCAACGTGCAGCGTGGTCAAGGCGACACGATACGCGCGGCACTCTGGTCGTGCGACCTGCAAGGCTTTACCAAGTTGGCTGACAAGCTACCTCGCGACAGGCTCATGGCGCTGATGGATGATTACTTCGATGCGATGGTCACCACGATTCACGACGCCGGCGGCCAGGTACTGAAGTTCATGGGCGATGGGCTCTTGGCAATTTTCAGTTTAGGCTCAGACGCGGACTGTTGTGCTGCATCCTTGACCGCAGCCCAGAACGCGCTTCGTAAGGTCGACGCACTGACTTTGCGACGTCAGTCTAGCGGGCTGCCAGTTAGCCGCTTCTACATTGCACTCCATTTGGGCGAGGTTATGTACGGCAACATTGGTGCTCTGAGCCGTCTCGACTTCACGGTCGTTGGCCCAGCCGTCAACGAGGTGGCCCGCATCGAGTCCATGTGCCGCTCGCTCGACCAATCGCTGGTAATCTCCCAGACCTTTGCCGAGGCAACGCCCGACCCAGAGAACCGCTTGGTCTCGCTTGGCCGCTATGCGCTTCGCGGGGTCACCCGACCACAGGAACTCTTCACGCTGGATCTGAGCACACAAACGACCGTCGGATAATTGCTCAGACCGTTCATTTCACGCTGCATGTCTGCCCTAAATTTTTGGGGGGAAGTGCGTACCCCACCGAAGACCTGCTTCTGTTGTGCAGGCCTTCCCCTTTCCAGTTTCCGTACGTTTGGTCTGCTTCGCTCCAATCAGGTGAACAACGGATCTCGATAACCGCTCTCCTGGCGTCATCTCCGACGAAGCTTCCGAGGGCCCCTCGTTTGAGGGTGTGAGGGACGATATCAATCTTACGTATCTATCTCGGTTTTCCTGCTCACGATTTGACGTAAAGCCCGGCGATCTCCTTGTCTCCCCGCGCGGCTTCGAGGAAGGCGCGGTGCGTGGCGATGCGGTCGCGGGCTTTCGCGGCGTTGGCGGGGAGGACGTCGCGGGTGTCGGGGCGGGTGAAGATGTCGTTGCAGAGGTGGCAGATGCCGACGTAGTTCGGCTCGAAGGTGACCGAGGGGTCCTGCTCGGTGATGAACCGGGCGATCAACCGGGATGGTAGCGCTTGACGTCGATCTCGCCTGCCCGCTGCCGCATGGCGTTCGTGTCGTACCAAGTCTGCATGCGCAACAGGGTGTCCATGGACACACCGAACGCCTTTTCGATCCTGAGCGCCATCTCGGGCGACAGCGCGGCTTTCTCGTTGACCAGATCGGAGAGGGTCGCGCGGCGCACGCCGAGGATCTCGGCGGCACGAGTAATCGGGAGCTTCAACTCCTCCAGGATTTCCTCGCGGACGAAAGCGCCCGGATGCGGCGGTTTCATCCCGATTTTGGTGATGGCCTCGCTCATCAGTGATAGTCCTCCAGATCGAGGTTGCTGATCTCTCCGCCGACGATATCGAAAGTGATCCGCCAGTTCCCCGAAACCGAGATGCTCCAGGTCCCGGCACGGTCGCCGACAAGCCGATGAACCCGCCAGCCGGGCGGGCCTTGAACCCCGTCCATGTCAGCCGCGCTGATCAGCACCGCAAGGATGTTCCGCACCCTGCCGACCAGATCGTGCCGGAGCCCCCGGTCATCGTCGTCTTCGACAAAGCGTCTCAGACCCTTGTCACGGATGCTCCGAATTTGCATTCAGAAATGTACGGTCATGCCGTACGATGTGTCAAGAAATACGCAGTGGGAAGCATGGGATTTCGTTGCATGGCAATAAGCCGGCACATTCGCCTGGCCTCGTTTCGTTACGATCTCCTCGGGCTTGCATCTCTTTCCGGGGATGACGGTCCTCCTTGATGCCGGTCACGGACATCAAGGTGGACCCTTTCGTTGGGGGTGGATCATTGGAAAAACGCAAAGAACCCGGTATTGCTGCGGACAATGGGTACCGGTATGCCGCGCCGCTCTCGGACGGCAGTCTCGACGGTGTCCCAATCGATCCGATCGGCCGCGTCGCCGGCGGCTGCCAGAATAAGGTCTCGGGCACCGGGGGCATCTTCGTATGTGAGCTCTCCGTCTTCCTCGATCTCCGACGCTTGGCGCAGCGTGGGATGGGCCTCCACGTAGAGCTCACCCTGGTGCCAGCCGACCTTGATCGGCTGGTTCACGACGTGGACTTCGGTTCCTTTCTCTATCTCATCGAACAGCCGCTCGATATCTTCGGGATAGAGACGAATGCATCCGAGGCTGACGCGACGTCCTACGCCGTATGGCTTGTTGGTGCCGTGGATCAGATAGCCTGGCCACCCAAGGTATAGCGCGCGGTTCCCGAGTGGGTTCTCCGGGCCCGGCGGCACGATTGAAGGGAGAGAGGGATTCTCGGCCCGCGCCGACGGCGGCGGGGTCCACGTCGGATTTCGCCGCTTGCCAACGACCTCGGTCGCGCCCAATGGCGTCACGAAGTTCTGTCGTCCAATACCGATAGCGAAGCTTTGCGGTCGACCCTCCGCAGGGAAGTAATAGAGGCGCTGATCCGCGAGGTTGACGACGATGCCCGTCCGAGGTGCGGAAGGAAGAATGTGGCCAAGGGGAAGAACGATCTCTCCGTCTTCAGGGGGAAGCCAAGGGTCAATTCGCGGATTTGCGGCAACCAGCTCGACGTACCCGAGGCCGCGGTCTCGCGCGAGGTCGACAAGAGTGTCATCGGCCTGTGCAGTGTAGACTTCAACCTCTCCCAGCATATCATCGTCAGCCGTGCCGTTCGGACCGAGGCCTGCGGTGCTCTCGAGCATCGAACAGGCCCCCAAAAACAAGAGGGGTAAAACCGCGATCAAAGAAGCAATACAGAACCTGTTCGTTTTCTTGTTCCGCCATAGACTAAACACGTCGCGTCACCTGCTTGAACTCAAAAAATAATGACATTGGTGGCACTGCGAATGTCTCTCCATTTGGGCCGACGTTATACTCTCGAGTTGCCACAGACATGACCATCCAGCTTGGAAATTCCCATAATCGATATATTTTATATTTTCTCCAACCCTATCATCATAGTCGACCCAGCTATCGGTACGAAAACCTTGACGAGCTATTCGGGAGGCGGCTTGCGGTCACCCGACCACCATTCCCATCGTTTTCCAGCCAAGTCCACAGCAGCATCGTCCAATAGAACCGGCGGAATCACACCCGCTGCCCTACCGCAATCAACCGGGCACGTATCCCTCTGAAACCGCCTCGTCCCCCGCGGAATCACGACCTGGACCACTAGAACCTGATTGCTTGATGGTCAAGCGTTCTCCACGGATTGGGCTGTCCAGCCGTGCTCCTCTCACGTCTTGACGTAGAGGCCGGCCCGTTTCTTGTCGGCGCGGGCGGCTTCGAGGAACGCGCGGTGCATGGCGATGCGGTCGCGCGCCATCCTGGAGCAACCGCGGCGCGATCCTGATCGTCCACAGGCCCTAGTCCTTGCTTTGGACGTTTTTCGGGCCCTGTCGAACCGGGGCGGATTTGATCATCCGGTAGCCCGAGATGCAGCAGGCGTTGTTCACCGCCGCCGGTTTTGCCGACTTCAGCCAGCATTTGGCCTGATTGCCCTGGTAGCCCGGCTTGACAAACGTCCAGGCTTGGCAATTGCCGTTGAGTTGGCAGTCCCGTTCGCAACTGCTGGGCAGGTTGACCGGATAGCCGGGTTTGATGTCCTTGCCGGGGCGGTCGACGTTGATCTCGTCGGGCGACATGATCTTGACGCCGGAGACACAACAGCCGTTCGCCTTGCGGCTGGGGACCTTGGATTTCAGCCAACACGTGCCGTTCGCGTCGGGCGCGTTCGGCTTTACGAACGTGTAGGCCCGGCACTGGTCGTTGGTTTGGCATGAGGTACTGCACATCTGCCAGCCGTTCGCCGAAAAGTGATGGTAGTCCTGGCCGGGCCGATCGAAGCCGGGCTCGTATTGGGACATTTTCGCCGCCGCCGCGGGCGCGGCGGCAATGGCCGCGAACAGGCCGACGAGGACAACGACCATTGCCATCCGCCATGAGATCGTCGAAGGCATCATTCCGGGAAAGCCCGTGCCATGAATCCGCATCGCACCAATCTCCTCGAGCGTGTGTCGACTCAAATCACGAATATCGCCCCTACCTGGTCCGCCGGAGGGTCCCGGCGGGGCATCGCACACTCCTGATCTGGGGACTCCGTGATCCTCTTTCCCGGAAATTCCGATGGCCCGTCAGCCGCCGATACCTCAGTCGATACCTCAGTCCTTGACACAACCGGCCTGCAGGTCGAAGGTTGCAAATAGGAACTTACGGTCGATAATTTCTGCACAAGACGGCATGATCGGTAGTGGGGTTCGGGGGAGAGACCGATGGGCGTGTGGTTCTGGATCCTGTTCTGGATCCTTCTGGTTCTAGCCCTCCTTCTGTTGCTTTTCGTGGTGCTTGCGAAGCGGGGTTTCCCGTGCATCCTGTGCGACCTGTTCGGGCCGCGCAAACCCGAATTCGGGTCGGATCGTGCGCCGCCCCGTCGCGGCTCGATCCGCGTTCCCAGTGACGTCTACAAGCGACCCGACCCGCTGATCTATTCGCAGCAGTTCCTGATGTCCCAGGGTCTCGCGGTCACCTGGGACAACCCGGACATCTGGCTCGAGACGGTGGGCGCGAACGGCCTTCCCAGTGGCACCATCGTGCCGTCGCACCAGCTCACCACCGATACCGACTACTTCGTCCTCGCGCGAGTCTGGAACGGATCCGTGGAGGCGCCGGCGATCAATCTGCCGGTGCATTTCACCTTCTTGAGTTTCGGCATCGGCCAGCAGAACCAAGCCATCGGCACCACTCACGTGGATCTGCCGGTCAAGGGGGTGGCGGGCTGCCCGGCCCTGGCCGCGATGAAGTGGCACACGCCCGCCGCGGCGGGCCACTACTGTCTGCAAGTGCGCCTCGAGTGGGCGGACGACGCGGAGCCCGGAAACAACCTCGGCCAGGAGAACACCGACGTCAAGGCGCTCAATTCTCCGCATGCGGCGTTCACCTTTCCGGTGCGTAACGACAGCGGCGGTGCGGCGGCAGCTGCGGCTCGTGGCCGACGGTTACCGTCTAGGTCAGCGCCCGCTCTGCGACAGCGAGCAGCCGCGCGCGCGCAACCCGCATCTGTCGGTGGAAGAGGTGGCCCGGCAGCGCCGCTCCGCGCTTGCCGAACATGGACGCGACGGCTTCCCGGTTCCTCCCGGCTGGACGGTGACGCTCACGCCCCCGGAACTCCAGCTCGAGCCTGGGGAGCAGGGCACGGTCACCGTCGACATCACCGCCCCGGATGGGTTCACCGGCCAACAGACCATCAACGTCAACGCCTTCGCCGGGGACTGGCTGGCCGGCGGGGTCACGCTCACCGTCACCGGTTCGTAGGAGGGACACCGTGCCCGCACCGTCATATACCACCTGCGTCGACCGCAAGGCCTACAAGGACCCCAACTTCCCCAGCGGCAACTTCTTCGTCTCGCTTGGCCAGGTGATCGCGCAGGGCGGCTTCGATCTGCTGCTGAGCATCTGCGACTACATCCTGCACGGCAAGTTGGTTTGCCTGGGTGGGGACCGCTGCGCCATCGGCCGCGTCGCCAGTTTCGAGACGGTGGACGACAAGTCGGGGTTCGACAAGCTCGACAACGACTTCTCCATCAATCTCGCGCTGTGCCCGAACCCGCTGTCCGGCCTGCAGGCGGGCGCGGGCCACCGGGTCGACAACTACAACAGCGCGGTCGGCGACAAACAGGGCTGGCTGATCGAAGAGCAATCGGACATGCCGGCGCCGCGCGAGGGCGGACCGGACCAGAAGCCCTCGCCCAAGTACGCCGGGACCTTCGTCAAGATCCATACCATCCTCTCCCTGGACAACCCGATCCCCGAGAACATCGCCAACAAGTCGGACTCCACGACCTGGCACCTGCCGGTGTTTCACGCCGAGATCGAGGGCGACCGGGCGGCCTACGTGTGCGCGGCGGCCAATGCGTTTTGGGGGCCGATCCACAACACCGTTTGCAAGATCCCCTTGATCGGTGGATTCCTGTGCACCATCCTGACCATTCTGCTGGCGCCCTTTCTGGCCGCGGTGCTCGCGATTCTGTCGGCGGCCTGGGTGGCCGGCTCCAACGACAACCGCGATTTCGACGGCGGCGGCGACCTCAAGGCCGACGACCTGGTGCTCATCCACGGGCGCTGGGTATACGACGCCGGACACGGCGGATGGAACGAACTGCACCCCGTCAAGCACATCCAGAAAATCCCCGACGAATCGGTGTGCAGTTGGGCAAACTTCGACGATCTGTACAAGCGCTGGTGCGGAGAGGTCGGCAAGGTGCCGCACACGCCGGCGACCGCGGTGGGCGGGCCGCCGCCGGATAGCACGCCGCAGCAGCAGGACACCTGGGACGCACAGACGCGGCCCGAGAACCGCTGGTTTTTCCATCCGCTGGTGGATGGTTGCGAGCCGCCACCCGTCATCAAATAAGGAGCCTCCTCCATGGACTTCATCGAACGCATTTTCGGTATCGCCCCCGACGGCGGTTCGGGTCTTCTCGAACTGCTGCTGTTCCTGATCCCGATCGTCGGGCTGGTCCTTCTGCGCGAGTGGCGCCGTCGGCGGCGGTCGCCGTAACACCGGCGGCAGCCGCACGCCCTTTCCCTCGGCCACCCCGGCGCCAGCCAGTTGAGGATCAGGTCCTGGTTGACCTCGTCGATGACATCGATCGGCGGCGCCGTCCGCAAGTCCCGCAGTGTCAGTTCTGAGGAACGGCAAGCGGCGGGCATGACCGGCCCGCCTGGGCTTGCTACAAGGCGGCATTACTTCAACCCCCGATACAGCACGCGGCGTCTGGTGCGTCGGATGCCGACCGGAAGGAGATCGTCATGGACAAGGAAACGTTCGAGCGCGGGCTCGAGATCCGCAAGGCGGTGCTGGGCGCCGACTATGTCGAGAAGTCGCTGAAGGCGGCGGACGACTTCACCATGCCCCTGCAGGAACTGGTGACCGAGTATTGCTGGGGGACGGTGTGGGGCCGCGAGGGACTGCCGCACAAGGTTCGCAGCATGCTGAACCTGGCGATGATCAGCGCCCTCAACCGGCCGCACGAGCTCAAACTGCACGTCAAGGGCGCGCTGCGCAACGGCGTCAGCAAGGACGAGATCCGCGAGGTGTTCCTCCAGGTCGCGATCTATTGCGGCGTGCCCTGCGCCATCGATTCGTTCCGGATCGCGCGGGAAGTGTTCGCCGAAGCGGACGCCGAGACGAAGTAAACGGGCTCGGGGGCATCCGCGATCGTAACCGGGATTGACAATTCGAATAAACTAGTTTTATAGTTATGATCATGAACGAAGACCGTGCCGCCCTCTGTCTCTCCGCGCTGGGCAACCCGACCCGGATCCGGTTGTACCGGCTGCTGGTGCGGGCCGGCCGGCAGGGGCTGAACGTCGGCGACCTGCAGCGGCTGCTGGCGGTGCCGGCGTCGACGCTGGCGCACCATGTCGCGGCGCTGGTCAAGGCCGGTCTCGTCGACCAGGAGCGGCGCGGGCGCGAGGTGATCTGCTTCGCCAACTACGAGACGATGAACCGGATCGTCGGCTATCTGACCGAGGCGTGCTGCGCCGGGGTCGATGTCGGAACGAAAGAGGATATGGAGGAGGTCAACCCGGCATGACGACGCTGCAACTGGTCGCGGACGGATGGCGCCGGCGATTCGGGCGGATCGATCGGGCGTGGCTCGCCGTCGCGGTACTGTTCGCCGGCCTGTTCCTCCTGGTGCCGGACCAGGCGTGGCGCACCGCGGCATTCACCGGCGAGGCGCTGGTCGAGATTCTGCCGTACCTGGTGCTGGCGGTGGCGAGCGCGGCGTACGCCAAGGCGAGCGGCGCCGACAACCTGATCGCCCAGGCGTTTCGCGGCCACATCGCGGTGATGGTGCTGTTCGCGGCATTGATGGGGGCGTTGTCGCCGTTCTGCTCGTGCGGGGTCATCCCGTTGATCGCCGCGTTGCTGTCGATGGGGGTGCCGCTGCCGGCGGTGATGGCGTTCTGGCTGTCGTCGCCGCTGATGGATCCGTCGATGTTCATGCTGACCATGGGCACGCTGGGCACCGGCTTCGCCGTCGCCAAGACCCTTGCGGCGATCGCCGTCGGTCTGTTGGGCGGGTTCGGGATCCTGCTGCTGGCGCGGACGCCGGCGTTCGCCGACCCGCTGCGCCCGGGCGTCGGCAGCGGCGGCTGCGGCGGCGGCAGGATCTGCGCGCCCAAGCCGGTGGTCTGGGCGTTCTGGCGGGAACCGGAGCGGCGGAACGCGTTCGCCAGGGAAGGCCTCGGCAACACCCTGTTCCTCGGCAAGTGGCTGACCCTGGCGTTCGCCATCGAAAGTCTGATGCTCGCCTACGTGCCGGCCGATTTGATCGGCAACCTCGCCGGCGACGGCGGCGTCCTGTCGATCGTCGTCGCGGCGCTGGTCGGGGTGCCGGCCTACCTCAACGGCTATGCGGCGCTGCCGCTGGTCGGCGGGCTGATCGACAGCGGCATGCAGCCGGGCGCCGGCATGGCGTTCCTGATCGCCGGCGGCGTCACCAGCATTCCGGCGGCGATCGCCGTCTTCGCGCTGGCCCGCCGGCCGGTGTTCCTCGCCTATCTCGGTTTCGCCCTCACCGGCGCCATCCTCGCCGGCCTCGCCTACGGGTTGGTCGCCT
>CAVYYK010000040.1:0-62500 GCA_963772635.1 uncultured Alphaproteobacteria bacterium
GCTCGCGCGCGAAGTTCGTCAGCACATGGCCGCCGATCAAGCCGCCGATAAACGGCGCCGCCCAGTTGTCGGCGCGAGCCGTACGGGGAGAGCCAACAGCGCCCAGGAAAATCCCTGCGGACAATCCGATCGCGGCGATTATCGAGAATATGCGTCCGTTGTTGCGGTTGGCCATGGTCCTCCTCCTGATGCCATGCAGTTCAAGTGCCGCTCCAGTATATCTGCAACGGCGACCGGCGAAACACAATCTTCGCCAGCGCGGTCGCCCGACGCGGTAGGAGCCCGCCAGGGCAGATCGGCGCCCGCTCCAGGTCACTACCACGAATTCCAGTGATAGGGTATGCCCTCGATCCGGCAATCGCCGCGACTGTGCACGTCGGCGAAGTGTCAGCCGATCGACAGTACCCGCAGGACCATCTCGCCCGCCTTGCAGGAGTCAGGCGTCGCATAAATACGGTAGCCGCCGACGACCGGCGTTCCTTCGGAGGTTCGATAGGTATCCTCGTACCACTGGAAATCCTTCATCTTGTCGATGTCGAGGCCGTAGTTGTGCAGGTATCGCGCGACCTGCTCCCGGCACTTGTGCGGGTCGGCGGCGATGGCGGGATGGCTCGCAACCGCCAAGGTGACCACGGCGCCGACGATACCGGCGAACCCGCACCGGCGCGACAAATCGGCAAGGCTGATGTTCATGATGTTTCTTCCATCGGAATTGCGGCCGAAGGGCCGCCCTCGTTGTTTCCGTGACCGCCAACCCGCGGGAAGCGGGTCAGCGCGCCGCGCCGAACTGACGGGCGAGCTGATCGATCAGGTTCAGAGCGGCCAGATCGCCGGCGTTCGCTTCCGACACGGTGAACTCGCCACTCTCGCAAATGACGACCGGCAATGTATCCATCTGCTCGAACATGCCGGCGATAACCTCCCGCCTCTTCTCGGCGGCCTCGATCTGGAACTCTCCCGTTTGCAAGGGAACGGTGAAGGCAAGGGTAGCCATCACCACGCACTTCCCGCCAATCTGCGCGAACGGCTCGGCCGACAGCGCCAGGCGCGCGGAGGCCGGAAGCAGGACGTCGAGCTCCACGTTGGCCTCGAACAGGCGCTCAGCCAAGTAAGCGCTGTAGCTGTCGGCGTCCTTCAGCCCGCACTTCGCCACATCGCTGGACATTGCGACGGTGACGCCGTTGTAACCCTGGACCAGCCCGGCCGGCCCGGCCCAGGCAGTCGCGGCGCCGACCCATACCCCGGCAACCGCGCGGATTCTTACCAGGCATATGGAGACCAGGGACTCCAGAGACCCCAGTCCATTTCCGCGTCACGATTCAGCCTTGCGGTCATTTCCTGTTCATCCGCGATCTTCTCTTCCACCGCCAGCTTCTGGTACCGCTGGTACGCCTGTTCATCGCCGGCGTAGAGGCACTTGCAGCCGGCCGCGTCGGCATAGACGTACCGAACACTCCCGTCAGAGGGGTGGGCGACGAGCTCTCGCTGGGTCAGCTTCTCGAGCTTCGCCAGCTTTTGCGGCGTATCCGCGTAGCGCACCTGAAAATCGGCGGCGGCCAGCAACTGCTCGGTGCTCCTTGCTTCCTGGGAAGCGCAATTGACCAGCATCACCGCGACAACGCCCCCGAACAGAACGGTCATCGCGGCATGAACCTGACGTGTCATCTTCAAACTCCTTCCGGGTCGTTCGTGGCCCGATCGTCGTACGATATCCGCACTCGAAATCGTTCATCGTAGTTCGTCTATCCGCAAGACGGCGCAGCGGCAATTCCGCTAATTCCTTTTGCGCTGGGCGGCGAAGCGCTCGACCAGTTGGTCGACCAGATAAAGAGCCTGGCTCTGGGCGTTCATCGGGTAGTCGGCGCCGAATTCACCGTCCGCAAAGAGCAACACCGGAACCTCCTCGATATCCTTGAGGATGGCGAAGACGGTTTCGCGGTGGGAAACGGCTTCGCTCAGCGTGATCGATTCCGCCTTCAGCGGAATGTTGAACGCGAGCGAGACGGCAATCAGGCACTTGCCGTCCAACGAACCGACGGATTGGGCGGTGACCACGAGATGCGCGTGGACCGGTTGGTCGGCGTCCATCGGCAGCCCGATCTCGTCGAAGCTGTTCTTGAGGTGGCCGCGAAACGCTTCTTCGTCCCGGACACTGCAGTTCTCCGCCTGCGGCGACAGGATGACGGTGATGCCGTTGTAGGCGCGGACCATGGCGACGTCGCCGGCCGCGGACGCGTTCGACGCGAAGGCGATCAGACAAAGAAAAACGAACCCCCGAAACATCGCAACCTCCCCGGTTTGGAAAGAACTGGGCTGGCCGACCACCAGGCCGACCATCGGGCCGGCCAGCCGATCCTCAATACGAAGCGACGCCCTTAACGGCGCAACCGCCCTGGGTATACACGCTCATCACGTCACACCCGGCGTTCATGTCGATCACCAGATTGCCGCCCGAACAGCTTTTCGGCGTCGACCACATGTGGTAGCTGACGACCGGCCCGTCCTGTTGACGACCGCTGCGCAGCATCATCCACTCGACATCGTTCAGGTCGCTCATCGTCAGCCCGTACTCCTGTAGACGGTGTTCGGCCCTCGCTTGGCACGGATTGTCCTGCGCCACGGCCGAACCCGCGGCCGTGAACAGGCCAAAACCGGCACCGAGACCCAGGATCATCATGGTTTTCGCTAACTTGCTCATGTCGTTACCCTTACGATAAACATGTTGCCGGGGGGCCGGGTAGGGTGCGCTCACGGAACCGAAGCCCATCCCTGTCCCGAGCCGCAGATCGAAGAAAGCCGATGTTAGAACCTGCTCGAGAAAACGCCAGAGATTTTGCGACCGCCGTGGGCGCAGATGTCCGTATCCCCAACCCCCCAGACCCTTAGGGTACGTTACGACTTTTCGGCAGGCTCGGGAGAACCGAATGGTGGGGCTGGAGGACGTTGGAAACACCCTACGAGACGCCGGGCTCGCGTTGCGGGGCGCCTTCCATCCCGGTCCCGAAGACGGCGTGCCCGAGCTGGCCGACGGTCGGCCGGCGGCCACGGTGGTGCTCGCCGGCAACGTCGGGCCGGAAATGTGGCAAGCCTTTTCGGCGGCCCGCGATCCGCTCGTCGACAAGCTGGACGACTGGTCCGAACAGGTGCTGACCGGCGTCGCGCGGCGTTTCGGGGCGACGGCGTGCTTTCCGTTCGGCCGCCCGCCGCTTCCCTTCCAGCGGTGGGCAATGCGGGCGGAGCCGTGTCACCCTTCGCCGCTCGGCATCCTCGTTCATCCGGACTACGGCCTCTGGCACGGATATCGGGGCGCCTTGCTGTTGCCCCGGCGACTGCAGCTCCCACCGCCCGACCGCAGGCCGAGCCCGTGCGACGGTTGCGCGGAAAAGCCCTGCCTCGACACCTGCCCGGTCGGCGCCTTCTCGTCTTCCGGCTACGACGTGCCGGCCTGCACCCGCCACATCGCCACCCCCGCCGGCGACGATTGCCTGGATCTGGGATGTCGCGCCCGCCGGGCCTGCCCGGTGGGACGGGCGTACCGGTACCCGCCGGCCCAGGCCCGTTTCCACATGACCCACTTCCTCCGCCGTCACGGGGCCCGGTTGTGACATATCACTGATTCAAGAGTGTCTCCGTCGGCGAGACGCAAACGGCAACGAGTCTCATGTTCGAGCGCCCCCTCGAACCCCCGACCGCCCGCCTTCCGGGCCGCGAATGACGACATTTCTGACGACACTTTTACCGTTTTTGACGACAATCGTTACTATCCCGTGGCGGTCAACCCGTTGATTTCAAAGAAAACCGCCCCGCGCCGAATGTGAAAGGTAGCAAAAGTAGACAAAAGTAGACATCTTTTCGGCTAAGTCCTTGATTTTCCTAGACCGGCCTTTTCGGGCAGGTAGACAAAAGTAGACATGAATTTGGCGTTACCGCCTTGATCTAACTGGTGATTTTGCCGAAACAAAAGTAGACATTTTTCCTGCAATCCTGGACTGCACCCCTTGAGTGAGACAGAAAATTAGGGACAGTTGTTGTGTAACGGCATGGTCGGCTGTACAGCCGACCATGCGGCTTGGTTGCTCTGCTCGAACTCCATGGGTGAGGTGTACGCCAGGGCCGAATGGAGCCTTTGGCGGTTATAGACCTGCTCGATGAAGTCGCCAATGTGGGTTGTGGCATGGGCGAGGTCTCGATAGGGCCGGCCTTCCACCTCCTCGGTCTTCAGGGTTTTCATGAAGCTCTCGGCCATGGCGTTGTCGTAGGGGCAGCCGACCCGGCTCATCGAGGGGACGATACCATGGGCTTGCAGTCGGGCGATGTAGCCGTCGCAGGCATACTGCACCCCGCGGTCGGAATGATGGACGAGACCGCCGGCGATAACGTCGCGCGCCAACAGGGCCATGTCCAAAGCCTGGAGGGCGAGGCTTGCGCGAAGGTGCGTCGCCATCGCCCAACCCACCACGCGCCGGCTGTGGGCATCGAGGACGACCGCCAGATAGGCGAAGTCCTCGGCGAGACGCACATAGGTGATGTCCGAAACCCAGAGCTGGTTGACGGCCGTGGTCTCGAGCTTGCGCGCCAGATTGGGATAGACGCGGAAGCGGTGGTTGCTGTCCGTCGTTGCCGGAACGAACGTCCTGCGTCGCAGGCACAACAGATTGTCCTCGCGCATCAGCCGCAGAACCCGCTTGTGGTTGACGCACCAGCCCTCGCGCTTGAGCAGCGCCGTGATCCGGCGATAGCCGTAATGCCGCTGCGAAAGCGCCAGGCGCTGGATCGCGTCGCGCAACTCGGTTTCCTCCAGACGCGGCGCCGAGGCCCGCCAATGCCGGTAGTAGCCCGCCCGGCTCACCTCCAACAGGGCACACATCCCCTGCACCGTCAGTCCGCCTTGCCGCTGCGCCCAGGCTTGGATGAGGCCATGGACGCCGTCCCGCCAGACCGATCGCTCGGCCGGCGGGAGGTCTCGAAGAGCTGCAAGGCTTGCCTGAAAAAATCCGCTTCCAATGCCTGCTGGCCCACCTTGCGTTCCAACTCCGCAATCCGCCCACGGGCAACCGCAAGCTCATCCGCGAGCGCGATGGAACCCTCTCCATCCGGCTCGGCCTTCCGCAAAACCCGCGACGTCAAAGTCCGCGCGCCTATGAAAACCGTTCCCTTGCGCGGCCGGCCCCGCCCGCGCAGCGCCTCCAGCCCGCCGGCGCGCAAAGCGGCACGCCATTCGTACAGCAGTTTACGGCCAACCTGCAGCTCTCGCGAAAGAGCCGAAACCTTTTCTCCACTCTCCAACCGACATACCGCCGAAACCTTGAACTCCTGGCTGAATGATCGCGATCTCCTCATAAGATACAGTTCCTCCCATCAGAACTGTCCCCTTTTTATCTGTCTCACTCTCGGGGTTCACTCCAACCCCCTCGATTCGACCTCTTTTGCCGCAATCAACCCCGATACCCGATACCCAGGACACACCTCTCACCCTCGTCCCGAGAAGGAACTTAAGGTGAACATATACTGCGGAGGGCGCGCAGTCAAGGAAAAATATCCTTTCACCGCTGCCCTGGCAGACGATCGGCGCCGATCGGCGGTCAGCTTTCCACCAGTTTTCGTCGGCTCCACCTTCGGCTGCGGACCCCCTTTCGGCATGGCGCCGACCGTCACTCATGACCCAGTGGAGACATGTCGCAGACGATTTATGTCAAGATAGATTTTGGAATGACATAAGCGATCCCAGCTTTTTCTGACGCGCCGACCAGCGCTTCCTATGTGAAGGAGAGGGCTATGTATCGCGATCAAATGCAGTGGATTACCATTCGGCACCGCGTTCTTGTTGAGAATGTGTCGCGCAGTCAGGTCGCGCGCGAAACCGGTATAGACCGCAAGACGATTTGGAAAATGATCGCCGATACATATCCACCACCGCCCCACAAGCGGAAGACATCGCGTGTGGCCAAACGAAACACAGATGCTGAACGGAAGGCGGCGTTTGACTGGATGCTCGGGATCATGCAACTGAAAATTCCGCTGGTACAAAACTCAAAAAGACATCGGTGACCTACAAGATCTGGATAAACTGATTTATAGGGTCCGCGCAGGTCCGCTTTCAGATAGAAACAAAGCAGTCGCGGTGCTGGCACATCGGCGAGATATAAAATCTACGGCAGCATGTGACTTCCTTTATATCTGCGGAAAAACATACCGGAGATATGTCCAGACTTACACAGAGCACGGAATTGATGTATTGTTTGCCCGAAAAGCGACGGGGACGCGGAAATGTGACAATGAGGACTTGAAGAAGACCGTCTTCGCCGTGCTCCACCAGCCGCCAGCAAACTACGGCGTGAACCGTACTACGTGGACAATGGCGGACTTGAGCCGGGTATTGCGGCAAACAGGTCAACCCGCCTGTCCTGACGTCATTCGGCAGGTCACAAGAGCAGCTCGCTACCGTTGGCGTAAGGCTCGATTGTGTTGACATCGACGGATCCTGCCTACACGGAGAAATTAGAGCGTATTCAAACCATTCTGTCCAATCTCAGTAGGGATGAGGCATTTTTCTCAATTGACGAATTCGGCCCATTTGCGGTGAAAATGAAGGGAGGAAAGCACTCACTGCGCCTGACGAACAGCGAGTTGTCCCTCAATGGCAGCGCTCAAAGGGTAGTCTGATTGTAACAGCAGCACTCGAACTCTCACGCGACCAGGTCACTCACTTCTACAGCGATCGCAAAAACACCGATGAGATGATCCGAATGATGGAGCGGCTAGTCGAGGAGTACGGTGATAGGCGAAAACTGTTCCTCTCTTGGGATGCCGCATCGTGGCATATTTCAAAGAAACTCGATGAACGCATTGTTTCCACAATTTCGCTGTTGCTTTTAAAGGAGGGCCGATTGTCGAAACTGCGCCGTTGCCGTCCGGCGCGCAGTTTCTTAATGTGATCGAGTATAATCTTCAGTGGAATGGCGCGGGCAATCATCCACAACAGCAACTACCCAACCGTCGAGCACGCTTGAAAACGGCGATCGATCGCTATTTCGCGGATCGCAACACAGAATTCAAGCATCATCCGCGGCGGGCGGGAAAGAAGATATGGGGCAAAGAGCGAGTACTGCCAGACTTCTTCAGTCCAATAATTGCAAAGACCCTAGATACAGGTAAGGAACGTTGATCCACGTTTCTTAGGCTCCGCCTATTCGGAGTACGAATGACCGCTTGTGGCTACACTCTCCCCTGCTGGCCCAGGGCAGGCCACAGCCGCAATACCCTCAGCTACGGACCATCTCTCGGCGTGACGCCCACCGTCGCTGCTGACCCAACTCGGTGATTGGCTCAACCGTGGCTCGAGTAGCCGACAGGCGCTTGATATCCGGTTTCTGCCGCACTCGCCTTTTTCATCGCACGATGGCCCTCGGCGGCAGTCAGTAGAACGGTCGTTGTCAAGGCCACGGTGCCGCCAGCGCCTGCAAGGGTCAAGCTACATGCGGCACAGCTCTCGTTGTCGGGAAACTCAACAATCGCAATGCCGTCGTATGCACCGAACGCATAGAAGAAATGGTGGACCTTTCCGCCAAATCCTTCGACAGCCTTCCGCAGTTCCCTCGGACGATCTTGCGCCGTCTCGACGATGGCCTTGATCGCCGGGTCCTTCGGGCCGATGAACTGATCTTCATTGGCTCGTTGGCAAGCGCAAGTGCGCGCCCGCAGCGCAGCGAGGATAGCCAAGTGGACGGACGTCCGCGCCCGGCGCCTGAGGGGGTTCAGGCGAGTCTCGTCATGGGCTCGCCGCTACCAAGCCGCGATCGCGGCTGGCGAGCGATAGAACGGCTGGCGGCGAGGCGCGGCGGACGGTAGGCTGGTGGGGATTGCGTGCACGGCATGCGACGCACAGGACCCTCTCCCGCGAAAGGGGGAGAGGGAGGGGCCCGCGTAGCGGGAGGGTGAGGGAGCAACCCTGTTCCGGCAAGAAATCGCCCCCTCACCCCGGCCCTCTCCCCGTCGGGGCGAGGGAGCGAATGTGGTCACGGGGAGAGAGGAAATGGCCGACGCCGTTCATGATACCGCGCAAGACCTAGCCATCGACCGCCTGTTGGCGGAGCTGGGGCTCGTCCTAGAGGAACCGTCCGGCGGGGCCCTGACGGTCCGCACCCCGATCGACGGCGGCGAGATCGCCCGCGTCGCCGTGTCGGAGCCGGCCGAGGTGGAGGCCGCCGTCGCCGGGGCCGAGGCCGCGTTCTTGGCCTGGCGGTCGGTGCCGGGGCCGAGGCGGGGGGAGCTGATCCGGCTGCTCGGCGAGGAGCTGAGGGCGCACAAATCGGAACTCGGTCGGCTGGTGACCATCGAGACCGGCAAGATCCTCCAGGAGGGCCTCGGCGAGGTTCAGGAGATGATCGACATCTGCGACTTCGCCGTCGGTCTCTCGCGGCAGCTCTACGGGCTGACCATCGCCTCCGAGCGGCCGGGCCACCGGATGATGGAAACGTGGCATCCGCTGGGGCCGGTCGCGGTGATCACCGCCTTCAACTTCCCGGTCGCGGTGTGGGCGTGGAACTCGGCGCTGGCGGTGGTGTGCGGCGATCGCGTGGTGTGGAAACCCTCGGAGAAGACGCCGCTGACGGCGCTCGCCTGCCGGGCGCTGTTCGGACGCGCGGTCGCGCGGTTCGGCGACGACGCGCCGGCGGGGCTGCTCTCGGTGGTCAACGGCGGGCGGGAGGTGGGCGAGGGCCTTTCCCGCGACCCCCGGGTCAAGCTGGTCAGCGCCACCGGCAGCTGCCGGATGGGCCGGGAGCTGGGCCCGGTGGTCGCCGCCCGCTTCGGCCGCACGTTGCTGGAGCTCGGCGGCAACAACGCGATGATCGTCACCCCGTCGGCCGATCTGGAGCTGGCGGCGCGGGCGATCCTGTTCGCCGCCGTCGGCACCGCCGGGCAGCGGTGTACGTCGCTGCGCCGGCTGATCGTCCACGACGACGTCCATGACGAACTGGTCGGCCGGCTGAAGACCGCGTACGCGTCGGTAAGGGTCGGCGATCCGCTCGATCCGCAAACCCTGGTCGGGCCGTTGATCGACGGCGCTTCGTACGAGCGGATGGCCGCGGCGCTGACCGCCGCCGCCGCCGACGGCGGCCGCGTTTCCGGCGGCGAACGGGTGCTGGAGAACCGGTATCCCCGTGGCTGGTACGTCAAGCCGGCGATCGTCGAGATGCCGACGCAGAGCGGCATCGTCCGCGACGAGACGTTCGCGCCGATCCTCTACGCGATGCGTTACCAGGCGTTCGCCGACGCCCTTCGCCTTCACAACGAGGTGCCGCAGGGGCTGTCCTCGAGCATCTTCACCAACGACGTCCGCGAGGCCGAGGCGTTCCTTGCCGCCGAGGGCAGCGACTGCGGCATCGCCAACGTCAACATCGGTCCCTCGGGCGCCGAAATCGGCGGCGCCTTCGGCGGCGAGAAGGACACCGGCGGCGGCCGCGAGTCCGGATCCGACGCCTGGAAGAGCTACATGCGCAGGGCGACCAACACCATCAACTATTCCCGCGAGCTGCCGCTGGCCCAGGGGATCGTGTTCGACGTGGGCGATTAGGATCGAACGATATGCTGACGATTGCACCGGAGAAGGTCTGCTATCTGATCATCAAGGCGCGGGAATTCGACGTCAAGATGGAGCCGGAGGTTCCCGATCCCGGCGATAACCCGACCGACGACGCCGATCGGGAAATCCTGTTCGATTATCCGGACGATCCGACCGTCGAGGAGATCCGCGCCTTTCTCGAAGGGTTGAACGAGGACGAATCGGCGGAAATTCTCGCGCTGGTTTGGCTCGGCCGCGGCGACTACGTTGTCGGCGAGTGGGAGACCATCGTCTCGACGGCGCTGGAGGATGTGGATAGCCGGCGCCCGGAAGCGCTTCTCGGCATTCCTCTGCTCGGCGACTATCTGGAAGAGGGTTTGTCCCAACTCGGTCATTCTTGCGAGGACGTGGAACTGGGGAGGCTATGACGCAATGGCAAAGCGGATCGAATATTTTCTCTCGCTCAATTCGCCTTGGAGCTACCTGGGCGGCGAGCGCCTGAAGCGGATCGCCGCCCAGGCGGGCGCCGAGGTCGAGGTGTTGCCGGTGAAGCTGGGCGAAGTGTTCGGCAAGACCGGCGGGGTGCCGCTGCCGCAGCGATCACCGGCGCGTCAGGCCTATCGGCTGGTGGAGCTGCAACGGTGGCGTGATCATCTGGGGATCCCCATACTTCTCCAGCCCAAGCACTTCCCCGCCGACGAAATCCTCGCGGCGCACGCGGTCATCACCGCGGGGCGGACCGGAGGCGACGCGCTGGCGTTCGCCATCGCCGTCGGCAAGGCGCTGTGGGAGCAGGACCGGGATATCGGCGACGCCAAGGTCCTCGGCGAGGTCGCGTCATCGGTCGGCATCGACCTCGACCGGCTGAGGGCCGATCCGGCGTTCCCGGGCGCCGCCGAGCGGCACACCGCCAATACCGACCGGGCGCTGGAACGGCAGGTGTTCGGGGCGCCCGCCTACGTCTACAACGGCGAGCTGTTCTGGGGCCAGGACCGCCTGGATTTCCTCGAGCGGGCGTTGCGGGCCTGACGGAACCATCGCGGGTATGGGCGGTCGTGCCGGTGACTACGGGCGAGCCGGGACGTCCGGTTCGGTCGCCGGATCGGCCCGATGACTGAATCCTCGTCCACCCGTGCGCTGATCCCGATCCTGGTGTCCGCCGGCATCCTGCTCGGCGGCAATGGTCTCCTGGTCACCTTGGTGACCGTACGGGCCAACATGGAGGGGTTCTCCCCGACCCTGATCGGTCTGATCGGCACCGCCTATTTCATCGGCTTCTTCGTCGGCTGTCTGACCACGGCCAAGCTCATCCAGCGCGCCGGTCATATCCGCGTGTTTGCGGCGTTGTCGGCGACGGTGGCGATCACCGTCCTCGGCATGGGCCTGATCACCGAGCCCTGGGCGTGGGCGGTCATGCGCGCGCTGGCGGGGTTCTCGTTTTCCGGGGTCATCATGGTGATCGAGAGCTGGCTCAACGAGGCCTCGGCGAACGCCGATCGCGGCCGCACCCTGAGCCTCTATCGCGTCGTCGATCTGTTTTCGGTAACCGGCGCCCAGTTTATCCTGCCCGCCGTCGGCGCCGGACAGTTCGCCATTTTCGCGGTCACCGCGATCCTGTTCTGTTTGTCGCTGATCCCGGTGTCGCTGTCGCGCGCCACCAGTCCGCGTCCGCCCGCCAGCGCCCGGCTGCGCCCGCTGGCGATCTGGATGCTTTCGCCGGTCGCCGGCATGGGCTGCCTCACTCTCGGGCTGACCAACAGTGCCTTTCGCACCATCGGGCCGGTCTACGCCCAGGATATGGGGCTGAGCGTCGAACAGGTGGCGGTGTTCATGAGCCTGGGGATCCTGGCGGGAGCGGTGTTCCAGTACCCGTTGGGCTGGCTGTCCGACCGGTTCGACCGGCGCCTGGTGCTGATCGTGGCGACCGCCGGCGCGGCCCTTTCCAGCCTGGCGCTGTCCAGCTTCGGCCATCTCGGTCCGACCCAGATCTACCTCGGCGGATTTCTGTTCGGCGGGTTCTCGCTGCCGCTGTACTCGTTGTCGGCGGCCCACGCCAACGACCATGCCGGCCCCGGCCAATTCGTCGAGCTCGCCGCGGGACTGCTGTTCTTCTACGCCATCGGCGCTTCGGTGGGGCCGTTGATCGCGTCGGTGTGCATGGAGCGGTTCGGCCCGGCGTCGATGTTCCTCTATACCTCGGCCATGCACTTCTGTTTCGTCGGCTTCCTGGTGTTCCGGATGACGCGCCGCGCCGCCACCCCGCGGACCTTGCGCAAACGGTTCGTCGGCCTGCTCAGAACCTCGCCGGCGATCTTTCGCCTTTCGCGACCCAACGGCGACAAAGGGAAGTCGTCATAGGTTTCGGGTTGCTTCTCCCGGGGATCGGACGGCGTATCAGCCGCCGTGGACCTTGCCGGCGCGGGCGCGGGCGAGATCGACTTCCTTCTCCAGTTCCACCTCGGCGCACAGACCGAGGCCCGCCGGGTTGCGCGGCTTGATGTTCTGGGTGTTCCAGTGGGTTCGGTCGCGCACCTTGTCGATGGTCGGCTTGGTGGTGCCGACCAGCTTGCACACCTGCGAGTCGCTCAGCTCCGGATAGTTCTTCAGCAGCCAGGCGATCGCATCGGGGCGGTCCTGCCGTTTCGAGACCGGCGTGTACCGGGCGCCCTTGGGGCGCGCCTCGGGGATCGGGATCCTCCGTTCCGCCGACTTCAGTCGCGCGTTGGGATCGGCGCTGCAGCGATCGATCTCTTGCTGGGTCAGTTCGCCGTCGGCAATCGGGTCGGCGCCCTGCATGCCGATCGCCACCTCGCCGTCGGCAATGGCCTGGACTTCCAACGAATGCATCCCGCAGTACTCGGAGATCTGCTCGAAGGTCAGGGCGGTGTTTTCCACGAGCCATACGGCCGTGGCCTTGGGCATGAGGGGGAGAGGCATGAACGTTTTCTCGTTTTGTCAGGAGTCGAAGACCATCCAGGGTATCGGCAATGCAGCCGATCCGCTTGATCGGGCGGTCTCTTATCTATGGTTTAGATATAGCCCACGTATATCACGCGTCAAATCCTGTCGGCTACCAGCATTATTTTGCCGACGTGGGCGGCCGCGTCCATGATCCGGTGGCCTTCGGCGGCTTCGGCGAGGGGCAGGCGGGCATGGATGACCGGCGTGATCCGGCCGGCTTCGATCAGCGGCCAGATTCTTGCCTTCAGTGCGGCGGCGATGGCGCCCTTGCGCTCGACCGACTGGACCCTCAACGTCGAGCCGGTCAGCGTCAGCCGTTTCAGCATCACCGGCATCAGATCGATCTCCACCTTGCTCCCCTTGCGGAAGGCGATGCCGACCAGCCGCCCGTCGCGGGCGAGGCAGGCGATGTTGCGGGCGACGTAGTCGCCGCCGACGATGTCGAGGATCACGTCGACCCCCTTGCCGGCGGTGGCCTCCTTGATCACCGCGACGAAATCCTCGGCGGTGTAGTCGATCGCCCGTTCGGCGCCCAGCCGCTCCAGGGTGGCGCACTTGTCGGCGCCGCCTTCGGTGGTGAACACCCGATGGCCGAGGGCGCCGGCGATCTGGATGGCGGTGGTGCCGATGCCGCCGCCGCCGCCGTGGACCAGAAGGCTCTCGCCGTCGGCGAGGCGGGCGCGCTCGAAGATGTTGCTCCACACCGTGAAGAACGTCTCCGGCAGCGCCGCCGCCTGCACCATGTCGAGGCCCTTGGGCACCGGCAGGCACTGGGCGGCGGGGGCGGTGCAGTACTCGGCGTAGCCGCCGCCGGCGGTGAGCGCGCACAGGGTGTCTCCGACCCGCCAGCCGCTGACGCCGTCGCCGAGCGCGACCACGGTGCCGGCGATCTCCAGTCCCGGGAGGTCGGTCGTCCCCGGCGGCGCCGGATACAGCCCCTTGCGCTGATAGATGTCGGGGCCGTTGATCCCCGCCGCCGCCACCCGGACCAGCACCTCGCCGGGCTCGGGGCGCGGCACCGGCCGCGTCGTCGGTTTCAACACCTCGGGGCCGCCGGGCTCGCTGATCTCGACGCAGGTCATGGTTTCGGGCAGGGATTCGGTCATCGTGCGCTCCGGCTTTTCTCGTTTCGGGATGACGGTCTAGTATGAGCCGTCGTCGTCGGTCAAGGAGAGGAACGATCATGGACCCCGAAGATCTGGAACCGAAAACCAAGAAGCCCGTGCCGAAAAACCTGGAGGTGATGTCGATCGAGGCCCTGCGCGAGTACGTCGGCGAACTGGAAGCGGAGATCGCCCGGGCTCACGAGATGATCGCCGCCAAGGAAAAGGCCCGCGTCGGCGCGGAAACGCTGTTCAGGCGCTGAGTTCAGGGTGGAAACGTGATGCAACCAAGAGAGAGATTTTGATGATAATTTGCTACTAAAAATTTTTTTCACCGCGATGAAAATAACCATTGATTGTAGTTATGCGATTGACGTATAACTTTGGTTGTCCCGCGAGCGTTGATGTCGAACCGGTCACGGGCCACACGGGAACGAGACCCTGGTTCGACTTGACCTCCTCCCTATCCAAACTAAGCCGCCCTTCGGGGCGGCTTTTTTGTCCGCGATCGTTGACCCGCGGCCGGTCGCCTCAATAGGGTGGCCGGCGATCGTTTGGCGAGGGGAGGGCGGCATGGAAGTGACGGTGGACGATTGCGCCGTTTACGCGGAGGTGCGCAACGAAGCGGCGGCCGAGACGACGGTGCTGCTGCATGGCGCGGGGCTGGATCACCGGATGTGGGCGGGGGTGAGCCCGGCTCTGGCCGCGGCCGGCCGGCGGGTGATGGCGCTCGATCTGCCCGGCCACGGCCGGTCACGGGGACAGCGCCGCGGGGAGATCGTCGAGGCCGCGGGCTGGGTTCGCCGTTTTCTCGATGCCGCCGGCCTCGATCGGGTCGCCGTGGCCGGTTTCAGCATGGGCGCGCTGGTGGCGCTGGAAACGGCGGCGCAGGCGCCGGACCGGGTGCGCTCGCTGGTCCTGGCGGGGGTGGCGGAGCGGATGCCGGTGCATCCCAAGCTGCTCGCCGCGGCGGCGGCCGACGATCCCGTGGCCTTCGACTTGATCGCCGGATGGGCGCATCATCACCCGGAGCACGCGGCGGCGACGCGAGCGCTGCTCGCCGATGCGGGGCCGGGGGTACTGCACGCCGACTTCGTCGCCTGCGACAGCTATCGGCGGGCGCTGGACGCGGCGTTGGCTGTGCGCTGCCCGGTATTGCTGCTACTGGGCGGGAACGACCGGATGACCCCGGCAAGGGCGGCCGAGCCGCTGGCGCAAGCCCTGATCCGGGCGGGGGCGCCGACGACCACGGTGTTGCTGCCGGACTGCGGCCACATGATGATGAGCGAGGCCGCCGCCGCCTCCGCTGAGGCGATGCTGCCGTTCGTCTGAGTGCCGACGACCATGCAACGAGGGAACCGCCGATGTCCGAAGACCTGACCCGAGAGCACTACCGCTACTGGTTGCCGATCGCGACCCGGTGGGGCGACAACGACATGCTCGGCCACGTCAACAACGTGGTCTACTTCCGCTATTTCGAGGCGGTGGTGGTCAAGTTCGTGATCGAGGAGGCGGGGCTGGACTGGCAGCACAATCCGGTGGTGCCCTACGCCGTCGACATCCGCTGCCATTTCCGCCGGCCGCTGTCGTTCCCGGAATTGGTCGACGCCGGCCTGATCATCCAGCGGCTGGGCAACACCAGCGTGACGTATGGCCTGGCGCTGTTCGCGGAAGGCGACGGCGAGCCGGCGGCGGTCGGCCACTTCATCCACGTCTACGTCGACCGCAACACCGGCACCCCGGTCCCCATCCCCGCCGCCATCCGCGCCGTCTACGAACGGTATTGCTAAACCATAACGCCTGCACATTCGATCTGGATGTTTTCCGGACGGAATATGCAAGTGCCGGCGGTTTTCGAACCCCGGTGAGATCCGGCGGCGCAATAAGCACTCTCGCCGCGGAAGGACGCAGCGTATGGGCCACCTCCTCAGGTGAGGTCGGTGATCACCTCCGGGCAGGCGGAACACGCGCGCGCCCCTTCCTGGTGAAACCACCGGCAGCGCGCGCGTATCGAGCACAGCGGCAGGGTCTCGGGCGGTCCGTCCGTCTTGAGAAACCCCATCACGCGTTCGATGACCCCGCAGGAATGACCGGTCCATTGCCGGCAGCTACTCTCGACGCACGGACTGCTAAAGCGGAACCGTTTCTCGGCCTTGCGTCCCCGCTCGACCTTTTCAACGAAGTCCTCGTCGACGGTGAGTGGGGTCCGCAGAAACCCAACCCGCCCGTCCTCCTGGACGATGCCCAGCAGCGTCGCGCCCGGCTTGCAGGTCGAACTCGGGCACAACCGTTCATTTTCCGTCGCCGGATGCGCCTCGGACACGGTGTGACGATCCCGTCGGGCCTGAAGGTGGGCGGCGATCAGCCGTCAGCCTCGACCCTGCTTGGCGAACTGCTTGTGGATCTCGTCCAGAACCAACTCGCCCGGATTGATCCAGATGCCGAGCCATTCCTTCGGGAAGCGGACTCGGAGGTCGCCCTTGAAATCGATGTCGGCCAAAGCGGACAGAGCCGCCTTCTGGATGGCCGCCTCAACCTGTCCGACCGAGCGCTTGTCTATGCGAACATCGCCGAGATCAACGAGAAATTTAAGCGCCATGACACTCCCCCGCTTGCGCGTTATTAATAATCATTATTAGACGCTTTTGCCCGACCCCTGTCAATGAAAACCCCCTCCTTGGTTGCGACGTCAGCCTCAGTTGGGGAGCGCACGCTGGGCACGTGAGTGCCCGCGGCGCCCACCAAATGGAACCGCCGGTGGCGGTGGGCCACTTCGTCCACGTCTAAGTCGACTGCGGCACCCGCACCCCGGTCCCGATCCCCACGATCATCCGCGCCGTCTACGAACGGTTCGCTTGATCTTGGTCCTGTCCTCATTCAAATGCAGAGAGCGCCATGAGTTCGCCGGCGAGCCATAGGAGGTGTGGGTAAGCGAGAAAACCCTGTACGAGCGCCTGGGCGACTATGACGTCATCGTGGTGGCGATCGACGAGATCGCGTTCCGCGCCTGATCAACGACGACCAACTGGGCCGTTCCTGGCAGAACCGGGGCCGCGACGGCATCGCCCGATAGCGTCAGCTTCTCATCGATTGCCTCTACGACGCGGCGGGTGGACCCATGTACTACACCGGTCGCGACATGAAGCTGTCGCACGACGGAATGGGGATCAGCGAGAGCGACTGGTCCCTGTTCACCGGTCACGTCGCCGCCGCCCTCGATCACCTCGCGGTCGCCGAGCCCGAGCGCGGCGACGTGCCCGGCTTCATCGAGAGCCTGAAGGGCGATATCGTCGAATGCTGATACGCAGAGCACCCTGGCGACGGGGGCCTTCGATTTGCAGTGATGAGCCGGAGCACCGCTCGGGAATGGGGTTCGGGTTCGACCGCTTTGGTATCCTCAAGCGGAAGGCAGCGGCACGGAGCCGTGGCTAACGTTCGTCGCCACGAGCTGCCCTTCGGCCACGTGAATCCTGAAGGTAGCAATCTGGCATTGCGCGGTTGCTCGGGCAGTCGCTTGGAGCTTGCGTGCGGACGATGGTCTCGAGCAGTGGATTAGCGCCCGCATCGAAGCTTCGACGCCCTCCCCCGACAGGAGCCAAGCTACTCGATCACCGCAAAGCGCCTGCCATCGTTGCTCTTGCTACCAAACTTGGCACCGCTCCCGCCCTCGAAGCGGATCAGGCGCTTGTGCACGGGCTGGCCCTGCCACTGGTCGTAGACCCAGATGCCGCGGTCATCCTGGTACAGGTAGATCGCGGCATGATTGCCGGATTCGCTCGTGTAGCTGCCATCCGACTCGAAGGTCGCGATGGCCGTGCCGCGCGCAATGTGCGGGTTCCCGTGGACCTTGGCGCCCTCTTGCCATGCGGCGGTTCGCGGCACGCCCGCCGCCGCCTTCACGAAGTCGACGCAGTGGCCCGGGCCGACGACGCGGGCCTCGAAGGCCTCGGGGCGGGCGGCGAGGTAGGGGCCAGCCGCTCGCGGTGCCGAGGCCGGCGGGTGGGAGGCGCAAGCGGTGGTCAGAGCGAGGACCGCGATGCTACCGAGGCGCGACAGCGCCATCCCCCGTCGAGTCTTACAAGCCGAAACAGCGGCTGCCGGTTCCATCGAGCTGGTCCTCCCTTCACCCCGATAAACACCGGAGCACGCCGGTAAGTTCCGGATGACGGCGGCAAGTGCGCCGAAGCGTCGGATCACCGTCGTCGACGTTCTCGACGGCGCGCCGTTTCCGCAGGCGTTCTCCGCGCTGTGGAGCGCCTGCTATGACGGCGGCCAACACTAGATCCTCACCGTCGGCAGCGGAGGGATCACCAACGCCTGGTACCAGCTCGGCGATGGCGCCGGCGTGCCGCTCTCGCTCGTCGTCCCCGACGGGAGGTGTAAACGGAGTCTATCATAGTTTTTAGACGAAGCGATGGGATCGGGCAATACGATACCCCATTGAGGTTGCCTCCTTGATCAGAAGACTGCAATGGGTCACGCGCTTCCGTCCCGGCTGCCTCCGCACAGCTTCCGCAATCCTATCCGCGAGCAGACATAGCACACCTGAACCGGAGTCGCTCCTACCAGTGCGCCAAGGTAAATCTTCGGCACGCTTGTCAGCCGGCGTAATACGCGTTTTTTTGGCGCTTCCCACTGGTGGCGCGGCTTTGCCTCGCAGGATCTGATTTTCGCGCGACTTGAGGCGGACTCTCAGCCCCTTGGTCCGAACGGGACCACGTAGGGGCCTTCGGGGATGACGGCGACGGCGGGGTCGTTGGCGCGGGCGACGGCTTCGGCGATCGCCGTATCGACCGAGTCGACCGTATCGACGCCGGTCAGCGCCCGGTCGTCGTCGGAGAGACCTTCGGTGAACAGCTTGATCGATCCCAAGGCGCATCGGTTTGAGCTGCATCTCCGTCTGCCATTCGTCGACGTCGGCGAACCGCTTGCCGAGCAGCGTCGCCAGGAACGCGTCGGGGCCGAGTTCGACCAGCTTGCGCTGGGCCTCCCGGTAGGCCTTTGAGCCGAGGCCTTCCGAGCATCCGGAGGCGATGATCAGGGTGGCGCCCGGCTCCATGATGTCCATCGGCGTCACCATGCCCTTGACCGTCTGGTAGTAGGTGGCGTCGAGCGGGTAGCCGGCGGCCGACGTCACCACCGTCTTGAACCGGCGATCTAGCGAAACCTCGGTGGAGGCGCGGACGAAATCGACGGCGGCCTCGTGGCTGTCGACGATATCGCCGAAGCCGACGTGGGCGAGGTTGCGCTCCTCGTCGATGACGGTGTTCAAAGCGTAGACCTCGCCGAGCATGCGAAGGATCTCCAACTGCTCCTCGTGCAGCGGATTGCCGTCGAGGTTGCATTGGATGGCGGCCGGGTCCTCCATGAACCGGGCACTGTGGAAGGTGCGGATGGTGTCGGCATGAGCGACGCCCGGCGCCACCACCTTGCGGCCGCCGGAGTATCCGGCCATGAAATGGGGTTCGACCAGCCCCGTGGCGATCCTGAGGTCGGCGTCGACGAACCGCCGATCGAGCTTTACCGGCGTCTGCCGGGTGGACGTGACCCCGAGATCGACGTGGTCGTCGTCGTTGCGGGCGAAGTGGTTGACCACCCGCACCGTCTCCAGCACCCAGGGGTCGCCGACCAGCTCGGCCAGTTCGTCGCCCTCGTTCGGCCGGTGCAGGCCGGTGGCGACGAGAACGGTGATCGCGTTGGCCGGAATGCCGGCGTCGATCAGATCGCCGATCATCGGTCGCAGGAACAGATGGTTGGGAACCGGTCGGGTGATGTCGCAGATCAGGATGCAGGCGCTGGCACGGCCGCGGGCCAGTTCACGGAGGGGGCGACAGCGGATCGGGCTGTCCAACGCCGCGCGCACGGCTCCCGCCGGATCGTCGATCACCGGCAGCGGGCGTTTGGTGATCACCGTCGGCTCGGCCCCGGGGGGCAGGGTGATCGGCAGCGTCGATTTTCCGTAGGCGAGCTCGATGGGCATCGCGACGTCTCCTCGCTCGGTCAGTACCCGCAACTGTACAACAACGGGACCGATCTCCGGCAAATTTCATGCCGTCGAGAAGGTCGGGGCTAATGCCCGGGCCAAGTCGGCCAGGCGTTGACGCGGCGAAGGCTGCAGCCGGGGAAGCCCTTTCGGAGGGCGAACAACAGCGAAACGGCCTCGAGCAGACCGATCCAGGCGTTCAGTTGTCGAGCCCGAAGCCCTTGAACCGGTTCCTGAATTTCGCCAGCTGACCGCCGCTGTCGACCAGGCGATGCACCCCGGTCCATGCCGGATGGGTCTTGGTGTCGATCCCCAACTTGAGGACATCGCCCGGCTGACCCCAGGTCGAGCGGGTCTGGAAGGTGGTGCCGTCGGTCATCTGGACGGTGATTTCGTGGTATTCGGGGTGTATGTCTTTTTTCATCGCTGTGTTCCCAGTTTCGCGGCCTATATAGCGGGGCGCGGTCGGCGTTTCAATGATCGTGGAAAAGCAGAATGACACCATTTTTTTTGGGGAAGGGAAAAACGGCACCATGACCATCGACGAGAGCACCTTCCAGACCCTGGCCGACGAGACCCTGGCACGGATGATGGACACCCTCGAGGAGGCCGTGGGCGACCAGCTGGATGTCGATCTCCAGGATGGCATCCTGACCATCGAGCTCGACTCGGGCGGCCAGTACGTGATCAACAAGCACGCCCCCAACCGGCAGATCTGGATGTCGTCGCCGGTGAGCGGAGCGTCGCACTTCGATAGCGACGGCCATGGCGGATGGGTGGGGACCCGCGGCGCCGGCACCCTTGCGGCGATGCTGTCCGCCGAACTTGCCGCCGCGACCGGCGAGACGGTGGATCTCGGCTGATCCGGAGACCTCAACGACGGCTGCGGCGGCTGAGGCGAATCGTCCGCAGGCTCAACACCATCACCGCGGCCATCACCACGGCGCCGCCGAGGAACGGCGAGTCCTTGCCCAGGTAATAGAACATCGCCCCCGCCCAGCCGGGACCGAGCACCCGGGCCAGCGTCGTCGTCGAGCGGGTGATGCCCATGGTGCCTCCCTGCACGTCGGCGTCCACCTGCAGCGAGATCAGGCTGTTCAGCGATGGTGACACCAGGCTGAACCCGAAGGCGACGAACACCATCGCCGCCATCAGCCACGGCAGCGAGGAGGAGAACGGGATCATCAACATGCCCAACGCCAGCGCCGCCGTCCCGAGGACGATCAGCTTGCCCTCGCCGAACCGCTTGGCCAGGCGGCCGACAAGCCCTCCCTGGATGCCGGCGCTCATCACCCCGACGAAGGCGAACAGGTAGCCATTCTGCTCGGGACCCCAGCCGAACTGACGCCGCGACCACATGGCGAAGGTGGTCTCCATTCCGGCGAAGACGAAGACGGCGAGGAACGACACCACGAGCAGCAGGAGCACCGAAGGTTGAAACAAGGCCTGTCGCAGCGCCTGCCGCCGGACCCGGTGCGTCAGCGCCGCCTGGCGGGCGCGCGCCTCCTTGGACAGCGACTCCGGCAGGATGGCGATGGTGAGCACCAGTGCCACCGCCGACAGCGCCGCCGCGGTCAGCGCCGGGGTGCGGTAGTCGGCGTTGAGCGGATCGCTGCCGGCGAGCACTCCGCCGATCACCGGCCCGAAAATGAAGCCGAGGCCGAAGGCGGCGCCGATCAGCCCCATGCCCTTGGCCCGGTTGTGCGGCCCGGTGATGTCGGCGACATAGGCGAACGCGGCGGAGATGTTGCCGGCCATCGCGCCGCCGAACGCCCGGGCGGCGAACAGCATCCACAGTCCGTCGGCGTAGGCCAGCCACAGATATGACAGAACCGCCCCGGTGATGCCGACGATCAGCACCGGTCGCCGTCCGATGCGGTCGCTGATCCGCCCCCACAACGGCGCGGTGAAGAACTGGGCGCACGAGTAGGCGGCCATCAGCAACCCGACCCCGGCCGGTGTCGCGTGGAGGTGCTCGCCGTAGAACGGCAACAGCGGAATGATCAACCCGAAACCGATCAGATCGACGAAGACAATGAGAAACAGGGTCGGCATCTGCGGGCGAGACTTCCCATGTGCGGCAGCGCGGAGCAAGGTGAGAGAGGGCTTTCGCGTATTCCGTCGCGGCGGTCAAGCTTCCGTTGCCGCGACGCGCGGGGACCGATCCGATGTATCGGTCTTGGGTGAAGGGGCGAAGAGTCGCCAGCGACCAGGGAGGAGAACATGTCCGAGACAGGCTGGACCATTGGTTTTCTGTTGTTTCCGGGGCTCACCCAGCTCGACCTGACCGGCCCCTACGAGGTGTTGGCGCGGTTGCCGGGGAGCGGCGATCGCCTTCATTTGATCTGGAAGGCGCGCGAGCCGGTGACGTCGGATTCGGGGTTGACGATCCTTCCGACCACCACCTTCGCAGACCGGCCGCGGCTCGACATCGTTTGCGTTCCCGGCGGTCCCGGGGTCGGGGTGTTGATGGAGGATGCCGAGACCCTGGATTTCCTGCGGGCCGCCGCCGTTGAGGCGCGCTACGTCACCTCGGTCTGTACCGGCTCGTTGGTGCTCGGCGCCGCCGGCCTGCTTCGGGGTCGCCGCGCCGCCTGCCATTGGATGTCGCGCGATCTTCTGGCGGCGTTCGGCGCCGAGCCGGTCGCCGAGCGGGTGGTCGTGGATGGTAACGTGGTCACCGGCGGCGGTGTCACCGCCGGAATTGATTTCGCGCTGACCCTGGTCGCCGAGATCGCCGGCGCCGAAACCGCGCGGAAAATCCAACTACTGCTGGAATACGACCCCGCTCCGCCGTTCGATACCGGCTCGGACCGGTCGGCGCCGGCGGACCTGGTCGCGGAGATGCGCACCGCTGCGGCGGAGCGTCAGGCCAAGCGGGCCGAGATCGTCGCCCGCGCGGCCGCCCGGCTCGATCGGTACTAGCCGCCGGACTTGGGCCGCTCGACCGGGGTCTGCGGTGCGGTCGTCGTGGTGTCGATGGTGGTCGACGCCGTTCGTGCGGCGTGGGCGCCCGAGCCGCAATCCGCCCAGACCGAAGCCATCGGCACCAACGAAAATGTCGCGACGGCCATCGCCGCAAGTCCGGAAACAAAAATCTTTCTCATATCCACCCTCGCTACCGACAAAGGATCAGGCATCTTCATCTCTACCACGCAGTCCACAGCTCTCCAAATCACGTTCGCGTCACCGTGAGCGAGAGGAGTCGGGCTTGATAGCGAGAGATATTTGCGAGAAGCTTGCGGCCGAACGTCGACCATCGACTCGGGAGGGAAATCATGGGCGACCGTGACGCGACCGTACATCCGGGCGGGAGCATCCCCGTCGACGAGGAATCGGTCGCGGCGTTCGCCGGGCGGGTGCGCGGTCCGCTATTCCGTTCCGGCGAGGACGGCTACGAGCAGGCGCGCAGCATCTGGAACGGGATGATCGACAACCGTCCGGCGCTGGTCCAGCGAGCGTCCGGCGCCGCCGACGTCATCCAGTGCGTCAACTTCGCCCGCGACAACGGACTACCGCTGTCGGTGCGCGGCGGCGGCCACAACATCGCCGGCACCGCGGTCGCCGCCATCGCCGCATGCTACAACGGTCCGATCGCCGACGGCGAAAAGGCGGTGGCGCCGATCAAGGCATTCGGCGCGCCGCTTGCCGACACCATCCAGCCGAAACCGTTCACCGCCCATCAGAGCTTTCTCGATTCGGGCCAGCCGTTCGGACGGCAGTACTACTGGAAGTCCGACTATTTTCTCGAGATGAGCCCGAAGGCCGACGATGTCCTGATCGACCACGCGTCGCGGATAACTTCGCCGTTCTCGACAGTGTTGGCGATGCACCTCGGCGGCGCCTCGGGCCGGGTGGGGGAGACCGATAGCGCCGCCGGCAACCGCGACGCCCAGCATGTGTTCAACGTCCAGGCGGCGTGGGAGGACCCGGACGAGAACGACGTCCACATTGCCTGGGCGCGCGATTTCTGGCGGGCGATGCAGCCGTTCTCGTCGGGCGGCACCTACGTCAACTTCCTGACCCGCGACGAGGGCGACGACCGGGTGCGCGCCGCCTATGGCCCGGCGATCTACGACCGCCTGGTCGAGGTCAAGACGAAATACGATCCCGGCAACCTGTTCCGCTCAAACCAGAACATCCGGCCAAAGGGGTGATCCGGACCCGGATCTCCATCTCGATTACCGCTTGTAGCGGTGCGAAAAAAAACGGCCGTTCCGGGTGACACCTCGTCTTCCTCCGCTGCATAGTCTACGGCGTCCGATGATTATTGGGTTCATCGACCATTCTTTCCTGCTCCATTGCCGTCCGATCGGATATGCATAGCTCCAAACGGAATGATGATTGCCGATGCAAGAGCGACCAGGATCAACCATGAACGGCACGCTCCTCGCCGAGGCCGTCCGCGTGTACGAGGAAGGAAGGGGCGCGATTCTCGATGAGCCGGAGGCGGATGCCCTCGGGCGAGCGGCGGGCGGCGATCTGGAGCGGAAGATCATTGCGCGGGCGAGAGCGCTGTCGCTCGCGCCGACCCTCGAGGCGGCGCTGCGCCGCCTGCGGACGGCGACCGCGGCCGGTTTCGGGATCGCCGTTATCGTTGCATTGGGGGCCGGCGCCGGGGCCGCGGGAGCGTTCTTCGGATCGTCCTCGGACGGTCCCGTCAACTTCTTCCAGGTGCTTGCCGGTCTCCTCGGCATCCCCACGTTGGCGCTTCTGGGGTGGATCCTGTTCGTGCTCGTTCGGCCTGGAGGTGCGGCGATCGGCGTTCTCGGCAACGCCGTTCTGGCGCTCGGCGAACGGTTGACCCGCTGGATCCATCATGGTCCGCTGACCCTGATCGTTGCCCGGGCGTCGCGGTCGATGTTCGCCGGCGGTGGCCTCGGCCGCTGGACGGTCGGCGCGATCAGCAACGCCCTGTGGCTGGCGTATGCTCTCGGCGCGCTGGCGCTGGTGCTGTTCTACTTGAGCACCAGGGAGGTCTCCTTCGCCTGGGAAACGACAATCCTCTCCGAACGCCACTACGTGACCCTGACCCGCACCATCGCTTTTGTTCCCTCGCTCCTCGGATTTCCGACGCCGGGAGCCGCCGATGTTGCCGCGAGCCAGCGGATTGGCGATGTCTTTTCCGGCGAAGGCGCCCGCGGCGCGTGGGCCGGGCTTCTCATCGGCAGCCTGGTCGTCTATGGCGTCCTGCCGCGCGCCCTGCTTTTCGGATTGTGTCTGTTGGCCATGCGACGGGCGATCGGACGCCACCGCCTCGACGTGAGCCTCCCCGGCTACGCGCGCTTGCGTCCGCTTCTCTCGCCTGCATCCCGACCAACAGGTGTGGTCGATGCGGAACGGTCCGATCCGCTCGGCGAAAACGGTCGGTTGCAACAGCCAATCAGCCATCGGGACCGAAGGACCGGTGGCGCTGATCGGGCTCGAGATCGACCCGCCGGTGAGTCATTGGCCACCGGCGGTGCGAGGGGTCGAATGGCTGGACCTCGGTTTTATCGACGATCGGTCGAGCCGGCACCGGGTCGTCGATCAAGTGCGTCTCGCGGTGATCCCTCCGCGGGCGGTCGCCGTGGTATGCGCTCTCGAGCAGACGCCCGATCGAGGCCATCGCTCCTTTCTCGACGATTTTCAACGATCGACCGGAGTTCCCGCGGTCCTCCTCCTGAGCGGCGGCCAGAGGCTCCGCGCACGCGGGCGTCTCGAGCACGTCGCGGAACGCGTCGACGACTGGCGGCGCATGGCCGCTGCCGCCGGCATTCCGGAGAACCGGGTGATGGAAATCGATCTCGATCACCTGACCGAGGTCAGCCACGATCGACTCGCCCGATGGTTCGGCGCGGAGGCGCGCGCGGCGGAAAAGGCGCCGCCGATCGAGCGCGCCTTCGCGCTCGTCGTTGAACACGCAGGTCGTTGGCGGGGGCCGCCGGGAAACCCCGAACAGGCCGAGCTTCACCGGGAAATAGCCCGGATCCATGGATCCGAATCTGTCCAATGGCGGGATTTGCTGCGGGTGCCCGTTGGCCGCGGCCTGCCCGAAGCGGATCGGTTCAGGGTGGGCGCCGAGGGCATGCTGGGGTTGTTGCCGGCGCGGTTGAAAAAGAGTGGGCGCTGGATTGCCGTCGGCGCCCTCGCCGGCGCCCTCGGTTGCGTCGCCGCGGCGACTCTGGCGGCGCCGGCCGCGATCGCGGCGCTACCGGCATGGGCGGGACTGGGCGCGGGTGTTGCCGCCGCTCTCAGGTGGGCGGGCGCGTCCGATCGTGCGGAAACGCGTGCGGAAACGTCAGAGGGCGAGGACCTCTCCCAAGCGGTCGCCGCGGCGGCGCTGTTTGCGCTGGTGCTGCATCTGCAGGGGCGGGACGAGGCGGCGATCACCCAAGTCCTCGACGAAGTGCTGGAAGAGGGGGACCCCCCGGTCATGCGCGACGCCGAAGAGGCGCGAGCGTGGCTGGACACGGTCGCCCGGCGCCTCGGGCTGGCATTGTCATCTCGGAGGCCCGTGGCCCAATGAGCAATATCCTCCCTCTGCCGGTGCTGAAGGTGGCTGTAGTCGGGCATACCAACACCGGGAAGACCTCGTTGCTGCGCACGTTGACGCAGGACGTTTCGTTCGGCGAGGTCTCCGATCATCCCGGCACGACCCGCCACGTCGAAGGAACGGCGTTGCTGGTGGACGGCGCACCCCTGATCGAACTGTATGACACGCCCGGCCTGGAGGACTCCATCGGTCTCCTGGAACACTTGGATCAGCGGCGGAGCGACCGACGCACCGACTGGATCGACGTGATCCAAGACTTCCTCGCAAGCGCGGAGGCAGCCGGCCGTTTCGAGCAGGAAGCGAAGGCGCTTCGACAGGTGCTGGCGAGCAACGTCGCGCTCTACGTGATCGACGCCCGCGACCGGGTGCTCGGCAAGCACAGGGACGAATTGGAGATCCTCGGGCGCTGCGCCCGTCCCGTTGTTCCGGTGCTCAACTTCGTCGTCGGCCCCGGCGCGCAGACGGAGGCGTGGCGCCAGCACCTCACCCGGGTCAACATGCATGCGGTGGCCGAGTTCGATACGGTCGTGCTCAACGAAACCAGCGAGCAGCGACTGTTCGAGAAAATGCTGACGCTGGTCGAGGACTACCGCCCGACCTTGGAAGTGCTGATCGCCGATCGCCGTCGCCGCCGCGCGGATCTGATCCGAGCCTCGGCGAATGTGATCGCCGACATGCTCGTCGACGTTGCAGCGTTGACGCTGACGGTCGGCGTGTCGGATGACCAGGTCGCGGCGATGGCAAGGCTGGAGCAGGCGGTCCGCGATCGTGAACAGGTGTGCGTCGACGATCTGTTGGCTTTGTTTCGATTTCGCCACGACGACTACGAGGCAGATGTCGTTCCCGTCGAGGACGGACAGTGGGGCGTCGATTTGTTCGGCCCGGCGTCGCTCAAGCAGTTCGGGGTCCACGCGGGAGGGGGCGCCGCGGCCGGGGGACTCACCGGTCTGGCGATCGACGCGATGCTCGGTGGCCTGTCGCTGGGCGCGGCCGCGGCGATCGGCGCGACCATCGGTGCGATGTGGGGGAGCGTCGAGTCCCACGGCCGCTGGCTCGCCGACGTTGTCCGTGGTTACACTCGGCTCTCCGCGACGGACGAGACATTGCGGCTCTTGACGATCCGGGAGCTCGAGTTGGTGCGGGCGCTACTTCGCCGGGGGCATGCGAGCCAGGACAAGATCCGCCTTGCGGCCCGGGCCGAAAAGAGCCGTGCCGACTGGGCGAGACGCGCCCTGCCGGAGGCTCTGGATGAAGCCCGACTGCATCCGGATTGGTCCCGTCTAAACAAGTCGGATCGAGAAAACGCAGCGTTCGACAAGCGGCGCGAAGGGGCTCGGAACGCGCTGTCGGCGGTCCTCGAAAGCGACTTGGCCTCGGCCGCGATTACCGCTGGGTGAGCTTGAGCTCGATGCGGCGGTTGCGGCGGTAGGCGATTTCGTCGTCGCGGTCGTCGAGCGGGTAGAACTCGGCGAAGCCGGCGGCGGAGAGGCGCCGGGGCGGGATGCCCTGGTCGAGCAGTACCCTGACCACCGAAATCGCCCGCGCCGTCGACAGCTCCCAGTTCGACGGGAACTCGGCGGTGAAGATCGGCCGCTTGTCGGTGTGGCCGTCGACCTGCAACACCCAGTCGATATTGGCGGGAAACTTGGGCGGCCGCCGTCTTCAAGGTCTCGGCCACCTGGACGATCTGCTTGCGGCCCTCTTCGCCCAGTTCGGCCGAACCGGAGGCGAACAGGACCTCCGACTGGAAAACGAAGCGGTCGCCGACGATGCGGATGCCGGGCTGATTGCCGAGCACCTCGCGCAGTTTGCCGAAGAACTCGGAGCGGTAGCGCGTCAGTTCCTGGACCTTGCTCGCCAACGCCGTGTTCAGCCGGTTGCCGAGAGAAACGATTTGCGCCTTTTGCTCCGCGTCCTTCTTCTCCGACGCGTCCAGCGCGGCATTGAGCCTCGCGATCTCCTCGCGCAGCACCGCCGTCTGCTGGTTCAGCAGCGCCAGCTGGGCGCGGGCGCTTTCCGAGAGGTCGCGCTCTTTTATGAGCGCCGATTCGGTCTTCTCGCGGGACGTCTCCGCCGCGTCGACCTTGACCGCCAGCGCCGCGGCCTCGCGCTCCAGTTCTTCCTTCAGTGCCTTCAAGGCAGCGACGTCGCGGGACAGCCGCGCAAGGTCGCGGATCTGGGTCTCGACGGTCTCGCGATCGGCCTTGATCGTCTCGAAGGCCTTCTCCAGCGCCCGGTTCAGGTCCTCGACCCGGCTCTCGGCATTCACCGCCCGGTCGTTGAGAGCCCGCATCGTCGCCGAGAGGTCGTCGTTCCCGGTCACCGACGCCTGCAATTCCGCCGAAAGCTGGTCGATGTTGAGGGTCAGATTCTCGTTAGCTCTGCGTTCGAGGGCCAGCAATCCGGCCAGCTCGTCCACCTGGCCCTGTAGCCGGCGGAGCGCCGTGTCGCGTCCGGAAAGGGCCTCGGAAAGGAAGAACTGGGCGAGGACGAACACCAGGAGCAGGAAGATGATGACCATCAACAGGGTGGCCAGGGCGTCGACGAAGCCCGGCCAAGTGTTGGCGTTGACGCGCTCCCGGCGGGTGAGGGTGGCCATGGCTGCGGTCTCTTGCCCCGCTAGCCTTCCGGTTCCTCGGCGAGCGCCGCGATGGTGCGTGCGAGCAGCTTGATGTCGGTCCGCATCTCCTGAATGATCTCCTCGCGGCCGGCGTTCATCTCCTCGATCAGCCGCGCCACGTAGACCTCCAGGTTGCGGATGTGCATCCGGGTGGCGTCATCGAAGCCGGCGCTTTTCGCCTGGCCGACGCTGTCGGCGAGGCGGCCGAGGATCGGCTTGAGGTCGGTCTGTCCCTCCGCCAGCTTGAGCATCACGGATTGCTCGGTTCGCATCTGGTCGGTGAGGGTGTGGATCATCTCGCCCAACTGAATCAGGTTGGACTGGGTGGCGACCCGGCTTTCCTCGCCACGGGCCAACGTCCGCTGGAGGTTTTCGAGGCTTTCCGCCGTCTGTTCCAGCAACGCCTGAACGTAGATTGGAATCGGCTGATCGCCTTCTCCCGACAGGGCGCCGCTCGACAACCGCGTCGCCCCCGAAAGCCATTCCTCGAGGTCGTTGTAAAAGCGGTTCTGCGCCTGGCCGAGCTGCAAGTCGAGGAAACCCAGCACCAGCGAGCCGCTGAGACCGAACAACGACGAGGAGAAGGCGGTGCCCATCCCGGAGAGCGGCGCTTCCAAGCCCCGCTTCAGGTCGCCGAATACTCCGGTCAGGTCGCGGCTCTCCACCGATAGGCCGCTGATGACGTCGCCGATCGATCCGATCGTCTGCAACAGGCCCCAGAAGGTCCCGAGAAGTCCGAGAAAGATCAAGAGGCCGATGGTGTAGCGGGACAAGTCCCGGGATTCGTCGAGCCTCGAAGAGATGCCGTCGAGCAATGCCCGCGTCGCCATCGCCGAAAGCGACAGCCGCCCCTTGCGCTCGCCGAGCATCATCGCCATCGATGCCAGCAGCTTCGGCGGCTTGGTGTCGAACAGGGGCGAGCCCTCGCCGCGGAAACCCTCGATCCAGGTCACCTCGGGCCCAAGCATGATGACCTGGCGGAAACTGTAGAGGATGCCCAGCACCAGCACGCCGAGGATCAACCCGTTGAGTGGCGCACTGGCCATGAAGGCATGACTCAGCGGACCAGCGAGCAGCACGACGATGACGACGACCGCAACGACGAACACTGCCATGCGGACCAGGAAACGTCGCGGCCGTGTCATCACGGTGGGGTTTCTCCAGTCAGGGTCTCAGGGAGTCTTGCCGGCAGGCATTATCGCTCCACGACCTTGACGTCAACCCGGTCCGGCGAGCCGGAGGCAGTCTTGTTGCCGAGCGCACGCACGTCGATGCGGCTGGTTTTGATCCCGCTTTCGATCAGATACGAGCGCACCGCCAGCGCCCGCGACAGCGAAATCCGGCGTGCTTTGCTCGGCGAAGCGCCTTCATCGCCTGCGTAGGCCAGGAGTTGTACCCGAAGCTTCTCCGAGGACCTTAGATCCTTGGCGAGGCCCTCGAGTTGCTCCTGGGCGGATTTCCCCAGCTCCGTCTCTCCCGCCGGGAACGGGATCTGCAGGGCTCTACCCGGCGCGCCCAAAGCGCCTTCCGGCGGCAGCGACGCCTGTTCGGTTTTCGTCACCGACGGCGGCGGCGGCGCCTTTGCCGCCGATTCCGGAAGCGGAGCCTCCGTTGTCCTCGCAATCGGCGGCAGCGGCGGCGGCGTGCCCCTTTCGGCGGTGTCCTCGGGACGAGTCCGGGCCGTGTCGGCTTCGGGCGGTGGCGGCGATAACCTGTTGGCGGCGGTCAAGGCAGACGCCGCCTGGGACGTCACGGTCGCGGGTGCGGGAAGCGACGGTGGTGTTGTCGCGGCGGTTTCCGCCGGCGGGGTTTCGGCCACATTCGGCGCGGGCGGCGAAGCCTGGTCGGCGGACGAGGCCTCCCGAGATGCCATTTTCGTCGATGACATCGGGGTCGCCTCGACCGGTTTCGAGCTCGCAGGCTCCGAGCTCGCAGGTTCGGCAATCGGCATCGAGACCGTCGGCGCCCCGGCCCGTTGCGTCCACTCGGGCGGCGGCGGCGGCATTGTCGCCGGGGTTCCGAGCGATTCGGTCGGTGTCGTCAGCGGCGCTATCATCGCCCCTGTTCTCGACGGAGCGGTGACCGGCCGCGGCACCCGCGCGACCTCGATCGTCAGCGATCTCGGCGTCGTCACCACCCGGGTCTCGGGGCGGGGAAGGAACAAAGTCATCCGGTTTCGCGCCCCCGGCGGCGGCGTGAGGGACGGGGCCGGAGCCGTCATCGGCACAGGCGTTGGGGCGAGCATTCGCGAAACCGGCGGCCTGCTCCCGGGCATCGCCAGACCGGAACTGCGGCCGGCCGCATTCGGGGACGGGCCGAGACCATCATCATCGATCACGCTGAGATCGACGATCACGTTGGAACGGGGATCGGTAGTGGTTTGCGCCCGAACCGCACCGGGAACAAGCCCGGCCGAAGCAACGACGGCGATCAGCGTCAGGGCAAGATCGATGCGATACGAACATCGCGATACGGGCATCGATACCAAACTTGCTTCCAAACGAGGAAATTTCATGCTCACCAGAATAACCAAGCGGCGGCCATAGTACAACAGATTTAAGCTCCGTCGGGAATTTGGTCCAACTTTATGCTCTTTTACCTTTAGTTTACCTTTTCAGTTCTATCCGCCACTTGTCCTATCGCCGGCTCTTGAAGCAGTCGAACCAAGAAACCGTGAAGCTCGCTGTTGGCGGCGAGAATGCCGCCGCCGGCCAACATCCGGTTGCCGCCCGAGATGTCCGAGACGAAACCACCCGCTTCGCGGACCAGGACGATTCCCGCTGCCACGTCCCATGGGTTGAGCCCGTTTTCCCAGTAGCCATCGTAGCGGCCGGCGGCGACGTAAGCGAGATCCAGCGCCGCGGAGCCGAATTGCCGGACTCCCGCGGATATCGCCATCACCGCCTCCAGTTGACGCACGAACAGGTCGTGGTCGGGGATGCCCTTGAACGGAATGCCGGTGGCGAAGATCGCGTCATCGACCCGCCTGCGGGCCGATACGCGCAATCGGCGGCCGTTCAGGTAGGCTCCCAAGCCCTTCTCGGCAACGAACATTTCGTCGTGGATGGGGGAGTAGATGACGCCGGCGAACGGATCGCCGTCGCGCTCCAGCGCAATGGAAATGCAAAAGTGGGGGATTCCGTGGAGAAAATTGGTCGTCCCGTCCAGCGGATCGATGACCCAGCGGTTTGAGGTGTCGGTGCCGGCGACGGCGCCGCTTTCCTCCATCAACAGGCCGTAGGCGGGCCGCGCCTTCATCAGTTCGCCGCGCAGCACCGATTCGGCCTTCATGTCGGCCTTGCTGACAAAATCGGCCGGACCTTTTCTCGAGACTTGAAGATGCTCCAACTCGCCGAGGTCGCGGACCAGCCCCCGTGCCGCCTTTTGGGCGGCGGCGGTCATCACGTTCAGGAGTGCCGAGCGATATGCCATCGAGTGTCGTCGACCGGATGTCTCAGCTCTTCGCCCGTTCCACGTAGGAACGTTCGACTGTGTTGACGACGATGCGGGTGCCGGCCTCGATATGCGGCGGGACCATCACCTTCATGCCGTTGGCGAGAACCGCCGGTTTGTATGACGACGAGGCGGTCTGCCCTTTGACCACCGCATCGGCTTCGACCACCTCGAGAATCACGGTATCGGGCAACTGGACGCCGATCGGCGTTTCCTCGTGAAACTCGATGGTGACGTCCATGTTCTCCTGCAGCATCGGCACCTGATCCTCGCCGATCATATCGACGCCGACGGTAACCTGCTCGTAGGTTTCGGTATCCATGAAGGTGTAGGTATCGCCGTCGGTGTAAAGGTACTGGAACGGCTTCTGATCGAGCCGTACCCGCTCGACCGTTTCCGAGGATCGGAACCGCTCGTTGAGCTTGGTTCCGTCGCGGATGTCCTTCAACTCGACCTGAAGATACGCGCCGCCCTTGCCGGGCTGGGTGTGTTGAATCCTGACCGCCCGCCACAGGCGTCCCTGGTGGTCGATGATCATCCCTGGACGGACGGCGTTTCCGTTGATCTTCATGGTTTCTTCCGTGTCGTGGAGCGCGCGCTCTGATTTTTCGCGCGGAAGCTAGCAGTTTGGCCAGAGGGGAGCAATGCCTGCGGCCAGACCCCTATCGGCGGACGCGAATCTCTTCGTTCAAGGCCTTTACCGCCGCGGCCGGCCCTTCCGGGTGCTCCCACACCCCGGCGGAAACGGCCAGGAAGTCGGCGCCCGCCTCGATGAGCGCTCGGCAGTTGCCGGCGGTGATACCGCCAATGGCGACGCACGGGACGGTCATCAGCTCGCTCCACCAGGCGAGGATCTCGGGATCGGCCCACGACTTCGGCTGCTTGGTCCCGGTCGCAAAGAAAGCGCCGAACGCGACGTAATCGGCGCCCTGCTCCGCGGCGACCATCGCCAGATGACGGGAGTCGTGACAGGTCACGCCGACGATAGCCTCGCCGCCGACGAGGCGCCGGGCTTCCTCGTAGGGCGTGTCGTTCTGACCGATGTGGACGCCGTCGCAACCGGTTTCCGCCGCGAGGTCCGGGCGGTCGTTGAGAAGCAGCGCGACGTCACGGCCCTGTACAATCGGACGGAGGATATCGCAGGCCTGGCGGACGGCATCGTCATCCACATCCTTCAGGCGCACCTGGACACACGCTACGTCGTCGGCGTCGAGGGCGGCGGACAGCTGCGATGAAAACGCCGCCGCGTCGATACGCGGCGGCGTAATCAGATAGAGCCGGCAAACGGGCTCGGACGTCTTCCTATTCCTTGCCGAGGTAGATGTTGATGATCTTGTTCAACATCTCGATGGCTTCGTTGCGCGGCCGCTGGAAGGTGTTGCGGCCGATGATCGAGCCGTTGCCGCCGCCGTCACGGATGTCGCGGGCATCCTGGAAGACCTGATCCGCGCCCTTCTTGGCGCCACCGGAGAACACCACCAAGCGCCTGCCGTTGAACGCTGCCTGCATGCAATGGGCAACGCGGGCGGCCTGGGTGGAAACATCGATGCGTTCGGATTCGTACACCTTGCGGCATTCGTCCTGCTCGATGTCGGCGCTGGGCAGCTTGATCTTGATGATGTGCGCGCCGAGCAGCGCCGCCATGTGGGCGGCATAGACGCCGATATCGACGGCAAGCTCGCCCGTCTTCGACAGATTGCCGCCGCGCGGATACGACCAGATGACCGTGGCGATGCCCTTGGACTTGGCTTCCCGCGACATCTCCTTGATTTCTTGCATCATGTTGAAGGCTTCGTCCGAAGCCGGGTAGATGGTAAATCCGATCGCCGCGCAGCCGAGCCGGACCGCGTCGTCGACCGAGGCGGTGATCGCCTGGCTCGGCGCCTCCTTGGCGCGATACAGGGTGTTCGAGCTGTTGACCTTGAGAATGACCGGAATCTGTCCGGCGTAGGAATCGGCGACCGCCTCGACCATGCCGAGCGGCGTCGCGTAGGCGTTGAGGCCGGCGTCGATGGCGAGTTGGATGTGGTAGGCCGGATCGTAACCGGCCGGGTTTGGCGCAAAGCTGCGATGCGGGCCGTGCTCGAAGCCCTGGTCGACGGGCAGGATGACCATCTTGCCGGTGCCGGCCAACTTGCCCGTGCTCAAAATCCGAGCGATATTAGCTTTGGTTGCGGGATTGTCGCTCTCGTAGTTGGCCAGAATTTTCTTGACCTTCTGGGTAACTCTCATCGTCCCCTCTCCCTGGTTGCGGAAAATTTTCTAGCTTTTCAGTACACCTGCCCACCCCCCTTTGGCAACGAGCGTATTCGCCCGCCGAATTATCAATTTTCCGATTCGCGAAGCCAACTTCGACACCGTTCGGCGGCGGTGTCGCAATCGATCAGATCGAGGACGGGAGCGGGGTCGTCGTCGAGGGCGCCGCCGTGCTGCCGGGCGATGTCGGCGACCCGCGCACGCGTCTCGGCGGGCAGGTCCACGCGCACCCGCTCGATCCCGTGGCGGAGTGCCGCCAACGCGAACCCGGCATCCTCGCCGCAGTCGAGAATACCGACAGCATCGACTTCGGGATACTCCGAGCGCGCCGTCTCGATGATTTCGCGGAAGATCTGCGCGCCCAGGTAAGCCGCGGCGCCAGGGGCGCTTCTCAGTGTCACCGGCACACCGGCTTCGGCCGCCGCCGCCAGCGCGGTGCGGGCGTCCTCGAGGCTGTGAACGATGATCGCGCGCCGGATCACTGTGGACCCTCGGTCGCCGCCAGGCCGTCGTCAAAACAAAGGGCGGGGCACAAAGGCCCCGCCCGCGTTGTTCACTGCCGGTTGCAGATTATGCAGACTTAGACGGCAGCCCAAACGTTCGCCGTGTCGGACATCCGGTTGGAGAAGCCCCACTCGTTGTCGTACCAGGCGAGGATGCGCACCAGGGTGCCATCGATGACTTGGGTTCCCGAGGCATCGAAGATCGAGCTGTGCGGGTCGTGGTTGAAGTCGATGGAGACCAGCGGCTTGTCGTTGTAGCCCATAATGCCCTTGAGCTTGCCGTTGGCGGCTTCCTTGATCATGGCGTTGACTTCGTCCTTGGAGGTCGACTTCTTGGAAACGAACTTCAGGTCGACCACCGAGACGTTCGGGGTCGGCACCCGCATCGCCGAGCCGTCCAACTTGCCTGCCAATTCCGGCAGCACCAAGCCGACAGCCTTGGCGGCGCCGGTGCTGGTCGGCACCATCGACAACGCGGCGGCGCGCGCCCGTCGCAGATCCGAGTGCAGGGTGTCGAGAACCGGCTGGTCGCCGGTGTAGGCGTGGATGGTGGTCATGTAACCCCGCTCCAGCCCGATCGCCTTGCTGAGCACGGAGACCGGCGGCGCGAGGCAGTTGGTGGTGCACGAGGCGTTGGAGACCACCTTGTGATCCTTGGTCAGGGCGCCGTGGTTGACGCCGTAGACGATGGTGGCGTCGGCGCCCGATGACGGGGCCGAAACCAGCACCTTCGGCGCGCCGGCGCTCAGGTGGACCGCCGCCTTGTCGCGCGCGGTGAAAATACCGGTGCATTCCATGACCACGTCGACGCCGAGATCGCCCCACGGCAACTTGGTCGGATCCCGCTCGGCGAACACCTGCACCTTGTGACCGTTGACCGTCATGCTCTTGTCGTCGGAGGTGACTTCGCCGGGAAAGGTGCCGTGGACCGAGTCGTACTTGAGCAGATGAGCATTGGTGGCTACGGAACCCAGGTCGTTGACTGCCACGAACTCGACGTCGTTGCGGCCGGCTTCCGCCGCCGCCCGCAGTACAAGCCGTCCGATGCGGCCAAAACCGTTAATGCCAACACGAACCGTCATTCGTTACCCTCCTTGGAATTGCTGTGACGCCGCAGCTTAAGCCCTTGATTTCAGCGCACCGATCCGCCCGCATTTACTCAGCCGGCAGACCGATCGCAGACCCCTTCGGCCCGGGGAGGCGTCATTGTTTGAGTCTGGCGCACAATCGTCGGATTGCCCCTTCTCGTCAACGGCTTTTTGCTGCATTGCGACAGCGGTTGACGGCGTTGCCGGGCGTTGCCTATCCTCGCACGAATGAAATGAATGATATCGGAGTGCCGATGAGCGATTCGGCCTTGAATTCGGCAACGTCGTTGGAACGGGCTTTTGAGCGGCTCGCCCGGGCGGTTGACCATTTGGAACACGCCATCGACGCGGCGAGCGACAGGCCCGCCCCCGAGAACGGAGGGGACCTGGAAGCGGCGCGGAGCGAGAGTGCGCAGCTCCGTGAAACCCACGAACTCGCCGCCGAACAGTTGAATTCCACCATCGCCCGGCTACGCGGCGTGTTGGGCGGGTAACGGCGATGGGTCAGGTTTCGGTCACCGTCAACGGGCGGCAGTACGACGTCGGGTGCGACGACGGCCAGGAGGATCAGCTGCGCCAGCTCGCGGACTACGTCAACACGCGGATGAGCGAGATGGTCGAGGCCGTCGGCCAGATCGGCGAGGCCCGGTTGCTGTTGATGGCCAGTCTTCTCCTCGCCGACGAATTGTCGGAAGCGCGCGCCGAACTGGAGTTGAAGCGGGCGGCGCCGGTCGAAGGCGCCGACGCGGCCGATCGTGCCCAAGATCAGCTCGGCGCGGAAATCGAGGCGCTCGCCAATCGCATCGAAGTCATTGCCGCGCGCCTGAATCCTACATAGATTGAGACCGGGCGGTGGCTGCGAGGCTCGTCAGGTCATACAATCCCTCGGGCCAACAGTGAACTCCCGGGAGCTGTCCCTGCCGGACCCGAGGGTCCGATATACGGCGCCCACCTGCACCAGCAGGCCAGAGAGGATCACCAAACCAACGGCCGACGCGGCGCCGTCCAGCTTCCCTTCCGCGAAACCTGCCGACGACGTTCAATACCGAAGGACCGATGATGACCGTTGAGGACGAGAAGAAGCGGCTGCGCAAAAGGATGCGGGCGTTGCGCCTGGTCGCCGACCAGAAAGACGGGCCGGGAGCGGCGCGCGGGGTGATGGCGCATCTGCTGGCGGCGGTCGACAAGGTTGGGATTGGGCCCGGCTCCGTGGTCGCCGGCTATTGGCCGATCGTGACCGAACTCGACGACCGTCCGCTGCTCGCCCGCCTCGACGAACGCGGGGTGATCTGCGCTTTGCCGATCGTGGTGTCGGCCGGCGCACCGCTCCAGTTTCGCCGCTGGCGACCTCTCGACGAACTCGAGCCCGGGGTGCTGGGCACTTCCCATCCATTGGTCACGGCGCCCGAGGTCGTTCCCGGTGTGGTGCTGGCGCCATTGCTCGCCTTCGACGGTGAAGGCTATCGCTTGGGCCAGGGTGGGGGATACTACGATCGGACATTGGCCGCGCTGCGGTCCCGCGGTGCTGTCACCGCGGTCGGCGTCGGCTTCGCCGTGCAGCAGGTGGACGCGGTGCCGCGAAGCGCGAACGACGAGCGGTTGGACTGGATCCTGACAGAGGAAATGCTGATGCAGGTGCGCGCTTGAGAGTTCTGTTCTGCGGCGACGTGGTCGGCAAGGCGGGGCGGAATGCGGTACTCGCCCACATCCCCGATCTCCGTCGGCGACTGGACCTGGATTTCGTCGTCGTCAACGGTGAGAACGCGGCTCATGGCTTCGGAATCACCGAGGACATCTGCCGGGCGTTTTACGATGTTGGGGTCGACGCCATAACCACCGGCAACCACGTTTGGGATCGGCGCGAGATCATTGGCTACATCGGTGCGGATCGGCGGCTGCTGCGGCCGCTGAACTATCCGGAAGGCACGCCGGGGATCGGGGCCAACGTCTATACCACCGTCGACGGCCGGCGGGTCATGGTGATGCAGGTGATGGGCCGGCTGTTCATGGATCCGCTGGACGATCCCTTCTCCGCGGCCGAGAAGGCCTTGCGCAACCATCGGCTCGGCGTCTCGGTGGACTGCGTCATCGCCGACGTCCATGCCGAGGCGACCAGCGAGAAGATGGCGATGGGGTGCGTCCTCGACGGCCGGGTCTCGATGGCGGTCGGGACCCACAGCCACGTTCCGACCGCCGATGCCAGGATCCTCCCCGGCGGCAGCGCCTACATGACCGACGTCGGCATGTGTGGCGACTACGATTCGGTGATCGGAATGCAGAAGCAGACGGCGGCGGCCCGGTTCACGTCGAAAATGCCCACCGGGCGCCTGGAGCCCGCCGAGGGCGAGGCCACCCTTTGCGCCGTTTACGTGGAGACCGACGAGGCCACCGGTCTCGCCCGTCACATCGCGCCGCTCAGGATCGGCGGCTGCCTCTCGCCGCAATGGCCGGTTTAGCGGGGCTTCCAGGGGGCGAGAACGCCCAATTCAGGCCACAGTGTTATGTCAAGATTCTTGCTGTTGAGTCCGCTCGCACAACGCCGTCGGCACGAAGGGCGCGGCGCGGGATTCGGGTTCTGCCGGCGCCGTGGCGGTGTCGATTTCGACAGGCTTTTGTGTTAATATTGGTTGTTCGCGTTCTCTGCTACCGGGCGATTTCATCTCCGAAGTCGTCAACTCGCAACAACAGGCGGGTTCAATGGGCATGAGATCGATCTTGCACCTACGGGGGGGTGCGGCGCGCCGTAACACGGTGCCCGCCGTCGGGTGCCGCCTGGTCGTTGTGCTGGCGGCTCTCGGGCTCGGGACGTTCGTGGCGCTGGCAGGGGAGACCGGTCCGCCGAAACCGGCGACGCCGGTGCCCGCCGCGCCGCGGGTCCAGGAACGGGACCTCAAATCGCTTTCGGAGGAGAAACCGGTGAAGGAATGGAAGCCGGGCGATCCGGTGCGGGTGACCGGCGATCTGCGTGAGGACGGGAAAACCGATTCCGGCAAGGATGCGGCCCAGTCCGGCGCCGGGACTTCGCCAAAGCCGATCGTGCGCGAGCCCGTCGCCCCCCAGGTCATGGAAGGAAACGTCGACGATCTCCCCAAAGCAGAACCCTACAAGGAAGGCGATCCCGTCCGGGTCGCGCCGGACCTGAGAGAAAGCGTGCCGAAGAACTAGGAGAAGGACCAGGAAAAGCGACGCCGATAAGAGGCGGCAAAGACCCGCGGTTTCGTATCACCAGGCGTAGGAGGAGGAGCCATGAGCGGACCAACACATCAACCGGTGCGAAAGACCGGTTCGCGAACCCTGTTACCCTTGATCACGATGTTGACTGCCGGCCTGGTCTCGGCTTTGCCGGCCGCCGCACAGGAGGGCGGCCCGAAACCGTCGGTCTATCGTCCGGTTGCGCCACAGGTCATGGAGACCGACCTCGGCCAAGTGGCGCGGAAGGCGGGGGCGCCCCGCTGGAGCGAGGGCATGCCGGTACGCACCGTCGAGGATCTGAAGGAGGACATGGGTCCGACGCCGCCGGTGCGTGGCCCCGAAGTCCTCCGCACGTTCCGGGCGGTCGCCGCGGCGCCGGTCGCCGGCGTCAACTTCGACGGTATTCCGGCGACGGGAGTCCTGCCGCCCGACACCGTCGGTGATGTCGGTCCGAACCACTACATCCAGATGCTCAACTCGGCCTTCACCATCTTCGACAAGGCCGGCAACACCCTGGCCGGCCCGACGCCGATCAACGCCCTATGGAGCGGTTTCGGTGGTCCTTGCCAGACCCTCAACAACGGCGACCCGATCGTCCGCTACGACGCGCTGGCCGACCGCTGGCTCATCAGCCAGTTCGCGTTGCCGGGCGGGCAGCAGGGGTTCTTCGAATGCATCGCCATCTCGCGGACCCCCGATCCGGTCGGCGGTGGTTGGTTTCTCTATGCGTTTCCCACCAACGACGCGGCGAGCGGCAATCCCGTCTTTCCGGACTATCCCAAGATCGGTGTCTGGCCGGACGGCTACTACATGGGGACGCAGCGCGGATTTCCGAACGGCGGCCTCGACGTGTGGGCGTTCGAGCGGGCTCAGATGCTCGTCGGCGCCCCAGCCGGCCTGGTCCAGTTCTCGGTCCCGGCGCCATCGCTGTTCCTGATGCCAAGCGACCTGGACGGCCCGCCGCCGCCCGCCGGTACGCCCAACTTCTTCGTTCGCCAGGTGGATGGTGACCGGTTCGGCGGCAACGACAGGCTGGAGATCTTCGCGTTCACCGTCGACTGGAACAACCCGGCGGCGTCCACGTTCGTCCAGGTTGCCAACCTGGCCACGGCACCCTTCGACTCGGTCTTGTGTTCGGCGTCGCTGTTGGGCGCCTGCGTTCCGCAGCCGGGCGTCACCCAGCGGCTGGAGACGCTCACCGTCTGGCCGATGTGGCGGCTTCAATACCGCAACTTCGGCAGCCGCGAATCGATGGTCATCAATCACACCGTCGACGCCAACGGCAACGACTTGGCCGGCATCCGCTGGTACGAGCTGCGACGAAACCCCGGAGGTGCCTGGTCGATCTTCCAGCAGGAAACCTATGCCCCCGATGGGGCCCACCGCTGGATGGGATCCATCGCCATGGATGGCGACGGCAACTTGGCGCTTGGCTATAGCGTGTCCAGCGACAGCGTATTCCCGAGCATCCGGCGCACAGGACGTCTCGCCACGGATCCGCCGGGAGCGATGACCCAGCCGGAGACGACGATCATCGCCGGCACCGGCGCCCAGACCCACTCGTCGAGTCGTTGGGGCAACTACTCCAGCATGGACGTCGATCCGGTGGACGATTGCACGTTCTGGTACACGGCCGAGTACTACCAGGCGACATCGACGGCCGGATGGAGGACGCGGGTCGCCAGTTTCCGCAATCCCGAATGCGGACGCGAGACGCCTCCTGGCGACGAGGCGGCAGCCTTCGAGTACGCCGCCAAACTGATCTGCGGCCTGCAGCGGGATCCGAAAAGGATGCAACTGGTGCGCGGATTTTACGGAACCGCTATCAATATCCACAATCCGAGCGACAAGCCGGTCACCTTCCGTAAGAAGCTGGCGCTCACTTTCCCGCCGGACGAGGAGAAACCCGGCAAGATCATTCCCATCGCTCGTCACACGCTGGAACCGGACGAGGCCTTGGAAGTGGATTGCGATGATGTCCTGCGGGAAGTCTTCGACGGTCGATTCCCAACCCCCTACATCAAGGGCTTCGTTGTCGTGCAGAGCTCCGACCGCCTGGATCTGACGGCGGTCTATACCACCGCGGGGCTGGACAAGGAGGACAATGTCACCTCCGTCACCAGTATCGATGTGGACCGGGTCCACGGCCGCAAAAAGGGAGGGAAGAAGCCGCCGGGAACGTGCCCGGATCTCGTGGTCAAGGATATCGGCCGGCCCGCGGTGAGCTGTCCGGGCGGCGGCGGGACCTGCGTGACCAAGGTGGACTACACGGTCGCCAACATCGGTACCGCCAACGCCGGTCCGTTCGACGTTCGTGCACTCCTCGATCCGGGTCAGTCGGTCGTCGTCGACACGAACTTCGGCGGCGGTCTCGCCGCCGGTGCCGATCAGACGGTGACCATTGTGACGCCCCCGGGCGGAAATTGCTTCGATCCCGACTGCACCGTGTCGGTGACCGCCGACAGCAACAACGGTGTTACGGAGTGCAACGAGAACAACAACGTGCTGAGCGAAACGACGCCGGGCTGAGTGACCGGCGACCTTAAGGAGTGCACCACGGCCGAAACACCGGCCGTGGTGCACTTCTCGTCCGTTCGTGGATGCCACGCGCCGAACAGAGCCCGCCGACGCCCGATTCGTGCCACAGTCCCCCGTTAAAAGTTTCTGGACTCCGTGTGCGTGCGTAGACTACCTCCCGCACGCTATATGTGGTACAACACGCGAGCTTGATCTACGTTATCTTCCCAGGAAGCCGAAGTGGAGAGAAATGGCAGGCCATTCGCAGTTCAAGAACATCATGTACCGCAAGGGCGCGCAGGACGCCAAGCGTGCCAAGGTGTTCACCAAGATCATCCGCGAGCTGACGGTCGCGGCGAAGTCCGGGTTGCCCGATCCCGACGCCAACCCGCGATTGCGTCTGGCCATGGTCGCCGCCAAGGCCGCCAACATGCCCAAGGACACGATGGAACGCGCGATCAAGCGTGGTGCCGGCGGGGAAGAAGGGACGCAGTACGAGGAGATCCGCTATGAAGGTTACGGACCCGGCGGCGTGGCGCTGATCGTCGAGGCGCTGACCGACAACCGCAACCGAACGGCCAGCGAAGTCCGTACCGCGTTCGGCAAGCATGGAGGCAGCCTCGGCGAGACCGGCAGCGTCAGCTTCATGTTCGATCGGATCGGCTTCGTCCACTATCCGGCCGATGCCGCCGGCGCCGAGGAGATGTTCGAGGCGGCGCTGGAGGCCGGGGCTGCGGACGTGACCTCCGACGAGGACGGGCACGAGATCAGTTGTGCCCCGGATGACCTCAGTACGGTTCGCGACGGGCTCGAGAAGCATTTCGGGCCGGCGACCGCCGCCCGTCTCGACTGGCGCCCCAATGTCACGGTCGACGTCGACGAAGATACCGCCGCGACCCTGTTCAAGCTTCTGGACGCCCTCGACGACAACGACGACGTGCAGCGCGTGGCGTCCAACTTCGACGTCGCCGAAGACATCATGGAACGGCTCAGCGCTTGACGGCGAGCCGGCGAAACTCGACCGGCGCTCGGCCGCTCGCAAAGGGAAGCAAGGCATGAGACTGATCGGACTGGACCCGGGTCTCGGCGCCACCGGATGGGGGGTTATCGAGGCCGTCGACGGCAGGCTCAGCCATGTCGCCGACGGCGTCGTCCTGACCGATCGCTCGCTGTCGCTGGCGGAGCGGCTGGTCCAGTTGGCCGACGGCTTGACAGAAGTCATCGGGAAATACCGTCCCGCCGAGGCGGCCGTGGAGGAAACGTTCGTCAACCGCAACGCGGTGTCCACTCTGCGCCTTGGGCAGGCACGGGGAATCGTTTTGCTGGTGCCGGCCCGGGCCGGTCTTCGGGTCGCCGAGTACCTGCCGAACCTGGTCAAGAAGACGGTGGTCGGCAGCGGCCACGCCGCCAAGGTGCAGGTGAAGATGATGGTGCGTGCGCTCCTGCCCGGTGCCGTCGTCTCGACCGCGGACGCCGCCGATGCGCTGGCGGTGGCCATCTGCCACGCCCATCACCGGGAGACCGCCCTTCGAATCGCAAGGATGGCCTCGTGATCGCCAAGCTCACCGGGATCGTCAATTCGACCGGCGACGGCTGGGTGGTGCTCGATGTCGGGGGGGTCGGCTACCTGGTATTCTGCTCCGGCAGGACGCTGTCCAGGCTCACCACGGGTCAGGCGGCGAGCCTGCGGGTCGAGACCGCGGTGCGCGACGACGCCATCAACCTCTACGGCTTTGCCGATTCGGCGGAACGGCAATGGTTCCGGATGCTGACCACGGTGCAAGGGGTGGGCGCCAAGGCGGCGCTGGCCGTTCTTACGGCGTTGGCGGCCGACGAACTGGTCCAGGCGATTGCCGCGGGCGACCGGGGAGCGATTACCCGGGCCGCCGGAGTCGGCCCCAAGCTCGCCGGCCGGATCATCGGCGAGCTTCGCGAAAAGGTGGAGGTCGCCGCCCTCGGATCGGCGGCGGCAGTGACTTCGGGTGCGGGCAACTGGGGGCTCGGCGGTGACGTCGGCGATGCCGTTTCGGCGCTGGTCAACCTCGGCTTCAGACCGGCCGAAGCCTTGGGTGCCGTCTCCCATGCCGCCGCCCGGTTGGGAACCGGGGTCGCGGTCGAGGATCTGATCAAGGGCGGCCTTTCCGAATTGACCCCCAGGGAGCACGGGGCTTGAACGGGCACGATGTGACCAGCGCTGAAACCGGCGACGAGACCGGCGAGGAGCGTGTCGTCGCCCCTATGCAGACCGAAGGTGACACCGCGGAGATCGGGATCCGTCCTGCGACGCTCGACGCCTTTATCGGCCAGCGGAAGGTGTGCGAGAACCTGAGGGTGTTCATCACCGCCGCGGCGCACCGCGGCGAATCGCTCGACCACGTGCTGCTGCACGGACCGCCGGGACTGGGCAAGACGACGATGGCGCAGATCGTCGCCCGGGAGTTGGGCGTGGGGTTCCGCGCCACGTCCGGTCCGGTGGTCGGCAAGCCCGGCGACCTGGCGGCGATCCTCACCAACCTGCAGGCCCGCGATGTCTTGTTTATCGACGAGATCCACAGGCTTTCGCCGACGGTCGAGGAAGTCCTGTATCCGGCGATGGAGGACTTCAAGCTCGATTTGATCATCGGCGAGGGCCCGGCGGCGCGCTCGATCCGCATCGACCTGCCGCCGTTCACCCTGGTCGGCGCCACCACCCGCGCCGGGCTGATCACCACGCCGATGCGCGAGCGTTTCGGTATCCCGCTGCGTCTCAATTTCTACGAGACCGAGGATTTGGAGAAGATCGTCCGTCGCGGCGCCGCGGTCTTGGGTATGGAACTGACCGACGACGGCGCCGGCGAAATCGCTCGCCGATCGCGGGGGACGCCGCGCGTCGCCGTCAGGCTGTTGCGCCGGGTCCGTGATTTCGCCGCGGTGAGCGGAGCCGAGCCCGGTCGACGCGGCGACGGCCGACGGGGCCCTCGATCGCCTGGAAGTCGATCGGCGAGGGCTCGACGCCATGGACAGGCGCTATCTTCGCTGCATCGCCGACAATTACCGGGGCGGACCGGTGGGGGTCGATACCCTGGCGGCGGCACTGTCCGAACAACGCGATACCATCGAGGAGATGATCGAGCCGTTTCTTATTCAGCAAGGGTTTATATTGCGCACGCCCCGCGGCCGGGCGCTGGCCGATCAGGCCTACCGGCATCTCGGTCTGCCGTGTGGAGCGAATGTCGGGCAACTGGAACTGATTGACGAGGACAACGGTGAGTGAACCGCCACCAGGGATTTTTGAAGGCGATGCGCACGTGTTTCCGCTGCGGGTGTACTATGAGGACACCGACGCCGCCGGCATCGTCTATTATGCCAACTACCTCAGGTACGCCGAGCGCGCGCGAACGGAGATGATGCGGTCTCTCGGTTTGAACCACTCGGGAATGATGTCGGCGGAAGGAGTCGTTTTCGCCGTCCGCCACTGCACCGCCGACTTCCTGGCGCCGGCGCGTCTCGACGATCGGCTGGAGGTGGTGACCCGGATCACCGGACTGCGTGGCGCCTCGCTGGGCATGGAGCAGAGGGTCCGCCGCGATGGCGCGGACTTGGTACGGATGACTCTCAAACTCGCCTGCATGACGCTCACCGGCCGCCCTTCCCGGATTCCGGGAACGTTGCGCGCCGATCTGACGGATTATCATAACAAGGGTAAGCGGTTGAAATAGATGGAAAACAACGCAATCGACGCGGCGGCTCTGGCCGGCTCTGTCGCCCCGTACGACTTCTCGGTATGGATGATGTTCCTGCGGGCCGACTGGGTGGTCAAGGGCGTCATCATTCTTCTCCTCGTGGCATCGATATGGTGCTGGGCGATCATCTTCGAAAAGAGCTTCAAGTTAAGCCAGCTCAACATCCGCGCCGACCGGTTCGAATCCGTGTTCTGGTCGGGCGGCGCCATCGACGATCTTTACGACCGTATCGGTTCCCAGCCTCGCGACCCGATGTCCTCGGTTTTCGTCTCGGCGATGCGCGAATGGCGTCGCGCGGTTGCTCGCCGCCAAGGCGACGACACCCCTCCGCTGCTGGGGCTGGAGGAACGCATCGAGCGGGTAATGCAGATCACCGCCGGTCGCGAGCTCGACCGGATCGAACGGTACATGACCTTCCTCGCCTCGACAGGATCGACGGCACCGTTTATCGGCCTGTTCGGGACCGTCTGGGGGATCATGAACAGCTTTCAGGCGATCGGGGCGACCAAGAACACCAGCCTAGCGGTGGTGGCGCCAGGGATCGCCGAGGCGCTGTTCGCCACCGCGCTGGGCTTGCTGGCGGCGATTCCGGCGGTGCTCGCCTACAACAAGATCTCCAAGGATCTGGATCGCTACGCCGGTCGTGTCGACGGCTTCGCCGGCGAGTTCCTTGCCATCCTGTCGCGGCAGATGGAAGAGAGGGGCTGACCATGGCGTTTTCCGTCGATCGTTCGGCGCGCGGGAATTCGGTCAGACGCCGGAGAACGCGTCCGATGAGCGAAATCAACGTGACGCCGATGGTCGACGTGATGCTGGTGCTTCTGGTCATCTTCATGGTCACGGCGCCGCTGTTGACCGTCGGCGTGACGGTCGACCTGCCAAAAACGCAGGCCTCCGAGATCAAGGGCGAGGACGAGCCGTTGGCGGTTAGCGTCGATGGTCGCGGTAGAATCTTTCTGCAGGATACGGAGGTGGAAATGGATGCGCTGGTGCCACGCCTCAAGGCGATCGCCGGCACCAAGCCCGATCTCCGAATTTTTGTGCGCGGCGACAAGGCGATTCACTATGGGCGGATCATGGAAGTGATGAGCGCCATCTACGCCGGGGGGTTCCGCAAGGTCGCGTTGCTCACCGAACCGATGGACGCCGAACCTGCCGCCGGCGGCGAAACCGATAAAAAGGGCACCTGACGCGTATCATGCGACGGCCGTTGATCTATTCCTTGCTGTTGCACTTGATGGTGTTCACCGTCGCCTACTTCGGTGTTCCCGCGCCCGATCCCGACATGTTGCCGGTGGAATCGCCGATGACCGTCGACATCGTGACCGTGGCCGAGAAGACCAATGCGCCGGCGGCATCCGAGAAACCAAAGCCGACGGCGAAGCCGATGCCTGATCGGGCGGCCAAGCCGCTGCCGCCACTGCCCCCTGTCCGGCCCGAGGCTCCACCGCTCGAACCGGAGCCGGAGTCCGAGGTGGCGAAGCTCGTTCCTCCGAAGGCGAAGCCGACGCCGGCGGCTCGGCCGGAAAGGGCCGAGACGCCGATACCCGAGCCCAAACCGTCACCGAAACCGGCCAAGGCCGAGCCCAAGCAAAAACCCGAGCCCAAGCAAAAACCCGAGCCCGAAAAAAAGACCGAGCCCGAGAAAAAGAAGCTACCGCCGAGTACTTTCGAGTCCGTTCTGAAAACCGTCGAACAACTGAAAGCGCAGCCGCCGAAGAGCGACGAGAACCCCGAACAGAAACCCGAAGAGCAACAGTCCGAACCGGCGCTGGAGTTGCAGATTGCCAAGGCCCTGGGCAAGTCGGCGGAACCTTATGATGAAGGTCTCCCGGTGACGATGAGCGAGATCGAAGCGGTGCGCCGACAGATCGAACGGTGCTGGAACCTGCCGGCCGGGGCCAAGGACGCGGACAGCCTGATCGTCTCGATCCGGGTGGAAATGAACATCGACGGGACGCCACGCTCGGCCGTCGTCACCGATCAGAACCGCATGCGCGTCGATCCTTTCTACCGTTCAGCCGCCGAAAGCGCGGTGCGTGCAGTCTTGAACCCGCGATGTCATCCGTTCACATTGCCAAGGGAGAAGTTTAGTCGATGGAAGACGATGACCCTGGTGTTCAATCCCAAGGAGATGTTCGGAACATGATACTCGCGAATAGGCTGGAGCGTTGGAAGTCCTTGGCGGCGGTGGCGATTTGGCTTCTGGGGGTCGGCCTGGCGACGCCGGCGGCGAGCGAGTTGCAGATCGACATTAACCGCGGAGTTGTCCAGCCGCTGCCGATCGCGATCGTCGATTTCGAGGGCGATGGGGTGGAAGCGACCCGCCTCGGTCGCGATATCGCCTCCGTCGTCTCCGGCGATCTCGAGCGTTCTGGCCTGTTTAAACCGGTGGATCCCAAGGCGTTCGTTCAAACGCAACCTTCCATGGAGACGCTGCCGCGATTCGGCGATTGGCGGGTGATCGATGCCCAGGCATTGCTTCATGGACGCGTCCTGTTTCTCGAAGACGGCCGTCTCAGGGTGGAGTTCCGGCTCTGGGACGTATTCGCCGAGCAGCAGATGGCGGGCCTAGCCTATTTCACCGCACCGTCGAACTGGCGCCGCATCGCCCACATCATCAGCGACGCGATTTACAAACGGATCACCGGGGAAGACGGCTATTTCGATACGAGGGTCGTCTATATCGCGGAGTCGGGCCCCCATGAGCGCCGCGTCAAACGGCTGGCGATCATGGATCAGGATGGCGAGAATCATCGCTTTCTGACCGACGGTGGAACCCTGGTGCTTACGCCCCGGTTCTCTCCGACTTTGCAGGAAATTACCTATCTATCCTTCACTGGCGGCATCCCCCGCGTTTACATCCGCAATATCGATACCGGCCAGCAGGAAGTCATCGGCGAATTTCCCGGAATGACCTTCGCGCCGCGCTTCTCACCCGATGGCGAGAAGCTGATCATTAGCATGGCAATGGACGGCAATTCGGAGCTCTACACCATCGATCTCAGGACCCGAGCCAAGAAGCGGCTGACCAACAGCTCGGCCATCGACACTTCGCCCAGCTATTCCCCCGACGGACGGCAGATCGTTTTCAATTCCGATCGGGGTGGCAGCCAGCAGCTCTACGTCATGGATGCCGACGGGTCCAAGGTCAGGCGCATCAGTCACGGCAACGGTCGATACGCAACGCCGGTGTGGTCGCCGCGGGGCGATTTGATCGCATTTACGAAGATCCAAGAGGGCAAGTTCTACATCGGGGTGATGCGGCCGGACGGCAGCGGCGAGCGGTTGTTGACCGAGGGTTATCATGTGGAAGCGCCGACATGGGCTCCTAACGGGCGAGTTCTGATGTTTTTCCGCCAGGAACCCATTCGCAAGGACGGCGGTGGCGGTGGATCGCGGCTGTATTCCATAGACCTGACCGGCCGCAACGAACGAGAAATTCCGACACCGCTGGATGCTTCCGATCCGGCGTGGTCCCCCTTGCATCCCTAAGGGGCGCGGCCTATGGTTGACGCTGTAATCGGGACGTTTTTATTGGACGGTCGGGCTTTGACTTGGTAGGTGCAAACACTACAGCCGTCATTTATGAGAGAACGCCTTCCGGATACAACCAATGGCGTCCCTTATTTATTTTGCAGTTTAACGCCCAGAGAATGGAGAACTAAATGCACTTTAAACCGGCAGTCTTGTTCGCGGTAGTCGCCCTAGTCGCCGCGTGCGAGAGTACGCCCGAGGAAACCGGCATGGCTAGTGGCGCCGGTAAGGGCCAGGTCGACACGGCGGTTGTCGTGACCGAGTCTCAGGTCGAAAAAGCGGCGTTGAGCCCGGCGCAAGCGGAAGAAGAAATGGTCGGTATCGGCGACCGCGTCTTCTTCGGTTTCGACCAGTACAGTTTGAACGGCGAGGGACGTGCCACGCTCGAGGGGCAGGCCGCTTTGCTCAACAAGTACACGTCGATCACCGTTGTCATCGAAGGGCACGCCGACGAGCGCGGAACGAGGGAATACAACCTAGCGCTCGGGGAACGGCGGGCCAACGCGGCCAAGGATTATTTGGTCGCTCTCGGTGTCGACCCGGGACGGATCAGAACGGTGACGTACGGTGAGGAGCGCCCGGCGGTGGTTGGATCCAACGACGCCGCGTGGGCGCAGAACCGGCGTGCGGTAACCATCGTAGCGGGAAGTACGGCCGGTAGTTGACCCCTGCGTTTCCACTCAGGTTCTTGAGTTCCCCTAGGACGGATACGCACTCCAACCATGCCGACGAAGCCTTCCCGCGGCGGACGAGAAGCGGGAAGGCGGCGAGGGCGAAAAACTGGACATGCGGATGACAAGAACGTTCCCGTACCCCATTGGCAAGAGCTTGTACGCAATTGTTCCCGCGGTCGTTCTGACGGCAGGGATTTTCGTCGTAACGACCGATGCCGTCGGCCAGACCGCCGATTCCGCCGGGCCGGCCGTCGCCAGGCTCGAGGTGCGACTGTCGGAACTGGAACAGGAACTGCGCGCGACGACGGGCCGAATCGAAGAGATGAACTTTCGTTTGGGTCAACTCAGCGAACGGCTCGACAAACTGGTGGCGGACGTCGATTACCGGTTGACCCGGCAAGGCGCGGCCACCGGGTCGGCGCCTACGGGATCGCAAGGCGCGGCTTCGCCGTCGGTATCACCGGCGGAGCCGGGGACGGCTGCAGGTCGGGCACCGATGGTGCTGGGCAGGATGCCCAAGTCCGAGATGGAGGCACGAAGGGGCGAACTCGAAACTTCCGAGCGACCGCCTTCCGCCCAGGCGGCCGCGGAGCCGGACGATGTCCTGCCCAAGGGCACGCCCCGCGAGCAGTATGCCTACGGCTTCGGTCTCATGCGCAAGGCCAATTACGACGAGGCCGAGACCGCATTCAAGGAGTTCCTGGCGGCCCATCCGGATGATCCGCTGGCCGACAACGCGCGCTACTGGCTGGGCGAGACTTATTACGTGCGCGGGGACTATGCCCGAGCGGCGGAGACTTTTCTCGAAGGCTATCAGCGCAACAAGGCCGGTCCGAAGGCACCCGATACGTTGCTCAAGCTCGGAATGTCGCTCGCCGCCCTCGGCAAGAACAAGGAAGCCTGTGCAACGTATGGCGAGTTGAAGAAGACACTTCCCGACGCCCCCGCCACCATCAAGGGCAAGGCTGACAAGGAGGTCCGGCGGCTCGGGTGCAGTTAGCGTCCGCATTCCGATGAGCTGCCAGGATCCGCTCACGCTTGCTGAGTTCGACGCCGCGATGGCGGCCGTAGGCCCGTTTGAATCGTCGCCGCACGTGGCGGTGGCGGTATCCGGCGGCGCCGACAGCATGGCCTTGTGCCTTTTGGCCGATGAATGGGCAGGGGGCCGTGGTGGCCGCGTGTCGGCGATCACCGTCGATCACGGCCTCAGACCTGAGTCGGCGGCGGAAGCCATGCAGGTGGGGCGGTGGATGGCGGCGATGGGCATTGATCATCGCGTGCTGCGCTGGGACGGCCGAAAGCCGTCCACCGGGGTGCAGGCGGCGGCGCGCGGTGAGCGCTACCGACTGATGTGCGGATGGTGTCGGGAAGCCGGCGTTCTCCATCTGTTGCTCGGTCATCACCTTCGGGACCAGGCGGAAACGGTGCTCATGCGGTTGCAGCACGGCAGTGGCGTCGAAGGGCTGGCGGCAATGTCCGCGGTAACCGAAACGTCGGCGGTACGTCTGGTACGGCCGTTGCTCGCCGTTCCGCCGATCCGGCTTCGGGCGGTGCTCTCTGCCCGCCGGATGGACTGGATCGACGATCCGTCCAACCTCGATCCGACGTATCTGCGCTCGCGGTTGCGGGCTGCACTTCCGGAGTTGGCGGCAACGGGGATCACGGAACCTTCGCTGGCGGCGGTGGCCCATCGAATGGGGCGTGCGCGCGTCTCCCTGGAGAGTGCCGCATCTGCGTTGCTGGCTCGGTGCAGTCGACTACATCCCGGAGGTTACGCGCACCTCGACATCCTGGCGATGGCCGCGGCCCCTGCCGAGATATCGCTGAGAGCGCTGGCGCGGATCCTTCTCTGTATCGGCGGCCGATCCTACGAGCCGGGTACCGAAAAATTGGAACGGCTGCATGCAAGGATGGTCGTCGAACGGGGAGAGGTGGCCAGTACCCTCGCGGGCTGCCGGGTGATCGGCGTCGACGGCGGTCTTCTGGTTTGCCGGGAGTTGCGCGGACTGCCCGACCCGGTGGTCGTCGCCTCGGGAGATCGGCTGATCTGGGACGGCCGCTTTGCTGTCGGCGTTACCGTCGCCGGTGGACTATCGGCAAAGGAGACCCGGTTGCTCGCTCTGGGCGCCGCCGGTTGGAGCGAGGTGGTCGGCGCATGGCCGGAACTCCGTCGACACCCCGTGCCCTGGCAGGCCAGGCTGTCGTTGCCGGCGCTTGCCGACGGTGAAGGAATTCTCAATGTTCCGCACTTAGCCTACCGTCGAAGGGGAGGCGATGCCGAGGAGGTGGGGTTCGTTGCCGCATTCCGGCCGACAAAAGCGGCATCGGGAGCGGGGTACTTCCTTGCTTGAGGCAACAGGCGTATTATCTTTGATGGATAGATCATTTGATCGGGTCGCATTTGGAGGCAGTCTTCGACAGCGCTACCGGAACCAAGCCAACCTTCAACCCTCGAGGAACTAGCGGGCAACACACGTGAATATCAGCAGAAATCTGGCTTTATGGGTGATCATCGCACTGCTGGTGTTCGCCTTGTTCAATCTGTTTCAGGGGTCTTCGCCGCGCGGAACGCACCAGCCGCTGGCCTATTCCGACTTCATGGCTCAGGTGGAGGGTGGAGAGGTTCGCGAGGTGACCATCAAGGGGCAGCAGGTGACCGGGCAATATCGCGACGGCCGTCCGCTCATGACCTATGTGCCCCAGGATGCGAACCCTCTCGCCATCGCCGCCCTCGAGAAACATGATGTGAGGATCACCGCCCAACCTTCCGAGGACGGGACGCCGACGTTATGGAGCGTGCTGATATCGTGGTTCCCGATGCTGCTTTTGATCGGCGTCTGGATCTTCTTCATGCGCCAGATGCAGTCCGGCGGGGGCAAGGCGATGGGGTTCGGCAAGTCCCGGGCGCGGCTGCTGACCGAGAAAACGGGCCGGGTTACTTTCGAGGACGTGGCCGGCATCGACGAGGCCAAGCAGGAACTCGAGGAGGTTGTCGAATTCCTCAAGGACCCCCAGAAGTTCCAGCGGCTCGGCGGTAAAATTCCCAAGGGCTGCCTTCTCGTCGGCCCTCCGGGTACCGGCAAGACATTGCTTGCCCGCGCCATCGCCGGAGAGGCCAACGTCCCTTTCTTTACCATCTCAGGCTCCGATTTTGTCGAGATGTTCGTTGGTGTCGGCGCGTCTCGGGTCAGGGACATGTTCGAGCAGGGCAAGAAGAACGCTCCGTGCATCATCTTCATCGATGAGATCGATGCCGTTGGTCGCCACCGCGGCGCCGGTCTCGGCGGCGGCAACGACGAGCGCGAGCAGACGCTCAACCAGTTGCTGGTCGAGATGGATGGTTTCGAGTCCAACGAAGGGGTGATCCTGATCGCCGCCACCAACCGCCCGGACGTTCTCGATCCGGCGTTGCTGCGCCCCGGTCGCTTCGACCGGCAGGTGGTGGTTTCCAATCCCGATATCCTCGGCCGCGAGCAGATCCTCAAGGTCCATATGCGCAAGGTCCCGTTGGCCCCGGATGCCGACGCCCGGGTCATTGCCCGTGGGACGCCGGGATTCTCCGGCGCCGACTTGGCCAATCTGGTCAACGAGGCGGCTCTGCTGGCCGCACGCGCCGGCCGTCGGGTGGTGACGATGCTCGACTTCGAAGCCGCCAAGGACAAGGTGCTGATGGGCACCGAGCGGCGTTCGATGGTGATGACCGACGAAGAGAAACGGCTTACTGCCTATCACGAGGCCGGACACGCGCTGGTCGGTCTGCGCGTTCCGAAGCACGACCCGTTGCACAAGGTCACGATCATTCCGCGTGGGCGTGCCCTGGGCGTGACCATGTCGTTGCCCGAGCGCGACCGCTACAGTTATTCCAAGGTCGAGCTCGAATCGAGGCTCGCGGTCATGTTTGGCGGCCGGGTGGCGGAAGAACTGATCTTCGGCATGGAGAACGTCACTACCGGTGCCGGCAACGACATCAAGCAGGCGACCGAGATGGCCCGGCGCATGGTGACCGAGTTCGGGTTCAGCGAAAAGTTGGGCCCGCTGCGCTATTCCGACAACCAGGAGGAGGTCTTTCTCGGCCATTCGGTGACCCAGCACAAGAACGTTTCCGACGCGACCGCGAAGCTGATCGACGAGGAAGTGCGCCGTTTGGTCGATGAAGCGGAGGCGGTCGCTCGGAAGATTCTCCAAGAATGCCGCGACGACCTCGACAAGGTGGCAACCGCGTTGCTCGAATACGAAACGCTGAGCGGCGAGGAGGTGAAGGCTCTGCTTCGCGGCGAGCCTGTCGTCCGCCCCGACCAAGACGACGAACCCAAGGACACGGGCCGCCGCGCCTCGGTTCCGTCGAGCGGAAAGAAGAAGGATCAGCCGCACACCGGGTTTGGCGCGAAGCCTCAACCGGAGAACTGATTCCCGAGGCGGACGGGTTTGCTGGAAACCTCACCGACAGCGACTTTCGTTCCGCCGCCTGCGGAATTCGCGGGACTGCGTCTCGATCGTCCGAGGATCATGGGGGTCGTGAACGTGACCCCCGACAGCTTTTCCGATGGCGGCGAAACGGTGGTCGCGGCCGCCGCCGTGGAGCGGGGGCTGGCGCTGGCGAAAGAGGGAGCCGACATCATCGACGTGGGCGGCGAATTGACCCGCCCCGGCGCTGCGCCGGTGTCGGTTGCGGAAGAGCTTATCCGGGTTTTGCCGGTGGTTCGTGAACTGGCAGCGGCTGGCGTCCTGGTTTCGATCGATACCCGCCGGGCCGAGGTCATGGAGGCCGCGATCACTGCCGGTGTCGGCATCGTCAACGACGTCACTGCGCTCACCGGTGACCGCCGATCATTGAACGTGGTGGCCGCTGCCGGCGTTTGCGTCGTGCTGATGCACATGCAGGGCGAGCCCCGAACCATGCAGTTGGCGCCCTCCTACCGGGATGCCGCCCGGGAAGTGTACCGGTGGCTTGCCGACCGGGTCGCGGCGTGTGAGGCCGCCGGCATCGGTCGCGATCGGATCGCCGTCGACCCCGGCATCGGTTTCGGCAAGACAGTCGCGCATAACGCCGACATCCTCGCGCGGCTCGGGCTCTACCGCGACTTCGGTTTGGCCGTGGTCGTCGGCGTATCGCGAAAGAGCTTCATCGCCCGCCTGAGCCGGGACGAGCCACCGCAGCGGCGCTTGCCCGGATCGATCGCGGCGGCTCTGGCGGCGGTCGAGCGGGGAGCCCATATACTCAGGGTCCATGATGTCGCCGCGACCCGCCAGGCGTTGACGGTTTGGCAGGCGATCGTCGGCGCCGGTCAGGAAACGTAACGGATAGATAACGTTGACGTGCTACTGTGACGAGCATTTGTTGCACCGAACTCTGATTCCCTTTGACCAACGCCGCAAGTTGGAAATGAGTTAAGGACGCCGGAAATGAAGAAGAAGAGGACGCTATTCGGAACCGACGGCATTCGCGGTACCGCCAACCGCGAACCGATGACGGCGGAGACGGCGCTGAAGGTCGGCATGGCGACGGGCCTCCACTTCCGCCATGGACGCCACCGCAACCGCGTGCTTATCGGCAAGGACACCCGGCTATCCGGCTATATGCTGGAGCCCGCGCTGACCGCCGGCTTCATTTCCATGGGGATGGACGTGATCCTGGTGGGGCCGATGCCGACGCCGGCGATCTCGATGTTGACCCGCTCGATGCGGTGCGACCTCGGGGTGATGCTGTCGGCATCCCACAACCCTTTCGAGGACAACGGAATCAAGCTGTTCGGCCCCGACGGCTACAAGCTGTCCGATACGGTCGAACGAGCGATCGAAGGCCATTTGGCGAATGGCCTGGATAGCAAGCTCTCCCCGGCGTCGCAGCTTGGGAGGGCGAGGCGGTTGGAGGATGTGCAGGGCCGCTATACCGAGTTCGTCAAGCAAACGTTCCCCAAGGGATGCACCCTGGCCGGCCTTCGAATCGTCATCGATTGCGCCAATGGCGCCGCCTACAAGGTGGCGCCGGAGGTCCTGTGGGAACTGGGCGCCGAGGTCATCCCGGTCGGCGTCGCGCCGGACGGAACCAACATCAATCGGAAGTGCGGATCGACGGCGCCGGAGGCCATGTGCGATGCCGTCATAGAGTATCGCGCCGACTTCGGCATCGCCCTGGACGGCGACGCCGACCGGGCGCTGATCGCCGACGAAACCGGAACCCTGATCGACGGTGACCAACTGATGGCCTTGATCGCCCATCACTGGGCGACCAGCGGGAAACTCAGGGGCGGCGGTCTGGTGGCGACGGTGATGTCGAACCTGGGGCTGGAGCGCTATCTCAACGGCAGCGGGCTCCGCCTGGAGCGGACCAGGGTCGGCGATCGCTACGTCGTCGAGCACATGCGCGAGCACGGCTTCAACGTGGGCGGCGAACAGTCCGGCCATATCATTCTGAGCGATTACATCACCACCGGCGACGGCTTGATCTCGGCGCTGCAGGTGCTGGCGGTGGTCGTCGAGACGGGGCGGCGGGCGAGCGAGGTCTGTCGCGTTTTCGAGCCGCTGCCCCAGTTGCTCAAAAATGTCCGTTACGAGGACGGCCGGCCGCTGGAAAGCGAGATCGTCATAAAGGCTATTGCCGAAGGCGAGAAACGGCTTGGTGAGAAGGGCCGGCTGCTCATCCGCGAGTTTGGCACCGAGCCCGTCATCCGGGTGATGGCCGAGGGCGAGGACGAGGATCTGGTCGGCGCCGTCGTCGACGACATCTGCGGCGTCATCCGCTCGGCCGTCGTCTGAATCCTCGCTGGAATGAAGGGTAGGGTTCTCATCGTCGCCGGATCGGATTCCGGCGGCGGCGCCGGAATTCAGGCGGATATCAAGGCGGTAACCGCGCTCGGCGGTTACGCGATGACCGCGCTCACCGCGCTCACCGCCCAGAATACCGAAGGCGTGTTCGCCATTCACGACGTGCCGCCGGATTTCGTTGCCCGGCAGATGCGGGTGGTGCTCGACGACCTCGGTGCCGACTGCATCAAAATCGGGATGCTGCACCGGCCGGAGATCATCGAGGCGGTATGCCGAGTGCTGGAAACGGAGGCCGCCGGGATCCCGGTGGTCGTCGATCCGGTGATGATGGCAAAAGGCGGTCATCCTCTGCTCACGCCCGAATCGATGACCGCGCTGCGCACCCGACTGGTGCCGATGGCTCGGGTTCTCACCCCCAATCTCCCGGAGGCCGAAGCCCTTGCCGAGATCGACGGCCAAGATCCCCTGGCGTTGGCGGAGTGCCTGCTCGCGCTCGGTCCGCGGGCGGTGTTGCTGAAGGGAGGGCATGGCGCGGGACCGACGGTGGTCGACCTGCTTGCCGAAGCCGGACGCGATCCCGAGACGTTCGAGAGTCCGCGTATCGACACTCCGCACACCCACGGCACCGGCTGCACCCTCGCGTCCGCCATCGCCGTCGGCTTGGCGCAGGGCATTGGCGTGCGCGACGCGATAGTCCGCGCCCGGGCCTACGTCCTCGAGGCGATCCGCACCGCACCCGGCTACGGCCGCGGCCACGGGCCGCTCAATCACGCCCACACCGTCGTTCCGTTTCCGCCGTCGGCCTGACATGGACCGTCGGACACCCCGAAACCGCGCCGCTCCGAGCCTTGCCGATCTCGAGAACGCGGCGGCGGTGGTCTACCGACATCTGCCGCCGACGCCGCAGATCCGTTGGCCGCTGCTGTGCCGCCGCGCCGGCTGCGAGGTGTGGGTCAAGCACGAGAACCATACGCCGATCGGTGCGTTCAAGGTCCGCGGCGGCCTCGTCTACATGGACGCGCTGCGTCGCGAGCAGCCGGACGTGGCCGGGGTGATCAGCGCCACCCGCGGCAACCACGGCCAAAGCGTCGCCTTTGCCGCCGGTAGGATCGGCCTGAAAGCGGTGATCGTCATTCCCCGCGGCAACAACCCGGAGAAAAACGCGGCGATGGCGGCGCTCGGCGCCGAGCTGATCGAATATGGCGCCGACTTCCAGGAGGCCTACGAGTACACGGAGACCCTGGCGGCGGAGCGCGGCCTGCACATGATCCGCGCCTTCCACCCGTGGCTGGTTCTTGGCGTCGCCACCTACGGCCTGGAGTTCCTCCGCGCCGCACCCGATCTCGACACCGTCTACGTGCCGATCGGCCAAGGCAGCGGTATCTGTGGCCTGATCGCCGCCCGCGACGCCCTCGGGCTCGAAGACCCGGATCGTCGGCGTCGTCTCGGCCAACGCCGCGGCCTACGCGCTGTCGTTCGAGGCCGGCCGCCCGGTCTCCACCAATTCGGCCGATACCCTCGCCGACGGCGTCGCCTGCCGGGTGCCCGACCCGGCGGCGCTCGCGATCATCCTCCGCGGCGCCGCGCGGGTGGTCACCGTCACCGACGACGCGATCCTCGCCGCCATGGCCCACTACTTCACCGACACCCACAACCTCGCCGAGGGCGCCGGCGCCGCGCCTCTGGCGGCGCTGCTCGCCGAGAAGGACCAGATGGCCGGGAAGCGGGTCGGCCTGATCCTCTCCGGCGGTAACGCCGACAAGGCGCTGTTCCGGCGAGTGCTGACGGAGACGTGACGACCGTCTCAGCCGCGGCGTCGTATGTGCCCGCGGATCCACGCGGCGAAATCGTCCTCCGCCATCTCGCCGGCGGCGACGGAGAGCATCGTTACGACGCAATCGGCGTCATCGGCCTGGAGCTCGTATCCATTGAGAACAAGGAACAGTTCGGCGGCGACCAGCGCGGTACGTTTGTTGCCGTCGACAAACGGATGATTGCGGGCGATGCCCCAGCCATAGGCGGCGGCCAGTTCCGAGACATCGGGATCGCCGTAGCTCAACAGGTGTTGCGGGCGGGCGAGGGCGGAATCGAGCAAGCCCCCGTCTCTCAGCCCATGTGCGCCGCCATGTTCCGCCAGCTGCTCGTCGTGGACCGCCAATATCACATCGCGCCGGAGCCAGACCGGCTCCGTCACTTGGCCAGTTCCCGCAGCGCTGTCCGGCGCTTCTTCATGACCGCCCGCGCCACCTCCATCTGCCGAGCGAACTCGGGATCGTACGGAGTCAGGAGATAGCCGTCCGTCGTTTCGACCGCACACAGCATGTCACCCTTCTCGACCTTGAGCCGGGCAAGCATTTCCTTCGGCAGCACCGTTCCGGTCGACGTCCCGACCTTGGTCAGCTTGAGCTTGAGCATGGGAGATCCCTTTCGGCATTCATATGTTTATTATAATCAGAACGATCGGAATCGGCAAAGTCGTTGAGTAGGCGTCAAGATGGAGCGGAAGCGATCGTCAACCGAAGTACGATTGCGGGAGACATGACATCAACGTCCTCAACCCCGAATAGTCGAGGGTGTAAACAGAGTTCTTTTTTCATCCCACTAAGAGATATTTCTTAGGTATAGTCGCATCCTGCACGAAGAAAGTTGGGAGCCAATCAGTTGAATTGAATAATATGTACAATCCAAACCAGTACGATTGAATGAGCAGTATTTTAATTTCTTAGGAATGGAAGAGATCGATGACCGAGGAACTGTTTCGCGAGGACGCGTATCTCACGAGCTGCGAGGCGACGGTGACCGCCGTCGACGACGGCGGCATCCGACTCGACCGCACCGTGTTCTACTACAACAGCGGCGGCCAGCCGGGGGACACCGGGGTGCTGCGCAGCGCGGACGGGCGCGAGGTGCGGATCGTCGATTGCGTCAAGGACCGGGAGAGCGGGGCGCACCTGCACCTGCCGGCAGACGGCGCGGCGCGGTTGGCGCCGGGCGACCGGGTCACCGCCGAGATCGACTGGCCGCGCCGCCATCGGCACATGCGGATGCACACCTGCCTGCATCTGCTCAGCGCGCTGGTGCCCGGGAAGATCACCGGCGCCGCGCTGGGAGACACCAAGGGGCGCATCGACCTGGACGCGCCGGAACCGTTGGACAAGGAACGGCTCGCCGGCCGATCTCAAGCGGGTGATCGCCGAGGATCGGCCGGTGCGGATCTTGTGGATCAGCGACGCCGAGCTGGCGGCGAAGCCGGAGCTGGTGCGGACGATGACGGTGAAGCCGCCGACCGGCCAGGGCCGGGTCCGGCTGATCGAGGTCGAGGGCACCGACCTGCAGCCGTGCGGCGGCACCCACGTCCGCTCCACCGGCGAGATCGGCGCGGTGCGGATCGGCAAGATCGACAAGAAGGGCAGGCACAACCGCCGGATCAACGTGCTGTTCGAGGATTAGCGTTGTGGATATCCGTTACGGCATCGAAGACAACCTGGACCCGGCCGAGTTCGTCGACATCCTCGAACGATCGGGGCTGGCGGCGCGGCGGCCGGTGGACGAGCCCGAGCGGATCCGGGCGATGGTCGAGAACGCCGATCTCACCGTCTGCGCCCGCGACGACCGGGGGCTGTTGGTCGGCGTTTCCCGCGCCGTCACCGACTTCGCCTTTTGCTGTTACCTGTCCGACATCGCCGTCGACCGGGCGCTGCAGGGGCGGGGCATCGGCCGCGAGTTGATCCGGCGGACCCACGAGGCCGCCGGCGGCGAGCGGGTCACCCTGCTTCTGCTGTCGGCGCCGGCGGCGATGGCCTACTATCCCAAGGTCGGCCTGACCAAGCTGGAGAACTGCTTCGGAACGGTCCGGCGAACCGGCGAGAAACCCGATACCCCGAAGACAGGGTGAAACCAGAACATGAACATCCCCCTCTATCAGGTTGACGCCTTTGCCTCCCGAGCGTTTGCGGGCAACCCCGCGGCGGTGTGTCCGCTGACCGAGTGGCTTGCCGACGAGACGATGCAGGCGATCGCCATGGAGAACAATCTCTCGGAGACGGCGTTCTTCGTTCCACGTAATGGCGAGTCCGGCGCCTACGATATCCGCTGGTTCACCCCGACGCTCGAGATCGACCTGGCCGGTCATCCGACCCTGGCGACCGCGTACGTGATCTTCGAGCGGCTGCGGCCCGGTTCCACCGAGGTCCGTTTCCACAGCCGCCACGGCGACGTGCTCGAGGTCGTCTACGAGGACGGTCTGATCGCCATGGACTTCCCGTCGCGTCCGCCGGCGCCGAACCCCGAAATCGGCGACGTCGCCGCGGCATTGGGAGCCCATCCCGTCCAGGTGTTGGCGGCCCGCGACGCCCTGGCGGTGTTCGCGACCGAGGCCGAGGTGCGGGCGCTCGCCCCCGACATGGCGAAGGTCGCCGCGCTCGACGTTCTCGGCGTCATCGCCACCGCGCCGGGCGATCACTGCGACTTCGTCTCCCGGTTTTTCGCGCCCAAGGCCGGGGTTCCCGAGGATCCGGTGACCGGCAGCGCCCATTGCACCCTGGTGCCGTACTGGGCCGGGCGTTTCGGAAACTCGGTCCTGTTCGCCCGGCAGATTTCGGCGCGCGGCGGCGAGCTGTGGTGCGAGCACCGGGGCGAACGCGTACGGATCGCCGGTCAGGCGGCGTTGTATATGGAAGGCACGATATTTCTGCCATGAGCGCCGACATCGTCCTTTGCGAGGCGGTGACCGAGGCGGACATCGACGCGGTGCGCGAACTGTTCGCCGAGTACGAGCGCTGGCTCGGTGTCGATCTGTGCTTCCAGGGATTCGCCGAGGAGCTGCGCTCGCTTCCCGGCCGCTACGCGCCACCCCGCGGCCGGCTGCTGCTCGCCCGTGCCGCGGATGGCGCCGTTGCCGGCGGCGTCGGCATGTGGCCGCTCGACGGCGACACTTGCGAGATGAAGAGGCTGTTCGTGCGGCCGTCGTGGCGGGGGCGGGGCCTTGGTCGCAGGCTGGCCGAGGCGATCGTCGAGACCGCTGTCGACGTCGGTTACGCACGGATGCGCCTGGACACTCTCGAACGCCTGACCGAGGCCCTGATGCTCTATCGTTCGATGGGGTTCCGTGAAATAAAACCGTATTATAACAATCCATTGGAGTCCGTAATTTATATGGAACGCGAGCTTTTTCCGCGTCGTCGGGAGACGGGTGAAGCGTCACCGTCGGTTTCGGCGACGGCCGGCGGAGGCATCGGCGAAGATTAACCCAAATGGGGTGGATTAGGGGCCGGCAATGGCGTAGCTTAACCGGAAATTAGCGTTATTGCCGTTATTGACGGGAAGTTGGCGGGTTGCTCTTTACCGGACGCGCAGGACGGTGGCGGCGCCCGCGGAAGTCTCCGGACGGGGAACCATCGTGAACAGAAACCTCCGAACACCCTCCCTTGCGATCGTTCTGCTGGCGGGATTCGCCGTCGGCGGCTGTGGCTCCCTTCAGCCCGAAATCTTTGAATCGAGCTTTTGGGCCGGTAGTCCGATGAAGGACAACGAGGAGGCCGAACTGGGCCTCGGCGAGCTGGCCAAGGGCAACACGGTGGCGGCCGAGAACCATTTCGACAAGGCGCTGAAGGCAAATCCCCAGGACGTCTACGCCCTCGTCGGCGCCGGGATCATGTATCAGAACGCCGGTCAGAAGACCAAGGCGAGGGAAATGTATGAAGCCGTCATCGCCCTCAGGCCGACGGAGTCCGACCGTTTCGTCGTCTGGAACACCACCGACACCCGTCCGATCTCCGAGATCGCCAGCGTCAATCTCGCGCTGATGGAAAGCGGCGGGGTCGTCGCCGGAGTCCAACAGGGCGCGGCTTCGGCGCAACAGGCGCCCGGAAGTCTAAACGCCGGATATCCAGGCCGGACGCCGACCAACGGCTCGCCGCAGATCGGCGCCGTCGATACCGGCGTATGGATTAACGGCCAGCCGGGTGCCAACGGGACATCGTTGCTCGGGCTCACCGATGCCGATGCCAATGTCGTGTCCCGCTTCGAAA
>CAVYYK010000041.1:0-154371 GCA_963772635.1 uncultured Alphaproteobacteria bacterium
AGATCAAATGTTACCTACGACGGACATATCCCGTGTTAGCGACACCAGCGCGCGGCGATCGCTCGCGACCAGCTCCCCAATCTTTTCCCGGCGCTCCTCGTCGCCGAGGAGGTCCATTACTTGAGGACGATAGGCCTGATCGACATCCTCCGGTGTGATCTCCTTACCTTGGTCCTCGGCGATGCGGTCGGCCCGGGCACCGAGAACGGTGGCGGCGGCCCGAGGACTGGAGAGAAGACAGCGGAGGAGCGCGATGGCGGCCCTGTGTCGAACCCTTTGCTGCGCCGCCCGCAGGTCCTTGCCGGCTTCCACCGTCTCGCGGCAGTAGGCGAGCACGTCGAGAAACAGCTTTCGGTAGTCGGCCGAGAGCTCGTAGGTGATCTCGTCGGAAACCCGCTCCGGGAAGGGTGTGTCGGCACCGAGCCATTTCTCGACGTCCTTTCGCCGGCGCTGGATCACGTGTGGCACCAGAGCCTTGCGACCGAGCGAAGCAGGTCCCGGATGATCTTCAGAAATTGGTAATGCGCGCTGTAGCAATCTTGCTGCGCACGACAATGGTTCGGGCGGGATGTCGTTCGACAGGGGGTGAACCGGTTTGAAGCCACAGGGAAATGACGCCGCCCTGGGCGCGAGATTGGATTCGAGCCTTGTTGCCGTTGACATTCGCCGTTTTCGATCCAAATTTGCAATGGTTTCCGAGATCACGAATGGTGCTCTCGGGCGGGTGCCTTCTTGACAGGGCCCGTGCCTGCGGACTCGCTCACAGAAAGAGGAGGACGAGTGAATGACGCGAATGCCTGCCTTCGGCAGCCCCCTTCTTCTCGGGTTCGACCATCTTGAGCGAATCCTCGACCACGTGTCGAAGGCTTCCGCCGAGGGGTATCCGCCATACAACATCGAGCAGGTCGGCGACGACGCCCTGAGGATCACTCTTGCGGTGGCGGGGTTCGCGATCGAAGACCTGAGCGTCACGTTGGAGGACAACCAGTTGGTCATCCGCGGGCGCAAGAACGAGAACGAAGACGAGGCGGAGCGGATCTATCTGCACCGAGGGATCGCCGCCCGGCAGTTTCAACGGATGTTCGTGCTCGCCGACGGCATCGAGGTGACCGGAGCCGATCTCGACAACGGCCTGTTGCACATCGACCTGGTCAGGCAGGTTCCGGAACCGGAAATCCGCACCGTCAATATCGTCAAGGGATCGTCGGCGGGCAAGAAAAGGGACAAGCCGACGCGGACCATCGACGTCGCTCCGGAGTGACGACTTCGCTCGAGGAAGACCCCGCACCCGGGCCGCTCCCCTGGGCAGCCTTCATCCTCGGGTACAACGCTCTTCAACAAGGTTGGCAATGAACCACGGACCGCAGGACACCAAGCACATGGATCGGATGATCGACCTTCACGCAATGACCAGTGGCGACTTTGCCGTCTTCGGCAACGGAGAAATCGCCTACATCAGGCAGGTCTCGGTCAACGGTGAGGACGCGTTCGCGGTGCATTCGGCCGACGGCCTCACCCTGGCGGTGATCACCGACCGTGACATCGCCGTTGCCGTGGTCCGTCAGAACGAATTGGAGCCCCTCAGCCTCCACTGACCGCCGCGGTCGACCTCGAGCGACGGTTGGTAGGAGCTTGGTATCATGCCGCCCAGCTGGCGGTGGTGTCGACCAGCAAGGCGTAGAGCGCCTCCGGATCGTCGGTCCCACGCAATTTCTCGCAGGCGGTCTTGTCGCGCAACAGCCGGGAGACCCGCGCCAGCGCTTTCAGATGATCGGCGCCCGAAGACTCGGGCGCGAGCAGAAGGAAAATCAGATCCACCGGCCGGTCATCGATGGAATCGAAGTCGATGGGGTGCTCGAGGCGGGCAAACAACCCGTAAAGCCTGTCCAGAGCCGGCAGTTTTCCATGCGGGATGGCGATTCCGTTGCCGACGCCGGTGGTGCCCAGCCGCTCCCGTTTCATCAGCACCGAGAAGATGGCGCGTTCGGACTGGTCGGTAATTTCGGCGGCGCGGCGGGCGAGGTCCTGCAGGGCCTGTTTCTTGCTGGTCGCCCGCAGTTTGGCGACCACACGATCGGGCTTGATCAGGTCGGAGATTTCCATGATTTCCGTTGACCCTTAAGCCTTGCCTGTGTTTTCGGGGTCAATCCACCCGATGTTGCCATCGGGACGGCGATATACGACGTTGAGGTTGCCGTTGGCACGGTTGCGGAACATCAACGCCGGAGCGTCGGCCAGGTCCATGCGCATGACCGCCTCGCTGACGCTCAACGTGGCGATTTCCGTCGGCAACTCGGCGATGATCGCCGGTTGACCTTGCTCGGGCAGCTCTTCCTCTTCGGTTTCCGCGGCGATGACGTACTGCTGTGCCGGGATGCTCTCTTCGCCGGATCGTCCCTTGTGGTGGTCGTTGAGCCGCCGTTTGTAACGTCTGAGCTGCTTGGCGATGCGTTCGGCGGCGGCATCGAACGCCGCGTAGGCGTCATCCGCATTGGCGTGGCCTTTCGCCTGCACGCCGCGGATCGGATGAACCGAGATGTCGGCACGGAACAAATGGGCCTCGCGCGAGATCGTCACCGTCGCGTCGTGCGCTTTGGAGAAATACTTGGCGACGGTGGTGGTGAGGTGCTCCTCGACGTGGCTGCGTAAGGCGCCGCCGACATCCAGTCGCTTACCGTTAATCGATATTTCCATCAAATAGACATCCTGACGCGGGGGCAGTCACGCCGTTGCGGTGAGCGCATCCTTTTCCCGAAGAAACGGGGTTGTGGCAACCGGTCTATATCCGCCGTTCGCTGCATTCCGCGGCTGGTGAAGGCCGGGACCTTAGTTGCCCGTCAAATTCGTGTCAAGTATTCGGCCCGGCCCGTGCGAAAAGGGTCTCGCCTTTTTCCCGACGGCGGCGCACGGACGATGGAATTCCCATCGCTTCCCTATACTTGGCGACGGTTCGGCGGGCAATGTCGATGCCCTCCTCCTGGAGGGTTTCGGCGAGCGCGTCGTCCGACAGCACCGTCTTAGCCGTTTCCTTGTCGATCAACGCCTTGATCCGGTAGCGGACCGATTCGGCCGAGTGGGTATCACCGCCGTCGGAGCTGCCGATGGAGGTGGTGAAGAAGTACTTGAGCTCGTAGATTCCTCGCGGCGTGGCCATGAACTTGTTGGAGGTCACGCGGCTGACCGTGCTTTCGTGCATATCGATGGCCTGCGCGATATCGCGCAGGATCAGTGGTCGCAGGCCCTGTATGCCGGCGACGAAGAACCCTTCCTGTTGACGGATGATTTCCGTGGCAACCTTGAGAATGGTGGTCGCCCGTTGGTGGAGGGACTTGACCAGCCAACTCGCGGACTGCAGGCATTCGTTGACGTATTGCCTTTCCCCCTTGTCGCGCACCTCTCGGCTGATCCGAGCGTAGTAGTGATTGTTGACCAGCACCCGTGGCAGGGTCTCGCTGTTGAGTTCGACGATCCAGCCGCTCCCGGACTGCGGCCGCATGAAAATGTCGGGCGTGACCGGTTGGGAGACGTCATGATCAAAAGCCAACGCGGGCTTCGGGTTCAACGACTGGATCTCGGATACCATCGTGGCGAGCTTTTCCGGGGCGACGCCGCAGGCTTTGGTCAATGCCGACCAGTCGCGCCTGGCCAACATCTCCAGATTGGCGAGCAGGGCTTGCATCGGCCCGTCCAGGCGATCGCGATCACGCAGTTGCAGGGCAAGGCACTCCGCCAGGCTGCGGGCGAAGATCCCGGGCGGATCGAACTGTTGCAGGCGCTGCAAGGTGGCTTCGATCCGCTCGACGCTGCAGCCGAGAAACGCTGCAATCGGGGCGAAATCGTCGACGATGTAGCCGGCTTCGTCCAGTTGATCGATGAGGTGCGCGCCGATGATCCGATCCACCGGGTCGTCGAAATCCATGACCAGTTGACCGGTGAGGTGCTCGCGCAGCGTCGGCCTCGCGGAAAGGGTGTTCTCGAAGCTGGTCTCGTAGTCGTCGAAACTGCCACCGCGCCCCTGCCAGCCGCCTTCGCTCCCAGGGCTCGAGAACCCGGTTTCGCCGTCATCCGCCTGCGTCGGTTCGACGTCGTAGAGATTGTCGTAGCCGTCCATGTCCAGTGCGGCCCCGGGGTCCATCGGGGTGTCTCCGCCAACCGCGAGATCGACCGAACGGGGTTCTCCGGTTTCGTCGCGGTCGCCGCCGCCGTCCTCGGACGGCCGGGCTTCCGCACCGAACTCCTGGTTTGCGGACTCGTCGCGTTCGAGCAAGGGATTTTCCTCCAGCTGCTGCTCCACATACCTCGCAAGCTCGATGTTGGAGAGTTGCAGCAGCTTGATCGCCTGCTGCAATTGAGGAGTCATCACAAGCGCCTGCGTCTGGCGCAGGTCGAGGCGGGTCGTCAGCGCCATGCCGGATTCCGTTTAGAGACTGAACCGTTCACCCAGGTATACGCGGCGTACGTCCTCGTTGCCGACGATGTCGGAAGGTGTTCCCTCCGTCAACATCATCCCATCATTGATGATGTAAGCACGGTCTATCACGTCCAAGGTTTCCCGAACGTTATGATCCGTGATCAGCACGCCGATACCGCGGTCTTTGAGGTGAACGACCAGATCGCGGATGTCGCCCAGGGCGATGGGGTCGATGCCGGCGAAAGGTTCGTCGAGGAAAACGAAGTGTGGATGGGTCGCGAGCGCACGGGCAATTTCGACCCGTCGCCGCTCGCCGCCGGAGAGCGCCAGCGATTGGGTCCGGCGCAGATGGGTGATCGAAAACTCGGCCAGCAACGCGTCGAGAATGGTCTCGCGCCGCGCCCGGTTCTTTTCCGCGCCCTCGAGGACGGCGCGGATGTTGTTCTCTACCGTAAGTCCCCGAAATATGGACGGTTCCTGGGGCAAATAGCTGATTCCAAGCTGTGCCCGTCGATACATCGGCACGCCCGTGACGTCCTGGCCATTGAGGATGATGCTTCCCTGGTCCGGCGCTATCAGCCCTGTGATCATGTAAAAACAGGTAGTTTTGCCGGCGCCGTTGGGACCCAACAGTCCAACCACCTCACCCCGTTGCAGGGACAGGTTGACGCCCTGCACGACCGACCTCTTGTTGTAGCGTTTGCCAAGATTGACCGCGAATAGGCCGCGATCGCTGGCGACAAGCCTCGGCTTCTGGCTTTGGTGGCTCACGCGTTCCGGTTCGCCGCCGGTGGGTTCGGGGGTCACATCCATGACTCAAATCGAAGGTTCACCCGCCGGGGGCGGGTCATTTCTTGCCAGCGGCTTCGGGCACAATCAACCCTTGTACACGGGGCGCACCGGAAGCCCCTTGCCTGCAGCCATGGATTTTGCTCACACCGGCTTTCATGTCGATCTCCGCGGTACATCCGTTCACCTGGTTGGCACCGCGAGTGATCTTAACCGATCCGACCAGCGTGGCGATACCGCTTTCAATGTTGTAGACGCCACGATTCGCCCTCAACACCTCATCGGGAGTGATGACCCGAACGTTTTCGGACGCCTCCACCCGCGTCAGACGCGACCGGCCGTCCGCGCCCCGTTCGAAAAAAGCGGTCAGCGATTCAGCGTTCAACCGGTTGTCGCCCTGGATCGCGGACGCGTTCCCTTGCGCGACAAGCATCTGTTTCTTGGGCCAGAACTCGATCTGCCGGTCGGCGGTGATTTCGTTCTCCGCGGTAATCAGACGGATGTGCTCGCCACCGCTCAACACGACAACCGCGTTGTCGACATCATAGACGCCCTTTTCGGCATAAGCCGTTTCCGTCGGGGTCGCGATTCGGACGTTGCCGTCCGCTTCCAGGCGCCAGATCTCGGTGTTTCCGTCGGCTCGCTCGCGATAGTGGGCGCTCAGCACGTCGGCCTTCACGTCCAGATCACCGCGCACCGCATGGGCGTTACCAATGGCTTTTATGATCTTGTTGCTTCTTTGCCACTCGATTCCATTCTCGGCCTGGACATCGATCGGCGGTTTGGTCTTGTCGCCGCCAACGCTCAGATTCTGGCCGGGTGACGGGCAAGGCCATAGAACCATTGCCAGCAAGAGGAGGGCGGGGAGGGTTGCGAACTTGGTCATTGCGAATGCGTTACTATGGCGCGGTCAGAGCCCCGGGGTAGACGCGCATCTTGGCTTGGCCCTCGAACAAAACCGTGCGCCCCTCGTCGATCACCTTGAAGCCCTCCGCCGAAAGCTGGCCGAACGGCCCTTGGGCTTCGACAGGCTTCGAGCCCGAGGCGGTGCCGGCCTTGAGGTCGATGAACGCCTCGGTGGTACGGAACTGATAGCCGTCGTCGTGAAACAAGGTGACCGCGCCGGTCAGACCCAAGCTCCCGCCTTCGCGATCGTAGAGCCCATTATCGGCCGTCAACGCCACCCAAGCGCCGCCGGTCAGGGTGATGTCCGCCTCGGGCGTCTCCAGTTGCATTATGTTTCCCTCGGGATCGACATAGGAGACCGTCTCGGCGGTGATCGAGAACGGCTGGCCCTTGCGGTCCACGCCGACGTAACGGGCACGGATCATCGCGTGCTCATCGTCTCCGAACTCACGGAGCACGGCGGAGCCGAGGCGAAATCGATCGATGCTCGGCCGCACGTGTGACCAGAATACGACCAGCGCTACCATCGCGATCGCCGCCGTGGGCAGCAGATATTTCAGGATGATGACGAAACGTGTGTAGGCGCGGGAATGAATGCGCGGAGCAGCGTACTCGGAGTCTATCCAATCGCGGTTCTTTGACCGGCGGAGGCGTCGCCGTTTGCTCCTTATTCTCACGCTTGGACTCAATCCGTCTTGGCGTTCCGCCTTCAACACTTGCCCGCCCCTAGTCCACTCCCGCCCGGAGGCAGTCGTGGATGTGAATGATACCGACCGGACGTTCGTCCTCGACCACGAACAGCGTGGTGATGGCCCGCGCGTTCATGAATCCGAGCGCTTCGCTGGCCAGGGTGTCGGGACGAACGCTCAACGGATTCGCCGTCATTACTTCTTCGGTCTCGAGGCTCAGAAGATTTCCGCTCATGTGGCGACGCAGGTCGCCGTCGGTGACGATCCCCTTGAGGCGGCCGTCGTTGTCGACAATACCGACGCAACCGAAGCTTTTCGACGTCATCGTCAGCAAAGCGTCGGCCATTGAACGGTCGCCGCCGATAAGCGGCACCTCGTCGCCCGTGTGCATGACGCTGGAAACACGAAGCAGCAGGCGCCCCAATTTGCCACCGGGGTGCAGGAGGTGGAAATCATCGGCCGAGAACCCCTTGCGTTCCAGCATCGCCACGGCGAGGGCGTCGCCGAGGGCGAGCATCACGGTGGTCGATGTGGTCGGCGCCAGGCCCATCGGGCATGCTTCCGGGGTGCTCGGCAAGACCAGCGCCACGTCCGCGGCCACGGCCAAGGTGCTGTTGGCGCGACCGGTGAGGGCGATCAGCGGGATCTTGAACCGCCTCGTGTAGGTCACCAGGTCGGCCAGTTCCGAGGTCTCTCCGGAATTGGACAGGGCGATGACCACGTCGTCGTCGGTGATCATGCCGAGATCGCCATGGCTGGCCTCGGCCGGGTGGACGAACACCGCGGGGGTTCCGGTGGAGGCGAGGGTGGAGGCGATCTTGTTGGCGATGTGACCGCTCTTGCCCATGCCGGTGACGATCACGCGATCGGTCATCTGCTCCATCAGATCGAGGGCCTGGGAGAAGGATTCGTCGAGGCTTTCGGCGAGGGCCTCGATCCCTTCCGCCTCCAGCGTCAACACCCGCTTGGCGGACATCAGGCCGCCATGAGTTCTGTTCGTGAGCGAAGCTGCCGTTGCCTTGGTCACATTCTGATCCTTTTCCCTCAAATTCGAGACCGATGCTCGGAATCTCAGCTTTGGGTAAATCCCCTGTCGAGGTCTTTGACCCTGATCAAGCTCCAACTCGGACGGATGGCACGGCACCCCAAAAGTATGGTGGTGGGGGAACAACGGGTCAACACAATCACATCTTTCAGCCGCTCGACCGGCCGATGCGATGGTTCTCCAGCCCGACTCTCAGTGCGAAAAGATGTCCTCGTCCTCCCATCCCTGCAGGTCCAGTCGGACGCGGTCGGCGAGGAAGCGGAAGCACGCTTCGGCCAAGTCGGCACGGCCCTCCCGGACAAGCATCTCGTTCAGCTTGCCGCGAAGCCTGTGCAGATGGAGCACGTCGTTGGCGGCGTATTTCAGCTGCTCGTCGGTCAGGGAGGATGCACCCCAGTCCGAACACTGCTGTTCCTTTTCCAGCTCGACGCCAAGGAGTTGGTGGCACAGATCCTTGAGCCCGTGGCGGTCCGTATAGGTGCGGACCAGTTTGGAGGCGATCTTGGTGCAATAGATCGGGCTGCAGGTCACGCCCAGATGGCGCTGAAGCACGGCGACGTCGAACCGGGCGTAGTGGAAAAGCTTGGTCACCGTTTCGTCGGCGAGCAGCGCACGAAGGTTGGGAGCATCATAGGCGCCACCCCGATCTGCGGTGATGGGCCCGGCCGGAAATTGCACCATGTGGCAGACGCCGTCCCCCGCCGACATTTGAACCAGGCACAGGCGGTCGCGATGGAGGTGGAGCCCGGTTGTCTCGGTATCGATCGCGACGCAATCGCCGAAGTCGACGTCGTCCGGGAGATCGCCCTTGTGGAGCTCGATGGAGACGCCGTCAGATATTCACTCCGCCCCGCTCCCGCCTTGGCTTTCATACTCGTGAAAAATGGTGCCCAGGAGAAGACTCGAACTTCCACGACCTTTCGGCCACAGGTACCTGAAACCTGCGCGTCTACCAATTCCGCCACCTGGGCAACCGGGAACAGGGGCGCGCCGCTGTCCGGTACTCTCGACACTGGTAGAACCGCCGACCCCGCGATGTCAACCGAGTATCGGCCCGGCAAGCGCGGCCGCTTCACCAAGGTTGACGGCGAACCCCATGTACGATAAGCGCGGCGGTTCAGGGGTGAGACGGAGTCCGAGGATGCCGTCAGGTCAAAACGGAAGGGAGAAGTCCATGAATCGTCGCCTGATTACGGTGTTCGGCGGTTCCGGATTCATCGGCCGCCATATCATTCGGCGACTTGGCGCCGACGGTTGGATCGTGCGGGTCGCCGTGCGCGATCCCGTCGGAGCGTCGTTTCTTCAGCCTCTCGGCGACGCCGGCCAGATCGTGCCCGTCGCCGCCGAAGTGACGAAGCCGGCGACGGTGGAGGCGGCTGTTCGGGACGCGGACGCGGTCATCAATCTGGTCGGGATCCTGTATGAACGCGGCCGCCGGACCTTCCAGCGCGTCCATGTGGATGGCGCCGCCAACGTTGCGCGTGCGGCCGCCGCGGCAGGCGCCAAACGCCTGGTGCAGATGTCGGCGATCGGCGCCGACGCCGATTCCCCGGCGGCCTACGGTCGTACCAAGAAAGCCGGCGAGGAAGCGGTGAAAGAGGCGTTCCCCGGGGCGACGATCGTCAGGCCCAGCGTCGTCTTCGGTCCCGAGGACGACTTCTTCAACCGTTTCGCGTCGATGGCGCGATTTCTGCCGGCCTTGCCGGTTTTCAAAACGTCGTTTCAGCCGGTTTACGTCGGCGACGTGGCCGATGCGGTGAGCAAGATCATCGACGACCCTGCGACCGCCGGCCTTACCTATGAATTGGGCGGCCCCCGGGTCATCGGTTTCCGCGAGCTGATGGAGCTCGTACTGTCGGAAACCCGCCGCCGCAGGCTGCTCCTGCCGATTCCGCTCGCCATCGCCGAGATCGAGGCTTGGTTTCTGGAAAAACTGCCGGTACCGCCGCTGACCCGTGATCAGGTGAAGCTTCTGGAGAACGACAACGTGGTCTCCGCCAAGGCTCGGACCTTCAAGGACCTGGGCATCGAGCCGACCGCCGTCGAAGCGATTCTGCCGACCTATCTCCACCAGTATCGTCCACCGGTCAGGCTGCGCCGACGTTCGAGTTGAGGGCCGAGTTGAGGGCCGGAGGCTTGGAAGGAACATCGGCGCTCCCCTTCACGGGGCAGCGCCGATCCCATCGATCACCGAGGAGCGAGACGGCTTCCGTCGTTGTCGCGGACGCCGGGCCGCAAGGCCGGCGTTTTCAGGCGATTCCGCGCGAAACGGCGGCCTCGACGGCCTCGAACGGGATGATGCCGGCGGATTCACGCTGGTCGTCCATTTTGTGCCCGGCGGCGACGATGATCTCCCCGTACTCCCGCAAAAACACCGAGCCGCGAAGCGTCCTTTGAATGAGCACGCTGCGGCGGTCGGCTTCGTCGATCTTGCGCCGGAGCAGCCCAAGATCGCTTAGCCGATCCAGACTGCGGGTGATCGCCGGTTTCGAAATGTTGAGCGCGCTGGCCAAGCCCCGCACCGTGTGCGGGGGCGGTTTCAGGTAGACGGTCAACAGGACGGCCATCTGCCTTGCCGAGAGGTCGGGAACGTCGTGACGGACGCCGGCGACGATGGTGCCCCGCCACAATTCGAGAGCTTGAACTTCCGTTAGCTGCATAACGATGCCATATGCAATACCCCCCTTTTGGGTACTTCACCATAGCCCCCTGTTGGGGTAGTAGCAATGAAAAAAAACCTTTTACGAACCGAATCGCTCGCGGATCAAACCGTACAGGGCGCGCATTCCCATGGCCTCTCCACCCTCCGGTCGTCCGGGTCTGGAGTCGGTATTCCAGCCCATGAAGTCGATATGAGCCCAGGGTTCTACGGGTTTGGCGAATTCGGCGAGAAACAGCGCCGCGGTGATGGCGCCGGCGAAGGCGATGTCGGGGGCGTTGGTGAGGTCGGCGACCTTGCTGTCGAGATGCCGCCTGTAGGCTTTCCACAGAGGCAGCCGCCACAGCGGATCGCTGGTCGCCTCGCCGTGGGCGAGCAGCGCCCGGGCGAGCGCATCGTCGTTGGTGAACAGCGCCGGCAACTCGGTTCCGAGCGCGACCCGGGCGGCGCCGGTGAGGGTCGCGCAGTCGACCATGAGCGCCGGCTGTTCCGACGCGCCCTCGGCCAGGGCGTCGGCGAGGATCACCCGGCCTTCGGCGTCAGTATTGCCGATCTCGACGGTGATGCCCTTGCGTGTCTTGATCACGTCCAGCGGGTGAAGGGCGTTGCCGGAAATGCTGTTCTCCACCGCCGGTATCAGCACCCGAAGCCGAACCGGCAGGTTTGCCGACATCACCATCTGGGCGAGACCGAGCATGTTTGCGGCGCCGCCCATGTCCTTCTTCATCAGCTTCATCCCCGACGCCGCCTTGATGTCGAGGCCGCCCGAATCGAAACAGACCCCCTTGCCGACGAGAGTCACCCTGGGGTTGCTCTCGTCACCCCACTGAAGATCGATCAGGCGGGGCGCCCGGCTGCTGGCTCGACCGACAGCATGGACGGCGGGATAGTTGCGGACCAGGAGCTCGTCGCCGACGATCACCGCGAACCGAGCGCCATGGCCGTCGGCAACGATCTTGGCGGCGGCCGCAAGTTCCTCCGGTCCCATATCGGCGGCGGGGGTGTTGATCAGGTCGCGGACCAGGAACGTCGCCGAGGCCGCCCGTTCGACACCGATCCGGTCGCAGCCGTCGGGCCAAGCAAGGGTAGGGAAGCTTCGTTCCTGCTTGCGGTAGCGTCCAAAACGGTAGGCGGCGAGCGCCCATCCCAAGGCGGCATTGTCGGCGGCTCCCGGCGCGAGCGGGCCGTCAACGCGGTAGACGGCTTCGGGCAGCTTGGCCGCCAACGCCGCCCAGTCCCACATCTTGCCTTCTTCCCCGATCCCGAACAATACCCGCCGGAGACCGCCGTCGGTTCCGCCAAGCAGGCAGGTGGTTCCCGGTTCGGCGGTAAAGCGAGTGTCCCTGACCCAACGTCGAAGGGCTTCGGATTGCCGGCCGAGCCAGTCGTCGAGAGACCCTTTGCCAAGCGGCGTAACCGCGATCGCGTCCGGGCCGGCGGACTCCGTTAGAAACAGATCACTGGCCATGTCGGATAGCGCCCGCCCGGATCAGGCCCGCTTCCTCGTAGAACCGGGCGGCCCCCGGATGCAGCGGAATGGCGACGCCGTCCAGCGCCTTGTGCAGCTCGATTTGCTTGCCGTTCGGAGGGCCGCTATCGAGGATCTTGCGGTTGTTGGGATGCCACAGTGCGCGGGTGATCCCGTAGACGAGATCGGCGTCCATCTTTTCCGCGACCACCAATTGGGCGCCGACGCTGAGTGTCACGGCGCCGCCGACGCCGTTGTAGGTTCCCTCGGGAATGACGTCCGCGCTGAAAAACGGATGCGCTTCCCTGATCCGCTGGGCTTCCTTGCCCATGATCGAAACGAGGTCGATTTCGGTGGTCTCGGCGGTGTGGGAGACGTCGTTGATAGGATATCCGCCGACCATGAAATATCCGTCCAGTTCGCCCTCGGCGAGCATGTCGCTGGCCTTGCCGAGCTTGTCATAGAATGCGACGACGTCGTTCTTGTCGAGGCCGTAGGCGTTGAGGACGATCTCGGCCACGACCAAGGTTCCGGACTCTTTCTCGCCAAGCGACACCCGCTTGCCCTTGAGATCCGCAACCGACTTGATCCCGGAGTCGCGGCGGACTACGAGGTGGACCGCCTCGGGGAACAGGTTGGCCACGGCACGCAGGTTGTCCAGCCGCTTCTCGCCGGCAAAAACGCCCTTGCCGAAGTAGGCGTCATAGGCGACGTCTGCCTGGGTGAGGGCCATATCGAGGGTGCCGTTGGCGACCTCGATAACGTTCTGCACCGAGCCCTGGGTGGAGACGGCGGCGGCGATGAGTCCCGGAACGCCACAACTGCCGCCGAGTTCGCAGTCCCTCGAGCCGGGTGGATTGCTGATGGCATTGGCGATCAATCCGCCGACCGGAAAGTAGGTTCCTCCTGTCGAACCGGTGCCGATCCGGATCAGCTTCAGCTCCTGGGCGAACGTCCCCATCGATGCGAAAATCAAGGTGATCGCAAGAGTTGCGACCAGGGCAACAGCCCGACTGGAGTATCGCTTGATCATCGGGCGCCAAGTTCCTGAAACCCGCCTGTGTTCCAGGGCGAGAGTAAAGGACGAAGACGGTGTCGCCAAGGGTAGATCGGCATGGGTGCCGCCGCCGTTCACAACGTCAGTTGCACGAACGAGACCAGCGCGGCGACCCCGATCACCAAAACGATCAGGCCCAGCACGGTGTTGACGATGGCGACGATCCGCAGGGGCGCGTAGCGTCTGACCGCGGATGCGAGCACCGTCAGCGTGATCCACCACGACATGGAGCCGACAAGGACCCCGGCGACGATCAAGGCGTTCGCCGGGCCGTCGAGGGGATGCGCGCCGAACAACCCAAACCCGGCGAAAACGCCGACAAAGGCGAGAAAGGTCGCCGGGTTGACGATGGTCAGGATGAAGCCGGTGGACAGCGAACGGACCATCTTCCACCACCGGCGGAGCTCCCTGCTCATCGGTTTGGGCGCGTCGGAGAACGAGATCTCGCGCTTTCGGATCATCTGCACGCCGAGCCCGACCAGAAATAGCCCTCCCACCAGCCGGACCGGGCCCGGGTTGTCGACCAGAAAGTGGGTCACCAGCGAAAGCCCGAACACCGCCGACGCCGCAAGGATGCTGTCCGCCACCGCCGCCCCGAGGCCGGCGACAATCGCCAGGAACCAGCGTCCCTGAAAGGCACGGCGCAGACACAGGGCACCGACCGCACCGATGGGCACCGCGACGATGAAACCCGCGAAAGTGGCTTTCAGGAACAATACGAAGTCGAGCAATTGGGGACGTTTCCTGCGATCGGCCCGAGTTTCGGGCGGCCACCATACCACGCCGCCGACGGGCAACCAGGGGGTTGGACACGAGAGGGAAGTGGCGGTGCGCTACCGAAAGCCGAACCAGCTTCGCCACAGCGACAACGTCCTCTCGTGTGAAGGGTTCTCGGACACCCGCCGCAAGTCCTTGCGGAAACCTTGTCGCCGCGCTGGACGTCCGACAACCCTTCACAACTGCAAACTCACTCCCAATGGCGGTCGCGGTCGTTCTGGGAATTCTTCCCCGCTCGTATCACTCCCCTAGATCCAGCCCTGCTTTTCGGCGGCCTGCTTTAGCTGCGCCGCGATCTCGTCCGCGGTTCGCTTGGCTGCGCCTTCGATGGTCGCCGAGCCAGTCGCCTCCCCGGAAATCTTCACCGCCCCGCCGACGATCAGGCCGATCGGGTTTGCGGTGGCGGCCATGACCGCCAACGGGAGGACCACACCCGGCATCTTGCCGCCCCCGGAACTGATCTTGCCGCTGCCGAGGAGACGCAAACCCTGGGCCGTCATCTGGTAGCCTTCGACCGCGGTCATCAACTCGGCATCGCCGGAGCCAAATCCGACCAGCACGCGCTTGGCGGCGCTACCCTGGTCGACCGAGACGAAATAGCCCCTGATGACGATGTCGTTGATCCGAGGCGCCGGCTGGCCCGCGGCCTGCACCGCGGGCAAACCCGCCTCGCGCAAGTCCGCGACAAGCTTTTTCGCGACTTGAGCGCCCAGCTTTCGAGTGGTCGCGAGCTGCTCCGCCGTCGGTGGCGTCCCAGCGACGGCCTTTTCGGCGGCGAAGGCCGATTCGGGCGGGACGTCGGCCGGATTGGCTGTGAAATCATGGACGATGATGCGATCGGGCCGGGCGAGCTTCTCGCCCTCGTATGACTTGCGCTCGGTGACGTTGGTCGACGCGCAGCCAGCCGCGACAAAGAGCACGAACAACGACGGTAGGGCAAAACGGAGCATTTTCATGGACAGACCTCCAATGGAGAACAGGCGATATTCCTCGCGAGCGGGGAAACGGTATTGTTATCCCGATTGCACTCGATCTTCGAACTAAATTCATCAATGCCTTCTCAGGACCCTCACTTGAGTTTCGGGCACCAGCATTGATCCGAATCAATGCCCGCACATGGCGGGGGCGGCCGGTGACCCCTCGACCGGCTTGGATCGGCGGCCTCTTCGGCACACCGGGAAAGTTTGACGGGATACTGCCTGTTGCTAGGCGTACCCTTTCTCCCTTCAGTGTATTTAAACGTCATATCTTCGTCTTGCCGCCCTATGCGATCGACAGGAGACAAAGGACTCAGCTGTGATGTCCTCGCGCGATCCGGCGCCACCGCTTCGACGCCGACGGGGCGTCCGGTTTGGGCGCTGCGGGCGGTTCCGGCGGCGGCTCCGTGAGCCCCCGGCGAGGCGTGTAGCGGGGCGATCCTCGCGGCGGGTAGTCGAGAGTGCCTTCCCTTTCCCATTGCAGCGCGGGATCGATGTGTCTGCCGATGCCAAAGGATGGCGGTCCATTGCGGCGGTCGGCGCGTCAGCCGACAGCGCCGCCCGCTGCCACGGCGACACATCCAGAAATGCTAAGATTGAGTACAAGCGTTACGCGCACCAACATATGGCGCAGCTAACCACAGGAGCTAAGGGTGAACAAAGTTGGCGCAACTTGAGCCTGAATCTTGCCGGGTTTGTGGCGAGCGTGCTACGGATGCTCTGTGATGACCACCGAACCTCTAACGATTGAACCGGATCTTATTGCCTGTCACGAGTGCGGCCTGCTGCAGCGGATGGTGGCGCTGCCTGTCGGTGCCAGCGCCAAATGCCTTCAGTGCGGCAGTGGCCTCTACAAGGCGAAACGAAACAGCATCGAACGCTCCCTGATGCTGACGGTGACGGCTCTCTTCCTCTTTGCCCTGGCCGTCAGCTTTCCATTCATGAGCTTCAAGCTCGAAGGGCGGGAGCAGCAAAGCGACTTGTTCACCGGCGTTATCGAGCTCTACCGGCAAGGACTGTGGCCGCTGGCAGTGCTCGTTGGCTGTGCGATGATTCTGTTTCCGCTGCTCAAGCTGCTCGGCAGCCTCTACGTTCTCCTCCCCATATGGCTCGGCAAACGACCGCCGAACGCGGCCAACGTGTTCAAGTGGGTGGAAATCCTCCATCCATGGGCGATGATGGAGGTGTTCCTGCTCGGCGTCATCGTCGCCTACGTGAAGTTGGTCGACATGGCGACCATCGAGCTCGGCGTCGCTCTCTATTCCTTCGCCGCCCTGATCGTCGTCATGATCTGGGCGGAGGCCTCTCTCGATCCGCGCGAGGTGTGGGAGAAGTTGCCGATCGAAGGGGTGAAGCAGACCCCGGCTGCCGCGGAGGAAGGCGTGCTGGTCGGCTGCCACGCCTGCGACCTGGTCAGCCGGGTTGGGGCGGGCTCCCACGGGCTGCACGCATCGTGCCCGCGCTGCGGCAGCTCGCTTCACCGGCGCAAGCCGAACAGCCTGTCGAGGACAACGGCGCTGGTGCTGACCGCCGCCATCTTGTATGTACCGGCGAACGTCTATCCGGTGATGACGGTCATCTCCTTCGGCAAGGGGTCGCCGGACACCATCCTCAGCGGTATCAAGGAGTTCATTCACGCCGGCATGTGGCCGCTCGCCCTTCTTGTTTTCTTTGCCAGTATTGCGGTGCCGATGCTCAAGCTTATCGGGCTTTCGTTTCTTCTGATATCGGTTCGGCGGAAATCTCGCTGGCGGCTCAGGGACCGCACGTTGCTCTATCGAGTCATCGAGGCGGTGGGGCGCTGGTCGATGATCGACATTTTCATGATTTCGATCCTGGTGGCGCTGGTGAAGCTCGGTTCCATCGCGACGATCGAACCGGGTGTCGGCGCGACGTCGTTTGCGGGCGTGGTTGTCGTCACTATGATTGCTTCATTGTGTTTCGATCCCAGGGCTATGTGGGACGCTGCGGAGACAAGAAATGACTAATGGGGGCAGAGCCGATCAAACGCCGCGGGACGTACCCGAGGTCGCAGTCAAGACGCGAAGCGGGGTTTCTCGATCGTCTGGCTGGTGCCGCTGGTCGCGGCGGCGATCGCCGGATGGCTCGCCTACACCACTCTCACCGAGAAAGGACCGGAGATCACCATCTCCTTCAAGACGGCCGAGGGACTCGAGGCAGGGAAGACCAAGATCAAGTACAAGGATGTCGAGATCGGAAAGGTGGACGACGTCGTGCTCAGCGACGATCTCTCCAAGGTCATCGTGTCCGCCAGCATGCACAAGGGCACCGGACCGCACCTTACCAAGGCGACCCGGTTCTGGGTTGTCCGGCCGCGCCTCGGTGCCGGAGGGGTGTCGGGGCTGAGCACCCTCGTATCAGGGGCCTATATCGAAATGGATCCCGCTGAAGGAGAACGGGCCACCGAGTTCGTCGGGCTCGAGGTGCCTCCGGTCGTCCAGTCCGGGGCTGCCGGTACCGAATATAATTTGCGCGCCGACAGGCTCGGATCGATCAGTCGGGGCTCCCCGATCGCTTATCGCGGCATCGATGTCGGCGAGGTCATGGGCTACGAGTTGGCCGCGGACAGCAGCGAGGTCCACTTCCTTGTTTTCGTCAAGGCGCCTTACGATCAGCTGATAAAGCCGGATACCCGCTTCTGGAATGCGAGCGGCATAGACGTCTCGATGGGCGCGAACGGGGTCAACGTCGAGATGGAGTCGCTCCAGTCGTTGCTCACTGGCGGCATCGCGTTCCAGACGCCGGCGTTTGCGCTCTCGAAGCCGCCGGCGGAGGAGGGCACGTCGTTCGATCTGTATCGCAATCGCGCCGCAATCGGCGAAGCCGAATTGACCGAAAAGCATCCGTTTTTGCTACACTTCGACGGTTCCGTCAGGGGGCTGGAGGTCGGATCGCCGGTAGAGATGAGGGGAATCAAGATCGGTACCGTCACCGATATCAAGCTCATCTTCGATCCCAAATCCGAAACCCCGCGTATTCCGGTCACCATCGTCGTCGAGCCCGAACGCATTGCGAGGACCGGTGGCAAGAGGGGCTTCGCGGATCTGTACCAAGGCGCAAAAGTAGCCGTGAAGCACGGCCTGCGGGCGCAACTCAAGACCGGTAGTCTGCTCACCGGTTCGCTCTACGTGGACCTGGACTACTATCCCGACGCGCCGCCCGAGGAACTCGAGATGGGTGGTGAGTACCCGGAAATCCCGACGGTTCCGACCGAGCTGGCGGCGATCACCAAATCCGTCAACGGAATTCTGGAAAAGATTGCTTCGCTTCCCCTCGACCAACTGGTCGGGGACATGAGGAACATGGTCCAGTCCACCGAAAAGCTGATCAACTCCCCGGATGTCCGCCAGACGATGAACTCGTTGCGGGTGACGGCCGTGACATCCGAGGCTGCCGTGAAACAGCTGGAGGCCACGCTGAAACAGGCGGAAAGCGCCCTGGCTTCCGCCGACTCCTTGATCGGGCCGAAATCCCAGGTTCGGTATGACGCGGTGGAAATGATGAAGGAGCTTCGAAGCGCCGCGCGGTCGATCCGGGTGCTGACCGACTATCTCGAACGGCATCCGGAAGCATTGATCCAGGGCAAGGGCGGAGGATCAGGTAAATGACAACAAGACGCTTTTCTTTTCGGGCGCTGGCGGCCGTGGTCGTCGGCCTGTTGGTCGCGGCCTGCGCCGAAACCCAACCCAGTCGGTTCTATACGCTCTCGGGCCTGCCGGACGGCGGAGCCGCCGTGCAGGGCGCCGAATCGAACCGGCTCGCCATCGGTGTGGGTCCGATCTCGTTGCCCAATTACCTCAACCGCCCGGAAATCGTCAGGCGCGCCACCCCCAACCAGTTCGATCTCGCCGCGTACGACCGTTGGGGCGAGCCGCTTGACGATGTCTTTCCGCGGGTGATGGCCGAGAACCTGTCGGTGCTGCTCGCCACCGACAGGGTGTTCCTTCTGCCCCAGCGCCGGGCGACGACCATCGACTACCAGGTCGAAGTGGAGGTAACGCGCTTCGATGCCGATGTCGGCGGTCCCGCCGTTCTCAGCGCCCGGTGGGAGATTTTCGACGACGACGGCAAGTCGCTTGTCGTCGATCGATCCACGTTTACCGAGACCGTCGGCAGCGAGGATTATGGCGCGATTGCCACGGCGATGAGCCAGACCGTCGCCGCCCTCAGCCGGGAAATCGCATCGGCGATCACCGCGTTGTCCGGCCCGCGCTGAGCGGGAAACGGTTGGGCGCCTCCTGGGCGGGATCGAACACGACCTCTTGCATAATTGGCTTGCGCCCACTCGACGTTGTTGCAAAAGTACTTTGTAAGCCAATGAATCCTCTGGGGGAATCAGCCGAAGCGTGCTGATGCAGGATACGGGTCGATGACCACCGCGACGGAGGCCAGGACTGAGGACTGCACGCTGGGCTATAGCCGGCCGGCCGACGGGACACTCGTGCTCCAGTTGACGGGAAGCTGGACCCTGCAGGGCCATCCTCCTTCCGCCGATGAGGTGCGCAAGCGGATCGAATCCGAATCGACGGTCCAGAAGCTCGATTTCGACACTCGGGATGTTACCGGTTGGGACAGCGGCCTGCTCGTGTTCGTCCTGAACGTGAGGAAGATCTGCGCCGGCAAGGAAATCGACATGGATGTCGGCGGCTTGCCGGCGGGAGTGAGAAAGTTGCTTGATCTCGCCGCCGCCGTTCCGGAGAGGAAGGGCGCACGGCGGGGGGAAGAACGCGAATCCCTTCTCGAACAGGTTGGCAAGGGATGGCTCGATGTCGTCCGATCCGGCGGTGACATTGTCGAATTTCTCGGCGAAGCCGTCGTCAGCTTCGGTCGCCTGCTGGCCGGCAAGGCGCGTTTTCGTCGCGCCGATTTCATTGTGGTCATCCAGGACTGCGGCGCCCAGGCGCTGCCGATCGTCTCGCTGATCAGCATCCTGGTCGGTCTGATCCTGGCCTTCGTCGGTGCCGTCCAGCTCGAGCAGTTCGGGGCCCAAATCTTCGTCGCCAACCTTGTCGGTATCGCCACCGCGCGGGAGATGGGGGCGATGATGACCGGGATCATCATGGCCGGGCGCACCGGCGCCGCGTTTGCCGCCCAGCTCGGCACCATGCAGGTCAACGAGGAGATCGACGCGCTCAAGACCCTCGGTTTTTCGCCCATGGACTTCCTCGTCCTGCCACGAATGATGGCGCTGATCCTGATGATGCCGCTGCTCACCCTCTATGCGTGCCTGCTCGGCATTCTCGGGGGGATGATCGTCGGCGTCGGCATGCTCGACCTCACCATGACCCAGTATATCCACCAGACCCAATCGGCCCTGGGGCTGAACGATTTCGCGTACGGGCTGGTCAAGAGTTCGGTGTTCGGCGTGCTGATCGCGATCTCCGGCTGTCTGCGCGGCATACAGTGCGGACGCAGCGCTTCCGCGGTCGGCGACGCGGCGACATCGGCGGTGGTGATGGCGATCATCCTGATCATCGTTACCGACGGCCTCTTCGCGGTCGTCAGCAACGTGGTCGGCTTTTGAGAATAATGACGGAAATGACCCATGAGTAAGAAGGCGAACCCCAAGCTGATCGGCGGTTTTGTCGTTGGCGCCATCGTGCTCGCCGTCGTCGGGGTGCTGTTTTTCGGGACGACCCGACTGTTCACCAAACTCGAGCACTTTGTCATGTTTTTCGAGGGGAGGATCGCCGGACTTTCGGTCGGCGCACCGGTCACGCTGAGAGGCGTTCCCATTGGCCAAGTCACCAAAATAGAACTCCTCTACGAACCGGAGAAGCTCGACTTCTGGGTCCAGGTGGACGTCGAGACGCATCCTGATACAACGCGGATCATTGGTTCCGGTGGCGATATGGACGCCGATGATGAGGTCGCGCAGCTTATAAAGAAAGGATTGCGAGCGCAGCTTGTTCAACAGAGCTTCGTGACCGGGCAATTGGCCATCAATCTCGATTTCTTCCCCAATACCGAGGCCAAGCTCGTTGGTTTGGACCCCGACCAAGTCGAGATCCCGACGATCCCTTCGACATTCGCGGCTTTGGAGAGCACGATCAAGGGGATCGCGGAAAAGCTGGATCAACTCGACCTTGGGAACATTATCAAGGATCTACAGTCGACGGTTTCAGGCATACAAGAGATCGTGGCCTCGCCGGAGCTGAGGGAGGCGATCGCCAATGCCGGCCAGGCGATGACCGAAGCCCAGCAATTGGTAAGCAAGTTGAACAGTCGCGTCGATCCGCTGGCGCAGAGTTTCGAGGAGACCTCCAAGGCGGCACGGTCGGCCCTCACTGAGGCCCAAAGACTGCTCGTCGATGCGCGGCCCGTCCTCGCAACCGCTCAAAAGGCGATGACACGCGCGGAAAAGCTGATGTCGACGGCGAACGGGGTTATCGAGCCCGGCTCGCCCCTGCACTTCGAGCTCGTTTCCGCGCTCAAGGAAGTCGCCGGGGCGGCGCGTTCGTTGCGTAGCCTCGCCAAATCCCTCGAACGGAACCCCAAGTCGCTGCTTTTCGGCAGGCAGGCTCCAGGAGGCAGATAAATGCACGTCAAGCTTCATCGCATCGCCCTCTTTGCCCTTGGTTGCTCACTGCTCGTCCTTGGCGGATGTGCGGACATGCTGGGTCTGAAGGGGGGATCGGCACCGGTACACTATTACGTGCTTTCTCCGGTTTCCGAAGGCCGCGCGAGTGACGCGGCCGGTCCGGCAAAATACGACATCACCGTCGGCGTCGCTTCGGTAAACGTCCCGGAGTATCTCAACAACCAGATGATCGTCACCCGGCCGACGCGGAACACGGTGGATCTGGCCGAACTCCATAACTGGGCGGCACCGTTGTCCGAGCATGTGACCGCGGTGTTGGCCGAAAATCTGTGGTTTTTGATCCCGGCCGATGGCGTGGTGAGAATGCCCCTGTCCCGGGCGATACCCATAGATTTCGAGGTGCGGACACGGCTGGAGAAGTTCGAGAGGGACGAAAGCGGAGATGTGGTCCTGTTGGCGCGCTGGGTGGTCTTCGACGAGCAAACGCGGGAGGCGTCGGCGATAAAGAGCGCGCAATTCCGCGTGCCCGTGGTCGTCGGAGATCGTCCTTACGCAGAAGGGAAAGATACGGGGCGCTTCGAGAACGACGTGTACGAAGCGATCGTCGCGGCGATGAGTAAGGCGCTCGGCGAGCTCAGCCGCGAAATCGCCGACACGGTCAGGACCGCGGCGAGCACAAGCCGGTAACCGGTCTGCGATGGGGGTCTTTACAGCGGCCACACCCAGAGGATGAGCGGCACCGCGACGGCGACGATCAGCACCTCGAGCGGCAGACCCATCCGCCAGTAGTCGCCGAACTTGTAGCCGCCGGGCCCGAGAATCAGCGTGTTGTTCTGGTGCCCGATCGGGGTGACGAAGGCGCAGGAGGCGCCGATCGCCACCGCCATCAGAAACGGATCCGCGTTCACGCCGAGATCGCGGGCGGTGGCCATGGCGATCGGCGCCATGACCACCGCCGTCGCCGCGTTGTTGATCACCGCCGACAGGGTCATGGTCACGATCATCAGCACCGACAACAGGACGACGGGGGGAAAGCCTGCTCCCAGGCGCGATCAGGCCATGGACCAGCATTTCCGTCGTGCCGGTGGTCTGCAGGGCGGTGCCGACGGGGATCATAGCGCCGACGAGGACGACCACCGGCCAGTCGACGCTCTCGTAGATGTCACGGGGCGGCACAATGTTGAGGACCACCATCGCGGCGACGGCGACGCCGAGGGCCGCCGGAATGCTTACCCAGCCGATGCTGGCGCTGATGATCGCGGCGGCGAACAGCCCGATGGTGAGAAACGCGGGGCGCGGCTGACCGACCTGCAGGCTTCGTTCCGCCAACGGCACACACCCGAGGGTGGCGATGACCTCGGGCAACCGCTCCGGGTCTCCCTCGAGAAGCAGGGCGTCGCCGGCGCGGAGGCGAAGCGTCTGCATGCGGTCGCGGAACTGTTGACCATGACGGGAGACGGCGATCAGGTTGACCCCGAAGCGCTGGCGCAAGCGCAAACGCCCGATCTCTCGTCCTTCGATGGCGGCCCGGGTACGGACCACCGCTTCCATGATCGCCGTATCCTCCGCGCGCAGCAGCTTGGCCGCCTCGCCGGCGCTTCCGGTCACCCGCAGGCCGAGGGTCGAGAGGATGGAATCGAGCCCTTCCGATGCCGCCTCGATGATCACGATATCGCCGGTTCGAATGGTCTGCCGGCGGTCGGCGCGGTCGACGCGGCGCTTGCGGCGGATCAGCCGCAGGATGACCGCGTCGTGCTCGGCGGCGAGATCGTCGAGGTCGGCGAGCGTCTTTCCGATCGCCGGGCTTCCGCGCGGAACCCGCGCCTCGCTCACGTAGTTCTCGATCTCGAAAAGTTCGCGTGACGAAGGTTTCGCCGTTCTCTCCTTGGGAATCAGGCGCCAGCCGACGACGGCGATGAAGACGATCCCGACGACGGCGACCGGCCCGCCGACCGGGGCGAAATCGAACATCCCGAACGGCTCGCCGACGGCCTCCTGGCGGAAGGTGGCGATGATGATGTTGGGCGGCGTGCCGATCAGCGTCACCAGCCCGCCGAGCAGGGAGCCGAACGCCAGCGGCATCAGGATCACCGCCGGCGCGTGCTTGGCCCTGGCCGCCGATCTGAGGGCCGCCGGCATCAGCAGCGCCAGGGCGCCGACGTTGTTCATCATCGTCGACAGCGCGCCGGCGACGCTGGCGAAATGCCGACGTGGCGCGACGGCGAGGCCACCGGCGGCAGCAGATAGCGGGCGATCAGGTCGACGGCGCCGGAGTTCTGAAGGCCGCGGCTGAGCACCAGGACCAACGCCACCGTCACCGTCGCCGGATGACCGAAGCCCGCGAACATCTCGGCGAACGGCACCGTCCCGGCGAGGGTCGCCGCCAGCAAGGCGCCGAACGCCACCACGTCGTATCGAAACCGCTCCCAGACGAACAGGATCAGGACGACGACCAGAAGGACGAGGAGGAATACCTGTTGGAAGGTCATGACCGTGGTTTACAGGGGTCCAGATACGATGCCAACATCGCGATCACGGGAGCAGCGCGGAGCGGCATGTTTTCGACCAGGACTGGGAAGTACGTTGATTTCCCTTACGAACGCGGACACATATGGGCTCTGTGTACGAGGATCGGGAGAAAACCGTGGTTTGGGTCTGCAGAGATCGCCAGGACCGTTCGAAGGTAGCCGCGTTGGCGATCACCGCGGTCGTCCTGTTTGCGGTCCTCGTGACCGCTGCCGTGCCGGCGCGTTCGCAGGCACAGCAATCGGACGGCTCCTTTGCCGGCACTGCCCAGTATTGGGACCGGTCGCTCGACCGGATCGAGCATTACGTAGAAGGTGGCGTCCACTCGGATGAGCTTCAACGGGACTACGGCAATCAACTCAAGGAGATCGAGAACGAGGCGAAGAAGGTGCAGGCCGAGGCGGAGCGCCAGGTCAACGCCAAATCTCGGTTGCTCGACGCTCTCGGCCCGGCGCCGGCCGAAGGGGAGCCAGCCGAGTCGGAGGACGTAGCACAAGAGCGCAAGCAACTGACCGAGAGCGTCGCCGGCTTCAAGGCTCAGTTGTCGCAGGCCGACCTCACTCTCACCCGGGCACGGGACTTACGAGACGCCTTGTCGCAAGCCGTTCGCACCCGTTTCGTCGAGCAACTGCTCATTCAGGACCGCTCACCTCTCGCGCCCGGCGTCCTCACCAAGGGAGGGCCCGAATTCGTAGCCGTGCTGGGCCTGCTGGCCCGGGCCCCGATCGAGTGGTACCAGGGCCTCGCCCCGGAGCGGCGTTGGGACATTTGGTGGAACTGGCGGTTCTCGTTTTTCTTGGTCGCGATTGTCTTTGGTATTGTGATCCGTCGCGTATTGCTCCGGCGGCTCGGACCGAACCCGAATATCGAGGACCCCACCTATACCCGTCGCTTCGTCGCGGCCATCGCCAAGGCGATCGCTGACGGCATCTTGCCGGCGGGACTGCTCGCGGTAATCTACTTCCGCATCAAGCACGATTCGGAGTTGATCTCCGGTCTGCCGTCGGACGTTCTGACCTCCATTTGTCTGTTGCTGATCGTTTTTTTTCTGACGAGGGCGGTGGCGCGCGCCGTTCTCGCGCCCGAACTACTCCCCTGGCGGCTGACTCAGCTTACACCGCAGGCGGCCCGCAAGCTCAGCCGCAGAATCATGGTTCTCGCGGTGATCTTTGCCGTCGCCGTGTTCTTCAAGGGGCTCAAAGGGGCCGTCCCCGATCTTCCCGTAACGGATGAACTGCGAACGTTTTACGTGTTCGTGATGGGCACGTTGCAAGCTTTCGGCATCGTCTTGATCATGCTGGGCGATGGGTGGCGCACCGCATCCGAAGCGCCGATCAAGGCCGCGCCGGAAGGCGGGGCGCCTGCCGCCACCGGGGGCGACGTCGGAGAGCAGACTGTCGGCGCGCGCGCCTCACGCCTTGCCCGTCGCGCCGTTATGGGGGTGGCCGTGCTGGGCGTCGCCGTCGCTGCCGTCGGTTACATTCGCTTGGGCTTCTATCTCGTCGACAATCTCGTCGTCAGCGCGGCGACGGTCGCGGTCCTGTATCTGCTGCGCGGGCTGCTGCGCGAGTTCATCGGACTGGCGCTCAAGACCGACGTCGTCAAGCGAAGGGCTGGACTGGGAGCGGAAACGCGCCGGACGATCAAGTTCTGGTTGCGGGCGGTTCTCGACCCGGTCTTGATCGGCTTCGGTCTCTACGTGACCGCCCAGTACTGGGGAGTTCCGCCCGGCGACATGGCACACTGGATCGCCTCGATCCTTGCCGGCTTCACCATCGGCGGCGTCACCATCTCGCTGGTCGATATCGCCCTCGCCATCACCGTCTTCGCCATCGGTCTCGTCGTCACTCGGATCCTGCGCCAGGGGCTCGCGGACAAGGTCCTGCCGAAGACCCGCCTCGATATCGGCGTTCGCAACTCGATCAGCGTCGGCGCCGGCTATGTCGGCGTGGTGATCGCGGTGCTGATGGCGATCGGCGTCCTCGGCATCGATCTCTCCAACATCGCCATCGTCGCCGGCGCGCTCTCGGTCGGTATCGGTTTCGGTTTGCAGAACATCGTCAACAACTTCGTCTCCGGCCTGATCTTGCTGATCGAGCGGCCGATCAAGGTCGGCGACTGGGTCGTCGTCGGCGCCACCCAGGGTTACGTCAAGCAAATCAACGTCCGGGCCACCGAAATCACCACCTTCGAACGGGCGTCGGTGATCCTGCCCAACTCGGAACTGTTGTCGAGCGCGGTGACGAACTGGACCCACAAGGACAAGATAGGTCGGGTCGAGGTTCGCGTCGGGGTCGCCTACGGCTCGGACACCGAGAAGGTGCACGAGATCCTGCTCGCCTGCGCCAAGGCCATTCCCGACGTCATGTCGTGGCCGGCGCCATACGTGTTGTTCGTCGACTTCGGCGCCAGCTCCCTCGATTTCGAGGTCAGGGCCTACCTGCGCGACGTCGAGAAACGGATCATCGTCGCCAGCGAACTGCGTTTCGCCGTCGACAAGGCGTTCCGCGAGGCCGGCATCGAGATCCCATTCACCCAGCAAGACGTCCACCTCAGGGACATCGACCGCCTCGAACAGGCGCTCATCGCGCTCAAGCCCGCCGGCAAGGCCACTCCCGCCCCGGTGGTGCCGCTGCGCGGTACCGCGCCCGCGACCGACGACGTCAAACCCGCGCGGGACGAGCCTTCCAGTGGCGGCAAGGGCTGATCGGGGAGCATCGCCGGCGATGACGACACTTCGGGGCTGGTCGGACGAGGCGGTGCGCAAGATCGAGGCGGACTTCAACCGGTCCGCGGACACCCATTTGTTCAAGCTGGAGCTACCGAGGCTCGCCGGCGTCGACGTCTATCTCAAGGACGAATCCACCCATCCCACCGGCAGCCTCAAGCACCGCCTGGCGCGGTCGCTGTTTCTCTATGCCATCTGCAACGGCTGGGTGCAGAAGGGAACGACGGTGATCGAGGCGTCGTCGGGCTCGACCGCCGTCTCCGAGGCCTATTTCGCCCGGCTGCTCGAGCTGCCGTTCATCGCGGTGATGCCGCGGGACACGTCGGCCGAAAAGATCGCCGCGATCGCGTTCTACGGCGGCCGCTGCCATTTCGTCGAGCGGCCGGACGAGATCCACGAGGCGTCCTACCGGCTGGTCGAGGAGACCGGCGGCCACTTCATGGACCAGTTCACCTACGCCGAGCGGGCGACCGACTGGCGCGGCAACAACAACATCGCCCAATCGATTTTTGCCCAGATGGCCCGGGAGCCCCATCCGATCCCGCGCTGGGTGGTGATGAGCGCCGGCACCGGCGGAACCTCGGCGACGATCGGCCGCTACGCCCGCTACTGCTGCCACGATACCCGGCTGTGCGTCGTCGACCCGGAGAACTCCGTGTTCTACGACTGCTACATGCAGGGCAGGCTCGATCTGACGGTGAAATCCGGCTCGCGGATCGAAGGCATCGGCCGTCCGCGGTTCGAGCGGTCGTTCCTGCCGGGTGTCGTCGACCGGATGATCAAGGTGCCCGATGCCGCCTCGCTGGCGGCGATGCGCGTCGTCGCCGAACGATTGGGGCGGCGTCCCGGCGGCTCCACCGGCACCAATGTCTACGGGGCGCTGCAGATCGTCGCCGAGATGCTGGATCAGGGCACGGCGGGCTCCCTGGTCACCCTGTTCTGCAACTCCGGCGACCGCTACGCCGAGACCTATTACAGCGACGCCTGGCTGGCGGCGCAGGGGTTGGCCATCGCCCCCTACGTCGCGCAGATCGACCGCTTCCTCGACACCGGGGAGTGGCGGCCGGTTTGAGCGCTCGATAATCGCCGCCGCCGCCGGTATGGCGGGACCGCGGGAATGTGCTAACCTGTGTCTCCGGGCTCGGCGGTCACCGCCGCCGGCAGTCAACGGAGCAGCTCAGGAAACGAGGAGGGGGAGATGACGGCGACACTCACGGTGACCATCGACGCGTGGCCCGACGGCGACGCGATTCCCGAGGAATATGCCTTCTGCATACCGGCCGACGAGGGCCACGTGACCATGGGCCGCAACCGCAGCCCGGAGATTCGCTGGTCGGGAGCGCCGGCGGGCACCCGGTCCTATGCGATCATCTGCCACGATCCCGACGTCCCTTCCAAGCCCGACAACGTCAACAAGGAGGGGATGACGGTGCCCGCCGATCTGCCGCGGGTCGACTTCTACCACTGGGTGCTGGTCGACATCCCGGCCGCCACCACCGAGCTGGTGGCGGGCGAGGATTCCCGGGGGATCACCCCCGGCGGCAAGAAGGCGGGAAAGACCGACTACGGCGTGCGCGGCATCAACAACTACACCGACTGGTTCGCCGGCGACGCGGAGATGAAGGGCGACTACGGCGGCTACGACGGGCCATGTCCGCCGTGGAACGACGAGATCGTCCACCACTACCACTTCACCGTCTACGCGCTTGATGTGGCGAGCCTGGGGCTCACCGGGACCTTCGGCGGGCCGGAGGCGCTCGCGGCGATGGCAGGGCACGTGCTGGCCAAGGGCGTCTGGACCGGCACCTACACCCTCAATCCCGACCTGTCGGGCGGTTAGGGGCTGTCCGCGCCGACGCCCGGCACGCGCAACAAAACCCCATCAACTTGTGGATTTTCGGGCCGCGAGGTTTATACTAAAAGATCGTGCTCGGGGGGTTCCGCATCGGCCGTAGGCCTCCGGGGCCTGGGTTGGACGCGGGTCGCGTCCGGCTTGGTCGGCGGGACTGTCTTGGCGGACGACAACCAGATCTGAATGGAGAAGCGTCATGAGCGTCTACAAAATGATTCGCCTCGTCGGCAGCAGCCCGACCTCATGGGAAGAAGCGGCCAAGGTGGCCGTCGAAGAGGCCGCCAAGCACGTCAGGGATCTGCGCATCGCGGAAGTCGAGCAGTGCGACATGCGGCTTGAGAACGGCACGGTCGTCGAGTACCGCACCAGGATCCACGCATCCTTCCGCTACGAAGGCTCGTGAGCCCATTCCGCCTCGGCGCGGAATCACGGCGGCGGCTCCTCGGAGCCGCCGTCTTTCGTTGTGGTGCCCCATCATTGGTCCAACGGCGGCTGGCGCCGGAAAGTTTGCCGGCGGCCCTTGACGACCGCTGAAATCGCTCCCACCTCATCAGGGTCGGACGCCCATTTGGGGTCCGGCGCCAACTTCGGGTCGGCCTTCGGGCGGCCGCGCGTTGGCCACACACATTGCTTGACCAAGGAGGATGTGTAGCGATGACACATTTCGATTTCTCTCCCCTGTTCCGTTCGTCCGTCGGTTTCGACCGTCTGATGCGCCTCGTCGAGAATTCGGTGCAGCAGGCCGAAAGCGTCAACGGCTATCCGCCGTACAACATCGAGAAGACCGGCGAGGACGAGTACCGGATCACCGTCGCCGTCGCCGGTTTCGGCGAGGACGAACTGGCGCTCGAGGTGAACCAGAACGTGTTGATGATCGAGGGCCGCAAGAAGGAAGGCGAGGGTGAAGCCGCCTACCTCTATCGCGGCATCGCCGGCCGTTCGTTCAAGCGGCAGTTCCAGCTCGCCGACCACGTCAAGGTAGCCGACGCCCGTCTGCACAACGGCCTGTTGGTCGTCGACCTGGTGCGCGAGGTGCCGGAAGCGATGAAGCCGCGGCGGATCGAGATCTCCACGTCCGAGCCGGCGACGATCGCCGGCAAGGGCGCCAAGCGGATCGAAAGCCCGAAAAAGGCGGCCTGACGCTCGTTCCGAGCCCCGGGGCGCCGACCCGGTTGACACGGCGCCCCGGACCGCCCTTTCTCGTTTCTTCCCTTCGCTAAAAAAGGTGTCGTTCAACTTTTCTCAGGGAGAAGTTGAACGACACCTTTTTGCGTTCTGCCACGTGTTTCTGGGCCGATAAAAAAGCCGCCCCGAAGGGCGGCTTGAGTTTACTAAAGAGGAGGTCAGAGTGGACCGGAAATCGCAACCCCCGGTCCTGGGTTCGTACTCGCGGGATCGAGTGCAAGGTATTCCCCATTTGGGGTATAACGCAAGCTTTTTTTTCATATTTTTTCCGACGCGGCCGTTCCGGTCCCGGATCGAGCGAAAAACGGCGGAAAACCTGGCCTCGAGCGTCGGTCGACAGGGCCGGCGTCGGTGCCATCGCCCGCCGGCCGTCCTCGGATTGGACTTTTTCGAGAACGAAACGGGGGCATCCCGTCCGAATCCGATCGCCGACAATCCGCCCCGCCGACAGCGCTCCTCAACGAAGAAGCCGCCCCGGGGAGGGCGGCTTCAGTTCGGTTAGAGGAGGAAAACCATGGACCGGACCTTCGACACCCCCGGTCCAACATAGGTGCTCGCGGGATAGGAAGAGCATATCCCCCATTTGGGGAATAACGCAAGCTTTTTTTTGTTCACCATTCGTGCTCGTCGTTTGCGGATCACCTTTGCAACCTCCACTGCGGCGACCGCGTCCGAAGACGGTTCTCCTGCCATCCTCGTGAGCGGCCCGGCGTCAACTGCTCACCGTCCCGGCGCATCGGCCAAACAGAAACGGTAAGTTCCCACGCCGGCCGGCGCGAATGCCCGCGTGTTGTCAGTCCCTTTAGCATCGACGCGCGCCCCCTGGACCCCCGACGTAAAGGGCTAACGATCCCAGACCTAAAAGGTCCTGGCAACGCGAAACCCGGTGTAGATGACCCGGTTGACGATGCCGTAGCCGTTGCGGATGGCGGAACGGGCGTTCCTCGGAGCGCCGAACCAGGAGCCGCCCCGCACCACGCGGCGACCATCTGCTCGCCTCTCTCGGTCCAGGCCCTGCCATCGTCGGGCGCTCCCTCATAGTTGTCGTGCCAGACGTCCTCCACCCACTCCCAAACGTTGCCGTGCATGTCGTAAAGACCCCAAGGATTGGCCGGGTACGACCCAACTTCCGTCGTCTTGCCGACCTTCCCGTCGAAGTTGGCCTGCTTCGCGGTGATCGTGTCGCCAAAGCAATAGCGGGTTTCGGTGCCGGCGCGGCAGGCATACTCCCACTCCGCCTCACTGAGTAGTCGATAGGCCTCGCCCGTCTCCCCGCTCAGCCACTCCACATACGCCTTGGCATCCTCCCAACTGACGTTGATCACCGGCCGCCGGCCCCGGCCCCAGCCCTCGTCTTCGGGCTTGTCGCGCCCGTCTCCTCGGCGAACCGGTCGTACTCCTCGAACGTCACCGGATACCGCCCCACCGCAAACCGGGCGCCGATCGTCACCCGGTGCTGTGGCCTCTCATCGTCTCGATCCCTCTTCGTCCGTCTCGGCCGAGCCCATCATGAACGTGCCCGCCGGCAGCACCACCATCTCCGGGCACCACGATTGGTCGATGTCGCGGAACACCGCGAGATCCGGCAACGTCGCCGGATCGGCATCGACTTCTGGGACGGCCTCTGCTGCACCGGCTTCCTCCACGGAACTCAGTCGCGGAAGTCGTTTCGCCAGTGGAGATTGACGGCCTTTCGTCGCGCTTTCTCCACCGACCGCTCGATCGCGGCGACCACGTCGTAGAGGGCTTCGTCCCGATCGGGCCAGGCCGCTATCGGTTTCGCGTCCTTGGGAACCGCCTGCAGCCGGGCGAGCGGCGTGCTCTGCCAGCGGCAGTATCGCAGGATCACCGGGACGACCTGCGCCTCGCCGCGCTCGTGGCGCTCCAGCGCCTTGGTCATTTCCTCGCCCCAGCAGTAGTCCGACGCGATGAAATCGGCGCTGACCAGCAACAGCACGATGTCGGCCGTCGTCAGGTTGCGGTCGATCTCGCTTTTCCAGTCGTCGCCGGCGTCGATCATCCGGTCGTGCCATTCGGCGATCAGCCCGCCGCGGCGCAGCACCGCCAGGTGTTTCTCCAGCTCCCGCCGCAGGTCCTCGTCGGCGTGGGCGTAGGAATAAAACAAGGTGATCGGCGACGCTTGGTTTCCCCCTGTGACCATCGGCTGCCCTTGGCCCGTATTTCGCGCGCCGTTTCGCTAAGCGGCGGCGCTGCGGCCATCATAGGCCCACAGGCCGGTTCCGCAAACCGGCATTGCCGGATCCCGCTCCCCCAGCAAGATCATGCTCGGCGAGGGCTGGAGCCTCAAACGAAATTCGACCGGTTCACCAGCGTCCGGCGAGCGGAAAATTATCCTTGACATGTGACTTTCCAGGGCATATGTTCCTGATGTGTTCTTTTGTGGAGCGGCGCGAGACGTGCGTGCCGCAGATCTCAGAAGTCGCCGACCCCGACCCCATGGCGGATAAGGATAAACAGCGATGACCGGTATGCTCCCTCGTCTGTGCACATCAGCAACGTGGTCGGCGATGAAGGCGGTCGTCGGTTTTCTCTTGGCGCTCCTGACGCCGATCGCCGCGGTTGCCGCTGATCCGTATGCTTTCGTCGAGGGCGGTGTCGTTTTTTCTCCCGATCGGTCCAATAATGACGAAGTGGAGTTCGGCGACGAGGCCGGGGGCAGCTTCGCCGCCGGCATCGGTCAGCGCTATTCCCTGTCGGATCGGTGGCGTATCGGCGTCGAGGGCCAACTCATCGGACAGGGGATCCCTCTGCATGGGAGGAATGACAAGCGACACGCAACCGCCGACGGTCGCTATTTCTGGCTTGCCGGCCTGACGGCCAACGCGTGGCCCGAATACAGGCTGAACGATCGATGGTCGCTTTATGGCGGCGGCGGCGCCGGACCGAGCGTGATCACCGCATTTGGGTCGTCGGCGCCGACGGTGTTGGTGATCGGCGGCGCGGGCGCCCGATTCGAGGCGAGCGATGATCTCACCCTGGATCTGGGCGGCCGCTACTACTGGACGGCGCCGGCAACCGTGAACGGAGCAAAATCGACGTACGACAGCTTCGGCCCTTCCTTCCGGCTGATGTGGTTTTTTTGACAACCCCAAGGGATCGAATCGAGCGCGCGCTGGATGGCCGCGCCAATCCCACTCCCGGTGGAAAGCTGCTTGATCTCGGTTTCGGTTGGCGCACGGGTTCGGGTTGACAGCGGCGAGCGGCAGCATACCTCCAAGGGGGTGAACCGGAGAGCAAGCCTGAGAGCAAGGAGGTGTGAGGTGAGCGACGAGAGCGACGGCATCGGCAAGGCGGGTAAGGTCGAGAAGAGCGAGGAGGAGTGGATGGCGCAGCTGGGCCCGGAGGCCTACGCCGTCTGCCGCGGCAAGGGCACCGAGCGGCCGTTCACCGGGCGCTACTGGAACACCAAGACGCCGGGGGTCTACGTCTGCGCCGGCTGCGGCGAGCCGCTGTTCACCTCGGAGACCAAGTTCGATTCCCACTGCGGCTGGCCCAGCTTCACCGCGCCGGTGGCGGCCGAGCGGATCGGCACCGAGCAGGATCTCGGTTTCGGCATGGTCCGCACCGAGGTCCATTGCAGCCGCTGCGACGCCCACCTCGGCCACGTGTTCCCCGACGGCCCCGGGCCGACCGGAGACCGCTATTGCATCAACTCGGTATCGCTGAAGCTGCATCCCGGGACCGGGAAGACCGGGGGCGACAAAGGCTGAAGGCAAGTCATGGACGGCCGCCAGCCCCCTCACCCCGACCCTCTCCCCGCCGGGGCGAGGGGGAGCAACGTATTGAAACACGGGGCTTTTCCCCTCTCCCGCCGATCGCGGGAGAGGGAGGGGCCCGCGTAGCGGGAGGGTGAGGGCGGATCGCTGCCGCGACGGCGCTCGGCGCCGAGTATCCCCTCGGGCTCAGTCGATCTTCAGGTTGAGCGGGCCGGCGTCGAGGCGGCCGATGCCCTGGAGCACCCGGTAGACGGCGATCCTGGCGTCGGCGGCGGCGTCGGTGAGGCTGATCCGGGCGTTGTTGACCTCGCTCTCGGCGTCGAGGACGTTGAGCAGGTCCTCCTTGCCGGCCTCGCGCAGCCGGCGGCGGGCGACCAAAACCTCGGCGGCGATGTTGACCGCGTTCTCCAGTAGGTCGACCCGCTGGCGGGCGGTCATCAGTTCGTGCCAGGAGCGACGGGTCTCCTCGAACACCCGGCGGATCGCGGTCTCGTGGTTGTCCTGGCTGGCCCGGTAGTCGAAGGCGGCCTGGGCGACGCCGGCCTGGGTGGCGAAGCCGTTGAACAGGTTCCAGGTGGCGCGGAGCACCACCGAGTAGGCGCGGCGCTCGCCCTCGACCAGGTCGACGTCGTTCTCGTAGTTGGCGCCGGCGACCACGTCGACCGTCGGGTAGTAGTCGGCGCGGGCCGAGCGGCGGCGCTCGCGGGCGACCTCGACGGTGGCGCGGCTGGAGTTGATCAGCGGGTTCTCGCGGTCGGCGATCTTCAGCCCCTCGTCCAGGTCCTGGGGCAGCAGCGCCTCGGGCGGCACCGGCTCGGCCATCCGCGGCAACTCGGGGGCGTGGCCGAACACCTGGATGTAGCGGGCGATGGCGTCCTCGAGCGCGCCTTCGAAGGCGATCCGGCGCTCCTTGGCGATCTGCAGGCGCGACTTGGACTGGAGCACGTCGACGGCGATGCCGGCACCGCGCCGAACCCGCTCGTCCTCCAGGTTGAGCTGAAGCTTGATGTTGCTCTCGTTGAGCCGGGCGAGCTCGATCAGCCGCATCTGGCGCAGCACGTCGATGTAGGCGCGGGCGCCGCGGAACAGCACGTCCTGGCGGGTGCCGGCGAGGGTGAACTCGGCGACCTCGACGTTGAGCCGCGCGGTCTTCACCGCGGACGGGGTGCCGAACCCGTTGAACAGATTCTGGGTGACGGTGATCCCGGCGACCGTCTTGACCTTGTTCCAATCCTGTCCGTTGGTCTGGCGCAACAGCGGGCTGTCGATGTATTCGGGGCCGTTCTCGCCGACGGCGTCGACCCTGGGCAGATAACCGGCGAACGCCCCGTCGACCCCCTCGACGGTGGATTGCAGGCTCTTGCGGCGGGAGAGGATTTCCGGATTGGCGGTGATCAGCCCCTGGAGCTCCTCCTCCAGGGATTGGGCGAAGGCCGGCACGCCGACGACGAACCACAGCGCGAGGGGGAGAATTGCGCCGGCCGCCGTCCAAATCTTCAATGCGCCCCCTTCACCGTTTCCGTTCGCTTCGGCCCGGTCCTCGACGATCACACCCGGGTCCGGCTCTAGCCCGTTTGGGGCATACTGGCATTCTCAAGCCCCGGCGTCACCGGTCAAGTGCCGTCGTGGCGCGCCGCCTAAATCTTTATGATTGTTGCTTTTCGGCAACAGCGGATAGCAGGGTGGGCGCGCGCCGCCGGTCCGCCGGTCGCCTCAACCCGAATCGGGCGTGCCGTAGCCTCCGCCGCCGGGGGTTTCGATGACAAAGACATCACCCTCGGCCATCTCGGTACGGTCGGTGCCGGCCAGTTCCTCGACGCGGCCGTCGGCACGCTCGACGGCGTTGCGCCCGGGCCGTCCCGGGCCGCCGCCGGCGAGCCCGTAAGGCGGGATCCGCCGGTGGCCGGAGAGGATCGCCGCGGTCATCGGTTCGAGAAACTGGATCCGCCTGACGACGCCGTCGCCGCCGCGGTGGCGGCCGCGGCCGCCCGAGCCGCGGCGGATCGAGAAGTCGCGGACCAGCACCGGGAACCGCCACTCCAGCACCTCGGGATCGGTCAGCCGCGAGTTGGTCATGTGGGTGTGGACCGCGTCGGTGCCGTCGAAGTCGGGGCCGGCGCCGGAGCCGCCGCAGATCGTCTCGTAGTACTGGTGGCGGTCGTTGCCGAAGGTGAAGTTGTTCATCGTCCCCTGCGCCGCCGCCATGGTTCCGAGGGCGCCGTAGAGGGTGTCGGTGATGCACTGGGAGGTCTCGACGTTGCCGGCGACCACCGCCGCCGGATAACGCGGGTTGAGCATCGAGCCCTCCGGGTTGACGATGCGGAGCGGCTTCAGGCAGCCGGCGTTGAGCGGGATGTCGTCGTCGACCAGGGTGCGGAACACGTACAGCACCGCCGCCTTGCACACCGCCGAGGGGGCGTTGAAGTTGTTGTCGCGCTGCGCAGACGTGCCGGTGAAATCGATGGTCGCGGTGCGCTCGCCGCCGTCGATGGAGATCGCCACCCGGATCACCGAGCCGTCGTCCATCTCGTATGAAAAGCTTCCGTCCTTGAGCACGTCGAGGACGCGGCGGACCTGCTCCTCGGCGTTGTCCTGGACGTGGCCCATGTACGCCCACACCACCTCCAGGCCGAAGTGGTCGACCATCTTGCGCAGCTCCTGCACCCCCTTCTCGGTGGCGGCGATCTGGGCGCGGAGGTCGGCCAGGTTCTGCTCCGGGTTGCGCGCCGGCCACCGGCCGCCGGTCAGCAGCGCCGTCATCTCCGCCTCGCGGAACCGGCCACCCTCGACCAAGCAGCTGGTTGTCGATCAGCACCCCTTCCTCGTCGACCGTGTGGCTGTCGGGCGGCATCGAACCGGGGGTGATGCCGCCGATGTCGGCGTGGTGGCCGCGCGAGCCGACGAAGAACAGGATCTCGCTGCCGCCGGCGTCGAACACCGGGGTGATCACGGTGATGTCGGGGAGATGGGTGCCGCCGTTGTAGGGGGCGTTGAGGACGTAGACGTCGCCCGGCTTCATCGTGCCCCGGCGCTCGCGGATCACCGTCTCGATGCTCTCGCCCATGGAGCCGAGATGCACCGGCATGTGCGGCGCGTTGGCGATCAGGCGGCCGTCGCGGTCGAACACCGCGCAGGAGAAGTCCAGCCGTTCCTTGATGTTGACCGAGTAGGCGGTGTTGGCCAGCGTCGCCCCCATCTGCTCGGCGATCGACATGAACAGGTTGTTGAACACTTCGAGCATCACCGGATCGGCGCGGGTGCCCACCGCCTCGGCCTTCGGCCGCTCGACCACCCGGCGGAGGATCAAGTGGTCGCGGACCGTGGTCTCGGCGCGCCAGCCGGGCTCGACCACCGTCGTCGCGTTGGCGTCGACGACGATCGCCGGGCCGTCGATGGCGTCGCCGGGGGCGAGGTCGTCGCGGTCGTAGACCGGCGTCGGCTGCCGGGCGCCGCCGAACACGCTCTCGACGGTGTCCAGGGCCGCCGGCGCCTTCCGGTCCGCCGGCGTCTCGCGTTCCGGGTCGATGGTCTTCTCGGTCACCCCGATCGCCTCCGCCGAGATCGCCTCGACGATCAGCTTGCGCCCCGGCATGGTGAAGCCGAAACGCTGGGTGTGCAGGTCCGCGAACGCCGCGGTCATCTCGTCCGGACCGGCGAACGGGACGATCAGCGCGGTATCGGTGCCCTGGTAGCGGAGATGGGCCTTGGCGAGCACGGTGATATTGCCGGCCTCGACCCCCTGACCCTCGATCTCGCCCCGCGCATCGGACCCGAGGGCGTCGAGCCGGGCGGCGAGGTCGTCGAGCACCGCGGGCTCGAGCGTCAACTCGACCGATTGCTCGCGCATTGCCCGGATATCCGCCAACCCCATGCCGTAGGCCGACAGCACCCCGGCGTAGGGGTGGACCAGCACCGTGGTCATGCCGAGGGAATCGGCGACCATGCAGGCGTGCTGGCCGGCGGCGCCGCCGAAGCAGTTCAGCGTGTATTCGGTGACGTCGTAGCCGCGCTGCACCGAGATCTGCTTGATCGCGTTGGCCATGTTCTCGACGGCGATCGTGAGGAACCCCTCGGCCACCTGCTCGGGCGTCTTCCGCTCGCCGGCGGCGGCGGCGATCTCGGAGGCCAAGGCGGCGAACCGCCGCTCGACCACGTCGCCGTCGAGCGGCTGGTCGGCGTCCGGTCCGAACACCTTGGGGAAGAACCGGGGCTGGATGCGGCCGAGCATGACATTGCAGTCGGTCACCGCCAGCGGCCCGCCGCGGCGGTAGCAGGCCGGGCCGGGATCGGCGCCGGCGAACTCGGGACCGACCCTGAACCGGGCGCCATCGAAATGGAGGATCGAGCCGCCGCCGGCGGCGACGGTGTGGATGCGCATCATCGGCGCCCGCATCCGCACGCCCGGCGACCTGGGTCTCGAAGGCGCGTTCGTACTCGCCGTCGTAGTGGGAGACGTCGGTGGAGGTGCCGCCCATGTCGAAGCCGATGACCTGGCCGAAGCCGGCGATCTCGGCGGTCCGCACCATGCCGACGACGCCTCCCGCCGGTCCCGACAGGATGCTGTCCTTGCCCTGGAACAGCCGCGCGTCGGTGAGCCCGCCGTTGGACTGCATGAACATCAGCCGGACGTCGCCCAGCTCCTCGGCGACGCCGTCGACGTAACGGCGCAGGATCGGCGACAGATAGGCGTCGACGACGGTTGTGTCGCCGCGCGACACCAGCTTCATCAGCGGGCTGGTCTGATGCGACGTCGAGACCTGGGTGAAGCCGATCTCGCGGGCGATCTCCGCCACCCGCCGCTCGTGGGCGACATGGCGGTAGCCGTGCATGAAGACGATGGCGACCGAGCGGATGCCGTCGTCGTACGCCGCCTGCAGGCCGGCGCGGGCGCCGTCCTCGTCCAGGGGTGTCAGCACGGTGCCGCCGGCGTCGATCCGCTCGTCGACCTCGACCACCCGCTCGTAGAGCAGCTCGGGCAAGACGATGCGGCGGTCGAACAGCTTCGGCCGGTTCTGGTAGCCGATGCGCAGCGCGTCGCCGAAGCCGCGGGTGATCGCCAGCACGGTGCGGTCGCCCCGGCGTTCGAGCAGCGCGTTGGTGGCGACGGTGGTGCCCATCTTGACCGCCCGGATCGCCTCCGAGGGGATGCGCTCGCCGGGTTTCAGGCCGAGGCTGTCGCGGATGCCCTGGATCGCCGCGTCCCGGTAGCGCTCGGGGTTCTGCGACAACAGCTTGCGGGTCTCGATGGTGCCGTCCGGCCGTTTGGCGACAACGTCGGTGAAAGTGCCGCCGCGGTCGATCCAGAACTGCCAGCCGCCGGCGTTCATGCCATCGTTCATCGCCCCGCTCCCCGTCGATTTTTATCGTTGTGAAGACTGTTATACAGGGAAGGCGGAGGAGGGGTCACGCTCCCAGGAGCGGGGAGCGGGACGGAGGCTTCCGGTTGTCGTTGGCGGCCGGGCGCGCTACCGGTTCGATCATCCGGTTGCGCAACTCCAGGCCCAGTTGCACCTCGTCCAGGCTCTTGAGCGCCAGCTTGAGGCCGACCTGCGCCAGCTTGAGCCGGCTTTGTGCCAGGTTGAGGTGGTGTAGGGGGTCAGTCAAGTCGCGGTCGCCGTGAATGCGCAAACCCCGCCGCGTCCGATGGCGGCGAGGTGAAGCGGATGATAATCGGAAATAAAAGCTATGTCAAGGTTTTTATTCCTTTTACCGGCGCTTTACGCCCGGAACCTTCACGGGTTCCATTTTGATGGGGTGGACCGCCCCTGGTTAGCGCTACATTCGCACACCAACGAGATTGGATTTTGGATGAACCGCCAAGTCACACATGTCGCCTTCTGCATCGCCGTGCTTGTCGCGCTCGTCGCCGCGCCCGCCCGCGCCGACGTGACCGGCAAACCGCAAGTGATCGACGGCAACACCCTGGACATCGCCGGCGAGCGGATCCGCCTTTACGGGATCGCCGCCCCCGCGCCGGACCAGACCTGCACCGCCGACGGGGCGGAATGGCCCTGTGGCCAGGAAGCGATGTATGCTCTGGTGTTCGAGACCGCCTACCACTGGGTCACCTGCAAGGGCGACAACCGGGACCAGGCCGGGCACCTGATCGCCGTCTGCACCATCGGCCCCTACGACCTCGCCGCCCTGATGGTCCGCAAGGGCTGGGCCCTGGCCGACCGCCGATACGCCAGCGACTATGTCGACGAGGAAGACGAGGCCAGAGCTGCAAGGCGGGGACTGTGGCGGGGCGAGTTCGTGCCGCCGTGGGAATGGCGGCGGTAGGACCGGTCATACGACCTACCGCCAAGACCGGACACAAGGTTGCCGCGCTTTTCCTATGGCGCCTGATCGAGCGCCCGCAATGCGCCCGTAGTTTTGATACGCAGGAAAGGCTGACGCGCAACGTGCGCGCGGTCGCTGCGAAGTGATGCGACCCAGGGTTTGCGTTAGGTTGTTGGCGTCGACGGTCTCGACGGCGACGGTGAGATGCGGTTGCTGCGTGACTACGTAAGCGTCTGCCCATTTCTACAGCATTTTTTCAAATTGATTAAATAACGGGCACTCCTATTTCGTCGGCCCATCGTAGTGCGCGAAATGCTGATGCGGTTATGTAAGCGTGTTGGCAAGCCGAGTTTTCAGGAATCCCTTTGGAACAACAACGTAACAAGCGCTTCTCACGCTGGAGGTCGAAGTTGGCACGCCTGTTGCTGAACAGGGACAGTTTCAACGGCTGCGTGAGGAGAAGAAAATCATGCGTGCATTCATTCGGGGAGCGGCCGCTCTGGCCATGGCGGCGGCGATCACGTTGCCGTCGTGGGTCGCCAAAGCGGAAGAGACCATCAAGGTCGGAATTCTACACTCGCTGTCGGGCACGATGGCGATCAGCGAGACGACGCTGAAGGACGTCATGCTGATGCTGATCGACGAGCAGAACAAGAAAGGTGGCCTGCTCGGCAAGAAGCTGGAGGCGGTGGTCGTCGATCCGGCGTCGAACTGGCCGCTGTTCGCCGAGAAGGCGCGCGAGCTGATCGAGAAGGACAAGGTCGACGTTGTGTTCGGCTGCTGGACCTCGGTGTCGCGCAAATCGGTGCTGCCGGTGTTCGAGGAACTCGACAGCATGCTGTTCTATCCCGTCCAATACGAGGGCGAGGAGAGCTCGCGCAACGTCTTCTATACCGGCGCGGCGCCCAACCAGCAGGCCATTCCCGCGGTCGAGTACCTGATGAGCGAGGAAGGCGGTTCGGTGAAGCGCTGGGTCCTCGAAGGGACCGACTACGTCTATCCGCGCACGACCAACAAGATCCTCGAAGCCTTCCTCAAGTCGAAAGGGGTCAAGGACGAGGACATTATGATCAACTACACCCCGTTCGGATTCTCCGATTGGCAGACCGAGGTCTCCAAGATCAAGGCCTTCGGCTCCGCCGGTAAGAAGACGGCGGTGGTCTCGACCATCAACGGCGACGCCAACGTGCCGTTCTACAAGGAACTGGCGAACCAGGGCCTCAAGGCGACCGACATTCCGGTCGTCGCGTTCTCGGTTGGCGAGGAGGAACTCGCCGGCATCGACACCAAGCCGCTGGTCGGCCACCTCGCCGCCTGGAACTACTTCGAATCGGTGGATACGCCGGAGAACGAAGCGTTCATCGAGCAATGGCACGCGTTCATCAACAACGACAAGCGGGTTACCAACGATCCGATGGAGGCACACTACATCGGCTTCAACATGTGGGTGAAGGCGGTCGAGAAGGCCGGCAGCACCGAGCCCGACAAGGTGATCGACGCGATGGTCGGCGTCACCGTGCCGAACCTCACCGGCGGCTATGCCGCGATGATGCCGAACCACCACATCACCAAACCGGTGCTGATCGGCGAAATCGAGGACGACGGGCAGTTCAACGTCGTTTGGGAAACGCCCGGCACCGTCGTCGGCGATGCTTGGTCAAACTATCTTCCCGGCTCCCGGGATCTGATCGCCGATTGGCGGGCCCCGCTCGCTTGCGGCAACTTCAACGTCAAGACAGGGAAATGTGGTGGTCAGAGCGCCAAATAGGTCTCTGAACGTGCTGCGCGTGGTCGAGAGAGAGGCGCCGTCGTCTCCCGCTCGATCGCGGCGGCTTGCATGCCCGCCGTGGACCAAGATGAAACCATTGTTCCTCCTCGTCGTCACCCTCCTCGCACTCGCCGGCGCAAGCCTGCCCGCGACCGCGGACGACCTCGCCGAAGCGATCTCCGGTTTCGCCGCGAACAGCTACGTTACTAGCGCCGAGGCGGTGAGCGCCGTCGCGGCAAGCGGAGATGAGCGGGCCGCCACGATCATCGAGGCGCTCCGCGACGGAAGGCTGCTGTTCACCAAATCGGACCGCAAGGTCTTCATTGAGGATCCTTCCGGCACGTTGACCGACGCTGCCAGCGGCGCCCCGGTTATCGGTGCCAAGCCGGCCGGCCTGAAGAAGGTTAGGGTCAACAACTTCGTGCGCGGGACCATCAACGCCGCTCTCGGCACGTTGAGCTTGCATGCGAAGGACCCCGACAGGCGGCTTCGTGCGGCGGAAACGGTATTTCGATCGCGCGACCAGAGCGCGCTTCCGGCTGTCGAGACGGCACTGACCAAGGAGACCAACCCGGACATCAAGCTCGCCCTCGAACAGGCGCGCGCCGCCATCATCGTCAATGATGCGAGCGCCCCGGAGGCCGACCGCATGGCCGCCGTCGACGTGCTTGCCGACCGCGGTGGAGACCAGGCGATGGCGGTCCTTCGAACGTTGCCCGCCGACGCTCCGTCGGCCCTGAAGACGGCTGCGGCCTCGGCGATCGCGTACGTCGAACGCGAGATGGAGATCTGGAACGCGTTGCAAAACGCCTGGTACGGTTTGTCGCTTGGCTCGGTCCTGCTGCTGGCCGCGATGGGCCTCGCCATCACTTTCGGCGTGATGGGCGTCATCAACATGGCTCACGGCGAAATGGTGATGCTTGGCGCCTACACGACATTCGTCGTCCAGCAGGCGGTCGACTCCTATCTCCCGGGCGCCAGTGAATACGCATTGTTGTTTTCGGTGCCGGCGGCGTTTCTGGTCACCGGGTTGTTCGGCATCGGTATCGAGCGCGGCATCGTTCGCTTCCTTTATGGCCGCCCCCTCGAGACCCTGCTCGCCACTTGGGGACTCAGCCTGGTGCTGCAGCAACTGGTGCGCTCCGTCTTCGGTCCGACCAACCAGGACGTCGGTACCCCGTCGTGGATGGCCGGCGCTTTCAACGTCGGCCATCTCGTGATCACCAACAACCGGCTGTGGATCATCGTTTTCAGTCTCGTCGTGCTGGGCTTGATGGCCGGGATCACCCGTTGGACCAACTTCGGCTTGTGCATGCGGGCGGTAACCCAGAACCGGCGGATGGCCGGCTCGATGGGCATCCGCACCGGGTGGATTGACGCCCTCACCTTCGGCCTCGGATCCGGCACTGCCGGCGTCGCCGGCGTCGCCCTCAGCCAGATCGACAATGTCAGCCCGAACCTCGGCCAGTCCTACATCATCGACTCGTTCATGGTCGTGGTGTTTGGGGGTGTCGGCAATCTTTGGGGCACGCTCGTCGGCGCCTTCAGCCTCGGCATTGTGAACAAGTTTCTCGAGCCCTACGCTGGCGCGGTTCTCGGTAAGATCCTGGTGCTCGTTGCAATCATCCTGTTCATCCAGAAACGTCCCCGCGGGCTGTTCGCGCTCAAGGGGCGGGCCGTGGAGGTCTGAGATGACTCACGGTCCAGGTCCGCTCGCCCGCCTCGTCGCCGGCAGCCCCGGGGCACTGATCACCCTGGTCCTCGTCATGGGCGCGGCGGTGCTGGTGCCGGTGCTGAACCTGGTGGTGCCGGCGGGGTCGGCGTTCCATGTTCCCACATATCTGGTCAGTCTGATGGGCAAGTACCTGTGCTACGGATTGCTGGCGCTCAGCGTCGATTTGATATGGGGATTCTGCGGCATCCTCAGCCTCGGCCACGGCGCCTTCTTCGCGCTCGGCGGCTACGCGGTGGGCATGTACCTGCTGCGCGAGATCGGCGCGCGTGGCGTGTACGGCAACGCCACCCTGCCGGACTTCATGGTGTTCCTCAATTGGAAGGAACTGCCCTGGTACTGGTACGGGTTCGATCATTTCCCCTTCGCGGCGCTGATGGTGGTCGCGGTGCCCGGGCTGCTCGCGTTCGCGTTCGGCTGGTTTGCGTTCCGTTCGCGCGTCAGTGGCGTCTATCTCTCGATCATCACCCAGGCGATGACCTTCGCCCTGATGCTCGCTTTCTTCCGCAACGACATGGGTTTCGGCGGCAACAACGGCCTGACCGACTTCAAAGACATTCTCGGCTTCAACATCCAGTCCGACGCGACCCGCGTCGGTCTGTTCGTTGCCACGGCGCTGGCGCTGGTCTGCGGCTATCTCGTCTGCCGCGTTATCGTATCGTCGCGGCTCGGGCGAGTGCTGATCGGAATCCGCGACGCCGAAAGCCGGACCCGCTTTCTCGGTTACCGGGTCGAGAACTACAAGCTGTTCGTGTTCGTCGTCTCGGCGGTGATCGCCGGCGTCGCCGGCGCCCTTTATGTGCCGCAGGTGGGGATCATCAATCCCGGCGAATTCGCTCCGGCCAACTCCATCGAGATCGTCATCTGGGTCGCCGTCGGCGGCCGCGGCACCCTCCACGGCGCCATTCTCGGCGCGTTGCTGGTGAACTATTTCAAGAGTTACCTGACCAGCGCTCTGCCGGAAGTCTGGCTGTTCGCGCTCGGTGGCCTGTTCATCGGCGTCACCCTGTTCATGCCGAAGGGCATCATCGGCAGCGTCAACGCGATCATCGGCAAGGGCCGCGTCGCCGCGGGCGCAAGACGAAGGGTTTCGCCAGGATGACCCACGTTCACGCCAAGCCGGAAACCCACGATACCCTTCTGTACCTCGACGGGGTCAGCGTCAGCTTCGATGGTTTCAAGGCCCTGAACAACCTGAGCCTGTACATCATCGCCGGCGAGCTCAGGGCGATCATCGGTCCCAACGGCGCCGGCAAGACGACGATGATGGACGTCATCACCGGCAAGACCCGGCCCGACTTGGGCGAGGTGTTCTTCAACGGCGGCACCGACCTGACCAAGCTCGACGAGGCCCAGATCGCCAACCTCGGCATCGGCCGCAAGTTCCAGAAACCGACGGTGTTCGAGAGCCACACCGTCTACGACAACCTGGAGCTGGCGCTCGCCGGCAACCGCAACGTCTTCGCCTCGCTGATCTTCCGCCTGACCGGGGAGCAGAAAGCGCGGATCGACCACGTGCTGGAAACGGTGTCGCTGACCGCCGACCGGCACCGCCTCGCCGGCAATCTCTCCCATGGCCAGAAGCAATGGCTGGAAATCGGCATGCTGCTGATGCAGGATCCCGAGTTGCTGCTGGTCGACGAGCCCGCTGCCGGGATGACCGACGCCGAGACGGAACAGACGGCCGCGCTTCTGAAGGAGATCGCCCGATCCCACTCGGTGGTCGTGGTCGAGCACGACATGACCTTCATTCGCGCGCTCGACACCCACGTCACCGTGCTCCACGAGGGCTCGGTCCTGGCCGAAGGATCGCTGGACACCGTCCAGAACAACCAGCAGGTCATCGAGGTCTACCTTGGGCGCTGACTTATACCGACGCTCACTGATAGTGACCCCTTGTGACGCCCTGTCGGGACTTCCGGCCAGGAGTGGGTCGCGAGGTGATGCGTGCGCATCATGAACGGCGCAGGACGCCGTCCGGAAGCCCCGAAAGGGCGCCCTGCGGGTCGTGTTTCCAGCCCGCTCGGTGCGTCGCGAACGCTCGACGATGGGGCTGCATCGCCCTCGCATCCGCTCCTGCCGAGCGGGTTGGAAACACGATCACAATGGGTCACTATCAGTGAGCGTCGGTATTATGCTGAGTGTTGAGAACATCGACCTGTTCTATGGCGCCAGCCAAGCCCTGCGCGGGGTCGGCATCACCGCGGAAAAGGCGGCGGTCTCCTGCGTGCTCGGGCGCAATGGGGTCGGCAAGACCAGCCTGCTCCGCGCCATCGCCGGCCAGCATCCGGTCAAGCAGGGAAAAATCGTCTGGGAGGACGAAGACATCACCTCGCTGCCTCCCTACGAGCGTGCCGCCCGCGGCATCGCCTTCGTTCCCCAGGGGCGGGAGATCTTCCCGTTGCTGACGGTCGAGGAAAACCTGAGAACCGGTTTCGCCGCGTTGCCGCGCAGCCTCCGCCACGTCCCCGACGAGATCTTCGATCTGTTTCCGGTCCTTCGCGACATGCTCGGCCGCCGCGGCGGCGATCTCTCCGGCGGTCAGCAGCAGCAATTGGCGATCGCCCGGGCGCTGGTCACCCGGCCGCGCCTGCTCATCCTCGACGAGCCCACCGAGGGGATCCAGCCGTCGATCATCAAGGACATCGAGCACGTCATCCGCCGGCTGGTGGAGCGGGGCGACATGGCGATTCTGCTGGTCGAGCAGTATTTCGATTTCGCCCAGCAACTGGCCGACACCTACGCGGTGATGGATCGCGGCGAGATCGTCGCCTCCGGCCGCGGCAGCGACATGGAAGAGGCCGATGTGCGTGGTCGTATCGCGGTCTGACGAAACCGAGGCCGCGAGCGTCCACGGTGTCGCAATTCTGAGATTTGCGCGGAGCGGTGTCGATACCCGTCTCGCCGATCTCTACCAGCGGGCGCCGTTGCGGGTGCTGTTTCCGCAAGCGTTGGACCAAGGGGTGCCGACGGCGGTGGCGGTGACGACCACCGGCGGGCTCGTCGGCGGAGACCGGCTCGACCTCGATGTCGCCGTCGACGACGGCGCCGCGGCCGTCGTCACCGCCCAGGCGGCGGAAAAGGTCTATCGGTCGCTCGGCGCCGACTGCCGGATCCGGGTGCGATTGACCGCCGAACCCGGCAGCTGGCTGGAATGGCTGCCGCAGGAGACCATCCTGTTCGAGGGCGCACGCCTGCGGCGGACGACGCTGCTCGATGTCGCGCCGACTGCCCGGGTGATGGCCGGCGAGATGCTGGTATTCGGCCGCACCGCCAGCGGCGAGACCCTGAGCCGGGGGCTGGTCCGCGACGCCTGGGAGGTCCGCCGCGGCGGCCGTCTGGAGTGGATGGATGCGCTCCATATGGAAGGAGATCTGGCGGCGCCGCTGTCCTCTGCCGCCTGCTTTGCCGGGGCAAAGGCGACGGCGACGATGATCTATGCCGCGGATGACAGCGGAGCCAGGCTCGATCTGGCCCGTGAGCAGATCCGCGAGTACATTGGCGGGGACGTGAAGGCGGCGGCCACCGTCGTCGGTGGGGTGCTGGTGGTGCGCTGGCTGGGGCACGATGGTCTGAGACTGCGCACCGCGTACGGGGCGTTCTGGGCCGCCTTCCGGCACCATGTCGGGGGCTTGCGCGCCGCGCTGCCCCGCGTCTGGTCGGTTTGAAGCAAGGGGAGGAAACACGGTGAACCTTTCGCCGAGGGAAAAGGACAAGTTGCTGGTCGCCATGGCCGCCGAGGTGGCGCGCAGGCGCCTCGCCCGTGGCGTCAAGCTGAACTACCCGGAAGCGGTGGCGCTGATCTCCGACTTCGTCGTCGAGGGCGCCCGCGACGGCAAGTCGGTCGCCGAGTTGATGCGCGACGGCGCGACCGTGATCGGCCGCGGTCAGGTGATGGAAGGGATTGCCGAGATGATCCACGAGATCCAGGTGGAGGCCACCTTTCCCGACGGCACCAAGCTGGTCACCGTCCACAACCCCGTTCGTTGAGGCATAAGGGAGCGCGATGATGATCCCCGGAGAAATTTTTCCGGCCGAGGGCGAGATCACCCTCAACGCCGGCCGTGATACCGTCACCCTGAGCGTCGCCAACACCGGCGACCGGCCGGTGCAGGTGGGCTCGCACTACCATTTCTTCGAGACCAACGCGGCGCTGGCGTTCGACCGCGACAAGGCCCGCGGTTGCCGTCTCGACATTCCCGCCGGCACCGCCGTGCGGTTCGAGCCGGGGCAGACCCGTGAGGTGACGCTGGTGGCGTATGCCGGCCATCGGGTCGTGCACGGTTTCAACGCCCTGATCGCCGGACCGCTGGAGGACTGAGCCATGGCCTATACCATCGACCGGGCCGGCTACGCCCAGATGTTCGGCCCGACCACCGGTGACCGGGTCCGCCTCGCCGATACCGACCTGATTCTCGAGGTCGAGGAGGACCGCACGACCTATGGCGAGGAGGTCAAGTTCGGCGGCGGCAAGGTGATCCGCGACGGCATGGGCCAGTCCCAGGTCGGCCGCGCCGAGGGCGCCGTCGACACCGTCATCACCAACGCGCTGATCGTCGACCACTGGGGCATCGTCAAGGCCGACGTCGGCATCAGGGACGGCCGCATCGCCGCCATCGGCAAGGCCGGCAATCCGGATATCCAGCCCGGCGTCGATATCGTCATCGGGCCGGGCACCGAAGCCATCGCCGGCGAGGGCCGGATCCTCACCGCCGGCGGCATCGACGCGCATATTCATTGGATCTGTCCGCAACAGGTCGAGGACGCCCTCTATTCGGGGATCACCACCATGCTCGGCGGCGGCACCGGGCCGGCCGACGGCACCAACGCCACCACCTGCACGCCGGGCGCCTGGCACATCGGCCGGATGCTGCAGGCGGCGGAGGGGTTGCCGATGAACCTGGGTTTCTTCGGCAAGGGCAACGCCTCGCGGCCGGAGGCGCTGATCGAGCAGGTGGTCGCCGGCGCCTGCGGGCTCAAGCTCCACGAGGACTGGGGGACGACGCCGTCCGCCATCGACACCTGCCTTTCCGTCGCCGAGCAGACCGACGTGCAGGTGGCGATCCACACCGATACCCTCAACGAATCCGGCTTCGTCGAGAACACCATCGCCGCGTTCAAGGGCCGCACCATCCACGCCTTCCACACCGAGGGCGCCGGCGGTGGCCACGCTCCCGACATCATCAAGGTCTGCGGCCAGGCCAACGTGCTGCCGTCGTCGACCAACCCGACCCGGCCGTACACGGTGAACACCCTCGACGAGCACCTGGACATGCTGATGGTCTGCCATCACCTGGATCCCAGGATCCCCGAGGACGTGGCGTTCGCCGAGAGCCGGATCCGGCGGGAAACCATCGCCGCCGAGGACATCCTCCACGATCTCGGCGCGTTCAGCATGATCGCCTCCGACAGCCAGGCGATGGGACGGGTCGGCGAGGTGATCATCCGCACCTGGCAGACCGCCGACAAGATGAGGAAGCAGCGCGGGCCTCTGCCCGAGGAAAAGCCCGGCAACGACAACCACCGGATCAAGCGCTACGTCGCCAAGTACACCATCAACCCGGCGCTGACCCACGGCATCGCTTCGCACGTCGGCTCGGTGGAGGTCGGCAAGCTCGCCGATCTGGTGCTGTGGAAGCCGATGTTCTTCGGCGTCAAGCCCGACCTGGTGCTCAAGTGCGGGACCATCGCCGCCGCCGCCATGGGCGATCCCAACGCCTCGATCCCGACGCCGCAGCCGGTCCACTACCGGCCGATGTTCGGCGCCTTCGGCCGGTCGATGACGATGAGCTCGGTGACCTTCGTCTCCAAGGCGGCCCTCGACGACAGCATCGACCGGGGCCTCGGTCTCGCCAAGACGCTGGTCGCCGTCGCGGGCACCCGCGGGATCGCCAAGAAGGACATGGTTCTCAACGGCGCGACGCCGACGATCGAGGTGGACCCGGAAACCTACGAGGTCCGCGCCGACGGCGAGCTCTTGACCTGCGAGCCGGCGAGGGAGCTTGCCATGGCCCAACGCTACTTTCTTTTTTGACCATGCGCCGCGCCACCGCCGTTCTGTCTGCCGGGAACTGGCCCGCCGATGCGGCGGTCGGCGAGGTGACGCTCGCCTTCGATCAGCGTCATCGCCGCCGCTTCCGGATGACCGACGACACCGGCAAGCCGTTTCTGCTCGACCTGGCCAGGACGGTGATCCTCGCCGACGGTGACGGGCTGGCGTTGGACGGCAACGGTGTTATCCGGGTGCGTGCCGCCGCCGAGCCGGTCGCCGACGTCCGCGCCGAGACCGCCGCGGAGACGGCGCGGCTGGCGTGGCATATCGGCAACCGGCATACGCCGGTGCAGGTTCTCGATGACGGCACCCTCAGGATCCGCGACGATCATGTTCTGGTGGCGATGTTGGAGGGCCTCGGCGCCTTCGTCAGCCGCCGTCTGGCGCCCTTCTCCCCGGAACCCGGCGCCTACGCCGGCGACGGACACGGGCATGACCACTGACGGAACCCCGATCTCCGATCCGGCGCTCTACCGGCTGATGACTTGGCTGTCACCGGGGTTTCCGGTCGGCGGCTACACCTACTCCCACGGGATCGAGTACGCGGTCGAGGCCGGCCTGGTCGGCGATCGCGAGTCCCTCGGCCGATGGATCGCCGGCATCCTGCTCTACGGGTCCGGCCGGGTCGACGGCGTGTTCGTCGGTGCCGCCTGGTCGGCGGTCGTCGCGGACGACGCCGATGCGCTGTCCCGGGTGACCGAGATCGCGGAAGTGTTTCGCGGCAGTGCCGAGACCGCGGTGGAGAGCCGGGCCCAGGGCAAGGCGTTCCTCGATGCGGTCCGCGGTGCCTGGCCGCATCCACGCCTCGACGACTGGGTGCGGACGCTGGAGGACATGGACCGCGCGCCCACTTACCCGGTAGCGGTCGGCGTCGCCGCGGCGCTGGCCGGGGTTCCGCGGCGACCCGCGGTGACCGGGTACCTGCACGGTTTCGCGGCCAATCTGGTTTCCGCGGGGGTTCGGCTGGTGCCGCTCGGCCAGAGCGATGGTCTGCGGGCGATCGCCGCGCTCGAAGAACCGGTCGGGGCGGCGGCCGACCGTGCCCTCGACGGCGATCTGGACGACATCGGCACCGCAACCTTCATGGTCGATTGGACCTCCATGCAACACGAGACCCAGTACACGAGGCTGTTCCGCTCATGACGTCTCCCCTGAGAGTGGGTGTCGGCGGGCCGGTGGGTTCCGGCAAGACCGCCCTTCTCGACGGCCTGTGCAAGCGGTTGCGCGACCGCTATCGCATCGCCGCCATCACCAACGACATCTATACCCGGGAGGATGCCGAGTTCCTGACCCGATCGGGCGCGCTGACGCCGGATCGAATTCTGGGGGTGGAGACCGGCGGCTGTCCGCACACCGCGATCCGCGAGGATGCGTCGATCAATCTCGCCGCGGTCGACCAGATGACCGCCCGGTTTCCCGACCTGGAGATCGTGTTCATCGAATCGGGCGGCGACAACCTGGCCGCCACCTTCTCGCCGGAGCTCGCCGACGTCACCGTTTACGTCATCGACGTCTCCGCCGGCGACAAGATCCCGCGCAAGGGCGGGCCCGGCATCACCCGCTCCGATCTCCTGGTGATCAACAAGACGGATCTCGCGCCGCTGGTCGGGGCGAGCCTGGAGGTGATGGACCGTGACGCCCGCAAAATGCGCGGCACCCGCCCGTTCGTCTTCACCAACCTGCGCACCGGAGCCGGTCTCGACACGGTCGAAGCCTTCATCGTCCAAGCCGGCGGGCTATAGCCCGCCGCACATGTCGGACGCGCAAGACCACCGCACCCGCGACGCAGATTGATCAAAGGCCTGATGGACAACACTCCGCATCGACCACAGACCCAACCACATCCGCCGCCGTGACCAATTTGCAGAACTCCGCACATAACTGCGCGAGGCGCGGCGCCCCTGCCTTTGGTCTCGAAAAAGTCGGCTTACCGCCGCATTTCAACCGTTGGGAAACGGGGGATGGTGTGGGCAAAATTTAGCCAGGCGCAGACTTGGCTGACGCTGTACGGCGCGCTTGCCCGACGGCGGCTTCGGGATAGCATAGCGGAAGATTTCATGAGCATCGGGTACGGTAGGTCATGACCCGTTGCCGACCTCTGGTGCTTCGAATTTTTTGTACGCGGGCGAGGCTTGCCGAAGTGGACAGACCTGTGACCCCAAGTCTCCGATCGGTATCGGATCGCGTTGAGCTGGCTCAAGCCGGGCTTGGGAAGTCCGGCTTCAGCCGCGTGGTTGGATCGGGGCCGAATATCGCGCTGAGCCGATGCAACAGTCCGCGCCTCTTCCAACCCCGCAAATGGAGATCCGAACCTGGGATACTTAAACAAGTAATCGGGAGCGTCCGGCCGAGCCACGGGCTGTCGAGCAGGCCATCGGAGGAGGACGCATAACGCCGGGATCGCGCCGTTTGTGAAGTCGTTCACAGATTGCCGTGGCGTAATGACATACTCTCAGTGCGCGGGTTGATCCCGAGGATCCCGAGAATAGGGGGATCGGCGTGATGACACGCAAGGTTTTCGGTCCGGATCGCGGCTGCGGCTGTGCTGGTAACGGTGCCGGCCCTTGGTTGTCAGGTTGAAGCCTCGCCTCAGGAAGGTTCTCGGATCGATCGTCCCGACCAGTAGCAAGACCATCGCAATTTTGGAGGACCAACCATGACGGAGAAAAACGGTTCGGATTTCAACTACGACAAGGCCGTGACCTACAAGGGCCGCACAATGACCATTCGCGCGACGGGGGATGACCGCAAACCGGCCCTGGGGGCCGAGGCACCCGACGCACCCGAGCAGATCGTCGTTGTAATCGACGAGCAGAGCTTCGTGGCGCAGGTCGAGGATGGCGCCTACTCGTCAATCCTCATGCCTTATCGATCCTACGACTCGCCGGTCGATCTGGCGAAGGACGTCATCGATTACGTCCCGGCGTTCAAACGCTGAGTCCATAGATCACCCACCAATTCACGAGTTTTCCCGAACGCCCAACCGAGAGGCGTCGGGCAACAGAGGAGTTTTGACAATGGCTTGCCGAAAGAACGTAAGCAGCCTGACGGCGCAAGAGCGCCAAGACCTCGTTACCGCGATAAAAGCCCTGAAGGCGAACGGCAAATACAATCAGTATGTGCGCGATCATCAAGCGGCGATGGACCTGGCCACGCCGGCCTCGGTCCCGGCATCGACGCGCAACGCGGCGCATCGCGGTCCCGCCTTCCTGCCATGGCACCGCGAGTTCCTGCGCCGCTTCGAGGCCGACCTGCAGGCGGAAGTGCCCGGCGTTTCCCTGCCCTACTGGGATTGGGCAACGGATTCGGCGCTCGCCGATCCGAGCACGGCGCCGGTCTGGGGCATCGAGCTGATGGGCGGTGACGGCGATTCGGCCGACAGCGACATCGTGAAGACCGGCCCATTCGCCTTCGATGCCGCGGACCCGGCCAGCAGCTGGACCATCGCCGACGAGAACGGCAACGACACCGGCAACGGTCTGCAGCGCGCCTTCGCCCAGAGCACGCCCACCCTTCCGACACAGGCGCACGTCAACACGATCCAGGCGATCACCCCCTACAACTCCTCGCCCTGGGACCGTTTCAGCGCCGGTTACCGCAGCGCCAACGAAGGATGGGTGTCGGTCGACGGACAGGCCGCTCCCAACACCCACAACCGCGTGCATGTCTGGGTCGGCGGCTCGATGCTGCCGGGGACTTCGCCGAACGATCCCGTGTTCTTCCTGCACCACTGCTTCGTCGACAAGCTGTGGGCGGACTGGCAGGCGGCGCATCCCGGAGAGGCCTTCGTCCCCGGACCCGGTGAGAGCGCCGATCTGGACGGACACCGGCTGAACAACTCGATGTATCCGTGGAGCACGACCGTCGCCGATATGCTCGACCACCGGGCACTTGGCTATGTCTACGACACCGACGCGCCGCAGGTCACGCAGGAGACGGCGAGCCTCGTTTTCAACGATGTGCCGGAGGGTCAGACCACGGTGCGCGCGGCCGTGTTCTAGATCAGTGCTTGCGGCAACCTGACCTTCGAGGTCCTCGGGGCCCGACGTCGTCTCGGGTCCGGCAGGGACGAGCTTCGGCACGCCCCTCGGCACAACCGTGAACGGTCGACGCCGATGCGACCGACAAGGCACGGGTCTGGATCGGCTTCACGGGCACCTCGGCCGGCGATGTGGCGCCGGGCACCGTCACCATTGAATGCGTCGAGACCAGCGAACAATGGGTGATCCCGATCAGCGCCAACACCATCGCCAAGCCAACGGTTGCCACCGTCCTGGTGCTCGACCAGTCGGGCTCGATGAATTCCGACGCGGGCGACGGGCGCCAGCGGATCGACGTGCTGAAGGAGGCCGCGCCGGTGTTCGTGGATCTGCTGGGCGATGACGACGGGATTGGCGTCGTGCGCTTCGATCAGGACGCGCATCCAGGAACGCCGATCGCGGTTGCGGGGCCGATGCCGTTCGGAGCCGGACGCACGGCGGCAAAGAGTGCGATCTCGAGCCATACACCGAACCCGGCCGGGACCACCTCGATCGGCGACGGCATCGACATGGCACATGCCGATCTCGGTGCGCTCGCCGGCGCAGCTACGACGAGACCGCAATCGTGTCTTGACAGACGGACGTGAAAACGCGCCGCAGTTCATTTCCGACGTCGCCGGCATCATAGATGATCGCGTGTTCGGTATCGGCCTCGGCACGGCCGAGCAAATTAATCCGACCGCGCTGACGGCGCTCACCAACGGCACCGGCGGTTACGTGCTGATGACCGGTACGCTCGATACCGACGACTACTTCATCCTGCAGAAGTACTTCCTCCAGATCCTTGCCGGTGTGACGAACGTCGACGTCGTCCTCGACCCTGACGGTTGGGTAGCGCCCGGCGCGAAGATCCGCATTCCGTTCAAGCTCAACGAGGCCGACATCACCACCGACGTCATTGTGCTGACGGGCGATGCACCGCCCTCTGTCTTTCGATTCCTCGTTGAAACGCCGTCCGGGGCCATCATCACGCCGGGCACGGCGGCTGCGACTGCGGGGATCGAGTTCTCCGCGGGGCAGAATGCGCTGATCTACCGGATCACGCTGCCCGTTCCGGTCGCCGGGTTCGAGGAACGTGAGGGAACTTGGCACTCGCTGCTGGAGCTCGACCCGAATGGGTTCCGCAAGTATCTGAGCAGCCTCGACAATTACCCTGAGAAGCTGCTAGCAGGCGCGGGCGCACGGCCTGCGCTACAGCCTGGTGGTGCACTCGAGTTCCAATCTCAGGATGACGGCGCGGCTCGACCAGAGCGGCATGGTCCCGGGTGCGAATCTCACGGTCCGGGCGCGGCTCACCCAGTTCGGCCTGCCGGTGACGGCCCGGTCCACCGTCGAGGTGGAGCTGGAGCGGCCCGATGGCTCGAAGGCGGTCCTGGCTATGCCGGAGGTCGAACCCGGCGTCTTCGAGGTGGTAACGGGTGCGCCGATGGCCGGGGTTTACTCTGCCCGCGTCCTGGCGGAGGGCACCAGCCTTCGCAATCGTCCGTTCACCCGCGAGCAACTGCTCAGCGCCGCGGTGTGGATTGGAGGCGACCAGCCCCCGCCGCGCGGCGGAGGAGACGGCGGCAGCTACCGCGACGGGAAACTGTGCAAGCTCCTCCTGTGCCTTTTCACCAATGAGTCGATCCAGCGCTTCCTCAAGAAGCCCGAGCTCGACATCGACGGGGTGATCGCGTGCATCAAGCGCTGCTGCGAGCACGCGGCGGACAATGATGTGCGAGAGGTGCTGAGACAGGAGCCCGAGATCGTCGCGGCGATCGGCAGGATCATATCCGATCCCGATATGCGGCGCGCACTCAAGCGCATATCCGACACGACTGCCTGAGCCAATGGAGCGGCCGGTCGTCGGCCGGCCGCTCCCACCGCCAAGACCTTCATGATATGAAGGTGGGCTTTGGCCCAATCGTGTGCTCCGTTCTATTTGCCGTATCTCGGGGTATCTTGAGCGAGCTTCTTTCAGCTGCGATCACCTGCTATCGGCTTTCCGGGTCAAAAGACCGAAAATGGCTAATCGCGTCGACGCTGCTCCTTTCCGGGTTGGTCAGCATTCTGAGGCAGCGGACTTAAGCGGGCAACGATGCCCCGTGCGGGCCTCAGTCAGAAATCGGTCACGGACGACCGTCCTGAGCACCCTTCGAGAGAGTCCGCTCAACCACCCAATCTCGCCGTTCTCGAATAAGGCACATGGCGTTCCTGCGGAACGGCCATGCAGAGTTTGCTCATTCATGGCCTTCGGACCAAACGCATGCCTTTTTCGCCTGAATCCCCTGCCAAAGGCTGGGACTTGAACCCAAGATCGCGGTACAATGCCGCGGTTGCTGGGAGAGGCAAAGGGGAGGGCCACGCATGCCCTGGGGATCGGTGAGGCTGGCCGGGCCGGTGGGCAGGGATGTCTACGTCAACGGCAATTACGAGGATATCGCCGGCAAGACCAATGACGACTTCGCGGTCGAATACGGGCTCAACACCTTCGAAACGCTGGACGACCGGTTTCGCGTCGATTTCCGCGCGAAGGTCGAGGTCAACGACGAGAATCCCCGTGTCGACAAGAAGCTGGAGCCGGTCGTCCCGCCCGAACCGACCGTGCTGACCCCGCGCCGCGGCGGTAAGGGAGAACTGTCGTGAGAGCCCGTGGCAGGGCTGCCCTCGGCGCGGCTTGGCGGGGTCGGAGGACGAACCGGTTCGCTTCGTGGCTCGTCGTTGCCGTCGTCGCCGCGGGTCTTGCCGCCTGCAGCTATCCCACGCGCAACGTCGAGCTCGCCAGCCTCGATCCCCGCGAGGGATATCGATGGGGGGCGCTCGCGGGCGGAGAACTCGACGACACGATCTTGATCTTCACCGCCTCGGGCGGGGGCACCCGGGCGACCGCCCTTGCACTGTCGACCCTTCGCGGTCTCGAACGGCTCAAGCTGGAATCCGGGCGCAGCCTGGCCGATGAGATCGACGTCGTCTCCTCGGTTTCCGGGGGCAGCGTGACCGCCGGCTACTTCGCGCTGACCGGTACCGGCGGCTTCGATAAGCTGGAACGGGACTTCGTCCGGCGAGACGGCATTTCGGCGCTGATCTGGAAGGGTCTCAACCCGGTGGATCTGATCGAGCGGGCCACCCCATCGAGGGAACGGATCGATCTCCTGATCGACTACCTCGACGAGACGCTGTTCGACGAAGCGACCTTCGCGGATCTGACGCGGGCGGGAACACGGCCCTTGCTCATCCTCAATGCCGCCGACATGGTCGAAGGCACGCCCTTCCCCTTCACGCAGAACCGGTTCGACCTGATCTGCTCGGATCTCGGCCGGATGAAGTTGTCGGTCGGGGTGGCGGCGTCCGCCGCCGTTCCCGGAGCGATGACGCCGCTGACGCTCGTCAACTATTCACCCTGCGCGGCCCAGGAATCCGGGACCTGGCCGAAGACCTGGGTCGCCAACGCCGCGAACTCGAACTGGTACGACAATCCGGCGCGGGTGCGCCGCGGCCGCGTGGCGGAGGCCTATGCCTTGGGCAGGACGGTGCCGCCCCCGGAGGGAAAATCCTTCATCCATCTCCTGGACGGGGGGATCGCGGACAACCTGGGCGTTGCCGAACCCTTCCGCCTGCTCAGCACCAACGAGGTTTCACCCAACTTCTTCAACCAGATCTCCCAAGGCAAGATCCGGCGTATCGTCTTCGTCCTGGTCAATGCACGCTCGGCGAAGGCCTCGGAGCTGAACGGGGAGATCGCCACACCCGGCATTACCCCCATGTTGACTGCGACCGTAGATGCTGCCATCGACAACGCCACCTTCGGCAACTTCGAGCGTCTGGAAACCTTGCTGCGCGAGCGCCTCCGCGCCGCGGCGGCGGAAATGCCCGAGCCGCTGGCAGGGAACTTCAGGAACGTCGAAACCTTCGTTCTGCCGGTCGACTTCGACGCCATCGAAGACGGCGATTGTCGGCGCGCGTTCCAGTCTATCGCGACCAGTTGGACCCTTCCCGAGAAGGAGATCGACGCCTTGATGATCGCCGGCCAGGCCTTGCTGAAGTCCGCGCCGAAGCTGAGCAAGGTCGCGAATGCTCTCGGAGTTTCCGGTATCGAGAACCTTCCGGACCTGAAAGACGCTTGCGCCGTGATCGAATAGACTCGCCGAAAGCCGGAATGGCCGTGATCCGACGCGGCGAGGCGGAAACGCAAGTTTCCGGGCGCTGAAGACGCTTTACACGAACTCGGTGCTCAACCAAATTCGTGTGATGAAGAACGTCACGATTACCCTCCACGAGGACGTCGCGCGATGGGTGCACCTTCGCGCCGACGAACAGCAGACGAGCGTTTCGCGATTGATCGGCGAGATGCTGAAGCAACAAATGTCCGATGAGGGGACCTACGGGTCCGCCATGCAACAGTACCTGAGCCGCTCCGCAAGGGTGCAGAGGCAGACCAAAGCCGCTTATCCGCAGCGAAGCGAATTGCACGACCGCTGAAGTTTTGTCGGAGACTTCCTCCCTAAAAACGCAAACCGGGCGGAGCGGGCTTCCCGCCCACTCCGCCCGGGAAAACTTGTCGCTCGCGAGCGAGGCCCGCGACGATGTTTGCTACTGGGCCAGCGACCGGCCGGTGGAACCGAGGTCGTTGCAGGCCTCGCTGACGCGATCGACCAACCCGACCTCGGCCGCGCGCATCCACTTGCGCGGGTCGTAGAACTTCTTCAGCGGGGCGCCGTCGTCCGGGTCGAGCTGGAACTTGAACGCCTTCGGGTGCTCGTCGACGAACTTCCCGAGACCCTCGGCCATGGCGAACTGGGTGTCGGTGTCGACGTTCATCTTGAACACGCCGTAGCTGATCGCCTCGGCGATTTCTTCCTTCTTCGAGCCCGAGCCGCCGTGGAACACCAGGTGCAACGGGTTGGCCGCGGTGCTCTTGCGCTCCGCCACCAAGTCCTGCGACTTCTTGAGGATCTCCGGGCGCAGCTTGACGTTACCCGGCTTGTAGACGCCGTGGACGTTGCCGAACGAGGCGGCGACCGAGAACATACCGACCGACTGCAGCTTCTCGTATGCTTGGAGCACGTCCTCGGGCTGGGTGTAGAGCTTGGAATTGTCGGCGCTCTCGTCGAACTCGCCGCCGATGCCGTCCTCTTCGCCGCCGGTGACGCCGAGCTCGATCTCCAGGCTCATTCCCATCGGCGCCATCCGCTTGAGGACGCGGGCGCACTCGTTGAGGTTCCAGTCGATCGGCTCCTCGGAGAGATCGAGCATGTGCGAGCTGAACAGCGGCTTGCCGGTCTCCTTGAAGAACGCCTCGCCGTGGTCGAGCATCCCCTCGACCCAGGGGATCAGCTTCTTGTTGGCGTGGTCGGTGTGCAGCACCACGCAGACGCCGTAGTGCTCGGCCATCATGTGGATGTGCCGGGCCGCGGATACCGCGCCGAGGACCTTCGCTAGGCCGCCGTCGGGGAAGCCCTGGCCGGCATAGAACTGGGCGCCGCCGTTGGACAGCTGGATGATGATGTCGGATTTGTTCTTGGCGGCGGCCTCGAGCACGCCATTGATGGTGTGGCTGCTCGACACGTTGACCGCCGGCAGGGCGTAGCCTCCGGACTTGCAGGCGGCGACGAGGGTCTTGTAGTCCTCGCCGGTGACGACGCCGGGCTTGAGCCCTGCGGCGCTCGATTTCAAAGCGGCTTCGGCCATTAATTCATTCTCCTCTGGGAATCATTCGGGACCGGCTCACGACGAGCCGGGTCCATCGTGGGGCACCAAGTCTGAGAGTTGGCGAGGTACCGGATCAGCCGCCGATTTTGGCGAGGAGCGGGCGTAACCGCAAGCCCCTTGGGATGTATTGGCGAAGTTCAATGAAAACAAACTGTTAAGCCGGACTTCAAACGTGTCTGCAAATCATGAGCGACAGGCGGCGGAAAAACGCCTTCCGGGGCCATGCTGGGGTTGTATCACTTGGAATATAGATGGGCACATTTGGCGCTGCACTGTTCGCCAAATCCGTTAGTCGTCCGGGACCGGTCCCGGTCCGCCGGTCAGGAGGGCCGATCGGGGATCGGATCGACGGTCGAGCGGGTACGGCGGTCGAGGCGGCGGACGAACTCCTCGATGACGATCCGGTAGAGTTGGTCGCCAAGGACGGCGTCCTCGATGCCGGCATCGATGTTGGGGTTGTCGTTGACCTCGACGACATAGACGCCGTCGGGCGTCTCCTTGAGGTCGACGCCGTAGAGCCCGTCGCCGATCAGGTTGGCGGCGCGGGTGGCGATGGCGACAACCCGCGCCGGCGCCTCGTCGACCGCCAAGGTGCGGAACAGCCCCTCGCTGACCTTTCCATCCGTGCCGTGCTTGAGGATCTGCCAGTGGCCGTCGGCCATGAAGTACTGGCAGACGAACAGCGGCTTTCCGGCGAGCACGCCGACCCGCCAGTCGAACTCGGTCTGCATGTACTCTTGGGCGATGATCAGGTCGGAGGCCTTGAACACCCGGCGCGCGACCGCCGCCAACTCGGTGGCATCGGCGACCTTGAACACGCCCTTTGAGAACGAGCTGTCGGGGATCTTGATCACCGCCGGAAAGCCCAGTTCGCCCTCGACACGATCGATCCCGCGGCGGCCGAGGATCAGGGTGCGCGGCGTCGGGATCCCTTGGGCATCGAGGATTTCCGCGAGATAGATCTTGTTGGTGCACCTCAGGATCGATCGGGGATCGTCGAGCACCGGCATGTGCTCGGCTTCCGCCTTCTTGGCGAAACGGTAGGTGTGATGATCGAGGGCGGTGGTCTCGCGGATGAACAGGGCGTCGAACTCCAACAGTCGGGTGTAGTCGGCGCGGGTGATCAACTCCACGTCGACCCCGAGGCGGGCGCCGGCGCGGACGAAGTTCTTGAGCGTCTTCTTGCGAGAAGGCGGCAGCTTTTCCTTGGGATCGCGGAGGATGGCCAGGGAATAGCGGGCCGGCGCCTTGCGCTTGCGTTTGCGCCATGCCCTGGAGGTGTATCGGTCGAGAGCCTCCAGGAACGGCGGCACCTGGTCCGCCTCCAGATCGCGGATCGACCTGGTGCCGATCGCGGCGATTTCCCACCCGTTGCGGTAGCGGAGATCGATGGACAGGATTGGGCAATGGAACAGCTCGAAGGTGCGCCGAGCCACCTCCCGCAGCCGGGGGTCGTTCGGCATCCGGAAGAAGATGTCGACGGTGAACGAGGGTTGCTCCTCCGGCGGAGGGGTGAACGTCGCTCGCAGCAGCTCGTTGATCTCGGGCAGGGCGATGCGCAGCAGCCGCCGCCAGTGCAGGTCGAGCATCACCTCGGTGGAGGGGATCACCTTCTGCCCCCGCGCCTCGGCGAGCAGCGAGCAGTAGTAGCCGCGGCTCAGGTAGCTGTAGTCGCGGCACAGGTTGATCACCCGTGAAGTAAACGTGGCGCGGCCGGTGGGGCGGGCGACGTAGTCCTCCGCCAACACGGTCGTGCAGTTCCGCACCGACCAGGGAAAATCCTTTTTGCGATCGACGACGATGATGTGCGACGGCATCAGCCGGCTCTCTTCCTGATGACCAGCGCCGCCTTCTGCTGGGACCGGCCGTATCGCGCCATCCGCGCGAAGTCGCTTTGCAGCACCGGGATCTGCATGCAGTCGATCGGCTTCTTGTCCTCCTCCTCGTCGACGCTCGGATCGTGCAGATAGACATGCCTCTCGTCGAACCCGGTCACCACCACCCAGTGCGGGCTCTTTTCCCGGTCGATGCGGTATGAGCTGATCAGGACGACGGGGATCCCGCCCGCATCGAACTTGTCGCGCATCGCCTCGAGGGTGAGCGGCCGGAAAACCACCGGGATCGGCGTTTCCCGGAGCTGGCTGCGGAAATCCTTCTGGACCAGCCGGATCACCTCCTTCTTGGCCTCGCTGCGTACCGAGTTCGACGAACATCACGCCCTTGTCGGAGACGAACAGCTCGGCGTCGAAGCCGCGCCGGTGGACGGCGAGGGCCAGGCCTTCGGGGCTGCAGCCGCCGTGGCCGGAGGTCATGTAGATGGTCGTCGATTCCCGCCACATCCGCAGCTCCGCGGTCTGGTTCATCGGTACCGTGGGGTCGAGAGCGTGCATCGCCATCAGCACCGCCGCCGGTCCGCAGGTGAAATCGAGCCGCTGGGCGTAGTATGGGACTCGGATCAGCTTCGGATCGGGGCGCGGCAACAGGGATTTTTCCATCCGGACGGCGTCGGCTTCGTCCTCATAGTAGTGCTCCTGAACGGCGAACCGCCGGTAACCCCGTTTCTCATAGAATGCCTGGGTTGCCGGGTCGTCGGCGCGAACCTCGAGACGCATGTAGGCGGCGTCCCGTTCCACGGCGGTCTCCTCCGCGGCCGCCATCAGGGTGGCGCCGATCCCCGCGCCGCGGGCGTCGGGGGCGACGGCGATGGAGTAGAGGCGGGCGAGGGAGGTTCCCCGGGTGAACAGCACCATTGCGTATCCGCGGACCCTGCCATTCTCGCCGACCTCGACCAGGGTGGCGGCGTTGGCCTTCGACAGCAGATAGCGAAAGGTTCGCCGGTTGAACCGGTCCGACTCGAACGACCGATTCTCGATATCGACCAGAGTCGAGATATCGGCGCCGGTGGCGGGTCGAATCATCGTGGGTGTCCTGTCAGCCGAACCTACCGTGCCCCATTGGCGAGCGCAGAGAGATACATCATTCTGCCGGACGAACCGAAGTCATTTGCTCGCTTTCGGCATCGAAACGTAGAAATCATCTTGATGCGCGGCTCGATTGCGGGAACGAAGGGCTGCAAAAGGGTTCGCGGTCGGGCAGGGGCGGCCGGAAACAGGGTGGCCGGAAACAGGGTGGCAGGAAACAGGAACGGATAGGGTCAATCATGTCATTCCTTCTCGAAGCCGTGGTTTTTCTGGCGGCGGCGGTGGTCACCGTGCCCCTGTTCAGGCGGCTGGGCCTCGGCGCGGTGCTCGGCTATCTGGTCGCGGGGGTGGCGATCGGTCCCTGGGCGCTGGGGCTGGTCAGCGACGTCGATCACATCCTCCACTTCGCCGAGTTCGGGGTGGTCTTGCTGCTGTTCGTCATCGGCCTCGAGTTGCAACCCAACCGTCTATGGACCTTGCGGAAAACCATCTTCGGGCTCGGCGGCGCCCAGCTGTTCGTGAGCGCCGCGTTGCTCGCCGTCGTCGGCTATGGTCTCGGACTGGGGCCGACCACGGCGGCGGTCGTCGGATTGGCGCTGTCGCTGTCGTCGACCGCATTCGCGTTGCAGATGCTCGCTGAACGGAACCAGCTCACCACCCGCCACGGGCGCTCGGCGTTCTCGATCTTGCTTTTCCAGGATCTGGCGGCCATTCCGATGCTGGCGATCGTGCCCCTGCTCGGACCCGAGGCCACGGGACCGATGGAAAGCTCGGGAATGGTCGCCGGCGTCCAGACCGTGGTGATCGTGCTCGCCGTCGTCATCGGCGGCAAATTCCTGCTGCGTCCGCTGTTGCGCATGGTCGCGGCGACGAGGACGCCCGAGGTTTTTACCGCGATGGCGCTGCTCACCGTGGTCGGCACCGCGTTGCTGATGGAATCGGTCGGGCTGTCGATGGCGCTGGGTGCCTTCCTCGCCGGCGTGTTGCTGGCCGACTCGGAATACCGTCACGCCCTCGAAGCCGACATCGAGCCGTTCAAGGGGATGCTCCTCGGGTTGTTCTTCATCGCCGTCGGCATGTCGCTCAACGTCGGCCTCGTCGCCCGGCAGCCGGGGCTGGTTTTTGCGCTGGTGGCGGGGCTGATCGCCATCAAGTTTGTTGTTCTTTACGGCCTCGGCCGGTTACAGGGGCTCAAGAACGCGGCCGCGTGCAGTCTGGCGGTGGCCATTTCGCAAGGCGGCGAGTTTGCCTTCGTCATCTTCGGGGTCGCCCTTGGTTCGGGATTGATCGGACCGGACCTGGCGGACCTGATGATCGCAGTGGTGACGATCTCGATGGTGGTCACGCCGCTGCTCACCTTCGTCAACGATGCCATTCGGCGGCGCTTTCCGGAAAAAACGGTTGCGCGGGATTTCGAAGCACCGCCGGAGCAGGATCGTCACGTGATCATCGCCGGCTTCGGCCGCTTCGGCCAGATCGTCGGCCGGGTGCTGCGGGCGAAGAAGATCCCGTTCACCGCCCTCGAGATCTCGCCGGAACAGATCGACTTCGTCCGCAAGTACGGCAACAAGGTCTACTACGGCGATGCGTCGCGCCTCGCCCTTCTCCATGCGGCCCGGGCCGACCAGGCGGCGGCGTTCGTCCTCGCCATCGACGACGTGGAGGCATCGCTGCGAACCGCCGAGACGGTCCGTAAGCATTTTCCCAAGCTGTCGGTCTACGCCCGCGCCCGCGACCGCAAGCATGCCCATCAACTGATGGACCTGGGCGTCACCATCATGCGGCGCGAGACCCTCCATTCCAGTCTCGATCTCGCCGGCGCGCTGTTGACCGGCCTCGGTCTTTCGGCGAGCGAAGCCGAAAACGCGGTGGAGACATTCCGCCAGCACGACGAAATGCTGCTGTTCGCCCACTACTGGCACCACAACGACGAGGAAAAGATGCAGGCGCTGAGCAAGGAAGGCGCCCAGCAACTAAAGGAGCTGTTCGAGCAGGACGCCGCCAAGGACGAGGCGGCGGAATAGCGGGGTGTCGGCTGTGCACACAAGGACGCGCGGCCGATGGTGACGTTGATATCGCCGCAAATCTGCTTGCCGGTGTCGATGTCGTCGGCATTGCATTCGCAATATCGTATATAATATCATATCGTATACGATATGAGGCTGGTCGTGGATACGGATGTGGTCGTCGCCGGCCTACGCAGCCCTGCGGGCGCTTCGGCCGCGCTGCTCCGCGCGTTCCGGCGGGGACGTGGCGTGATGTTGTTGAGCGTGCCGCTGCTGATAGAATACGAGGCCGCATGCCGGCGGGCCGAGCACCGGCTCGCGGCCGGGCTGTCGGAGACGGAGATCGAGACCTTTCTCGACGGTCTGGTGTTTCTGGCCGAGCCCGTGGAAACCCATTACCGATGGCGGCCACAGTTGCGCGATCCGGGCGACGAGATGGTTTTGGAAACCGCGGTCAACGGGCGGGCGCGGGCGATCGTGACCTTCAACCGTCGGGATTTCGGCGCGGCGCCTGCAAATTTCGGGATCGAGGTGTTGAGCCCCGCCGAGGCGTTGAGGAGGACCTACCAATGACGACGAAAACCAGCACCTATCCGCTCAGGCTTCCTCGGTCGCTGAAAGCCGCGGTCGAGAAGCTGAGCAAGGAGGATGGGACCAGCGTCAATCAGTTCGTGGTGATGGCGGTGGCCGAGAAGGTGTCGGCGCTGACCACTGCGGACGTATTTCGCCGAGCGCAAGGCGCGCGCCGACATGGAGGCGTTCGACCGCATCCTGTCCCGCGCCGGCGGCGAGCCGCCCCGTCCCGGCGACGAGTTGCCGAAGGACTGACGTCGACTGTCATCGAAGGGATTTCGCGATGGCGATGAAGAACAGGTGTCACGCCGGCGAGATCGTCGGGCACGAGTGCCTGGAGCCGCGGGGGCTTTTGATGGAGGGCCGACGCCGGGGTCCCCGGCGCCCTTAAAAAAGATCTTCTCTTGGCTGTCTTTTGAGGTCGAAATGACGAGCGATCTTTCACCCTGCCAGATTTACATTTCTATGCAGACGGTCAGCGGCGTGGGGCGCTGGTATAAAGAGGACGAGGGAGCCCTCAGTCGCCGCTTCGTGCTGGAGGAAATCGTTGACCCGTCCGAGGACGAATGGTCCAAAGACGATGAAGCGACCTTCGGGGAAAGCAAGATCAGCGTCGAAATCCAGGCTCCTAGGCAAGAATGGTTAGAAGAAGTGGCGACGCACGAGGGCCTGCCGTCGATTTGCGGAACCTTGAAGGTGATGGCCAACTTGCAGCCCGAGCGTTACACCGATGATTGGTTTGGACCGCCCGTTCAAGCAGAGTCTGTTCGTTGACGATCAAACCTTCGACCGCCTGGAGAAGCACCTCGCGGACGCCGATCGCCGGGACCTTGAAATCGATGGGCGCCTGGATCTATCTGGAAATTCGTTGCCCAAGCCGCAAGGAGCGTTCGTGAGCGTCCGGCGACAGGAGCTCATCTCGAATGAGGACCGCATATACGCCATCGTCGGGTTCAATCTGGGGGCTCACGGGCGATGCCGCTTCATGCCAAAACGACCGCTCAGTCCGTCGACGGTCGTTCGCCATGCTTCCCCGAGTACGCACCTGAGAGTTCGCCTCGTCGACCTCCGGTTCTCGCTTGACATGGAAAGAGGGCAAATGTCCGAGATCCGCTGCGACGGCCTCATCAGGGCGCCCAATAAGCCCTACAATGGGGCAGGAGTTACGGTAGAATTCCTTGAACATGACCGCGATAGATCGGGGGACTACCCCGAGGAGGCCGAGGCCGGGAAGTTTTGGCTTCATCCTCCCGAGCAGAACGCGTCGCCAGACCGCGGCTACTATGGATCGATCTATCTCCATTTCACCGAAGACGACGCCCTCAAGTTCCTTTTCCCGTTGCTCGCGCTCGGCTCCGGATACGGGTCACTTGTTCTGACGCTGTCGATGCCCATCGACGACGCTTTCCTGGACACCGCGAGTGAGCCTTTGTCAGTGGCAATTTCTCGCTACTGCCTCGAACTTGCGCGAAACCTCGGCTCGGATCGATAAGGAATATCGTTGCGGTTGTCGGCACGAAGAATTGGCAGAAGTATGGAGACGACTGCGAGAGGGGACTTGCATATGGTTGATGCAAACGAAATTCGGCGACACGTCCTCGATGATGCCGTCGAGTTGATTGCAACTCTCAAGCTGCTCTGGCCGCTGCATGAGGATCTCGAAGAAGGGAATCGTCGAGAACTCGCGGAAGTTATCGGCGAACTTCTTGCTCGGTCTCCTCCAGCGCAACCTGGTCCTTGTTGTTTGTCGGCTCCACGAGAGGGCAGACAAGGGCAGGGATGGTCACACGGCTTCGATTGCAGGTTGGCTGAAAGCTATCCATGAGTGTTCGCACAGGAATCGACCGGATACACAAACTGGATACACATGCCGGAACGCGAGGTCCGAGACTTCCTCGCCGACATACCCGAAGGACATACAGATCAAAGAGTTCGAGGCACGGGGTCTTTTGGTGCGCCACGACTGCCCGGAGCCGCTCGGGCTCAGCTGCAGCCGCAGGCAGTTCTCGGAGCTGCTCAACGGTTATTTGGCTATTTCGTGTGAGATGGCGATCCGGAGATAGTAACCACTTCAATTTTTCAAGATAGTGCTTGGTGGTGATCAATCCGTCCTATCTATCGGGTGCCTTTTTCCGCCAACTTTCTCAAAATCTGCCCGAGTACCTCTCCCGACTCGCGGGTCGGCGCATCAAAATAGCGGAATGGTTTAGAATTTTAAGGTGAAGGGAGGCCACGATTTCTTTGGCGTCGTCAACGGGCTGTTAGCGTCTCGCGGCGCCACCGGTGGCCGCGTCGCCTCCCGCCATCCTTTTCAGGGTCACGCGATCCACCTTGCCGGTCGCATTCAGCGGCATCTCGTCGAGGACGATGATCTCTTCCGGCGCCTTGTAGCCGACGCGCGCGCGGGCGAAGTGGATGAGGTCCTGCATCGTGGGCGGCGCTGCTCCCGCCTCCAGCGTGACGTAGGCGCGCACGTTTTCGCCGTGCATGGGACTCTGCACGCCGACGACGCCGGCACTGGCCACGGCGTCGTGTTCGAGCAGCGCGGCTTCCACCTCCTGCGGGCAGATGTTCGAGCCGTCGTGGACGATGATCTGCTTCTGGCGGCCGTGGAACCAGAGATAGCCGTCCGCGTCGGCGCTCATCACGTCGCCGGTATCGAGCCAGCCATCGACGATCGTCTCGGCGGTCGCCTGCGGATTGTTCCAATAGCCGACCATATTGCCGGGAAACTTGATCCAGAGACGCCCGTCCGCGCCGGTCGCCACCTCGCGGCCGTCGTCGTCGCGCAGCGAGGCCTGGTAGCCGGGCGCGAGGGGCCCGACGGAGCCGATCTTCGCCGCATCCGGCGGATTGACGGTCGGAATGCCGATCTCGGTCATACCGTAGTCCTCGTCGATCGACGATGCCGGCGAGCGCGGTGAACTCCTCCTCGAGGGCCTCGGAAACCTTGTCGCCGCCCGAGAAGCACGCCTTGACCGAGGCGAAATCCGCGCGGCGGGCGCCGTGATCGCGGGTCAGCGCATAGAGCGCCGAGGGCAGCATCCACATCTTGGTCGGCCGTTCCTCGCGCAACAGCGGCAGGATTTCGTCGCCGTCGAAGGTGCGCGCCATGACGACCCTGCCGCCGGCGGCGAACGTCATCATCGACAGGTGGTGTCCGCCGACATGCGATGCCGACCCGCCGGGCATCATCACGTCGTCGGGACCCATGCCGAAGCTCTTGGCGGCGCTGGCGACGATCCAGCCGAGCGTCTCGAAGCTGTGGCAGACGCCCTTCGGCTTGCCGGTGCTGCCCGAGGTGAAGAAGATGATCGCCGGATCCTCCGGCTTCGGCGGGGCGAAGTCGCGGGTCGGCTCGCCTTCCGTCAGCGATCCGAAGCTTGGGTCGTCTCGTCCGCCACCGTCGTCATAGCTGATTCGGCCGAGCGGCAGTTTGCCCGCAAGCTTGCTGGCGGCCAGGTCTTCGCGGCGCTCGTCATGGGCGAGCAGGATTTTCGCCCCGCAGACGTCGAGCGCATGGTCGATTTCCGGCGCCATGTAGCGGTAGTTCAGCGGCACCGCGACCAGCCCGCACTTCATGCAGGCGAGGTAGTGGACCAGCAGCTCCGTGCGGTTCGGCATCAGCGAGGCGATCCGGTCGCCCGGCGCGAGACCGAGGTCGAGGTAATTGCCGGCCAGACGGGTGGAAACGGAATCGAGCATCCGCCACGTCCAGCGTCGCCGGCGCGAGACGAGCGCGTCCGCATCCGGCTTCGTCTCGAGGCCGTGCTTCAGGATCTCCGGGAGGTCGACGGGCCCGTCCAGCGGCGGTCCGGCAATCGGCATGGCGATCCTGCCTGATGGATCCGATCTCGAACGCATCGTACCCTCGACGATAGCAAACGGGAAGCGGTTTGCAATAGCAGGTGCTGTCAGTCCGATCGGAACAAGTCACCGACTTTCATCGCGTACAGTTCCGGGCTACTCCTTCCGCGATCAAACGAGTCTGACCTTTCTGGTTCGCACGGCGTTGGCGAAGCGTAAAGCGTTCGGTTCGCCCGCCGGGTTCTCGGTCAGGCCAACTGCCGTGGCAGTGCTTGTATTTCTTGCCGGAGCCGCAGGGGCAAGGGTTGTTGCGGGCGACCCGGCCCCAAGTCGACGGATCCTTCGGGTTGACGTTGGCGGACACCTGACGGGAACGGATGGGTGTTGGTGCAGCCGGCACCGCCGCGGCGGATTGTTGCGGGCCGGCGTCGGCGTGGGCGAAGGCGGGGTCCTCGCGGGTCTCGTGCATCTCCTGCTCGCCGGTCGGGAGCAGGGCGGCGTCTTCCGTGGGGGTCAACTGCAGCTCGACGTGGGCCAGCACCGAGGTCACCCGCTCGCGCAATCGCTCCAGCATCGCCTCGAACAGGTTGAAGGCCTCGCGCTTGTATTCGTTGAGCGGGTCCTTCTGGGCATAGGCGCGAAGTCCGATCCCCTGGCGCAGGTGGTCCAGGCCCAACAGGTGCTCCTTCCACACCTGGTCGAGGATCTGCAGCAACAGGCTCTTCTCGACCATGCGCATGATCTCGGGGCCATAGTTGGCCGCCTTCTCGGCCATCTTGCGGTCGACGGCCTCGGTCAGCCGCTCGCGGATCTCGGCGTCGGCGATGCCTTCCTCGGCCGCCCAATCGGCCAGCGGCAGGTTCAGATTGAAGATCCGCAGAACTTCGGCGTGCAGCCCGTGGATGTTCCATTGCTCGGCGTAGGCGTTCTCGGGGACGTGGGTGGCGACCAGCCCGGCGATCACGTGCTGGCGCATGCCGCTGACCGTATGCGAGACATCGTCCTCGGTCATCAGCTCCTTGCGCTGCTCGTAGACGACCTTGCGCTGGTCGTTCATCACGTCGTCGAACTTGAGCAGGTTCTTGCGGATCTCGAAGTTGCGCGCCTCGACCTTCTCTTGCGCCTTCTCAAGCGCCTTGTTCACCCACGGGTGGATGATCGCCTCGCCTTCCTCGAGCCCCAGCTTCTGCAGCATGCCGTCGATCCGCTCGGAGCCGAAGATGCGCATCAGGTCGTCTTCCAGCGACAGAAAGAACTTGGACGCGCCCGGGTCGCCCTGGCGGCCCGACCGGCCGCGCAACTGATTGTCGATGCGGCGGCTTTCATGGCGCTCGGTGCCGAGGATGAACAGGCCGCCCGCCGCGATCACCTTTTCCTTGTCGGCGGCGATCTCGGCGCGAATGCGGGCCTTGCCGTCGGTGTCGTCAGGGTCGTTGATCTCCGCCTTGATCCGCATGTCGGCGTTGCCGCCGAGCTGGATGTCGGTGCCGCGGCCGGCCATGTTGGTGGCGATGGTGACGCCGCCGCTGACCCCGGCCTGGGAGATGATGAACGCCTCCTGCTCGTGATAGCGGGCGTTGAGCACGTGGTGCGGGATCTTCTTCTTCTTCATAATCGACGCGAGGTGCTCGGACTTCTCGATGGTGACGGTGCCGACCAGCACCGGTTGGCCGCGTTCGCGGCAGTCGAGGATCTGCTCGATGATCGCTTCGTCCTTCTCGGCGGCGGTGCGATAGACCTCGTCGTCGTTGTCGGCGCGGATGCACGGCACGTTGGTCGGGATGTCGATGACCTGGAGGCCGTAGATCTCGTCGAATTCGCCGGCCTCGGTCATCGCCGTCCCGGTCATTCCGGCCAGCTTGGGATAGAGCCGGAAATAGTTCTGGAAGGTGATCGACGCGAGCGTCTGGTTTTCCTGCTGGACGTGCACGCCTTCCTTGGCCTCCAGCGCCTGGTGAAGACCCTCGGAGTACCGACGTCCTTCCATCATCCGGCCGGTGAACTCATCGATGATCACCACCTTGTCGTCCTTGACGATGTAGTCGGTGTCCCGGCTGAACAGCTTGTGGGCGCGCAAAGCCTGGTTGGCGTGGTGGACGAGCGAGATGTTGGCGACGTCGTAGAGACTGCCCTCGGCGAGGACACCGCTGTCGCGCAGCATCCCTTCCATCTTCTCGATCCCGACCTCGGTGAAGGTCACCGAGCGGGCTTTTTCGTCCTTCTCGTAATCCTCGTCGGCGAGCAGCGGGATCAGCTTGTTCATTCGGATATATTGCTCGGACGAGTCTTCGGCCGGGCCGGAGATGATCAGCGGGGTCCGCGCCTCGTCGATCAGGATCGAGTCGACCTCGTCGACGATGGCGTAGTGGAACGGCCGGTGGGCCATGTCCTCCGGGCGGAACTTCATGTTGTCGCGCAGATAGTCGAAGCCCAGTTCGTTGTTGGTGCCGTAGGTCACGTCGCAGGCGTAGGCCTCCTTGCGTTCCACGTCGCCGAGGCCGTGGACGATGCAGCCGACGCTGAGACCCAGGAACTTGTAGATCGCCCCCATCCATTCGGCGTCGCGCTGGGCGAGGTAGTCGTTGACGGTGACCACGTGCACCCCTTCGCCGGAGATCGCGTTGAGATAAACGGCCAGGGTGGCGACGAGGGTCTTGCCCTCACCGGTCTTCATCTCCGAGATCATGCCGCGGTGCAGCACGATTCCGCCCAGCAACTGGACGTCGAAATGGCGCTGGCCGAGGGTGCGTTTGGCCGCCTCGCGAACGGTGGCGAAGGCGTCGATCAGGAGGTCGTCGAGTTTCTCTCCCGCCGCCAGCCGCTCGCGCAACCAGGGCGTGCGGGCACGCAATTCCTCGTCGCCGAGAGCTTCCAACGTCGGTTCCAGCGCGTTGATCGCCTCGACGTTTTTCTTCAGGCTTTTCAGGAATCGTTCGTTGGCGGTGCCGAACACGCGCCGAGCGATAGCGCCGAGCATCAATGATCCTCAAAAAAGAAAGGTTTTGCAGGCGCGACTTACCACGCCATCCGGCGACCCCTGGGCAACACATAGACGCGGTAACGGTCCCTGTCAATGAGCCGGGGCTTCCTTGTCTTGCTCGGGGGTCGGAAATCGTCCCGGGAGTAAAAGGCCTGCGGCGCCCTTGTACCCGGGACGCCGATGTGCAATATCGCCCCGGTCAATAATCGTCCGGCGCCTGGGCTTTCGCCACCGTGCGGCACCAAGGAGATAAATTTCGATGATTCGTTCTTTCGCCAACAGGGCGGCGGTCGTCGCCCTTCTCGCCGTTATGGCGCTACCGTCCTTGGCGGCTACCGCCGAGGAAGACCCGGTGGTCGCCAAGGTCAACGGCGCCGAAATCCACCGGTCGCAGGCGCTCGAAGTCCGCCGCCGGCTGCCGGCGCAGATGCAGCAGGTTCCCGACGATCTCCTTATGCCCGTGCTGGTCAACATCGTCATCGACACCAAGGTGGTGGCCGCCGAGGCGCGCCGGGAGAACCTGCAGGACGATCCGGAGGTGCGCGAGCAGATGGCGAAGCTCGAGGATCTCATCCTGGAGCAGTACCTGATCTCGCGCGTCGTGGAGAAGAGCGTCACCGACGAGGCCCTGAAAAAGCGCTACGAAAAGTTGGTCGAGGAGACCAAAGGCGAGGAGGAAGTCCACGCCCGCCACATCCTGCTCGAAAAGGAGGAGGAGGCGAAAGAGGTGATCGCCCAGTTGCAGAAGGGGGCGGACTTCGCCGAACTGGCGAAGGAGAAGTCCACCGGCCCATCGGCGGCGCAAGGCGGCGATCTCGGCTACTTCGGTAAGGGTGAAATGGTCCCCGAGTTCTCGGAAGCGGCGTTCGCGCTGAAGCCCGGCGCCTTTACCGAGGAACCGGTGCACACCCAGTTCGGCTGGCACGTGATCAAGGTGGAGGACAGACGCCCCAAGGAGCCGCCGACCTTCGAGGAGGTGTCCGATCAGTTGCGTGGCGAGTTGGCCCGTGAGGCCCGCGCCGCCTATGTCGAGGAACTTCGCGGGAAGGCCACCATCGAACGGATGGACGGGGCGCAAGCTCCGGCACCCGCGTCCGAACAGCCGGCCAAGAAGTAAACCCGACCGTCGACCCGCTTCGATCGTCTCGAGATCAGCCACCGATGAGCAAGAGATCTCCGCTCGCCCCCGCCGGCTTCCCCGAAATGCCGCCCGTCGCAGGCGTGCGTCTGGCGACCCACGCCTGCGGGTTGCGCTACAAGGGGCGGGACGACGTTTTGCTGGTGGAACTGGCGGAAGGGACGACCGCCGCCGGCGTGCTCACCCGGTCGACCACCGCGTCCGCTCCGGTCCTGTGGTGTCGCAAGGCGCTGAGGGGCGGAGAAGCGCGGGCGCTGGTGGTCAATGCCGGCAACGCCAACGCGTTCACCGGAGGCGCCGGCGAGCACGCGGTCGAGCAGACCGTCGAGGGTGCCTGCGTGGTGCTCGGTTGCCGGCCGAACCAGGTGTTCGTCGCGTCCACCGGCGTCATCGGCGAACCCTTGCCGTTCGAGAAGATCGCCGCCGCGTTCGCCGAGCTCCATTTGAGCTTGACCGAGAGCGCCTGGGAGCGGGCGGCGCGGGCGATTACCACCACCGATACCTTCCCCAAGGGCAGCGCCCGCCGTGCGACCATCGCCGGCACGCCGGTCGCGATCAGCGGCATCGCCAAGGGCTCGGGGATGATCGCCCCCAACATGGCGACGATGCTCGGCTTCGTCTTTACCGACGCGGCGATCGCCCCGGGGGCGTTGCAGGTGCTGCTGAGCGCCGCAGCCGACCGTTCGTTCAACTGCATCACCGTCGACGGCGACACCTCGACCAGCGACACGCTGCTGTTGTTCGCGACGGGCGCCGGCGGCAATGCGACCATCGTCGATGCCGGCGATCCGCGGCTGAACGATTTCCGGGCCCGGCTCGACGAGGTGATGCTCGATCTCGCCCACCAGGTGGTTCGCGACGGGGAAGGGGCGACCAAGTTCGTCGCCATCACCGTCACCGGCGCCGAGAACGACGCCGCGGCTCGGACCATCGGTCTCTCCATCGCCAATTCGCCGCTGGTGAAGACGGCGGTCGCCGGCGAGGACGCCAACTGGGGCCGGATCGTCATGGCCGTCGGCAAGTCGGGTGAGAAGGCCGACCGCGAACGGATCTCCATCCGGATCGGCGGCTATCCGGTGGCCGAGGTCGGCGCCGCCGTCCCCGGCTACGACGAGACCCCGGTTGCCGCCCACATGAAAGGGACCGACGTGGAGATCGCCGTCGACGTCGGCATCGGCGAGGGGCGGGCCACGGTCTGGACTTGCGATCTCACCCACGGCTATATCGATATCAATGCCGATTACCGGTCCTGATCCCGGTTGCCTGCAGGCGGAAATCCGTACATCCGACACCCCGCTTCCGTTGGTTCTGGTGGTGGCGGTGGCGTTGATCGACATCGACGGCCGGGTGCTCCTGGCGCAGCGGCCGGAAGGCAAGCATCTGGCCGGCCTGTGGGAGTTTCCGGGCGGCAAGGTCCATGACGGGGAGACGCCGGAAGCGGCCGTCGTCCGCGAGTTGCACGAAGAGCTGGCGGTCGACATCACCGAGAGCTGCCTGGCGCCGTTCACCTTCGCATCCCATGCCTACGACGACTTCCGGCTGCTGATGCCGCTCTACGTCTGCCGCGTGTGGAAGGGGACGCCGACCCCGTTGGAGGGGCAGGCGCTCAGGTGGGTCCGGCCGCTGGCGATGGCATCGCTGCCGATGCCGCCGGCCGACGCCCCGCTCGTCGCGATGTTGCGGGACTATCTCTGAGCCGAAGCTGATAGGATGCTCGCGGCGAAGGAGTAGATAGGCATGCGTTGTTCGGGCTGCGGCTTCGACAACACCGAGGGCACCAAGTTCTGCGGTGAATGCGGGACGCCGCTGGCGAGCGGCTGCCGGCATTGCGGCGCCGACAACCCGCCGGGGTTCAAGTTCTGCGGGCAATGCGGCCAAGCCCTGACTTCGGGCTCGGCGATCGCGGATGCACCTCGGCACCGCACCCGACCACGCGGGAAGACGGCTCAACCGGCCGAGGCGGAGCGTCGGCAGCTGACGGTGATGTTCTGCGATCTGGTCGGCTCGACGGCGCTGTCGCAGAGGCTCGATCCCGAGGACATGCGCGGGGTGATCCGCGCCTATCAGGACACCTGCGCCGGGGTGATCGCGAAGTTCGAGGGGTTTGTCGCCAAGTTCATGGGCGACGGGGTGCTCGCCTATTTCGGCTATCCGCGGGCGCACGAGGATGACGCCGAGCGCTCGGTCCGCGCGGGGCTCGCGCTGGTCGAGGCGATCGGCGGGCTGGCGACGCCGTCGGGCGAGCCGCTGTCCACGCGGGTCGGCATCGCCACCGGCCTCGTCGTGGTCGGCGATCTGATCGGCGAGGGGGCCTCGGCGGAGGAGACGGTGGTCGGCGACACGCCGAACCTGGCGGCGCGCCTGCAAGGCTCTCGCCGCGCCCGACGCGGTGGTGATCGCGCCGACGACCCGGCGGCTGCTCGGCGGCCTGTTCGAGTGCGAGGACCTGGGTCCTCACGCCCTCAAGGGTCTGTCCGAGCCGGTCCAGGCTTGGCGGGTCATCCGTCCGCGTGAGGCGGACTCCCGGTTCGAGGCGTCGCGGGTCGGCGGTCTCACCCCGCTGGTCGGGCGCGAGGAGGAGCTGGATATGCTCGTCCGCCGCTGGCGGCGAGCGAAAGACGGCGAGGGGCAGGTGGTGCTGATCTCCGCCGAACCGGGCATCGGCAAGTCGCGGCTCGCCCAGGCGCTCAGGGAGAGGATGGCGACGGACCCGTACATCCGGGTGCGCTACCAGTGCTCGCCGTACTTCACCAACAGCGCCCTCCATCCGGTCGCCGACCAGCTCGAACGGGCCGCCGGTTTTGCCCGCGAGGACACCCCCGAGGGCAAGCTGGACAAGCTGGAGCGGATGCTGGCGAAGGCGATGAACGGCGGCGGCGAGGTCGCTCCGCTGTTCGCCGAATTGCTGTCGGTCCCGGCCGACGGCCGCTACCCGGCGCTCGATCTCAGCCCGGAGCAGCGCAAGGAACGGACCCTGGCGGCGCTGATCGCCCAGATGGAGGGGCTCGCCGCCCGCCAGCCGCTGTTCGTGGTGTTCGAGGACGTGCACTGGATGGACCCGACGACGCTGGACCTGCTCGACCGGGTCGTCGAGCGGCTGCAAGCGCTCCCCGTGCTGGTGATCGTCACCTTTCGCCCCGAGTTCGTGCCGTCGTGGACCGGCCAGGCCCACGTCACGCTGCTCGCCCTCAGCCGGATGGACCGGCGCCAATGCGCGGTGATGGTCGGGAAGGTCACCGGCGGCAAGGCGCTGCCCGAGGAGGTCCTGGGCCAGATCGTCGCCAAGACCGACGGCGTGCCGCTGTTCGTCGAGGAGCTGACCAAGACGGTGTTGGAATCGGGCCTACTGGTCGAGGAAACCGACCGCTATGTGCTGATCGGCCCGCTGCCGCCGCTGGCGATCCCGGCGACGCTGCACGATTCGCTGATGGCGCGGCTCGACCAGTTGGCGCCGGTCAAGGAGGTCGCCCAGACTGGCGCCTGCATCGGCCGCGAGTTCTCCTACGAGCTGCTCGCCGCGATCTCACCGTTGCCGGAAACCGAGCTGACCGCCGCGCTCGATCAACTCGCCGCCGCCGAGCTCGTCTACCGCCGCGGCACCCCGCCCGACGCCACCTACAGCTTCAAGCACGCCCTGGTCCAGGACGCGGCCTACGCCAGCCTGCTCAGGAGCCGCCGCCAGCAGATCCATGCCCGCATCACCGACGTTCTCGAACAACGCTTTCCGACCACCGCCCCCGAAACCCTGGCGCACCATGCGACGGAAGCCGGTTTTGCCGAGAAGGCGGTCGGCTACTGGTGGCAGGCGGCCCAGGCGGCGACCGCCCGCTCGGCGATCAAGGAGTCGGTTGCCCATCTCGAAACCGGTCTGGAGCTTCTGGCGACGCTGCCCGCGAGCGAGGACAACGCGCGGCTCGAACTGGATATGCAACTGGCCCTCGGCAATGCCTGCATGGCGGCCCGCGGCTGGACGTCACCGCAGACGGTCGCCGCTTTCGAGCGTGCGCGAGTCCTGTGCGACGAGCTTGGCGATGCAGAGCGTCGCAACGTGGCCGACAATGGCATGTACGTCATCTATCTGCTGGGTAGCCGGTTGGATGCGTGTCTCGCGTTGTCGAAAGATCTCTGGCGACGCGCCGAAAACGGCCTTTTCCCGCCGATTTTGGCCCACCGGTCCCTGGGTACGACCCTGTTTCACCGCGGGCGGCTCGAGCGAAGCGCGTGCGCATCTCGAAAGCGGTTTGGCGCTCTACGATCCGGATCAACACGCCGATATGGCCTATCGGTTTGGGTATGATCCCCATTTCACGCTGCTTGGTTATCTCGCCGTTACACTGCACTATCTCGGCTACGCGGATGCGGCATCGAAGTATGCATTCGAAGCTGATCGAACTCCTTCCGACGCATCCTCATCTGCCTTCACGCGCTTTCGCCCTGTTTCAGGCGTGCTGGCTCCACGCGCTAAACGGGCAATTGTTGACCGACCAGACCTTGTTGGACCAGTTGATCGCGGTCTGCGAAGAGCATGGTTTTCCGAACTGGCGCGCGATGGCAATTGCGTTGAAAGGCTGGGCCACGGCCCGGTCCGGCAACCCGGAGGCCGGCGAAGACTATTGGTCAAAGGATTGGATCAGTGGCGGGCGACCGGCGCGAGACTTATGGTCCCCTATCTCCTCGGACTGATCGCCGAGGTGCGGGCCTTGCAAGGTCGCTGGCAAGATGCCGAGGACCATATCTCGCAGGGTCTGGAGACTGATCGCCGAGACCGGTGATCGGGTTTTTGCGCCTGGTTTGCTCAGGCTGCGGGGTCAACTGTCGCCGGACTCGATGGATCGAACCGGGGAGCCGCACGCCACCTGGCTTCGCCGCGCCATTGACGGTGGCAAGGGAGCAGGACGCGACGGCTCGAGGAACTCCGGGCCGCGACCAGCCTCGCCCGGATCTTGGCCGAACGGGGTGAACGACAACAGGCCGTGGACCTGCTCGCGCCGGTCTACGGCTGGTTCACCGAGGGTCTGGACACCACCGACCTGAAGGCCGCCAAGGCGTTGCTCGACGAGTTGGGTTGATCCCGATCGGCGGCGCCGTCACTTCAGGCTTTCGATGTAGGCGACGAGGTTTTCGATTTCCTGGCGGGTGAGGTTGAGCTCGGGCATCTGGCCGTGGGGCTTGACCAGAAAAGCCGCGCAACCGGTCGGGCGTGACCTTCGGATCGCGGGCCATCGCGGCGAACGGGGGGGCGCCGTCGGCGGTGGTGCGGCTGCCCTCCATCTGATGACAGGCGCTGCACCAGGTCGTGGCCAGGTCCTTGCCGAACACGGCGTCGCCGGCGGCGCGGGCCGACGGCGAGAGCAGCATCGTGAACAACGAAAAAACCAACGCGACGCGGATCATCGACATCCTCCTGTTCCCGAGCCCGACGAGGGTAGCAAATTCGCGAAGGGTCGGCGACGAAGTTTCCACATTTGATGGCATCGCGCTTGGCCGTTCGCTAATCTCCGCCTCGAAGGGAGGGCACACATGGAACGTCGCCTCGCAGCGATCCTCGCGGCCGACGTCGTCGGTTACTCGCGGCTCATGGGCGACGACGAGGTCGGGACGCTCCATCGGCTGACGGACGTGCGCAAGACCCTGTTCGAACCGATCAGTAGCATCGGTATTACACCTGAAGCCGGTAGCGGATGTTCGTTCCCTTTTTTTCGAATATCCCCCCGACCCACCTTCCCCGGTCGTCGTAGTAGACCTCGCCGTCGAGGATGCTCGACAACCGATATCGGGTAACCGGGCACGGCTCTCCGCCGATGATCAGGGTCGTCCGCTCGCGGTCGTAAATGACCTGCTCCTCCAAGGTTCCCTTCTGGGGATCGATCAACAGATCGCGGGAAAGAATGTCCGGGTTCCAGAAGCTTCCGACCATGACGTCGGCCGGGGCGAGGGTGGTTCCCTTCCGTCCCTGGACTTCAAAGCCGTTGTCTCGCGCCTGTCCGATCACCGAATCGAGCCGGCCGTTGTCATTTGTATTGCTGGCGAACGCCTCGAGTTCGGTCGGCCTTCCAGGTCTCGGCGCTCCTGTGGCTGTATTCGAAAAGGGTAAGAAACAGAAACTTGACCTCGATCTCGATGCGGGTTTCGACGAGCAGATCGTCGCCGAAGCCGTCGAATTCCACCTGATGGGAGCCGATGACGTCGTCCCCCATCAGGATGTCGAAGCGCAACGGTTGCGACGACGTCCGCCGCAGAGCTGCACCCGCCGCCCGGCTCCTCGTCGCGCCGGTGCCGATCAGCAACGCGGCGGAGGCCAGGCCCATGAGCCGGCGTCGTGAAAACAGTCGTGGTCCGGTGTCGTCCATCGGTTCCTGCGAGTCGCCAATCCCTTTGCGGTTGCGCCTCGGCGCGATACGGCTCCCCCCATCTCGATTCCAAAATCGTGTCCATTTTTGGGCAAAGCCTGCACCGAACGCATTCTCGACACGATTGAAACCGATAGCATCGGTAGCGCGGGTGGCTCACTTGGGGGAGGAGAAGATGAAAATCAAGGTTGAAAAGCCGACGGCGGAACAGATCGCCGAGATGAAAAAATGCGCGACCTGGTCGAAAGAGGAAAGTGTCTTTGACTGGGAGTACGATATGGAGGAAACCTGTTATTTGGTGGACGGGGAGGTCAGGGTCACTACCGACGACGGCGTCGTCGTCGCCTTCGGCAAAGGCGACATGGTAACCTTTCCAAAGGGACTCAAATGTGTTTGGGACGTCAGGAAACCCGTCCACAAGCACTATCGTTTCGACTGAACGAAGTCATGAGGCCGCTGCGACGCGGGGCGATCCGGCGGTGGAGGAGATTAACATGGCGCTAGACCAGTGGCCGGCCCATGGCGGCGAAGTCGATGCGGTGGCGGCCCGTTACGGCATGCCGCGGGATCGTTGGCTGGATCTGTCGACCGGCATCAATCCCAATTCGTACCCGCTGCCGGATCTGGCCGGCGAGTACTGGCACCGGCTGCCGGACGCCGACGTCGATACCTGGCTGCGGGAAGCGGCCGCCAAATACTACGGCGTCTCCGATCCGGCGCTGGTGGTGCCGGCGCCCGGATCGCAGGCGCTGATCCGGTGGCTGCCGAGGCTGCTGCCGCACGCACGGGTGGCGATCCTCGGGCCGACCTACCGCGAGCATCAGGCTTCCTGGCAAGCCGCCGGCCACACCGTGGAGGAAGTATCGGATCCCGATAATGTTCCTCCGGAAGCCAGAGTCGTCGTCGCCGTCAACCCCAACAATCCGGACGGACGGGTGATCGACGGCGAGCGCCTCATCGCCTTGGCCAAGGATCGGCTGCTGGTCGTCGATGAAGCGTTTGCCGATGTCATGGCGGAGGTCAGCCTGGCGTCCCGCGCGGGCCGGCCGGATCTGGTGGTCCTGCGCTCGGTCGGCAAGTTCTTTGGTCTCGCCGGGATGCGGCTCGGGTTCGCATTGACCGGCGAGCCGCTGGCCGGCGACCTGCGCCGGGCGATGGGGTCTTGGGCGGTGAGCGGCCCGGCCTCTGCGGTCGGCGCGGTGGCGCTGGCCGACAACGCCTGGATAACGGCCGCCCGAGTCCGGCTGACGGCCGCGGCGGGGCGCCTCGACGGATTGCTGATGCGCAACCGCCTGCGCATCGCCGGTGGCACCACCCTGTTTCGCCTCGTCGACCATCCGCGTGCGGCGGAACTGTTCGAGCACTTGGCCGGCGCCGGCATTCTCACCCGCCGGTTCGCCGACAGATTGAGCTGGCTTCGCATCGGCATTCCCGGCAGCGACGGATCCTTCGAGCGGCTCGAATCGGCGCTGGCCGCGTGGCGACCGCGCGCCGGCGTGTCGGCCGGGCCCTCTACCCCTCGCCGGAATCTGGGCTAAAACTGACCGCGTCGTCCGATGCTCGAAATCGCCATTCGCGCTTTCACCACGTTTTTCGCCACTGTCAGCCCGGTGGACGTGGCGGCGCTGTTCGCCGCGCTGTCGGCGGCGGCCACTCCGAAGCAGCGAAGATCGATGGCGGTGAAGGGGACGCTGATCGCAACCATTCTTTTGCTTCTGTTCACGCTGTTCGGGGCAGAGGTGCTGCGGTGGATGGGCATCACCCTACCGGCACTGAAGACGGCCGGAGGCGTTCTCCTCCTGCTCATGTCGATCGATATGGTATTCGCCCGGCCTTCCGGAATGACCTCGACGACGGTCGCCGAAACTTCCGAGGCGGCGACGAAGAACGACATTTCCGTGTTTCCCCTGGCGACGCCGTTGATCGCCGGTCCGGGGGCTCTCGGCGCGGCGGTTCTTCTCACCGCGGAAACGGAAGGGGATCTGGTGCTGCAGGCCACGGTGGTCGCGGCATTGCTCGTTGTCATGGCGATTACGCTGGCGCTGCTCTTGATCGCTGCACAGGTTCACCGGTTCCTGGGCGTCACCGGCCAGAACGTCATCACCCGCGTCGTCGGAATTCTGCTGGCCGCCCTCGCCGTTCAGTTTCTCTTCGATGGCGTGCGCACCAGTGGGCTGCTGTCGTGAGACCGCGACCGGCTAGTCTTGTTGGTGGGCTTCGTAACCCTCGACGCCGACTTCCTTCCGTCTATCGCCGTAAGGGTTCTGCTTCTCGTAACAGGTCACCCCGCCGAGATTGCGATAGCAGTGGACGGTGGGCGTCGGGTTGCGTTCGTCCTCCTTGCAATAGGAGCGGCCGGTCTCCTTGCGCACGGTATAGCAGTCCTTACCGCTGAAGTAGGAGACGGCATGGTCGGCGAGGGTCTTGTCGGTGGCGACGACGCTGGCGGTCCCGAAAATGGAAAGCTCGTTGCAAGCGGCGAGCGCCAGGAGAGAAACAATCGTGACCAGGGTACGCATGCGGGACACGTCCACCATCCCGAATCTCGGCGTGCGGAGCTTTCTGCTCGCGCCGTTCCGGTCCCAAATCATCGACCGCCACGGTTAAGACAAGGTAAAGGCTCCGGCGAACGGTGGCGACCGCGTCAAGACCGTTGATCGCCATCCCGAATGTCGGCTAACACGGGTACCATATGTCGGAACCAGATCACTAGCGGGGCACCAAGGAAAGGGACCAAGACATGGTGGCGACCCAAACGCCCATCTGTGACTTCGGCTGGAAGGCCATTGATTTCAATCTCGAGGATCCCGATGGCCGCTCCTACAGCCTCGACGACGTCAGGGGTCCGAAAGGGACGTTGATACTGTTCATCTGCAATCATTGCCCTTACGTCCGTGCCGTTGCCGACCGCATTGCCCGCGACGTTCGCGATTTGCAGGCGAAGGGTATCGGCGTGATCGCGGTCATGTCCAACGACTACCGGCACTATCCGGATGACGCGCCGGCGAGGATGAAGGATTTCGCCGAGCAGCACGGGTTCACCTTTCCATACGTGGTCGATGAAACACAGGAGGTCGCCCGCAGCTACGGCGCGGTCTGTACGCCGGACTTCTTCGGCTTCAACGCCGATCTGGAGTTGCAGTATCGGGGACGATTGGATGCGTCGCGCAGGGAAATCGTCGAAGGAGCAACCCGGGAGTTGTATGAGGCGATGTGCCGGGTGGCGGAGACCGGTCGGGGACCCGAGCAACAGATCGCCAGCATGGGCTGCTCGATCAAATGGCGGGACGACTAGCCTCGACGGGGTCGACCGCTGTTCGTCTGTTTGCTTCGCGCGTGCGGGCGGGATATGGTGGCGCCGGCTTTGCCGGGCCGTTCCTGGCATGGGCGAATGTGAGAGAAAATTCAGGAGTTTGTCGTGGCCGACCCCTTGCAAGACAGCTTGCTTCGAGAGATTGACGAGGATCTTCGCAAGGAGAAGTTCGCCAAGCTGTGGAAGAACTATGGCAGCTATATTATTGCCGCCGCCGTGTTGCTGGTGGTCGGCGTTGCCGGCACACAGGGCTGGTACAGCTACGACCTCGGTCGGCGACAGGCCGCGGCAGAGCAGTTGGTCAGGGCGATGAACGTGTCGGCAGATGATCCTTCCGTCGCTCTGGGGGAGCTGCAGTCCCTCGCCGAGAATGCCGGAAGCGGCTACGCGCTCCTGGCGCGTTTCCAGGAGGCCGCATTGCTCGCAAAGGGAGGCGATCAACAGGCGGCGATCGCGATTTATCGGGAACTGGCGACCGGGGCCGACGATCCGATCTATCGGGACCTGGCCGTCGTTCTCGGCGCGGAGCATCAGTTGGCGAGGGCCGGGTCATCCGTCGACCGCGTCGAACTCGAACGAACGCTGCAACCGATCACGGTGGACGACAACCCGTGGCGCTACAGCGCCCGTGAAATCATGGGCGTTCTGGCTCTGCAGGCTGGTGACAATGCCAAGGCCGTCGAGATTTTTTCCGCCCTCGCGACGGACCTCCGCGCGCCACAAGGGATGCGGTCGCGCGCCGCCGAACTGCAGGCAGCGGCCGAAGGCGGGTGATACCAATGGGTCGCTATCAGCGAGCATTGGTATGAGTTCCGGCCGGGGGAACATGCTGTTGGAGAATGCGGTGCGCGGGTTGGCGGTCGTCGTTTGCGCGGTCCTGTTGCTTGGAGGCTGCGGCACCTGGTTCGGCGCAGCAGAGAAGCCGCCGTTGCCGGGCGAGCGCATTTCGGTTCTGGCGCATCAGCGCACCCTGGCTCCGGACAGCGGGGCCCTGAAGGAACCCGTCGTCCTGCCTCCGCCGAGGGTCAATCCCGAGTGGCCGCAATCCGGTGGCTACGCCAATCACGCCATGCACCACCTCGAAGTCGCGGACGACCTCAAGCGGGTGTGGAGCGCCGATATCGGCAGCGGGGTCTCCTCCTCGGAACCTCGTCTCCCGTCTCCGGTGATCGGCGATGGCCGCATATACACCATGGATTCCGAGCATGAGGTCTCCGCTTACGATACCGAAAGCGGCAAGAGGCTGTGGCGGACCGACCTCGCCGACGACGAAGAGGACGACGACGCGATCGTCGGAGGGATCGCCTACGAGCAAGGTCGCGTCTTCGCCACCACCGGTTTCGCCAAGGTGATGGCGCTGGATGCCGCCACCGGTGAGGAACTGTGGCGGCGGAAGATCGGACTGCCGATGCATTCCGCGCCGACGGTCCGCGGTGGCCGGGTGTTCGTCATCACGCTGGACAATACGATTCATGCCCTCAGCGGTTACGACGGCAGTACGCTTTGGACGTTCAGCGCCATCACCGAAACCGCCAGCCTGCTCGGCGACGCCAGCCCCGCGGTGGATGCCGGTGTGGTCGTCGCGCCGTTCTCGTCCGGCGAGTTGGTCGCGCTGAAGGCGGAGAACGGACGGGTCCTGTGGACCGATTCGTTGGCTTCAAGCCGGAGGACCGACGAGCTGGCGTCGATATCGCAGATTCGCGCCCTGCCGGTGATCGATCGCGGGCGGGTGTTCGCGATCAGCTACGGGGGGATTGCCGCCGCGATCGACCTGCGCACCGGACGGCGGAACTGGGACAAGGAAGTGGGGGGCTTGCAAACCCCATGGGTCGCGGGGCGGTATGTCTTCCTGGTCACCGACGAGGCCGAGCTGGTTTGCCTGTCGTGGGGTAACGGCAGTGTCATTTGGGTCACCGATCTGGGGGCCTATGAGGACCCGGAGAGCCTCGAGGATCCGATCCTGTGGACGGGTCCGGTACTCGTCGGCGATCGGTTGATCGTGGCAGGGTCGAACGGCGAGGCGGTGGCGGTGTCGCCCTACGACGGGCGCCTTCTCGGCAAGCTGGAAATGCCCGACGCGGTCACGGTGCCGCCGGTTGTGGCCAACGGCACCCTTTACATCCTGAGCGACGATGCCGAGCTTGTCGCGTACAGATAGCGCGGAGGGGCTCGCGCCCGGCAGCGGGCAATGAGTTTTACCGTGGCCATCGTCGGCCGCCCGAACGTGGGCAAATCGACGCTGTTCAACCGTCTCGTCGGCAGACGGCTGGCGATCGTCGACGGCACGCCGGGGGTTACCCGCGATCGCCGCGAGGGCGAGGGCCGGCTCGGGGATCTGCGGTTCGCCGTGATCGACACCGCGGGCTTCGACGACATCGGCGGCGACGCTCTCGAGGCGCGAATGCTGGAGCAGACCAGACGGGCGGTCGCCGAGGCCGATGTCGCCTTGCTGCTGATCGACGCCCGTGCCGGGGTGACGCCGATCGATGCCCAGTTTGCCGACAGCCTGCGCCGCGGAACGACACCGGTGGTGCTGGTCGCCAACAAGTGCGAGGGCGCCGCCGGCGAGGCGGGATTGCTCGAAGCCTACTCCCTCGGCCTGGACGACCCGGTGCCGCTCTCGGCCGAGCACGGCGAGGGTATGGCGCTGCTCTATGACGTGCTCGCACCCTACGCCGACGAAGCGGCGACCAAGGCGGACGAGGTCTCTGCCGAGGCTCCGCCCGACGAAATCGAGTCGCCGCTGCAACTGGCCGTGGTCGGTCGCCCCAATGTGGGGAAGTCGACGCTGATCAACCGGCTGGTCGGCGAAGACCGGATGGTGACCGGCCCGGAGGCGGGGATCACCCGCGACGCGATTTCCATATCCTGGGATTTCCAGGGGCGCGCCATCAGGCTGATCGACACCGCCGGACTGCGCCGCAAGGCCAGGGTCACCGGCAAGCTGGAAGGGCTCGCCGGTGCCGATACGCTGCGCGCGATCCGTTTCGCCCAAGTGGTGGTGCTGGTCGTCGACGCCACCATGGGGCTCGAGAAACAGGACCTGACGATCGCCCGGATGATCATCGACGAAGGCCGTGCCGCGGTCCTCGCCCTCAACAAGTGGGATCTGGTCAAGGAGCGTCGTAGCATCCTGGCGGGACTGGCCGATCGGCTGGAAAGCTCTCTGGCCCAGGGCCGGGGGATTCGCATGGTCACCTGTTCGGCGCTGACCGGACAGGGAATGGGCCGGCTGTTGCCGACGGCGATGGAGGCCTACGACGTCTGGAACCGCCACGTGCCGACCGGTCCGCTCAATCGCTGGCTCCAGGAGATGAGCGACCGACACCCGCCGCCGCTCGCCCGCGGCCGGCGGATCAAGCTCCGCTACATGACCCAGGCGAAGACCCGTCCGCCCACCTTCGTTCTGTTCGCCAGCCGGCCCGACGAGCTTCCCGAGGCGTACCTCCGCTACCTGATCAACGGCCTCCGCGACGACTTCGGCCTGACCGGGACGCCGGTGAGGCTGCTCACCCGCAAGGGCAAGAACCCTTACGCCCCTGACGGTTCACGTTAGAACCTGAGCGCCTTGACGCGGACCACGTTGGGAAGGGCGCGCACCTTGGCGAGCAGCGCGTCGTCCGGTGCCTCGTCCACCTCGATCAGCGAGATCGCGTTGCCGCCGGCCTTGTCGCGGCCGAGATTGAAGGTGGCGATGTTGATGCCAGCGTCACCAAGGGTGGTGCCGAGGCCGCCGATGAGCCCCGGCCGGTCGATGTTGGAGATGAACAGCATGTGCGCCCCCAACTTGGCGTCCATCGGGATGCCCTTGATCTCGACGATCCGCGGCTGATCGCCGTTGAACAGCGTCCCGGAGATCGTCCGGGTCTGGGCCTCGGTGACCACCGTCAGCCGGATCAGCGTCTGGTAGGCGGAAGCGCGCTCGTGCTTGACTTCGATGACGTCGATATCGCGCTCCTTGGCGATGCTCGGCGCGTTGACCATGTTCACCAACTCCATCAACGGCGAAAGCAGTCCCTCCAGCACCAGCGCCGTCAGCGGCGTGGTGTTGAGCTTGCTGGCGAGGCCTTCGTAGTGGATGGTCACCGAGATCACCGCGGTTTCGGTGATCTGGCCGGCGAAGCTGGCGATCTGGTGGGCGAGGTTCATGTAGGGGCGGAGCCTCGGCATCTCCTCGGCGCTGACCGACGGCATGTTCAGCGCGTTCACCACCGAGCCGTCGACCAGATAGTCGGCCATCTGCTCGGCCACCTGCAGCGCCACCTTCTCCTGGGCCTCGGTCGTGGAGGCCCCGAGGTGTGGCGTGGCGATGACCTGCTCCATCCCGAACAGGACGCTCTCGCGCGCCGGTTCCGTGGGGAACACGTCGAGTGCGGCGCCGGCGACGCGGCCGCTCTCGATGCCGGCCTTGAGATCCGCCTCGACCACCAGCGGGCCACGGGCGCAGTTGATGATCCTGACACCCGGCTTCATCTTGGCGATGCTCTCGGCGTTGATGATGCCGCGGGTGGCGTCGGTCGCCGGCGCATGCAGGCTGATGAAATCGGCGCGGGCGAAAAGCGGGTCGAGCTCCACCTTCTCGACACCGAGGTCGTCGGCCCGTTCCGGAGACAGATACGGGTCGTAGGCGATGACTTTCATCTTCAGGCCCTGGGCCCGGTCGGCGACGATCGAGCCGATGTTGCCGCAACCGATGATGCCGAGCGTCTTGCCCATCAACTCGACGCCCATGTACTTGGATTTCTCCCATTTGCCCTGATGGGTCGAGGCATTGGCCTGGGGGACCTGGCGCGCCAGCGACATCATCATCGCGATCGCATGCTCGGCGGTGGTGATCGAATTGCCCAACGGGGTATTCATCACCACGACGCCGCGGGAGGTGGCGGCGGAGATGTCGACGTTGTCGACGCCGATGCCGGCGCGGCCAATGACCTTGAGGCCGTTGGCCGCGGCGAGCACGTCGGCGGTGACCTTGGTCGCCGAGCGGATGGCGAGACCGTCGTAGCCGCCGATGCAGGCGATCAGTTCCTCCGGCGACATCCCGGTCTTGACGTCGACCTCGACCCCGCGTTGGCGGAAAATTTCCGCGGCTTGGGGGCTCATCTTGTCGGAGATAAGGACTTTCGGCATTTTCACGCCTCTCGTTTAAGCGGCGTTTACAGCTGCAGGAACGTCTGCCTTGATCGCGGAATAGGCCCAGTCGAGCCAGGGAAGCAGGGCTTCGAGGTCGGAAGTCTCGACGGTGGCGCCCGCCCAGATCCGCAGTCCCGGCGGCGCGTCCCGGTAGGCGCCGATGTCGAAGGCGACGCCCTCCTCGTCGAGCAGGGTGGCGATTCGCTTGGCCGCGGCCGACTGACGTTCGCCGTCCAGACCGGTGAACCACGGGTCGACGATTTTCAGGCACACCGAGGTGCGCGACCGGGTGGCCGGGTCTTCGGCGAGAAAGCCGACCCAGGCGGTTTCCGCCACCCAGTTCTCGATCGCCGCGAAGTTGGCTTGCGACCGTGCGGTCAGCGCCGCGAGGCCGCCGATCTTCTCGGCCCACACGAGCGCGTCCAGCGCGTCCTCGACCGCCAGCATCGACGGCGTATTGATCGTTTCGCCCTTGAACACGCCCTCGATCAGCTTGCCGGCCTTGGTCAGCCGGAAGATCTTCGGCAGCGGCCACGGCGGCGCATAGGTTTCCAGCCGCTCGACGGCGCGCGGGCCGAGGACGAGCATTCCGTGTTGACCCTCGCCGCCGAGGACCTTCTGCCACGAATAGGTGACGACATCGAGCTTGTCCCAGGGCAGGTCCCAGGCGAACGCCGCCGAGGTGGCGTCGCAGACGGTCAATCCCTCGCGGTCGTCGGCGATCCAATCGCCGTCGGGAACGCAGACCCCCGAGGTGGTGCCGTTCCAGGTGAAGACCACATCGCGGGAGAAGTCCACCTGGCGCAGATCCGGCAGCTTGCCGTACCCGGCCTCCAGCACCCGCACGTCCGAGAGCTTCAATTGCTTGACCACGTCGGTGGCCCAACCGCTACTGAAGCTCTCCCAGGCGAGAACATCGACGCCGCGCGGCCCCAACAGCGACCACAAGGCCATCTCGACGGCGCCGGTGTCGGAGGCGGGAACGATGCCGATGCGATAATCTTCGGGGATTCCGAGGATCGCCCGCGACCGGTCGATGACTTCCTTGAGCTTGCTCTTGCCCGGCTTCGAGCGGTGGGATCGGCCGACGCAGGCGCCAGAGAGCGCCTCCACCGACCAGCCGGGGCGTTTGGCGCAGGGACCCGATGAAAAACAGGGATCGGCCGGACGGACGTTCGGCCTCAGTGACTTGTCCATGATGTACTCCCATCCTTACAGATGGGTCGCGACCCGTTGGGGGGCCGTGGCCCGCCGCTCTTATAGGTAGCCGTATTCTCCCCGTCAATCGCCCATTACGCGTCCTTGACGATTGCCCTCTTTGGCCCCCCGCCGCGCCCCTCGAACGCCCAAATACGCCGAAGTCATCCGCGAGCCGATTCGCCGTCGCCAAGCGCAAAATCCGAATCGCGTTTGTCAATTGACAAGCGACAGGCGACAAGCGACAGGCGATATTGTAGGCTTCCCCGATGATCGCGTCGTTCATGCATCGAGGACTCAAGTCGCTTTACGATGGCCGGACGGCGCGGCGGGTGACTTTTCGGTTCGAAGACGGGTACGCGGTCGATGTCGATTACGTCGACGACCATTGATTGAGGATTGAACGATGGCCATGCGGAATCCCCCCCATCCCGGTGGGATCGTTAGACGCCAGTGTCTCGAGCCCCTCGGATTGTCGGTGACGCGAGCGGCGGAAGGCCTTGGTGTGACCCGTCAGGCGCTGTCCGATCTCGTCAACGAAAAGGCCGGCATCTCGACCGAGATGGCGATCCGCTTGTCAAAGGCGTTCGGGTCGACCCCGGAGACCTGGCTCGGCATGCAGATGGCTTATGACCTCTGGCAGGCGAGGGGACGAGCCCGCGCGCTCGAAGTCGAGAAGTTCCGGGCGGCGTAGGGGCGGAGGACACGGACGCGGGGCGCGCCCGCACGAAGGCGAGGCTTTGAAAACAAGCGATTCATTGCGAGCCGGGCTCTACGCATCCGATAACCAGCCGGCCGCATTCACCTGTTCGAAGACGTCTGTTCGAGGCGTTCCGCCAGCCAAACCTTGATGATCGACTGGCGGGTGACGCCGAGCCGGCTGGCCTCCCTGTCCAGGGATTCGATCATCCACTCCGGAAAATCCACATTGACCCGTCTTTGCTTCCGCAGAGGACGACGTGCCTTGGAAAGATCCAGGGCGGCGGTTACATCTTTTCCGCCATCAAAGTCGGCATCGAATTTCTTAGCCTTCATAGAAAGCGACCTCCTCGGCGCGAGAACGACGAACAGAAATGATGCGGATGGTTCCACGACGATACGTGATCACCGCCGACCAATGCTTTCCCTCGATCCGACCGATGACCAGAGATCTCGGTTCATCTGACGTTCTCGCCGGGATTTCAATAAGGTCCGGATCGTTCCAGAGGTCCTGGGCGTGAACGAAGTCGATCCCGTGTTTTGATGAATTGGCCTGGCTCTTCTGCTCATCAAACTCGAATGAAAACATGGTATAAAAAATATACCATTTTTGCTAGGCTTCGCAAGCCCTGGACCGCGTCGCTACACACACACCAGACCACACACGGCCTAAGATCCGTATTGCGTCCCCGGAACCCGTACTGATTGTTCTGGGTCTGGTAGGGCAGGGCGCCACCTTTTCCGCAACCGCCACCTTCGCGGCCAGCGGGTCTTCACCGATCAGCCGCTTATCCCCGGCTGATCCCGACCCGCGCTGTTGGTGTCTTGCTGTTCCGAAAGCGCCTGAAATACCTCGACGATCGGCATCACCAAGTCGACATCGGGCTCTTGGCCCGCGCTTTCGCATCGTCGCAGGTATCCTTGAACGATCCAGGCCATGAGCGATGCGAACGCCTGCGGATGGGCCAGGAAATAGGGCGACAGGATTTCGACGGCTTCGTGGTCGGCCGAGAGCGCCTGCTCGGTTTGCTCCAGCCCCTCCAAGCAATCCGCCATGACGGAGAGTGATCGCGCCAGATCGGGGAGGAAGGCGTCGGGGCGGGCTTCGGCGAGCCGCCTTCGGATCGCGACGGCCTCCTGCGGCGGCGGTCAGCGCCTCCTCGCGGCGGCCCAGGTTGGAGAGCTGCTTCCGACATTGTTCAGGCTCATGGCCAGATCGGGGAGGAAGGCGTCGGGGCGGGCTTCGGCGAGCCGCCGATAGGATCGCGACGGCCTCCTGCGCGGCGGTCAGCGCCTCCTCGCGGCGGCCCAGGTCGGAGAGCCTGATTCCGACATTGTTCAGGCTCATGGCCAGATCGGGGAGGAAGGCGTCGGGGCGGGCTTCGGCGAGCCGCCTTCGGATCGCGACGGCCTCCTCGCGCGGCGGTCAGCGCCTCCTCGCGGCGGCCCAGGTTGGAGAGGTCTGCTCCGACATTGTTCAGGCTCGTGGCCAGATCGGGGAGGAAGGCGTCGGGGCGGGCTTCGGCGAGCCGCCGATAGATCGCGACGGCCTCCTGCGCGGCGGTCAGCGCCTCCTCGCGGCGGCCCAGGTCGGAGAGCATGGTTCCGACATTGTTCAGGCTCCCGGCCAGATCGGGGAGGAAGGCGTCGGGGCGGGCTTCGGCGAGCCGCCGTTCGGATCGCGACGGCCTCCTCGGCGGCGGTCAGCGCCTCCTCGCGGCGGCCCAGGTTGGAGAGCCTGTTCCGACATTGTTCAGGCTCATGGCCAGATCGGGGAGGAAGGCGTCGGGGCGGGCTTCGGCGAGCCGCCTTCGGATCGCGACGGCCTCCTGCGGCGGCGGTCAGCGCCTCCTCGCGGCGGCCCAGGTCGGAGAGCATCATTCCGACATTGTTCAGGCTCATGGCCAGATCGGGGAGGAAGGCGTCGGGGCGGGCTTCGGCGAGCCGCCATGGATCGCGACGGCCTCCTCGGCGGCGGTCAGCGCCTCCTCGCGGCGGCCCAGGTTGGAGAGCATCGTTCCGACATTGTTCAGGCTCGTCGCCAGATCGGGGAGGAAGGCGTCGGGGCGGGCTTCGGCGAGCCGCCGATAGATCGCGACGGCCTCCTGCGCGGCGGTCAGCGCCTCCTCGCGGCGGCCCAGGTAGGCAAGGCGGATGCCATATTGACCAACGGCGGCCGCGGTGGCACGAAGGGCCGCTTCGCTGGCGCCGGGCTCGCCGGAGTGCGCGTCGGCGCGGGCAAGGTGCTCCTTGGCCGCCGCGACATGGCGTTGCGACACGGCGAGCGCCAGCTCGAGCAGTTGCAGGTGCATCAGCGGCAGGGCGAAGTCGAAGGCGCTCAGCGCGGCTGGATCGAGGCGGTCGAGCATCCGCTCGAGCACCGCCTTCATCGCGCCCGGCGTTTCGGTCATCACCGCGACGATGTCCGGGGCGAGCGCCGCGCCGTGATCGCCGATGATCGCGGCGATCCGCGCCTCGGCCTCGGCACACCGCTCCGCCCCGTGCTCGGGCCGGGTGGCGCGCTGCAGGACGGTCAGGAGACTGCGGCGCCTGGGCTCGCGTTCGGCCTCGGGCAGGGTCTCGATCCAGTCGAGGCAGCCGCCGATCAGCTCGTCGTCCGCCGTGGTCGCCACCTCGTGCTCGCCGATCAGGTCGGGTTCGAGCGGGGCGATGCCGCCGGTTGGCGTGGCATAGACGCGGCCGAGATCGTTGACGACGGTGCGGACATCGTTGGGCACCTCCCGCTTGTAGAAACGATCGCGCATCAGGAGGTCCTGGGCGGCGCGGCGCGCCGGCACGCCGCCGACGGCGGTGACCTGGGAGAGCCCCCGCCGCAGGTCGTCCTCCCGCGCCTCGTCGAGCGGCCCCAGCAGCTTCGACCAGTGCCGGCGCTCGACGGCGAGCACCCGGTCGAGCAGGGCCTCCACCCCCGCCTGCGGCAAGGCCGGGGCGGCGCCGGCGAGATGGAGCAGCGCTTCCATCTGGATGGCGAGCGGACGGGCGAACGCGGCGGCGGTCTCGATCCGGGCGATGCGCTCCGCGTCGGGCGGGCGGCCGTCGTGGGGCGGAAACACCCCGGTCCCGGCCATCGCCTCGGCGATCGGGGCGAAGCAACGGAGGGTTTCGTCGAACAGGTCGCGCCGCCGCCGGCCGGCGGGGACGTCGGCGAGGGCGATCACGTCGGCGTTGGCGGCGTCGCGGCGGAACACCCGGCGGACTTCATCGGACTTGTCGTGGAGATCCCGCCACCAGTAACCGGCGCTGCGGGTGAGCAGCACCAGGCGGACCGGGCGGACGCCCTCGCGCGGGCGGCGATCGAGTTGCTCGGCCAGCCACCGGAGCTCGCCCTGACGGCCCTCGGCGTAGTCGAGCACCAACAGCAGCCCCGGCTCGTCGCTCCCGGCGATCAGGTGCGACAACGCGTCCTCGCGGAGACGCGCCTCGCTCTCTTTGGCGCCCGCCGGCGGCTCGGCGACGAACCCGGCCACCCATCCCCGGTCGCGGAGTTTCGTGGCGACGTCGATCATCAGCCGCGTCTTGCCGAGCCCGCCCGGACCATGGACCAGCCGGCCGGCGGCAACGCGATCCCCGCCCGTGCACCAGGCGATCATCTCGTCTCTGGCGCCGGTGACGTCGACATAGGGCACGATCTCGAAACGGGCCTGCAGCAGCTCGGTCGGACTGATCTCGGCGATGTCCTTGGCGAGTTCGCGTCGCTTCGGGTCGATCAGGCGGATGCCGGTGTCGCGGAAATAGAATTCGGCGAGCGGCACCTCCGGCGGCAGCGCCTTGCCGGCGACCACCGTCGCCAGCGATCCGAGGATCGCTTCGCGGTCGTCGATCTCCTGGATGTGGTGGACATTGTAGGGCTTGGGGATGCGGTCGAACGGCATGTCCGCCGGCCGCACGTTGATCAGCTTTTTCGCCAGGTGCGCCGCCTGGGCCTCCGCCTTCACCCAGTCCGATTTCGCCGCGTCGTCGTTCCAGATGACGACGACGGCGTTGGCCTCCCTGAGCGCCGCGGTGATCTGTGCTTCGTAGCTTCCCCAGCTTTCCAGCGCGTGGTCCCACCAGACCGTGTAGCCGTGCTCCGCCAGCATCCCGGCGAGCCGGCGCGTCGCCTGCCGATGCTTCGACGAATAACTCAGGAACACCTGCGCCACGCCCGCTCCCCCTCGCTGGGCTTCTCCGCGTCAGTAAAGCGCAGGCGGCCTCGACTGTCGAGGGCGGGATGGCCCGGGTCGGTGGGTGCGCAGCAAGGACGGTGCGGTCGTCCTTCAGCAAGGATAATTATCCTTGATTCTTGGCCGCTCCACCGTATATGTTCACGTTTAAGTTCCTATTCGGAGCGAGGGGAGAGGTGCGCGTGTCAGGGGTCAGATGCCAGATGACAGGGATCAGATGGGAGCGCTGGCTCAGGCGTTTGGCGGCGGGCGCGGATTGTTGGGAATGCGAGGCGGTTGCAGGAAAAATGTATACTTTTGCAACGGCAATTTCGTTAGTTGGATCAAGGCGGTAACCCAATTCATGTCTACTTTTGTCTACCTACCTCAAGAATGGGTTTTCAGTAAAATCAAACACTTGACCTCAAAACATGTCTACTTTCGTCTACTTTTGTCTACCTTTCACATTCGGCGCAATGGTTTCGTTTCGAATCAGAGGGTTAACCGCCACGGATGCGTAACGAAGGTAGACAAAACCGGCCTCGCGGTATGCAAAAGGTAGACAAAAACCAGCCGTCAGCCGTCAGCTATCGGGTACCAGCGAGCCGATGAAGGGGTCTTCATCGGCTCGCTGGCAAGCGCAAGTGCGCGCCCGCAGCGAAGCGAGGATAGCCAAGCGGACGGACGTCCGCGCCCGGCGTCTGAGGGACTGGGCGCATTGCGACCAGAGGCGAGCCATCGGCTCGCCGGGCGACTTCCTCCCGCTCAGAACCCGTACCACCACGGGACGAACGCGGTGAAGGCGATCCAGAGGAGGATGACCAGGGGGATGCCGGAGCGGGCGAAGTCGAGGAAGCGGTAGTGGCCCGGACCGAGGACCAGGAGATTGGTCTGATAGCCGAGCGGCGACGCGAACGAGCAGTTGGCGGCGAAGACGACGGCGACCGCGAACGCCTGCGGCGCCACGCCCAACGCGTGGGCGATGTCGACGGCGATCGGGGTGAACAGCACCGCCGCGGTCTTGGTGCTGATGATGTTGGACAGACCCGCCACCAGCAGGAAGAACAGCGACAGCACGACGGCCGGTCCCGCGCCCTCGAACAGACCGACCAGTCCCTGGGCGATGAACTGGGCGCCGCCGGTCTCCTGAAGGGCGACGCCAAGCGCCAGCGCCGCGCCGATGGTCGCGACGATACGGGCATCGACGGCGCGGGTCGCCTGTCCCACGGTCATCACCCCCATGGCGACCATCGCCACCGCCCCGGACAGGGTGGCGACGACGAGCGGCATCAGGCCGGCGGCGGCCAGGCCGATCGAAACGACGAAAATGACGGCGGCCGCGGGAGCATGGGTCAGCGCCGACAACTCCTCGGCCGACCACTCCATCAGCACCACGTCGCGGTTGACCTTGAGCCCGTTGACGTCGGCGGCCGTGCCCTGGAGCAGAAGCACGTCGCCCGCCTCGAGACGGATGTCGGTCATCCGGGTCCGAATCATCCGCGAGCGGCGTTGGATACCGAGGACGACGCAGTGGGTCTGGTGATGGAAACCGACTTGGCGCAAGGTCTGGCCCTGAAGCCGCGAGGCTGGCGCCACCATGACCTCGGCGACGACCTGAGAGCTCTGGTCCCACGGGGAATTTGCGTCCGCCCGGGCCCTCGCCTTGCTATCGGGCTTCTCGGCGCGGCCCTGCGGTTGCAGGTCGGGATGAATCAGGTCGGCGTCGCGGGCCAACGCCTCGGTCAGGGCCTTGCGGGTGGCGGCGACGACAAGGACGTCACCCGGTCGCGCGGCAAAGTTCTCGAAGGGAGGCAGGATGGCCTCCTCGCCCCGCTGGACCATGCGGATGGTCATATCCGGCAGGCTGGCGAACAGACCGCCGGGGGCGCCCTTGCCGACCAGCGGCGATTGCATGGCGACGGTGAGTTGGGCGATGAACTGCTTGCCGCTTCCGTCGAGCAGGGTGTCGGTCAGGCTCGCGCGGTCCGGCAGAAGACCGGGCGCCACGAGAAAAACAAAGAAGAACCCGCATAGCGCCATCACCACGCCGGGGATGGAGAAATCGAAGAAACCGAACGGGGGAACCTTCAACTCGATCAACGCGCTGTTCACCAACAGGTTGGTGCTGGAGCCGACGAGCGTGGTCATGCCGCCGAGGACCGCGGCATAGCTCAGCGGAATCATCGATTTGCTGGGGGAGACCCCGAAGCGGTTGGCCATCGCCTGCATGATCGGGATGAAAATGATCACCACCGGAATGTTGTTCAGGAACGCACTGATCGCCGTCGCCACGATCAGGGCGAGGCCGAACGAGCGCCATTGGCGGCCGCCGCCGAGCTTCAGCACCCCTCTCGCCACCACGTCGAGCACGCCCGCCCGGACCATGCCCTGGCCCATCACCAAGAGCGCGAGCACGGTCACCAGGGCCGGGTTGGCGAAACCTTGCAGCAATCGGGCGGCGTCGAGACGGTTGACCCCCGAAACGCCGGGGACCGGAAACAGATGGAACAGGATGAGAAGTGAACAGACCACGCCGATGGAGATCACTTCCATCGGCGCAAGTTCCATCGCATAGAGCACCAGTGCCCCGAGGATCAGGGCATAGGTCAGCCACATCTGGAAGTTGGGTTCTATCAAATCCAACGGGTCAACTCCGCCGATGACCTAAACCGTTGCGGCATTTTTTGCCAAGCGCAGACGCAGGTATGAGCACGTGAGGGGCGATTCATGAGGTCCAGGTGGCAGGCTCGTCAGCGGCGGGGATCGGAGGCTTCCACGCCCGCTTGCCGGGCTATGGCCTTCAGCCGTTCGTAGTCTTCGGTGGTGCGGGCGAGCTTGTCGCTCAGGATCTGCATCACCGTCAGAGCGGCGTCGGGATTCTCGGTAACTATCCGCAGAAAGACATCGCCGTCAATCCTCAGAACCTTGAGCGACCCCGCGGCACGGATTGTCGCCGAACGGGGACTGTTGCGGAAAATGCCCATTTCCCCGATCAGTTCCTGCTTTCCGAGCGTGGCGACCGTCACTTCGCTTCCATTGTTGCTGCCAATGCAGATGTCCGCCTTTCCTTCGTTGATGAGATACACGCTGTCGGCGGGTTCTCCCTCGTAGAACAGCGCTTCGCCGTCTTCCAGTGCCAGGTAGGCGCACGAAAACGCCAATAGCTTGAGCTTGGCGGGATCGAGGTTGGCAAACAAAGGGATGCCACGCAAAACCGCGACCGTGTCTGCGTATTGCATGATATCTCTCCTCCTCTAGAAGCCTTACAGGTCTAGTCTGCGGCCACTTGCGTAACTTGCATCGACTGCAGAATTTCATTCACCGGCCCCTGCTCGACGATTTTGCCGCCTTCCATGACGATCGCGCGATCAAAACCGGAGGCCTGTTCGATTTCGTTCAGGACCCATACCAGACCCATACCCGAGGAATCGCCGAGAAGCGTTCCCAAGATCGCCGACTGGCTGGCGGGGTCAAGGGCGGCGGTCGCATGGTCGATGATCAAGAGATCCGGCCGCTTCAACAGACTGCGGGCGATCGCCACCCGTTGACGTTGCGCCGCCGAGAGCCGGCTGCCACTGATCCCGACGGAGAAATTCAGCCCGACCTCGATCAATGTCTGCCTGAGCCCAAGGGAGTCGACCACTTCGGCAATCAAGGCGCCGATCTGACGCTGGCTTTGCTGACGGCCGTAGGCCAGTTTGCCGAACAGGATGTTGTCCTGAACCGATGCGGCGGCGTTGTAGCTCTCGTGGTCGAAGAACGCGACCGAAGGACGGAGTTTGTCCGGAAGGTCCTCGGCAAAGGCGCGGCGCGCCTCCAACAGCCGCCGCTCGACCGTCGCGTCGATCAATCCCAGTCGATGGCGTTCCGGGACGAGCTTGAAAGGCAGGGACAGAAGCAGCGTACGATCCGCCGGTTCCGCCTTGTCGAGACCGACGGTCTCCACCCTCCGGATCATCGCCTGGTACTCCGGCAGAGCTTCGGCGCTGATGAAGCTGAACCGTTCGAAGAACTCGTGACCGGGACGCAAATCCTGGAACATTTCGGTCATGATCTTCGCCACCTGCAAACCCGTCGAGAGGAACTCCTCGGTCAGGTTGACCTTGTCCAGAACCGACAGCATGTAGGGGTTGTCGGCGATGTGCTCGAGATCGAACAACGGCCCGATCGGCGTGCCGAACAGGAGGTTCTCCGCCACCGACATGTTGGCGTTGTAACGTTCGCGATCGAACGGCTCGACCAAACCCTCGTACTTCGCGGTCCTGCAGTCGCTCATGGAGCACGGTTCGCGCCTTCAGGATCTGCTCGGCGATGGCAGGGAAGGCCTGCGGGTCGATGGTGCCTTGCAGGCCGAAGGTGAAGACATCCTGCTCGAGACCCACCTGACCCAGGACTTCGGCGACCCGATCCGTCAACCTGTCCGGAGAATCCACGCCGGCGGCCTCGTAATCGATCCAGTCCATGGCGAGATCGCTTTCCGTATTTCCGGATTCTCTGGCCTCCCGGAGGACTCTCTCGTATTCGGCGAGGGTCTCGTCCCGATACTCGACCGAGCCGAGGGGCTGGTGTTTGAGCCCATACAACAGATTGTCGCGCAGAGTGCCGCTGAACAACGGAACGCTCGGTCCCACATAACCGATGCGGCGTCCGGTCACGGCTTCCGGCAACATCACCAGATTGACGCCGTCGATCGCAATGTGACCGGCCGTCGGTACCAGCAGTCGGGCTAGCAATTTGGCGACGCCGTCGACGCCGGAACCGGTCCCGCCGACCAGCGCCACCTTCTCGCCGATGCCGAACTGGAAACCGACGCCGTCCACCGTCTTCACGCCGCCGTCGTCCTGCAGGGTCAGGTTCGAGGCGATCACCGGACCACGGAGCGGCGGGACGGGTTTCGGTCGGAACTTCCTGGAGAGCGGGATCGAGCATGCCAGCGAGTCTGGAACTGTTCGATCAGTTGATCGTATTTTACGCGAGTGTCCTCCTTCATCTGATACCAGGACAAGAGCTCCTTCCAGGGCGCCGACAGGTCCTTGTAGGCGGCGAGCACGGCGACAAGCGCGCCGAACGTGAGTTCCCCGTTGATCACCAGATAGCCGCCGATCGACAGGAAGAAGAACGGCGTCGCCTGACCAATGACGTTGTTGAGGAACTTGATGAAGAACTTCTTGCGGTAGATGACGTAACGAATCTCGTAGATCGTGCCGATCCACCGGACGAACTCGGCGCGTTCCAACTCCGAGGTATCGTTTGCGTGGATCTCCTCGATCCCCGACACCAATTCGCCGATGCGCTCGGAGAGCTTGCGGACGGTTTTCACCCGCTCCTTGGCCAGCAAGTTGACCTGTCTCTGCAGCTTCGGGATCAAGTACATTTGCAGCGGATAGAGGGAGATCGCGGCGATGCCGAGGATCGGGTCCTGGATGAACATGAACGCCAGGATGGTCAGAAGTGTGCCGCCTTCGAACGCGGGGAGCGCGAAGGCGTCGCCGATAAAGCCGCCCAGCGGTTCGACCTCGGCGGTGATCATCGCGATCAGTTCGCCCTGCGAGGTTCTGCGGAAGTGGGGCAGGGGAAAGCGCAGCAGTTGGGAATACAGGAGGTAGCGCAGACGCCTCAGCATCCTCTCGCCGAGTTGCCCTTTGTAAACATTTACGTAGTACCTCAAGCCGAAGCGAATACCGATGAGCACCAGGAACAAGAAGCATAGGGTCATCAGGTACTGGACCTGATTGAGTTCGAAGCCCCAGTAGGTCTTCGGGAAGTTCTCGGAACCGATCGCATCGTTGACGATGGTCTTCGGAAGCTGCAGGGAACCGTAGAGGAACGGAAACGAGATTCCGGTCAGAACCAGCAGCACCACTTGCTGGCGCAAGCTGTAGCGGAGAACAAACTTGAAGATCGTCGGTTCCATCGGCCCTGCTACGCGTCCTTCAAGCTCGTTTCCTGTTCGTTGCGATCCGCACCGTCCCTCGTCGGCCTTGGCGAATTCAGCTTGATCCCATCCGTCAATGGGCTAGCACTAAGTGGATGCCTCGTCCACAGTCTCGTCCGCAGGTATTCTCGACCGAACGCAATGCGGCATGTTCTTTCCAGATGCGAGACCACTCATAGGGTATGTTTAGAGAGGGGCCAACCGCAAGCCGGTACCTCGTCGGCACCGGCGGTTTCCCGTGTGGACGGGTCGGGGTCTCATCGGAAATGATCAGGAGCAGGACATGAGCCAACTCGACAGCGTTATTCGCCGGCTTCGCGCCCAGCGCGCCTGCCTCAACATGGCGGAAGGGCTGATCGCCGGGAAACCGGGGCCGATACTGGAGTTGGGTTTGGGCAATGGCCGGACATTCGATCACCTTCGCTCCCTGTTTCCGGACCGCGAGATCTTTGTCTACGATCGGCAGGTGGCGGCGCATCCGGATTGCATTCCCGACGACCGGCACATGATCATCGGCGATATTCGGGAAACCCTGCCCCTGGCGCTTTCGCGGATCGGCGCACCGGCCGCGCTCGCCCATGCCGACATCGGGACCGGGGACCAGGCCGTCAACGCGGAGATCGCCGCCTTCCTCGGTCGCACGCTTCCCGGGTTGATGGCGCCAGACGCCGTCATCCTTGCCGACCGCCCGCTCGCGATGGAGGGATGGAGGGAGCAGGGATTGCCGTCCGGCGTCAGGCCGGGCCGATATTTCGTCTACCGGCGGACCTGATCCTCCCGCGCGGTTGCGTCCGGGGTGTTGTTCTCGGACACGATCGTGATGTATTCACAGCTCGGGGAATGCTCGGAGATATCCAGAGACAGCCCGTCGCCGGCGGCGTCCGCCCGAAAGTCCAGTTGGTGGAGAACCTGTGCCGCCGGTTTATTGCGAGATGTCGGATGAAAATTGACCCGCAACTTTCTGAATTCGGCTGCGTTTGAACGTCTTAACAGGTGGTGGAAAAACGCCTGCTCGATCAGCCTTCCCTGCACCCGACAGGACAGCATGAACTCCTCGACCCGGATTTCGTGCTCTCGCCTGCGAACGAGCCCCAATCCCACCGTCCCATAGGAGCCGTATTTGTCGGAGCACCGCAGCACATACTTCTCGAGGTCTTGGTCGGCGAGGAGGCTCGCGACTTCCGGCCTCTTGTACTTGGTTCCGGAGAAATTCAGCTGATTGGTGCGCTGGGCGAGTTCCACGACCCGGTCGAAATCCGCTTCATCGTAGGGGCTGATTTCGAGTTTGGTCTCACAAGATGCAAGGAACATATTGTAATCGTTGTTGTATTCTATCTGGTCCGCATCCCGCAAAATGGCCTCCTGGTAGTACCGGCGCCGGTTTTTCGCCTCGACGCTTTTACTTCCCTCGAACCGCGGACGATCGAGCAGACCGTCGACGTCATCGACGTGAATACAGGTTACTTCCGGGAGGCGGCGAGAAACCTCCTCCAGTTCGAACGGATTGTCGTCGATGAAAGCGAAGGTGTTCAGGCCGATATCGAGTGCGGCCGAAATCCTTTCGATATTCTCGCTTTTCGGACGCCAGTTGATCTGGGGATGGAGGAAATATTCGGACAAGCCGAGTTCCTCCACCATTTGCCACGCGTGATCGTGGTCGTTCTTGCTGGCGATGCTCAACAATATGCCCCGCCTGTCCAGCTCGTGAATCAGCCGAACCAGCTTCTCGTTCGCCCGCAACGTCTCACCCTCCAGCAGGACGCCCTCCCACAGGGTGTTGTCCAGATCGAATACCACGCACTTGATGCCTTCGGGGCGTCGATCCCGACTGGCGCCACGGCGCGTTGTCACGAAATCCAGGGTCAGGAACACCAGCTTTACCGCGTCATCCCCTTCGGGGACGAGGGTCAGCTTGAACGGAATCCCGGAATCGGTGATGGCCTCGAACAGATGGCGCTCGACCCGATGGCATGAATATCCGGGCTCGAGCCGCACGGAGACGGTGAGTGGGGGCGGCAGTGATGCCGGATCGGGGTGGTCGTCGTAAAATCCTTCGCCGATCCTCATGGTCAATTGGATGGTGACCGGGTGCGGCTGAGGATTGAAGACCTCGATCAGAAAAAGGTCCGGCCGGCGCCCACCATTGGCGCGGCGATGCGAGCGGCGGGCAATCCTGTCGAGATCGGGAGCCAGGTTCTTCCATCGGCGGTTGCCGGTCGATGCATGGAGGGCCGAGCCGACCGCGTTCAGTAGGGGAACGCCGAACCCGATCAGCCGCTCTTTCCACAACAACCGGCCGATCGGTTCCATTCGAGTGTTGCCGTTGGCCTTGAGCCGACCCCAGGTTTTGAACGAGATTTCAGCGCCGTAGCCGCGAAGCGAGCTAAACCGTTTGTTCTTGTAGATGCCGTAGGCGAACCGACGGCAATTGCCGTCGGGACGGCTCTGATAGAGGTCGCAGGTCGCATAGCAGTCGGGAGCCGCGCATTCGATGCAATGCTCGCCCCAATGCAGGAACGACATCTCCTCGATATCGGTGACGGGCTGGTACGCCACCGGCACGGGATCGGTCCGTCCCGCGTGGAACCTTTTCTCGTATTCGTTGAACTCGAACATGGGGCTCCTACCTCGGCTCACTCCGTGATCCCCGGTCGTTTCGGATTCATCGGCCGTTTGGAAACATCGCCCATAGCATATCAGGTCTTCAACCGAAATGACCAATTGTCGGCGGTTTGTCACTGGCCCTACCGGCCAAAGCGGGTTAAGGCTTTTCAATTGTCGGGGTCAGGGCTATACGATGTGGCCCGAGCGAACGAAATCGCCGCGGGGGGCGACATGAGTCGCAACAGAGGTCACCGCAGGCTGTTGATCTACAGCCACGACTCCTTCGGGCTCGGCCACTTGCGCCGTTGTCGGACCATTGCCCATGCGCTGATCGACCATCGCCCGGACCTGTCGGTACTGATCCTTTCCGGGTCTCCGATCATCGGCAGCTTCAGCTTCCGCAACCGGGTCGACTTCGTCCGTATTCCCGGTGTGATCAAGTTGCGCCACGGCGACTATACCGCCCTGAGCCTGGAGATCGGGATCGAGGAGACACTGGCGCTGCGGGCTTCGATCATCCGCCACACGGCGGATGTCTTCGATCCCGACGTTTTCCTGGTGGACAAGGAACCCCTTGGCCTGCGTGGCGAGGTCAAGGAGACCCTGACCATGCTCAAGGCGCGCGGCACGCCGCTGGTCCTGGGATTGCGCGATGTGATGGACGACCCGGGGCAACTCTCCAAGGAGTGGGAACGTAAGGGTGCGGTGCCGGCGCTCAACGACCTCTACGACCACATCTGGGTCTATGGTCTGCCGCAGATCTGCGATCCGCTCGAGGGGGTGCCGTTGCCGGGGGCGGTGACGGCGAAGATGCGATACACGGGGTATCTGAGGCGTGCCTGCGCCAGCGCGGGCGTTTTGCCGGCCGTACCATCGCTGGTGAACGGCGATCCCTACCTGTTGGTGACCACCGGCGGCGGCGGCGACGGCGCGGCACTGATCGACTGGGTACTGCGTGCGTACGAACACGACCGCAACATTCCCCTCCCGGCGTTGCTGGTGTTGGGACCGTTCATGCACTCGGCCTTGCAGGGCGAGTTCATGGAGCGGGTCAATCGGCTGGAGAAGGTCGATGCCATCACCTTCGACGCCAATGTCGAGGATCTGATGGTCGGCGCCGCCGGCATCGTGGCCATGGGCGGTTACAACACGTTCTGCGAGATCCTGTCGTTCGACAAGCCCGGTTTGATCGTACCGCGAACGGTGCCGAGGGTGGAGCAATACATCCGCGCGTCGCGGGCACAGGACCTGGGTTTGGCGCGAATGCTGGCAGCTAACGGCGAGCGAGAGCCCCGGCAGATGGCGGCTGCGCTTCGTGAATTGCCGTACCAACCGAAACCATCGGAGGTCCGCATCGCCGGCCTGCTCGACGGCCTTTCGGTGATCGCCGGGATGGTCGACCATTGGTTTTCCGCGCCGCCCGCGACGCCGACGCGGCTGTCCCTCGTGTCAAAAAGTTCCTGACGTGGCCCTTGTCTTTCGAGGCGCCTGACGTGGGCGGTGCCGTCGCCTTCATCCTCAAGGGCTATCCCCGCCTCTCCGAAACCTTCGTCGCCCAGGAAGTCCAAACCTTGGAGCGTTTGGGGCTGGACATCCGGCTGTTTTCCCTCCGCCGTCCGACCGACCATACGGTTCATCCGGTACATCGTGAGGTGCGTGCCCCAGTCAACTACCTGCCCGAGTACCTTTACCACGATCCGGCAAGGGTGTTCCGGGCCTGGCTGGCGGTCCGCCGTCTTCCAGGTTATGCCGCCGCCCGTGCCGCTTGGCTTCGCGATCTCGGCCGCGACCGAAGCGCCAACCGGGTTAGACGTTTCGGCCAGGCGTTGGTGCTCGCCGATGATCTGCCGGCGGACGTCGGCTGGCTCCACGCCCATTTCATCCACACGCCGGCGTCGGTGACGCGGTATGCCGCGATGATCCGGGGACTGCCGTGGAGCGTTTCGGCCCACGCGAAAGACATCTGGACGACGCCCGAGTGGGAAAAACGGGAGAAGCTAGCGGACTGCCGATGGCTGGTCACCTGCACCCGGCTCAACGCCGAGCATCTTGCGGCGCTGTCGCCAAAACCGGACAAGGTCGAGCTCGTTTACCATGGCCTCGATCTCGAGCGGTTCCCGCCGCCAGTGGTCGACCGGTCGACACGCGACGGCAGCGACGAGAACGATCCCGTAAGATTGCTATCGGTCGGCCGTGCCGTCGAAAAGAAAGGCTATGACGTTTTGGTCGAGGCCCTGCATCGGCTGCCGGACGACCTGCACTGGCGTCTTGTCCATATCGGCGGAGGGCCGCTGCTGCCGGAACTCGAGGAGAAGGCGGCGAATGGCGGCTTGCAATCCCATATCACCTGGATGGGGCCGCAACCGCAGGAGAAAGTGCTGCACGAATACGGGGCGGCCGAGGTGTTCGTTCTCGCCTCGCGCATCGCATCCGATGGCGATCGCGATGGCTTGCCCAATGTGCTGATGGAGGCGCAAAGCCAGGGTCTCGCCTGTCTGTCGACCCGGATCTCGGCGATTCCGGAACTGATCGTCGATGGAGAGACCGGACTGCTGATCCCTCCGGACGATCCCGGTGCACTTGCCTCGGCCCTGGAGCGACTGATCCGGTCGCCGGCGCTCAGATCGCGTCTCGGCGGCGCCGGAATGGCGAGAGTCCGCGCACGCTTCTCGCACGAACGCAACATCGACCGGTTGGCCGCCCGGTTCGGCTTGGAAAGCGAGCGGTCATCGTTATGCGCGTCGCCTTCTATGCGCCGATGAAGGCGCCGGGCCATCCGTTGCCGTCGGGGGACCGGCGGATGGCGCGGTTGCTGATCGCGGCTCTCCGGGAGGCTGGACATGGGGTCGAGCCTGCGTGCGCGTTCTCCAGCTTCGACGCCGCCGGAGACCCGATGCGGCAGCGCCGCCTCGGCGAGGTCGGTCGCCGGGCGGCGGTGGCGTTGAGCCGCCGGTACCTCGGGCGCCCCATCGTCGACCGCCCGGACCTCTGGTTCACCTACCATGTCTATCACAAGGCGCCCGACTGGTTGGGGCCCACGGTCAGTCGGACCCTCGGCATACCCTACGTGGTGGCCGAGGCCTCGCACGCCCCGAAACAGAAGTCTGGACCTTGGGCGTCGGGATACGAGGCGGCGTCCGAGGCGATCACCGCCGCGGACCTCGTGTTCGGACTCAACTCGGCCGACGCCGAATGCGTGCTGCCGCTGTTGGCGGACCCGGGCCGGCTCGTTCCGATAAAGCCGTTCATCGATACGTCACGTTACACGTCGGCGGCGGCGGACCGCGAACGGTACCGGCAGACCCTGAACCGTGCCCACGGGCTCGATCCGGAAGTCCCTGTGCTGCTCACGGTGGCGATGATGCGCCAAGGCGACAAGCTGGCCTCCTACCGCCTCCTCGGCCATGCCCTGAGCCGCGTGCTATCCCGGCCGTGGCGATTGCTGGTGGTCGGCGATGGTCCGGCGCGGACGGAGGTCGAAACGGCGCTGGAACCGCTCCGACCGCGGGTGGTTTGGCTCGGAGAACTGGATGACGGAGACCTGCCGGCGATTTATGCGGGTTCCGATCTCTATGTCTGGCCGGCAATCGGCGAAGCCTACGGCATGGCGTTTCTCGAAGCCCAGGCGGCAGGCTTGCCGGTGGTCGGCGGCAGCACCGGCGGTGTGCCCGACGTGGTCGCCGGCGGCGAAACGGGCCGGCTGGTGCCGGTCGGCGACGACCAAGCGTTCGCCGCGGCGGTGGCGCAACTGCTCGACGACGCGGATGGCCGGCGGACGATGGGCATGCGCGCCGGTGAACGGATGCGCCGCGACCATGACCTCTCCGTTGCGGCGCGCGCCCTCGGAAATGCCCTCTCCCGGCTCGCGACCAGGTCGCTCGCATGAGCGGCCGGGTGCTGTTCTACGTCCAGCACTTGCTGGGAGTGGGTCATCTCAAGCGGGCGTCCCTGCTTTCCCGGGCGATGGCTGCGGCCGGGCTCGACGTGTCGGTGGTCTTGGGTGGCCCGGAAGTACCGGACGTCGGCTTCGACGGCTGTTCCCGATTTCCGCTGCCGCCGGTGCGGGCGGCGGACGAGACTTTTGCGGTTCTTGTGGACGAACGCGGAAACCCCATCGACGATGCCTGGAAAGACGGCCGGACGGCCCGGCTGATGGCTGTGTTCGACGTGGTCCAGCCCGATGTGTTGCTGGTCGAGCAGTTCCCGTTCGGGCGCCGCCAGTTCCGTTTCGAGTTGATGCCGTTGCTGGAACAGGCGCGGATGTCGCCGAACCGCCCGCGCATCCTCTCGTCGATACGCGATGTCCTGGTGCGCAAGCGGAATCCGCAGCGGGAGCGCGAGATGGTGACTCTGGCCGAAACGTGGTTCGATCGGATCTTGGTTCACGGCGACCCCCAGGTCATTCCCCTTGACGCGTCGTTCCCGCAAGCCGCCGAAATTGCCCACAAGCTCGCTTATACCGGGTACGTGATCGATCCCGACGATCTCGAAGAAATGGCCAGGGGCCGAGAATCCGGGCGCGACGAGGTGATCGTTTCCGTGGGTGGCGGTGCCGTCGGCGAACCGCTGTTGCGAACGGCGCTGGCCGCGAGGCCCTTGAGCCGTCTTGCTCATCATGTGTGGAGGTTGGTCACCGGTCCGAATCTGCCGGATTCCGTGTACGCCGAGCTGGCGTGGGATCCGCCGCCCGGTGTGGTCGTCGAGCGGTGGCGGTCGGATCTGCCGATAATGCTCAGGAACTGCGTTCTCTCGATATCCCAGGGCGGTTACAATACGATCATGGACATCCTGCGGGCGCGGGCACGGGCGGTGATCGTCCCCTTCGCGGCAGGCACCGAGACCGAGCAGGAGTTTCGTGCCCGTGTGCTGGAGGAGCGTGGCCTTGTCACCGTGATCGATCCGGGGTCGTTTTCTCCGGAAAGTCTCGCCAGGGCCGTTGATCAGGCGCTTGACAAGGCGCCGGCTGTGGGTTTGATCAACCTCAAGGGCGCGGAGACAACAGCCCGGATCGTCGCCGAGCATTGCAGCGGCGGCGCCAACGAAAGGGAGTAGGGCATGGCCGGTTGGAACGACCTGGCCCAGGAGCTGGACGCCTGGCGCGACGCAGGGCGGACGGCGACGTTCTGGTGGCGTGACGACGACGCAACCCGGGTAACCCCGGAGCTGGAGCGGCTGCTCGCGATCGGTGCCGAAACCGGCACTCCGGTGGCACTTGCCGTCATCCCCCGGGATATCAACGGCGACCTGCGCGGACGCCTTGCGGGGCATCGACTCGCGTCCGTGCTTCAGCACGGCTGGAGCCATGAAAATCATGCGCCGAGCGAAGCCCGGCAGGAGGAACACGGTCCCCACCGCCCGCTCGAAGTCATGCTCGACGAGTTGGCCGAGGGATGGCAACGTATCCGCGAATTCGAAAGAGGCCTTCCGGTAATGGTCGCCCCCTGGAACCGCGTCGATGCTTCGCTGTTTCCGGCTTTGCCGGGAATCGGGCTTGCGGCGGTATCCACGTTGGGCCCTCGCGATGCCGCGGAGCCGGCGCCGGGCGTGCGCCGAACCAACGTACATGTGGACATCATCGACTGGGACGGATCGCGGGGTTTCATCGGCGAGCACGGCGCCCTCGACCAATTCGTCCGCCATCTCGCGGCGCGGCGGCGGGGCGAGGTGGACGCCGACGAACCCACGGGGTTGATGACCCACCATCTCTGTCACGACGAGGGATGCTGGTGGTTCATCGGCACGGTGCTGAGCCGAACGCGATCTCATCCGGCGGTCCGCTGGCTCGACGGCAGGGAGGCTTTCTGGCCGTGAGCGTGCATGCCTATCCCCGGTCCGCGGCCATCGCCGACCTTGCGCGGGTGAGCGCCGGCTTGGCGCTTGCCGGGTTGCCGATGTTGCTTGTCAACACGGCGCCGGTGGTGACGGGACTGTTGGCCTTGATCATCGCCGTGTTTGCCGCCTACGGCCTTCTCTCGGCCGGCCGGCACCTGACCCGAATCGAGGTCGACGAGGATGGCATCCGCGCGCGCGGCCCTGTCGCAACCGTCCTCGAATGGCGGAATCTCAAACGCGTCAAACTGTCGTACTACTCCACCCGTCGAGACCGCAGCGGGGGCTGGCTGCAATTGAGTCTCTTCGATGGCCGGCGGCGTCTCGACGTGGATTCGCGGATCTCGGGTTTTGACAATGTCGCGGCCGGCGCGGCCAGGGCGGCGCGGGCCAACGGCGTGGGGCTCGAACCCGCTACGATCGCCAATTTTCATGCGCTCGGCATCCCGCTCGGCGGTTCCAATGAGGGTGTGGAGGAGGTGCGGTGACCGACCTATTGCGAGTCCGCGACCTCAAGGTGGATTTCCATACCCAGGCCGGTGTCACGCGGGCGGTGGATGGTGTTTCGTTCAGGCTGCGGCCAGGCTCCTCGGTGGCGATCGTCGGCGAGTTCAGGCTCCGGCAAATCGGTTACCGCTCAGGCGATCCTGGGCCTGTTGCCGCGCACCGCGAGGATCGAGAGCGGTGAAATCCTTCTGTCCGACCCGGAAGGTTCGGGACAAACCGTCGATCTCGCCAAGCTCGATCCCAATAGCCGCGAGTTCCGGGCGGTGCGCGGCAACCGCATCTCGATGATCTTTCAGGAGCCGATGACGTCGCTCTCGCCGCTGCACACGGTCGGCAACCAGGTCAGCGAAGCCCTCCATCTGCATCGCAGCATGAGCAGGAAAGACGGCTATCAAACCACGGTCGAGATGCTGGACATGGTCGGATTCCCCGATCCGGCGCGAGCCTACAACACCTATCCGTTCGAGCTTTCCGGCGGCCTGCGTCAGCGGGCGATGATCGCCATGGCTCTGGTCTGTCGTCCGGCATTGCTGATTGCCGACGAACCGAGCACCGCGCTGGACGTCACCATCCAGGCACAGATCCTCAAGCTGGTTGAGGATCTTCAGGCAAAACTGGGTATGGCGCTTCTGCTCATCACCCATGACCTCGGTGTCGTCGCCAACGTCGCCGAGGAGGTGGTCATCGTCTATCAGGGCCGGGTGATGGAGAGCGGCATGCTCCGCGACATCTTCGGCAAACCCAAACATCCTTATCTGCGAGCGTTGTTGCGCGCCGTCCCGCACTTCGACATGAAGCCCGGCGAGCGGTTGATGCCGTTACGCGAGATCGAGCACCGGGCCGGCCATCTGCTTTCCCCGAGACAAAAGACGCAAGCCGTGGCGAATGCGAGTATCGCTCCGGTTCTGGAGGTGCAGGGTCTCAGCAAGAGCTTCACCATCCGCAAGGGAAGCAGCTTGTTTCAAAAGGGCGAGCAGGCCGCCGTCAAGGTGGTGGACGACGTCAGTTTTCGCATCGAGCGCGGTGACTGTCTGGGTTTGGTCGGCGAGAGCGGTTGCGGCAAGACAACGGTCAGCAAAATGATCATGGGCGCCGTCGCGGCCGATAGCGGACACGTCCTCTACAATGATCAGGGCCATCTGGTCGATCTGCTCAAACTCAGCAATCGCGAGCTGGTGCCCTACCGTCGCAAGATCCAGTACGTTTTCCAGGATCCTTTCAGCTCGCTGAACCCGCGGATGACGGTGTTCGGCATTGTCAGCGAACCGTTGATCATCCATGGCGTCGGCGACGAAAGCTATCGTCGCGAGATGGTCACCGAGTTGATGCAGGTCGTCGGTTTGAATGCGCGCGACCTCAACCGCTACCCGCACAGTTTTTCCGGTGGACAGCGCCAGCAAATCGGCATCGCGCGGGCTCTCGCGCTCAAACCCGAACTGTTGATCTGCGATGAGCCGGTCTCCGCCCTCGACGTCTCGGTGCAGGCGCAAATCCTCAATCTGTTAAAGGATTTGCAGCGGGAATTGGGGCTGACGTACCTGTTCATATCCCATAATCTGGCGGTGGTCGATTACATGGCCGATCGCATCGCCGTCATGTGCGCCGGCAAAGTGGTCGAGGAGGCGCCCCGGGAAGTGCTGTTCCGCAATCCTGTTCATCCCTATACCCGCGCGCTGCTGGCGGCCGTTCCCTATCCGGATCCGGAGCGTCAGCTGGATTTCTCGGCGCTGATGGATGGCCGTGCGTCCACGCCCGAGGCTTGGCCGCCGCCGTTCAACATCGACGGTTCCGGCCCACCGGGGCTTTTCGATCTCGGCGGCAGCCACTACGTGCGTGCCCATTCATTGCCGCCGGAAACAGTGGAGGTCGGAATATGAGACGCGTCTTCGTGGGGGGGGCGACGTGGGCCGTGGTGTTCATGGCCGCGGTACAGGTCATGGCTTTCGTCGAGCCCCCGTCGTTGGCGGAAAAGGTGGCGGCGAAGGTCTTGAAACCGGTCGACGAAAGGCTTCCGGAGGTTCCTTCGGTGGTGAAGTTCGATCTCCCGGGACAGGCACCGGGCCAATACGGCGGCACCCTGAAAATGATCATGGGACGAACCCAGGACACGCGGATGATGGTCGTTTACGGGTACGCCCGGCTCGTCGGCTACGATTCGGATTGGAACCTGGTTCCCGACATCCTCGAGGATTTCACGGTGGAGGAGGGCCGTATCTTTACCTTTCGCTTGCGCAAGGGGCACAAGTGGTCCGACGGCCACCCCTTTACCTCGGAGGATTTTCGCTTCTACTGGGAGGACGTGCTCAACAATCCCGACCTGCACCCCGAGGGCGTGCCGCAGTTTCTCAAGGTCGACGGCAAGCCGCCTCGCTTCGAACTCATCGACGAGACGACGGTTCGCTATTCCTGGGATGGCCCCAATCCATATTTTCTGCCGGCGCTGGCCGGTGCTCGACCGGAGTACATGTACCAGCCCGCCCACTACATGAAAAAGTTTCACGCCCGTCATGTGGACGCGGAGACTCTGGCAAAGAAAATCGAGGAGGAACGCCACCGGAACTGGGAGTCGCTTTACTACTTCCACAGTCATCAGTACCGCAACGACGATCCTAATCTACCGACGCTGCAGCCCTGGGTGCTGGTCACCGAACCGCCGTCCACCCGCTTCCTGTTCGAGCGCAACCCCTACTACTATCGGGTTGATTCCGAAGGCCACCAACTTCCCTACATCGACACGGTGGCGTTTACGGTGACCAACCCGAAGCTGATCCCCGCCAAGGCAGCGGCCGGGGACTCGGATTTGCAGGCCCGCGGGCTCAGTTTTGACAATTACGCCGTGCTCAAGCAGGGCGAACAGCGCAATGACTATACCGTTCGGCTGTGGCGCTCGGCGCGTGGGTCGGAAATGTCGCTGCTTCCCAATCTCAACACCATCGATCCCCAGTGGCGGAACGTGATACGCGACGTGAATTTCCGCCGCGCCCTGTCACTGGCGATCAACCGGGCCGAAATCAACCAGATCATCTTCTTCGGCCTCGCCAAGGAGGCCAACGATACCGTGCTGCCGGAAAGCCCCCTCTACAAACCCGAATACGCGACCCTGTGGGCCGAGTTCGACCCCGACAAGGCCAACCGGTTGCTCGATCAAACGGGTCTCGAGAAACGAAACGAGGAAGGCATCAGGCTGTTTCCCGACGGCGCGGCACTGCACCTCGTCGTCGAGACGGCGGGCGAGAACCCGACCGAGGTGGATATCCTTCAACTCATTCGAGATTCGTGGCAGAAGATCGGCGTCAAGCTCCATATCAAGCCCGAGCAGCGGGAGGTTCTCCGCAACCGGGTGTTCGCCGGATCGACGGTCATGTCGGTGTGGTCCGGGATCGAAAACGCGCTGCCCAAGGCCGAAACGTCTCCCCACGAGTTGGCGCCGACGAGCCAATACCAGCTCTATTGGCCGAAGTGGGGATTGTACAATGAAACAGGTGGCGTTGCCGGCGAGCCGGTCGACATCGAGGCGGCGGAGGAACTGGTGCGCCTCAACAAGGCTTGGGAAACGGAGATCGATCCGGCGGAGAAGGCCAAAATCTGGCACCGGATGCTTGCGATCCGGGCCGAGCAGGCTTTCACCATCGGCACCGTCCAGGGCGTGCCTCAACCGGTGGTCATCTCCAACCGCCTGCGAAACGTGCCGGAGGAGGGGATATACAACTGGGATCCGGGAGCCCACTTCGGCATCTATCACCCCGACACCTTCTGGTGGGCCGATGGAGCCAAAGCCAAAGGGAACTGACGCCGGCCGATGCTGACCTATCTGAGCCGCCGATTGCTGACCATGATCCTGACGTTGTTGGTGATCAGCGCGCTGGTGTTCATCATCATCCAGTTGCCGCCCGGCGACTATCTGAGCTCCTACATTGCCCAGCTACAGAGCCAGGGCGAAATGGTGCCGCAGGAGAAGATCGACTTCCTGCGCGGCCAATACGGGCTCGATCGGCCGATGGTCGAGCAGTACTTCGTTTGGCTGGGCGGCTTGGTGCAGGGGGATCTCGGCTATTCCTTCGAGTATAACCGACCGGTGACCGAAGTGGTCGGCGACAGGCTGTTGCTGAGCATGGTGCTCAACTTCACCACGGTCCTTTTCATCTACATCGTCTCGTTTCCGATCGGGGTCTACTCGGCGACCCATCAATACAGCTGGGGTGACCACGGGCTGACGTTCCTCGGTCTTATCGGGCTGGCGACCCCGAACTTCCTGCTTGCACTTATCCTGATGTATTTGGCGAACATCTATTTCGGCACGTCGATCGGCACGTTGATGGCGGCGAAATATATCGACCAGCCGTGGAGCTTGGGCAAGGTGCTGTCGCTGATGGAGCATCTCTGGGTGCCGGTGCTGGTGATCGGGACGTCCGGTACCGCCGGGATGATCCGTCGGCTGCGCGCCAATCTCCTCGACGAGTTGCAGAAGCAATATGTGGTCACCGGCCGGGCGAAGGGGCTGTCCTCGGGACGGCTCCTGGTGAAGTATCCGCTGAGGATGGCCCTCAATCCGTTCATCGCCGACATCGGTAACCTGCTGCCGCAGGTGGTATCGGGCTCGGTGATCGTCTCCGCGGTGATGTCGCTGCAGACGACCGGACCGATGTTGCTCGCCGCGCTGCAAAGCCAGGACATGTACCTGGCCGGCTCGTTCCTGATGTTCCTGGCGGTGCTGACGGTGATCGGCATGTTTGTCTCCGATTTGCTGCTCGCGGTACTGGATCCGCGTATCCGGCTGACGGGGACGACGGCGCAATGAGCGACCGGCTGCCCCACTACGTCGACCAGGCCCCGTTCGATGTTTTCGAAGCGGAACAGCTGACGCCGGAGCAGGAGCGCTACTACATGGCGTCGCAATGGCGCATGATGTGGTGGCGTTTCAGGCGTCACAGGGTGGCCGTGGTTGCGGGGATCGTTTTGCTGGCCTCTTACTTTTCCGTCCTGGTGGCGGAGTTCCTGGCGCCTTATGAACTCAACACCCGCCTCACCAATTTCATTTACGCGCCGCCGCAGAGGGTTCACCTGTTCAACGATGGCGAGTTGGTCGGGCCGTTCGTCTACGGTCTGAGCTTTCGACTCAATCTCGAGACCCTGCAGCGCGAGTATGTGGACGACCACTCCAAGGTCGAGCCGATCCGCTTCCTCTGTGTCGGCGATCCCTACGAATTCTGGGGCGCCATTCCCGGGCGCCTGCACCTGATCTGCCCGGCGGAAGGGGGGACGCTTTTCCTGCTCGGCACCGACCGCCTCGGGAGGGACATGGCTTCCCGGCTGATCTATGGCGGGCGGATCTCGTTGACCGTCGGCCTGGTCGGGATCACCATCAGTTTCCTGCTCGGGATCTCCATCGGCGGCGCCGCCGGCTATTTCGGCGGCTGGGTCGACCAACTGGTCCAGCGAGTGATCGAGATCCTCCGGTCGCTGCCGGAACTGCCGTTGTGGATGGCGTTGTCCGCGGCCCTGCCGGTGACCTGGAGCCCGATCCTCGTTTTCCTCGGCATCACCGTCATCCTTGGCCTTCTCGACTGGCCGGGGCTCGCCCGCGCGGTGCGGTCGAAGCTGCTCTCGCTGCGCGAGGAGGATTTCTGCGCCGCCGCCCGGCTGATGGGGGCGCCCCCCAGCCGGATCATCGGCCGCCATCTGCTTCCCAATTTCATGAGCCATCTGATCGCTTCGGCGACCCTGTCGATCCCGTCGATGATCCTCGGCGAGACCGCACTCAGCTTTCTCGGCCTCGGGCTGCGCCCGCCGATCACCAGTTGGGGCGTGCTTCTCACCGAGGCCCAGAACATCGAGGCGGTGGCCCTCTATCCGTGGCTGTTGCTGCCGATGCTGCCGGTGGTGGTGACGGTCCTCGCGTTCAATTTTCTCGGCGACGGGTTGCGTGACGCGGCCGATCCGTACGAGTAGGGAAGGGAGCTGCGATCATGGGAGAACCGGCGATACGGCCAGAGTCGCTGCGCTATGTGGGGGATCTGTCCCGCGAGGACGCCGATCTCCTCGCCGGTTTGGCCCGTGAATCCGACCGCATCCTCGAGTACGGCGTCGGCGCTTCCACCCAGGTTTTCGCCCAGGCGGCCAACCCGCAAACGGAGATCCTGAGTTTGGACACCGAGGACTACTGGATCGATCGCACCCGTGTGCTACTGGACGAACTGGTCCCCGGCCATGGCGTGCGCCTGCGGCGTTTCGAGCGGTTGACGGTGCTGGATGATCTGGCCGACGGTTCGTTCGACCTGGTCTTCGACGATGGTCACGAGGATCTGCGCCTGGAATTCGGGTTGGCCTCATGGCGATTGTTGGCGGAGGGGGGCAAGCTCGTTCTTCACGACACTCGCCGGCGCGGCGACGTCGGCAACGTTCTGTTTGTCGCGGCGCGCTATTTCCGCGAGATCGAGCGTATCGATCTCAATCCGGGCGGAAGCAACCTGAGCATCCTCCACAAGTGCGCGCGCAAGCCTTACATCGATTGGAACAAGCAGCGAAGACCGGAAGCCTGGGAGATGGGCGAGGAGGACATCGACACGACGATGAGGCGCTTGCGCGGAGCCGGATGAGCGGATTTCCGACGACGCCGCGCTCGGCGGGTTCGCTGTTCGCTCAAATGTTGAGAGGGACAGGCGTTTGCGGCATGGATGCGGGTCACGAGGATTGACCATGGATCAAGTCACTGGGCGGAAAGATGAGTGAAGTGAGACGCAGTTGACGCGTCTTCGGGCTCCGTCTGGTTCGGGGTCTCGACCGTGGCGATCGTTGCCGGCCTGGTGCTGGCGATATCATGGGCGGCGGCGCGAAACCGTAGGACGGCGAGGAGGCGGTGCAGCCTCGTGAACGGCACTTCGACATCGAGCGTCCGGGCGAACTCACCAAGGCCGACGCCAACACGATGTACAACTAGATCATCGATGAAATGGCCCGTGAGCTATGCCGTTTCCGGCGACCCGACGGCGCTCGCCTATCGAAAGCTGGCGTCGCTTCAACGACGCGTCCTATCGCTCGGACGCCCACGGCAACCGTTACGTCAACAACTACGCCAACGCGATCGCCGCAGAGGCCGGTTACGGCGACCCGAAGGAAGGCGTCGACATGCCGGCCGGCGCCATCCTCGCCAAGGACAGCTTCACCTATACCGAGGATCACGAACTGTTTCCCGGCGCCCTGTTCATCATGGAGAAGCTGGCCGAGGGGGCCAACCCGGCGATGGCCGACTGGCGCTACGCGATGATCATTCCGGACGGCAGCGTGTTCGGCGACACCAACGCCGATACCGCCGAGCGGATGGAATTCTGCCACGAATGCCACGAGCAGAGGGCGGAGTTCGACTACCTGTTCTTCGTCCCCGAAGAATATCGGCGGCGGCTTCCCGACAACTGAGCGGCCGTTCGGTCAGATTTTTTCGAGCCACAGGCTGGCTTCGTAAGCCTCAACCGCCAGGGGCAGGCGGGCGACGACGGTTCCGTCGAGGGCGGCGGCCATCCGGGTCGTCACGTAGCGGCTCGACCACAGGATGCGCCAGCCGCCTCCGTGCACCAGAGCCGCGACACCGAGCTGTTCGTTGTAGCCCCGCCACGACCACGCCGGCGGATAGTCGTCGGGCAGAAACACGTCGTGGATGTGGACCAGCACCCCCGCCGGCAGGGCCGGCAGCACCCGGTTGAGCAGGATGTCGACATCTGTTCCCGGCATCAGGATGTGGCTGGAATCGATACTCACCACGTCGCCGGGGGCGAGGGCCGCAAACGGCGCGTCGCCCACCCCCTGGAGTGTTCCCCGAAGGGCTTCGACTCCGAGGCGGGCGATGTCGGCGCGCGGCGCCGGATCGATGACGGCGATCCGGGTGGGGTGGCCGCCGTCGGCGACGGCACGGGCGAAAAAGCGGGTGGAGTGGCCGGCGCCGACCTCGACCAGCCGGGCCGGCCCGCGCCGGCGAACGACAGTGTAGGCGGCGGCGGCATCGAGGCGCGGGAACCAGTGCTGGCGCCAGCGCGGCGCCGGCGGCGGCTCGCCGCCGATCGCCTCCAGGTCCCCGGCGTAACCGTCGATGGCGGCGATCATCTCGCGAAACGCGTCCTCCCGGGCACTCATGATCTTCTCGATCGCGCGGTAAGGCGGTCGTTGCCCGGGGCCGGGCACTTCGGCGGCGTAGCGGTAGGGGATGAAGAAACCGCGGCGCGCCAGTCCGATGATCGTCGGTAGCCCCAGGGCCAGCCGCCGCCGGAAACCCCGGGACAGGAGCCCCCGTTTACGCGGTTTGCCGGTCACGATCCGGCCGCCCTGCGCTTCCCGGGCCCCCGGCGGCGGTGGCGGGCGATGGTCGGCGGTGTCCGCGACTTGGGAACCGAGCGGACGAAATTGTAGCGGGCGACGTGGTAGCTGGGATCGAAGCCGTAGAAGTTCATCCGCATCCGTTCCAACTCCTCGCGCCGGTAGGCCTCCAACGGTTTCCGCGCTTCGTCGGCCGATCGCCGGGTGGCCTTTTCCCGAAGGAGCGCGGGCAGCGCCGGGTCCCGGGCGAGGTCGCGCGCGATCTCGACCACGGCGCGACGGCATGCGGTGACGTCGCCTTCCAAGCGGGCATCGATCAGCCCCAGCCGTTCGGCTTCGGCGGTGCCCATGGGCAGCCGGGCCCGGGTGACGATCTCGGCGCTCGCCACACCCGCGCGGCGCGGCAGCAGATAGGTCCAGTACTCCGAACCGTACAGGTTGCCCATCCCCTTGTAGTGGGGATTGAGGACGATCCCGTTGCGCGCCAGTACCCGGTCGGCGGCGAGGGCGACGAACACCCCGCCGGCGCCGGCATTGCCTTGCATCGCGGCGATCGTCAGCCGGTCGTCGGTGGTGATGATGTCGCGGACCAGGTCGTCGATGGCGTTGATGTTGCGCCACGACTCGTCGGCGGCGCTGGCCGCGGCCTCGATGACGTTGAGGTGCATGCCGTTGGACCAGAAATCCGGACCGCCCATCAGCACGATCACCCGGGTGTCCCGCCGCCGCGCCCGGGCATAGGCCGCGCGCAGGCGCTCGCACTGCCGGGTGCACATCGCGCCGTTGTAGAAGGTGAAGTGCAGGACGCCGACCCCGTCCGTCTCCTCGTAGTCGATGTCCCGCCAGGTGGCGCCGTCATGGGCGGGCGCCTCGGGCACCGCCGACAGCCGGTCGCCGAGCACCATCGCCGCCGGCAGCTTGAAGGTCGGGGTTTCATCCTCGCGCCGGCGCAGGTGGCCGATCCACACCGCTCCGTCGGCGGTCGCCCGGCACACCGCGTCCTCGCGGCGGCCGATGATCGCGCCGGGCTCACCGTTGAGCCGGTCATCCCGATGGGCGTCGTACAACCACACCGGAACCCCGAGGATCTCGTCGCGCACCCCCGGCCGGCCGTCGCCGGAATGGATCTTGCGGAGCACGGCGGAGGTGTCGTCGGCGCGCCAGTCGATGGCGCGGTCGGCCTGCTTCATCGCCGGGCGCAGCCGGCCGCGGACGTCGGGATCGTCGTAATCGAGGGGCTCCGGCCGGAAGCCCCCTCGAGCGACGCGGTCGAGGGCGGCGAGCACCGCCCGCTCCGCGGCCTCGGTCACCTCGTTGCGATAGAGGCTGCTCTTCGGCGCCGTCCGCATCGGAAAGGCGAGCGACGCCCAGATGTCGCCGGCGTCCATCTCGGCGCCCGCCTGGAGCACGGTCACCCCCCATTCGGCCTCGCCGTCGAGGATCGCCCAGTCGAGGGCCGGAGGGGCCGCGGTCGCCCCTGATCCCCGGATGGACGACCAGGCAGACGGTCGTTGCGCCAGACGCTCTCCGGGATCGCCCGCTTGAGGAACGGCGCGACGACCACGTCGGGGCGGAACAGCGCCACCGCCTCCTCGGTCACCCGGTCGTTGATGTCGAACTCGACGGAGACCTCGTGACCCCGCTCGTCCAGCGCGACGAACAGCCGTTGGGCGAGGCTGTTGAAGGCATGGGTCAGAAGCAGGATCCGCACCGTTTTCCCTCGGGTTTGGCGATCGAGCCCCGGCGCCCCTGGAAAGTCCGACTCCGGAGGTGGGGCATTGATGACGATATCGGGACCGCAAAAATCGATTAAGGTCTTGATTCTAAACGAAACAAAAAAACACCGAAATCATCGTCAAAACTCGTCAAAACCCGGAAAACGTGCCTGCTTCCCGCGGGTCATCAATCGGGCGCGGGCCATCAACCGACGAGACAGGGGCACCTTACCGTCGCCGGCAAACGAACTCACCGACCCCCTTTACCATGAACAAGAACCATTTCTCCGTATATATCCTCCCGCCGACGACCAGGGAAGGAAAATGTTCCTTTTTGCCCGAAAAGCGCCGCTTCCGGCCAACGGGAATCCCGAACGCCCGCTTTGAAAGCCGTTCCGGCTGCGTTAAGAAAGCGACATGGGGCGGAAGAAGTTCAAGTATGCCGGGGACGCGGCGTTCAAGGCGTTTCTGCGTCGCTACGATTGCCCGACGCCGTTTCACGTGGTGCGGATGCGGTTCGTGGGGTGGGTCGCGAGCCCGGCGCTCGCCGCCAGTCCCGTGTCTATCATCGAGGCGTTGTGGCCGGAAGGGCTTCCGGAATTCGAGGGCGAGAGGGAAGCGGCGAAGTTCTTCGAGACGTTCGCCGGCCTGATCAACCACGTGAGCCGATATCAGAAGGGCATCCGGGTCAAGATGGCGAAGCTGCCGAAGCCGCGTGAAGTGGAAAACCTGGTAGGGGCGTTTCGCATTCGGGCCGAGGAAATCCGCGACGGGTTCTTCATAGGATATTGGGGAGACCAGGAAGAGGCGCAAGCGCCGGAGGAGCAAGGCGCGTCGTTGCAGGAGCTGAAGGAATATGCCGCGGAATGCGATGAGGCCGTTGCCGAACTGCAGGCCTTGCCGGCCGGCGATACCAAGAGTGCATTGGCGGAATACGGGCAAGGGTTGGACGAGCTGACCAAGGATGCGGAGCGGGAACTCTCGTTTCTCGTGTGGGCCGCCATCGTGTTGCGGGCCGACGAGTCTGGCCGGTGGCGAATCGGGTGACGAATCATGGTGACGGAGGTCCGACTAACCTCGGAACAGGTCTACGCGCTGCTGGGCGCCGACTGGCTGGCCGATGGCCCGGTGCGGCTGAACACGGCGCTGACCCTGGACGACCTCTCGGGCTCGTTAGTCTCGAATCACGCCCGTTCGGTCATGGAACCCCTGGAGGCCAACGGCGGCGTCAAGCTGACCTCGACCGGCGCCTTCAACCGCAAGTTCGTCGCGCGGATGGTCGAGGATTTCCGTTGGCCGGGATACGAGCCGGAGAAGGTGTGGCGCTTCAACAGGGTCCTCAACGAGGCGGACTTCCCGCCGCTCAACTACCTTCATGCCATCCTCGACGTCGCGGGGCTGGCCCGCAAGTACAAGGGAACGCTTCGGGCGACGAAGAAGGGACGGTCGCTTCAGCGTCCCGAGGCGGCGGGGAAGCTGAACGCGGTCCTGTTCGAGGCCACCTTCCGGCGCTACAACCTCCGCTATCTCCAGCGATGGGTGTTCAAAAACGAGGACGACTTCCAGCCGCAGATCGCCGTGATCCTCTATCTGATCCGCGCCTTCCCGGCGGCGCCGCGGACCGCCGCGGAACTGTGCCGGGCGACGACCTTGCCGATCGAACCGTCGAGCGATCACCCATTCTACAAACCCGAGAACGCGTTCGCATGGCAAGTGCTGACATACCTGGAATGGTTCGGGCTGATCGAACGGAGCGCCCGGGCAGCCAACGACGAGTGGTCCGACCCCCCGCTCTTCGCCAAGACACCACTGTTCGACCGCTTCCTCTCCTTCGCTATTTGATCTCCCCCAATCACCCGAACTGCGGCGCGGTGCTGGCGAAGGCCGGGCGGGCGCTGATGTTGGCGAACCAGCGGCGCAGGTTGGGGGTGGCGGCGAGGACCTTCTCGCCTTCCGGGGTGCCGGAGAATGCCGACGACCAGAAGCTGACCGAGTTCGACTCCGACATTGAACGACAGCAGCGACAGCGAGAAAGTGCGAGTCCGGCGAACTGCAGATCTTGCTTGAGGGCGAAGGAAAAGCCGAAACCGTGGACCAAGCCGAAAAAGCCGGCGATCAGCCAGCGCCAGCGAAGACTGGCCTCGGCGTTCTGGCCGTTGCGGAGCGCGACGACGACGTTCTCCAACGCCATGTAAACGATCGACAGCGCGATCAGCACTTCGACGAGGGGCGGAAACCATCTCCCGGCGGGCACGAAGCCCAACGCAGCGGCGATCAGGGTGATCGAGTGGGCGACGGTGAACGCGGTAATGATCCCGATGAGGGTGCGGAAGTGGCGGAGACGAAACGGAGCCACCAGACAGAGCAGGAAAAGCAGGTGGTCGATGCCGTCGAGAATGTGCTCGAAGCCGAGTTTCACGAAGGTCGATGCGGCCTGATACCAGCGGGGATCGAGCGCGATGACGCCGGCCCCGGCGTGGAACTCGAAGGCCCGGGTCGTTCCCTCGGGAGTGATGTAGCGGAGCACCATCTTGAGGCGGTCGCCGAGCCCCGGCGACAGCCGCATGTCGATGGAGAACCCGAACTCCTCGGAACGGATCGGATACTGGAGGTAGGCGTCGAAGTAGCCCTGGTTCCAGAAAACCCTGGTATCTTGCGGCAGCGGCGGTCCGAGGATGTTGACCGCGCCGTCTCGAAGGTCTCGAACGACGGATCGGACGGCTCCGAAATCCGCGTCGCAGCGGCGCCTTCCGGCGTGAGCTGGACGCCGTCCTCGAAGAACACGAACTCGCGCGCGACGATCTCGGCGGTTTTACGAAGCTTGTCGTCGATGCGGGCGAGGTCGATATAGCCCGGGTCCCCACTTCGGCAAGACTCATGTTCAGCAACAGGATCAAGCGGGATTCGAACGATGACGTGGAGACGGTCGCCGTCGGGCTTGACGAAGCCGTGGAGGATCGTCTGGGCTGGAATGTCGTGGGCGACAACGGCTTTCGGCAGGAGGGCGAACGCCAGGAGGATGGCGAAGAATGCAGCGGCCATTCCGTTTGCTCGGAGGCGCCGATCGGACATGTTCCCGTTCCCTCACGACCTCTTGTCATTTTTGTTCAGATGAATGTGACACATGCATCTGAGCGAGGCCATTCTTGGATTGAGATGCCCCGCATGCGACTATGCGGGGCACCAGCCATTTGGGGGAGGTGCATCGGGTTTGTGAACTTCCCGAGCACCTTGCCCCGGTCTTAAACGAACTCATCGTTACTGTGCATCGGTGAGCTCGGCTGAGGGAAAGTAACAGCTACTTGTTCCCTCTCGTGTCGTCTCCCCGATGGTCAGACCTACCGTCTACCATGAGAGTAGTTGTTCCGATGGTCAGAGTGGTCGTTCCCATGGTCCTTCTTCTCGCAGCTATCCGGCCCATAGCGGCGGAACTTCTGTGCGCGTTTTCCGGTATCGACTTCCGCTGTGTAGATGTTGCCCTTGGAGTCGGTTGCAAGGTTGTGGACCCAGTGGAACTGCCCCGCACTCCGACCGCCGTTTCCGAAGGTTCCAAGGATCTCAAGGCCTCTTTCGCTCAAGGATCCAAACCTTCTGGTTTGACCCGTCCGGATTATACAGGCAGCTTTGTTTCCTGTCGGCCGAGGTGTCCACATCCCAGGTGCTGCCGTTGCTGAGAGTCTCCTCCGCTATGAACTTCTCCTCGATGAAGCCGCACACGCCCTCGGCTTGGCCGGGGTTAGTCACACGGTAAACCGACAGTATTCTTATCGAACACCTGGATCCGATCATTGACGCGGTCGCACACATAGACCTTGTCTCCGACGATCCGAGCGCAGTGAACGGGATTGCGGAAACCAGGTGGAGATTCCATCGGCTATGTCTCGCGGTCGATCCGCGTACGGGCCCGGAACGCAGCATCATTGATCGGGTTTTGCCCATAGGCGCCCCAACGCCGCAGGTACAAGCCGTTGTCGGCGTCGACTACCACCACTCGATGGTTGGTGTAGCCGTCCGCGATGTACAATTCGTTGGTATCGGGATCGACCTCCATGTCCGCCGGCGAGCGGAGCTGGGGCGTACCGTTGATACCGCCGTTGGTGTCGTTGCTGTTGGCCCCGGTTGCGCCGGGAGCGCCGATTTGGAGGACGAAGTCTCCGAGTTTGGTGAATTTGAGCACCATGCCGTCGGAGCGGCGGTCGACGCCCACGGAGCGGGATCGCCGCCGATCAATCCGACGCCGGGGTTGTTGGGGTCTTCGGTGCCATTCCCGTTTCCGGCGATGTAGACATAGTCGTTGTGGTCTACGTAGATGCCGTGCTCGCCGGCCGGCCACTGGCAATCGGGAGGAACACATACGTGTTCCAGGAATCCTGGATCGGCCGGACCTCCCCACGCCTGGAGCAGGTTGCCATCCGGATCGAACTGCATCACCGCCGGCGCCGGCAGACAGCACCCGGAGATCGGCCCAGAGAGTCTCGGTTGTCCGAGCACGTTGACCGGACCGTCCCCGTAGTTGATGACGGCGTCGGTGCCGTAGGCGATGATCGGCGCCAGGTGGAGATCGGCGAGGCTGAGGGCGCTGCCGGCGACGAACGGCTGGTTGCCGATCAGGCCTTCGAGCACGCCCAGGGCCTTGCGCGCCGCCGGCATCGCCGCCTCGATCGCGGCTTCGTCCGGGGTGCCGTTCATCATCGGCACCACCAGGCGCTGGATGACGATCTGGCCGAGTACCGGCCCGTAGGTATAGCTGTCGACGATGCAGATGATCTGGGCCATCCGGGCGCGGGCGCGGACATCTGCGGGCTGCAGCGCCGGACCGTCGAACGCCTCGTCGACGTAGCGGGCGATCGCAGCGGTCTCGTACAGCATGAAGCCGTCGTGCTCGAACGCCGGCACCTTGCCGAACGGATGGCGCTTGAGATGCTCCTCCGGCATGCCCTGCATGAAATCGAACTCGCGAAGATCGTAGGCGACGCCCTTCTCCTCGAGGGTCATGCGGGTGGTGCGAACGTAGGTGCTGTATCCGGGCCCGTGAACGATCGGTGTGGCCATGGTCATCTCCTCCCCAGAAGTTGGTTCTGATCGGTCTTCCTGCCTAGCAGGACGGCAGGGGGCAGGGAAGGGCTTTCCGAGCGCGCGCCGATCACATCCCGATGAGCGGACCGGCGGGTGGTCGGTTCGGGCAAGCCGCTGGACGTGGTATCCGACAGGCTGTATGCAGGGGTCCATTCCGGAAATTCACAGCCAGGGGTCCGATTAATGATCGGCGCGTTATCAGCAAACACCAACATCGGACGACTTCGCCCGCCGCTCGTCGTCGTCGCCTTGACCCTCCTGTTGGCCGGGTGCGGCGTCAACACAATCCCGACGCTGGAGGAGCAGGCCAAGGCGGCCTGGTCGCAGGTGCTCAACCAGTACCAGCGGCGGTCCGACCTGATCCCGAATCTGGTGGAGACGGTCAAGGGCGCCGCCGATTTCGAGCGCGGAACGCTGACCGCCGTCGTCGAGGCGCGCAGCAAAGTGGCGCAGACCAACATCCCCGCGGACATCCTCAACAATCCGGGGGCGTTCAAGGCGTTCGAGCAGAACCAGTCGGCGCTGAGCTCGGCGTTGTCGCGGCTGCTGGTGGTGGTCGAGCGCTACCCCGATCTCAAGGCCAACCAGAACTTCCTCGCGCTGCAGTCCCAACTCGAGGGCACCGAGAACCGGATCGCGGTGGCCCGGCGCGACTACATCGAGACGGTCCGCCAGTACAACACCGAGCTCCGCACCTTCCCCGGACGGATCTGGGCGGCGACCCTGTATAGCGACGCCAAGCCGATGGAAACCTTCACCATCGCCGAGGAAGCCAAGGAAGCGCCGAAGGTGAAGTTTTAGGCCCGATCGATGATTCCTCGCCGGATCTCTCTGGCCCGTGGCCGCGACTTTGGCGTTGGTCGCCTCGGTCGTGTGGGCGGCGCTGACCTTTCCCGCACTCACCGGCCGGGTGGTCGACGACGCCGGGCTGTTGACGCCGGCGGAGCGCCAGGGCCTGACCGACATGCTCGCGGCCTACGAGCAGAAAACGACCAATCAGGTGGTGGTGGTCACCCTCAAATCGCTGCAGGGAACGTCGATCGAGGACTACGGCTACCAGCTCGGCCGCCACTGGGGGATCGGCCAGAAGGGCAAGGACAACGGCGCCCTCCTGATCGTCGCCCCCAACGAGCGCAAGGTGCGGATCGAGGTCGGCTACGGCCTGGAGGGCGAGCTTACCGACGCCGCCAGCAAGCTGATCATCGAGAACATCATCGTGCCGGCGTTCAAGTCCGGCCAGTTCGGTCCCGGGATCGTCGCCGGCACCGGCGCCATCTTGAAGGTCCTCTCCGGCGAACAGGTGGCGGTGCCGGCGGCGGCGAAACGCCGCGAGGTCGAGCGGAGTTCGGGCGGGTTCGGACCGTTGTTCCCGATGCTTCTGATCGGGGTGTTCTGGTTGTTTGCCGGCCGCAGGTTCATGGGCCGACGCCGGGGCGGGTTCTTTCCGATCATCTTCCCCGGTGCCGGCGGCGGCTGGGGCCGTCGCGGCGGTGGAGGTTTCGGAGGCGGGTTTGGCGGCGGGGGCGGCGGCTTCGGCGGCGGCGGCGCCTCGGGGGGCTGGTAGCGATGGAAATGTTGACCGATAGCGACCGCCTGCGGATCGAAAAGGCGATCGAGGTCGCGGAGACCAAGACCAGCGGCGAGTTCATCACCGTCGTCGCCGGGGAGAGCGACGACTATCTGTACGTACCCACCCTGGCCGCCGCCTGCATCGTGTTCCTGCTGTCGGGCGCGGTGCTGATGTTTCCCCTCGGCTTTGGCCTGCTCGAGTTCTACGCCGGGCAGATCGTCGCGTTCATCGCGCTGGCGCTGGCGTTCCGCTGGCCGAGGGCGAAGATGCTTTTGGTGCCGCGGTCGGTGAAGCATCGCCGCGCCAGCCGTCTCGCCCGCCAGCTGTTCCACGATCTCGGCCTGTCGTCGACCCGGGAGCGGACCGGGGTGCTGCTATTCGTCTCGGCCGCCGAGCGCTATGTCGAGATCATCGCCGACCGGGGGATCCAGCAACACGTGGACAACGCCCTCTGGGAGGGCATCGTCGCCGATTTCGTCCGCCGCGTCCGCGCGGGCAAGATCGCCGACGGCTTCGTCGAGGCGATCGAGGCGTGCACCAAGGTGATGGCCGAACACCACCCCTGGCAGCCGGACGACGTCAACGAGTTGCCGAACCGGCTGATCGAGATCTGAGAGAGTGCGGTCCGGGACGGCGCGGTGCGGTCAGACTTCCAGGATCGCGACGGCGACCCAGGCGGCGCCGACAAGGGCGACGAGGAGAAACGCCCATCTCTCTCGGATGAACTGACGCATTGCTCTCTCTCATGCTCCACGGTCGTCTGCGGGGGAGGCAGTTTGGTCTTGTCGCTGATCAATATACTCCAAACGGGCTAGCTTTCTCAACCTCGAACCAAAAAGTGGAAAAGTAGCCGAAGGAGAGAATGCCCTGCGAGTTTGTCCTTTTTGTGGACCGGTTTCCCGGCGGTTGTGGAACTGGTCAAAAAAGCGAGAATCGGCACGAATTGTTCTGTTCACCGGGGCCTTGGTTGGAGGATAATACGGGTCCGAAGCGGGGCACGATGCGACCAACGGTCGCGCCAACAAGGGGGTCATGATGCGGGCAATCTCCGGCAAATTACTGTCGTTCGTCGTTGTCGCGTTGCTGGTGCCGGGGCTCGCCTCGGCGGCGGTGGAGCGGCGCAAGTTCACGGCGCCGAACGGCTATTTGGTCGTCGAGGTTCTCGACGACGACCTGATCCATTTCGAGGCGTCGGCGGTGGGCGCCGGGCCGCAGACCAGCCAGGCGCTGTACACCTCGCCGATGGTGTTCAAGAGCGACTACGGCGGGCCATCGACGTTCATCGACAATGGTACCGTGCTCGAGACTGCGGACATCCGCGTCGAGGTGAACGCCGGCAATCTGTGTGCCACCGTCAAGGACAAGACCAGGGCCGATGTCGTTCTGACCACCTTCTGCCCGGTCGGCCTCGACCAGGTGCAGACGCCGAAGGGGCTCAACATCGATCCCGCCGGGATCAAGCACGTTTACGGCCTCGGCCAGCAATTCAAGAAGCAGGGGTCGGCCGACGGAGACTGGATCGAGCACGGCGTCCGCGAGGGGATGAACAACCTCGGCAACGGCTTCCAGGGGTTCCAGAACGCCGCCGTCGGCAATGTCCAGATCCCGGTGTACTACGCGGTCGGCGACGACGGGCTGAACTACGCGGTGATGATGGACAACGTCTACTGGCAGAAATGGGACTTCGGGAAGTTCTGGTGGGAGGCGCGGATGTTCGGCGACCAGCTCCGCTGGTACGTGATGACCGGACCCGACCTGCCCGACCTCCGCGCCGATTTCATGGAGCTGAGCGGAACCCCGCCGGTGCCGCCGCGCAAGTCGTTCGGCCTGTGGGTGTCCGAGTTCGGATACGACAACTGGGGCCAGATCGATACCATCCTCGCCGGCCTGCGCGCCGCTGATTTTCCGGTCGACGGCTTCGTGCTCGACCTCAACTGGTTTGGCGGCATCACGTTGGCGGATCCGTCGAAGAGCAACATGGGCCGCCTCGACTGGGACGAGGATCAGTCGGTCGGCAACCTCGCCAACAATCCCTATTCGTTTCCCGATCCCGGAACCCGGCTCGCCGCCTACGCCCAGGACCATATCGGCATCGTCAACATCGAGGAATCCTATCTCGCCAAACCCACCGATACCTTCGCCCAGATGCCGACCGACCTGACCGCTTACCGGCGGACCGGCGGTGTCTGCAACGCCGCCAACCAGACCGTCGCGGTCGACGACGTCAAAGGCTTCTGGGGCGAAGGCCGGATGATCGACTGGTCCGATCCCAAGGCCGGCAAGTGGATCCACGACAACCGCCGCTTCCCCGACATGGTGCAGCTCGGCGTGACGGCGCACTGGACCGACCTCGGCGAACCGGAGAACTATGTCGACAGCGCCTGCTACGAGGGCGTCGAAACGACGGCGACCGGCCGCAAGAACACCCACGCCGATATCCACAACCTCTACAACCTGTTGTGGAACAAGTCGATCTGGGACGGTTACTTCGACAAGCGGACTGCGGCCGGCGGCCCGCGGCCGTTCATCCTCGCCCGCTCGGGCGCGGCCGGATTGCAGCGCTACGGGGTGGCGATGTGGTCGGGCGACATCGCCAGCAACCTCGAGTTGCTGGCGACCCACTCCAACGCCCAGATGCACATGTCGTTTTCGGGCATCGACTACTACGGCGCCGATATCGGCGGTTTCCGCCGCGAGGTGCTGCCGCACAACAACAAGAACGGCGACTACCGCGGCTTCGAGGGCGAGGAATATACCCAATGGTTCGCCAACGGCACCTGGTTCGACGTGCCGGTGCGCCCGCACGTCGACAACGAATTCAACCAGGCCAACCCGCCCTACAACACGGCGCCGAACCTGGTCGGCAACGCCGCCAGCAATCTCGCCAACCTGCGCCAGCGCTACGAGCTGATCCCGTACTATTACAGCCTCGCCCACCTCGCAAACCGTACCGGCGCGCCGCTGGTGCCGCCGCCGGTGTTCTACTACCAGGACGACCCCAAGGTGCAGGGGGTGGGAAATCAGAAGATGATCGGCCGCGACCTGATGGTCGGGGTCGTCGCCAGTCACGGCGAGTACGAGCGCGGCATGTATCTTCCCGCCGGCCGCTGGGTGAACTACCACAGCAACGAGTGGGTCAACGGCGGCCAAACGGTCGAGAACGTGCCGGTCTACCGAAACGGCCTCCTGCGGCTGCCGGCGTTCGCCCGCGCCGGGGCGATCCTGCCGAAGATGGCGGTCGACGCCGAGACCGAGGACGTGTTCGGCCACCGCAAGGACGGAACGCTCCGCGACGAACTGATCGTCCGCGTCTACGCCGATCCGATCGCGAGCGCGTTCACCCTCTACGAGGACGACGGGACGACGCTGCAATACACCGCCGACGGCCGGCCGTCCTACCACGACCGCACCACCGCGATCAGCCAGCAGCAAACCGGCGCGGGGTCGGCGACGGTGACCATCGCCGCCGCCGTCGACGCGGGCGGCAGCGGACCCTACCCCGGCGCGCCGGCCAGCCGGCAGAACGTGGTCGAGTTGGTGGTCGACAATGCCGAGGCGACGGCGGTGAGCCTCAACGGTGTCGCTTTGGGTCAGCATGCCAGCCGCGCCGCCTTCGACGCCGCGTCCAGCGGCTGGGTGAACGCCGGGCGCAACCTGATCCTGGCCAAGTCGGCGGCGCGCCCGGTGGGCGACGCCAAGACGTTCGTGTTCACGCTGCGGCCGATCGCCGCCACGACGTCGGTGAATTTCGTCTGCGACAAGGGCTTCACCCAGCCGGGGCAGAGCGTCTTCGTGGTCGGCAGCCATCCCAGAACTCGGCGGCTGGGACACGGCGAAGGCGGTCAAGCTCGATCCGAGCATCTACTGGGAGTACATCTACAACCCGCCGCCCGGCGGCAACACCGCGCCCGGCCCGAGCGCGCCGGTGTGGACCGGCGTCGTTTTCGGAGCTTGCCGTCCGGCCCCGTCCTTCGAATGGAAGTGCATCCGGCGCAACGAGGATGGATCGGGAACGGCGAACTGGCAGCAGGATCCGAACAACGCGTTCGGCGCGACGGTGGCGTCGGGGTATGCCGGGCAGGCCTACGGATCGTTCTGACCTGAGCGCCCGTTGACGCCCGGGGAGTCCGGGGCCACGTTGAGGCCTGACCGGATTCCCGAAAAGGGCGACGCGCAATGGATCGACGACCGCCACTGTTCATCGGCAGCGACATCTTCCGGATCTCGCGGCATGCGTCCGGGCATCCCCTGGCGATCCCGCAGGGTGTCGCTGTGCATCGACCTGTGCCGGGCGATGGGATGGTTGGACGATGTCGTCTATCACGACAGCCCGATGGCGACGCCGGAGCAGCTCGCCCGCTTCCATGCGCCCGAGTACATCGCCGCGGTGCAGCGGTGCGAGCACGAGCAGACGGCGTCGGCCGAGGTCGGTCGCCGGTTCAACCTCGGGGTCAACGGCAACCCGGTCTACCGGGAGATGTTCCGCCGCCCGGCCACCGCCTGCGGCGCCTCGATCCTGGCGGCGCGGCTGTTGCGCGAGCCCGGCATCGTCTACAACCCGGCCGGCGGCACCCATCACGGCCAGCGCGACCGGGCCAGCGGCTTCTGCATGTTCAACGATCCGGTGCTGGCCATTCTCGGGATGCTCGACGGCGGCCTCGAGCGGGTGTTCTACCTGGACGTCGACGCCCACTTCGGCGACGGCGTGCAGCACGCCTTCCACGACGATCCCCGCGTCTTCACCCTGTCGATCCACGAGGCCGGACGCTGGCCGATGGCCCGCGGCGACGATCCCGCGACGGCTCCAGGCGGCGTCGACGACCGCGCCGGCGGCGCCGCCCGCAACCTGCCGGTACCGCGGGAGCTCAACGACACCGAGATGGAGTTCCTGATCGAGGCGGTGGCGGTGGCGCTGATCCAGGAGTTCGCGCCCGAGGCGCTGGTGGTCCAGTGCGGCGCCGACGCCCTCGCCGACGATCCGATGACCAAGCTGGCGCTGTCCAATCTGGCGCTGTGGCGGGTGATCGACGCGGTGCGCGGGCTCGCCCCGCGGCTGCTGGTGCTGGGCGGCGGCGGCTACAATCCGTGGGCGGTCGGGCGCTGCTGGACCGGGGTGTGGGCGACGCTCAACCGGCTGCCGATCCCCGACCGTTTGCCCGCCGCGGCCGAGGAAGTTCTTCGCGGCGTTCGCTGGAACCACCGACGCGGGCGGACACCGCCGGAGCATTGGTTCAACACCCTCGCCGACCAACCGCGCCCGGGACCGCTGCGGCCGGAAGTCCGCGCGCTCGCCGCCGCGGCACTACGCCGCTAACGCGACGGGGGACCTTTCGGTCCCCCAAATGTGTGAACCCGATCGCCGGTTTTCCGGACGGTGATTAGCGGAAGTACACGGCGAAGGTGCCGAAGCCGATGAGAAAGGCGACCGCCAGGGCGGCGTAGGGCGCGACCGTAGCAATCATGTGGTCCCAGTTCATATCGATCCCCTCAACGATACCTATGATTGTGCATAAACAAGTTAAGCACGCATGAGAATATACACGACGATCGCTAAACCTTAAGGGAGTTTATTGCATTGCAGCAATGCACGCGTCGCATGGCTTGCGTCTTGCGCCTTGGCCATGGGCGTCGAATCAAGCGCCGAGGCCGGCACCTGCGCCGCCGACGCGGGCGATCCCTGATCGATCACTCCGCGAGGCGGGCGCGAACCCAGGCGGCGCGGGCGTCGATGTCGACGATGTCCGCCGGCATCGGCGCGACCCGGTCTTCGGGCGCCCAGCGTGCCAGCAATCCCTCCAGCAAGGACTGGTAGTGCAGCTGATGCCAGCGGTTGGCGCTGCGCACCCCGTCGGCGGCGAGCGGGATGCCGTCCCACGGCAGCACGACGATGAGGTCGTAGAGTTCGAGCGCCCGGGCGGCTCTTTCGAACACCCCGGCGGTGGCGTCGGCGTCGTTGCCGAAGCCGTAGTACAGCCAGAACGCGGCGCAATCGATGGAACAGCGGTCGGCGACGAAGCCGCCGCGGGTTGCGGCCGCTTTGCCGGCGGCGGTCAGCATCTCCTCGAACAGTTCTTCCAGCAACGCCCGGTGCCGCTCGCGGCTCAGGGCGTGCAGGTCGAGCCCGGCCTCGATCCGCGTCCGCATGCCTTCGGGGATGAACGGAACGTCGAGCTGTTTCGCCAACAGGCGGCCAAGGCTGGTCTTGCCGACGCCGGCCGATCCGGTGAGCGCCAGTCGCGGCGGCCGGGCGCCGAGGGTTGTGGGGGGAGTCGCTTTCGAGTCCATCGGATCCGTTTCCGTTGTCGAGCATAGCCGCAATAACGGCCGACGCCCAACGTCCGTTGCGCACCCGCAGCAATGCCGCTAAACCCATGGCGGATCGGATGACCCGGAACGGATCAGGTGGGCCGCAGGACTCGGAAATCGAGAGTGACATCGACCCGGCGGACCAGCCGCGCGCCGCCCATCGTCGTTTGAAAAACGATCGAATTTCAAGGCTTGGCTTGGTCCCGGGGCGCGTTCGACCGTGTCTTCCCCGCGGGCCGAGCCGACCACCACGAACGTAAGGAAGAAATCCAAGATGAACCGTATTGTCTCTTTGTTTGCCATCGCGGTCTTGATGGTGGCGACCTCCACCGCCGGCATCCTGGCCGGCGACGCCAAAGTCGGCGACATCACCGTCGAAGGACCTTGGGCCCGCGCCTCGGCCGGTCCGGCCATGGCCGGCGCGGCGTACATGACCCTAAACAACGCCGGCGCCAACGACGATAGGCTGACCGGGGTTTCCGCGGGCGTTTCCGACAAGGCCGAACTGCACACCCACATCAGGGAGGGCGACATCATGCGCATGCGTCCCGTCGACGCCATCGACGTGCCGGCGGGCGACGTTGCGACGCTCGCACCGGGCGGTTATCACGTGATGTTGATCGGGCTGCACCAGCCGCTGAAGGAAGGCGAGACGTTTCCGCTGACCCTGACCTTCGAGAAGGCGGGCGAGGTCACCGTCGAGGTGACGGTGATGGGGGCCGGCGCCATGGGCCAGGGTCCCATGCACGGCCACGGCGCGATGCCGATGAAAAAGCAGTAAGCCTCTCGGCAAGGGAGTCACGGTCTACGTTTGCCCGATGTGCAGCGACAACGCGGGGATGAACCAGGCCGACTGGATCGACGGCACCAGGCCGGGAGGAGCGGAGACGATCAGGGCGCAGATGGCGCCCGCCACAAAGGTGATGTCGTACTAACGGTGTCCAAACCCGGCAAGTGAGGCCGGGCAGGGATCAAATCCTGTCCGTTGCCAACAAACGACAAAGCCCCGTCCGGTCAGGGCGGGGCTTTGCAACATTTGACGGCGGCGGACGATCTCGTCCGCCGGAACGGTCAAACAGACCGGCCGGAGCAGCTTACTTGTAGTAGCCGACCGCGCAGATCTCGTCGCCTTCCTTGGTCACGTAGGCGATCTTGTCGATGACTTCCTCGGAACCGGGCCGGGTCCACTTGTATTCGACCTCGGCGAATTTGCCCGGCTCGGCGACCGAATAGATTTCCTCGCCGAGGGCGTTGCCGGCCTTGTCCTTGAGGTTCTTCAGGCTTGCGCCCCGAAGCTTCTCGTTGTAGTGGGCGGTGAAGTTGCCGTCGGCGCCGCCGCAATAGACGTAGAGATCGCGATCTCCAAAGCCTTCCGCGCGTTCGTTGAACATCTCCAGCGCCTTCGACTTGTCTTCCTTGAGCGCGGCGACCGCTTTTTCGAGCATCGCTTTGGCTTCCTCAGGAGTGCCGTAATCGCTGGCGGCGTTGGCGACGCCGGCGATAAGGACGAACGGCAACGCTAGAGCAAGCAGGAATTTCCGCATGTGGATACCCTCCCCTAGATAAAAATGTTGAAAGATCGTTGGTTACACGGCGCAACATCCTCCCAACCGCGGATGAATGTCAAACGCCATTGGGTCTTTGTGAGTCCCAATTGGGGCAAAACTTTGGCGTAGAATTATGAAGGCTCATCGCACCGACTCACCGCAGTCTCCGTCGACGTTAGATTTTTTGGCAATGGGAGCGAGTGAAGCCGAAAATCGCACCTGGACTTGCCGTCCGTCCTCGTCGCTGTCACTGAGCGTTGGTTTCACTCGCTCGATTGATCGACGGCAGGCACGTCGAGCGACGCCTTGCCTTCGCGCTCGCTATAGCGGCGATGGGCGCGGAATCCGAACGGGATCGATGCCATGTAGGCGATGATCGTCAGCGACAACGTGATCCAGGGAACGCTCACCAGAAGCGCGAGATAAAGGCCGACCGCCGCCATCGTCGGCAGGATCCAGCTTTGCAGAATACCGATTTTCTTGAACGAAAAGGTCGGGATGCGGCTGACGAGAAGGGCCGACGTGCCCAGCAGGAATACCGCGACAAAGCCGGGATGTCTGAGGAAATCCGCTTCGAACTGTATCCACAGGATCATCGGCAGCATCGCCATGCCCGCTCCGGCCGGCGACGGCACGCCGACGAAGAAGTTTCGGGTCCAGGCCGGGGTGTTCTCCTCGCTTCCGGCGGTGTTGAAACGGGCCAGCCTGAGGGCGCAGCAGATGCAGAACACCAGCACCAGCGACCAGCCGAAGCGGCCGGCGCCCTCCAGCGCCCACAGGTAGAGCGTCATCGCCGGGGCCACCCCGAAGCAGAGGAAGTCGGAGAGCGAATCCAGTTCGGCGCCGAATTTGGTGGCGCCCTTGAGGATGCGGGCGATGCGCCCGTCGAGGCCATCGAGGATGGCGGCGGCGGCAATCGCCAGCACCGCATGCTCCCAGCGTTCCTGGAGGGCGAACCGCAGCGAGCTCAATCCCGCCGCCAGCGCGAGCAAGGTCAGCATGTTCGGGATCATGCGATTGATCGGCAGGCTCTTCAGCCCTTGACGTCGGACTTCCATCGCGGCTAGTGGCCTGGTTTCGACATATGGGGCCCATACGATCGCGTTTCCCGCTCCCCCGGGGCGTCGGACGCGCTTGACGATGGGTCGCCATCGCCTATGCGCGCCCTCCTGCCGAGGGAGCGGGAAACGCGACCCGCAAGGCGGTTTTCCAAGCCCCCCGGTGTCGTTGCGCGGCGTTTGTGATGCTCCAGCATCACGGCGCGCCACGCGCCTATCCGGGCGAACTTGGAAAGCCGTCGTATGGGTACCATATGTCGGAACCAGACCACTAGCGCCTCTCCGCTTCCCGCGCCGGTTCCTGGGCGCGGATGTCGGCGATCACCGTTTCGCCGGCGATGCTGCGTTGACCGACGGCGACCAGCGGCGCGACTCCGTCGGGCAGGTAGACATCGACCCGGCTGCCGAAGCGGATCAACCCGAAACGCTCACCGGCCTGCACGTGCTGTCCTTCCTCGAGCAGGCATTTGATCCGTCTGGCAACCAGCCCGGCGATTTGGACCACGGCGATCTCGACGCCGTCGGCGCCGGCGATGAGAATGGCTTGGCGTTCGTTGTGCTCGCTCGCCTTGTCCAGCGACGCGTTGAAGAAGCGACCGGGCGTGTAGGCGAGGCGCTTGACCGAGCCGTCGACGGGGATCCGGTTCACGTGGACGTCGAACACGTTCATGAACACCGCGACACGCGTCAGCGGCGTCGCCGCCATCCCCAACTCCGGCGGCGGCGGCGCCGGGCCGATCGACTGGACGACTCCGTCGGCCGGACTGATGATCAATCCTTGGCGCGTCGGCGTGGTCCGGTCGGGGTCGCGGAAGAAATAGACGCACCACAGGGTGAGCACGGCGCCGACCAGGCCCAAGGGCTCGGCGAGGGCGGTCAGCACCAGCGAGGCCACGGCGAACAGAGCAATGAATGGCCAGCCGGCGCGGTTGATGGGTACGAGAACGGTTTTCAGCATTTCGGTGGGCAGTGTAGTCGCCACGGCGGGCGACGTTAAGAGCCTGTTTTGATGTTGGATCGTTAGTCGGTTACCGGCAGCGCGAACACCTGCCCGGGGTAAATGAGATCGGGATCCTTGATCTGGTCGCGATTGGCCTCGTAGATCACCGAGTAGGCGGGGCCGCTGCCATAGGTGTTGCGGGCGATCCACCACAGGCTGTTGCCCGGCTGAACGACGACGACGGTGTCCGCTCCCAGTCCCGCCAACGGCTCGCTGCGCGCGAACGGAATGGCGACCCGCGCGACGACCTTGCCGGCGGCGTCGGTCTGGTCGGCGCGAAGGGTGTAGACGTTCGGCTCGACCGTTCGCTCGGGAGTAATCCGCCAGCGGCCATCGGGTCCGGCAACGGCTCGGCCGATCAGGTCATTGTTCAGGTACAGCTGGACCGTCGACCCCGGAGGCGCCCGGCCGCCGATACTGAGGTGCCCGGCGTCGTCGTAATCGATCACGTCGATACCGAGCGCCAGAACGTCGCCCTGTTCCGACGGCATCTGCATCACATGGGTCGGGCCGAAACCGCGTCGCGGCACCTTCCTCACCAGGGCTTGCGTGGCCGTTGTCGTCGGCCGGCCGGCAATATCCTTTCCGCGTTCCGGCAGGATCATCTCGACCAGTCTGTCGGATTGTACCGGCGGTCGGCCCTCGATCCGCATTTCCAGGCCGAGCCGGCGGGTGCCCGGGGACAGGGGTGCTTCGGGGACGAACACCCACTCGCCCCGTGCGTCGGCGATCACTTCGCCGATGCTGGTGTCACCCTCCATGATGACCACCGTGCTCCCCGGTTCCGCGTGCCCCGCCATCACCGCATCGCCAAGCGGGCCGACGCGCACGACATCGAAGGTGGGGGGCTGCACGGATTGTGCTTCAGTCGGCTCACCAGGCGTCCGTCCCGCGTCCGCGGGTTGTTTCACGGAGGCGGATTCGTCCGGAGCGGTCGGCTGCCTCGGGAAGTAGTTCAGGCCAATGGCGAGAACGACGACGAGCAGACCGACGAGGGTGATGACGAGAGGCCGGTTCACCTTGCCTAGCAACTCCGTTGCACGTGGCTCGAGGCCAGCCCAACCAACCTAGTACGGGAACGAGAGCGACGCAACGCCGCGTGTTCCATCGACCGCCACCTCCCATCGACCGCCGGAGCGCTAGGTTCAGCCTGCCAGGCGGTAGATCCGCTCCGGCCGCTCGCGCTCGCCGTTCCGCCCCGATCCGGTGCTTCCGCGCCGGCGATTGCGAGCGGACGAATTGGCATCGTTGACGGAGTTGCACATCCGTTTCCTGAGTTTCTCGAGCGCCCGGAATTCTATTTGACGTACGCGCTCGCGGGTAAGACCGTAGACAGCGCCCAACTCGGAAAGGCTGGCCGGTTCCTCCCTCAGCATGCGCTCGGTGACGATGTGCCGCTCGCGCTCGTTGAGGACGTCCAGTGACTGCCGGAGGAGGATCCGCCGCTTTCTCAATTCATCCGCCTCGATGACGTCCGCTTCGAGATCCATCGTCGTGTCGGTCAACTGGTCCTGCCATTCCTCGGTCACGCCGTGTTCCAGGGTGACCGAGGTGTTGGTCGAAAGATCTTTCGGTCCGATCCGGTAATTGAGGCGCCTCACCTCCGACTCGGCGATACCGAGTTCCGCCGCGATCGCTGCGGCGGCTTCGGGCGTCAGATCGGTTTCGTATGTGCATCGGTATTTTTCCACCAGGCCGCGAAGCTTGAAAAACGCTCTCTTGTCCTGATCGGTGGTGATCCTTTTCACCGCAGAGAAGGAGCGGAATATGTACTGGGTGATCGCCTGGCGGATCCACCACATGGCATAGGTCGAGAATCTGAAGCCGCGGTCGGGGTCGAATTTCTCGACCGCCTGCATCAAGCCGATGTTGCCTTCCGAGATCAGGTCGGAGAGCAGAAGACCATAGCCGCGGTGTTCCTTGGCGATCCTGACCACCAGCCGTTGATGGCTGCCAACCAGGCGATCGAGCGCCTTGGGGTCGCGCCGATCGAGCCACTGCCGGGCGAGGGTCGCTTCGGTATCGGCATCGAGGATGTCATATCGTTTTATTTCGTTCATGAAGCGCCCGAGACTGTCCTGCGGCCGGGCCGGCCGGCGTATCGGGTGGCTTTCGGGTCGGGATTTCCGACCAACTTCTTTCCCCATTATCTTCCCCTCGATCAGTTGCCGTGTGCGGCAGAGACGAGAACATAATAGGAACAAATATCACCGATTGCAAGAAAAAAATCCCACAACCGAGATCGTGTGGGTGATATCGCGGCTTGCTTGGGAGCGGAAGGTCGGTTCCAAGGTTTCGCCGACCTTGACGGCCACTGATCAGTCCCTCTAATGACGAGGGAGCTGGGGGACGTTCGAGGCACGGCGCCACGGCGGCGAAGTCAACAATTGACCAACGATGAACAAAGTGCCGGTCCTGCCGGAGGAGACATCATGATCGAGCGCTGGGAAAATATGCGAGCGAAACTCAAACAGATGACCGTAGGATCGGCGTTCCCTCTGGTTGTCGCCGCTCTCGTGCTTTGCGGCTTGGCGTTCTCCGGCCTGCCGGTCGCGGCGCAAGCCATGCCGCTGCCCTCCTCGAGCGAACCCGCAACGGAACAGGCTAAGCCGGTGGCGCTTCCGGACCGTCTGACCCGGACGGAGGTTCGGAACCTGCTCTCGCGCCTTTCCGATGACCAGGTGCGTCAGCTTCTCCTCCAGCAACTGGACAAGGTCGCCGACCAGGAGGCCGCTGCGACAGATGACAAACCGCAAATGACCAGCTTTCACGAGAAACTCGCGGCCATGCATGGGCGGCTTTCGCTGATGGGCTCGGCGATCGGCGAGTTGCCGTCTCTCGGATCGTTTGTCGTCGATCGCCTCGCCGAGGGGAGAAGCCCGTCTCACATCTGGACCGTCTTGCTGTTCACGGCGATCGTTTTTGCCGGGGGCGCCGCCGGTGAGTGGCTGTTCAGGCGGCTGTTCACCCGCGTTGCCGTACCTTCAAGGAGCGATGCGCCGGAATCGCTGGTCAACAAGCTCTGCATTTTGTTGATGCGCGCGGTGATCGATCTCTTGGGTATCGCCGTCTTCGGTCTCTGCGCCACCGGGATCTTCTTCGCATTCTATCAAGATCACGTGCCGACCCGGGTGGTGATGGCGACGCTGTTCTGGATTGTCATTTACATCCGTCTGGTCAATGCCGGCGCGAGATTCCTGCTCGCGCCGAGGGCGCCGGCGTTGCGGCTTCCGCCGCTCGGCGACGAAGCGGCACGCGGGGTTTACACAAGGGTGGTGGTCCTGGTCGGCATCCTGATCGTCGCTGTTTTTCTGAGCCGTCTTTTTGACCAACTCGGTGTCGGCGAGGGCATGTCCTTGCTCATCGGAAGGATAACCAGTTTCGTCGTCCTGGCGAGCTTCGCCTACGTCATCTGGCGCGACCGCGAGGTCGTCGCCGGAATGATCCGTTCGGAGTCGGGAGAGGGAGAGGAGCCGCCGAGCCGGGTTCGGACTTTGCTGGCGGCCAATTGGCACTTGGCGGCCATCTGCTATCTGGTGGCAATATGGGTATCCGGTTCGGTAACCAGGCTGTTGACGGGCGGTGACACCGCCACCCAGGGGATCGTCAGTCTGGGCGTCTTTGTCGCCGTTCCCATCGCCGACTGGCTGATGCGGGTAGTGCTGTCGCAAATGCTTCGTGTTCCCGAGGCCTCGTCGGCCACCGCCGAGACAGCCTCCGGGACGATCGAGTTCGTGGACGCGGCCGAGGGGGAACCGGTTTCGCCCGAAGAAGCCATCGTCGAGGTGACGCCCGCGACCACCGGCAGGGCGACGGCGGCGGCGCGCGCCGAGTATCAGAATGTCCTCATGCGCAACTTCCGGATCGTCCTCGCCGTCGTTGTCATCCTGGTGCTCGGCGAGGTGTGGGACGTTGATATCCGTGCCGCGGCCTCCCAAGGCATGGGCGAAACCATCGCCGGCGCCCTTTTCGATATCATTATTTTCCTCGTCCTGGCGTCGGCGGCCTGGGGAATCATCAAGACCGCGATCAATCAGAAGATCCGCGAGGAGGAGGGCGATGCGGAGCAAGGGGAAGACATGGAAGGGGAGGCCGGCGGCAAGGGCGGTTCGCGTCTGCAGACCCTGCTGCCGCTGTTCCAGAAGTTCCTGTTGATCACCCTGATCGTCATCGTCGCATTTATGGTTCTCTCCGAGCTCGGCATCGACATCGGGCCGCTGATCGCCGGCGCCGGCGTCGTCGGCATCGCCATCGGTTTCGGCGCCCAGACACTGGTCAAGGACATCGTGTCCGGGATGTTCTTTCTGATGGACGATGCGTTCCGCGTCGGCGAATACATCGACGTCGGAAGCGTCCGCGGCGTGGTCGAAAAGATATCGATCCGCTCGTTGCGCCTTCGCCACCAGAACGGCCCGGTCCATACGGTGCCCTTCGGCGCGATCCAGCACCTGACCAACTACAGCCGCGACTGGGCGATCATGAAGCTCGAGGTCCGGGTGCCGTTCGACACCGACATGGAGAAGGTCAGGAAGATCGTCAAGAAGGTTGGGCAGGGGCTGATGGACGATCCGGCCCACGGCAAGAACTTCCTGCAGCCGCTCAAGTCCCAGGGCGTCAACCGCATGGACGACTCGGCCTTCATCGTCCGGGTCAAGTTCATGGCCAAGCCGGGCGAACAGTTCCTGCTCAGGCGCGAGGTGTTCCGCCGCATCCAGGAGGCTTTTGCCGAACAGGGGATCAAGTTTGCTCCCCGCCGGGTGATCGTCGATACGAGCGGGGGAGAGGCCGTCTCCGCCGGCGTGGCGGCGGCGGCCGCGCACGCGAGTGAGGATTTGAAACCGGGGGGCGCCGGCGAACAACCTGCCTAGGAAACAGCCGGCTTTTTAGAGAAGTCCGACCGATCTCAGTGAACGTAGAGGATCTCGGTCTCGGCCCACCCGGCGTTCGGTCCGCCTGCGCGCACCTTGTCCATGACGCGATCCGAAGGCCGTTCTCTCGCTGTCGGAAGCTCCGCACCCGCTGTCGAAGTCCGCGTCGACCGGCATTTTCCACACGTTCCAGTAGCTCCAGAGGATCACGTCTTGCTGCATCATGGTCTGTCTCCGACGGGCCTCGGATGGTTTGCCTCGGTGTACAGGCTCGATTGTGGAGAGGATCGGTGGCCCTGGCTGTGAAGCAGATCACAGTTGCGCTGCTTTTTTAGTGAATTTTCTCGGTATTTTCGGAAAACGTAGCGATTCCCCTACAGTCGCCGCCTATGTAACAACCGTATAACAAAAAAGAGTCTCTGCCATACGGGAGGCATGTCATGGCGGGTTTGGTCGAAGGGCGGCAAGGGAACCTCGCCGAAAAGGCCGCCATCCTGGAGATGACCCTGGAAAGCATGGACCAGGGTGTCAGCCTGTTCGACGCCGACCTCAACGTCGTCGCCTTCAATCGCAAGTTTCTCGACATCCTCGACCTGCCGCCGGATCGCTTCAAGCCCGGGGACAACTTCGAGGACTTCATCCGCTTCAACGCCCTGCGCGGCGAGTACGGCGACGGTGACATCGAAGAGCAGGTGCGCTTCCGTGTCGAACGCGCCGGACGGTTCGAACCCCACGCCTTCGAGCGCGCCCGCCCCGACGGCACGGTAATCGAGGCCCGTGGCTATCCGGTGCCCGGCGGCGGTTTTCTCACCATCTACACCGACGTCACCGAGCGCAAACGCACCGAGCGCGCCCTGCGCGAACGCGAGGAACGCTTGGCGCTCGCCATCGGATCTATCTCGGAGGGGTTCTCCCTGTTCGATGCCGACGATCGGCTGGTGCTATGCAACGAGCGGTACAAGGAACACTACCCGGGCCTCGCCGACATCAACGAGCCGGGCGTCTCTTTCGAGCACATTATCAGGGTCGCGGCGACACGCGGCCTGATCGCCGCCGCCGATGGGCGCGAGGAGGATTGGGTCCGCGAACGGCTCGATCGCCATCGCAATCCGAGCGGGCCGATCCTGCAGCGCCAGTCCGACGGCCGCTGGATCCAGATCAACGAGCGCAAGACCGGTGACGGCGGGACTGTCGCCGTGTTCACCGACGTCAGCGACCTGAAGCGCCGCGAGGAGGAACTGGCGCGCGCCAATCGGGACAAGGACAGGGTGCTCGGCGAGTTCAACGCGGTGCTGGATGCGATCGATTACGGCATCCTGTTCCTGGGCGCCGATCTTCGCCCGCGGCTCCATAACCGCGCTTTCGACGAGATGTGGGAGTTCCAGAAGGAATTGCTGGCGAGCGGGGCGACGATGCGCGAGATGATGGAGAACGTGCGCCAGCGCGGCCTCTATACGGTTCCCGACGACGAGTTCGAGGACTACGCCCGAGCCCGCATCGAGGCGATCCGCGCGGGGGATATCGCGCCGGTGGAGTTCCATATCGCCGACGGCAGGGTCTTTCAGTATCAGTGCAAGAGCTTGCCCGACGGCGGGCGCATGCTGACCTACTTCGACATCACCGCGCTCAAATGCACCGAGCAGGCCCTGCGCGACAGCGAGCAGCGCTTCAGGGATTTCGCGTCCTCCAGTTCCGACTGGTTCTATGAGATGGGTCCGGACTTGCGCTTCACCTATGTCTCCGACCGCTTTGAGGAGGTGACCGGCATTTCGCCGAGCCGGGTGATCGGGAAGACCCGAGAGGAGATTGGGCCGGGGCAGCATCGACGAGGAGTCCTGGGACTCGCCACCTCGCCGACCTTCGGGCTCACCGGCCGTTCAAGGACTTCCGCTTCCAGGTCGAGGGCGGGCCAGGACCGCACTCTGTGGATCAGCACCAGCGGCGTTCCCGTTTTCGACGAGGACGGACGAGTTCCAGGGCTTTCGCGGAAGCTCGTCCGACATCACCGAGGCGATCGTCAACGAACAGGCGATCCGCCAGGCCAAGGACGAGGCCGAGCGAGCGTTGGCCGAATTGAAGCGCACGCAGAACAATCTGGTGCAGGCGGAGAAGCTGGCGTTGCTGGGCCAGCTGGTCGCCGGCATCGCCCACGAGATCAAGAACCCGCTCAACTTCATCAACAACTTCGCCGACATCTCCGCCGAGCTTCTGGAGGAACTGAAGCAGGTGCTGGAGAAAGTGGTGGCCAGCCTCGACGACGGACGGACGGGCCGAGATCGAGGATCTGATCGCCACGCTCACCGCCAATCTGAAGAAGATCGGCCAGCACGGCAGTCGCGCCGACTCCATCGTCAAGAGCATGCTGGCGCATTCCCGGGAGGGCCCGGGCGAGCGGCGGGCGGCGAACATCAACGCCCTGGTCGAGGAGAGCCTCAACCTCGCCTACCACGGCGCCCGCGCCCACGATCAGGGCTTCAACATCACCCTCGAACGCGAGTTCGACGAAAACGCCGGCGCTCTCGAAGTCATCCCGCAGGATCTGAGCCGGGTGCTGCTCAACCTGTTCGCCAACGGCTTCTACGCGACCCAGAAGCGCAGGCACGACAACGACGATCCCGCCTACCAGCCGACCCTGAGGGCGAGCACGCGACGCGTCGACGGCGCCGTCGAGATCCGGGTGCGCGACAACGGCACCGGCATCCCCAAGGACGTGGTCGCCAAGATCTTCACCCCGTTCTTCACCACCAAACCGACCGGCGAAGGGACCGGGCTCGGCCTCTCGCTCAGCTACGACATCGTCGTCCACCAGCACAACGGCACGTTTGACGTCGACACCCGCGAGGGCGAGTACACGGAGTTCATCGTCAACCTGCCCGACCGCGAGAGCATCGAGGGTAAGGCGGTCTCGGGGTAGGATTTCACGGGTGCTTTTTATGGTCGCTCCGTTGTGGCGCTCGACGCACATCCAGAGGCATACTATATTCGCATCATGAAAGATGTTTTTTCAATGAGGCTGCCATGGACATCACCAAGGACATCCGCCCCCTGACCGAGTTCAAGCGCCACACCGCGCGTTTTATGTCCCACCTCAAGGAGACCGGACGTCCGTCCGTGTTGACGGTCAACGGCACGCCGGCCCTGGTGGTGATGGATGCCGAAGCCTGGCAGGACGTTCAGGATCGGGTCGAGTACGCCCGGACGGTTGCAGGAATCCGCAAGGGCCTGGATCAGGCCCGTGACGGACAGGGTGTCGAAGCCCGTGCGTTCTTCGAGACGTTGGCCGCCGACAAGGAATGAAGCGCTATCGGGTGATCATCACGCCCGTCGCGGCGGAGAACATGCGTGAGGCGCATGAGTGGCTCGGGGCCGAGAACCCCGCTTACGCGGCAAAATGGCTGAACGGCATCCGCGAAAAGATCCTCGAACTGGCGACGCTACCCGAGTCCCATGCCGTTGCCCCGGAAAGCGAGGCCTTCGATTGTGAAATCCGGCAAATGCTTTTCGGGCGCGCAACACCCTGGCGGATATTCTTCACGATAGAAGGCTCGACGGTTCACGTGCTCCATGTCCGTCATGGAAGTCGGAATTACTGGCGGCCCTGATCCGGATCGTCTCGAACAGCCGGAGGCTACATTGCTAGACCTGACCCCTGTGCCTGACTCCTGCGCTCGCGAGGGCGAATACGCCGAGTTCATCGTCAGCCTTCCCGGCGGCGGGAGCATCGGTGCTAATACATAGCGTAATTCCGGCGGTCGCTCTCCTTTCCGTGGCCCTTGGGGCCATTGCTCGTGACCCCGCATCTTAGGCCCAGGAGGGCGACCGCCGGAATTGCGCTATGTATAAGGTGGTCACGGGGTAGCGGACGGCAAGAATGGGATTTGGCAATTTGGCGTCAGACGTGTAGGTCGGATTACCATTGCCATGTTTGTTTCGGTGGAAAATGCGGCCGGCGGCCCCATCTCCAAGTGCGCGCACGGTCGGGGGAGGAACGATGGCTGGATGGGCGATGTGCAAAACAACGGATTGAGAGGATGGATCATGCGTGATCGCGGGATCGGCGGATGGGGTGGGAGACTGCTCCTCCTGTTGGCGTTGACGGTGTGGTGTGGTGGCGCGGCGATGGCGGCGACAGCGGCGGAGCGGACGGACAAGGAGGTCGCCTCGAACCTCGCCGATCTGTTGCGGGCGGCGCGCGGTGTGGTCTCGGCCAATCAGGATCTGATCAACGATCCGGCCGTCGCCGACAAGGGATTGACCGGGGAGGTCGTCCTCGCCGAGGCGCTGCAGCGGTATCGAAAGTCGACCGGCGAGGATCTCTCGCAGATCGATCCCGACAGCCGATATGGCCGTGCCATGTCGGCCTTGCAGAAAGCGATCGTGCAGGTGACGGACGAGCATCAGTCGACGATCAACCTGCCGAACGTCGGGTTCAAGGGGTTCATTCCCGCCGTCTTCGCCAGACTGGTCAACGAGCGCTTCGGCGCCCTCATGCAGGGCGAGGCGGAGATGAAGGTCACCGCCCCCAAGGAACTGGTCCGCAATCGCAAGGCCCGTCCCGATGCGTGGGAAGCGCAGATCATCGAGACCAAGCTGCTCACGCCCGAATGGCCGCGGGGAGAGCCGTTCATGGCGTCCTCGACCAACCGGGGACGCGAGGCTTTCCGGTTTCTGATCCCCGAATATTATCAGGCGTCCTGCCTCAGTTGTCACGGCCAACCCAAGGGTGAGCTGGATGTCACCGGATATCCCAAGGAAGGCGGCGAAGAGGGGGCGCTCGGCGCCGTGATCAGCGTCACCCTCTACCACTGAGCAAGGGGTCACGGCGGAGGAACGGTGCAGCAATGTCAAAATTTTCCATCCGGACCCGCCTGATCGCCCTCGCCGGTATCGGCCTGGTTGTCTTTCTCGGGACCAGCTTCTTTCTCACCCGGACGCTGGTCCGCAACGCCGACTCGTTGACGGCCCAGACCGAGTTCGTCGAGGTGCTGGAAACCACCTATCGGGCGAGCAAGGAGTTCGACGAGATGAAGTACTGGCTTGCCGATCTGGCGGTGAGCTTGCTGATGAACTCCGAACAACGGGCGAACACCGCTCGCCGGCAGCTGGACGATCAGCTCGATCGACTGGGCGCGGTCGATCCCGAAGCCGCGGCCGCGATCCGGACCGACGCGGATCTGGTCCTTCAGCAATCGATGGTGGCGGTCGAAGCCTACACCAACGACCAGCGGGTGATCGGCAATTCGCTGATGGCACCGGCACGGGCACACATCCAGGACGCCGACAAGGAATTGACCGCTCTCGTCACCAGACTGCGCGAGGAGTTCGAGGGCAGTGCGGAATGCCGCGGTCGAGCGGACGGAGCAAACCCTGCACCTGGCACTGGCGGTGGTCGCGCTCGCGGTTGCCGCGGGGCTCGTTCTGACGACGTTTCTGATGCGGTCGATCTCGCTGCCCCTGGGCAGGCTGGTGACCGCCATGGACGGAATCACCGCGGGCGACCTGCATGTGGAAATTCCCCCGGCGGGAAAGGATGAAATCGGCGCCATGTCGCGGACCCTGGCGTTGTTTCGCGACAGCCTGATCGAGCGCAAGCGGCTGAGCGAGGAGAGGGACGTCCAGCGGCGGATGATCGAGACCGCCGTCGAGACGATCACCGATGGTTTCGTGCTGTGGGACAGCGACGACGGGCTGGTCCTGTGCAATAGCAAGTTTCGTGAGCTTTACGCCGGACTCCAGGGCCACCTGCGACCCGGTGTCTCATTCGAGGAGATCGTCGGTGCCGCGCTCGACATGGGACTTCACGATCTGGGCGGACTCTCGCGCGAGGCGTGGCTGGCGCGCCGGTATAAAATGCACAGCAAACCCTCGGGCTCACACACCCATCACCACAACGACAACCGCTGGATCCGTGTCACCGAACGGAGGACGCCCGACGGAGGCATGGTGGCGGTCTACACCGACATCAGTGAGTTGAAGGAGCACGAGCAGGATCTTCGCTTGGCGAAGGACGAGGCGGTGCAGGCGCTTCAGGATCTGAAGCAGGCGCAGAACAACCTGGTGCAGGCGGAGAAGTTGGCGTTGCTGGGCCAGCTCGTCGCCGGCATTGCCCACGAGATCAAGAACCCGCTCAACTTCATCAACAACTTCTCCGAACTGTCGGTGGAACTGCTCGACGAATTGAAGGACGCTCTGACCGAGGCGCTGCCCCACCTCGATGAGAAGACGCGGAAAAACGTCGGCGACCTGATCGCCACCCTGACCACCAACCTCGACAAGATCGGCCAGCACGGCGGGCGGGCCGACTCCATCGTCAAGAGCATGTTGGCGCACTCCCGGGAAGGAGCGGGCGAGCGCCGGCTGGCGGATATCAACGCCCTCGTCGAGGAGAGCCTCAACCTCGCCTACCACGGCGCCCGTGCCCAGGATCAGGGCTTCAACATCGCCCTCGAACGGGACTTCGACAAAAACGCCGGTACCCTGGAGGTCATCCCCCAGGATCTGAGCCGGGTATTGCTCAACCTGTTCGCCAACGGCTTCTACGCCACCCAGAAGCGCAAGCACGACAACGACGATCCCGCCTTTCAGCCGACGCTGAACGTAGCCACCCGTCGCGTCGATGGTGCCGTCGAGATCCGGGTGCGCGACAACGGCACCGGCATTCCCAAGGACGTGGTCGACAAGATCTTCACCCCGTTCTTCACCACCAAGCCGACCGGCGAGGGAACCGGGCTCGGCCTCTCGCTCAGCTACGACATCGTCGTCCATCAGCACAACGGCACGTTTGACGTGGATACGCGCGAAGGTGAATATACCGAATTCATCGTTTCGCTGCCGTGCGGGCCGGGCGACACCACCACCTCCGCTCGGGCAGGAAAGATCGCGACATGACCGTCAACCTTCTCCTCGTCGACGACGAACCGGACGCCATCGAACTGTTCCGCCAGAAGTTCCGGCGCGAGCTTCGCCAGGGCGAGTATGCGATCCACTTCGCGACCTCGGGCGCCGAGGCCCTCGAACTCATCGCCGCAAATGGCATGTTGCAGTCCATCCTCCTGCTTTCCGACATCAACATGCCGGGAATGAGCGGGCTCGAGCTGCTCGCCGAGGTGAAAAGGCGCTGGCCGGCGCTCCAGGTAATCATGATCACCGCCTATGGCGACGCCGAGAACCGGCGCCGGGCGATGGAGTCCGGGGCCAGCGACTTCGTCACCAAGCCGGTCGATTTCGTCGAACTCAAACACACCCTCGAGGTTCATGCACCGGGGAGCGGCCGATGATGATGACGCCGGCGAAGATCCTCGTCGTCGACGACGAGCCGGATCTCGAGACGCTGGTCACCCAGAAGTTCCGCCGACGGATCCGGTCGGGCGAGCTCGCTTTCGTGTTCGCCCACGACGGCCAGGAGGCCCTGGATGTGCTTGAAGACGAAACCGACGTGGACATGGTGCTCAGCGACATCAACATGCCGCGGATGGACGGCCTGACGCTGCTCAGCCACCTGCAGAGCGTGTCCAGCCGGATGCGGGCGGTGATCGTCTCGGCCTACGGAGACATGCACAACATCCGCACGGCGATGAACCGCGGCGCCTTCGACTTCGTCACCAAGCCGATCGACTTCGACGATCTGGAGGCGACGATCAACAAGACCCTCGCCGACCTGCAGATACTGCGCGAGCTGTATCGGGCGCGGGCAACCGCCGAACGGGCGCAGGCCAATCTGGCACGCTACTTCTCGCCCAATCTGGCCAACCACCTGGTGGATCATCCCAACGCCATCGACCTGGACGGGGAACGGCGGGAGTTGACCTTTCTGTTCACCGATCTGGAGAATTTCACGCCCTTGGTGGAAAGCCACGACCCGACGGTCGTCGTCTCGGTGATGAACGCCTACCTGACCGAAGTGTCGAGGATCGTGTTCGAGCACGGCGGGACCATCGATACCGTGGTCGGCGACGCCGTGCACGCCATGTTCGGCGCACCGCTGGAACAGCCGGATCATGCCGCTCGCGCCGTCGCCTGCGCCCTCCAGGTCGACGAATTTTCCAGGGAGTTCGCCGCGGCGAAGGGCAAGGAGGGCGTGCCGATCGGGCGCACCCGCATCGGCGTTCATACCGGCCCGGCGATCGTCGGCAACTTCGGCGGCGAGACCTATTTCCACTACACGGCGCACGGCGACGCGGTCAATACGGCCGCTCGGTTGGAGACCATCAACAAGCACCTGGGAACCTACCTTTGCGTCAGCGCCGACACCGTCGCCCAGATCACCGATTTCGTCGGTCGGCCGGTGGGAACCCTGGTCCTCAAGGGCAAGGAGAAGGGCATCAGGGCCTACGAGCCGCTTGCCAACGGCATCGGTCAAACCGACGCGACGGCGGCCTACCTCGCCGCCTTCGAGAAATTGGAGGCGGGAGATCCGACGGCGGTCCAGGGTTTCGCCGCCCTCGTCGGAGCTCACGGCGACGATGCGCTCGCCACCTTCCATCTCAAGCGCCTCCTCGCCGGCGAGCGGGGATCGACGGTCGTCCTGAACGCCAAGTAGGGCGGGGCCGGAGCGCGGGGTTGCGCGTCGTTGCCGCCAGCGGAAAGAGTCATCGTCGGGACGGGCGCCAGCGTCCTCGACGCCACGGATTCGATCCTCTGATCCCCTGCGAGAGGCGGCAACGCAATACCGGCCGGCGCGACACCCCGCCGGCCGATCGACGTTTCTCTCGAGCAAACGATCGACACGGCACCGCAACCTCGACGCCGGCAACATCGGAGTACCAACAGTGCCGCCTTGGTCCCCGGCCCCTTGATCCCCATTGTCCGGGTCTCTTCAACGCCCCATTGCGGACCCACAAGCGGGCGATCCCGAAAGGGGAAAATTAGCCACTTTAACAATAACAGACTCGACAGGGAGCGAACCAGGTCGCCACGACGACGGAGCGGTCATCCCGATGTTCGCCAGCTACGTCTTCGTCGTTTCTGCAAAGCTGGGACGCGAAGACGACATGTCCAGCAATTGAGATCTGGACGGCGAGCGCTTCGTGGAGCGCTGGTGGTTTAGGTAGTCGCCTCCCTGCCTGTTGAAAACGTCAACCTTTGCGGCCCCAGCAAGTTGTCGGGGCCGGCTCTCTTGATTGCGCCAGCAGCGGGCCTCCGGGGGCCTCGGCGGCCTCTTGCGATGCCGCGAGGCGACAAAAAACGGCACTTGTGAATTATCACAAATCAAGATCATTGACTCATAAAATGAGAATTTATATAAGATCGGCAGGTGTGCCCCTCCGGTGGCGGCGCCAGCAAAGTTGGATGACCTCTTGCCCAGTGAGATCCTTATGGCAAACCAGGAATCGAACATCGTCGCTCATGCCCGAGATGACGATCCGCTGATTGTCGAGATCGACGATGGCGTCGCGAGCGTGGTGCTAAACCGCCCCAAGTCGGTCAATGCGCTGTCTGAAGAGATGCTGTCCGCGCTGCAATCGTGTTTCGATGGCATCCGACAGGACCGTTCGATCAAGGCGGTTATTCTTCGCTCTTCTGGCGATCATTTTTGCGCAGGGCACAATCTCAAGGAAATGACCGCGCGACGTTCGGACGCCGACGGTGGCAAGGCCCACTTCGTCGAGTTGTTCGAGACTTGCTCGACCATGATGAAAACGGTCGTCAGGTTGCCGCAACCCGTCATCGCGGAAGTCCGTGGAATAGCGACCGCCGCAGGCTGCCAGCTTGTCGCGGCCTGTGATCTTGCTGTGGCAGCGGATACAGCAAAGTTCGCGACGTCGGGCGTGAACATTGGTCTGTTCTGCTCAACGCCGATGGTTGCGCTTTCACGAAACGTTTCGCGTAAGCACGCCATGGAGATGCTCTTGTTGGGAGAGTTTCTGCCTGCGGAACGCGTGGCCGAAATGGGGCTGGTCAATCGAGTTGTATCAGAAGCCTCCCTCGCCCAAGAGGCGATGAAGATGGCCCGGGCGATCGCCGAAAAATCGTCCTCGGCCGTCAAGATTGGGAAGGAAGCATTTTCTCGTCAAATCGAAATGTCTTTGGACGAGGCCTACGAATATGCCGGTTGGGCGATGGCCGAGAACATGATGGCTCGCGATGCCGAGGCTGGAATCGGTGCCTTTGTCAACAAGCGGCCCATGCCAGAGTGGACGGGCGAGTGAAATGACTTCCGCCGGCATCTACGATGAACCTGAATTGGCAAAGAACAAGGCCAACTACGTCCCGCTCTCGCCAATTTCGATGCTCAAACGTACGGCCCAGGTGCATCCGGAGCGAATTGCCGTTATCCACGGCAGTTTGCGCCGTACCTGGTTGGAAACGGATCGACGCTGCCGGCGCTTGGCGTCGGCGCTGAAAGGACGCGGCATCGGCAAGGGAGATACGGTCGCGGTCTTAGCGCCGAACATCCCGGAGCTTCTGGAGTGTCACTTTGCCATTCCAATCATCGGCGCCGTTCTGAACGCCAACAACACACGTCTCGAGGCCGAGACGATCGCTTACATTCTCGATCATTCGGAAGCATCCGCGTTCCTAGTGGACACGGAATATGCGGACCTCGCGGGTCGCGCACTTGCTTTGGCGAAGACGTCTCCGCTGGTTGTCGATATCAACGACGCTCAGGGCCCTGGCGGGAAACAAATCGGCGAGGTGACCTACGAGGCCCTTCTGATGGAGGGAGATGAGGCCTTCGCTTTCAATCTGCCAGACGATGAATGGGACGCCATCACGGTCGGGTATACGTCCGGGACGACCGGCAATCCTAAGGGCGTGGTTTACAGTCATCGCGGGGCGTACCTGAACGCCGTCAACAACACACTGTGTTGGGCGATGCCGCACTTTCCCGTCTATCTCTGGACACTGCCGATGTTCCATTGCAACGGCTGGTGCTTTCCGTGGTCGATCACCTTGCTTGCCGGAACACACGTCTTTCTTCGTAAGATCGAAGCGCGTGCGATGTTCGACGCGATCGCCGATCACGGGGTGACGCATCTTTGCGGCGCTCCTGTTGTCATGAGCATGCTCGCCGGCGCCCGGGATGAGGAGCGGCGCTCGTTTTCCGGCAACGTCGAAATGATGACGGCGGCCGCCCCACCGCCGCCTTCAGTGATCGAGGCAATCGAAAAGTTGGGGATCACCATCACGCATGTCTACGGCCTGACAGAGGTGTACGGCCCCGCGGTCATCTGCGCGTGGAAGCCGGAGTGGCAGGATTTGCCCGCAGGAGACCGTGCGCGTCTCAAGGCGCGGCAGGGCGTGGCCTATGAGCTGCAAGAAGATTGCGTTGTGCTCGATCCATCAACCTGCGAGCGGGTCCCCGCAGACGGCGAAACGATGGGTGAGATCGCGATGCGGGGCAACATCGTGATGAAGGGCTATCTGAAATCACCGGAAGCAACGTCAAAAGCCTTCGCGGACGGATGGTTCTGGACCGGTGATTTGGCGGTTCTTCACACCGACGGATACATTGAGATTCGTGACCGGTCAAAGGACATTATCATCTCTGGAGGCGAAAACATCTCATCCATCGAGATTGAGAAGGTGCTTTTCGAACACCCGGCCGTTTCTTCCGCAGCAGTTGTCTCCCAGCCTGATGAAAAGTGGGGCGAGAGCCCCTGTGCATTCGTGGAGCTCGTGCCCGGAAATGAAGTGACTGAAGACGACATTCTGGCCCACTGCCGTCAAAGGCTGGCTGGTTTCAAACGCCCAAAACGGTTGGTGATCGGCGAACTCCCGAAGACATCGACTGGGAAAATCCGAAAGAACGAACTCCGCGACCGGGCGCGTCGCGATGGCTTGGGCACTTCGGACTGAAGCCCGTCCGGGGAACCACAAACCGGGAACCAATTAGCATGTCGTCAAACGAAAACGAGACGTTCCAAAAGTTCAGCTTCGGAACACAAGTACGGAAATCTCCCTATTCCGACGCCGCGTTGCGATGGGGTGCAAAGGGGTTTTCAGTGTACAACCATATGTATATTCCCCGCGATTTCGGCGACCCCATACAGAATTTCTGGAACCTCGTGAACGAGGCCATTCTTTGTGACGTCAGTGTCGAGCGTCAGGTTGAGATCACGGGTCCGGATGCAGCGAGGTTCACGCAATATCTTAGTTGTCGGGATCTTTCGAAGTGCCAAGTCGGTCAGTGCAAGTATGTTCTGATCACCGACCAGGATGGTGGCATCATCAACGATCCCGTCCTGCTGAAACTCGCGGAAAACCACTTTTGGCTGTCGATTGCGGACAGTGATGTGCTGTTGTGGGCAAAAGGGCTTGCGGCGAATGCCGGCATGGATGTTCGTATTGATGAGCCAGATGTTTCCCCGCTTCAACTTCAGGGTCCGAAATCGCGCGACATCCTGCGAGCGGCGTTTGGCGACGGCCCTACGGATCTGAAGTATTATTGGTTCACCGAATACGACTGGAATGGCGTGCCTCTCATCATCTCGCGGACCGGTTGGTCGAGCGAGTTGGGATATGAGATTTTCTTGCGGGATGGCTCAGCCGGCGATCGGCTGTGGGAATACCTGATGGAGGTCGGGCGCCCGTTGGGGCTCCATCCAGGGCACACCTCCAGCATACGCCGCATTGAAGCCGCTATGCTGTCCTATCACGCAGATATGACCCTGAAGAACAATCCATTCGAACTCGGGATGGATCGTCTCGTCAATCTGGATATGGAGGCCGATTTCGTCAGCAAATCGGCCCTGACGCGGATCAAGGAAGAGGGCGTTACTCAGCTGTTCGTCGGTTTGGAGCTTGAGGGCCCTCCGCTCGCCGGTTCGAACGACGAGCATTGGCCTATCATCAAAGATGGGCGAGTTGTCGGTCGAGTCACGTCCGCGATCTATTCGCCACGCCTGAAGAAGAACATCGCGTTGGCGATGGTGGCTCGCCAGTACGCCGAGATCGGTACTCGCGCGATCGTCGAGACGTGTGCGGAATCGCGAAACTGCGAAGTCGTTCCCAAACCGTTTTACGACCCCAAGAAATCGATCGCGGCACAAACTTAGGTCACATCCGAGGGACGTGATTTTTTTCGAATAGCGAGAGGAAAGTGGCGACTATGTCTGAATATATTGCGGAACTAAGCTGGTCACTTGGCGACGCGGAACTGGTGCACGGGAGATACAATAACAACCACCGAGTGAGCTTTTCCGGGGGGCTGGCGGCAACGATGACGTCGGCACCTGATTACGGTGGCGACCCTCGTTTCGTAAATCCCGAGGAGGCGATGGCTGCGGCGCTTAGCTCCTGTCACATGATGACGTTTCTCGCGTTGGCGGCGAAGGCGAAGTGGAAACTCAAACGCTACAAGGACCGCGCGGTTGCTGTTTTGGGCAAAACCGAGGACGGTCGTGCAAAGGTCGCCGCAATAACTTTGCACCCTGTAACCGAATTCGAGCCGGAACATGAGATTCCGCGCGATAAACTCGAAGAAATGCATGAGCGTGCTCATCGCTACTGCTTTGTCGCCAACGCGCTTAGTTGCGAGATGCGAGTGGAGATCTAAGCGGACATCAAACCCACCCTCTTTGCGTCCTTCAATCTGGCCTGCCGAGCGACGATGTGGCGATGGAATGTGCTGGTTCGCGACGTGAATGCGAGAACGAATAACTTGGGCTAGCGCTGAACGACCGCCAAAATCACGACCCATTCACGCTGACGGTAAATCCAAGCGTTCCGCCAGTTCGTTGGCCAGATTGATCAGTGCTGGGCCGATACGGCTGCGGAACTCCTCCGTGAAGACCCGGATGGAGCCGGTCGCGGCAACGCTCATTCCGACACCAACGTCTTCCAGCTGAATAGGCGCAGCCACCGAACAAATGCCGACCTCAAGTTCCTGGATGCATTCGCCGTAACCTCGGTCCCGAATGGATTGGAACTCTTCGCGCAGTTCCTGCGCGTCGGTGAGCGTATAGTCGGTGAACTTCCGAAGCCGTCCCTCAATCACGTCTTCCTGAAAACTCTCAGTGCCGTACGCGCCAATAACCTTCGCACAAGAACATGCGTGAATTGGACGCAATCCCAACCCCGGATGCAGAAAAGACACTCTCTCGTCCTGAGGAACCACCACTTGGGTGATTTCGACGCTGTCGCCGCGCAATCGGGAAAGAAAGCTGGCAACGCCGAACTCGTTCGATAGTTTCTCCAGAAATGGCTCGGCTATGACACTGACCTCGGCATCGCTCTTGTCCATTCTCGAAATGCGGTGGAGGCGGGGACCGATTCGAAAGACGCCCTTCTCCGGAGCGTGCAGCAGGTCCGCTGACACAAGGTCCTGGACCAGGCGATAGACGGTCGGCTTTGGGTAGCCAGTCGCGGCGCAAATGTCGCTGACCGTTGCGGAGCCGCCTGAAATGGCCACCGTTTCGAGGATGCGAACCAAACGGTTTAGATGCATGATTCTCGTTTCTCAATAACTCAGTATCAAATTTAACATAGACGAGAAGAGTTTGAAATGCAGGGGGAAAGGTCCCGCCTCGAGAATTCAGAATTGGGTCAATTTTGCCCCTACGGTTCGCTGGTCCGCATGTTCGCTGTTGTCCGGATAGCCGACCCGAACGTGCCGGAGGCAAACAGCGCAGGGGTCTCCTGGGTCATCGTCACCGCTGCTCCCGGCATTCGATCCGCGGGGTTGCGCGTCGTTGCCGCCAGCGGAAAAAGTCATCGTCGGGACGGGCGCCAGCGTCCTCGACGTCACGGATTCCATCCCCTGATCCCCTGCGAGAGCCGATAACGCAATACCGTCCGGCGCGACACCCCGCCGGCCGATCGACGTTTCTCTCGAGCAAACGATCGACACGGCACCGCAACCTTGACGCCGGCAACATCGGAGCACCAACAGTGCCGCCTT
>CAVYYK010000042.1:0-24411 GCA_963772635.1 uncultured Alphaproteobacteria bacterium
ATCACCCGGGCGCTCGCCGACTTCGCGCGGATGGTCGAGCTCTTCGACCGCCATTGCGTCAGCTTCGTCAGCGTGACCCAGGCCTTCAACACCACGAGCAGCATGGGCAGGCTCACCCTTAACGTGCTGCTTTCCTTCGCCCAGTTCGAACGCGAGGTCACCGGTGAGCGTATCCGGGACAAAATCGCGGCCTCCAAGGCGCGGGGCATGTGGATGGGCGGCACCCTGCCGCTTGGCTACGACCTGCCGGCGCCGGGCAGCCGGGCCCTTGTCGTCAACGAAGCCGAGTCCGAGATCGTGCGGACGATCTTTGCAACCTATCTCTCGCTCGGATCGGTGTACGCCCTCAAGCGCTGGCTTGATGCGCGCGGCATTCTGTCGAAGACGCGCACCGCACGGAACGGCAGGACGCTCGGTGGCCAGCCTTTCAGCCGTGGCGCGCTCTTCCACATGCTGCGCAGCCAGACCTATCTCGGGATGATCGTCCATAGGGAAAAGATCCTTCCGGGCATGCATGCGGCGATCGTCGATCCAGATCTCTTCGGGGCGGTGCAGGCGAAGCTCGACGCCAATGCCCGACGCCATGCGGCCCGCCGCAATCATGTCGTCCGGGCACCGCTGACGGGCCGCATCTTCGATGCGGACGGCCAGCCGATGTCGCCCGCCTTCTCCTATGGCAAGGGAGCCAGGCTCTATCGTCATTACGTCTCGTCGCCGCTCCAGCGGGGGCAGCGGCGCGCCGAAAATGACGATGCGATCCGCCGGGTTTCCGCCACCGCCGTCGAGACCATGCTGGCGGGGATTTTAAGGCGCATATTGCCAACCCAAGCGTCGGACCCTCCCAGTTATCTCGCGCGTGTCGAGATCCACTCCAGGTCGCTTCAGCTCTTGATGCCGATCCATCATCTGCCGGCGGTCCGCGATCTTGAAGCATCTCGGTCGGCTGACGGACGGACGCAAAGTGATGCTGAAGCTCACCCTTCCAGACACCCCAGGTTTTTACGATCCGCTCATCGCCGATGATCGGGTGATGCGCGTCGTGGCTCTATCTGGCGGTTACAGTCGCAGTGATGCCAATGCCAAGTTGGCTCAGAACCCCGGCATGATTGCGAGCTTCTCCCGGGCGTTGACCGAGGGACTGAGCGCCAATCAGTCGGACGAGGCGTTCAACGCGGCGCTGGATGCGGCGATCGAAAGCATCTACCGAGCCTCGATCACCTGAGTCCTCTGCCTGGCTTGCCGGAATCCCTTTACGGGAGGAACCTTCTCAAGAAGGCCCCGTTTGGCGTTTGGTGAATGTCTGCTCTCGGTAGTCCTCATTGCGACCGGTCGTTGCGCCGAACGTTCATGCTGAATTCCGCCCGGCACTTCCGAGTTGGGATGTTCAAACTCGTCTGTTTCGTGCCTCCTCTTCTGGCTTCCACCCTCGAATGTAGAGCCGACGTAGCACCGCCACGTCAATCTCGCACGCTGCGCTGAAAAGCCCGCTTCCAGCGACGCCCTCCGCGGGCCGGCTCGCGTCAGCTTGCCCATACCCATACCATCCCGCCAGCACCCTCAACGCCGCCACCAGAATCCCCTGCGCTTGCTCGATCCGTATCGCCCGCCCCACCCCTGCCGCATGGCCCATTCGCGGCATTGCCATTCAACGCCTCGTCGTCCTCGAGCAAGGTCCGCTGCTGGGGGTAGTTCGGGCGCCGCACAACGGACCGCGCCACTCACCCTCTTAGCCAAGGGGAGAAGTTCGAGTTAATATTTTACTTGGTTTCCTGCGATCTTTCTTGCCTTTTGGAAGATGGTCAGGTCCGGTCTCGGAAAACCCCTTACGCGGCTCGTGGTCACGCAAACCCGCGGGTGGGTAGTCAAGGATGTCCCCCTTTTCCCAGCGCGGCCCCTCATCGAAGTCGGGAAACGGCAGCTGGTCCTTTGATCGTCAGTCCTGTACATCCTTTTACGCATGAACGCGCCCGAGCCGATCGCACGGCTGCGTATTGCGCTGTAGGAGGTGGCACTGCCGACATGGCGACTAATCGAGTCGCCGACCTCGGCGGCACTTTCGATGCTCCACGACACAGTCGTCGCCAGTTTTCTATGGGGTGGATGGCACCTTTGGGCGTTCCAGGTAGCGGATCGCGCTTACGGCATCCCGGATCCGGAGCATCGCCTGGGCGGATCACGCATTTATCGCCCCGAGAGCCTGCGCCTCCGCGACATAATCGCCAAAGGCATCAAGCAGTTCGACTACCTTTATGACTTCGATGCCGAATGGCGGCACCGGATCGACATTGAGGCCGTTACCGAGGGTAGCGCCCCCGGAGGCTATCCCCGCTTTGTCGAGGGAGAAGGCCGGTGCCCACCGGAAAACGTCGGCGGCCCACAGGATTACGCGGCCTTTCTGGAGGCCGTCGCCAATCCGGAGCGTTCCGGCCACGCTGATATCCTCAATTGGTATGACGGCGATTTTGATCCCCACGACATCGAGGACTGGATCGTTCGAATTCAGATCAGCCGTATCGCCAACAAGCGGCGTGCCGGCGTCATCGCCTACCACAAGAGCAAAGCCAAGCGCTGAACGTTAACGCACACCTCACTCGTCGGGACAGCACTCAATTCGGCCGCACCACAGCCGCATGGTGACCATCGATCTGGCTCCAACGGTGCACGGAGACCATCTCGACGTTCCCTTCAATCCGGTCGAGGGAGAGCAATCAAATCGCTTGCGCCCGGTAAAGGACACGTTCCGGTAGCGTGGCATGCGCTTCGCTCCCCGTCGATACAATTGAAACCAATTCCCGCCGGACAGAAATCAAACTGATACAGAGGCGCCCTATCGTTGCTGCGATGAAGGCCGCTGAGCGGGAACGCCAGCGGGAACACAGGAAAGAGAAGGACCATCGGAGGTCCGACAAGGTTTTGCAGAGCGGTTCAATTGGCGGACAAGCCGGAGCGCCGGACCGCCGCAGGCAGCAACCGGGAACTGAACCCCGACACCAGGAAAGGACGAGAAAATGACCCAGAGCAATACCCAGATGAGCGCCAGAGAAGTGAACAACGGCGTCAATGTTGCGGCCCTGATCGACGCCCGCGAGGCGTTGGATGCCGCTCCGGAGGCGGCACAGTTCAAGTGGCGCGCGAGCTGCAAGTGGGTGACGGGCACGCACAGCCGTTCCACCATCGACGGTTTCTTCGGCCTCGGCCAAGAGCAGTCGCGCTGCAAGACCTTCGCCGTGGAAGCGGACCATCCCGAGCTCTTTGCCGCCGAGGACCACGCGCCGACGCCGGCAGAGATTCTGCTGTCCGCCTTGGCCGGCTGCCTGACCGCGGGTGTTGCTGCCGTTGCCCAACATCGTGGCATTCAGCTGCATTCGGTCAAGGCGACCGTTGAGGGCGACATGGACCTGCAGGGCATCCTCGGCATCGACGACGACATCCGTAATGGCTTCGGCGCCATCCGCGTGCATTTCGACATCGATGCGGATGCCGGCGAAGACGACATCAAGGCATTGGTTGCCCAGTCCCAGAAGCGTTCTGCCGTGTTCGATGCCGTTACCAATCCGACCAACGTCTTTGTCACGGTCAACTGAGCAAGCAAGCCACCAGGAGGAGTGCGTGTCGTGAAATACGTTACGACCGTCATCATCGGCGCCGGCCAGGCCGGACTCGCCATGAGCAAGCACCTCATCGACCGCTCGATCGACCATGTGTTGCTCGAGCGGGGCGAGGTGGCCAACTCCTGGCGGAAGGAGCGGTGGGACTCCCTTCGACTCCTGACGCCAAATTGGCAAAGCCGCCTTCCTGGTTACGCATACCGTGGCAGCGATCCGGATGGCTACATGGATATGCCGGAGGTCATCCGGTTCCTCCAGGGATATGCCGACCACATCGACGCTCCCGTAGAGCCCGGAACGAACGTGACATCCGTTCGCCAGGCGGAGGACGGCTACGTTGTCGCCACCAATTGTGGCACATGGCGATGTCAGTCGCTCGTCCTGGCGAACGGTGCCTGCAACGTGGCGACCGTGCCCGGGATTGCGGAAGGTTTGCCTCCGAAGATCAGGAGCCTAACACCAAAGCAATATCGGAATCCGGATCAGCTCGAGGATGCCGGGGTGATGGTGGTCGGCGCCTCCGCGACCGGTGTTCAACTGGCCAAGGAGATCCAGGATTCGGGTCGGCAAGTAACCCTTTCCGTCGGTGAGCACGTCCGTGCGCCGCGCCTCTACCGGGGGCGCGACATCAAATGGTGGATGGACGTTACCGGTGTGATGGACATGCACTACACCGAGGTCGATGACATCAAGCGCGCGCGGCGCGTGCCGTCCCTGCAACTGGTGGGCTCACCCGAACGGACGATGCTCGACCTCAACGCGCTTCGCGAGAGCGGTGTCCAGATCGTTGGTCGCCTGGCCGGAATACGGGATGGACATGCGCAGTTCTCAGGCTCGCTGAATAACCAATGTGCCCTGGCCGATCTGAAAATGAACCGGCTGCTCGACAGCCATCGACGAGTGGGTTTCCGCTAACGGAATGGATAGTGAATTCGAGGCGGTACATCGCTTTGAGCCGACCCAGATCGACGCCGAGCCGTCACTGGACAAGGATTTGACCGATGGTAGCATCAAGACCGTCATCTGGGCTACGGGTTACCGTCCAGACTATTCCTGGCTCCAGGTACCGGTGCTCGATCGCAAGGGCGGCATCCGCCACGACGGCGGTGTGGTCGATGCCCCGGGCATGTATGTGATGGCGCTGCCGTTCCTACGCCGCCGAAAATCATCCTTCATTGATGGCGTCGGCGATGACGCACGCGAACTGTCCGCCCACCTGTGCGCCTATCTTGGTGGCCACACCAGAATTGCGGCCTGAGTCTCGCGTGAGATGGAGACGCCAATGTCCGACATGGAATCAGTCAGGGAAGCGCTGGACCGGGCGGCCCGGACGGTAATACTGCGGCCAGAGCGCGGTCAGCGCGTCTACCGAAATGTGGCGACCGTCGGCGAGGGCACCAGGTGCCTTGTTGAAGAGGCGGGCCGGTCGCTCACCCTCGATGTCGGCAAGGCACTCGGCGGCCATGACGCCGGCCCCAATCCCAGCATGATATTGCGCTCGGCCCTGAGCGGTTGCGTGGCTATCGGCGTCAAGCAGTGGGCCGCGCGGCGCGGCGTGCAGGTCGAACGTGTGGAAGTTGTGCTGGAGACCGATGTGGACGCGCGCGGGCAACTGGGCGTGTGTGAGGACGCAGCGCCTGGATTCGAGGGAATCCGACTGATGATCGCCGTCACATCGCCCGCCCCGGTGGATGTGATCAAGGAGCTGGTCGCCACCTCGCTGAGATACAGCCCGCTGATCGATGTGTTTGTGAACCCTCAGTCGGTGGACCATCGGATATTGGTTAGAGCGCCCGACGCGCCCTCTGAGCTTGTGGAGGCCTCGTGATGGACGCAAAACTGCAGAAACGCGTGCAGCGCTATGGCTGGGACAAGGCGGTCGAGGCATACGAGGCCGGCTGGAAAGAGAGCTTGGCCGATGCGCAAGCCGAACTGCTGCGCATGGCGGATGCCAGGCCGGGCGAGCATGTCCTCGACGTCGCCTGCGGCACCGGGCTGGTCAGTCTCCCCCTGGCGAAGGTTGTCGGACCTTGCGGTCGTGTTGTCGCGACCGATATTTCCGAAAAGATGATCGACAGCGTGCGGCGGGCGGCAGACGCGCTGGGCCTGACCCAATTCGACGCCTTTCGGGCCGACGCCGAAGCCCTTGATAGGGCGCCGGACGCCAGCTTTGATCTGGTCACCTGCGCGCTCGGCCTGATGTATGTCCCCGATACGGCCAAGGGGCTGGCGGAGGCCTTCCGTGTCCTGAAGCCCGGCGGCCGGGCCGTTCTTGCGGTCTGGGGCGAGCGCTCGAAATGCGGCTGGAACGATATCTTTCCGATCGTGGACGCACGGGTGAAGTCGGAAGTTTGTCCCCTGTTCTTCCGGCTCGGAACCGGTTCGACCCTGGCGCACGAAATGGCTTCGGCCGGATTCACCGATATCGAAATTTCCCGCTTGATTTCGGAACTGCCCTACGCGGATGACCGCGCCGCCATCGAAGCCGCCTTCGTCGGCGGCCCCGTCGCCCTCGCCTATGACAGGTTCGATGAGCCGACGCGCACCGTGGCGCACCAAGAATATCTGGCTTCAATCGCGCCGTTCCGTACGGCCGACGGCTACCGGATTCCGGGAGAATTCGTCGTGTGCCGCGGTTACAAGAAAGCGTGAGACGACGCCCCTGCGGGTCCTGATTGGCTTCCGGCGGGGGAGATAGCGCGCCCGACTTCTGGTCAATTTTGCCCCTACGGTTCGCTGGTCCGCATGTTCGCTGTTGTCCGGATAGCCGACCCGAACGCGCCGGAGGCAAACAGCGCAGGGGCCCCCTGGGTCATCTCCACCATTGCTCCCGGCATTCGATCCGCGGGGTTCCGGCGTCCGCGCCTCGGGCTTGGGCGTCCAAGCGACTTTCGCGCGGGGCTGCGGGGACCATTTGCCAAGGTGGCATGGGAAGGAAAAATATCCTTGACTCCTTGCCATTCGCCGCATATGTTCACTTTAAGTTCTATTCGGGGTGACGGGAGAGGTGCGTGTCGGATGTCAGGGCATAACGCAACGGGTATCAGGGGTATCGGGGATCAGCGTTGGTTGCGGCGCGATGGCGGCCGGCGTTGATTTTTCGGAATGCGAGGCGGTTGCAGGAAAAATGTCTACTTTTGCACACGGAAAAAAGCCAGTTGGATCAAGGCGGTAACCCGATTTCATGTCTACTTTTGTCTACCGCGTCGAAAAGGCTGGTCTAGGAAAATCAAGGGGTTGGCCGAAAAGATGTCTACTTTTGTCTACTTTTGCATACCTTTCACGTTCGGCGCGCATGGGTTTTGTTTTGAATCAATTGGTTGACCGCCACGGGACAGTAACGAATGTCGTCAAAAACGCTATAAGTGTCGTCAAAAGCGTCGTCAAAACCGGCGCCGCGGCCCGGGACGCCCGTTACCCAAGCGGTTCAGCCTTCGAGGCGGGCGCAGTCGAGCAGCGGGCCGAGCTGGCGGATCCGGGTGAGGATTTGGCGGGCGCGGCGGTTGAGGGCCGAGGAAGGCCGCGCCGCCGACCATGCCCGCGGATTGGGCAGGGTGGCGGCGATCAGGGCGGCCTGGTTGCGGCCGAGGTCCGCCGCCGGCTTCATGAAATCGGCCCGCGCCACCGCCTCGGCGCCGTAGAGTCCCGGTCCGGTTTCGGCGATGTTGAGGTAGACCTCGAGAATCCGCCGCTTGCTCCACAGAAGCTCGATCTGCGGGGTGAGCCACGCCTCGAGGATCTTGCGCACCGGATCGCGCCCCGGCCAGAGCAGGATGTTCTTCGCCGTCTGCATGGTGATGGTGCTGGCGCCGCGGGGCCGTTCGCCGGCGAGCCAGACTTCGATCTCCTGGCCGAGCGCTTCGAAATCGAAGCCATGGTGTTCGCAGAAACGATTGTCCTCGGCGGCGATGACGGCGGTTCGGAGGTGAACGGAGATCCGTTCCAAAGGCATCCAGGTTCTTTCGATCCTCTCGCCTTCGGCGAAACGGATCAGCATCAGCGGGGTGATCGGCGGGTCGACGAAACGGTAGGCGACGATGACCAGCGTCGGTGTCAGAATCAGGACGAGCAGCACGCGTCGCAGGATGCGCCCCAGCCGGCCGGCGACGGTCGACCGACGCGCCGCTCCCGGCCGTCGATCGACCCTCGTCGCGGTGCCCGGCGCCAACTTCCTTCGACCGCGGCTCACGGGGCCCCCCAAGGATGTTCGAGAATGGGGCTGCCGGTCGGCATGACGGATTGATTCGAAAAAAATGCAAATAAGAGTTGCATTTTGGTTAAGTTTTCGACAAAGTAGAGAAAAACAGGAGGAGTTGAGAAAGCGACCTGCAATCCCGAGCAAAAACCGCCCTCAGAGGCGCCGGGTCGACATTGCGGGTCTTCAAAGCGAGGTCCATGACCACTTCTGTATAACAACGGCTGATCTTCCGGCGATGTCGGGCCATTGCCCGCGTTTCCGGGGGAGAGGTCGAAAGGAAACATACGCATTCAACTCTCACGACCATGGTCCCCCGGGGCCATGGTCGTTCTTCTTTCGGGGGCCGTCGACGCCACGGAGCCCTCCGCTACCCGTTGGCGCAGCATACCGAGCGCACGCGCCTTCGATTGTCGGAGGAGCATTGCCAGCTCGATTGTCGGCGCCGAGTAACGCATTGTTAACTGGATAGATCCATAAGCTCGCCTAGGTTGCGAAACAACTGCGAAGGCGAGGATACAAATGAGCGGTCTGGCGGATGATCTAATTACCCGTGACGCCGTCGAGGGTTCGAGGAAAGCGGATGACCGGGAAACGGCGACCGAAGAGACCGGCTCGCTGCCCTGCGTTCTTCCCGGCGTATGGGCGGAGCAATCCGATGTTCTTACGCCGGACTTGAGATGGCTTGGAGTGGTGTCCTGCTTGGGCTCGGCTGTGATCACGCTTGTCTGCACCGTGCTGATCGCCGGACAGCTCCTCTCGATCGGCGACGAAAATATGGTTGCCGAGGATGAGGGGACGCCGCCGGGCTATTCCGTCGCGGCCGGTTCTCACGAGTAGGCGAATCCCAAGGATGGCTCCGAAAGGGTGGGGTGGCTGCGGACGAGGCCGGCGCCAACGGTGAGGCGCCGGTGCCGAAGCGCTTTACCGAATGTTAAAGCGTCGCCTTGATACTGCCTATTCCACAAACATCGGACTCCCAGGCAGGGTGTGGGTCGGCCATGGATCTCGGCAAAACCGCGTTGTTCGAAATGATGAAGGGGCGCTTTGCTTGGCTCAGCCAGCGCCAGCAAGTGCTTGCCCGCAACATCGCCAACGCCGACACCCCCGGCTACCGCCCTCGAGATCTGGAACCTTTCGGGTTCGGCGACATGGTTCGGAGCCAGGCCGGCCATCTCGACATGGAGATGACCAGCCCGGTCCATCTCGGCGGCCAGCGACGACCCGAGCACGCGTTTTCGGAAAGGGAAAACCGACGCCCGTTCGAAACCGCTCCTGCCGGCAACGCCGTCATCCTCGAGGAGCAGATGGCGAAGGTCAACGAAACCTCCGTCGCCCACAAGCTGACCACCGAGCTCTACCGCAAGCACCTGGGAATGATCCGCATGGCCCTCGGCAGGCGCTAACCTAGCAAGGAACTCGGTGAATGGACGACGTCCTTCAAACATTGCGCATCTCCGCGGCCGGGATGAAGACCCAGGGCACGAGGCTTCGGGTCATCGCCGAGAACATCGCCAATGCCGATTCGTTGGCGACGTCGCCGGGCGAACTGCCCTACCGTCGCAAGACGGTGACGTTCAAGAACGTGCTCGATCGCGACACCGGTGTCGACACGGTGCAGGTCAAAAAGGTTCAAGAGGACCCGAGCCCCTTCCCACGGAAATACGATCCGGGCCATCCGGGGGCCGATGCCGACGGTTACGTCCTGTTCCCCAATGTCAACGCGCTGATCGAGATATCGGATATGCGCGAGGCGCAGAGGTCCTACGAATCCAACCTCAACGTGATCAAGGCCTCCAAGGCCATGCTGAACGAGACCATCGAGGTGCTGCGCTGAGCCGGCGGGATGGACATGCCGTACGTCGGCGGATCGTCGCCCACCCGCCGACCAACACCAGGGAGCAGAAGTAAGCCATGCCGAGCCCCGTCAACAGCTTCGCCAACGCCATAACCGCCTACAACCGGGCACTGAACGGCGGTGGCGGGGCCATGGAGCCCCGCGATACCGCTTCGGGCGATACCTTCGCCGGTCTTGTGAAGAATGCCGTCCACGGGGCGATCAACGCGGGCGAGACCGGTGAGAAACTATCCATTGCCGCCGTCAATGACGGAGCCGACCTCAATCAGGTCGTCACCGCGGTGGCGGAAGCCGAAGTCACCCTCAATACCGTCGTCGCGGTCCGCGACAAGATCATCGAGGCCTACAAGGACATCATCAGGATGCCGATGTAGCCGTGTCCGGTACCGAGCAGCCCGACGGGGAGGCCCGATGAACGAAATCGCCGTTCTGGAAGTAGGGCGCGAGGCCGTGTTCGTCATCCTCAAGACCGCCGGCCCGATCATGGCGATCGGCATGCTGATCGGCCTCATAATCGCGCTTTTCCAGGCGTTGACCACCATCCAGGAAATGACCCTCACGTTCGTACCGAAGATCATGGTTATCTTCGTTGCCATGATCGTGCTTCTGCCGTTCATGATGACCACCGTTGTCGAGTTCGGGCGCACCCTGTTCGATCGCATCGCCACCCTTGGATAGGCGGGCATGCTGGAGTCTCTTCTCGAACTCAACCTCTTCGCCTTTTTTCTGATCTTCGCGCGGGTAGGAACGGTGATCATGTTCCTGCCCGGTTTCAGCGCGGGCTACGTGAGCGTGCGCATCCGGTTGTTGTTGGCGTTGGCGATCAGCTTCTTGTTGACCCCGCTCCTCGCCGATCGGTTGCCGGGGCTGCCGTCGAGTCCGGCCGCCCTCGGCATGTTGCTCTTGGGCGAAGGTCTGATCGGCGTATTTCTCGGTACCGTGGCACGGATTCTGGTGGCGGCTCTGCAGGTAGCCGGCACCTTCAGCGCCTATTTCCTATCCCTCAGCAACGCGATGATTCAGGACCCCGTGGCCGACCAGCAAACCGCGACCGTTGCCGGCTTTTTCAGCACGGTCGGTATCGTCCTGATCTTCGTGACGGATCTGCACCACATGATGCTGCGGGCAATCGTCGACAGCTACACCCTGTTCCAGCCGGGCGCGCCGCTTCCCCTCGGTGATTTCGCCGAGATGGTCTCCCAACGGGTTATGGAAAGCGTCGCACTCGGCGTGCAGATGGCGGCACCGTTCCTGATCGTCAGTCTCACCTACTATATTGGCCTCGGTTTGCTCAGTCGTCTGATGCCACAACTACCGGTATTCTTCTTCGGCCTTCCGGCACATATTGCGTTGCAGATCTGGGTAATGATGTTGACACTGTCGGGTATCATGATGGTGTTTCTCGCCCGCTTCGCCAATTCATTCGGCATGTTCCTCGCTCCCTAGTGCTCTGGTTCCGACGTACGGATGGCCGAACAGCAAGACGACGCATCGAAAACAGAAGAACCGACACCGAAACGGCTGCAAACGGCCCGTGAAAAAGGGCAGGTTACGGTCTCCCAGGAGGTCAAGAACTGGGCGATGCTGTTGGGTGCGGCGTTCGGTCTGGCGGTCCTGGCGCCGGGAATCATGCACGGCGTGACGGCCACGGCGTTCAAGTTCGTCGAATCACCCCACGCAATCTCCCTCGATGTCGAGAATATGCAGGAAGCGTTGAGCGGGCTGCTCCTCGACATCGGCTGGGCGGTTGCTCCGATCGTCGGCTTGATGGTCGTTCTCGCCATCGTTGCCAACGTCGGCCAGGTCGGGTTTCTGTGGGCGCCGACAAAGATTGCGCCCCAGTTGCAGAAGATCTCGCTGATCAATGGCGTCCAGCGGTTGTTCTCGATGCGCACGGTCGTCGAGTTCCTCAAGGGGTTGGCGAAGCTGGTGGCGGTTGCGGCGGTGGCGTTCGGGCTTGTCTTTTCCGCCATGAACGATATCGAACTGATCTCCTCGTTCTCGTTGGGGCAGATCCTGGATCGCATTCAGTTGGTCGCGATTCTGTTGACCGCGGGTACGGTAGCGGTGATGACGGTTGTTGCCGCGCTCGATTACGCGTTCCAGAGGCGCAGTTTCATCAAGCAGATGCGGATGACCAAGCAGGAGGTGCGGGACGAACACAAGCAGGCCGAAGGCGATCCCCAGATCAAGGCCCGTATTCGCCGGCTGCGGATGGAGCGGGCGCAGAAGCGGATGATGGCGGCCGTGCCCGAGGCCGACGTGGTGATTACCAACCCGACTCACTTCGCCGTCGCCCTCGCCTACGAGATGGAGACGATGAGCGCGCCGAGGCTGGTGGCGAAGGGCGCGGACGTCCTGGCACAACGGATTCGCGAGGTCGCGGAGGAAAACGAAGTGCCGCTGGTCGAAAACCCACCGCTCGCCCGGGCTCTCTACGCTTCGGTCGAACTGGATCAGGAGATCCCTCCGGAACACTACCAGGCGGTAGCCCAGGTCATCGGCTACGTTATGCGTCTCAAGGGCGAGTTGCGTTAGCGTCGGCACTGGGAGAAATGGGAAACCGATTGCCATGACGAGAACAGGTCGAAGCCGCGCCTCGCGACCTATGACGGATGTGCGTCACGAGCTGCGTCTCGCTCAACAACGGTTGAAGTGGCTGTTCAGCGACGCGCCCGTCGGGATTCTGTTTCTCGATCTCGCCGGCATCGTGATCGACTGCAACGAAGCGATGCTGAAGCTGCTTGGCGTTTCCAGGGAAGAGGTGGTCGGCAAAGCATTCGTTGACCGGATTGCCCGGGAGGATTGCGACGACGTTGCCGACCAATTGTCGAAGGTGGTGATGGGCACCATGCGGGCGGCGCGGCTGGAGAGCGTGCGCGTTCCCGGTCCGGGGGAGCGTGAGCTTTCGGCGTCTCTATACGTTAGCCGCCTCGAGGACGAAGGCGAGGTTACCGGGCTGATCGTGCACTTCATGGATGCGACGGAGTTGCGAGACCTTGAAGTACAGTTCATCCAGGCGCAGAAGATGCATGCGGTCGGCCAGCTCGCCGGCGGAATCGCGCACGATTTCAACAACCTGCTTACCGCGATGCTCGGTTTCTGTGACTTGCTCCTGACCCGTCACGACCCTGGAGACCCGTCATTCGACGACATCATCCAGATCCGCCGCAACGCCTGTCGGGCGACGAACTTGGTGCGGCAGCTGCTTGCGTTCTCGCGCAAGCAAACCCTCAAGCCCGTTGTGCTCGACGTCAGTGAGGCGCTCTCGGAGTTGTCCAACATGCTCGGCCGGTTGCTCGGGGCGAACATCGAGCTTCGTCTCGAACACGGCCGCGACCTTGGTTGGGTCCGCGTCGACCCGGGCCAGTTCGACCAAGTCATTATCAACCTGGCGGTCAACGCGCGCGACGCCATGCCCGGTGGTGGCACGCTGGCCATCCGAACCTCCCCCACCGTTGTCGACAAGCCGGTGCAGCGCGGCGCCGAGGTGATGTCGCCGGGTGCCTATGTGTTGATCGAGGTCACCGACACCGGCGTCGGCATTCCCAAGGAGGTCATTGGCAACATCTTCGAACCGTTCTTTTCGACAAAGGAAGTGGGGGCCGGCACCGGCCTGGGATTGTCCACCGTCTATGGCATCGTTCGCCAGACCGAGGGCTTTGTCTTCGTCGACAGCGCGCCGGGACAGGGCGCCGCGTTCAGCATCTACCTGCCGTCGTTCACGGATGAAACCACGACCGGCGAAGATGTTTTTCCAGCGGCCGCGGAGGCCGCAGACTCGATCCAGGGCCACGGAAGATCTCGCCGGCGCCGGAACGGTACTTCTGGTCGAGGACGAAGACGCGGTTCGCATGTTTGCGGCGCGGGCGTTGCGCAACAAGGGCTATCGGGTGCTGGAGGCAGCCAACGGCGAATGCGCTCTCGACATTGTCAGCGGAGGCGACGAAACCATCGATCTGATCGTCAGCGATATCGTGATGCCCGGTATGGATGGCCAGACCCTGGTTAGGCTGGTGCGACAGGAGCTGACCAAGGTCAAGATCATTCTGATGTCCGGCTATGCCGAGGACGGATTGGCCCGTGACCATGAAGAAGACCCGTCGATTCGGTTTCTTTCCAAGCCGTTCACTCTGGCGGAGCTGGCCGGGACCGTCAAAGAGGTCCTCGAAGGGTAGCCGCGCGGCCTCGTTTTCCATGCTCCGACCCGAAAGTACCCAAATGGGGAATTTTTTTCGTTGGCATATCAACGGCTTACAAAATTTTCTTGCGGAGTAGAACAAAACAGGTACATTCATCGGCATTGCTTACAACCGTTGCCTATGGAATAAGAAGGAACAGTCGATGTGGAGAGGTACCCTACGAGTTCGTGGAAAACAACAGCAGCGTTGACAAAACCAAGGCGATCGACGCCGCCATCAGCCAGATCGAACGGGCGTTCGGCAAGGGCTCGATCATGCGTCTCGGCCAGCGGGAGACCGTCGAAGCCGACTCGGTTTCCACCGGCTCCATCGGTCTCGATATCGCGCTGGGAATCGGCGGTCTGCCGAGGGGACGGGTCGTCGAAATCTACGGTCCGGAGAGTTCCGGCAAGACGACACTGGCGCTCCAGGCCATCGCCGAAGCCCAGAAGAAAGGTGGCGTCTGCGCCTTCATCGATGCCGAACACGCGCTCGATCCGATTTACGCCCGCAAGCTCGGCGTCAGCATCGACGACTTGCTGATTTCCCAGCCGGACGCAGGCGAACAGGCCCTCGAAATCGCCGATACCCTGGTCCGATCCGGTGCCGTCGATATCGTGGTGGTGGATAGCGTCGCCGCATTGGTTCCGCGCGCCGAGTTGGAAGGCGAGATGGGCGACACCCATGTCGGACTCCAGGCGCGGTTGATGAGTCAGGCGTTGCGCAAGCTGACCTCATCGGTCGCCCGATCGCGGACGATGATCATCTTCATCAACCAGATCCGCATGAAGATCGGGGTGATGTTCGGTAACCCGGAGACCACGTCGGGCGGCAACGCGCTCAAGTTCTATGCCTCGGTGCGCCTCGAAATTCGCCGGATCGGCGCTATCAAGGACCGAGACGAGGTGATCGGCAACCAGACCCGGGTCAAGGTGGTGAAGAACAAGCTGGCGCCGCCGTTCAAGATGGTCGAGTTCGACATCGTCTACGGCGAGGGGATTTCCAAGACCGGGGAGTTGCTGGATCTCGGGATCAAGGCCGGCATCGTCGAAAAATCGGGCTCGTGGTTCTCTTACGGCTCGCAACGCGTCGGCCAGGGGCGCGAGAATGCCAAGGCCTACCTCAAGGAAAATCCCAACGTCGCCGACGAGATCGAGGCGAAGATCCGCCAGAACGCCGGCTTGGTGTCGGAAGCGATGCTGGCGGGGCCCGGCGGGCTCGACGAAGACGGAGAGACGGAGGTGGCGACCCCGGAGAAGGTCGCCGGCGCCTAAACCCGGATCAAAAAAAGCCAAGAGAGATCGGGCGGCTCCTTGCGGGCCGCCCTTGCCTTTGAAATCCCGTTCCTGGACACCCCTGCAACTTGACGGTAAAACCCGGCTTCGATCGGGGACGTTTCTTTTTGTTTTCGTTGGACCTAAATAACGATCATGCAGACGGTTAACGACATCCGCAAAGGGTTTCTCGACTTCTTCGGTCGCCACGATCATCGGATCGTGGAGTCGGGCCCGCTGGTACCCCGCAACGACCCGACGCTGATGTTCACCAACGCCGGCATGGTTCAGTTCAAGAACGTGTTCACCGGCGTCGAGAAACGGGATTACCGGCGCGCGACCACGGCGCAGAAGTGCGTGCGTGCCGGCGGCAAGCATAACGATCTCGAAAACGTCGGCTATACCGCCCGGCATCACACTTTTTTCGAGATGCTCGGCAATTTTTCCTTCGGCGACTATTTCAAGGACCTCGCGATCGAATTGGCGTGGAACCTGATCACCAGGGAATATGGTTTGCCTGCCGAACGGCTGCTGGTCACCGTCTACGCCGAGGACGACGAGGCGTTCGACCTCTGGAAAAAGATCGCCGGTTTGCCGGAGGGCAAGATCCTCCGCATTCCAACCTCCGACAACTTCTGGGCGATGGGCGACACCGGCCCCTGCGGCCCGTGTTCCGAGATCTTTTACGACCACGGCCCGCATATTCCGGGCGGCCCCCCGGGCAGCGCCGACGAGGACGGCGACCGGTTCATCGAGATCTGGAACCTGGTGTTCATGCAGTACGAGCAGGTGACGCCGGACCAGCGGATCGATCTGCCGAGGCCGTCGATCGATACCGGCATGGGCCTCGAGCGGATCGCCGCGGTGATGCAGGGCACCCACGACAACTACAAGATCGATCTGATGCAGGCGTTGATTCATGCATCGGCGGAGGAGACCGGCACCGACCCCGAGGGCGAGCACGAAATGTCGCACCGGGTGATCGCCGACCACCTCAGGGCGGCGAGCTTTCTGATCGCCGACGGGGTGCTGCCGTCGAACGAAGGCCGTGGCTACGTGCTCCGCCGGATCATGCGCCGGGGCATGCGCCACGCCCACCTGATCGGCGGTGACGAACCGCTGATGTGGAAGCTGGTTCCGCCTCTCGTCGCGAAGATGGGCCAAGCCTATCCGGAGCTGGAACGGGGCGAAGCCCTGATTGCCGAAACCCTGAAGCTGGAGGAGACGCGGTTCCAACGCACCCTCGAGAGGGGACTGCGGTTGCTGGACGAAGCGACGGAGGAGCTTTCCGAAGGTGGCGTGTTCGACGGTGAAACCGCGTTCAAGCTCTATGACACTTACGGTTTTCCCCTTGACCTGACCCAGGACGCCCTTCGTGCCAAGGGCATGACCGTCGACGTCGAAAGCTTCAACGTGGCGATGGAGCGCCAGCGCGAGGAAGCCCGCCGGGCCTGGGCCGGATCCGGCGAGGCGGCCACCGAGGAAGTGTGGTTCGCCATTCGTGAAGAGGTCGGGGCGACCGAGTTTCTCGGCTATGAAACGGAGAGCGCGGAGGGTTTGGTCACGGCGCTTGTCGTCGACGGCAAGCGGGTCGATGTCGCGACGGAAGGCCACGAGGTCGCCGTCGTCTGCAACCAGACACCGTTCTACGGCGAATCCGGCGGCCAGATGGGGGATGCGGGCGTCATCACCGGCGGCGGGGATGCGCGCGTCACCATCTCCGACACCCAGAAGAAGCTCGGCGACCTGTTCGTTCATCTCGGTCGGGTCGATGCCGGCCGGCTTGCGCTCGGTGACGACGTCGTTCTTTCGGTGGACACCGACCGGCGGACGGCGATCCGCGCCCATCATTCCGCCACCCATATCCTCCACGAGGCGTTGCGCCGGCGTCTCGGCGAGCACGTGACCCAAAAGGGATCGCTGGTCGCTCCCGACCGGCTTCGGTTCGACATCAGTCATCCCAAGGCGGTGGCCCCGGAAGATATCGCCGTCGTCGAGAGCGATGTGAATGTGCAGATCCGTCACAATAACGAAGTGAACACCCACCTGATGGAGCCGGAGGCCGCCGTCGCCGCCGGCGCGATGGCGCTGTTCGGCGAGAAGTACGGCGACGAGGTGCGGGTCGTTTCGATGGGCGATGCCGAGAACGGCGATCGCACCTATTCGACGGAGCTTTGCGGCGGCACCCATGTCCGGCGAACGGGCGACATCGGTCTGTTCAAGATCGTTTCCGAGAGCGCCGTCGCCGCCGGTGTCCGTCGGATCGAGGCGGTGACGGGCGCCGCCGCTCAGGCGTTCGTCGCCGAAGAGGAGGCGGCGTTGCGCGAGGTCGCCGGTCTGCTCAAAACCGGTCCCGCCGAGGTGCCCGGACGTGTCGCCGCCTTGCTCGAAGAGCGCCGCAGGCTGGAGCGTGAACTCGCGGACGCCCGACGGGCGCTGGCCACCGGCGGCGGAGCGAAGGGAACCCCGGTCAAGGACGTGGGCGGTATCCGCTATTCTCCGCGGCTTGTCGACGGCGTGCCGGCAAAGGATCTCAAGAGCCTCGCCGACGATCTCAAGAAGGACCTCGGCTCCGGCGTCGTCGCCTTGGTGTCCACGGCCGACGGCAAGGCGTCCCTCGTCGTCGGCGTCACCGAGGACCTGACCGGGCGGATCAACGCCGTCGATCTGGTCCGCGTCGGCTCCGCCGCCCTCGGCGGCAAGGGCGGAGGCGGTCGTCCTGACATGGCCCAGGCCGGCGGCCCCGACGGCGCCAAGGCCCAGGCGGCCGTCGATGCCATCGAGCAGGCCCTCGCCGGGGTGGCTTGACGTCCGCGGATCGATTGGAAACGCGGGTGGCGCAGGCATCCCCGGCGTTTTGGTGGAAACGAGCGATGAACCTACGATTGCCGACGGAGCGGGACTGGCGGCGGCCGGAGGTGCTGCTCGTCCTGATCTCGGTGGCGATGCCGATCAGCTTCAGCACCTGGATGGCGTTGATCAACAACTTCGCCTTCGAGCGCGCGCAGTTCACCGGCGTCGAGATCGGCATTCTGCAAAGCGTCCGCGAGATCCCCGGTTTCCTCTCGTTCGCGGTGATTTTCGTCCTCCTGTTGCTGCGCGAACAAGCCCTGGCGCTGTTGTCCCTGGGCCTGCTCGGGATCGGCGTGGCGCTGACCGGGTTCTTCCCGAATTTCGTCGGCTTGCTCCTGACCACGGTGGTGATGTCGACCGGCTTCCACTACTTCGAGACGGTGCGCCAGTCTCTGGCCTTGCAGTGGCTTGCCAAGGAACAGGCCCCGGCGATGCTGGGCCGGCTGATCGCCGTCGGGTCGTTCGCGTCGCTGGTGGCGTTCGCGCTGATCTATCTGGGAATCGATCTCGGCGGCCTCGACATGAAGTGGGTCTACCTGATCGGCGGCGCGATCACCGTCGTGCTCACCCTGGCGGCGTGGCTCCTGTTTCCCCGCTTCCCCGAGAAGGTGGAGCAGCGCAAGCGACTGATCCTGCGCCGGCGCTACGGGCTGTACTATGCGCTGACCTTCATGGCCGGGGCCCGGCGCCAGATCTTCGTCGTTTTCGCCGGGTTCCTGATGGTCGAGAAATTCGGTTTCGACGTGGCGTCGATGACCCTGATGCTTCTCGCCAACCACGTGATCGCCATGGTCCTGGCGCCGCGGATCGGCAAGCTGGTCGGGCGCTGGGGAGAACGCACGGTGCTGACCATCGAGTACGTCGGCCTGATCGTCGTGTTCACCGGCTACGCCTTCGTCGAGACCGCGTGGATCGCCGTCGGCCTCTACATCCTCGACCACCTGTTCTTCGCGATGGCGATCGCCATCAAGACCTACTTCCAGAAGATCGCCGACCCGGCCGACATCGCCGCGACCTCGGGGGTCAGCTTCACCATCAACCACATCGCCGCGGTGGTGATCCCGGCGGCGTTCGGTTTGCTGTGGATGGTCTCGCCGTCGGCGGTGTTCCTCGCCGGAACCGGCATGGCGGTGTGCTCGCTGGTGCTGGCGCGGCTCGTGCCCCGTCAGCCGGCGCACGACAATGTCACCGTGTTGCGCCGCCCGATCGCGGTTGCCGCGGAATAGCCGCGGCGGTCCGGTGTTGGCGAGGGTAGCGGGCGAAGGCGAACCCCTACCGTATGATCCGGACAGTCAAGGTCGTGTCCCGAGGCGTGGTGTAAGAGCGACGGTGGGGAAATGGTGACGACTTCGGTCCGGAAATATCGCGCAACCCATTGAAAACAAAAGAGACGAAAAAACGTCGAGAATCAAAACTCGTCAAAACTCGTCAAAACCTCGGTCAGCCTTGTGAAACGCCAAGTGAAACGATCGGTTGACGGTTCTCGCCAACAGGACAGGAATGCCACTGTCGCCGGAGACCGGGGCACGCGCCTCACCTCGAGAAACAACCCTTTCTGTACGCATATACCTTGGCGAGCCGAAAACAAGGAAAATATTCCGTATTTTGGTAAGTCGAGCGGCATGGCGGGCGCGCCTTTGCGAGACGGCCTTTGAAGTGGTGTCTCCCAGGTTGCCGGTTAAGCTTCGGTGACGACGAAACCGGCATGGTGGGGGAGTTACGCCGGGTGAGTGACCACACCGACGTCTTTCTGAGCTACAGCCACAATGACCGGGACGCGGCGGTCAATCTGCGCGGTCAGCTCGATCGGTGCGGATTGTCGGTGTTTCGCGACGCCGAGAGCATCCGCGCGGGCGATCTCTGGCTCGATCGATCCGCGCCGGGGTGTCGGGTGGCCACCCGACACCTGGTCCCGACAATGCCGGGACCGCTAAACTCTACCCAAGTACCAACAGACAATCGCGAGGCGCGGAGCGCCGTGGCGATCCAGATCCTTCCGCCCCAGGCAGCATCGGCGCCAACGGCGGCACTGGATTGCTTCGTCGCTGCCGCTCCTCGCAATGACGGGGAGGGCGGTCGGCGGCCGGGCCGATCAATCGAGCCGGCATTTGTCCAGATCCTTGGCCGGTTGCGGGATCGGGGCGCCGGTATGCCAGTATCGGGTTTCCTTCCAGCCGGCCGGATCGGACAGGGTATCCGCCGCCCGGCGCCAGACGACGAAGCCGTGGCGCGAGTCGGCGATGACATTGGCTTTGTAGGTCTCTCCCGAGGGCGTCTTCGGCACGGTGATCTCCGTCCGGCACCAGTGGGGGGTAATCGAGGCGTGATCCGGCTTGGTTCCGCCGTGGCCGACGATCTGGGTCTGCGGCCAGGTCCAGGTGACCGAGACGGTGTCGGGCGATTTGGGATCCGAAACACGGATCCGCTGATAGAAGTGCTGGTGACCGGCGAACAGCGTCGACGGCACGCATCCGGGCGCCCCCGGGCCGCGGTCCTCGCACGGCGGCGTGTCGCCGAACGCGTCGGAGACGGCTTGCAAGACCCGTTGGTTGCGGCCCCCGCATTGCCCGCCGCAGTAGCTCTGATAGGTGATCGCCGGGATATGGCTGACCCAGTGGGTGGATTTGACGTAGGCCGCGTTGCCGTCCCTGGTCACGGCGGCGGCGTCCTTGAACAGGTCCGCCAGGTTTCGGCCCTTGTAAGCGGTGCCGTAGGGATTCGAATTGTCGATCATCACCACGCGATGCCGCGTTCGCGGATCGTTTCCGCCGCCGGGCCCGACGTCGAAGTATGTGGTCGGCACCAGGTTGTTGCAGGGTTGCGGCGGCCAGTCGACGTCTCCGAACAGGTAGGTCCAGCCTTTGCCGTACCAGTGTGGCCCGGCGTCCGGACACGTCTCGTGATTGCCGCGCGACAGCGCCCAGGGCGCGATGGCGAGCGCCGGCTGGGCAGGGGTCAGGAAATCCTGCAGCCAGTATCCCAAGGTGTCCTTGGAATGACCCTGATTGCCGGAACCCGAGCCCTTGGCGGGATCGATCTCGTAGTCTTCCCAGAAATAGCGGTAATCACCCACGTGCACGAAGAAATCCGGCTGCGCCATGCTGCCGTCGTCGAGCTTCACCTCGACCGCGCTGTCCATCAGATCGGCAAAGGGCCAATCGGTGGAACAGTCCTGTGACATCCGACCCGGGGCGCCGATCGGCGTTCCGCGGCAACCGGTATCACCGAGGGTGACCATGACGATCCGGTCGTCCCGGCCGTTGCGCCGGCCGATGCCGCCGCCGCCGGCGACGATGGTTCGGACGGTTTTCCGGTTGGCGACCAGACGGGGACCGGCTTGAAGTCCTCGCCCTTTTCGGAGACCGCGGCCTCGAACCAGTCGGTCTTCATCGGCAACCGGCAGAGAGCCATCGGAAAGTCGGTCTTGCTGACCTCGAAACCGCCGATATCGTGCGTTCGCTCTTCGGCCGGCGTCCGGGTTCGGCTCCATGGGCCGGACGCCGACAGCCGATACCAGACGTCGTATTCGCCGCAGGATCGCGCGTCACCCGGCAGGATGAACCGCAGTTCGACCCGCGGCGGTTGGAACGCGTCCGCCGGGCGCTCACCCGCAGGGGTTCCGATAATCTAACTCCAGATGGCGGCGACGCCCGCGGCGGGCGGCATTGCCGGTGCGGGCGGCGACTGCTCGGCGGCGCGGACCGAGGTCGCGGCAAGAAGCGGCATCAGCGCGACGATGACACGCCGAAGGATCATGATGCGGCCGGCAACGGAAATCAGCCGCGCGCTCTGTCGGGAACGGGCACCTGCGAGGACCGCTTTTTCCGCAAAATGCGCTGGAGGTAGATCAAAAGTACGGAGGGCGCGACGATCACCGCGACGATCACCAGAGGTGAACATATCCACAGCAATATCACGATCAATATGTCTGTCTGCATCATGCCTTCCCACACTCACTCGGCACAGGCGCGAACACGTCACTTGCTTTCGAGCGTGTGTCCGAGGGACCCGCTCAACGAAATCCCTTTCAGTCCCTCCGCTCGTCGGTGTCGCGGAGTGATCCCCGGCAAAAGGCGTAAACATCACGCCGCAACGTTCTCGCGCAGGCGGCGATCATCGGGTTGGCGGTATCTTTCGCCGCGGCTGCTCAATGAAGTTGATGCGCGCGTGCATGTCGCTGACCGACCGTGGTTCGGCCGTCGCGATCACCTCTTCCAGGGCAGCGACGACCAGGGCCTTCGTCTCGGCGGCGATCCGGTCGTCGTCCGGGGAGGGTCCGGCGTTTGGACGAGATAGCGCAACAGCGCGAACGCCTCGGAGGCCGTGCTCGGAGCGCTCGTGGATTTCGCGGTATCCTTGATCAGCGATTCGAAATCCTGGTCTTGAAGATGGGCCGCGGTGGTCTGGCGGGCGTAGCGGAATTCGAGGATGGGCCGGCAGGCGTCCTCGATCTCACGCCATGGCCGTTCCAGTCCATCATCAGGTGCGGACATGTCCTTGGCTCCTCAGATATGGCGTCGCAGAGCGGCGCTGCCCCCCAGTGATTCCCACGGCACTTGCGACACGCCGTGATTAATATCCCGAAGGTCCTGGGCACCCACAAACGGGTTATAAATGGTCGACCTGATGGGAGAGTTTTCCAGGACCACTTTGAGAGAATTTATCAGAACCAATTCACGCGCTGGTATTGAAGACCTCGGCGAGCCGGTGAACGGCCGGTGCGATCTCAGGCTCCGGGACGGCGGCGAAACCGAGGTGCAGCGCGTTGATCGGCCTGCGGGCCACGTAGTAGATGGACATCGGGCGGATCGTCAGATCGCGCCGGGCCGCCTGATCCGAGACGACTTCGGCGGAGATGTCCGTCGGCAGGTCGGCGATCAGCTGGAGACCGCCCTCGGGATGGCGAACCGAGAGCCGATGGCCCAACGTTTCGGTCAGGCTCTGCTCCAAGGTGTCGCGGCGCGCCCAATAGACCTTGCGCATGGTCTGGATATGGCGCGTGTAGTATCCCTCCTTGATGAAATCGGCCAGCGCCGCCTGGATGTGCAAGGCCGGCTCGATTCCCAGGTAGATGGCGTTGTCGACGAACCGCTGTTCCAGGTTTTCCGGGACGACGAGATAGGCGCAGCGGATCGACGGCGCCAGCGTCTTCGCGAACGTGCCGATAAAGATCACCCGTTCGCTGCCCAACTCCGCCGCGAGCGGGCGGCTTGGCGGGCCGTGGAATCGAAATTCGCTGTCGTAGTCGTCTTCGAGGATCCAGGCCTGTCGTCGTCGTGCCCAGGCCAAAAGCTGCTTCCGACGGCCGGGACTCATGGTCACGCCGGTGGGCCAATGGTGACACGGGGTAGCATAGACGAGACGTGCGTCGGCCGCCCGGCTTGGCAAGTCGTCCACCCGCAAGCCGCTGTCGTCGACCGCGACCGGCACGATCCGCAGTCCCGAGAGTTCGAGGCTGCCGCGGGCCCAACGATACCCGGGATCTGCCCAGACGCCGGTCTCGCCGGGCGTCGTCAGAACGAAACGGCGAGGGAAATGGCCGCCCTGACGCCCGCGACCACGATGACCCGCGAGGGGGAGCATTGCACACCGCGAGACGTCACCAGGTAACGGGCAATCATCTCCCGCAAGGGCCGGTCGCCGCCGCGATATCCCGTTAATCCAGAATGTCGAGGTCGCCGCCGAAGTCCTGAGCGCCGCAGCGACTGGAACCGGGGTCGGGGAGGGAAAGAAGCCGGGCCGGCGCCCTTGCTCCGAACGCCATCAGGCCCTTGACGGTGTCGGCGGCCTTGCAGGATGCCCGCGGAACTTCGTCGTTCAGGTTTTCAGGATGGTGCGGACCGTCGCGTTCGGCTTCGTGGCACCGCCGTCGGGCAGTCGGTTGGACACCCGGGTTCCCGATCCGGTGATCGCCTCCAGGAGGCCATCGGCGGCAAGCAACTCGTAGGCGGTGAGCACGGTCAGGCGCGAGACGCCGAGATCGCTGGCCAGACTCCGTGAAGCCGGGAGGTATGTACCCGGCGCGAGCCTTCCTTGGTGAACGGCGTCTTCGATCTGTCGCGAGATCTGCCGGTACAACGGTTCCGACAAACTCGGATCAATCGAGATCCAATCTGGTAGTATGCGCTGCCGAGCCATTAAATCGACAATTCCCCCCCGGATCGGTCCAGAACAGCTTCCGCGAGGCTAAGCCTAGTCGAAGCGCATCTCAAGGGCCGCGGGGTCTTGCATCACGAATTCGCTGCCATCCGGGCCGCCGCCCGCGCCGCTACCCCGGGATCCGGAAGATGTGGACCGACTGGTCCTTGCGCTTGGCGGCCTTGGGCGGGTCACTCTTCTTGCGTTTGTCGGAGACGGCGGTCACATTCGCGCGGCCCGATGCCGGGCGAAGCGGCCCGAATTGAACGACGGCCGCTCGGCGAAGCGGGTGACGTCCGTTGCG
>CAVYYK010000043.1:0-181706 GCA_963772635.1 uncultured Alphaproteobacteria bacterium
TAGTCCGATGACCCCTTCCGGAAGTCCGGAGATAGCATCGGGCACCATGTTCCGTGGCGAATTCGCCTATATCGTGTGCCACATCGACCGGCTCAGACCACCTCCGAAACCGCTTAAAGATGCTCAACCTGCAGACGGGTATTTCTTCCTCAAACACAACCCAAGATTTCTTGCTTTTCGTGTTTTTGCGGCGCACCATTATCGTTGAGAGTGTGTACGAGAAAGGGGAAAAACGATGAAATCGCATCAGGACGCCTCCGCTCCGGTAAGCAACACCCGCTGTGACTTTAGTCAACGATTTGGCGTCGGCTCGGGTACGAATGCTCTGAAGACAATTGCGCTCCTAGGCATTCTGTTCGCTGTCTTGAGCGCACCTGTCAACCCGGCCCACGCCATCATTCTTCGTTTCGACTATACGGGAAACGAGTTCGAATTTGTGGAAGGGCCCTATACAACCAGCGACAAAATCATGGGTTATTTTGTCGCGGAAATGCCGGCGCTCGAAAATGCCTATGAGGAATATACAAGTAACGTAACCGATTATAGCTTCACGGATGGAATACAAACAATTTCCCAGTCAGACCCGCCCCCACACCGGTTTTTTGGGTTTACGACCAACGCATCAGGCGATTTGATAGAATGGGCTATATACTTAGGCAGCTATTCCTCTCCAGAATTTCAAATTCAAATTGTTAACCTTAGAATTGCTATCCCAAATCAAGCCGATATCGGTTCCACGGATAGTGATGGTTTAGAAGTTGTCGATGATGTGTGCATTGGCGGCGCAGCGGGTCTTCCGGTATTGCCTTACAGCGATGAATACGGCTGCAACCTTGGGAACCCTGGATCTTTGAAACAACGGTCGTCGAAACTTTTCCTCTCCCCGCGGACATTACCTTTGTTCCTCCCGGGCCTCGCTGGCATCGCTTTGATGGGGTGGAAAAGGCGCGCATGGACATAGCCCCAATTCCGCGGTACAACCTGTTTAGAGGCGGTGGTCACCTTTGGCTGTGTCGCTTTGGTTTGACCAAGCAGTCTCTCAAGTCTGTTTGTGTTAAGGGTTCTCGGACACCCGCCGCGGCGACGAGGTTGCGGCAGGTACGTGCGGCGGGTGTCGGAGAAGCCTCAGGGGAGGAAACCGCGGGGGGCTAGCGTCGGTTTTCTTCGGTGACCGACCTATGGGGAATTGCGGTTCGGGCCGCTGTCGGGATGATCGAGTGATCGCCATTTGGTTTCGGCGAAGGGGTTGGCTGGAGGACGGTCGGGGCGTGGTTTGAGGGATATTTTGCCGGCGGGAAGGCCTGTGTCGCGGGTTTTGCGGAGCTGTGGCCGGGATTGGGACGAACGCCGGCTTGGCCGGGCTGTGGCGGTTTGATCGGGGAGGTTTCTGGATATTGGGGTCATGCGGCCAGGGCCTCGGCGGTTGGCGGGGCGCGGGGTCTTGGCCGGTGCGGATGTTGTCCTGGTCCGAAGGTGTCGATGAGGATCATCGGCCCGCCGCAGGCCGGGCAGGGCTGTGGCGCGGCTCTGTCATGGGCTTCGTTCTCCTGGTTGGCTGGGTTTTCGGCGTCTTGGGTCGCCTCGATATCGAGGAGTTGACGGGCACGAGCCAAGTTCTCGGTGCGCCCGCCATTGGCGAACAGCCCATAGTGTCGGATGCGGTGGAAGCCCTTTGGCAGGACGTGGAGCAGGAAGCGGCGGATGAACTCCGCGGCGTCGAGGGTCATGAGCTTTTGGCGGTCGCGTGCTTTGGCCCGGTAGTCCTTCCATGTGAAGGTGACGGTTTGGCCGTCGAAGGCGATGAGGCGGCTGTTGGAGATGGCGACGCGGTGGGTGTAGCGGGAGAGGTACGCCAGCACCGCCTCGGGCCCGGCGAAGGGTCTTTTGGCATAGACGACCCATTCGGTGTTGCGCAGAGGGCCCAACAAGGCGGCGAAGGCCTTGGGCTCGGCGAGGGGCGCGAGTTCGTTGCGGAAGGTGAGATCCCCCTTGTCGAGAGAGGCCTCCAGCTTTTCCAGGAACAGGCGCCGAAAGAGGCGCGACAGCACCCGCACCGGCAAGAAGAAGCCGGGGCGGCAACAGATCCACTGGTTGCCGTCCGGCGACAGGCCGCCGCCCGGCACGATGCAGTGGAGATGGGGGTGGTGTGTCATCGCCGAGCCCCAGGTATGAAGCACGGCGGTGATGCCGATGTTGGCGCCTAGGTGCTTGGGGTCGGCGGCGATGGTCAGCAAGGTCTCGGAAGCCGCTCTGAACAAGATGCCATAGACTCGAGCCTTGTTCTGATAGGCGATGCGGGCGATCGCGGCCGGCAGGGTGAAGACGACGTGGTAGTAGGGCACGGGCAACAGTTCGGCCTGGCGGGCGGCGAGCCAGTCCTTGGCGGCCGCCCCCTGGCACTTGGGGCAGTGACGGTTGCGACACGAGTTGTAGGCGACATGGATATGGCCGCAGTCCTCGCAAGCGGCGACATGTCCCCCCAGCGCCGCCGTGCGGCACCGCTCGATGGCCGCCATCACTTTCAGCTGGTCGAGGCTGAGATGTCCGGCTTGGCGGCGACGCCAAGCGGGCCCGCAGGCCCGGAAGATATCCTGGACCTCCAGCCGTTCCCGGGGCACGAAGCCGCCGCGTTACCGGGCCTTGTTGTTTCTCCCGTGGCTGGACGGCAGCAGCGACAACGGGCTTTTGACCGCCTTCAGGGTGCGGCTGTCGACCTGGCTGTAGTGGGCCGTGGTGTTGAGCTTGGCATGGCCCAACAGCACCTGGATCACCCGGATGTCGACCTTCCGCTCCAGCAAGTGGGTGGCGAAGCAGTGCCGCAGCGTGTGCAACGAGACGCGCTTGTCGATCCCGGCCGCATCCTTGGCGCCGTGGAAAATCCGGCCCAACTGGCGGGAGGTCATCGGATTGACCGGGTTCTGGCCGGGAAACAGCCAACCGCCGGGCAGCATCACCCCCTTCTCATGGCCGAGCCGCCACCAATCGCGCAGCAGCGCCAACAGGTCGTCGGCGAGCATGGCGTAACGGTCCTTGCGGCCCTTGCCCTGTTCCACCCGGATCACCCGGCGCTCGGAATCGATGTCGTCGACCTTGAGCGAGACCACCTCCGAGGCGCGCAGTCCGGCCCCGTAGGCCACCGACAGCGCCGCGCGCGCCTTCAGCCCCGGGGCATGCTCCAACAGCCGCGCCACCTCGTCCGGGCTCAGGATCACCGGCAGGCGCTGGGGCAGACGCACCGTCGTCATCCCAATCTCGGCGTCCCCCCGCCCCAGGGTCGTGCCAAAGAAAAAGCGCAAGGCCGAGACGGCGGAGTTCATCGTCGCCGCCGAAGCACCCTGCATCCTCATCTGATGCTGGAACCGCCTCAGATCCTCGATCGTCGCCTGATCCGGCGAGTGCCCGAGAAAGACGGTGAAATTCTTGACCGCCGCGATGTATCCTCGCTGCGTGCCCGCATCGAAGCCGCGGACCTCCATGTCCTCGATCATGCGCCGGCGCAACGGGCTGATGGTTTCGTCTGTCATGGGTCTGCTCCTGTCTTGAGTGGAAGGCTTGGAAACCCCCAATCTCAACACAGGACAGACCCCGCCCGTTACCGTACACCTCTCCTCGCCCGCCGCCCCAAACTACCGCGACAGCGGTTTAGTCCCCTGGCCAATTGCTGCCGTAAAAAGGACGTGTTGGGCAACACTATATGTAGTGGGTGTCTGGCCGCCACGGCGCCCGACCCTTCTCTCCCCTCTCTTCCTATTCGTCCCCGCGCGCCTTCGGCGCGGCGATGCCTTGGCCTTGTGAAGGCGAAATCGGCAGCGGGGGTGGCGTGACGGCTGGCGGAGATCTCGGGCAGCAGGGGACTTGCCGGGCGCTTGGGTGTCGGCGGGGCGCGGAGCCGTGCCCTATATGCCCTCGCCGGCAACGTAGCCGTCCTCTTCGCGGGTCGGCGGGGCGTCGGGCTCGAGGAGGTCGCGGTAGGCGTGCCAGGTGGCGTAGGCCAGCACCGGCAGCGCCACCGCCAGGCCGACGAAGAACACCGCCACGCCGGCGGCGGTGAACACCGCGATCATCGCCGCCCAGCCGAACATCACCTGCCAGTTGGCGCGCACCGCGAGGATGCTGGCGCCGATCGCGGTGACGACATCGATCGGCCGATCCATCAGCAACGGGATCGACACCGCGGTGACGGTGAAGATGGCGGCGGCAAGGGTCGCCCCCAATGCCGAGCCGATCAGCAGAAACGGCGCGCTTTCCACCGAAAACAACACTTCCTCGACAAACTGGTCGAGCGGCGGCGGCGCCTGATTGAAGAAGATCGCGAACAGAACGATGGCGATCTCGACCCAGACGAACCAGATGACCAGAAGAACCACACCCATCGCCGAAAGTTGGCCGATGTTGTCGCGAAACGCCCCGAAGACGTGGCGCAGGGAGATTTCTCCGCCCCGCTCCAGTCGGCGACTGACGTCGTAGAGACCGACCACCAGGACGGGCGCCAGCAGGACGAACCCTCCGGCCAGCGGCAGGACCAGGGAACCGAGGCCGGCCGCGATCAGCCCGACGCTCAGAAGGGCGCTGACGACGGCGAAGACGCCGCCGTAGACGAGGCTGACACGCGGGGTCGCGAGGAAGTCCCGCCAGCCGGCGGCAAGCCAATGACCCGAACGGTCGACATCCACCGTGCGAATGCCGACGGGGAAGTGATAGGTGCCGGTACCGGTGGTCATGTCCCGCCCAGCCTTCCCGGTTCGTCAACCGCCCGGAAACGGTATTGGGCGGCGACGGTGAGGCCCTTCAGCGGTCGAAGCAGCACCACGGCGCCGATGACCGTCACCGGAATCCAGATCACCGCATGAACCCACAGCGGCGGCGACAGGAGCACTTCCAGCAGCCACGCCAAGCCAACGATACCGAACCCGAGGATGAACATCACCGCGACCGCCGGACCATCGCCGGCGTCATGGCCGCTGAACTCGAGGCCGCAGTCCCGGCACCGGTCGGTAATATTCAGCAATCCGTCGAACAGCGCCCCGCGGCCGCAGCGCGGGCAGCGGCCGCAGAGCCCGGACGCCAGGATGCTTGCGGTCGAGCGGCCACGCTCATCGGGCATGGGCTTGACCGCTTAGCTGCATCAGTGCGCCGGCCAATAGTCCGCGCTGCCCCACCAATACACGGCGGTGAACAGGAACAGCCACACCACGTCGACGAAGTGCCAGTACCAGGCGGCGGCCTCGAAACCGACGTGCTGCTCGGGGGTGAAGTCTCCGCGCCTCATCCGGAAGAAGCACACCGCCAGGAAGCACGCGCCGACGAGCACGTGGAAGCCATGAAACCCGGTCGCCATGTAGAACGTCGAGGGGTAGATTCCGTCGATGAAGGCGAATGCCGCGTGATGGTACTCGTAGGCTTGGCAGGACAGGAAGATGAAGCCCAGGACCGCTGTTACGCCGGTCCAGAATGCCATTTTCTGGCGGTCGTTGTGGCGGACGGCATGGTGGGCGATGGTGACGGTGGCCCCAGAAGTCAACAGGATCAGGGTGTTGAGGAACGGCAATCCCCAGGTCTCGAGCGGGGTGATGCCCTCCGGCGGCCAGACTTCGTGCGCGGTGCGGCTGATGAAAGGCACGCTGGCGTCGAAAAAGGCCCAGAAGAAGGCGAAGAAGAACATCACCTCCGAGGCGATGAACAACAGCATGCCGACCCGCAGCCCGTGGCGAACCACCTCGGTGTGGTAGACGCCGCTGTTGGCCTCGCGGACCACATCCCGCCACCAACCGAAGAAGGTGAACAGCAGGAGCACGAAGCCGACCAGCAGCACCCACGGCTGCTTTTCGTGCATGTACCAGATGCCGCCGGTGGCCATAAGGAACGCGGCAACCGTGCCGACGATCGGCCACGGGCTCGGATTCACCATGTGGTAGGGATGTGATTTTGTCGTTTCGCTCGCCATCTTGCTCCCCTGTACTCGTGGTCGTTCCGCCGATCAGGCGCCGGAGCGGGCGGCTTTTTCGCCCGGCTCGGCCACCTTTTGACCGTCTTGGCCGCCGTTGTCCTTCTCGTCGACCGGATAGAAAGTGTAGGAAAGGGTTATGACCTTGACGTCCCGGGCGTCCACGTCGTCGAGCATGTCAGGATCGACGTAGAACGACACCGGCATCGCCACCTCCTCGCCCGGCGCCAGCGTCTGCTCGGTGAAGCAGAAGCACTGGATCTTGCTGAAGTATTGCGCCACCTTGTAGGGGGTGACGTTGAACGTCGCGGTGCCGGTGATCGCCTTGTCCGAGAGGTTCTCCGCGATGTAGTGGATCAGCGTCTCCTCGCCCAGTCGAATCTGGACTTCCCGTTGTGCCGGCTTGAACCGCCACGGAAGCGCCGAGTTGACGTTGGCGTCGAAACGCACGGTTACGATGTGGTCCGACTCCCCCGCCGGCACCGCCACGTTCTCGGTGTTCGGCGTGCCGCCGTAACCGGTCACCTGGCAGAACAGCCGGTAGAGGGGGACGGAGGCGAACGCCAGCCCGACCATCCCGCCCGCCACGCCGAACAGCACGATGGCGGTGGCGGTTCTCTTGCGGCTGGACGCACTCATCGCCTTTCCACCCCTTCGATCGCGGTTGCTCACTCGGCCGGCGCGTGATGCCCCGTCGCGCTAATCACCGGCAGTTCCTCATGGGTATGGAACGGCGCCGGCGACGGCACGGACCACTCCAGCGTCGTCGCGCCCTCGCCCCACGGGTTGGCCGCGGCGACCTCACCTTTACGATAGGTGTACCACATGATGTAAAGGAACATGAACGTCCCGCACATGGTGATCAAGCGCGCCGACCGAGCTGACGAAATTCCATCCCGCGAAGGCGTCCGGATAGTCCGGGATGCGCCGCGGCATGCCGGCCAGGCCGAGGAAGTGCTGCGGGAAGAACAGAACGTTGACGCCGATGAAGAACACCCAGAACTGGACCTTGGCCAGCTTCTCGGGATACATCCGCCCGCTCATCTTGCCGATCCAGTACAACCAGCCGCCGAACATGGCGAAGATCGCGGCGATGGCCATCACGTAGTGGAAATGGGCGACCACGTAATAGGTGTCGTGCATGGCGAAATCGATGCCGGCATTGGCAAGCAGTACACCGGTGACGCCGCCGATCACGAACAGCCAGATGAAGCCGATGGCGTAGAGCATCGGCGCCTTGAGTTCGATGGAGCCGCCCCACATGGTCGCCAGCCAACTGAAGATCTTGATGCCCGTCGGCACCGCGATGATCAGGGTCGCGGCGGTGAAGTACGCCCGCGCGTCGACGCCGAGGCCGGACGTGTACATGTGGTGTGCCCAGACGATGAAGCCGACGAACCCGATCGAGATCATCGCGTAGGCCATGCCGAGATAGCCGAACACCGGCTTTTTCGAGAACGTCGAGACGATCTGGCTGATGATCCCGAAGGCCGGAATGATGATGATGTAGACCTCGGGGTGGCCGAAGAACCAGAACAGGTGCTGCCACAGAACCGGATCGCCACCGCCCTCGACGACGAAGAAGCTGGTGCCGAAGTTGCGGTCGACGAGCAGCATGGTCAGCGCCCCGGCGAGCACCGGCAACGCCAGCAAAAGCAGGAACGCGGTCACCAGGATCGCCCACACGAACAGCGGCATCCGATGCATGGTCATGCCCGGCGCCCGCATGTTGAGGATGGTGCAGATCAGGTTGATCGCGCCGAGGATCGACGACGCGCCGGCCAGGTGCAGCGCCAGAATGCCGAAGTCGACCGACGGACCCGGCTGGTAGGCGGCGCTCGACAACGGCGGATAGACGGTCCAGCCGGTGCCCGGTCCGTCGCCGACCACCGCCGAGAGCATCAGCAGGACCAGTGCCGCGGCCAGCAGCCAGAAGCTGATGTTGTTCATCCGCGGGAACGCCATGTCGGGAGCGCCGATCATCAGCGGCACGAACCAGTTGCCGAAGCCGCCGATCATCGCCGGCATCACCACGAAGAACACCATCAGGAAGCCGTGCGCGGTGACCAGCACGTTGTAGAACTGGAAGTCGTCGATGAACTGGATTCCGGGTTCGGCCAACTCCAGCCGGATGTACCAGGACATCGCCCCGCCGATCATCGCCGCGATGATCGACAGAATGATGTACAGGGTGCCGATGTCCTTGTGGTTGGTGGAGAACAGCCAGCGCCTCCATCCGGTCGGATGGTGTTCGTGTCGTGTTCTCCGTGACCCGCAACAGCTCCGTATGCCATCGTCATTGGTTCCTTCAACTCGTTAGCTTTGACCCTGGCCTGCTCTTACTTCGGGACGTCCGACCGCTGGCGGATCGTTCGGTCGGTCTTGGCCACGCTCGACGGCCGGTCGGTCGGATGAGGCGAACTCTTCCTTCGCCTTCTTAACCCATTCGGCGAACGCTTCCTTCGACACCGCCTCGACCTGGATCGGCATGAACCCGTGGTTCACCCCGCACAGCTCCGAGCACATGCCGTAGTACATCCCTTCCTGGTCGATCCTCACCCAGCGTTCGTTGATGCGTCCCGGAGTGGCATCGATCTTCATTCCGAGGGACGGAACCGCCCAGTCGTGGATGACGTCATCGGAAGTGATCAGCACCTGGATGTCGGTGTCGACCGGCAGGACCACCCGATTGTCGACCGTCAGCAGTCGCAGCTGGCCCTCCTTCAGGTCTTCTTTCGGAACGAGGATGCTGTCGAAGGTGAAGTCCCCTTGATCGGGATAGGCGTAGCTCCAATACCACTGATGCCCGGTGACCTTGAGGGTCATATCGTAGTTCTGCGGTCTTGTCCGAGTAGTACAGGAGCTTCATCGACGGAATGGCGATGATCACCAGGATCACGATCGGCACCGCCGTCCACAAGATCTCGAGCAAGGTGTTGTGCGTGTTCTTGGACGGCACCGGGTTGCGCTTGGCGTTGAAGCGGATGATCACGTAGCCGAGGACGCCCAGCACCAACAGGACGATCGCCACCTGGATCACCAGCAGCAGGTTGTTGAAATCGTGAATACGCTCCATCACCGGCGAATGGGCTTCCTGCAACCCCAGTTGCCAGGGCTCCGGGTGCCCTTCCGCCGCGAAAGCCGCGCTTGACCACGCCAATACGCCCAGCGAGGCCGACAGAGCAATGAACTTCAATCTCTCGAGCATCGTCCCCCACCCGACCAGTCTGACTATTCGATTATAACGTACCCCGACCAGGGTCCCATCCCGAATTTCGCCTTGTATCGCGCTTCGACCCGCGCGAGGCGCAAACTCCGGAAGGTTCCCCTACCGGGAATTGAGGCCGATCAGTTAGCTAACATGAGGAAAACCGAATGCAAAGGGTTTTCTCCAGTGTCGGCTCTTTTATCCTATTTTACGCTATAGTTCCTTTTATTCATCGGTCGTTCCTATGCGGTGAGCTTGCTGTTGATTTTTCCCGCCGCCCCGGCAATGCTGGCGGCGCCGGCCGCGGGCGCGAGACGCGGGTGACGACGTCCGCCGAGGGCGGTCGGCAAGGCGCTTGGAGGGACATTTCGCAATGAAGAACTGGGTGTTGGCGGCCGTTCTTGCGGCGGCCTCGCTGGCGATGTATGTCAGCATTTACATCAAGGTGGGCGGCTGACCGTGCCATCGGACTGAGCGGCCGAGCGCCCCCGAGAACGGACCTGATGCTCCAGATCGTCGATCTTCCCCATGTCAACGCCGCGTTGAACGGCGCCACGATCGTTTTTCTCGCCGCCGGCCTGGCCTTCATCCGGAGCGGCCGGCGCGCCGAACATCGGGCCTGCATGATCGGCGCCCTGTCGGTGTCGGCGGCGTTTCTGGTCACCTATCTGATCTATCACTTCAACTCCGGACTGGCGAAGTTCGGCGGCGAAGGGATCATCCGCCCCGTCTATTTCACCCTTCTGATCACCCATGTCGCGTTCGCCGCGGTGATCACTCCGCTGGTGCCGATCACCGTCTACCGGGCGCTGAAAGGACGGTTCGAACGCCATAAGCGGATCGCCCGCTGGACCTGGCCGCTGTGGATGTTCGTGGCGGTATCGGGGGTCGTGGTCTACGTGATGGCGGTGCACCTCTACCCCGACGCCCAAGGGCCCTACGCCCATGGATAGGGCCGCCGACGGTCGACCGCGCATGCGCACGTGCCCGAAGCCGCCGTCGCCGACGCGGCGTTTCGCCGGGAGCTGTGGGGCTGGTCGGCCCTGGCGGTCGGGGTCGCTGGCGATCGCCGGGGTGTTCGCCTTTCTCCTAGCGATCTCCCGGATCCCCGGCATCGAGACCGTGTTCCCGTGGCCCGTGGGTTTCTTCCACAAGGGGCTGGTGATTCACGTCGTGTTTTCCTTCGTCGTCTGGTTTCTCGCGGTGTTCGGCGCCCTGCTGCTGGTCGCGGCGAACCAGGCGGCGGGCGGGCGGCCGCGCTTCGAGGGGCTCGGCAAGGCGGCGGTGACGGGGATGGCGCTGGCGACGCCGCTGCTGTTCGTGCCGGCGCTGCTCGACCGCGGCGAGCCGACCCTCAACAACTACGTGCCGGTGATCATCGATCCGCTGTACTACGCCGGGCTGGCGGTGATGGGCGCATCGATGGCGCTGGCGGTTCTGCGGCTGTTGTTGAACCTGCGAAGGGGGATGGCGACTGCGCTCGACCCGATGCCGACGGTGATGGCGGGCGCCGGTCTGGTCTACGTGGTCGCGCTGATCTGCTTCGTTGTCTCCTACGCGCGGCTCGCCGGCGACGCGCCGACCCACGCGTTCAACGAGGACCTGTTCTGGGGAGGGGGCCACATCCTCCAGTTCCTGAACACGCTGCTGCTGGTCGTCGCCTGGAGCGTGCTCGCCGCGTTCGTCTTCGGGCCCTCGGTTCCCGGCCGAGGCGTCGTCCTCGCGGCGGCCGCACTGCTGGTCGTTTCCGTCCTGCCGGCGCCGTTCTTCTATCTCGTGTTCGAGCCCTTTTCCGCCGAGCACGCCGGTGCCTTCACCACGCTCCAGTATGCGATGGCGCCGCCGACGGTGCTGGTCGCGGCGGCGATCGCACTGCGCCGGAACCGTCAGCTGCCGTGGCGCGAGCCGGCCTTCCTGTGCCTGGTGCTGTCGGTGACGGTGTTCGCCGTGGGCGGCGGGCTCGGCCTGTTCGTCGACGGCGCCGACACCCGGACGCCGGCCCACTATCACGGGGTCATCGCCGGCGTCACCCTGGCGTTCATGGGGCTGTTCTACGTCACCTTCCTTCCGTTGCTGGAGCGATCGCCGAAACGGGGCAAGCTGATGTTCGCCCAAATCTACCTGTTCGCCGGGGGCCAGCTGGCCGCGTGCGTCGGCCTGTTTCTGGCCGGCGGCTTCGGTGCACCGCGCAAGACCGCCGGCGCGGCTCAGGGTTTGGAGGCGATGGGTGCCATCGTCGGAATGGCGTTGAACGGGATCGGCGCCCTGTTTGCCGTGCTTGGCGGCATCCTGTTCATCTGGGTGGCGGCGGCGGCTTTGCTGAAATCTCCCCGGGAGAAAAATCCGCCCACGGTCGAAGCGCAACGGCTATAGTGACGTTTGCCATCAGGTAGGGATTGAGACGTGCCACCGGTCCGAACGGAAACAGCGGGGAGTTTGTCCAGCGCCGCGGTCAAGCGCGAACCCCACTTCCGCGTCAAGGATTACGCCGTCCTCCTGAAGCCGCGGGTGATGTCGCTGGTGGTGTTCACCGGGCTGGTCGGCCTGATCATGGCGCCGGCATGGGTCGACCCGGTCACCGCGGCGATCGCCGTGCTGTGCATCGCCATCGGCGCGGGAGCCGCCGGCGCCATCAACATGTGGTACGACCGGGACATCGATCGGGAAATGACCCGGACGATGAACCGGCCGATTCCGGCCGGACGCCTGCAGCCTGGTCCGGCGCTGGCGTTCGGCGTGACCCTGGCGGTCGGCTCGGTGGTGGCGATGGCTCTCCTGGTCAATTTCGTCGCCGCCGGCCTGTTGGCCCTCACCGTCGTCTATTACGTGTTCGTCTACACCATGTGGCTGAAGAGGCGGACTCCTCAGAACATCGTGATCGGCGGTGCTTCCGGCGCCTTGCCGCCGATCATCGGCTGGGCGGCCGCCACCGGCGACATCGGGTGGGGTGCCGTCTCGCTGTTCGCCATCATTTTCCTGTGGACGCCGCCGCATTCGTGGGCGCTGGCGTTGTTCCGCAAGGGAGACTACGACCGCGCCGGGGTGCCGATGCTGCCGGTGGTCGCCGGTGAGCGGGTGACAAAGAACCAGATCCTGATTTATTCGTGCATTCTCGTCCCGGTGACGCTGGTGCCGGTGGCGATCGGGATGTCGGGCGTGTTCTACGGCGTCGCTGCGCTGTTGCTGGGGGCCGGGCTGTTGCGAAAGGCGATCGGCTTGTGGCGCGCCGACGACATCGCCGGAGCACGGCCGCTGTTCTTATTCACGATCATGTATCTGTTTCTGATCTTCGTCGCCCTGCTCGCCGATCGCGGGCTGCAAACATTCCTTTAGAGTTCATCGCCTTGACCGGTACCGCGTACCAGCGGCTGGAGGGCCGATTCCGTCGTCTCCTCGCGCTCCGCGACGCCGAAGCCATGCTCCATTGGGACCTGGCGACGATGATGCCCAAGGGTGGCGCCGCGGCCCGCGGCGATCAGTTGGCGGTGCTCAAGTCCTTGCGTCACGGCATCCTTACCGAGCCGGAGACCGAAGAGCTGCTGGCGGCGGCCGCAACTGGGGACGGTCTCGACCCATGGCAAGTCGCCAACGTGCGCGAGATGCGCCGCACCTGGACACATGCCACGGCGCTGACCGGTGAACAAGTGGAAGCCCTGTCGCGGGCGGCCTCGTCCTGCGAGGCCAGCCTGGCGCGACGCCCGCGCGGACAATGACTTCGCCGCGGTTCTGCCGAAACTGGAGACAATCCTGGCGCTGGTCCGCGAGATGGCCACCGTCAAGGCCGAGAAACTCGGGGTCTCCACCTACGACGCCCTGCTCGACGAATACGAGCCCGGCGGGCGGTCGCGGGAAATCGACGGGGTCTTCGCCGACCTGGAAGCCTTCCTCCCCGGCTTTCTCGGCGAAGTGCTAGAGCGGCAGGCGAGCGAGCCGCCGGTGCTCGAACCCGAGGGGCCGTTTCCCGTCGACAAGCAGCGCATGCTGGCCGTGCGGTTCATGGAGGTTCTCGGGTTCGATTTCCACCACGGCCGCCTCGACGTCAGCCTGCATCCATTCTGCGGGGGCACGCCCGACGATGTCCGCATCACCACCCGCTACGACGAGACCGATTTCACTTCGGCGCTGATGGGGGTTCTGCACGAAACCGGTCACGCCCTCTACGAACGCGGGCTGCCGCGGGCGTGGCGCGGTCAGCCGGTCGGCGACGCCCGGGGCATGGCCGTGCACGAGAGCCAGTCGCTGCTGATCGAAATGCAGGTCTGCCGGTCGCGGGGATTCCTCGGCTTCGCCGCGCCGATCATGAAAACCATGCTCGGCGGCAGACGGCCCCGCCTGGAGCGCCGACAACCTCTACCGGCTCTACACCCGGGTTCGCCCCGGTTTCATCCGGGTCGATGCCGACGAGGTGACCTACCCGGCACACGTGATCCTGCGCTACAACCTGGAGAAAGCGATGATCGCCGGTGATCTGGAGGCCGCCGACCTGCCCGCCGCGTGGAACGAGGGCATGGGGCGGCTGCTGGGGCTCACCCCGCCGAACGACCGCCTCGGGTGCCTGCAGGACATCCACTGGTACGACGGTGCGTGGGGGTATTTCCCCACCTATACCCTCGGCGCGATGACCGCGGCGCAGCTTTTTGCCGCCGCGCTTGACGCCGACCCGGCGATCGAGACCGGCATCGCTTCGGGGGATTTCACCGGGTTGATGACGTGGCTCGCTGAGAACGTCCATTCGCGGGGCTCCCTGCTCTCCAGCCGCGAGCTGCTGGTCGCCGCGACCGGGCGCCCGCTCGACGCCGGGATCTTCCGGACTCATCTGAAACGGCGTTACCTCGCCTGAAACGGAACGCCGATCGTTGTCGGAGCCAGACCATTAGGCCGGGTTGCGTGCCGTCACGCGCGCCTGTATAGGCTGACTGCGATGATGTCCGTGCCAATCAAACTCGCCCCGTGAGATACGTCAGCACTCGCGGCGAAGCCCCGGTCCTCGCCTTCGACGAGGTCGTGCTGGCGGGACTCGCCCGCGACGGCGGCCTCTACGTGCCAGAAAGCTGGCCGCAACTGTCGGCCGCGGACCTGCGGGCAATGGCGGATCTGGACTATGCCACGCTGGCGGCCCGGGTGATGGCGCCGTTCGCCGAGCCGGCCGTCCACGAGGCCGATCTCGCCGCCATCTGCGCCGAGGCCTACCGGGACTTCGACCACCCCGAGGTGGCTCCGCTCAAGTCGCTCGGCGACGACGCTTGGCTCATGGAGCTGTTCCACGGTCCGACCCTTGCGTTCAAGGACTACGCCCTGCAGGTTCTCGGCCGGCTGTTCGATTTCGTCCTCGCCCGGCGTGGCGAACGGGTGACCGTGGTCGGCGCCACCTCCGGCGACACCGGTTCGTCGGCTATCGAGGCCTGCCGCGATCGCGGGTCGATCGAGATCTTCATCCTTCATCCGAACGGGCGTGTCTCCGATGTCCAGCGCCGGCAGATGACCACGGTAGCGTCCGCCAACGTGCACAACATCGCCATCGAGGGAACCTTCGACGACTGCCAGGATCTGGTGAAGGGGATGTTCAACGACGGCGATTTCCGCGATCGCATGAACCTTGCCGCGGTGAACTCGATCAACTGGGCCCGGATCGCCGCGCAAGTGGTCTATTACGTCCGCGCGGCATTGGCTGTCGGCGGGCCGGATCGGCGCGTCGACTTCGCGGTGCCGACCGGCAACTTCGGCAACGTTTTCGCCGGTTACGCGGCCCGCAAAATCGGCGTGCCGATCGGGCGACTGATCGTCGGCTCCAACCGCAACGACATCCTGACCCGGTTTTTCGCCTCGGGGCTGATGCAAACCGAACCCGTCCTCCCCACTTTAAGTCCCAGCATGGATATCCAGATTTCCAGCAACTTCGAACGCTTGCTGTTCGAGCTCTACGACCGGGATGGCGAAACCATCGGGCGCCTGATGCAACGCTTCCGCGAGGACGGCCGGTTCGAGATCGAGCCGGAGCGGTGGCGAAGCGCCCTTCGGACGTTCGACGCCGAACGCTTCGACGACGAGCAGACGAAGGCCGTTATCCGTGCCGTGTACGAGGAATCCGGCAACCTCCTCGATCCCCATTCGGCAATCGGTGTGGCGGCCGCCCGTGCCCGCCACCGGAAAGGCGACGCACCGGTGGTCTCCCTGGCGACCGCCCATCCCGCCAAATTCCCCGACGCGGTGAGGGCGGCGACCGGAGTCCATCCGGGAGCTGCCCGCCCGCCTTTCCGACCTGTTCGAGCGGGAAGAACGCTACGAGGTGCTTCCGGCCGACCTCGGGATCGTCAAGGAAGTGATTTCAACGAGCTGCCACCGGCAAAGGGAGAACGCATGAACGGAATCCGGGTTTCGACCCTCGCCAACGGTCTGCGGGTGGCCACCGATCCCGTGGCGTCGGTCGAGACGGCGTCGGTCGGTGTCTGGGTGGAAGCGGGAAGCCGTTTCGAGAGTTCCGAGGTCGGCGGGGTCTCGCACTTCCTCGAGCACATGGTGTTCAAGGGCACGCCCCAACGTGACGCCCGCGCCATCGCCGAGGAGATCGAGGCCGTCGGCGGTCACCTCAACGCCCACACGTCGCGGGAGTACACCGCTTTCTATGCCAAGGTTCTGAAAGAGGACGTTGGGCTGGCAGTCAACATCATCGCCGACATCGTTCAGAACCCCACTCTCGACGTGGACGAACTCAACCGGGAGCGCACGGTCGTCCTGCAGGAGATCATGCAGTCCCTCGACACCCCCGACGACGTGGTATTCGACCGTTTCCAGGAAACGGCCTTTCCCGGTCAGGCTATCGGGCGATCGGTGCTGGGTTCGTCGGAATTGATCCGCGACATGTCCCGGGAGAATCTCGTCCAATACCTGCGGGATCAGTATGGGGCGTCACGTATGGTGCTGGCGGCCTCCGGGCGGGTCGACCACGAGGCGCTGGTGGAGCTGGCCGAGTCGGCGTTCGACGGGTTGGTTGCGGGCAATCCGGGGATCGGTGAACCGGCGCGCTACACGGGTGGCGACTGGCGCGACGAACGCGATCTGGAACAAGTGCATGTTCTCCTCGGCTTCGAGGGACTGGGTTATCGGGATCCGGACTTCTACGCCCTTTCGGTGCTGTCTACCCTGTTGGGTGGCGGGATGTCGTCGCGGCTTTTTCAAGAGGCGCGTGAACAACGGGGTCTGGTTTACAGCATCTACACGTTTCCGTCGTCCTATGCCGACAGCGGATTGTTCGGCATCTATGCGGGAACGGGCGAACGCGAAGTGGGCGAGTTGATCCCGTTGATCTGTGACGAAATGAAGAAGGTTTCGACCGACGTCACCGACGAGGAGGTTGCCCGAGCCCGCGCCCAGATCAAATCCTCCGTTTTGATGTCGCTGGAAAGCACCTCGTCCCGCTGCGAGCAACTCGCCCGTCAACTGATGATCTTTGGCCGACCGATACCCCCCGCCGAAATCGTCGCCAAGATCGAGGAGGTGGACACCGCCGCGGTTGCCCGGGTGGCGCGGCGTCTCGGGGGAACGTCCCCGACACTCACCGCGTTGGGTCCGATCTCGGGCGTGGAGAGCTACGACAAGGTGGTCGGAAGACTGGCCTGACCCGACGATGATTGACGCCGGGAAACCGATTGTTCACGCGTGTCCCGCGGAATCAGACAGCATTCTGGGATCGATGCCGATCTTCGCCATCGCCCGCTCCCATTTCGTGTCGAGGGTGTCGTCGAAGACCAGATCGTCATCGGCGGCCACGTTGAGCCAGCCGTTCGCCTTGATTTCGGAGTCGAGCTGACCGGGGCCCCAGCCGGCGTACCCAAGCGCCAGTATGCATCGGCGAGGGCCGGTCCCTGCGGCAATGTCCTTGAGAATGTCTACTGTGGCAGTCAGCGCGAATCCGGTGTTCACCACTAGGCTTCCGTCCTGCAGATAGTCGGGGGAATGCAAAACGAACCCCCTCCCGGTTTCCACCGGACCACCGAAATGCACGTTTATCCGGTCGGTGAGCGGAGTCGTGTCGATCTCCAACTGCTCCAGGAGGTCCGGAAAGGTCAAAGCCTCGAACGTGCGGTTGACGACCAATCCCATGGCGCCCTCCGCATTGTGGGCGCACATGTAGATAACGCTCTTGGCGAACCGGGGGTCCTGCATACCCGGCATCGCCACGAGCAGTTGCCCAACCAGATATTTGTCATGCTCCTCTGCGCTCGGCATCACGTCCCCAAACATGTTTGAGGAAATTTTAGCACAAGCCGGTTCGCCGTAGTAGCTTGAGAAGAATGCCTTCGGTGGGAAAAACCTTGGGCGATTCCGCGGAAAACGCTCAATACTCCGTGATCGAGACATTCTTCGCGGAGTGGGGGCGCCGACACGGGGTATAGTCCGTCCGAGCAATGTGATGATGCCCCGGCCCGTCTGGTGGCGGGACGGGCGAAACGGTAATAGAGTTGAGCTGTCGCACCAAACGGAATTGTCGATGAGATCTCCGCGAACCCGTTTCCCAACGAGGAGGCGTATTGCCTGGCTCTGCCTGTCGGCGCTGTTTTGGGCGATCACGTCGGCCGCCGCTGCCCAGGAACCTGCGTCCGAGTGGGTCGAAACCGAGCAGGGAGCCGTGCGACTGATCGCCGCCACCGACGCCGTCGGTGACGGCGCCACCATCTCGCTGGGTCTTCAATTCAGGTTGAACGATGGCTGGAAAGTCTACTGGCGTTCGCCGGGCGACGCCGGTTATCCGCCGACGGTCGATTGGTCGAAATCCGCCAATCTGGCGGAAGCGGAATTGCTGTGGCCGCTGCCGACGCGTTTTGCCGTGCTGGGCTTCGAAACCGTGGGCTACAAGGATGCGGTGGTCCTGCCGATCGACGCCCGGCCGATCCGCGCCGGTGAAGCGGTCGAGATCCGGGCCTCTGTCGACTACCTGATCTGCTCGGACATCTGTGTCCCGCAACGTGCCGATTTGTCCCTCGACTTGCCGTCCGGACCGGCGCGGCCGAGCGTGTTCGCGCATCTGATCAGCCGCTACCTCAACCGGGTGCCGGGCGACGGCAAGGCCCACGGCCTCGATCTCGGCCCCGTCCAGATCGTCGGCACCGGGGGCGAGACCCGGTTGCTCATCAGCGCAACCTCGATCACCCCATTCTCCGCGCCCGACGTTTTCATCGAAGGGCCGGCGGAACTGGCCTTCGAGTCCCCCCGGGTGATCCTTGACCGGGACGACCGGAGCGCGGTTCTCGATGTCGGTGTGATCGGCGCCGAATACCTCGAGAAACCGCTCCCGGGAACGTTGATCACGGTGACGCTGGTCGATGGGGACCGCGGCGCGGAAAGACGGTTGCCGGTGGAGACGGCGAAACCCGCCGCCGCCGTGGCGATGCCAAAGGCCGAGACTTCACTGGCGGTGATCCTCGCCTTGGGGCTGCTGGGCGGTCTGATTCTCAACCTGATGCCGTGCGTGCTGCCGGTGTTGTCGATAAAGCTGCTCGGCGTGGTCGGACACGGTGGCGGTGATCCTCGGAAGGTAAGGCTCAGCTTCATCGCTTCGGCAGCGGGCATTCTGTTCTCGTTCATGGTCCTCGCCGGCGCCCTGGCCGTGTTGAAGGCGAGCGGCGCCGCGGTCGGCTGGGGACTGCAGTTTCAGCAACCGTGGTTCCTGACGACGATGACGCTGGTGGTGATCCTGTTCGCCTGCAATCTCTGGGGGTTCTTCGAAATACGTCTGCCCCGTTCGGTCGCCGACGCCGGCGAGCATGCGAGCCATGTCCATGGCCTCGGCGGCCACTTCCTCACCGGCGCCCTGGCGACCGTTCTGGCGACCCCCTGCTCGGCGCCGTTCCTGGGCACGGCGGTGGGGTTCGCGCTTTCGCGCGGCACCGGCGAGATATTTGCGGTTTTCGTGGCGCTCGGACTGGGCTTGGCGGCACCCTATCTGGCGGTGGCGGGGGCGCCGAAACTGGCGACCGTCCTGCCGCGACCGGGACCATGGATGATCGTGATGCGTCGCTTTTTGGGTGTTGCCCTGGCCGGTACCGGGTTGTGGCTGCTGACCGTACTGGCGGCCCAACGGGGCGGGGCGAGCGCCGCCACGGTCGGCGTCCTTGCCGCCGGTATGGCGGTCGCCCTCTATGCCGGCAGCCGCGCGCCCTCCCGATTCGGTCGGATCGGCGGCATTGCCGCGGCGACGTTGGCCGCGCTCGCGTTCTTCGTCCCGAGCCGCCCCGCGGATACCGCAGGAACAGTTCCGGAGGGCCTCTGGGTGCCTCTCGACGAGGCGGCGATCCCGAGATTGGTGGCCGACGGTCGGACCGTTTTCGTCAACGTGACCGCCGATTGGTGCATCACCTGCCGGGTCAACGAGTCCCTCGTGCTCGCCAGGAGTCCCGTGCGCGAGAAGCTTTCCTCCGACGGAATCATCTCCATGAAAGGCGATTGGACCCTGCCGAGCGAGGCGATTTCCGACTACCTCGCCCGCTTCGGCCGTTACGGCATTCCGTTCGACGCCGTTTACGGTCCCGGCATTCCGCAGGGTGAGGCGTTGCCCGAATTGCTCAGCCGCGAGACCGTGCTCTCCGCTCTGGACCGCGCCTCCGGAGTGAACCAATAGCTGGAGGCGTCTGTATCCGCACGTTATTGGTTTTGAATTCGGCGCCCGCATGGCCTATGTGTCAGATACCGGCCCGTTACCGGGCCGTGACGACTTTCAATGGAATGAGGGGAGGGACATGACCATCCAAGTGGGCGATAAAATTCCGTCGGTAACGTTGATGCGTATGGGCGAAAGCGGTCCGGAAGGGGTCGACAGCAGTGAAGTCTTCAAGGGCAGGAAGGTTGCCTTGTTCGGCGTTCCCGGGGCGTTCACGCCAACCTGTTCGGCGAAGCACTTGCCCGGCTTCGTTCAAAAGGCCGACGCGTTGAAGGCCAAGGGCATCGACGCCGTCGTTTGCACGTCGGTGAACGATGTTTTCGTCATGGACGCTTGGGGCAAGAACCAGAATGTCGGTGACAAGGTGGCGATGGTCGCCGACGGCGACGCCGCGCTGACCAAGGCGGCCGGCTTGGAGCTGGACCTCCACGGCAAGGGATTGGGGTTGCGCAGTCAGCGGTTTTCGATGGTGGTCGACGACGGTGTGGTCAAGGTCCTCAACATCGACCCCCCGGGGGCGTTCGAGAAGACCAGCGCCGAGGCCATGCTGAAGCAGTTGTAAACGAGAGAAGTCAGGTTCATCGGGGCATCGGGGTCCCAGGGGCCCCGGCCCTTTGCCGTAGTTGTTGTCCACGCCCTCCGGCGTGCAATCCCCGGCGGGGTTATCCACTTGCGGTCGCTGTTGCCTCGGCCACGAAATCTACCGCAGTTGTAAATCGAGCAGTGGAGGGCCTGCGGCCTGCGCGATGTCGTCGACCCTGCTGACCCCCAGGACATAAGGCTTGAAGGCCATGTCCTGGATCAGGATGTGGTGGCGAAGCCAGCCGGTCAGGTACTCGAGCAGTTCCGCCGCCATTTCACTGTCGGCCTTCCGCCCGCAACGGTCGCGAAGTGCGGTCACGTAGCGCGCGAACCCCTGATGCTCCGACGCGTGGAAAGACTTACCGGGGTATTCGCAGGCTTCCATGACCTGCTCCTCGCGGGCGAAATGAAACTGGCCATACAACATCAGGGTGTCGAGCACCATCTCGATCGTTCTCGAGGCTTCTTTGCTGTCGTGGACCTCACCGAGCAGATTGATGATTCGCACCAGGCATTTGTGGTCGGAGTCCAATGCCTGCACTCCGACGCTCATCGCTTCCGTCCATTCAAATTCAGACATTTCCCTCGCACCCACTCATTGCCCACCCTTTCCGGGAAACCAAATTGCTGTTGACGGCAAGCTTACCACGGAAAAGTCGCTTATAACCACACAAAACTCGACGTTATAGCTAAAAAATTGTGCGGTGCAGCGAGCGCGAACTCCAGACATTTCAGCGAGAAGTTGCGACTTATCCTCCCGCCAGAGACTGCGCTTTTTTTGCGGCTTCTCCCGCCAGTTTGTCTGCACGCTCGTTCTCCAGGTGGCCCGAGTGACCCTTCACCCAGTGCCACTCGACCCGGTGTCGGTGGAGGGCATTGTCAAGGCGGAGCCAAAGATCCGCGTTCTTGACCGCCTTCCTGTCCGCGGTCTTCCAGCCGTTCTGCTTCCAGCGGTGAATCCATTTGGTGATCCCGTCGCGCACGTACGTGCTGTCGGTATAGAGACGGACATCAGCTGCCCGCTTGAGCGATGCCAATCCTTCGATCGCCGCCGTGAGCTCCATGCGGTTGTTGGTCGTTTCCGGATCGCCGCCCGAAAGCTCCTTCTCGACGGCGTTCCACCGCAGCACGACTCCCCATCCGCCGGGTCCCGGATTGCCCAGGCAGGCACCGTCGGTAAAGATCTCGACAAGCTTTTTACCGTCGCCGCCGGCCATCGTTTCAGCCGAGCCCGTAGCCACGAACATCCCGGACCCCTCGATGAAATCGCATCTTCTGAACGTATTCCATCGGGTTTTTCGGCGTCACCAGGGCATCCTTCGGCGTGTTCAGCCAGTCGTAGAGCCTCGTCAGCAGAAACCGCATGGCGGCGCCGCGGGCAAGCAGCGGCAGCAGTTCGAGTTCATTGGCGGAGAGCTCACGGACGGATTGATAGCCATTCACCATCCGCCGCGCCTTGGTCACGTTGAAGCTGCCGTCCCGTTCAAAGCACCACGCGTTGAGGCAAACGGCGAGATCGTAGGCCAGGAAGTCGCTGCAGGCAAAGTAGTAGTCGATGATGCCCGAGAGCTGTTCGTCCTTGAAAAAAACGTTGTCGGGAAAGAGATCGGCGTGGATGACGCCCGCCGGCAGATCCATCGGCCAGTCGGCCTCCAACACGGTCAACTCGGCATCCAGTTCGGCAGCCAATTCGCCCGCAACGGCATTGGGACGCCTGACACTGGCCTCGAACAACGGGCGCCATCCGACCACCGACAGATCGTTGGCACGTGTCATCGGGAAGTCGGCGCCGGCAAGGTGCATGCGCGCCGTCGCTTCTCCAAGAGCGGCACAATGGGCGACCGTGGGGCGTCTCGGCCACATCCCGGTGAGGAAGGTGACGATCGCCGCCGAACGGCCCGCCAAGGTTCTGAGCGCTCTGCCGTCGCGGCCGTGCACAGGTGTTGGGCAAGGAATGCCGCGGTCCGCCAGATGCTCCATCAGCCCGAGAAAAAACGGCAGATCCTCTGCCTTAACCCGCTTCTCGTAAAGGGTGAGGATGTATGTTCCCGTCTCGGCGACAAGAAGGTAGTTGGTATTCTCGATCCCTTCGGCGATTCCTTTGCAGGCGACCACCTTTCCAATGTCGTACTCAGCGGCAAAATCCGCGACCTCTTCATCGGCGATTTCGGTGTAGACAGCCATACCCTATATTGTCACGAGCGAACCACTTGGGGATAGCCTCGGAAACAGCCAGCCTGATACGAAGAGCCGTGAAACCACCACGCGGCAAGTTCACTTGTGCGAGACAGGGCGGTCAACTAGATTTGCCCGTCCCGAACGGCGAGCCGCGTCCGACAATGAGGCGAAAGGAAATAGCGACAATGGAGAAGGCCCTCGTTGCGCAGAAATCCCCTTACGAAGTCGAGGTCGTGGCCGGCCGAAAGTATGCCTGGTGCGCATGCGGTCGCAGCCGTTCACAGCCGTTCTGTGACGGCAGCCATAAGGGCACCGGCCTGAATCCGGTGATTTTCACGGCCGAGAAGGCGGAAACCATCTATTTCTGCGGTTGCAAGCAGACTGGCGACAGGCCCTTTTGCGACGGCACCCATTCCTCGTTGTGACCGCCCCGTCCGCCGCATCCATCCGCATCTTCGGCATCGCCTTCGCTGCACTAGTGGTGCTGGCGGGCGCCGGGTGCGGTACTTCCTCCGATAAAGAGAGGCCGCCGGCCTGCCCCCGTGTATCGGTTCTGGGTGACGCGGCAAACCTGACCCGGTTCGCCGAGGGCGCCGGTCAGGATCTCGTCGACGTCGACTATCAGGTGGAGGTCACCGACATTCATGCCGGTTGCAAATTCGTCAAGAACGAAACAGACGAGCAGGTCGTCGTCGTTGCCATGGCACCGGTCATGGTCGCGATCCGAGGCCCAGCCAACCGCGATCGGGTGGCGCGGTTCGACTACTTCGTCAGCGTCATCGATTCCGAACGTAACGTCCTCAATAAACAGGCTTTCAGCATGCTGGTGGAGTTCCCCGGCAACCTCACGCGGGTTGCCTTGAGGGACGACGATCCGCCGGTCACGGTGGACATCCCACTCGCCGCAGGCGCCGCCGCGACGGACTACCAAATTTTCGTCGGTCTTCAACTCACGCCCGATGAGTTGGAGTACAATCTGCGCCGTCGGAGCACGCCGCGCTAGCTCTGCGGGTTTGTTGACCTCTTGGGTCGAGGCGGTAAACTGACGGCCGGCGGCGCGCGGAAATTCGCCGCCACATGTCGCAACCGAAGGATAAAGACACAGGTGGTCCTCTTGGTAGAAACCGGATCAGCCCCGCGCAAGACGAACCGGCGCAGCGGTCACGATCAAGGAATGCGGAGGCAAATTGGAGTTGGGCTCCTGAATCTGGCGTGCCAAGCTCGTGCCGAGAGCTTTGCCGACGAGGCGAACCGTATCCCGGGGCTTTCAAGGAGACCTTTGGGTTCGACGAAAGAAAATGTATACACCGGCGAAAAAGGCGCGCCGTCGAGCATCGACCGTGCCGTTGGAGAATCCCGTGACTGAGGCTCCCGACCAACCCCTGAGAAAGACCCCGCTCGATGCCCTCCATCGAGAACTGGGAGCGAAAATGGTTCCGTTCGCCGGCTACGAAATGCCGCTGCAATACCGGGGAATCATTGCCGAACACCTGCACGCGCGAAGCGAGGCGGTACTGTTCGACGTCTCCCACATGGGTCAGGCGATCCTCCGCGGCGACGGCGCTGCGGAAGCGCTCGAGGGTCTGGTGGTGGCCGACCTCCGGGGAATGGCCGCCGGCACCGAGCGTTATACGCTGATGACCAACGACCGAGGCGGCATCATCGACGACCTGATGGTGATCCAGGGGGGCTATTACATGGTCCTGGTGGTCAACGCAGCGCGCAAGGAGCACGACTTCGCCTACCTGCGCGAGCGCATCGGCGATCGCTGCCAGTTGGACATCTGGGAGGATCGGGCGCTTCTAGCCCTGCAGGGACCGGCGGCCGCCAACGTGCTCGCCCGGTTGGCGCCACCCTGCCGGCACATGATGTTCATGACCATCGAAAACCTGAAGATCGGCGATATCCGCTGCGGTATCGCCCGTTCGGGCTACACCGGCGAGGACGGCTTCGAGATCACGGTGCCGACGGAAGACGCGGAACAGCTTGCCCGCATGCTGCTGCAGGAGCCGGAAGTGATGCCCGCGGGCCTCGGTGCCCGCGACTCGCTTCGTTTGGAGGCGGGCCTGTGCCTCTACGGCAACGATCTCGACGAGACGACGACGCCGGTCGAGGCCGGTCTCGCCTGGACCATCAACAAACGCCGGCGGGAGGAAGGCGGCTTTCCCGGTGACGAGATCATCCTCCGGCAGATGGCCGAGGGTCCGACGCGCAGGCGCGTCGGCCTCCGACTTGACGGCAAGGTTCCGGCGCGCGCCGGAACCAGGGTTACCGAGCGTTGGGGGAAGGAAATCGGTGTGGTCACCAGCGGCGGCTACGGACCGAGCGTCGGCGGCCCGATTGCCATGGGTTACGTGGACGCGGAGCATGTCGAGCCGAAAACGTTGGTCAACGTGATCGTCCGCGGCAAGCCGTTACCCGGGCGGGTGGCCAAATTACCTTTTGTCGCTCACCGTTACGCCAAATAAGACAATATGAGGGGAGTCCTCCATGGCAAACGTCAGGTTCACCAGCGATCATGAGTGGGTTCGCATCGAGGATGACATCGGTGTCGTCGGTATTACCGATTACGCTCAGGAACAACTGGGCGACATCGTCTTCGTCGAACTGCCGGAGGTCGGCACCCAGCTTGAGAAGGGCGCGGAAGCGGCGGTCGTCGAATTGGTGAAGGCGGCAAGCGAAGTCTATTCACCCGTCAACGGCGAGGTCGTCGCGATAAACGAGGAGTTGGCCGAGGACCCGGGCAAAGTCAACGCCGACGCCATGGGCGATGGCTGGTTCTTCAAGATCCGGTTTGCGGATCCCGCGGAACTCGACGATCTGATGAAATCCTCCGCCTACAAGGAGCTCGTGGCCGGTCTGAAGTGATGCGCTATCTACCGCTCACCGACGAAGATCGCCGTCGGATGCTGAACACCATCGGTGTTCACTCCGTCGAAGAGCTGTTTCGCGACGTTCCCGAAGCGGCGGTGCTCGCCGAGCCGGTCGCGCTGCCCCACCATCAGGGCGAAATCGAGGTCGAGCGTGCGTTCCGCGACTTCGCCGCCCAAAACCTCAGCCCGTCGTCGGTGCCCAGTTTTCTCGGTGCCGGCGCCTATCGTCATCATCTGCCCGCGACTGTCGACCACCTGATCCAGCGAGGGGAGTTTCTTACCGCCTACACGCCGTATCAGCCGGAGGTCTCGCAAGGAACGCTGCAGACGCTGTTCGAGTTCCAGACCCAGGTCGCCTTGCTCACCGGAATGGAAGTGGCCAACGCCTCGATGTACGACGGGGCCACCGCGTGCGCCGAGGCGGTGATGATGGCGGCACGCATCAAGAAGCGCAATCGGGTGGTGGTCTCCGGTGGCCTGCATCCGCACTACCGTGAGGTCACGGCGACCTACAGCCGATACGTCGGACTGCGGGATGCCGCGCTTCCGCCCGACTGGCGGGGCGGCGAAGATGCCGCGTCCGCGATCGATGCCGAGACCGCCTGTGTCGTCGTTCAGAACCCGGACTTCTTCGGGCGGGTCCACGACTATTCCGGCCTGGCTTCGGCATGCCACGCCGCCGGTGCATTGCTGGTGGTGGTGGTCACCGAGGCGGTCTCGCTCGGCCTTCTGAAGTCGCCCGGAGAGATCGGCGCCGACATCGTCGCCGGCGACGGCCAGTCCATCGGAAACGCGCTCAGCTTCGGCGGCCCGACCGTCGGGCTTCTGGCGACACGGGAGAAGTACATCCGTCAAATGCCGGGGCGGCTTGCCGGTCAAACCGTCGACGTCGACGGCCGTCGCGGTTTCGTGTTGACCCTTTCGACCCGCGAGCAGCACATCCGCCGCGAGAAGGCGACCAGCAATATCTGTACGAACTCGGGTCTGTGCGCACTCGCCTTTACCATCCACCTGACCCTGTTGGGCGAGGCCGGTTTCACCAGACTGGCCGAAATCAACCATGCGAAGGCCCTCGCGCTTGCGGAAAAATTGGAGACCGTGAAGGGCGTCGAGGTCCTCAACGACTCCTTTTTCAACGAGTTCACGGTTCGATTGCCCCGGTCCGCGGCGGACGCCGTCGAGACGATGGCCGGACAAGGGGTTCTCGGTGGCGTGCCGGTCTCCCGGCTCTATCCGGGCAAGTCGGAGCTGGAACCGTTGTTGCTGGTTGCGGCCACCGAAACCAATACCGACGGAGACATCGACGCGTTGGCTGCGGCCTTGCAGGGGGCGCTGCGATGAGGGATCCACAGGCGACGACCACCGGCAATCGTGGTTTGCTCATTGAGGAGCCGCTGATCTTCGAACAGGGCTCCCCCGGAAAGACCGCCGTCGATCTGCCCGAACCGCGGTCCACCGAGGATCGTCTTGGCGGCGCGCGCCGAAGCGGTCCGATCGGCCTTCCGGGATTGTCCGAGCCGGAAGTGGTCCGTCACTACCTGCGTCTCAGCCAAAAGAACTACAGCATCGATCACGGTTTCTATCCGCTCGGCTCGTGTACGATGAAGCATAATCCGCGGCTGAACGAGAAGCTGGCGCGGCTTCCCGGGCTTGGTGATCTGCACCCGCTGCAGCCGGTGGCGACGGTGCAGGGCGCCTTGGCGTTGATCGATGCCTGCGCTCATTGGCTGAAGGAATTGACCGGCATGCCGGCGGTGGCAATGCCGCCGGCGGCGGGCGCCCACGGCGAGCTGGTCGGACTGATGACCATCCGCGCCGCGCTCGAAGACCGGGGCGATCCCCGCAAGCGGGTTCTGGTTCCGGATTCCGCCCACGGGACCAACCCGGCGACCGCTCATGCCTGTGGCTACGGCGTCGAAGGGATCCCCGCCGACGACCGGGGCCGGGTCGACCTCGCCGCTTTTCGCGAGAAGCTCGACGCGGATGTCGCCGCGATCATGTTGACCAACCCCAACACCTGCGGCCTGTTCGAGAACGACATTCTGGAAATCGCCGCCGCGGTGCACGATGCCGGCGCGTTCTTCTATTGTGACGGGGCCAATCTCAACGCCATCGTCGGGCGGGTGCGGCCGGGCGACCTCGGCATCGATTGCATGCACATCAACCTGCACAAAACGTTCTCGACGCCGCATGGCGGCGGCGGCCCCGGCAGCGGCCCGGTGGTTCTGTCCGAAGCGCTGGCGCCCTACGCGCCGGTTCCCTATGTGGTTCAGGGTCCGGATGGCTTCGAACTGATCGAGGATCCCGCCCATTCCGAGGGCAAACCCTTTGGTCGCATCAAAGGCTTTCACGGGCAGTTCGGCATGTTTGTTCGGGCTCTCGGCTACATGATGAGCATGGGAGCGGACGGCCTGCGGCAAGCATCCGGCGACGCGGTGCTCAACGCCAATTACCTTCTGGCCCGTCTCCGCGATACGATGACATTGGCCTTCGAAGGGCCTTGCATGCACGAAGTGCTGTTCGACGAACGATTCCTCAAGGAAACCGGCGTCACTACACTGGACTTCGCCAAGGCGCTCATCGACGAGGGCTTCCATCCGATGACCGTCTACTTCCCGCTGGTCGTCCATGGCGCCATGCTCGTCGAACCGACCGAGACGGAAACCAAGGCCACGCTGGACGGTTTCGTCGAATCGGTGAAGGCGTTGACGGCCAGGGCGAAGGCCGGCGACGTCGCCTACTTCCAGGAGGCGCCGCGGCTGACTCCTCGTCGCCGCCTCGACGAGACAACGGCGGCCCGTAACCCGATCCTGCGTTGGCGTCCGCCGGAGGTCGAGAGGGCGGCCGAGTAGACCGGGCGAACAATGAGCGTCCATTCCGAAAGCCGTCTCATCCATGCCCCCCGAGAGCGGTTGTTCGAGCTTATCGCCGACGTCGAGAAGTATCCGGACTTTCTGCCGATGTGGATCGACGCCCGTATCTACCGCCGTCGAGAGGATACCTATTACACCGAGCAGGAGATCGGCCTCGGACTGATCCGCCAGCGCTTTCGCACCAAAACGGTGTTGGCTTTCCCCACCCGGATCGAGGTCACGTCGACTGACGGCCTGTTCCGCAAATTTTTCATTGGCTGGGATCTGGCCGATGACGGCCCCGACTGCCGGGTTACCGTTACCCTCAGCTGGGAAGTGCAGTCGTTCCTGTTGCAGACCGCCATCGATCTGATGATGCCGGAAACGACGCGCTCGATGGTTTTCGCCTTCGAGAGGCGCGCGCGTCAGGTCCTTGCCTAAGCGTATTCGGGACTTTTTCGTTCACGTCGCCTGGCGAAACGTGTATCAGGCTGGGCATCGGGGCGATCCCGGTTGGAGGAATGCTGCGGTGACGTATCGGAACCTGATTGTCCATCTTGACAACACAGCGGCCAGTGCGACGCGATTGGACGTCGCCGTCAACCTTGCGCAACGGTTCGAGGCCAGGCTGACGGGCATATTCGCCATCGCCGATGGCCACGTGCAGAACGCTTCCGGCGGAAAAAGGCGGGGCGAGGTCCTTCGCCGGGCAGCAGCATTGACGACATCGTTCCGCGAGCAAACCGAGGCGGCGGGGGTCCAAGCGGAATGGCATATGGAATTGGCGACCAACGACGCCCGGGTCAATCAGACCTTGGTCCGGGCCGTTCGGCATTTCGATATGGCTATCATGGGTCAGTTCGCCCCTCAATCCGCCGACGGCAGCATCCGCGCGGATCTGGTCGAGCAGACGGTGTTGCTTTCCGGCCGCCCGGTTCTGATCGTTCCCTATGCCGGCAGTTTTCCCCATGTCGGCCGGCGGGTGATCGTCGCATGGAATCCCAATCGGGAAGCCGTGCGTGCGGTCAACGATGCTCTTCCGCTGCTCATCGATGCCGATAGAGTGATCCTGGTGACACTCGATCCGGCGGCGGAGCCGAGAAGAATGGTCGAAGGGCCGGTCGCCGACATGGTCGGCCACTTGGCCGCCCACGGAATCGACGCCGGCGCCGAGAGGCTTGTGTACGATCGGGGGGAATCGACCCCGCCGACCGTTTGTTGTCCCACATTGCCGACGAAGCCGCCGATCTTCTGGTGATGGGGGCCTTCAGCGATCAAAAAAGACAGATCCAGTCCAGCGAAAACCTGACCGGACACATCCTCGCCCACATGACGGTGCCGGTATTGATCTCGCACTGACCGGTTGGACGCGCTCGCCTAATCCGGGGTCGATCGGGGAGCTTGTTCGAACAGCGGTAACGCCGGCAACGGTCCATCGCAGGCCAGCGCCAAGACGGCGTCGATCATCGTTTTCACTTCACCGTCTCCGAGCCCGGCAAAGGTGAGCAACGAGCGTGCCTTGGCGATCATCTCGTCGCGATCGAGCGGGGCTTCGGGGTCGCCCTTGGCATGGGTTTTGCGCGCGCGGCGCTCTGTTCCGTCCCGGAGCAGCGCGGTCACCGCGCTGCCCCAGGCCTCGGGATAGTTCGACGCATAGGGCTCCGCCGCCTGGATCGTCACTATTTGGCGCGCCGGGGCAAGGGCAGTGCGCTGGTCCGGACCGAACGCGGCGAAATCGATACGTCCCAAGGCGAGCGCCGCGGCCGCACAGTGTTGTAATGAAAATTTGGCCTCGTATTCGCTTTCGGGGTTCGGCCGGTCGCAGACGTCGAGGGCGGCCTGATAGGTTTCGACACGCACCCCCGCCAATGTGTCTGGCGTCAGGCCGGCATGCAGATCCAGGCACGCGTCGATCGTCGGGTGGGTATGCCGGCATGACGGCCACGGCTTGATCGAGGTTACGGTGAGCTGCCACGGCGCGTCGGAATCGCGGGTCACCGCCTCCGGTTCGGCATCCGGACAGGCCGCGGCGAAGAAACCCTTTTGCTCCTTCGAGGATCGCCGGCGGACCGGTGAACCCCCGACGCGCCAGGTCCGCCGCGACCACCCCGGCTTCGGCCGCCCGCCCGGCGTGCAGGTGCTTGGTCATCGCCCCGGTTTCCAGGAACTGCCACAGGCCCGAAGACTGGGCGCCGGCGTTGCCGAGCGCATCGAGCGTGGCGGACGGGTCCAGGCCGAGGAGCGACGCTGCCGCGTAGGCCGATCCGTAGGGACCGCAGGTCGCCGTATTGTGCCAGATCCGGTAGTGGGCCGGGCCGACGGCCATGCCGACCCGGGTCGTCGCCTCGAACCCCTTGAGGATCGCCGTCAGCAAAGTCCGCCCCTTGATGCCCTCCCGCGACGCGACCGACCAGGCCGCCGGCACCACGACACACCCGGGATGGACCACCGACGCCTTGTGAAGATCGTCCATTTCGAGGATGTGGGTCAGCCCGCCCATCAGGAACGCCGAACGGCCGGCATCCCGCGGTTCCGCCAATGCCCAGTCGACCAGCTTGCGGCCCGGCGCCGAGTTTCGTCCGGCCAGCGCGTTCGCCACCGCGTCGAGGGTGAACAACGCCGCCCGTTCGATGTCCGCTTCGCCGATCGGCTTGGCCTCGATCAGGGCGATCAGTCGTCCGGTGATGGTCTCGGGCTTCATCGCCACCTCTTTGATGGTCCTCGAAACCGCCCTCGAACCGATCGTGGACATATTCGAGGGCACGTGCTCGCAGATCACGAGGTTCTTAAAGCAAATTGTCCCAATGAACCATCGCGTCAAACCGGAACGAGCCGTTGTCGCCGACGGTTCCGATTGCGAGTAGCCTCTATCGCAATTCCCGCCACCAGGCGCCTGCGAGCCCGCCGAGGACCAGGGTGAGCACAATCAGGCCCGGCAACAGCGAGATCTCCTCCAGGCCTGTCACCACATAGGAGCGGTTGCGCCTGAGGCCCATCCAGCCCCGGCCCGCGGTATCGCGACCGACGCCGGTGCGGCGGAATTCGGGCACCCCCTCGGCGAGCCAGGCGATGCCGCCGCCGGTCGCTTTCGCTAACGGCTCCAGGTGCTCGGCGGTGGCCCGGAGGTCGTCGAATTCGAGCGGCCGCACCGTTCCGGCGACCGCCAACGCCGTGTGTGCGTCGTCTTCGACACGATAAAGACCGATTTCCGTCGCCGGCACTTCGGCCCGGGCAATGCCATCGGCGCCGGGTTCGAGAACGAGTGACCGCGTCGCTCCTGAGGGACCGGTAACCGTAACCTCGGTATTCTCCAGACTAAGGCTGCGGCGTTCGATCAACACCCGGCCGTCTTCGACCGATGCCGCCAGGTTCTCTTCCTCGAGTTCCGGCTCCTTCATCAGCCAGTGAACGAGACGGCGCAACAGCTCCGCGTGCGGCCCGCCGCCCTCGAATCCCCGCGCCCACAGCCAGATATGATCGCTCAGTAGCTGGGCGATGCGCCCCTTGCCGACCCTCTCGACAATCAGAAGGGGGCGACCGTCGGGTCCGCCCATCAAAACGGTGCCGCCGCGGACGTCGGTTTCCACCAACCGGAACCAGCGGCCCCATGTCGGTGCTTCGACGTCGTCTTCTTCTTCAGCGTCCCCGGAGACGACCTCGCCGGGAAGCCCGGAGGTCACCGGATGTCGGCGGCCAAGCTCGGTCACTTCCGGTCGGAACGCCCGCTCGACGATGCGCCCCGTGGGTACACCGGGCATGATTTCGCCGAGCGGCGTCCGGTAGAGGCTGCGCGGGCCGGCAAACTCCGGACCGGCCGCCAGCAGGATGGCGCCTCCATCCTTCAGATACTCGGCGATCCTTTCGAGGTACACCTGCGGCAGCACCCCGCGGACAACGTACCGGTCGAAGACGATGAGGTCGAAATCGTTGAGCTTGTTCTGGAACAGTTCCTGCACCGGAAAGACGATGAGCGACAATTCCTTGAGCGGAGTCATCTCGCTCTTGTCGGGGGGCCGGAGGATGGTGAAGTGGACCAGATCGACCGCGGGGTCGGACTTGAGCAGGTTGCGCCAGGTCCGTTCACCGGCGTGGGGCTGTCCGGAGACCAGCAGCACCCGAAGCCGATCACGGACCCCGTTGACCACCACCGCGGCGCGGTTGTTTAGCTCCGACACCTCGCCGGAAGCCGCCGCCACCGCCAGTTCGATCACCGTCGGTCCGGCGTGATCGAGGACGAACGACTGCGTTTGCGGGCTTCCGACAACCGCTTCGACGGCGCCCGCGGCAACGCCGTTGACGCTGAATTGAACCATCGCACGCTGATCTATGGCGCCGGTCCTGGCCGCCGCGGTGTCCTGCACCCTGTAGACGATCTCGAAGCTCTTGCCGACGAGACCGTACGCGGGCGCCTGCTCGACAAACAGCCGGCGATCCCGCTCGTCCGGATCGCCGGTAAGAAGCACGTGCACGGGGATGGACAGTGGTGCTCCATCCTCGACGGAGGGAACATCGTGCACCTGCCCATCGGTCACCAGCACCGCGCCCGCCAGCCGCGCGCCCGCCTCCTCCGCCAGTGTCCGTTGGAGGGCCGCAAACAGCCGTGTACCCCTGTCCCCTCCCTCGCCGCCGGCGCGAACCACCCGCACCTCCAGATCTTCCGATTCCGGGAGCGCCGCTTCGAGGGCGGCGAGGGCCTCCTCGGTTTGGGCCTTGCGCCGGCCGATCGACTGGCTCGGCGATTCGTCGACGACAATGACCGCCAGATCCGGCTGGGGCTTCCTTTGTTCTCGGACGACACGGGGGTCGAGCAGCGACACGGCCAGAACGACGAGGGCAAGGGTGCGCAGGATCCAGCCACGCCCGCCGCGGACCACCGCGACAGCCAACAACAACAGGGACACCGTGCCGAGCACCGCGATCAATGGCCACGGAACCAGCGGCGCCAACGCGATCCCGTCGGTCATTGACCCAACCTCTCGAGAATCGCCGGCAGGTGTACCTGATCGGCCTTGTAGCTGCCGGTCAACACGTACATCACCACGTTGACGCCGAAGCGGTAGGCCATTTCCCGCTGCCTCTCTCCCCCCGGCACCACGGTGAACATCGGCCGGAGCGCCTCGTCCACCGCCCAGGCCCCGGCCCAGTCGTGGCTGCCGGCGATCACCGGGGTTACGCCATCGTTGACGTGTTCGCCGCCGGGCTCAACCCACACCGTGCCGCCGGTCCATCGCCCCGGAAAATCGGAGAGCAGGTAATAGGCGCGGCCGAGCAGGTGGTCCTTCGGCGCCGGGATCAGCGGCGGAATGTCGAGCGCCGCGGCGAGATTTCGAAGGCCGCCTGGCCGGATTCCGCCACCGCGAGTCCGGGTGTCGAATAGGATCGTGCCGCCGCTGCGCATGTAGCTCACGAGCCTGTCGGCGGCACCGGGCGACGGTGGCGCGGCGCCATCGCTGAGCGGCCAGTATAGAAGGGGATAGAAGACCAACTCGTCGGTCTCCGGATCGACCGCCACCGGCGGGCCGAGCTCCACGGCGGTGCGGCGGTTGACAACCGCGCCGAGACCGGTAAGTCCGGCGCGGCTGACCGCGTCGACTTCGGCATCGCCGGTCAACACGTAGGCGAGCCGGGTGGTCAGGCTGGAAGGAATCGCGCTACCGTCGGTGATCGTCATTTGGGCCAAAGCGGCGCCGTGGGTCGCGGCGGCGGTGATGATCACGGCCGTGCCGAGAGCGCTTCGCCGCGCGGTCGTTCCCGCTATCCGCAGGAACCCGCGCAATGCCAGGCTGACTGCCAGATCGACAATGGCCAGGAACAACGCGATACCGAGCAACCATGGCCTGAGGTCGATCTCGGATGCACCGCCGTAAGAGGCGCGAACGATCCCTTGCGGCAGAGATCCGAGCGGCGTCGGATCCGGGACTGTTTCCGACAGGTTGAGGGCATGCCGCCCCTCGCCACCGCCGTAAAAGCCCGGCGGATGCCGAGGTCCAGCCCGGGTCTCGGCGAAAACATCCGCGGCGATCGCCCGCGCCTCGGACGGTGGTGAGCCGAGCCGGCCGAACCCGTCGAGGGTTTCCAAAGGCGCTAGCGGCGGTCCGCCCGGCCCGGCGGATGCACCACGGCTCAGCGCGATCATCCGCTCGAGCATCTCGACGAACAAACCCGACAGCGGCAGATCGGACCATTCGGCGTTGGCGGTGGTGTGGACCAGCACCACCCAGCCGTCGCCCCGTCGGGTGGCGGTCACCAGCGGCGTCCCGTCGTCCAACTGTGCCCAAGTGTGCTGCGCCAGATCGAGAGACGGTTGGGCCAGCACCTGACGGCGGATCTCCACATCGGCGGGCACGGTCAGACCGAAGAACGGGCTGTTCGCGGGAAAAGGCGCCAGCTTCGCCGGACTGCGCCAAGACAGTGCGCCGCCGATGGTCCGGTCGCCACCCCGCAGCCGCACCGGCAGCAACGGGTCGCCCATGCCGGGATTGCTGGCGAGCCGGGGTCCGGCAAAGCGCAGCAACACACCACCCCTCTCGACCCAACGAACAACGGCATCGAGGGCGTTGGCAGGGGGTCCGGCGCCATCGGCGACGACGAGAACCGCCAACTCGCGGGCAAGCAAACCGGCCACGCTTCCCTGTCGGACTTCGGCCATCGGCGCAAGGGCGCGCTCCAGATAGTAGAGGCTGCCAAGCAGCGGTTGGTCGGAAGCTCCGCCCTCTCCCGTCACCAGGCCCACGGGGCGTCGCTGCCAGCGCAGGTCGACCAAAACAACCGCGGCGGCGGTGTTTTCGCCCTCGATTTCAACGCGGGCCAAGCGGTTGAGGAATTCCGCCGGAAGGGTGAGGCGCGCTTCGATCCGCCGGTTGCCGTCGGCGAAGCGAACCTTCTCTCTGGCCAGGAGGCCGCCATCTTCGGAAAGAGCCCCCAGTACGACGACGGCCTCGCCCGCCGAATTCGAACGGATCAGGTTGAAAACCAGCGTTTTGTCGTCAACCGCCGGCGTCCGCAACACCTTCACCGCATTTACCGCCGACGGGCTGACGATGGTAACCGCTCCCAGCGGCTTCAGCGATTCGGCGAAAATCCCGATCCCTTTATCGGCATCCGTTTCCTCCAGGCCATCGCTCAACCATATCACCGCCCCGGGACGCCAATCGGTTCCCCTGGCCAGTTCGATCAACGCTTCGACCGCCGCCGGACGGTCGGTTTCCCAGGGCTTGGGCTGGAGGCCCTGAGCAAACTTCCGTGCCTCGCCGGCGGCAACCAGGCGGATCGCCCGCCGTGGCGCGTCGACATCCGTCGCCGCCGTCGTCGCGACGGCGACGCTGCGGCCCTCTCGTTCGGCGTTGTCGATCAAACCGGTCATCATCGCCTGACGTGCGGGCCAGTCGCGTGCCGCGGCCCAACCGTCGTCGACGATCAGCACCATCGGCCCGGATCCTGCGAGCTTGCCGCCAGCATTGATCAGCGGATGAGCGGCACCGAAAACCACCGCCAGCGCGAGGACGATGCGCAATACCAACAACCAAGGGGGCGTCCTTGCCGCGCTCTCTTCGGTTGAAGCCAATCCGGCAAGGAATCTCACCGGTGGAAACGGAATCCGTTTCGGTGCCGGCGGCGTCAACCGCAACAGCCACCAGATCCCCGGCAGCAAAATCAACGCCAAGAGAGCGATCGGAGTGGCGAATGCCAGTGAGCCGAGCGTCAGCATCCCCAGTTCAGACTCTCAACGTTTCGTCATTTCGGACAACGCCAGGAACAAGGCCATCAGCGACGGTTCGGGCGGATGGTCCGTTCTATGCGTCAGTAACGTCCAGCCGGTCATCCGTGCCAGCGCCTGCAAGCCGTGGTGGTGGGCATCGATCGCTGCGCGGTAGTTTTCACGAACCGACTCCACACGTCCGAACAGCACGCTGCCCTCCGTTTCCAGCCCCTCGAACCGCACACGCCCCGAAAATGGCAGCGTCTCCTCAGCCGGGTCCAGAACCTGCACCAGATGGCCGCGCACACCATATTCCGCGAAGGCACCGATCGCGGCGTTGATATCTTCGAGCGGCGACAGGAAGTCGCTGAACACCACCATGCGCGCATAGCGTGGCAACGGCTCGACCGCCGGCAGGCTGTCCGTGCCGCCGCGCGCCTGTTCCATGCCAGCGGCGAGCCGCCGTAGAGCCGCCCGCCCCGCCGACGGGGCCGTGTTGTCGCCGAGCAGCGCGAAACGCTCACCGCCGCGCGCCAGCAACGATGCCACCGCCAGCAGGAGAAGCTCCGCCCGCTCGGCTTTCGCCGGCCAGAGGTCCGACGATCGATAGAACATCGATGGCGAGGCGTCCCGCCACAGCCAGACGCTTTGCGCCGCTTCCCATTCCGTTTGGCGGATGTAGATTCGCTGTGACTTGGCCGACTGGCGCCAATCGATACCCTGGGTCGAATCGCCCGGCTGATAGGGGCGAAACTGCCAAAAAGTCTCGCCCTGGCCGACCCTGCGGCGGCCGTGGACGCCCTGAGACACCGTCGTCGCCACCCGCTCGGCGGCGACAAGCAACGGCGGCAGCGCTGAAGCCAGTTCCTCGGCGCGATGGAATAGACTTCGGGAGCCCTCTCCTGAAACACCGCGATTCCGGCCCGAGGAATCGCGTCCGCCATCGGATTTCACGCGATCTGTTCGCACAGGAGGTTGATGATGTCACCGACGCGGACGCCCTCGGCGCGAGCGGCGAAGTTGAGCGCCATGCGATGGCGCAGTACCGGATGGGCGAGAGCCAGCACGTCGTCCACCGACGGCGCCAGTCGGCCATTGATCACCGCCCTTGCCCTGACGGCGCGCATCAGGGCTTGCGAGCCCCTGGGTCCGGGCCCCCACGAGACGCGATTGCGAACTTCCTCTATCGGGCTGGTCTCGGGCCGACCGGCGCGGACCAGCTCGAGGATCGCCTCGACGACGCTTTCGCCTACCGGTACGTGGCGAACCATTCGTTGCGCGGCCAACAGCGTATCGGCGTCCATGACCCGGCGGGTATTTTCGTCGCGGGGACCGGTTGTCGCCACCAGCACGTGCCGTTCGGAGTCCAGGTCGGGGTAGTCCACGTCCACCTGCATGAAGAAACGGTCCAGTTGCGCTTCCGGCAGCGGATACGTCCCTTCCTGCTCGAGGGGGTTCTGGGTCGCCAGAACGTGGAACGGGCTCGGCAGGCCGTGGTAGTGTCCCCCCACGGAAACCCGATGCTCCTGCATGGCCTGGAGCAAGGCCGACTGGGTCCGAGGGCTGGCGCGGTTGATCTCGTCGGCCATCAGCAACTGGCAGAACACCGGGCCTTTGATGAACCGGAAGGACCGCCGGCCCAGTTCGGACTCCTCGAGAACCTCGGAACCGAGGATGTCGGCGGGCATCAGGTCGGGGGTGAACTGGACGCGTCGAGCCTCGAGCCCGAACACCGTGCCCAGAGCCTCGACCAGTCGCGTTTTTCCCAGCCCGGGCACGCCGATCAGCAGCAGGTGCCCGCCGGCAATCAAGGTGATCAAGGTTTCATCGATCACCCGGCCTTGCCCGAAAATGACCTCTGCTATAGCCTCGCGGGCCTGGACGATCTGCGCGCCGAGTTGATCTAACGCATCGATGAGCGCAGTATCGTCGGGCTCTAGCGCATCCGTCATTTGAGTCGTCACTGCACCTTCCCTGCGTTGTCCTGGCCATTCGGAGTCATGAAAAGAGTTCCCTCGGACCCCGCAGCAATCTCCTCTCCCGGAGACCTCCCCCGCGACGAGGGCCCAACGTCGTTCCTGGGCGCCGAAACACCGGTCTCACGCCAGGGCCGCGTCGTCTGCGACGATCTAGACATGCGAATCGACCGCGACGGTGTCTGGTATTACCACGGCTCCGCCATTCGCCGCAAAGAGCTCGTTTGCCTCTTCGCTTCGGTGTTGACCCGGGACGAGGATGGCCGGTACTGGCTGGTAACACCAAGCGAGATCGGCCTCGTCCGGGTCGATGACGCGCCTTTTATCGCGGTCGAGATGTTCGAAGCGGGATCCGGTCGGGAAAAGATGATCAGCTTGCGGACCAACGTGGACGAGATCGTCACCGTCAACGATGATCATTCCCTTCATGTCGTCACCAATCCCGAGACCGGCGAGCCCTCACCCTACGTGCGGTTGCGTGAGGGTATAGAGGCCCGCGTTGCACGCTCCGTCTACTATGAATTGGTAGCGCAAGGGGTGGAAGAGGAGATCGAAGGGCAATTATTTTTCGGGGTATGGAGCAGCAGGTCATTCTTCGCCCTAGGCAAATTGGAACCCGAAACGTGAACCGGGTGCTGACGCGACAGTGGGTGGAAAGCCGGTTCAACGGACGCCGACGGGTTCCGGTCCACTCTCCCGGACCGCTGGGCACCGAGGGACAACGGGGCGACCACAACCTCAACGCCGATATGGTTCCGATCACCCCGCTGAAGCCGGCCGCGGTCCTGGTGCCGCTGGTCGACCATGCGGACGGCCTGACGGTGCTGTTTACCCGCCGCACTGCGCATCTCGCCCACCATGCCGGCCAGGTCAGCTTTCCCGGCGGGCATATCGAACCGGACGACGAAGGCCCCCGGGAAACGGCCTTGCGCGAGACGGAGGAGGAGATCGGTCTCGATCGTGCCCACACGGAGATCATCGGCCACCTCGACACCTACATCACCCGTACCGGCTTCGTGGTGACGCCGGTGGTCGCGGTGGTCAATCCGCCGTTCGATCTGGCGCCAGATCCCGAAGAGGTCGCGGAGGTCTTCGAGGTGCCGCTGGCGTTCCTTCTCGATCCCGACAACCACCAGCGCTGCAGCGCCGAATTCGAGGGCGTCACCCGGCACTTTTACGCCATGCCCTACGGGCATCATTTCATCTGGGGCGCCACCGCGGGAATGCTGGTGAATCTGTATGAGATCCTCTGCGGCCGATGACCCGTCTTTTGATCCAGTACCTGTTGCCGCTGATCCTGCCGGCGGTCGTCTTTCTGATCTGGGCGTGGCTGAGCCGGAGCCGGCACGCGACCGGCGGATTTCGATCCCGGTTGCAGGAAGGCCCCTGGCTCTGGTTGATTCTCGCCGGGTTTGTTCTGATGGCGGGAGGATTGATCTATGCGGCCCTGTCCACCGGCGGCGATGCCGGCGGTCGGTACATCGCGCCCCAATTTGAGGACGGGCGGATCGTCCCCGGCCGAATCGAATGATGTCATTGTTGAAAAACGGGGCCTCGCAATGACGCTGTCCGCACGCCGATGACCAAGCACCCGGCCGACGGGCAGGGTCCCGATCGATGGCGGGAATCGCTGGTTCGGGACCACACCCTGGAGTTGCCGATCACCGAACCGATCGGCAAGATCCATCCGCAATCGTGGATGACGGCGCCCGAAACCCGCGTCGTCCTCGACGCCTTGACCGCAGCGGGCATCGAGGTCCGGTTTATCGGCGGGTGCGTCCGCGACGCTCTGCTGAAACGCCCGGTCCGCGATGTCGATATCGCCTCGCCGGAGCCCCCGGAGAAAGTGATGGCGTTGTTGAGCGAGAACGGAATCAAGGTCGTCCCCACCGGCATCGACCACGGCACCGTTACCGCGGTCGTCGAAAAGATGCAGTTCGAGATCACCACGCTGAGGGTCGATGTCGAGACCTACGGCAGGCGCGCCAAGGTCGCCTTCACCGATGACTGGATAGCCGATGCCGCCCGCCGAGATTTCACCATCAACGCCATGTCATGCACCGCCAACGGCGACGTCTACGACTACTTCAAAGGCCTGGAGGACCTGGGTCACGGTAGGATCCGGTTCGTCGGAAACGCCCGCGAGCGGATCGACGAGGACGTTCTCAGGTTGTTGCGGTTCTTCCGCTTCTTCGCCCTGTTCGGCCGGTCGCCGCCGGACAGGGACGCTCTCGCCGCCTGCCGCGAAAAAGCGTCGGGGATCCGGCTTCTTTCGGGCGAGCGGGTTCGGGTGGAGGTCTTCAGAACCCTGATGGCCACGGATCCGGCGGACGTCTTCCAGCTGATGCGCGAGAACGGCATCCTCGATCACGTGCTGCCGGAGACAGGGAATATCGGCCGGCTGCGGATGATGAGTTGGTTGGACACCCGCGCGATCCGCGTCGATTCGGTCGCCGCGCATCCGGTGCGGCGTCTCGCCGCTCTGCTCGATACCGATGCCCGAGGCGCCGAAGCGATCGCCGAGCGGTTGAAAATGGCGAACCGCCAGAAGGCCCGTCTGATCACCATGGCCGCACCGCCGTTCCGGATCGATCCCGACGCCGATCCCCATACGATCGGCAAAGCCCTGCGTCGTCTCGGACCGGCGGCGGTCCGAGACCTGGCGCTGCTGAACTGGGCCGGCGAGCTGGCGGTGACCCCGCGGCTTCCCCATTCCCGGACCGAGAGCTGGATCGGGTTGATCAATACCGCCGATTCATGGGAACCGCCGCAATTTCCGCTCAGGGGCCGCGACGCCCTGGCGTCGGGGGTCAGCCATGGTCCCGAGGTCGGCACGCTGTTGAAGGCCGTCGAGGCGTGGTGGGAAGAAGGCGAATACCGGGCCGACCGCGAGGCCTGCCTCGAAAAGCTGAGGTCGCTGATCGCCGAAGCGAGATAGTCGGCCGCGCGTTCTTGCAACGCCGCGCGGTCTCCCCATGTTCCGGGTGCAGTCCATGCGATGGAGAAAAACCATGATCAAGCGCGTATTTGCCGCCGCTCTCCTGGCGACGATGGTCGCCTCACCCGCCTTCGCCTTCCATTGCCCCGCGGACATGGCGGCGATCGATGCGGCGCTCGCCAAAAATCCGCCCCTTTCGGCGGAGCAACTGTCCGAGGTCACAAAGCTCCGGGCCGAGGGAGAGGCATTGCACAAAGCGGGCAATCACGCCGAATCGGTGAAGGTTCTCGGCGAGGCGATGGCGATTCTCGGTATCAAGTAGCGCAAGACCGACCCGAAATCCGGCGCGGGCTCAAGGCCAGGCGACCTCCGGCGGTAGAGACATCAGGATCGCTTCGGGATTGCCGCCGGTCTTGAGCCCGAACAGGGTGCCGCGGTCGTAGAGCAGATTGAATTCCACGTAGCGGCCGCGCTTGACCAGCTGGGCACGACGCTGCTCGTCCGACCACGGCTCGTGCATGTGGCGGCGGATCAGCTTGGGGTAGACGTCGAGAAACGCTTCGCCCACATCCCGCACGAAAGCGAAGTCGGACTCCCGGTTCCCGGAGTCGAGGTCGTCGAAGAAGATGCCGCCGACCCCCCGTGTCTCGCCCCGATGCGGAAGGTAGAAGTACTCGTCGCACCATCGTTTGAAGCGCGGGTAGTCGGCGGGCGGGTGTCCCTCGCAGGCGGTCTCGAGCGCGCCATGAAAGGCCAGGGTGTCGTGTTCGTCGGGAAACACCGGCGTCAAATCGGCGCCGCCGCCGAACCAGGCCTTGGTGGTGACGATCATCCGGGTGTTCATATGCGCGGCCGGCACCAACGGAGAACGGGGGTGGACGACAACCGAGATCCCCGAGGCCCAGAAGCGTGGGTCTTCGGCGGCGCCCGGAATGCGCTGGCGGAACTCCTCGGAAAACGTGCCCTCGACCGTGGACACGTTGACCCCCGCCTTTTCCAGCACCCTGCCGCGGAGCAGCGCCATCACCCCGCCGCCACCGCCTTCCCGTCGCCACGGCGCAAGGTCGAACCTTCCGGCGGGATCGGCACCGGACCCCTCGTCCTCGATCGCCTCGAAGGCGGCGACGAGCCGGTCGCGCAATTCCCCGAACCACGCGGCTGCGCGCGCCTTCCCGCCTGCGTCCATCTCGGTCACGGTCGGGTCTCGGGCAGGCCGCCGGTCTGGCGGAGGGCCTCGCCGAGAACCATCGCCGCGGCGGCGGCGACATTCAGCGAGCGATTTCCCGCCACCATCGGCACCCGGATCCGGGCGTCGGCGGCGGCATGGACCGAATCGGGGACGCCCCGGCTCTCCCGGCCGACCAGCAGGATATCGTCCGCCCGAAACATGAACCGGGTATACGGCATCTCGGCGTGGGTGGTCAGGAGGATCAGTCGGCCCCGGCCGTCGTCGTCGCCGGCCGCCAGATAGGCCTTCCACGAGGGATGGCGGTGCAACGCCGCACGGGCGAGATAGTCCATCCCGGCGCGCCGTAACCGGCGGTCGTCGACAAGGAAACCGCAGGGCTCGATCAGGTCGACCGCCACCCCGAGGCAGGCCGCCATCCGCATCATCGTGCCGGCATTCTGCGGGATGTCGGGTTCGAACAAGGCGAGGCGCATTGAAATCCAAATTCCACGGCAAACCGTTCAATGGGCTGATCATCGGTGAGCGGCTGGAAGCCCCGTTCCAGAGCCTTTCCAAGATCCTGCTTTTCCATTATACCCCTTGCCTGAATTCGTTCCATGGTGCGCCAGAGTGTCACGAGCGCATCGTCGAGCGTTGATTTCGGGCTGGTAAAGCGGTTATTGTGCGGTGCGTCATACCGCATCGTTCGGATATGTGGGGACGGGACAATTCGCAGCGGCCGATCGGTGCGCTCGCCAGGATCAAGAAGAGGACTTTCCATGGCAAACACGGTATCGACTTCTCCTGAGCATTCGGGCGAAGGGGAGACCCGGCGCGACTTTCTGTTGATTGCCACGGGCACCGTGGCCGTGGTCGGCACGGCGCTGGCCTGCTGGCCGTTCGTCGACAGCATGAACCCGGCCCAGGATGTGTTGGCGTTGGCGACCACCGGCGTCGATATCTCCGCGGTCGAGGATGGACAGAGGATCACCGTCGTCTGGCGAGGCAAGCCGGTGTTCATCGACCACCGCACCGCGGCTCAAATCGAGGCCGCGGAACAGGTGCCGATGGACAACCTGCCCGACCCGGAAGCCGATAGCGCGAGGGTTCAGAAGCCGGAATGGCTGGTCGTGGTCGGGGTGTGCACCCACCTCGGCTGCATTCCCCTGGGCCAGAAAGTGGGCGATCCGAGGGGCGAATACGGCGGCTGGTTCTGCCCCTGCCACGGCTCGCACTACGATACCTCCGGCCGCATCCGCAAGGGTCCGGCGCCGGCCAATCTGGCGGTGCCGCCCTACGAGTTCGTCGACGATTCCACCATTCGCATCGGCTGAGGGACGCAACCATGGAAGCCAAGACATGGAAGAACCCGGTGATCGCGTGGATCGACTACCGCCTGCCGATCTTTTCGATGATGCAGGCCGATCTGGTCGATTATCCGACGCCGAAGAACTTGAACTACTGGTGGAACTTCGGCTCGTTGGCCGGGATCGTGCTGGTGATCATGATCGCCACCGGCATCATGCTGGCGATGCAGTACACGGCGCATGTGGATTTCGCGTTCGAGAGCGTCGAGCGGATCATGCGCGACGTCAATTACGGCTGGCTGTTGCGCTACATGCACATGAACGGCGGATCGATGTTCTTCATCGTCGTCTATATCCATATCTTCCGCGGGCTGTACTATGGCTCATATCGAGCGCCGCGTGAGATGCTATGGATCATCGGCGTGTTCATTCTGCTGGCGATGATGGCGACGGCGTTCATGGGCTACGTGCTGCCGTGGGGACAGATGAGCTTCTGGGGCGCGACGGTGATCACCAATCTGTTCTCGGCGATCCCGCTGGTCGGTGAATCCATCGTCACCTGGCTGTGGGGCGGGTTCTCGGTCGCCAATCCCACCCTGAACCGGTTCTTCGCGCTGCATTACCTGCTGCCGTTCGTCATCTTCGCGCTGGTGTTCGTGCACCTGTGGGCGCTGCACGTGCACAAGTCCAACAATCCGCTCGGCATCGACGTCAAGGGGCCGCAGGACACCATCCCGTTCACGCCCTATTACACGATCAAGGACGCGTTCGGGCTGGGGGCGTTCATGATCGTCTACCTGGGCTTCGTGTTCTTCGCGCCGGACTTCTTCGGGGAGCCGGACAACTACATCAAGGCCAACCCGATGCAGACCCCGCCGCACATCGTGCCGGAGTGGTACTTCCTGCCGTACTACGCCATCCTGCGGGCGATCACCTTCGACATCTGGTTCGTCCCGGCGAAGTTGATCGGCGTCATCCTGATGTTCTCGTCGATCCTGATCCTGCTGTTCCTGCCGTGGCTCGACCGCTCGCCGGTGCGCAGCGCCCGGTTCAGGCCGATCTACAAGCAGCTCTTCTGGGTCTTCGTCGCCGACTGCATCCTGCTCGGCGTCGTCGGCGGCCATCCGCCGGAGGGGGCCTGGATCCCGATCGGACAGGCGGCGACCGCCTACTATTTCGCCCACTTCCTGATCATCGTCCCGCTGCTCGGCGTGTTCGAGAAGACGAGGACGCCGCCGACCAGCATCAGCGCCGCGGTGACGCCCGGCGGCGTCGGTACCAAAATCAAGGAGGCCGCGGAATGAGCACGCCGATGAACAAGCTGTTGGCCGCCGCCGCCGTCGCCGCATTGATCGGCGTCGCCGCCCCGGCGGGCGCGTCCGAGGCGCCGGAAGTGCCGGCGCAGGACTGGAGCTTCTCGGGCATGTTCGGCACCTTCGATCGCGGGGCGCTGCGGCGGGGCCTCCAGGTCTACCGCGAAGTCTGCGCCAGTTGTCACTCGCTCGACATGGTCGCCTTCCGCAACCTCGCCGCCATCGGTCTGGGTCCCGACGAGATCCAAGCGATCGCCGAGCAGTACGAAGTTCAGGACGGCCCCAACGATGAGGGCGAGATGTTCATGCGGCCGGCGAAGGCATCCGACTATTTCGTGCCGCCCTTCCCCAACGAACAGGCGGCGCGGGCCGCCAACAACGGCGCGCTGCCGCCGGACTTCTCGCTGATCGTCAAGGCGCGGAAGGGCGGGCCCGATTACATTTACGGGGTGCTCACCGGCTACGAGGAGGAGCCACCGGCGGACGTGGAGCTGATGGAGGGGATGTACTACAACAAGGTCTTCCCGGGCCACCAGATCGCCATGGCGCCACCGCTATGTCGAGGGTTCCGTCGAGTACGCCGACGGCACCGAGGCGACCCTCGACCAGGAAGCCCATGACGTAGTCACCTTCCTCGCCTGGGCGGCGCAACCGGAGCTGGAGGAACGCAAGCGCATGGGCGTCAAGGTGATGCTGTTCCTGATCGTGCTGACGGCGATGCTGTTCGCCGTCAAGCGCAAGATCTGGTCGGACGTGCACTGACCCGAAGCGGTGCCGACCGCTTCGAAGAAATAAAGCCCCGGGAGAGGATGTCCCGGGGCTTTTTTCTTGTCTCCGGCGCGGTGGTGCCGGATCAGTTGTTCGCGGCGCCCTGCTTGACCCAGTTGCGAATGATGTCCTGCTGACACTTGAGCAGTGGCCGCTGGTCGTGTGGCATCTGCACCTGGGCGCGGCCTTCGATGAGGACGTCGAGATTGCTGGTCAGCGGATCGCCGGGAACGACGATCGGGCCATGCTTGGTCCCCTTCATCAGCCCGTCGTAGGTGGTGAGGTCGAGACCGCTCGCATTGTAACCCGCTCCTCCGGGGCTGTGGCATGACACGCAGCGGCTTGAGAGGATCGGCAGCACGTCCAGCGTGAAGCTGACTTCCTCGGCCGCCCTGGCGGGGCTCGACCCGCTTGCGGCGGCGAGGATCGCGGCGGAAAGCAAGCCGGTGAACAACGCGGCAGTCTGTTTTTTCGGGATCATTGGAACTTCCCCCTGGCGAAATTGCGGCGGCATCGGCGCCGGACCTGTAGCCCTATTAGTTTAGCACTTGCAGCAAGATTTCCAACAGCCCGTTAGCACAGTTTGTTAACGCACCGCCGCGGCGATGTTGCCGCCGTCGACGGTGACCACCGCCGCCGTGGTCTTGCGGTCGAGCGCCAGATGGACGAAGGCGCGGGCGACGTCGGCGGCGGTGACCTCGACGCCGAGCAGGTTGCCGGACATGTAGGCCTGCTCGCTGACCCCGCGCGCCTTCGACCGGGACGCGACCATCTCGTCGGTGAGCAGGCCCGAGCGGATCCGATCGGCGTTGACCGCCGACGCGCGAATGCCGTCGGCGCCGTAGTCGATGGCGTACTGGCGCATCAGCGCCAGGGTTGCCGCCTTGGGCAGGCCGTAGGGCCCGAAGTCGGGGCCCGGATTGAGCGCCTGCTTGGAGGCGTTGAACAGCAGGCAGCCGCCGGTGCCCTGGGCACGCATCACCCGGACGGCATTCCGAGCGACGGTCTGATGGGCCCAGAAGTTGAGCTCGAAGCTCTCGCGGAGCACGCCGTCGGCGACCTCGCCGATCCGTCCCTGCCAGGCGGCGCCGGCGTTGGAGACGACGATGTCGACGCCGCCGTAGGTCTCGACGATCCGCTCGAATGCCTTGGCGACCGCGTCGGCGTCGGTAACGTCGCACCCCACTCCGAGCCCGCCGGCCCTCGCCGCCACCGCCTCCGCCGCCGAGCCGTCGAGGTCGAGCACCGCGACTTCGGCGCCCTCCGCCCGCAACGCGGCGACGCAGGCGGCGCCGATGCCGGAGCCGCCGCCGGTGACCACCGCCACGTGGCGGGCGAGCGGCTTCTCGGCGCCCTTGCCGAGCTTGGCCTGCTCCAGCGACCAGTACTCGATATCGAAGATGTCGGTCTCGGGGATGACGCTGAACGCACCGAGGATTTCGGCGTCGATGATCACCTCGACGTTGGTCTCGGCGAGATCGGCGACGATCTTCGCCTCCTTCGCCGAGGCGCCGAGGCCGAACAGCCCGAGCCCGGGCACCAGAACGATCCGCGGCAACGGATCGAGCTCGGTCTTGGCCACCGCCTGGCGCGGATTGTTGCGGGCGAAATAGGCGTGGTAGTCGGTCTTGTAGGCCTGCAGCGCGGTGCGCACCCCGGCGGCGAACGCGTCGAGCATCCCCGTCTCCGGCGGCGGCGTCAGCAGCGGCTTCGGCTTGGTGCGGATCACGTGATCCGGCGTCGCGGTTCCCTGTTGGCTGTAGCGATCGATCTCGCTGCCGTTGACGAACGCCAGGATCCCGGGAGCGGTGCGGAAATCGAGCACCCAGCGGACCGGATCGCCGCCGAGTTCACCTCCACAATTCGCGACGAGACCGCGCAGGATCGGCGCGACCTCGGCCACCGGCGCGAGCCGGCCGGGAAGCTGGATCGGCGCGAACGATTTGGGCGCCGCCTTGCCGATGGGCAACGACACCCCGGCGACGCTGGTCCGGCCGGCCTCGGCGATGCGCCGCTCGGCGAGGACCACCTTGTCGATCATCCGCCGGTAGGCCTCCTCGGCGGTCTCGGCGAAGGTGAAGATGCCGTGCTTGAGCAGCACCAGACCCTCCACGTCCGGGTTCTGCCGGTAGATCTCCATCGCTTTCTTGGCCAGGGCGAAGCCCGGCATGATGTACGGCACGTAGGCCATGGTGTCGCCGTAGGCCTCGCGGCACAGCGCCTCGCCGTCGGGCTGGTCGGTCAGCGCCAGCACCGCGTTGGAATGGGTGTGGTCGATGAACTTGTGGGGCAGGAACGCGTGCAGCAGCGTCTCCACCGACGGGTTGGGCGAGGTCGAGTCCAACAGGTTGCCGCGCTGGGCGTTGACCATGTCCTCGTCGCTCAACGCCTCGAGCGCCGCCAGCTTGAGCAGCGGCGCCAGGCGGACGGCGGGCAGGCCCGGCGGCTCGATCGTCGCCATGTCCCAGCCCGAGCCCTTGACGCACAGCACCTCGACGTCCTCGCCGGTCAGCTCCGCCATCACCGTCTTCACCGAGGTATTGCCGCCGCCGTGGATCACCAGCCTGGGCTCGGCGCCGAGCAGCCGGGTGGTGTAGGTGCGGAGCGCCAGGTCACGATTGACGCCGGCCCTGCCGTAGCGCTCGACCGCCGCCTCGGCGTCCCGGTCGGACCACCTGTTTTCCATGCATCGTCCTTTCCCGATGGCGGGGCCGCCCCGCCGCCCGTCGTCGCGGGACCGTTATCGCGGACCGTTACGCGGGGCCCGTTATAAAAGCCCCCGCCCGATCCCCCAAGCCCTTAGAGCCCGACCGGGCCGTCTCGAAGGGCCGTTTTGTCTACTTTTTGCATACCTTCGGGGCCGTTTTGTCTACCTTCGTTACGCATCCGTGGCGGTCAACCCGTTGATTCAAAACGAAACCACCTCCCGCCCAATGTGAAAGGTAGACAAAAGTAGACAAAAGTAGACATGTTTTCGGCTAAGTCCTTGATTTTGCTATGGCGTATTTTTCGAGCAGGTAGACAAAAGTAGACATGAATTCGCGATATTGCCTTGATTTAACTGGTTAAATTGCCGAAACAAAAGTAGACATTTTCCCTGAAACCAGCCTTCGCCGAGGCTTCGGCTGGCGATCCCGCCATAGCCTCGGCGAAGGCGGGCGCTCACCCCGCCGCCACTATCCGCCGCCATTCGCCGCAAAACAACCCAAACCGGACGCACTCATCCCCCGGCCCCAAATGGAACTTAAAGTGAACATATACCGTCAAGAGCCGGAAGTCAAGGATCTATGTCCTATACTCGTGGCCTCAGCAGACCACCGGCACCGACCGGTAGTCAACATTCCACCAGACTTCGCCGGCTCTACCTCCGGCAACCGACGTTGACGAAGCGTGGACAGAAAGGGGAAAATTGACCCCTTTCGGACATTGGTCGGAACGAAAAAAGGCGGCCCCGAAGAGCCGCCTGATCTGAGACCGCCGGTGCGGGCGGCGTTTTCACCTGCAGATAACTATTCCTTGACCAGCTCGATCTCGCTCGGCCTCCAGCTCTTGTCGAAGTAGGCCGGCAGCGGGCTGTAGAGCCGCAAAATGTTGAACCAGCCCTTGTCGGGGTCGGTCTGGACCCAGTTGCCGCGGGCGACGCCTTCGGGCTGTTCGGGGCTAAAATACACGGTGGTCGTGCCGTCCTCGGCGGCTTCGGCGGCGGGCGACGGATAGCTCTGCGACCCGGCGCGCGGGTACTTCTGCGGCGTTTGCAGCATCGACCGGGTCTGATTGTCGTAGAGCGTGAACGACCAGAAAGCCGCCGCCGGGATGTCCTTGGGCAGCATCACCTTGTAGGTCTTGGCTCCGTCGAAGACCTCGCCGTTCGCGTCGCGGAAGGCGATCAGGTACTGCGAGCCGACGCCGGGGATCTGCATGATCATCGCCGGGCTGTCGAGCGTGTAGGCGTAGTAGAAGGCCGTGCGGCTGTCGAGCGTGCGCGCGCCGGTCGGCGGCAGCGGCTTGAACTCGCCGTCCTCGAAGGCGGGCGGAGGCGTCTCGAAGAGCGCGCCGCCCTCCCACAGCATCAGGCTCCACTGCGACCCTTCGTAGTGCGCCCAGTCAGGATGCTGCATCGCGAACTGCCATTGCAGCGAGCGGCCGACACCTTGCCCCACGGCGGCGGCGTCGGTCAGGATCTTCTTCATCCGGTCGTCGGGCGCGAATTCCTTGCCATGCACGATGCCGATGGCAGCGAGCTGGCCGGAGAGCTCCACATCGTAGCTGGTCGCCGGCTCGTTCTGGACGTTCTCGTTGACCATCTCGAAGAAGCCGTAGTCGCTGGGCGGAATGGTGTTGAATGCCTGCCCGCTGCCATTGATGAACTTCATCTCGGGGATCTCCGGCTCGCCGGCCAGCTTGATGCCGCCGCCCAGCGCCTGGGCGATCGAGGTGCCGTAGCTGCCCGGCGCGTAGGGGTAGATTTTCAGGTTCTCCTTGATGTTGTCGACGGCGGGCTTGGGGTCGTTGCCGTCCGCGATGAAGGCCCGCATCGCGTAGAGGATCGTGTTGGTCTTGGCATGGGCCACGAAGTAGCCGTTCTCGGGCAGCAGTCCGTCATAGTCGGGCCCGACGATCAGGTACTTGCCACCGAGCCCGCGGTCGGGCCCCGGCTTGCCGACGTCGATGACCCAAGAGAACCACATGTCGTTGATCGCGCCGAGCCCGTCAGTGGGCTGCTCGATCACCACCGGTCCATTCGAGAGGTCCACATAACCGAGATAATAGACGGTGTCGGCGTTGCCGGTCAGGAAGAGCGAGCTGGAATCCATCAGCTCCTCGAAGATGACGATGTCGCCGCTGCCGGCACCCAGCGCCTGAAACCCCTTGACCAGCCCGAGGGCCGAGGCGCCGCGGAAGCTGTTGTTGTAGACGTTGAGCGCGCGGGTAAAGTCGAGCGTGTCGTAAACCGTCTGCGCGGTCTTGTCGCTCGGCACGCCGTCCTTGAACTCGAGCATACCGATACGCGTGTCGATCTTGTCGGGAGCCGACAGGGACTTGATCGTCGCTTCAGAGACTTGCGCCGCGGCGGGAAGAGGCGCTGAAAGCATGAGTGCCGCGCCCAGAGCGACGGTCGTGACAGCGAGCGTCTTCTCCAGGCAAATACAATCCAATCGCATCGATTTCTTCCTCAGTTTGTCAAGCACAATGCCCCCTTTCGCCGCGTGTGGGCGCTCCCGATGGGCTAACAAAATTTCAGAGCCATTGCCTCTGCCGAATGATGGATAGGATATAGGGACAGGTCGGCAGCTTGTCACGCTCGACTGCGGCAAACCAGTACGATGGTCCGCGGGAGCTGGTCTACAACGACGAGTACCTGGCGGCCGAGATCGGCCAGATCGGGACCCAGTTCGACGGTCCCGGGCACATCGGCGTCGTCACCTCGAAGGGGCACTTCTTCTACAACGGCCGGTTCCTCGAGGACGCCGACGTGACGGCCTATGGACTGGGGCCGCTGGGCGTCGAGCATGTGGCCGAGAAGGGCTTCGTCTGTCGCGGCGTGCTGCTCGACGGCGTCGCCTACGATGGCGGCCCGCTGCCGATCCCGACATCCAGGGAAAAATCGGATCCCGGCATCGTCAGCGACGAGGACATCCGCAAGATGGTCGAGCGCCAGGGGCTGAAACCGATCGAGGAGGGCGACTGCGTGTTCCTCTACACCGGCCACGGCGACCTCTGGGACCCCGACGACTGGGACACCTTCAGTGCCGAGGAGAAACAACAGCGCATCGCCAAGTTCAATTCGGGCGAGCCCGGGTTCGGGCTGTCGGGCTGCGAGTATCTGGCCGGGCGCAAGATCATTCTCTGGGGTTCCGACACCTGGGGTTCGGAAGCGGTGGGGCCGGGGTTCGGCGGCGAGAACGACCAACCCTTCGAGTGTCACATCAAGATGATGACCCAGCGGGGGATCTGGAACCTCGAGAACCTCGATTTCTCGCAGCTTCTCGCGGACAAGGCCTACGAGTTCCTGTTCGTCTGGTCGCCGCTCAAGATGAAGGGCGCGACTGGTTCTCCGGGCAACCCGGTGGCGCTCTACTGAGCGTCGGCACAGGTCTCCGCGCGGCGGTGACGTCACCGGGGCGTCGATCAGAAGCCGACGCCGATCCCGCCGCCACCGCCGCTGCCGACCCCGATGCCGACCCCCCCGCCGCCGCCGATGCCGACGCCGATGCCGACCCCTCCGCCACTGCCGCCGGAGATCCGTATCCCCGAACGGTCGCCGTCGAAGTCGGTGCGGAACATGTCCGATGGTGACCTGACGGATCAGCGCCGCGAACCGCGGGTCGGCCGGGCCCTCGCTTTGGGCGATGCTGCCGCGGACGTTGGCGAGGGAGTCGCCCAGGCTGCACAGGGTCGCGACCACCTCCACCCGCCCTCCGGGCAGGGGGCCGCCGCCCTCGGAGCGATCCTCGCACTGCTCGCGGCTGCCGGTGCCGGCGGCGCCGTTGAAGGTCATCACCACCTTGGGCGACTTGCCACGGGCCTTGTCCGGGTCGGTGGTGAACTCGGCGGCCGGGTTCCACGTGTAGGCCTGCTTCATCGCCTGGGTGATCGTTTCGTCGACGCCCTCGGCCTGGGCGCCGTAGGGGGCGCCCTGCACCTCGACCCACAGCGGAAACGAGGTGGTGACGAACTGCCGGGTATCGGGGGCCTTGGAGGTGACGCCGGTCCGCGGGCCGTCGGTGCACGCGGCGACCGTGAGAGCCGCCAGCACCAGCCGCCACGGCGCGCTTCGACAAACCGTTCATCGTTCACACATCCCAAATCGAAGCCACAAGCAGCTTCGCATTCCTCTAGAGATGATATTGAAGGGCGCCGTCCGCAAAGACTCTCGACACGCCCGAACGATTGCCCTCCCCGACAAAATCCCAACCGAGTGTGATCCAGTTCATAACACCCGGAGGGGGACCGTGGTGCATGATCGATAGCATCGGGCGGAGGTTTCGGCGGATCCGCGGGGATCGGACGCCGAACGTTCACGGACGGGTTGCAACAACGCGGGATGTTCTACAGACTCTCGAAAGAGCACGTTTTCACAGGGAGCTTCGGGCGGGCTTCCGACGGGACCGGTGCGAGAACCGCGCCGATTTGCCCGCCCGCAAAACCGAGAACCGGTAAGCCGCGTAACATGACGATCGGTCGACTTGGCAAGGGCCTCCTCCTCGGTGCCGTCATTGGCGCCGCCGGCGCCCTGTTTGCGCTCACGCCGCTCGGCATGGCCTTCGAGGAGACCGTCGGGCTGACCTGGCTGTTCAAGGTCCGCGGCCCGGTCGATCCGCCGCGCGAGGTCGCGGTCGTCGGCATCGACCGGGCGTCCGCCGATGCCCTCGGGCTTCCGCCGCAGCCGCGGAAATGGCCCCGGTCGCTGCACGCCCGGCTGATCGACACCCTGGTCCGCCACGGCGCATCGGTGATCGTCTTCGACCTGATCCTGGATGCGCCGGGTAACCCGGTGGAGGACGCCACCCTGGCGAAGTCGATCCGCGACGCCGGGCGGGTGGTGCTGTTCGAGCACCTGGAACGTCGGCTGCAGCCGCTGACCGGCGCCGACGGCACCTTTACCGCGTGGGTGTCGACGGAGCATCTGCGGCCGCCGCTGCCGTTTCTGGCCGAGGCGGCACGGGGGCTGGGGCCGTTTCCGCTGCCGCGGGTGCCGGCCCGGGTCAGCCAGTTCTGGGCGTTCAAACGGGGCGCCGGCGACGTGGCGACGCTCCCCGCCGTCGCCCTGCAGGTCTACGCGCTCGACGCCTACGAGCGATGGCGGGCGATGCTGCAGGAAGTCGGCGCGCCGAGCCTCGAGACCCTGCCCCAGGACGTCTCGGAGCTCACCAACGCGGCGGCACTGCGTGAGGTGATCGGAACTGTGCGTACCACCTTCAAGCAGCATCCGGAGTTCGCCCTCAGGATCGCCGAGACTGCCAACCGCAGCAACGATCATCGGTTGGCGTTCGGCGCCGACGGAGGGCGGCAGGGCATGCTCGACGCGCTCGCCCGCCTCTACGGCGGCGACGACAGCTACCACCTGAACTTCTACGGACCGCCCGGTCACATCAAGACCATTCCCTATCACGTCCTGATTACCGACGACGCCGTCGTGACCGCGGCGGACGGGTTCGACCTCGCCGGCAGATGCGTTTTCGTCGGCTGGTCCGAACTGGCGATCGCGGCGAAGGAGGACGGCTTCTACACGGTATTCTCGCGCGATGACGGCATCGAACTGAGCGGGGTCGAGATCGCCGCGACGGCGTTCGCCAATATGCTCACCGGAATCGCGCTTCGGCCGACCTCGCCGTCGACGACCGCCGCCATGCTGCTGGTTCTCGGCCTCGTTGTGGGAGCCGGCGCCTCCCTGCTGCCGGCCCTCGCGGCGGTACCGCTTGTGCTTTTCGCCGTCGTACTCTACGCCGTTGCAGCCCAGCTCGCGTTCAACGGCGCCCACGTCTGGCCACCGATGGCGATCCCGCTCCTGTTGCAGGTGCCGATGGCGCTGTTCGCCGGGACCCTCGGCCAGTACCTGTTCGCCCAGCGCCGGCGCCGCCAGGCGACCCGGGCGATCGGCTACTACCTGCCGCAGGCGGCGGTCCGGGTGCTGACCGCCAGCGACGTCGATCCGCGCTCGATCAACAAGGTCGCCTACGCCACCTGCCTCGCCAGCGACGCCCAGGGCTTCACCACCGTGTCGGAGACCATGGCACCGGGGGACTCGGCGGCGTTCCTCAACGAGTACTTCGACGCCCTGTCCGAACCCATCGACCGCCACCAGGTCGATGTCCGCGAGTTCCGCGCCGACGGGGTGATGTGCGCCTGGACCTCCCCGGAACCCGAACCGGCGGTGCGCGCCCAGGCGTGCCGCGCGGCGGTCGAGGCGATCGAGGCGATCGACCGGTTCAACCAGCGTCACGCGCCGCTGATGCTGCCCACGCGGATCGGCCTTCACGCCGGCGAAGTATTCGTCGGCCACTCCGGCGGCGGCGGGCGCTTCGTCTACAGCGTCATCGGCGATATCGCCAACGCCGCCTCGCGGGTCGAGGGCCTGAACAAGCACGTCGGCACCCATCTCCTGGCGACCGGGTCCGTGGTCGACGGCATCGACGATCTGCTGGTGCGACCTCTCGGGCAGTTCCGCCTCGTCGGCAAGACGGCCGCCCTGCCGATCGTCGAGATCCTGGCGACCGAGGACCGCGCCAGCGACACCCAGAGGCGGGTCTGCGAGCGCTTCGCCGAAGCCCTCGACGTGTTCCGCGCCGAACGGTGGGCCGCCGCCGCCGACCTGTTCGAGGCGGTCCTCCGCGACCACCCCGCCGACGGACCGTCGCAGTTTCTGCTCGAGCGCTGTCGCCGTTATCTGACAACGCCGCCGCCACCCGACGAGAGCGCGGTCATCCAAATGGACGCCAAATAGACCGCTTGAAGTTCGAGATCAGAGAATTCCGTAAAGGCTCAGAAAGTGTCACCAAAAAAGCACACAATGCTCGAATGCAACCGGAATCGCTTCCTGCGTATTGTCAAGGGTTATGAGTAGTTTTACACTCCTTAGTGCAGCTTAATTTATAGTTGTTGCTGGCGCGTAATCGAGCAATCATACGACGTGAACCGCGAAGCGGCTCGAGAAACAATAACACGTCGGGAATTGCGCTGCGGGGGGCGATGGTACCGAAGCGGGTTGCGGCATTTTTTGCAGCCAACGGGCTGATTTTCCTGGCGTTTCTAGCAGTCGCCAAGGCCGACGAACAGTGTGCTCCTTCGATCGGCCGTATTGTCTCCGTTCAGGGTCTTGTGGAGGTGCAGCGCGCAGCAGGTGCGAGGTGGCGCCCTGCAGTGGTGGAGACCCGTCTCTGCGCGGGTGACGCTATTCGGGTCGGCAGCCGCAGTCGGGCGGCACTGGCCCTGGCCAATCAGTCCATCATCCGCATCGATCAGAATACCACCCTGAACCTGATCAGCGTTCCGGAATCAGAACCGTCGCTGCTCCAGCTTCTTCACGGGGCGGCCCAGTTCTTCAGCCGCAAACCGCGCGCTCTGCGAATCGAGACGCCCTTTGTCAACGCGGCAGTCGAAGGCACCGAGTTCTTCGTCGGGGTCGGGGCGGACCAGACACGGGTCACCGTGTTCGAGGGCACGGTGGCGACCAGCAATGCCTTCGGCCGCGTCGACGTGGAGAGCGGCCAGTCGGTGGTCGCCCGTGCCGGCGAAGCCCCCGAGCCGGTCGTCATGGTGCGGCCGCGCGATGCGGTCCAGTGGGCGCTTTACTATCCGCCGATCCTGGCGATCGCAGGCGGATCCCGGCGACCCCGCCCGTCGCGATGTTCCCAAGGCGGTGGCAGAGGCTTTCGCGCTCGGCAGTCCGGCGGCGATATTGCGGCGCGTTCGCGCGGCTTGACGCGGTGCCGGGGTCGGAGCGAGGGGCGTCGTACCATCTCTACCGTGCGGCCCTTCTGCTCAACGTCGGCCAAGTCGACGAAGCGGCGGTCGATATCGACAATGCCCTTGCCGCGGATCCCTGATGCGGGTTGGCCTATGCGCTGAGGGCGGTGATCGCGGTCGCCCAAAACGACACCGAACGGGCCCTCGCCGACGCGGAGCGAGCGGTGGAGTTGGCTCCGGGCTCGGTTCCGCCGAAAATCGCGCTGTCGTATGCGCAGCAGGCAACCTTCCAACTCGAGGCGGCGCGCGATACGCTGCTCAAGGCCGTCGACGAGCAGCCGCAGGATGCGTTGGCCTGGGCGCGGCTTGCCGAGCTTTGGCTCGCCCTTGGTTACCGGAGTCGGGCTCTTGAAGCGGCGGGGAGAGCTGCCGGAGTTGTCACCGGACCTCAGCCTTACCGAAACCGTGCAGGGTTTCGCCGCCTTGGCGGCCTTTCGTCCGGCAATCGCCAAGGAAGCATTCGAGCGAGCGATCCGGCTCGATTCCGCCGACCCGCTCGCGCACTTTGGCCTGGGACTCGCCGAGATCCGGCAGAGCAATCTCAAGAAAGGGCGAAGGCGAGATCGAGATCGCGGTGGGACTGGATCCGAACAACGCGCTGCTCCGCGCCTATCTGGGCAAGGCCTATTTCGCGGAGCGGGCAACAGCCGGCGCTTATCTCGATGTTCTCGAGGCGCAATTCACGGAGAGGGATCGACCTGGCGGGCGAGCAGTTCGCCATCGCCAAGGAACTGGATCCCAAGGATCCGACCCCCTGGTTCTACGACGCGATCCTCAAACAGAGCCGAGAACCGGCCGGTGGAGGCGCTGCGCGACGTCGAGGAGGCCATCCGCCTCAACGACAACCGCGCGATCTTTCGCTCACGCGAACTTCTCGACGAGGACCGGGCCGCGCGCGGGCGCCAGTCTGGCACGAATCTACGACGATTTGGGGTTCGAGCAGCTGGGCATCAACGAGGCGGCGAAATCATTGGCCTACGATCCGGCCAACGTCTGCCGCGCACCGTTTTCTGTCGGACATCTACGCGACCCAGCCGCGCCGAGAAATTTCCCGGGTCAGCGAGCTTCTGCAGGCGCAGTTGCTCCAGGACATCAACATCAACCCGGTGCAGCCCAGCCTCTGCCGAGACCAATCTCAAATCTTCACCGGCGGCGGTCCGACCGACGCCGGGCCTTGGAGGAGTTCACGCCGCTGTTCGAACGCAATCAGGCGCAACTCAACATATCCGGTGAGATCGGCAACAACGACACAAAGGCTGGCGAAGCCGTCGTCTCGGGGCTCTATGACCGTTTTCGGTCAGCGCCGGTCAGTTTCACTATAAGACCGACGGCTTTCGCGAGAACTTCGACGTCAATCACAAAATCTATGATTTCTACGGTCAGGTTGCGGTAACGCCCGAGTTCAACATCCAGGCGGAATTCCGACGGCGACAGACAGATAACGGCGACCTTGAACTTATTGGCGATCCGGACCTGTATTCACCCGACGATAAAAGCAGCGACAACAGAACCATGGCGCGCGTGGGCGGGCGCTATGACCTCGCCCCGAATTCACATTTGGTGCTATCAGGAATATATAACGATAGAAATACAAAACAAAAATTGTTCGAAAGCACTACGTTCGATCCTGTAATCCCTATTATTTTTGAGCTGGATACTGAGGAAAGTATCAAGGAAAAAGGCTATCAGGGGGAGTTGCAGTATGTATATCAGGGGCGACAAATAAATATAACGGCCGGTTTTGGTCTCTATGATATAGACCGCAGAAGAAAAACTACGGAAACGGAAACGGATATTATCAACGGTTTTCCACCAATTGTAACTCCATTTGCGTTTAAGGAGCACTCAAGTGCCGAACAAGGCAGCGGCTATGTTTATTCCAACATCACCTATCCCGAGGACGTGACCTGGACGATCGGTTTCAGCTATGTCGACTACGACGAGGACGATTATAGCCGTGAAAAGTTGAACCCGAAGCTCGGACTGCAATGGAACATAACGGAGGACCTGCTCCTTCGCGTCGCCGTGTTTCGCGCCATCAAACCCGCTCTTGTCGCCAACCAAACGATCGAACCGACCCAGGTGGCGGGATTAAATCAGTTCTTCGACGATGCCAACGGTTCCGAGTCTGGCGTTATGCCGCTGGTCTAGACGTGACGCTTGCCGATGGCCTTTACGGCGGCGTGGAAATATCCCGGCGCGATTATGACCGGCCCAGTTTCAGTGCAAACAAGGACAAGACCGTTTTCCAGGACCAACACGAGAACCATTTCAGCTCATACATAAACTGGACACCGTTTGACGACTGGGCCCTCATCGGCCAGGTGCAGTACGAACATTTCGACTTTGATGGGGATCTATCCACGAACGTACCGAACCGATTGAGAAGCCTGACAATTCCTCTCGCCGTTCGTTATTTTAGTCCTTTGGGGTTCTTCGCCGGCGTCGGTGGGACTTATGTCTACCAGGACGTCAACTACCAAAAGAGCTCCACTCTCAAGGACTTTGACACCCGCGTTGTGCTGGTCGACGCTGCGGTCGGCTATCGAATGCCGCACAGGCGGGGACTCGTCAGTCTGATGGTGACCAATCTGTTCGATCAAAGCTTCAATTACCAGGACAACGGCTTCCGCGAGTTCGCCGGAGAACCGAGCGTCAGTCCTTACTTGCCGGAAAGAACCATTCTCGTTCGGCTGACGCTGAACTTCTAAAACATCACTTTAATAGAAGGAGGAACACACCATGCATGCTCTACCCATCAAACTTCTGCCCAACTTGCAGACCGCGTTACAGGCTCTTAGGTTCTTCAACCTGTCGGCTGCGTGGAAATATGGCACCATGATGATTGCCACGGCAGCCGTCTGCTTCACCATATTGCCGTGGTCCGTATCGGCTAGCAGCGACGTTCCGAAATACTCCGAAACAAGCGGGGGGGCGATTACCGACGCGAACAAAGGCGACCTGTTGTCGCTTGTCGCTGGAGACAAAACCGGCGATAATTTGTTTCTGTTGAGAGCCTACAGAAAAGACGGAACGGTTGTGGATTTCTACCCGGCATATTCCGGGAACACGGTCAAGGTTGGCGAGATTTCCTCTCTCAGGGAGTTGGGACCGGTAACAATCCTCAACGTGAGCGGCGATACCCTGTTCCGTGTCAGCAAGAATCCGATAGTCTATACCCATTGCCGGATGCGAGCGGACGGAACGGAGTACTGCAGGACGTATTGCATACCTTCCAACGACCCCGAGTGCCCCTAAGATCAATAGGCGCCGAACTTCACCGAGACTGATACCAGCACTCACGATCAGTGAGTGTTGGCCTCAGGCGGCCGAAACACCTTCAACCGAGTGCTCGGCGCCAAGTCTTCAGTGCGGCTTCAAGCTCATCGAGGGTTAAAGCCAGAGACGGGGCGTCCGGCGGCACGGTTTCGTCGGAGCCGTTCTCGATCACCGCGCCGTCGGGCCCGGCGGCGAGGACGTAGAGGTTGCCGTAGGCTTCGAACGGCTTGCCGCGGCGCGCCTCGGCGAGATCTCGCGAGAAGCCGGTCGCAGTGGCCCGGGTTGTCGCGTACATCGGTCTCCAGGAAATCGGCGAGGAGCGGTGGAAAGGCCCCGGGCACGGCGCGCAGCCGGCCACGGTCATCGCGGAAAATGCCGCTCATCGCCTATCCCATGGCCTCCCGTCAGTTGGGAAACGCGGTGTTCACCCGGCCGTCCGCCAGCAACCCCATCCTGATCTCGAACGGATCGCCGTTGTCGTCGACGCAGTAGCCGTCGCCGTCCTGCTCCGGCGCCGACGGGCCGAGCTTGCCCCACTGGGGGTGGTCGCGCTCCACGTGGGTCGCCGCGTAATGGATCGACGCGATCACCTGATCGACGGTGCAGGCATCGGGGAAGAAGGTGGAGAACTTGGCGGTATCGTTGCGGAAGCGGACGGAAGCATCGTAGATTCCGTCCCGCTCGTTCGACCTTCCGGTCACCCCCGTCACCACCGCCGACGTTTCCATCAGCCGGGTGGAATGAAACCCCTTCGGCCGGCCCCTGCTGATTTCGCCGCAGAAGACGTGCAACCGGTTGACCGCCGGTTCGATCGTCGCTCCAGTGAAAGCCGCGATCCCGGCAGTCGAGCGCCGTCGCCGGCTGGCCGAGTGCCGTCAGCAGCAGAGCAAGCGCGAAAGCCGCCAGGCCTCTGGGAAAGACAAACGGCATCTCACGCCCGCTCCGGATAGAGGCTGGCGAGCCCCGCTTCGGAGGCTTCGCAGACGCCGCGTTCGGTGATCAGTCCGGTGACCAGCCGCGCCGGGGTGATGTCGAAGGCGTAGTTGGCGGCGGGGCTGCTCTCCGGCGTCAACGCCACCGACACGACTTGGCCGTCGGCGGTGCGTCCGGTAATCTCGGTGACCTCGCCAGCGTCGCGCTCCTCGATCGGCACCTCGCCGATGCCGTCGCGGATCGTCCAGTCGATGGTCGGGCCGGGCAGGGCGACGTAAAACGGCACCCCGTTGTCCTTCGCCGCCAGCGCCTTGAGATAGGTGCCGATCTTGTTGCAGACGTCGCCGGTCCGCGTCGTGCGGTCGGTGCCGGTGATGCAGAGGTCGACCATCCCGTGCTGCATCAGATGACCGCCGGCGTTGTCGACGATCACCGTGTGCGCCACCCCGTGCTGGCCCAGCTCCCACGCGGTCAGGCCGGCGCCCTGGTTGCGCGGCCGGGTCTCGTCGGCCCAGACGTGGACGGGGATGCCCGCCTCGAAGGCCTTGTAGACGGGGGCGAGGGCGGTGCCCCAGTCCACCGCCGCCAGCCAGCCGGCGTTGCAGTGGGTCAGCACGTCGATGCGCCCCTTGCGCCCCTTGGCCTCCCAGGCGTCGCGGATCAGCCCGAGGCCGTGCTCGCCGAGCGCCTCGTTGATCGCCACGTCCTCTTCGCAGATCTCGGCGGCGCGGCGCCAGCCGGCTTGTTCGCGCCGCTCCGGCGGAAGCTGGAGCAGCACCGCCAGCATCTCGTCCAACGCCCAGCGCAGATTGACCGCGGTCGGCCGGGTCGCCAGCAACGTCTCGGCGGCCGCGCGTAGCGCGCCGTCGGATGGGTCCCGCCGGGCGGCGAGGCAGATCCCATAGGCGGCGGTGGCCCCGATCAGCGGTGCGCCGCGGACCAGCATGTCGCGGATCGCCCGGGCGGCGTCGTCGAGGGTCTCCAGGCGGACGACGACGAACGCGTGCGGCAGCCGGGTCTGGTCGATGATCTCCACCGCCCCGCCGTCGGCGGCGGGCCAGATGCTGCGGGTGGGGCGGCCTTCAACCTTCACGGCCGAGTACCCGCCCGGCGACGGCGTCGAGCTTGGCGACCAGCGCCTCGTCGCGGGCCTCGGGCGCGGTGATCAGCGCGGCGGCGAGCGCGGTGTGGCACCCCTGGCGGCAGGCCACGGTGCGCCCGGCGAGACCCGGCGTCAGCCGTTTGACCAGCGCCCGTCCGCGGTCGGCGTTGGCCATCAGCACCCGGATGATCGCGTCGACGGTGACGTGGTCGTGGTCCGGGTGCCAGCAGTCGTAGTCGGTGACCATGGCGACGGTGGCGTAACACATCTCGGCCTCGCGGGCGAGCTTGGCCTCGGGCATGTTGGTCATGCCGATGACGTCGCAGCCCCACGACCGGTAGAGGTTGGACTCGGCGAGGGTGGAGAACTGGGGGCCCTCCATCACCAGGTAGGTGCCGCCACGCGCCGTCTTGATCCCACACGCCCGGGCCGCCGCCTCGATCGCGTCGCCGAGCCGGGAGCATACGGGCTCGCCCATCGCTACGTGGGCGACCAGGCCGGTGCCGAAGAAGCTTTTCTCCCGGGCGAAAGTACGGTCGATGAACTGGTCGACGATGACGAAGGTTCCGGGATCCAGTTCCTCGCGCAGCGAGCCGCAGGCGCTGAGCGAGATCACCTCGGTGACACCTGCGCGCTTGAGCACGTCGATGTTGGCGCGGGAGTTGAGCTCGCTGGGCGGAATCCGGTGGCCGCGGCCGTGGCGGGGCAGGAAAACCATCTTCTGGCCGTCCAGGAAGCCGACCAGCAGCTCGTCCGACGGCGTGCCGAACGGGGAGACGGCGGGCACCCATTGGGCCCCTTCCAGCCCCTCGACGTCGTAGATGCCGCTGCCGCCGATGATGCCGATCACCGGCGGCGTGCCCGGTTCCGTCATGGTCGTGCCCTTTCTCCGATGAGTTGTCGCGGTTCAGTGTTTCAAGTTCCGGTCCGACCTTCAACCATGGCCGGCGGCTTTTTTCAAGAGATCGTGGCGGCGCAGGCGGTTGCGGAACTGGTGATAGCCGAGCCCGAGGCTGCGGGCGGCGGCTTTCTGGTTGTAGCGGGCGGCCGCCAGTGCCCGTTCGAGAAGCTCCCGCTCGAAGCGGCCGACGGCGGCCTCGAAATCGGTGGTCTGGAAGGCGGTGGTCTTGGCGGCGTCGCGCCCGGGTGGTTCCGCCGACGGCGCCGGCGGCTCGCCCAGCCGGTAAGGAGACTCGAACGGGTCGAACTGCACCGCGGCGACCGGTCTGTCCGGGTCCGGCCATCGATAGACGGCGCGCTCGGCGACGTTCCTGAGCTCGCGCACGTTGCCGGGCCAGGGATAGGTGGCCATTTCGGCGATCGCCGGCTCGGCGAACCCGGGGAACCGCTCCCAGCCCATGTCGAAAGCCATCGCCCGGGCGAAATGCTCGGCGAGGACCGGCACGTCGTCGGGCCGCGCGCGCAGCGGCGGGACGGTGAGCACGTCGAAGGCGAGCCGGTCGAGGAGGTCGAGGCGAAAGCGTCCGGCGGCGGCCTCGGTCGGCAGGTCGACGTTGGCGGCGGCGATCACCCGGACGTCGCAGCCGATGGTGGCGCTGCTGCCGACCCGCTCGAACTCTCCGTATTCGACCACACGCAGGATCTTCTCCTGGACCGCCGGCGGCGCGTTGGCGATTTCGTCGAGGAACAGGCTGCCGCCGTCGGCCCGCTCGAACCGTCCGGCGCGGCGGCGCACGGCGCCGGTGAAGGCGCCGGCCTCGTGGCCGAACAGCTCGGTCTCGAGCAGGGTCTCGGGCAGGGCGGCGCAGTTGAGCTTGACCAGCGGCCGCTCCCAGCGCCCGGAGAGGTAGTGCAGGCGGGCGGCGATCAGCTCCTTGCCGGTGCCCCGCTCGCCGATGATCAGGATCGGCCGGTCCAGGGGCGCGGCGCGAGACGCCTGCTCCATCAGCTCGAGGAACGGTCGGGACTGGCCGATCAGCGGCGGCAGGTCGGGTGTCGATGAAGCCATGCAATGTAACGAAATTTGATACTTAATAGTGAAATATAATAAATAGTAACTTTTTGTGCAACAAGCCGATTGGCGTCGTGGGATCGCCAAAGGCGTCATTTTTCAGCTCTGTTTCAATATGTTAGCGAAAAATTCGATGGGTTGGCACGGGATGTGCTTTTAGGTGGTCAGGAGTGGCGGCCGGCCATCGGCCCGAGGCCGCCATCAAGGACACCGAAGGAGGTTGAGGATCATGGGTATCTTTTCGCGGCTTACCGACATCATCAATTCCAATATCAATGCGATCCTCGATCGCGCCGAGGATCCGGAGAAGATCATTCGGCTGATCATCCAGGAGATGGAGGAGACCCTGGTCGAGGTCCGGGCCACCGCCGCCAAGACGATCGCCGAGCGCAAGGAGGCCGAGCGCCGGCACCGGCGTTATCGGGAAGCCCAGGCGGAATGGGACCGCAAGGCCGAATTGGCGCTGCGCAAGGGCCGCGAGGATCTGTCGAAGGCGGCGTTGATCGAAAAGGCCAAGCTGGCCGAGGCGGCGAGGGCGCTCGAAGAGGAGCGCGACGCGCTCGACGCGGCGTTGGCCCATGGCGACACCGACATCGCCAAGCTGGAAACCAAGCTGCGCGAGACCAAGGCCAAGCAGAAGGCGATGCAGGCGCGCCACGAGACGGCGTCCAACCGGTTGCGCACCCGCCGGCAAATCCACGACCCCAGGGTCGAGGACGCGCTCACCCGGTTCGAGCATGTCGAACGGCGGATCGAGCGAACCGAGGGCCAGGTCGAGGCCTACGACATGGGTCGCCCGAAGACGCTGCACGACGAGTTCGCCGAACTGGAGACGGACGCGGCGATCGAGGACGAGCTGGCGGCGTTGAAGGCGCGGATCGCCAAGGGCGATACTCCAGCCGAGTCCAAGTGAGCTGCGAAAGGAGCGCCCGATAGATGATCGATTTCTTGCACGTTCCGCTGGTCATATTCCTGCTGATCGTCGCCCCGGTGTGGATCATCAGCCACTACGTCACCCGGTGGCGGACCGCCAAGACCCTGTCGGCGGAGGACGAGAAGATGCTCGCCGAGTTGTGGGAGCTGGCGCCGAAGCTGGAGACCCGGATCAACACCCTGGAGCGGATTCTCGATGCCGACGTGCCCGACTGGAGGAAGCAGATATGATCTGGAACACCGAACCGAACGACCGACCGAGCCCGAGCCGGCTCTACCGCAACCGCCGCGACGGGATGATCCTCGGCGTCTGCGCCGGTATCGCCGACTACTTCGGGGTCCAGCGCTGGGTGGTGCGGGTGCTGTGGGTGGGCGGGCTGCTGATGTTTCCGCCGCCGACGATCATCGGCTATTTCCTGCTCGCGATGCTGCTCCCCAAGATGCCGGAGCACCTCTACGAGAACAAGGACGAGGAGCACTTCTGGCGCGACGTCCGCGTCGATCCGGCGCGCAAGTTCTCCGAGCTCCGCCACAAATTCCGTGAGCAGGAACAGAGGTTGCGCGGGATTGAAGCCTACGTCACCTCCGAAGCCTACCGCGTCCACCGCGAGATCAACGATCTGTAGAAATGAGCAGCTTCGGGCGGCGGGGGAGACTCACGCCGCCCGTTCGTACCAGGTCTTGGTGGCCATGGTGATGCGGACGACCGACAGCATGACCGGCACCTCGACGAGGACGCCGACGACGGTGGCGAGGGCGGCGCCGGAGTCGAAGCCGAACAGGACGATGGCGGTGGCGACCGCCAGCTCGAAGAAGTTGGAGGCGCCGATCAGCGCCGAAGGCGCGGCGACACAATGGGCGACGCCGAACCGGCGGTTGAGCAGGTAGGCCAGCCCCGAGTTGAAATAGACCTGGATCAGGATCGGGATGGCGAGCAGGAGGATGACCAGCGGCTGGCGCAGGATCTGCTCGCCCTGGAAGCCGAACAGGAGAACCAGGGTGGCGAGCAGCGCCACCAGCGAGACCGGAGACAGCCTGGCGAGGGTCCGCCGCAACGCCTCCTCGCCGCGTCGGAGCAGGGCGCGGCGCCAAAGCTGGGCGACGATCACCGGGATGACGATGAACAGCACCACCGAGATCACCAGGGTGTCCCATGGCACGACGATCGACGACAGCCCGAGCAGCAGGGCGACGATCGGCGCGAAGGCGAACACCATGATGGTGTCGTTGAGCGCCACCTGGCTGAGGGTGAAGTGGGGCTCGCCGTCGCAGAGATTGGACCAGACGAACACCATCGCCGTGCATGGCGCGGCGGCGAGGATGATCAGCCCGGCGATGTAGCTTTCGATCTGGTCGGCCGGCAGCCACGGGCGGAACAGTCCGCCGATGAACAGCCAGCCGAGCAGCGCCATCGAGAACGGCTTCACCGCCCAGTTGATGAACAGCGTCACGCCGATGCCGCGCCAGTGCTCCTTGACCCGGTGCAGGGCGCCGACGTCGATCTTGAGCAGCATCGGGATGATCATCAGCCAGATCAGCACCGCCACCGGCAGATTGACCTGGGCGAACTCGGCGCCGCCGATGACCTGGAACGGCCCCGGGAACCAGTGGCCGAGGGCGATGCCGGCGACGATGCACAACGCCACCCACACCGACAGATAGCGCTCGAAGATGCCGAGCCCGGCTCTTGCCGCCTTGTTTTCCCGCGCGGCTCCGGGGGAGGTGGTCATCTCCTTGACGGTCATGATGTTGGTGCTCCGTTCGGCTATTCCGCCGCGCTGCTCGTCGAACCCTCGGCGCCGCCGATGGCGTCGAGCCGCTTCTGCAGGGTCGAGCCGGTCGAGCGATGCCAGCGGCAGATTGGTGAAGATGCCGATCCGCCGCTCCAGCATCCGGTAGGCGTCGGCGAACGCGGCGGCGATTTCCGCGTCGGTCCCCTCGACCGCGGCCGGATCGGGAATCCCCCAGTGGGCGGTCATCGGCTGGCCCGGCCAGATGGGACAGACCTCGCCGGCGGCGTTGTCGCAGACGGTGAAGACGAAATCGAGCCCCGGCGCGCCCGGCGCCGCGAACTCGTCCCACGATTTCGAGCGGAGACCGTCGGTCGGATAATTCAGCCGGTTCAGCAGCGCGATGGCGTGGGGATTGACCCGTCCGGTCGGATGGCTGCCGGCGCTGAACGCCTTGAACCGGCCGGCGCCGAGCACGGTTGAGGATGCTCTCGGCGAGGACGCTGCGCGCCGAGTTGCCGGTGCACAGGAAAAGCACGTTGTAGACGGTGTCGCGCGCCCGTTCGGCCATGGTTATTCTCCCTCAGCTGTTGCAAACGCGGGTCGCACCGACGAGGTCGCCGCACAGATCCGGGTGGCCCTGGCAGCAGTCCTCGGTCAGGAACGAAAGCAGCCGCCGGGTGCCTTCCAGGTCGACGGCATAGAAGATCCGCCGCTCGACCCGCCACGACCGCAGCAGATCCGCGCGCTCCAGATGGGCGAGGTGATGCGACAACGTCGACGGCGGAACCCCGATGCGCTCGGCGATCTCTCCCGCCGGCAGCCCGCTGGGCCCCCGCTGGACGAGCAGCCGGAACACCCTCAGCCGGTGTTCCTGGGCAAGGGCGGCAGAAGGCGGCGACGGCAGCTGTTTCTTCCATATTTCGACAATAGTCGAAATATGGAACGGCGTGCAAGATGGTCGAGGACCGCGTCAGCCAAAAAAAGACCGGGGCGGCATCCGGACGACGCCGTCCCCGATCGGTTTCCGACAGTCGGCCTCCTAGGCGCAGCGGGTTGCCGAACACGGCGGCGTCGCCGAGTTCGCGCTCGATCTCCAGCAGCCGGTTGTACTTGGCGATCCGCTCGCTGCGGCTGGCCGAACCGCTCTTGATCTGGCCGCCGCCCATGGCCACGGCGAAATCGGCCATGAACGCGTCCTCGGTCTCGCCGGAGCGATGGGAGATGACGAAGCCCCAGCCGGCCTTGCGGCACATATCGATCGCCTCGATGGTCTCGGTGACGGTGCCGATCTGGTTGAGCTTGATCAGCACCGCGTTGGTCGAACCCTCGGCGATGCCGCGTTTGATGAATTTGGTGTTGGTGACGTAGAGGTCGTCGCCGACGATCTGGATCTTGCCGCCCAGCGCCGCGGTGTGCTCGCGGAACCCCGCCCAGTCGTTTTCGTCGAGGCCGTCCTCGATCGAGACGATCGGGTAGCGGTCGATCCAGCCGCGATAGAGCTCGGTCATCTCGGCGCTGGTCTTGCGGCCCTGGCCGGATTTCGACAAATCGTAGGCGCCGCCCTCGTAGAACGAGCTGGCGGCGGGATCGAGGGCGATGGCGACGTCCTTGCCCGGGGTGTAGCCGGCGGCCTCGATCGCCTCGACGATCACCTCGCAGGCCTCGTCGTTGCTCTTGAGATTGGGGGCGAAACCGCCCTCGTCGCCGACGCCGGTGGCGTATCCCCGCTTCTTGAGGATGCCGCTGAGGGCGTGAAAGGTCTCGGCGCCGTAGCGCAACGCCTCGGCGAAGCTGGGAGCGCCGATCGGCATCGCCATGAATTCCTGCAGATCGACGCTGTTGTCGGCGTGCTTGCCGCCGTTGATGATGTTCATCTGCGGCACCGGCAGGCGCCGCGCGCCGACGCCGCCGAGATAGGCGTAGAGCGGCAGGTTCATCGCTTCCGACGCCGCCCTGGCGACGGCCATGGAGACGCCGAGAATGGCGTTGGCGCCGAGCTTGGATTTGGTCGGCGTGCCGTCGAGATCGATCATCATCAGATCGATCTGGCCCTGCCGGGTCGGGTCGAGACCGAGGACGGCGGGAGCGATCTGGTCGTTGACGTTGGCGACGGCCTTGAGGGTGCCCTTGCCGCCGTAGCGGCCCTTGTCGCCGTCGCGCAGCTCGACCGCCTCGTTTTCCCCGGTGGACGCCCCCGACGGCACCGACGCCGAGGTGCAAACGCCGCAATCCAGCTCGACGTGCACGCGCACCGTCGGATTGCCGCGAGAATCGAGAATTTCCTGGGCCCGAACGGACGTGATCTTGTGGCTCATGACTCTTTCCTTCCCCTATCGATGTTCGTGACGAGTTGGCCGAGATCGTTACGAAGCGCTTGCACGTCCGCAACCGCTCGGTTCAGCCGTCGGATTTCGGCCGCGACGTGCTCCGAATGCTCCTGTCGCTTGCGATAGGCGGTCCGAATGGCGCCGTGGGTCGCGCCGATGGTCTCGGCGAAACGACGATCCAGATTAGCGCCAAATTCGCGAAAAGTCGCTTCCAGACTCCGGCGATTCGTTCTTCGATCGCAATTTACCGGATCAGCCGAGCAGCGCCTTGATTTGGTCGGCGGTCATCACCTTGCCCGAGGACTTGACAACTCCATCGACCATCAGCGCCGGGGTCATCAGGACGCCGGCGTCGATGATCGCGTTTTGGTCGGTGACCTTCTCGACGCTGTAGTCGAGAGCCAATTCCTTCGCGGCGGTCTCCGCATTTTCGGCGAGCTTGACGCACTTGGCGCAGCCGCTTCCAAGGATCTTGATGTCAACCATAGCAAATCTCCTTTAACCCCAGAACGTACCAAAGATCAGGCCCGAGATGGTCGCCATGACCACCACCAGCGCCACGTAGACGAGAGTCTTCTCGGTCCCCAGGATGCCGCGGATGACCAGCATGTTCGGCAGCGAAAGCGCCGGTCCGGCAAGAAGCAGCGCCAAGGCCGGGCCCTTGCCCATGCCGGCGCCCAGCAAGGCCTGTATGATCGGGATCTCCGTCAGGGTGGCGAAATACATCAGCGCGCCGACGACCGATGCAAAAGCGTTGGCGGCCAACGAGTTGCCGCCGACGGCCGCCGCCACCCACTCCGACGGAATAACGCCTTGATGTCCCGGTCGGCCGAGCATGAAGCCGGCGACCAGGATGCCCACCAACAGCAACGGCAGGATCAGTTTGGCGAAGCCCCAGCTCTGCTCGAACCACTCCTGTCCTTCACCGGGCTGCCGCGCGGCGAGCGCCGCGACCCCAACGATCCCCGCCGCGAACGGGACCTGCGGATGCTCGGGCACGGCGACGGCAAGCGCCGCCACTCCGGCCGCCAGCATCAGGGTGTATCGCCAGTCCCAGTCGAAGCGAACCACCAGAACCAGGGCGAAGACGGCCGCGAGGGCCGCGGTCACCGGCCATTTCCATTCGTAGACCGCGCGCCAAACCGCGCTGTCCTCGGCCGAGGCTTGCGCCCAGTTGGCGAACACCAGGATGCCGATCATCAGGGCGAAGAACAAAACTGTATCGGCGGTCGACCGGCCGCCCTCTTCCGGAAGCGCGAGAGGTCCGCTCCGCGCTGCCGCCGTTTCCGCTTCCTCGCGACGATAAAGCAGGTGCATGGCGACGCCGATCACCACCGCGAAAAGGATGGCGCCGACGGCACGGGCGAGTCCAAGTTCGGCACCGAGGATCTTGGCGGTGAGGATGATCGCCAGCACGTTGATGGCGGGGCCGGAGTAGAGGAAGGCGATCGCGGGGCCGAGACCGGCACCCCGCTTGTAAAGGCCGCCGAACAGCGGCAGTACGGTGCAGGAACACACGGCGAGAATCGTTCCGGAAACGGAGGCCACGCCGTAGGCGACGATCTTGTTGGCGTCGGCGCCGAGATGCTTGATGACCGCGCCCTGGCTTACGAACACCGCCATCGCGCCGGCGATGAGGAACGCCGGAAGCAGACAGAGAACCACATGCTCCCGGGCGTACCATTGCATGAGCGCCAGGGCCTCATGAACCGCACCGTCGAAGCGCGGCACTCCCACCGGCATCCACAGGGCCGCCAAAAACACGGCGGTCAGCGCGAGCAGGATTCGACCTTCGGTCTTCCAGTCAATAGGCACGGGTGACTGCCTCCCATGCCCGCTGTCCATGGGTCGCCATGACCTCTGGGCCGGTCCGGACGATCAGGCATGGCTTCGAGACGCTCCCGATCGCGTATGAATTCCGGGTCTTGTTCGGTACCGTCGGCAATATTTCGCAACACCGAGACGGCCCACTCCGGCAATGTCGGACTCAGGCGGTAGAACACGCGGTTGGCCACCTTCTGATCCTCGACGATGCCGCGGTCGCGGAGCGCGGCCAGATGTCGAGACATCTTCGGCTGGGATACGTCGAGCGCCCAGATAAGCTCGCAGACGCAAAGCGGCTGCTCGCGGCACATCAGGATCAGCGATCGAAGCCGCGTCGAATCGGCCAGCGCGCCGAGGAAATTCCGTGAGTTGATACTCATAGGAAAAGCATACGCCAATCCATATATGTTTTCAATCGTATATACGAATTGGCGTATCTATTCTCGCTGGGATGTTGCCGAACGCCGTCTACTTCGAGCCGGCCTGGAGTTGGCGGGTCCAGCGGGCGAGGGAGTCGAGGAGGTCGCGAATGAACTTCTTGGTCGTCTCGTCGGTCAGGGTGCCGGCGTCGTCGAACAGCGTATGGGCGCCGGCAATCATCACCTCGGGCCGGTTGAGCACGAGGGCGTTGAGGAACACGAAGGTCTGACGCAGGTGATATTGGGCGCGGGCGGTGCCGAGCCGGCCCGGGCTGGCGCCGAAGATCGCCAGCGGCTTGCCGTCGAACGGCTGCTCGGGCGGGCGCGACGCCCAGTCGATGGCGTTCTTCAACACGCCGGGGACCGAATAGTTGTACTCCGGGGTGGCGATCAGCACCGCGTCGGCCTCGGCGATCCGGCGGCGGAACTCCGCGACCGGCTCGGGCTTTCCCTTCTCGTTGACGTCTTCGTTGTAGAGCGGGATGGCGGAGAGGTCGACGATGTCGATCCGCATGCCGTCCGGCGCCAGGGCCTGGGCGGCACGCAATGCCGCCGAGTTCAGGGAGTTGCGCCGCAGGCTTCCGGAGATGCCGAGGACGTTCAGGATGGTCGCGTCGTTCATCGGTTAGTTCCTTGACTGGGGTGGATGGGTAGAGCGGTGCTAGGCCGCCATGTCGAAGACGAGGACTTCCCCGCTCTTCCGTCCTTCGATTTCGATGGCTTCGGCATCGGTGATCGCGGCGCCGTCGCCGGCGCCGAGCCGCGCGCCGTTGACGTCCACTTCGCCGCGCGCGACCTGAACCCAGGCGCCGCGGCCGGGACGAAGATCGAGCCGCGCGCTCTCGCCCGCGCCGAACAAGCCGGCGTAGAGGTCCACGTCCTGATGGATGGTCACCGAACCGTCGCGGCCGTCACGCGATCCGATCAGGCGAAGCCGTCCGGGATTGTCGGCGTCGGGGATCGTCTTCTGTTCGTAACCGGGGGCCAGGCCGTCGCGCTCCGGCAGGATCCAGATCTGCAGGAAATGCACCGGATCGGTCTTCGACGGGTTGTACTCGCTGTGGCGGATGCCGGTGCCGGCGGTCATCCGCTGCACCTCGCCGGGGCGGATCACCGAGCCGGTGCCGAGGCTGTCCTTGTGCTCGAGGGCGCCGGCGAGAACATAGGAGATGATCTCCATGTCGCGGTGGCCGTGGGTGTCGAACCCGGCTCCGGGCTTGACCCGGTCCTCGTTGATCACCCTGAGGACGCCGAACCCCATGTGGTTCGGATCGTAGTAGTGACCGAAGCTGAAGCTGTGGCGGCTGTCGAGCCAGCCGAAGTTGGCGACGCCGCGCTCGTCGCCGGGTCTGATGGTGATCATTTCGGTTTTCCTTCTCCACTTTTCTCAAGAAGTGGGGGCCAAATAGAGCTGTTGCCAATTGCCGAATACGGAACATGATTGTCTTTGGATCATTGCCAATAGGGAGCCGGTCATGGATCGTCTCGACGGCTTCAAGGCGTTCGTCACCGTAGTCGAAACCGGCAGCTTCACCGCCGCCGCGAGCAAGCTCGGCCTGTCGCGTGCGCTGATCAGCAAACGCATCGCCGCGCTCGAGGCGGATCTCGGGGCTCGGCTGCTCAACCGGACCACGCGGCGGCTGAGCGTCACCGGTCCGGGCGCCGCCTTTCAACGACCGCTGTGTGCGCATTCTCGCGGAGTTCGAAGCCGCCAACGCCGAGCTGCAAAGCCAGCAGCTCGAACCGACCGGCATGCTGAAGATCAACGCGCCGATGACCTTCGGCACCATGCACCTGGCGCCGGCGGTCGTTCACTTCATGCAGGGCAACCCCAAGCTCCAGGTGCAGCTCACCCTGAACGACCGCTTCGTCGATCTGATCGACGAGGGCTACGACATCGGCATCCGTATCGGCGCGCTCGCCAACTCGTCGCTGACCGCGCGACGTCTGGCGCCGGTGCGCCGTGTCCTCTGCGCGTCACGCGCCTATGTCGACGAAGCGGGCATGCCCGTTCATCCGGCGGAGCTCAGCCGCCACCGGTGCCTGCACTATGGTTATCTCGCCACCGGGACGCGCTGGCGCCTGTCCGGTCCCGGCGGCGAACACGCGGTCGAGGTTCGGCCCCGCCTGTGCGTCAACAACGGCGAGGCGCTGATGAGGGCGGCGCTGGGCGGGCTGGGGGTGGCGCTGCTGCCGACCTTCATTTGCGGGCCGGAGCTGCAAAACGGTCGGCTGATCCGGCTGATGCCCGACTACGAACCGCCTGAGATCGCCGTCAACGCGATCTGGCCGACCAACCGAATGCTGACCACCAAGGTCCGCCGCTTCATCGATTTCCTCGTCGGCCATTTCGGCGACCGTCCCTACTGGGACCTGGTCGTGTAGGGAATCATGCAGGGCCGCTATGCCCTGAGGGTGCCGCCGGTGGCCTCTTCGACGCTGGCGACCACCTTGGCGGCGACGGCGGCGATCTCGGGGTCGGTGAGGGTTTTCTCCGTCGGCTGCAGCACCAGATTGACGGCCAGCGACTTCTTGCCGTCGCCGAGGCTGCCGCCGACGAACAGGTCGAACACCCGCACGTCGGTGATCAACGCGCTGTCGGCCTTGCGCGCCGCCTGGACGACGGCTTCCGCCGGCACGTCGGCGTCGACGACAAAGGCGAAATCCCGTTCGATCGGCTGGAACGCCGCGAGCCTGAGCGGCGGCTTCGCCGCGCCGCGCCGCGCGCCCCGCTTCGGCAGCAGGTCGACAAACACCTCGAAACCGACCACCGGTCCCCTGACCCCCATCCGCCGGAGCACCCGGGGATGGATCTCGCCGAACACGGCGAGGACCGTCTTCGGGCCGAGGGACAAGGCGCCCGACCGTCCCGGGTGATACCACGCCGGCGCCTCGGCGGCGGTGTGCAGCTGCGCCACCGGCGCGCCGATGGCGTCGAGCAGGGCGAGGGCGTCGGCCTTGGCGTCGAACACGTCGACGGGGCGGGGCGGCTGCGCCCAGTTGCGGTGTCCCGTCCGCCCGGAACGGATGCCGGCGGCGACGATATCCTGACCATCCGGATCGCAACCGGCGTATTGCGGGCCGACCTCGAACAGCGCCCCGTCGGCGATGCCGCGATCGGCATTGCGGCCGACGGCGGCGATCAGGTTGGGCAGCAACGCCGGCCGCATCACGTCGAGATCGGCGCTGATCGGGTTGACCAGCCTGAGCGAGTCCGGCACCCCGCCGAACAGGTCGGCGAGGGCGGAGGACAGGAACGAATAGGTGATCGCCTCGACCAGACCGCGGGCGGCGAGCGCCCGGCGGGCGGTCGCCCGGCGCCGCTGTTCGGGGCTCAGCGCCGGCTGCGGCAGGGCGGAGGTCCGTTCCAGCGCCACCGTCGGGATCTTTTCGTAGCCGTGGATGCGGACCACCTCCTCGATGATGCAGGCTTCGCCGACGATATCGTTGCGCCACGGCGGCACGCCGACGCTCAGCGTTTCCCCGGTCCCCTCGACCGAAAAGCCGAGGGCCGCGAGGATCCGGTCGATCTCCGGGCGCGCAACCTCGACGCCGCAAAGCTCGCGGACGCGCCGGGGGCGGAACGGGATCGTCCGACGCCACGCCGGTTCGCCGCCGGCGACGACCAGATCCGAGGGCTCGCCGCCGCAAAGCTCGAGCACCAGCCGGGTGGCGATCTCCATGCCGTCGGCCGGGAACGACGGATCGATGCCGCGCTCGAAGCGGTAGCGGGCGTCGGAGGTCAGGCCGAGCTTGCGGCCGGTGGTCGCCGTGCGCAGCGGATCGAACAGGGCCGACTCGAGGAAAACGTTGACGGTTTGCTCGGTGCAGGCGCTGCGCTCGCCGCCCATGACGCCACCGAGGGCTTCGGGTTCGGCGTCGTCGGCGATCACCGTCATCTCGGGATCCAGCGTGTACTCGCGGCCGTTCAGCGCCAGCAGCGTCTCGCCCGGGCGGGCGAAGCGGACATGGATGTCGCCGCGCACCTTGTCGGCGTCGAACGCGTGCAGCGGCCGGCAGAGGTCGAGGGTCAGATAGTTGGTGATGTCGACGAGGGCCGAGATCGGCCTCAGCCCGACCGCGAGCAGCTTGTCCTTGAGCCACTGCGGGCTCTCTCCGTTGCGGACGCCGCGGATGAAACGGCCGACGAAGTACGGGCAGGCGTCGGCGCTGTCGGCGTCCAACTCCATCAGCACCCGGATCGGGCTCTCGACCCGGCCCGGCACCGGCTCGACGGCGAGCGGCTTCAACGTTCCGAGACCGGCGGCCGCCAGTTCGCGGGCGATCCCGTAGACGCTGAGGCAATCGCCCCGGTTCGGCGTTATCGCCACGTCGAGCACCGGGTCGGCGAGCCCCATGACCTCCACCGCCGGCGCGCCGACCGGGGCATCGTCGGCCAGTTCGATGATGCCGGTGTGCTCGTCGGACAGGCCCATCTCCCGTTCCGACAACAGCATGCCATTGCTCTCGACACCGCGGATCGAGGCCTTCTTCAGCGTTATCCCGGTGCCGGGGATCGACGATCCGGAGGCGGCGAACACGCCCTTCATCCCGGTCCTGGCGTTGGGCGCGCCGCAGACCACCTCGACCGTGCCGTTGCCGGTGTCGACGGTGCAGACGCTGAGCTTGTCGGCGTTCGGGGTGCCGGCGCGCCTCGACGACGCGGGCGACGACGAAGTCCCTGAGACCCGCGGCGCGATCGGTCACGCTCTCGATTTCGAGCCCGATCATCGTCAGCCGCTCGGCGATCTGCTCCGGTGATGCCGTGGTGTCCAGGTAATCCTTCAGCCAGGAGAGGGTGACCTTCACGGGTTCACCCCTGCGACCATGCTCGGCGCGTCGAGGGCGGAAAAGCCATAGTGCCGCAGCCAGCGGAGGTCCAACTCGAAGAACGTGCGCAAGTCGGGAATTCCGTATTTGAGCATGGCGATGCGCTCCAGGCCCATGCCGAAGGCGAAGCCCTGATAGCGACTGGAATCGATGCCGCAGTTCTCCAGAACCTTGGGATTGACCATGCCGCTGCCGAGGATCTCCAGCCAGTCGTCGCCGCGGCCGATGCGGAACGTTCCGCCTTCCCGGGTGCAGCCGATGTCGACCTCGGCCGAAGGCTCGGTGAACGGGAAGTAGCTCGGCCGGAACCGCACCGGCAGGTCGTCGACCCCGAAGTAGGCGCGGCAGAATTCGATCAGGCACCCCTTGAGATGGCCCATGTGGGTGGCCTCGTCGATCACCAGGCCCTCGACCTGATGGAACATCGGCGAGTGGGTGGCGTCGTAATCGCACCGGTAGGTGCGTCCGGGGGCGATGATCCGGAGCGGTGGCCGCTGTTTCTGCATGGTGCGGATCTGCACCGGCGAGGTATGGGTGCGCAGCACGATCCGGTTCCCGTCCCTCTCCTCGGGAAGGTAGAAGGTGTCCATCTCCTGGCGCGCCGGGTGTTCGGGCGGGATGTTGAGGGAAGTGAAGTTGTACCAGTCGTCCTCGATGTCCGGCCCTTCGGCGACGACGAAGCCCATTTCCCCGAAGATGGCGACGACCTCGTCGATCGTCTGGCTGATCGGATGGATCCGCCCCGACGACTGGGGACGTACCGGCAGGGTGACGTCGACGCGCTCGCCCATCAGCCGGGAATCGAGCTCGGCGTCGGCGAGTTCGGTCTTGCGCATCTCGATGGCGGCGGCGATTTCGGTCTTGAGCGCATTGAGCGCGGCACCGGTGGTTCGGCGCTCCTCGGGGGCCATCGCCCCGAGGTTCTTCATCAGCGCGGTGATCCGGCCCTTCTTGCCGAGCTCGCCGACACGCAGGTTCTCGAGGGCATCCAGATCGGCGGCGGCGCCGACGGCGCCCATCAGTTCCGAACGCAGCGTTTCCAGGTCTTGCATGGGTTTCGCGCCGAACTCCTGGAGCGACGGGAGCCGTTCACCCGGTCGGGCTCCCGGAACCAGAACACTAAGTGACTTCCGGGAATTGGCCGACCTATTTGGCGAGAGCGTCCTGTGCGTGGCGGACCAAAGCCTCGAAAGCGTCCGGTTCGCGTACCGCCAGATCGGACAGCACCTTGCGGTCGATCTCGACGCCGGCCTTGGTCAGCCCGTTGATGAACTGGGAATAGGTGAGGCCGTGGGGGCGGGCGGCCGCGTTGATGCGCTGGATCCACAGCCGACGAAAAGTACGCTTGCGGGCACGGCGGTCCCGATAGGCGTACTGCAGCCCCTTCTCGACCCGCTCGAGGGCGATCCGAAACGAGGTACTGTTGCGACCCTGATATCCGCGGGCCCGCTCGAGCACCTTCTTGTGCCGGGCATGGGCGGTCACCCCCCGTTTGACGCGTGCCATGGTGTGTCCTCCTCAGGCGTTTGGCATGCAGGATTTGATGATGCGGGCGTCGGCGGCACACAGAATCGTCGTGCCGCGCGCCTTGCGCTTCATCTTCTTCGGCCGCTTGCGCAGGTTGTGGCGCTTGCTGGCGAAGTTGGCCCGCACCTTGCCGCTGCCGGTCAGGCTGAACCGCTTTTTCGCCGAGGACTTGGTCTTCAACTTGGGCATTTGGATCTCCTTAACTGGCAGATGCTCTTTGTTCGGTTATTGTCTCGGGAGACGCCTTCGAGCGGCTGGGCATGCCCGTGCCGGACCGCTGTTCCGAGCGCGTAGGACGGCGAGCATATAAAGGGTACGTCCGCCAATTGCAAGGCGTCGCCGCATCGCCGATCATCACCGGCGAGGCGCCAACCCCGATACCCCGACCGTCACGCCACCGTCAGCGTGGCGCGATCACCATGACCATCTGGCGGCCTTCGATCTTCGGATACTGCTCGACCTTGGACAGCTCATCCAGCTCCTCGCGGACCCGGTCGAGAACGTTCATGCCCAAATATTGATGGGCCATCTCGCGGCCGCGGAACCGAATGGTCACCTTGACCTTGTCGCCATCTTCGAGAAAGCGGCGCATGTTCCGCATCTTGACCTGGTAATCGTGATCATCGATACCCGGCCGCATCTTGATCTCCTTGACGTCGATGACCTTCTGCTTTTTCTTCGCTTCGCTTTTCTTTTTTTGCGCCTCGTACTTGTACTTTCCGTAGTCGAGAATCTTGCAGACGGGAGGATCGGCACTCGGCGCCACCTCGACCAAATCGAGTGCCGCCTGCTTCCGCCAACTCCAAAGCCTTCGAGATGGAGATGACCCCCAGTTGCTCGCCCTTTTCGTCGACCACCCGAACATTCGGCGTATCGATCTCGCTATTGACGCGCGGTCCCTCGCGGGACGGCGACTGACTGTACGGTACTCTCGCTATCGAATAACCTCCTCTACAATCGCCTCGACCGCTCGCCGGCCGGCAGGCGTAACCACCCCAATCTCTCTAGCGTTTCCACATTCGAGCGGGAAAAGCCGGACGGATCCGAACAGGATCCGCGGTATTACCGTCGTCGGACCCGTCACGCGGGATCATCCGACGCCGTTTTAACCTCGCCGCCGCGCAGATCGAACGCGGACGAACCCCAACTGCCTGGATGAAAGATGTCTCGAATGCCTGGAACGCCGTTTGCCCTTGCCCCGGCGCCGGGGATGGCTTGGTGCAAGACCCTGACGTTAGTCCCGATGTGCTCGATCAACAAGGCATCCTTTTTTCGCCGCACGACAACAGTTTTCCGCCGACCACGGTCATTTCCGCGCCAACGGGCCCGCGGCCTCTTCGCAAAGTCTAGCAATTGCCGACTCAAGCGCAAGAATTTCTTGGGACTGGCCGCCCAGGCGGCGCACGGCGACCGTGCCTTCCTGCTGCTCGCGGGCGCCGACGACCAGGATCGCCGGGACCTTGGCGACGCTGTGCTCACGGATCTTATAGTTGATCTTTTCATTGCGAAGGTCGAGCTCGGCCCGGATACCGGCCTCGACCAGCTCTCCGTGGACGCGGTGGGCATAGTCGTCGGCGTCCCGGGTGATCGTCGCCACCACCGCCTGCACCGGCGCCAGCCACAGCGGCAGGCGCCCGGCGTAATGCTCGATGAGAATGCCGATGAAGCGTTCGAACGACCCGAGGATCGCACGGTGGAGCATCACCGGGCGGTGCTTCGACCCGTCCTCGCCCACGTATGTGGCGTCCAGCCGTTCCGGCAGCACGAAGTCGACCTGCAAAGTGCCCAACTGCCAATCGCGGCCGATCGCGTCGCGCAGCACGAATTCCAGCTTCGGACCGTAGAACGCTCCCTCTCCCGGGTTCAGTTCGGTGGCGAGCCCGGCCGCCGCCGTCGCCTCCCGCAGCGCGTTCTCGGCCCGGTCCCAGGTTTCGTCGGACCCCGCCCGCTTCTCCGGCCGATCGGAGAACTTGACGATCACCTCGTCGAAGCCGAAGTCGCGGTAGATGCTCAACAGCAAATCGCAGAAGGCTTCGGTTTCCGAGGTGATCTGATCCTCGGTGCAGAAAATGTGGGCGTCGTCCTGGGTGAACGCACGAACGCGCATCAGCCCGTGCAACGCCCCGGACGGCTCGTTGCGATGACAAGAGCCGAATTCCGCCATGCGCAGCGGCAGATTGCGGTAGCTGGTGATGCCCTGCTTGAAGATCTGGACGTGGCACGGGCAGTTCATCGGTTTCAGCGCCAGGACCCTATCCTCGGATTCGGCGGTGAACATGTGCTCGCGGAATTTCTCCCAGTGACCCGAAGCCTCCCAAAGGCCGCGGTCGACGAGTTGAGGGGTGTTGACCTCGACGTACCCCGCCCGCTCCAGCCGCCCACGCATGTACTGTTGCAGGGTGCGATAGAGCGACCAGCCCTTGGGGTGCCAGAACACCGACCCGGCGGCGACGTCCTGAAGATGGAACAGATCCATCTCGCGGCCGAGCCGGCGGTGATCGCGCCTTTCCGCCTCCTCCAGCATGTGGAGGTAGGCTTTGAGCTGCTTCTCGTCGGACCACGCGGTGCCGTAGATGCGCTGGAGCATTTCGTTGCGGGAATCGCCGCGCCAGTAGGCGCCGGCCAGCTTGGTCAGCTTGAACGCCTTGCCGAGCTTGCCGGTCGACGGCAGATGAGGGCCGCGACAGAGGTCGAGCCAATTGCCTTGGCGGTAGACGCTGACCGGTTCGCCTTCGGGGATCTGGGAGATGATCTCCGCCTTGTAGTGCTCGCCGATCGACTTGAAGTGGGCGATCGCCTCGTTTCGATCCCAGACCTCGCGGACGATCGGCTCGTTTCGATCGACGATCTCGCACATCCGTGCCTCGATCTTCGCCAGATCGTCGGGCGTGAACGGTTCGTCGCGGGCAAAATCGTAGTAGAAGCCGTTCTCGATCGCCGGACCGATGGTGACCTGGGTGCCGGGGTACAGCTCCTGCACCGCCTCGGCCATCACGTGCGCGGCGTCATGGCGGATCAACTCCAGCGCGTCGCCGTCGCGTGCGGTGACGATCGCCACCTCCGCGTCGGTTTCGATGGTGGTGGCCAAATCCCGCAGCACCCCGTCGACGCGGACCGCCAGCGCCGCCTTGGCCAGTCCCGGGCCGATGTCGGCGGCGATTTCGGCGCCCGTCACCGGTCCCGCGTACTCCTTGACGCTGCCGTCGGGAAGGGTAATCCGAATCGGTTGCCGTGTTTGAACGCTGGGTTCCAAATCTTTGCCGTCCGTGCCGGAATCCAATGAATTCTGATCGCTGGGCAATCTAGGCTTGTGTCTTGGCGTGTCAAGCCAGATCACTGGCTTATCGGACCTCGTCGTAGACCGCGAGGGTTGCCCGGCACATGGCTTCCTTCGAGTAATTTGCGCGGACGTGGGCGGCGGCGGCCTCGACAAGCCGTTCGCGGGCTTCCGGCGCGAGCGTCAGCGCGGTGCCGATAGCGGCGGCCAGAGCGTCGGCGTCGCCCGGCGGAGTCAGCCAGCCGGTGCGGCCGGGGACCACGGTTTCGCGCGGCCCGCCGTGGTCGCTGCCGATGACCAGGCGGCCGAGAGCCTGGGCCTCGATAAGGGTGCGGCCGAAGGCCTCGGGCGCGGTCGACGCGGAGACGACGACGTCGGAGAGCATGTAGGCGACCGACATGTCGTCACAATGGTCGATGAGCCGCACCACGCCGCCCAGACCCTGCCGGCCGATCAGCGCCTCCAGTCCTTCGCGATAGGCCTTGTCGGCCTTGTCGGAACCGATGAGCAGGCAGCGGATGTCGCGTCGCCCCAGCTTGTGGATGGCGTTGACGAGTACCGTCTGCCCTTTTCCCTCGGCGAGCTCGCCTGCGAGCATCACCACCGGAAAACCGTCGGTCAGCCGCCATCGATTGGCGAGGGCGACGATCCGGTCGGGCGTGACCCGCGAGGGATTGAAGCGGTCGAAATCGATCCCGCGAGGAACGATCCGAAGCCGCGAGTCGGGGACCCCGTAGACGCGGCGGACATGACCGGCAATGAACCGTGAAACGGCGATCACCCGCTCGCCCCTCGCCAGGAACGAGGCGAGGCGGCGGTCGAGCCTGTTCCCCGCCCCGTAGGTCTCGTGGAAGGTGGTGACGAAACGGCAACCGCTGCGTCGTGCCGCCCACCAGGCGCTCGCCGCCGTTCCGTGCGAGCGGGCATGGACGATGTCCACCTTCTCTGCGCGAATCACTTCGGCCAGCCGTTTGACGTTGGCGAACAGGGTCAACGGATTGGTGCCGTCCACCGGCAGCGTCACATGCTTGGCGCCGGCGCGGGCGAGCGCGTGGAGCAGCGGACCGCCGGCCGACGCGACCACTGCCCGATCGCCGGTGGCGACGAGGGCGGCGGCGACCTCCGCCGTGTCGCGCTCGAGGCCGCTTTGTCCCGACATCGCCGGCAAAACCTGCAGAACGGTCTTGCCGCCGCCGGAAGCGGTGCCGCGATCCGCCGCCGGCCCGTTATCCGTGGCCGGTCGCCGGGAACCGGTGCTAATACCATCGATCACAATGAGTCCCTATCAATGATCGATGGTATAAAGTTCGTGCTCAAAGCCATCCCACGGAGTTGATCATGTCCGACGTGACGACACCCCCCGATATTCCCCCAGAATTCCTGCAGCGGGATGACGGAGCGACTATTGCCTACCACCGCACCCCTGGCAAGTCCCCTGGCGTGGTCTTTCTGACCGGCTACATGTCCGACATGACCGGGGCCAAGGCGATCCGGCTGGAACATTTCTGCCGTGCCCGAGAGCTGGCCTACGTCCGCTTCGACTATTTCGGCCACGGCGAATCGTCGGGCGCGTTCACCGACGGCACCATCGGCCGCTGGGCGGACGACGCGGTAGTTCGTCCTCGACCGGCTGACCGAGGGACCCCAGGTGCTGGTCGGCTCCAGTCTCGGCGGTTGGATCATGCTGCTGGCGGCGCTGCAGCGGCCGCAGCGAATCGCCGCGATGCTCGGCATCGCCGCCGCCCCCGACTTCACCGAGGACCTGATCCACGAGATGCTCACCGACGAGCAGAAGGCGATCCTGGAGCGGGACGGTGTCGTTCCGGTCTACAGTCCCTACGACGAGGAGCCGACCCCGGTGACCAAGCTGATCATCGAGGAGGGCCGCGACCGCCTCGTCCTTCGCGACGAAATTCCGCTCGACTGCCCGGTGCGGCTGATCCACGGGATGAAGGATCCCGATGTGCCGTGGCAGACGTCGCTGCAAATCGCCGACAGGCTCCGCTCGACCGACGTGGAGATCGACCTGATCAAGACCGGCGAACACCGGCTCTCCGAGCCCGACGACCTCGAACGCCTATGCGAGACAATGGAGGCGCTGTTGAGGCGGCTGTAGCATGAGGGAGAATCAAGCGGCTGCCAGTCGCGCGTTCGAGCGCCGGCAAGTGGGACTTCAAGCCGATCTCCAAGGGCTTGGTCGCGGAGCCGCTCGAAGTTCCGCGATGATTTTCTCGTCGCGCTCGCCGCGGCCGAAAGCCGCCAACGCCCTCCCCCTCGCGACATAGAAATCGCTCAACGGCAGGGGCTGGTCGCGGGTGTAGTCCTCGAGGGCTGCCGCGAAGCGCTCGATTTCGTCCCAATCGCCGCTTTCCACGCAGATGTCGATGGCTTCCCGGCAGAACCAGAAGTGATTGTGGCTGACGCAGCCGGCGCGAAGAATATCCTCGGCTTCCTGAAAAGCCTCTTGGCGGGTCGCTCGGATCGTCGGTCGTCCGCGCAAAGACGCCGAGGACATACGGGCCAAAGAAGGTCATCCCCGATCGACGAATGATCGGCAGCGCTTCCTCCGCGTACGCCCGGGCTTCGGTCGCGCCGTCCCTCCAGGGAAAGGGCGTGCGCTTTGTGGGCGAGCGCCTCCGCCTCGAAGTTGCCGGCGCCCAGTTTTCGGGCAAGCTCCAGCGCGAGATCCAACTGCAGCTTGGCGAGAACGAACTCGCCCAGGTCCATCCCGACGAAACCCGCCAGCAACCGCCCGAGCATTTCCGCGCGGCGGTGGCGAATTCTCGCCCCGGCTTCGGCCGCCGCCATGCCGTCCGCCACCGCCTCCCTCAGTTCGTTCAGGTAGATGCGGCACCAGCCGACCATGTGCAGATTGGCCGCCTCGACATCGGCGAAACCGTGTTCGCGTGCGAGTTCGACGCATCGGCGGAAATGATCGAAGGCGGTTCTCATCCGGCCTTGGAGGTAGTAGGCGTCGCCGAGACCGCCGATCGCACAGGCTTCGTCCCTCGGCGAACCGGCCTCGTGCGCGTATTTGCGGGCCAGTTCATGCTGCTCGAGGCAGCCGTCGACGTTGCCCAACGGGAAATAGACGTTTCCCCGGCAATAGTGGATCCGCGCCAGTTCGACGGTGAGGCCGTGGGCGGTCGCCGTTTCCTCGGCCTGCGTTCAACGCCGAGAGCGCTTCGTCGTAACGGTCCATCACCCGCAGCGTCGTGGCGGCTATCGTGTGCAATTCCACCTTGGTGCGGGCGGTCTCGGCGCTGTCCGGCAGCGTCGTCGAGAACCTCGATCCCCCTGGTGAAATGACTGACCGCCTCGACATTGGCGGAGCGGTCCAGCGCCCGCTCGCCGGCGATCTTCCAGTATTCGACGGCCGTTTCCGCCAGACCCGCTTCGGTGAAGTGGTGGGCGAGAAGCTCCGGCTCGTTCAGGGCGGTTTCGGGGAACCGCTCCTCGAGGACGATGGCGATCCGCGCGTGCAGGTCCTGGCGTTTGCCGCGCAGCAAACTGTCGTAGGCCGTATCGCGGATCAGGGCGTGCTTGAAGATATAGCTCGCGTTGGGCGGGCTTCCTCGACGAAACAACAGCTCCGAGTTCGACCAGCTTGGCGAGATCGTCCCGGAGCTCGCTGTCCCTCAACGGCGACACCCACGACAGAAGCTCGTAAGAGAACTCGCGGCCGATGGTGGCGCCGATCTGGGCAATCTCCTTCACCGAAGGCATCTGGTCGAGACGCGCCATCAACGAATCCTGCAGCGTCGACGGGATCGCCAGCGGCGGCAGCGGACCGCCAAGCCTGTAGCAATCCTCCTCTTCGATGAGTAAACCGGATTCGATCACCGCCTTGGTCAGCTCTTCGACGAACAGCGGCACGCCATCGGTCCTGGTGACGATCTGATCCAGCACCTCTTCGGGCAACCTTTTGCCCCCGGTCACCTTTTCGACCATGACGGCGCGTTGGCGCCGGTTCATCCGATTGAGGGCCAGAAACGAGACGTGGGCCTGCCCGGTCCAGGTCGGCACGAATTCCGGGCGAAGGGTCACCACCAGCAGTACCGGCGCCGTCTGTGCGTGGTCGACGACCAGATCGAGCAGGTCGAGGGTGGTCGGGTCGATCCAATGCACGTCTTCGAAGACGACGAGCAGCGGCCGGCGCGCGGCCAGGCGCTTCATCTGTTCGACGAGGGCGGTCAGGGTTTCCTGCTTCTGCCGTTCCGGACTGAGGTCGAGCGGCGGACAGCGGCCGACGGTCGGGACCGAGAGCAACGACGCCAGCAGCGCCAGCGTCTGCCCGCCGTCTTCCGGCGTCGTGATCAACAGCGCTTCCAGCTTGTCGAGTTTCTGCTCGTGGCTGTCGTCGCGCCGAAAACCGGCGGCCAGCGTCAGCTGCTTGATCACCGGGTGGAGGGCGCTGTTGCGGCGATAGGGCGAGCACTGGTAGCGGACCCGCGCGTGCGGCTCCTCGGCGATCCGCTCCTGTATCGTCAGCGAGATCCGCGACTTGCCGATTCCTGCCTCGCCCGAGATCAGCACCACCTGGCCCTCCCCCTCCTTGGCCTGCCGCCAGCGCTCGGCGAGAAGGCCGATCTCAGTGCTCGCGCCCGACGAAACGGCGTCAAGCTCGGCGGCATGGGTCGCCTCGAAACGGCTTTCGGCATCGCTCGGACCGACCACCCGCCAGGCGCCCACGGGCTCGGGAAAACCTTTCAGGTCATGCTCGCCGAGGTCGTCGCAGACGAACCCTGCGCCCAGCAGTCGACGGGTTCCGCCGGCGATGACGACCGTATTCGGGTGGGCGATCGACTGCAGGCGCGCCGCCAGATTAGGGGTCGCTCCGACCACCGCCACTTCCTCCGAGGCACCCTCGCCGACCAGGTCGCCGACGACGACCGGCCCGGTGGCGATTCCCACCCGGATCGCCAGGGCGATGTTTTTTCGACGTCCCAGGTCGGCATCGAGGCCGCGCACGGCTTCGATGATTCCGAGACCGGCCCGCGCCGACCGCTCGGCGTCGTCCTCATGCGCCACCGGATATCCGAAATAGGCGAGAATACCGTCGCCCATGTATTTGGCGACGATCCCGTCGAAGCGTCCGATCACGTCGGTGCATGTGTTCTGGAAGGCGCGAATGACCTCGCGAGTCTCTTCGGGGTCGAGTATTCGGGAAAACGCCGTCGAGCCGACCAGATCACAAAACATCACCGTCAGCTGCCGTCGTTCGGGCTCGCCGCTACCCCGCGCGTCGCGGGCGGGCGGCGGTTTCTCCTGAGCGGCAGGTGTGGGAGCGATCGGTTTCGAAAGCCTGGGTCCGGCTTCGCCCGAGGGCCGCGATTCCAGCGAGGCACCGCAGCCGCCGCAATATTTCTCGCCGGGTTCGTTGTCGAATCCGCACGATGGGCACCGCCCTTCCAACGGAGCGCCGCACTCGGCGCAGAAGCGCCGACCCTGCCGATTATCGAATTCGCAACTCGGACACCGCATGGCGTTCCCGGAAGTCTGGCGCCGTGGATCACGGAAATCGCGTCGGCGCCATGCTACGCCCGGCGCCGCAACCGGTTCAAGCCGATGGGGTTTTTCCGCCGGCGGGTTCGTCCCCGCTGTTTTTCGCCGTGAACGCCCGCAAGAATTCCAGCGGGAACGGGAAGATGATGGTGGAGGTGCGGTCGGCGGCGAGGGCGTTGAGGGTGGTCAGATAGCGGAGCTGCAGCGCCTGGGGCTCGGCGGCAAGAATCTTGGCCGCCTCGTAGAACTTGTGGGACGCCTGCAACTCGCCTTCCGCATCGATGATCTTGGCGCGCCGCGTCCGCTCGGCTTCGGCCTGTTTGGCGATGGCGCGGATCATGCTTTCATCGAGATCGACGCGCTTGATCTCGACGTTGGAAACCTTGATCCCCCAGGTCTCGGTCTGCTCGTCGAGAATGGCCTGGATGTCGGCATTGAGCTTCTCGCGCTCGGCGAGCATTTCGTCGAGCTCATGCTGGCCGAGAACGGAACGCAGGGTGGTCTGGGCCAACTGGCTGGTCGCGGAATTGAAGTCCTCCACCTGAACGATCGATCGCTCGGCGTCGAGCACCCGGTAGTAGAGGACGGCGTTGACCTTGACCGAGACGTTGTCGCGGGAGATCACGTCCTGTTCGGGCACGTCGAGCACCCGCGTCCTGAGATCGACGCGGACCATCTGCTGAATCATCGGGATGACGATGATCAGTCCCGGCCCCTTGACCTTCCAGAACCGGCCGAGCAGGAAAACCACGCCGCGCTCGTACTCGCGCAAGACCTTGAGCGACGCGACGAGCAGGATGAGGAGGAGAACGACTCCGCCGATCCAGGCTTCGCTGAGAATAAGATCCATCGCTTCGGTTACCTCCGTTCCTGTTTCGGCTCCACCTCCAGGGTGAGGCCGTCGATTCTGGTCACGCGAACGCGCTCGCCCTTGGCGATCGGCCCTTTGGCGCGCGCCCGCCAGATCTCCCCGTGTATCCGCACGTGGCCCTCCTCGCCGGCCCAGTCGAGGACTGCGCCGGCACTGTCGATCATCTCCTCGGGGCCGGCCACCACCGCGCGCCGACGCGACCGCATCAGCATCGTCACCATCATCAGCAGCATGCCGCCGGCGAAGAAGGCGATGCTGCCGATCAACTGCCAGGCGACGGTAAAGCCGGGGACCTCGGTATCCATCAACATGATCGAGCCGATGACGAAGGCGGCGATGCCGCCGATCCCGAGCGCGCCGAAACTGGGCATGAACGCCTCGGCGATCATCAGCGCGAGCCCAAGGAACACGAGCGCAAGTCCCGTGTAGTCGACCGGCAGGACATGGAACGCGTAGAGCGCGAGCAGCAGGCAGATGCCGCCGATCACGCCGGGGCCGACGAGACCCGGGCTGTAGAACTCGAACAGCAGTCCGTAGATGCCGATCAGCATCAGAATGTAGGCCACATTGGGATTGGTGATAACCGCCAGAAGTTCCGTCCGCCAGTCGGGCTCCAGGACGACGATGTCCAGGGCGGCGGTTTCGAGACGCCGGGTCCGTCCCTCGACCGTCACCTCCCGACCATCGAGCTTGGCCAGGAGATCCTCGACGTTGTCGGCGACCACATCGATCACCCCCTCTTGCAGGGCTTCTTTGGCGGTTAGCGTCGCTGCCGCGAGGACGGCCTTCTCCGCCCACTCGACGTTGCGGCCGCGCAATTGCGCCAGGCTGCGGATGTAGGCGACGGCGTCGTTGACCGCCTTGTCGGAGAGAGTCGGTTTGCCTCCTTCACCTTTCGACGGCGCGCCCGGCGTTTCATCCGAACCCTCTTCGCCCGTGTCTTTGGCCTTTTCCTTATCGGGGGAGATCTGCGGCAGGCCCGGCCCGCCGATCTGCACCGGAGTCGCCGCGCCCAGATTGGTTCCCGGAGCCATCGCCGCGACGTGGCTGGCGTAGCTGATGTAGGTCCCGGCACTGGCGGCACGGGACCCGCTCGGCGCGACGTAGCTGACCACCGGCACCGGCGACGCCAGGATGGCACGGATGATTTCGCGCATCGAGGTATCGAGCCCGCCGGGGGTGTCCATGCGCAGAATCACCAACTCGGCGCCACGCTCCTCCGCCTTATCCAGGCCCCTGACCACGTAGTCGCTGGTGGCCGGGCCGATCGGTCCCTTGATATCGAGCAGAACTGCACTGCCACCGGATCCGGCCCCGGACAGGCTCACGGACACCAGGAGGATCAGCGCGGAAACGACAGCTCCAATACCAAAGACCGGCATGTTTCCTCCGCCAGAGGCGTCAAAAATCAATCATCGCTCAATCCAGCGATCAAGTCCAATCAACCGTCGAGGGAATACCCGCCCCGCGACAAGCGACTTGGACGAGCGCGGTTGCACACCCGCTCAGCCGGACGGTTTGGACTGTAACAGCGCCTGTAGACCGCTTCGGTAGTCGGGATATCTGAGCTGGGCTCCCAGATCCTGTTTCATCCGGGAATTGTCGACACGGCGGTTGTCCCGCCAGAAACTGAGCGCCATCGGCGACATCTCGCCGGTGAGTTCTTCGAGCGGCACCGGCGTCGGTGGCGTGACGCCCAGCAACGCGCAAGCGTAGGCGACGACGTCGCCCTGCGACGCCGGAACATCGTCACAGACGTTGTAGATCGCGCCGGGATCGGGACGGGCCATCGACGCGCGAAGTGTGGAGGCGACATCGTCCACGTGGATCCGCGAAAACAAGTGCCCGGGCTTGTCGATTCGCCGCGCCCGTCCCGCCCGGACCTGGTCGATGGCGCTTCGTCCCGGACCGTAGATGCCGGCCAGCCGGAACACGTGGACGGGAAGACGGTGCGAGCGGTACAGCTCCAGCCACCGCCGTTCCGCCGCGATCCGGCGACAGCTTCGCTCGGAAGTCGGGTTGAGCGGCGCCGTCTCGTCGACCAAGGTGCCGCCGGTATCGCCATAGACGCCGGTGGTCGACAGATAGCCGATCCAACGAAGGCCGGACATCGAGGCGATGTCGGCGCCGTGCCGGTCGAGAACCGGGTCGCCCTCGCCGTCGGGCGGTACCGAACTGAGCACGTCGGTGACCCCCGACAAAGCCGCCACGGGATCGTCCAGGGGGTGTTCGCGGTCGAACAGATGGGCCCGAATGTGTTCCGCGGCAAATGCCCGGCGCGCGGCTTCGTCCCGACAGGTCCCCGATACCGCCCAGCCCTCCGACGCCAATCGACCGGCCAGCGCCCGGGCACTGTAGCCGAGACCGAAACAGAAAAGGTGCGGCGCGGTTCCGGTCTTGATGGTTTCGGTCACGATTCCCGATCCTTCAGGGGCTCTCCCCTCCTGTCCAGACTCGAAGTGTACCCCGGATTAACCCGTTTGGGTACTGTTGGAAAGTGCCTACGGCGACGTCGAGGGAGGTTAGAAGTCAAGATCGGCGTAAGCCTTGGGCGGCGAGAGGCCGGGGATGTGATCGGCAAGGACCGAGCGAAAGCTGGGCCGGGATTTGACCCGCGCGTACCAGTTCTTCGCGTCTTCGTGTTTTTCCCAGGGAACGTCGCCGAGATAGTCGACGCACGACAGGTGCGCCGCGGCGGCGATATCGGCGAGAGTCATGTGATCGCCGGCCAGCCAGTTTCGCCGTTGGATCAGGAAGGCGATATACTCCAGGTGGGTGCGAATGTTCGCGTGTCCGGCGCGTATCGCCCTCGAGTCCGGTTCGCCGAGCCCTAGGAAGCGGTTCATGATTTTCTCGCCGACCAGGTTGGCGGTGACCTCCGCATTGAACTTGTGGTCGAACCAGGCGACCAGCCGGCGGATCTCCGCCCGTTCCTCGGGTGTTCCCCCGATCAGCGGCGGTTCCGGGTAAACCTCCTCGAGGAACTCGGTAATCGCCATGCTGTCGCTGAGAACGGTGCCTTCGGGCTCGACCAGCACCGGCACCTTGCCGGCGGGATTGAGGGCGAGAAACTGCTGGCGGCGCTCCCACACGGGCTCGACTCGCATCTCGACCTCCAGCTTCTTCTCGGCGAGGACGATCCGCACTTTGCGGCAGAAAGGAGACAGCCATAGGTGGTAAAGGGTCCGCATGCGCCCTTCCTTACACCGAAATGCCGGACGAGCAAACGGCGAAGCTCCGATGACGGTTACACGCGCTAATCACAATGTTTTTATTCGATCTGAAGCAACGAAGCCCTGCCTCGTGATAAGCTCGTGATATTCGCATGTACGATAGGAGGCTGAAGTTGCCGCGGGTTTCGCTTGGGTGTCGGCCCCGCGAGCGAGAACGGTACAAGGAATAGACCGATGTTGATCAAGGTCCGCAAACCGTCGGATGTCCTCTCTTCGGAGATCACCCCCCGGTCCGTCTATCTCGACCGACGGCGGTTCCTGCAGACCGCGGCGGTGGCCGGTGTCGGCGCGGCGCTGGGATCCCTGCCGCTGCCGGGGCTCGCGGCGATGCCAGAGGCGAGCGCAAAGCTCGAAGGGGTCGTCAACAGCCCCTACAGTACCGACGAGGAACCGACGTCCCGGGACTCGGTCACCAGCTACAACAATTTCTACGAGTTCGGCACCGGCAAGGAAGATCCGGCGCGCTACGCCGGCCAAATGAGGACCCGGCCGTGGGCGGTGGTCGTCGACGGCCATGTGGCCAAGCCCGGCTCCTACGACATCGACGATATCTTCAGGACCCACGCGCTGGAGGAGCGGATCTACCGGCTGCGCTGCGTCGAGGCCTGGTCGATGGTGATTCCCTGGGTCGGTATTCCGATGGCCGATTTCCTCAAGCGGGTCGAGCCGACCGGGAACGCCAAGTTCGTCGCCTTCCAGACCCTTCTCGATCCGGAGCAGATGCCGGGCCAGCGGCGGGCAATTCTCGATTGGCCCTATGTCGAGGGGTTGCGCCTGGACGAGGCGATGAACCCGCTCACGATCCTCGGGGTCGGCCTCTACGGCGAGGTCATGCCCAACCAGAACGGCGCCCCGATCCGGCTGGTGGTGCCGTGGAAGTATGGGTTCAAGAGCATCAAATCGATCGTCCGCATGACCCTGACCGAGGAGATGCCGCCGACCTCGTGGAACAAGACCCTGCCCGACGAGTACGGCTTCTATGCCAACGTCAACCCGGAGGTGGACCATCCCCGCTGGAGCCAGAAGCGGGAGCGCCGTATCGGCGAGTTCCTCAAACGGGATACCCTGAAGTTCAACGGGTATGGCGAAGAAGTCTCCGGCCTCTATGCCGGCATGGACCTGGCCAAGTGGTATTGACCGTGAATAGGGTCCGCCGATCTTGACCAAGGAGCAGACGAATCCGCTGGATCGCCAAGCCACTGGTGTTCACGCTTTGCCTGACGCCGCTGATGTGGCTGGGCTGGCAGGTGTTCGCGGGCGGGCTCGGCGCCAACCCGATCGAGGCGGTCAACCGGTTTCTCGGCGATTGGGCCCTCAGGTTCCTGCTGATCTCGCTGGCGGTGACGCCGCTGAAGGAGGTTCTCGGTCTGCCGGTGCTGATCCGTTTTCGCCGCATGCTCGGTCTCTACGCCTTCTTCTACGTTTTGCTGCATCTCTCCAGCTACATCGGTCTCGACCAGTTCTTCGCCTGGGGCGAGATCTGGGCCGACATCGTCAAGCGCAACTTCATCACCGTCGGCATGATCGCTTTTGCTCTGCTGGTGCCGCTGGCATGCACCTCGACCAAGGGGATGATCAAGCGGCTCGGCGCCTCACGCTGGAAGAAGCTGCACATGCTTGTCTATCCGGCGGCGATTCTGGCGGTTTTCCACTTCTTCATGATGGTCAAGGCCGACATTCGCGAACCGCTGATCTATGCCGCCGTGCTCACGGTGCTCCTCGGCTACCGATTGGTCGTGCAGGTGAAGCGCCGATCTTCCCGAACCGTGCGCCGCGCGCCGAAAACCCAAGCGGCGTAAGACGAACCTAACGGCTTTCACGCGGAGATATCCGGTTCTATTCTCCTTCGCTGCTTAGCGGGGAGGAATTTCGTGCGACCGATAGGCGAATTTCCGGCGGCGGAGCGGCGGCGCATTCGCGGCGTGTTCACCGACATCGACGACACCCTGACCACAGACGGCAGGCTGACGGCGGAGGCCTACCGGGCGCTGGAGCGGCTGTCCCGCGCCGGGTTCCTGTGCGTTCCGATCACCGGCCGCCCGGCGGGATGGTGCGACCATATCGCCCGGATGTGGCCGGTCGACGCCGTCGTCGGCGAGAATGGCGCGTTCTACTTCCGCTATGACGCGGAACGGCGGAGCATGGTCCGGCGCTTCTTCCTACCTCGGGAACGGCGCGAGGCCGACCGCCGGCGGCTCGAGCGGATCCGCGAGCGCATCCTCGCCGAAGTGCCGGGAAGCGCCGTCGCCTCCGATCAGCCTTACCGCGAAGCCGATCTCGCCATCGATTTCCGCGAGGACGTTCCGCGCCTGTCCGGCGGCGGCGATCGACCGCATCGTCGACATCTTCCGGTCGGAAGGGGCGACCGCGAAGGTCAGTTCCATTCACGTCAACGGCTGGTTCGGCGACTACGACAAGCTGACGATGACCCGGATCCTGCTCGCCGAGTGCTTCGGCGTCGATCTCGACGCAGACAGGGACCGCTATGTCTTCGTCGGCGATTCGCCCAACGACGCGCCGATGTTCGCCTATTTTCCCAATGCGGTCGGCGTCGCCAACGTTCGCGAGTTGGCGGATCGGCTGGAGACGCCGCCGGCCTATGTCACCGAAGGCCGCGCCGGTTTCGGCTTTGCCGAGCTCGCCGAGACCCTGCTCGCGGCCAGCACATTGATTCCACGCGACGATCGCGCAAAAGATGCTTTATAGTGGAGGGCAATGACGCCGCGCGTCGGCATTCGCCCGACGCTACGGTGTTGTCAAACGGCGTCCGCAAGGCCGTGGCGAACAACACATCTGGGAGGATGACATGGCATTTCCGTCTATCGTAAACCGTTCCCTGTCGCTTGTCGGACCGGGGTTGGCGGCGTTCGCGCTGCTGATCGCGGCGACGCTTCCGGCGGCGGCCGAATGCAAGAACCGCGGCGATCTCGACAGCCGCTACTGCGACGAAAACGGCGATCTCGTCGCCGATGCGCCGACCGACCCGAAAGAATGGCTCGACCCCGACGTCCTCGTCTTCTCGTACACGCCGGTCGAGGACCCGTCGGTGTACGAGAACGTGTTCACCGAGTTCATGAAGTACCTCTCCGAGAAAACGGGCAAGGAGGTGCGCTGGTACGGGGCCGAATCCTACGCCGCCCAGGTCGAGGCGATGCGCTCGGGCCGGCTTCACGTGGCCGGCATCTCGACCGGACCGACGGCGTTCGGCGTCAATCTCGCCGGCTACGTGCCGTTCGCGATCATGAGCGGTCCCAAGGGCTTCGGCTATACGCTCCAGCTGATCACCCAAAAGGACTCCGACATCAAGACGCTCGCCGACATCAAGGGCAAGAAAGTCGCCCACGTGACGCCGTCCTCCAACTCGGGCAATCAGGCGCCGCGCGCCCTGTTCACGGAGTTGGGCGTGGAGCCCGACAAGGATTACAAGGTCATCTATTCGGGCAAGCACGACAACTCGATCATGGGTGTCGCCAACAAGGACTACGACGCGGCGCCGGTTGCCTCCACCGTGCTCGACCGGATGGCCGAAAAGGGCGTGGTCAACCGCGACGATCTCAGGATCATCTGGGAGTCGGATCCGTTTCCGACCACGTCTTACGGTTACGTCTACAATCTCAAGCCCGAGCTCGCGGCGAAGATCGTCGATGCGTTCCTCACCTTCGACTGGTCGGGGACCGGCCTCGAGAAGGAGTTCGCCGCGAACGAATGGAACAAGTTCATTCCGATCACCTACAAGGACCAGTGGAAGGTGATCCGGACCATCCAGAAGCACAATGGCGTCGTCTACAGCGACGAGGCCCTGGCGGGTCTCGCGGTCAAGAAGAAAAAGTAGTAGGCGAAATGGAACCCCGTCGGACCGCCGCCGCCCTGTTCACCGGTGGCGGCTTCCGGCGGGGATTCTGACATGCTGACCATCGACAAACTCGTCAAAGTCTACCCGACCGGAAAGAAGGCGCTCAGCGGCGTCGACCTGACCGTGTCCGAGCCGCAGGTGGTCGCGGTCATCGGCTCGTCCGGCGCCGGCAAGAGCACGCTGATCCGTTGTATCAACCGGCTGGTCGAGCCCACTTCGGGTTCGATTTTTCTCGACGATACCGACGTGACCGCGCTCAGCCGGCGCGGTCTGCGCCGGGCCCGCCGGCGGATGGGGATGATTTTCCAGGAGTACAACCTCGTCGAGCGGCTGACGGTGATGGAGAACGTGCTCTCCGGACGGCTCGGCTATGTCGGTTTCTGGCGCGCCTACCGCCGCAGCTACCCGCCCGAGGACATCGCCGCCGCGTTCGAGCTGCTCGAGCGGGTCGGCATCGCCGGCTACGAGGACACCCGCGCCGACGCCCTTTCCGGCGGCCAGCGCCAGCGCGTCGGCATCGCCCGGGCGCTGATGCAGCGGCCCGACCTGTTGCTGGTCGACGAACCGACCGCGAGCCTCGATCCCAAGACGTCGCGCCAGATCATGCGGCTCCTGTGCGAGCTGGCGCACGAGCGCGGAACGCCGGCGCTGGTCAACATCCACGACGTCGCCCTCGCCCGGACGTTCGCCGACCGCATCGTCGGCCTGCACGATGGCAAAGTGGCCTTCGACGGCCCGGCCGACACCCTCAACCACGACGTCCTCACCGATATCTACGGCGAAGAGGACTGGAGCACGACCATGCGCGATGCCGAGGACGGCGCCGGCAAGCGCGGTCGCAGCCGCCGCGACGAGGTCGAGCACGAGGTCGCCGCCGGATGACGACGCCCGCCCGTTGGCGACCGCCGAAACTGATCGCCAATCCCCTTTACCGCCACGGCTTGACGGTGCTGGTCATCGCCTATCTGGTCTGGTCCCTGGGCACGCTGGAGGTGGACTGGGGCCGGACCGTCCAGGGGTTCGGGCGCGCCGGGGATATCTTCGCCCGGATGTTTCCCCCCGATTTCTCCCGATGGCACCTGCTCGTCCGCGGCGTCACCGAGAGCGTGCAGATGGCCCTCGCCGCCAGCTTCTTCGGGATGATCCTGGCGATCCCGCTGGGCCTGTGCGCGGCGGGCAACCTCGCTCCGAAGCCGGTCTACCTGGTGGCGCGCGCGATCATTTCGCTGACCCGAACCTTCCACGAGGTCGTCATCGCCATCTTCTTCGTCAAGATCTTCGGTTTCGGGCCGCTGGCGGGCGTGCTGACCCTGATCGTCGCTTCCGTGAGCTTCATCGCCAAGATGCTGGCGGAGGACATCGAGAACATGGCCATGGGTCAGGTCGAGGCGGTCCGCGCCACCGGCGCCAGCTTTCCAAAGCTGCTGGTCTATGCCATCGCGCCGCAGATCCTGCCGCGCTATCTCGGCGTCTCGATCTACCGGCTCGACGCCAACGTCCGCCACTCGACGGTGGTCGGCATCGTCGGCGCCGGCGGCATCGGCCAGACCCTGGCCGCCTCGTTCTCCCGCTACGACTACGACTTCAGCCTGGCGATTCTGCTGACGATCATCGCCCTCGTTTTCGCCGGCGAGTTCTTCAGCAACTGGGTCCGGGAGCAGCTCAGGTGACGGTCGGCGAACATGCCCGCCGCCATCCGGAGGTCTGGCGGCGGTTCAGTCCGCGCCAGACGCTGGTCCGTTACGCCTGGTACCTCGGCATCGTTTTCGTCGCGGTCTGGTCGGTCAGCAACCTGGACATCCCCTGGTTCTACTTCCTCGACGCCCACACCCAGGCGGGCGACCTGATCGCCCGGATGGTTCCGCCCGACTGGGCCTATTTCGACCAGGTCCTCGACCCGCTGCTGGAAACCATCCACATCGCCACCCTCGGCACCGTGGTGACGTTTTTCGTCGCCTTTCCGATCGCCATCCTCTCGGCGCGCAACGTCAGCCCCAACGCCGCGACGTGGTTCGTCGCTCGGTTCATCCTGGTCGCCTCGCGCTCGGTGAACACGGTGGTGTGGGCGCTGCTGTTCGTCGCCATCTTCGGGCCGGGACCGGTGGCCGGCATCTGGGCGGTCGCCGCCCGGTCGATCGGCTTCGTCGGCAAGCTGATCGCCGAGTCGATCGAGGAGATCGACGAGGGCACCGTCGAAGCGATCGAGGCCACCGGCGCCTCGCGCCTGCAGGTGCTGATGATCGGCGTCATCCCCCAGGTGCTGCCGGTGATCTACGGCACGATGATCTATCGCTGGGACATCAACATCCGCGAATCCACCGTCCTCGGTTTCGTCGGCGCCGGCGGCATCGGCATCCAGCTCTACGCCTCGATCAACCAGTTCGCCTGGCGCGAGGTGGCGGTGATTCTGCTCGCCGTCTTCGGCGTCGTCATCGTCAGCGAATTCGTCTCCGCCGTCATCCGCCAGCGGATCAACTGAACACAGCCGCAATCCCGCTCATTCGCCGGCGGCGGCCGCCCGAACCGGTTTCAGGATGCCTTTTTCGTCCGCCTGCGCCAGGGCATCGAACTGGTTCAGCAGGCTAGCCACCACGCCCTTGGCGCGCGTGATCTCGCGGGCCGCGCCAAACGCCTCCGCGGCGGCGGTCAGGTGGCGTTGATCCTCGCAGAGGGCAAGCCCGGAGAGGGCCAGGCCCTTGGTGTCGAGGGCCGAAAGGTTCTGTCCGGAACGCGCCAGCAGCCCGTCCGCTTCCGCTAATCCGCGCTCAAAGGCTTCGCGCGCCGCCACCGGCTCGCCCTGCCGTAGCCGGATGATCCCCGTCGCCGTCCAGGCCGCCGCGATGTTGCCCGGGTACTCATACTCCCGGGCCCCGTCGATGGCCTCGTCCGGCCGCCGCCAGCTCCCCGGCGTAGAGGTGGGCGAGGGCGAGGCCGAAGCGCGCCTCGTGTTGGTTCTGTCGGTTGTCCGTCGCATCGGCGATTTCGATGGCGTTCCGATAGTGCTCGAACGCCTGCGGCAATTTGCCGGTATCCCGGGAAACATCGCCTAGAGTCACCAGGACACCGCTCTCGCAATATTGGTCGCCGATCTCGCGGGCGATGGCCAGGGACTGCTCGTGATGGTCGATGGCGCGGGGGTAGTCCCCCAGGCTGTAGTAGCAGATGCCCAGGTTGCCGAGGGCAGCGCCCTCGCCTTGGCGGTCCCCGATCTCGCGGGCGATGGCCAGGGACTGCTCGTGATGGTCGATGGCGCGGGGGTAGTCCCCCAGGCTGTAGTAGCAGTTGCCCAGGTTGCCGAGGGAAGCGCCCTCGCCTTGGCGGTCGCCGATCTCGCGGGCGATGGCCAGGGACTGCTCGTGATGGTCGATGGCGCGGGGGTAGTCCCCCAGGCTGGAGTAGCAACTGCCCAGGTTGCCGAGGGCAATGCCCTCGCCTTGGCGGTCCCCGATCTCGCGGGCGATGGCCAGGGACTGCTCGTGATGGTCGATGGCGCGGGGGTAGTCCCCCAGGCTGTAGTAGCAGCTGCCCAGGTTGCCGAGGGCAATGCCCTCGCCTTGGCGGTCGCCGATCTCGCGGGCGATGGCCAGGGACTGCTCGTGATGGTCGATGGCGCGGGGGTAGTCCCCCAGGCTGCGTAGCAGATGCCCAGGTTGCCGAGGGCAACGCCCTCGCCTTGGCGGTCGCCGATCTCGCGGGCGATGGCCAGGGACTGCTCGTAATGGTCGATGGCGCGGCGGTAGTCCCCCAGGCTGTAGTAGCAATTGCCCAGGTTGCCGCAACTGGCCCGAATCAGCTCGGGGTCCGTGAGGTGGCCTTTCAGCCGTTCGTGCAGTTCGGCGGCGAGCCGGGAATGGCCCCAAAGGATTAGATAGTCGAAGTCGATCTCGAGCAGCACCGAGGCCGCGGCGTCGTACTCCTGACCCGCGATGCGCACCTCGAATTCCGCGAGCTGGGGGGCCAGGTCATCGATGGTCTTCCAGCTCGCCCGGGGGGTGCGAATGCTCTGGTAATATTCCCCGGCCCGGTGCAGCAGGGCGAAGCGGGTGAAGGGGGGCGGAGAGGCCTCCCGATCGGCGGGGCTGCCCTCGGGGATCCGCTCCATGGCGTAGCTGCGGTCGACCTGGTGCAGGTGGAAGCGCCCGGCCTCGCGCCGGGCGAACAGCATGTTGACCAGCCGGCGCAGCACCGGTGCGCTGTCGATGCCCGGCACATGGGGCTGGAGCACAAAGTCCACCGCCGCCTCCGGCACCGGAGCGGCGAGGGCGGCAAGGGCCTGCATCACTTGTTGGGCGGGAAGGTCGAGGCGGCTGAAGGCCTCGCCCACCAGCTCCTCGACGACCTGCTCGGGCAGGAGACGCTCGGCGTCCGCCAGCACCTCCTCGAGGGTGGTGCTGCGATCGACGGCGAGGATCGCGGCCAGGGCCTCCAGCGCCCGCGGGTAGCCCCGGGTGCGCTCACGGGCGGTGGCGAGGAGCGCGTCCGGCGCATCCCGCAGGCCGAGCTTTCCGTCCGCGTCCTGCGCACGCAGGATGTTTTCCGCGAAGGGCGAGGGCAATCCTTCGTCCAGCGCGAGGTGGGTCTGGCGCCCGGGCTGGGTGAGCAACAGCGCGCGCGGCGCCACCCGGGTGGTGATGATGACCTTGACACCGTGCGCCGGGAGTTCCAGCAGCGCGCGCAGCGCCTGCTCAAACTCCTGGTCGTGGAGCGTGCCGGTTTCGCTGTCGACCACTTCCTCGAAGTTGTCGAGCAGCACCACGGTGCGCCCGCCGGGAAAGCTCTCCAACAGGGCCTGCATCTTGGCGCCGGCCCCGGCCTGGGGGTTGCGGTAGACCGTGTCCAGAAACTCCGCCGTTTTCGGCGTCAGCAACCTGCAGAGATCGGCGTAGAGGTGGGGAAGGGTGACCTGGCGCAGCCCCTTGGGGCTCAGATAGACGATGCCGTCGACGCTCAAGGGGCCAAGGTCGTCAGGCAGGTGACCGGCCTCCAGGGCCTTGAGCAGGCGGCAGACCATGACCGTCTTGCCGATCCCGCCGCGACCGACCACCGTCATCATCCGTAGACCCGGATCCTCGAGAAAATTCCCCACCAACTCGGTCTCGACGTGGCGGTCCTGGAACCAGGACGGCGCCGTGCCGGGCGGGGGATTGATGAACTTGGTCGCATGCTTGCCGGCCACCGGCTCGGTGGGCTGGCGCTCGCGTTCCAGGCCGCGCTCGATGCTGTCTCTTGCCTTCTTCTCCACAGCCTGCGGATTGGCGATCAGCGCCTGTTGGTTTGCGATCTGCTCTTCCAGTTGGGCGATTTCATCCTCGATCCGCGCTTTCTGGTCGGCGTCCGCCCGTTGCAGATCGCGGTTCGCATCCGCCAATCGTTCCTTGAGCGTCTGCAGGCCGCCGTCGGGAGAAGACCTCCAGCGCAAGTGTTTCCGAAGCTGCGCCAGGCTCGTGTCATAGTTTCCGCTGAAATCGATGTACTGACGAGGCTCCAGCCGGAACGGCATTTCGGCATCGGCGTGGAAAAGCAGCGGGATGATCGGCTTCTTGTATTTGAGCGCCCGCGTCCATTCATTCTTGCACACCGACCGCGAATCCACGCTGTCCTCGGTCATCACGAACAACAAGCCATCGCATTTCCGCAAGGCATCGACGATCTGTTCGTCCCAGTCGATCCCGGCCTGCAACTGGTGCTTGTCGATCCACACCGGGATCGAAGGTTCGCCGGCCGTCAGCTCCTCGGCGAGCTTGAACGCCTGGTCTTTACCATCCACCCGGGAATAGCTGACGAAGTAAGGATTGCTCACGCGTCACGTCCCCCGCCCGTTCAATCTTATAAAGTCATTGCCGCGCGCCGTGTTACGATCAGAGTAACCAAAATCGATGAAAACTACGAGACTTCAAACCGTGACGCACTCGAGGTTTTTGCGGAGAGGCGAGGGGCTAGCGCGCTTCGTTCTCTGCGTCGCCGCTGTCTTGTTTGTGGCCGCCGCCGGCGGCTCGCCACGGCGGGACGCGTTGCCCGGGATCATTGGGGGAGACGATCGGGTGATCCTCGATTCGGCGAAGTGGCCGTGGGCCGCCGTCGGCCGGCTCAATCGGGCGTCGGGCGGTTTCTGCACCGGAACGCTGGTCGCCCCGGACGTTGTCCTGACCGCGGCCCATTGCCTCTACGACACGCGGACGCGCCGGCAGATCGCCGCCAAGGACATTCATTTCGTCGCCGGTTACCGGCGCGGCGGCTATCTCGCCCATTCGGTCGCGCGCCGGGTCGTTGGCGCCGAGACCCTGCGGTTCACCGATCGGGGAGGAACGACGAATGCCTTCGACGACTGGGCGCTCCTGCTCCTCGACGCGCCGATGTCGATCGAGCCGGTTCCGGTCCGCCCGTTGGAGACGCTGGAGCAATCGGATGGCGAAGGCGCCGCTACCCGCCTGATGGTGGCGGGTTACAGCCAGGACCGGCCCCATCTCCTCTCTCTCCATGAAGGGTGTACGATCGTCGACCGCCTCTCCGCCGACCGGGTTCTCGTCCACACCTGCGACGCCACCCACGGCGCCTCCGGTGCGCCGTTGATCATGCGGTCCGCCGACGGTTATTTCGTCGTCGGCATCATCAAGGGAAGTATCCAAATCCTCGGCGACGAACGGGGGATCGCCGTCCATTCCCGGGCCTTCCTCGATGCGCTCGAGCGTCTTCGGGCGGCGCGGCGGTGAGAGCCTGACCCGGATCAATGAACCATGACGAAAGACGGCAACTGGCAGGCGGGCAGACCGGCGAAGTCCATGATCCGGTCCCACAGCATTTGCTGGTCGACGGCCAGATCCTGGCAGGCTTCGTCGAGACTGGCGTAATCGTTCTCCAGCAGGAACTGGGACGCGGCGCGAGCGGCGGCGGCCCGGTCCGCCGCCGGCAGGTCCTCGAAACAAGCCTTCAGGAAAGGGTTCGGCTCCATCGGCAAACACCACTTGGTCTCTAGACAGGGACGGAGACTAGCGGTCTGCCGGGCGAAGCGCCAGTTCGACGGCGATCCGTTACCAGTTCCCGTCGCCGCCGACGATTTCGCCCATCCTGCCGAGGATCGAGCCTTCGCCCCTGGCACCGCCCTGCTGGGACAGGCCCGCGAGCATGCGTCCGGCGAGGCGCGAGAACGGCAGGCTCTGCAGCCACACCCGGCCGGGGCCGGTCAGCGTCGCCAGAAACAGCCCCTCGCCGCCGAACAGCATGCTCTTGACGGAGCCGGCGCGCGCTACGTTGTAGCGAACCGTGTCGGTGAGCGCGGCGAGGCAGCCGGTGTCCACGTGCAGGGTTTCGCCGGCCGCCAGGTCCCGCTCGACGACCGTACCGCCGCAATGAAGGAAAACCCAACCGTCGCCCTCCAGCTTCTGCATGACGAAGCCCTCGCCGCCGAACAGCCCGGTCAGGATGCGCTTTTGGAAGTGGATGCCGATGGATACGCCCTTGGCCGCGGCCAGGAACGCGTCCTTCTGGCAGATCAGGCGGCCGCGGACCTTGCTCAGCTTCACCGGCAGGATGGTGCCGGGGTAGGGGGCGGCGAAGGCGATCCGAGCCTTGTCCTCTCCGACATGGGTAAACACGGTGGCATACAGGCCCTCGCCCGAAATCACCCGCTGGCCGGCGCCGACGAGCTTGTCGAACAGACCCGTTTCCTGACCCGAACCGTCACCGAAAACGGTGGTCATTTTGATCGAGGAGTCCTTGTACATCATCGCGCCGGCTTCGGCGACCGCGCTCTCCCCCGGATCGAGCTCGACCTCGACGAATTGCATCTCGTGACCGCAGATGGTGAAGTCGATCGCGTCGTTTCGCTTCCGCGCCGGCGGAACCGGTGGTGGCGTCTGCCTTGCTTCGCCGGCGCTGTTTTTCGGCTTCAACTCGCCGACGCGGGAGGCCGGCAGCCATTCCGGAAATCCCCGGCGCCAGCAGAAGACATCGGGATGCCGTTCGGCGCATTGGACCGCCGTTCGGTAATCCAGCGGGCCGATTTCCTTGCCGTCGACATGGAAGAACCAATCATTCATCGGAAACCTCCTGAGGCTTCGGTACGGGCGGATGCTGCGCCACCCGCTACTATTCGATCCGCCGGATGGCCCCGTGATCGGAGTGGCCTTTCGAACAAGTCCGAAAAGACGGTGTCAGATTGGAGGAACGGGGTTAACGTCGGGTTGACGACCCGCTTGTTCGGCGATGACGGCGAGCTTCACAATGCCTATTTAAATGTCGGAGAGACGTGGACCGGTCAGGGTTGGCGCGAGTCTTGTCCGGCGGGGAGAGTGGAAATGGCGAAGGAAGCGGACAAGTATTACAAATTCCACTGCGCGGAATGCGATGAAACGGTCACGGTCGTCGACGAGCCGTCCGCCCACCGCGGAGACGATCCACACTGGGCCGAGGCCTACACCAAGGCCGACGCCAACTACCTGCTCTGCTGGAAATGCGGCCGGGTACTCTGGTCGCCGCTTTGAACACCGATGCGATCGTGTTTTCGAGAGTTCGGCCCGGGATGAGCCGAGGTGCGGGAACGGAAAAATGCCGGCCTGGAGCAATATCGTTTTGATTTGACAAGGCCTTGGAGAGCTTGTTTAATGAAATTGCATGAGGTCGACCTGAAACGATCAACAGTTTCAAACGCGCGACGACCAATACCTTATAATAAAATTAGGTCGTTGCGTTGGCGATTTTCATCATGTCGTGTTGGGAGGTAGAAAAATCCAATTAGTATTGCTTTGTGTACTAGAGAGTACAAGAAAAGCTAAAATACCCGGAGGGAGAGTCCATGGCCGATCGTCGTCCACCGAAACAACATTCTTACGTTCCTGAACTCAAGGAGCAGTTGCGCAAAGGCGAGATCAACCGCCGCGATTTCCTGCGCACCGCTACACTGCTCGGCGTCTCGGCGACGGCCGCGTACGCCATGGCGGGAGCGATCACCGGAAAGCAGATCGTGCCCCAGGCCCGCGCGGCGACGCCGAAGGCGGGCGGCACGTTGCGGATGTCGATGCGCGTCCCGGAGGCGACCGATCCGGCGACCTACGACTGGACGGAGAAATCCAACATCGCCCGCCACATGACCGAGTATCTGATGCGGACCGGAACGGACAACGTGACCCGTCCGTACCTGTGCGAGAAGTGGGAGGCCTCCGACGACCTCAAGACCTGGACCTTGCACCTGCAAAAGGGGGTGAAATGGTCCAATGGCGACGACTTCAACGCCGACGACGTGGTGTTCAACTTCGAGCGCTGGCTCGATCCCAAGACGGGATCGTCGAACCAGGGATTGTTCTCGTCGATGGTCACCGAAACCGACACCGGCAAGAAGGACAAGGACGGCAAGCCGGTCATCTCCAAGACGATGACCCCGGGGGCGGTCGAGAAGATCGACGCCCACACCGTTCGTCTGAACCTCAACCGCGCCGAACTGGCGATCCCGGAAAATCTGTACAACTATCCGACAGCCATCGTGAATCGCCATTTCGAGGAAACCGGAGGCGATATCACCAAGAGCCGGGTCGGCACCGGTCCCTTCGACCTCGTCGAGTTCGCCGTCGGCGACAAGGCCGTTTTCAAGAAGAAGAAGGGTTACTGGGGCGGCGACATCTATCTCGACGGGCTCACCTATATCGACCACGGCGACGATCCTGCGGCCGGCATGGCGGCGTTGATCTCCGACCAGGTCGACCTGGTGTACGAGACGTTCGTCGAACAGATCGACATCATCGGCAATGTTCCCCACCTCACCCTGTTCGAGACGCAGACGGCGCAGACCGGCGTCGCGCGCATGCAGGTCGACAAGAAACCGTTCGACGACAAGAGGATCCGCATGGCGGTTCGGTTGTGCCAGGACCACGACCGGCTTCTCGAACTCGCCTATCGCGGCAGGGGATTGCCGGCGCAGGATCATCACGTCGCCCAGGTCCATCCCGATTACGCTTCGATGGAAACGCCGCAGCAGGACTACGAACTGGCGAAGAAGCTGCTGGCGGAGGCCGGCCATCCGGATGGCATCACCCTCGAAATCGTCTGTAAGAAGGAACCGCCCTGGGAGGTGGCCGCGGTGCAGGCCCTGGCCGAGATGTGCCAGCCGGCCGGAATCGACCTCAAGATCAACGTGATGCCCAGCGCCCAGTACTGGGAAATCTGGGACAAGGCCGATTTCGGCTTCACCGCCTGGACCCATCGGCCGCTCGGGGTGATGGTGCTCAACCTGGGATACCGCTCGGGCGTTCCATGGAACGAGAGCCATCACAGCAACCCTGAGTTCGACAAGTTGCTGGACGTCGCCAACGCCACTCTCGACGTCAACCAGCGCCGCAAGCACATGGAAGGCCTGCAAAAGATGCTGCAGGACGACGCCGTCATCGCCCAGCCTTTCTGGCGTTCGGTGTTCGCGGCCGGCAACAAACGGGTCCAGGGATTCAAGATCCACCCGACCTTGTACCACCACCAGATCGACGAAGTTTGGATCGCTTAGGAAAATGGAGCAGCGGCGGGCCATGACGTCCGCCGCTGCCCGCGCCGCCGCCGTTCCGGCCGCGCGGGGTCTCGGCCAACCGACGAACGAGAGGCGTTGACGGGATGGTGATTTTCATTTTGAGGCGGCTCGGCACCATGGCCTTGACCATGCTGGTGGTGTCGCTACTGCTGTTCCTGCTCCTGGAGCTGACCCCGGGCAACGTCGCCACCAAGGTCCTCGGACCGTATTCCAGCCAGGAACAACGCAACCTTTGGCTCGAGGCCCACGGTTACTTCGAACCCTTGTGGGTCCGCTACGGCACCTGGCTCGGCCGCTTCGTCACCGGCGATTTCGGGGAGTCCATCCGCTTCAAGGTTCCGGTCTCCGAAGTGCTTTGGCCCCGGCTGTGGAACACCGCCATTCTCGGCTTCTGGACGTTCGCGGTGATGATTCCGCTATCCCTGGTTCTCGGCGTTCTCGCCGGGATGCGGGAGGGATCCCTGCTCGACCGCACGATTTCGGTGGGCAGCATCATCACCACCTCCATTCCGGAATTCGCCAGCGCCGTGCTTCTCGGGGCGATCTTCGTGTTCTGGCTGGGAATCCTGCCGGGAACGAGTGCGATGAGCGGCGGGTTCGACTGGGTCCAGTTGGTCCTGCCGGTAATGGTTCTGGTGGTTTACGACTTCGGCTACGTCGCACGGATGACCCGGGCGTCGATGGCCGAGGTGATGACGACCCACTACATCCGCTCTGCCGTCCTCAAGGGACTGCCGTATCGGCGGGTGATTCTCCGCCACGCGCTCCGCAACGCCCTGATCGCGCCGTTCACGGTGATCACGCTGCAGATCAACTGGCTGTTGTCCGGCGTCATCGTCGTCGAGTTCTTCTTCGCCTACAAGGGCTTCGGCGCACTGTTGCTGGAGGCGTCGCTCAACCAGGACATCTTCCTGATCGAGGCTTGCGCCATGGTCGCGGTGTTCGTCGCCGCCTCCACCCAGACCATCGCCGACGTCGGCTACACCGTCCTAAACCCGCGAATTCGGTTTGCGTGAGGAGGGCCGGATGACCGATATCGCCGAAACAGCCACCCCCGCGCCGTCGTTCGGCTCGGCGTTCGGGCGCGCGATCCGTTCGTTCGCCCTGATCCGCGAGAGCGGCGCCGGTATGGTCGGCGTCGGACTGGTCGCTGTTTTGGGTGCTCGTCGCGATTCTGGCGCCGCTGATCGCGCCGTTCGATCCAAACGCCACCCTGCAGCCGTTCGCCACGCCGGGCACCGTATACGCGAAGGGCGGCACCTTCTGGCTGGGAACCGACCAAATCGGCCGCGACATCCTGTCCAGGATCATCTGGGGCTCGCGGACGGTGCTGTTTTATGCGCCGCTGGCCACCTTCAGCGCGTATCTGGTCGGCATCCTGATGGGGCTTGCCGCCGGTTACTTCCGGGGCAAGATCGACGAGCTTCTCTCGTTCATCGCCAACATCATTCTGTCGTTTCCGGTGTTGGTGCTCTACATCCTGGTCATCGCCACCATCGGCGCCTCCGGCATCAACATCGTCATCGCCATTACCTTCGCCAGCGCGCCGGGGATCATGCGCATCGTCCGCGGCCTGGTCCTCGATCTGCGCAACCGCGACTACGTCGCCGCCGCCCAGACCCGCGGCGAGTTCCTCATGGCACATCATGCTGGTCGAGATCCTGCCCAACGCCCGCGGCCCGCTGATCGTCGACGCCTGCCTGCGCCTCGGCTACGTGATCATCACCATCGGCGTGCTCGGCTTTCTCGGCCTCGGCCTGCCGCCGCCGGACCCGGACTGGGGCGGGATGATCAACGAGACCCGGTCGATGGCGCTGGCCTTTCCGCACATGACGATTTTCCCGTGCATCGCCATCTCGTCGCTGATCCTGGGCTTCAACATGCTCGCCGACGGCCTCCGCGAAATCGCCCTGAGGGATTGAAACAGCAATGTCCGACGAAGCGCCCCTGCTGGAGATCGAAAACCTCTGCATCTCCTATTTCACCCGCGCCGGCGAAATCCCGGCGGTGGTCGACTTCTCGATGACGCTTCACGCCGGCGAGAGCATCGGCCTGGTCGGGGAATCGGGCTGCGGCAAATCGACCGTGGCGATGGCGATCATGCAGTACATGGGCAACAACGGCGGCATCGTCGGCGGGTCGATCCGCTACAAGGGCCGCGACCTGACCAGCTATAGCGCCACGGAACTGCGTAAGCTCCGGGGTTCCGAGGTGGCGATGATCTACCAAGAGCCGATGGCCGCGCTCAATCCGAGCCTGACCATCGGCAGCCAGTTGATCGAAGTGCCGATGACCCACGAAGGCCTGCGGCAATCGGAGGCCTACGAGCGTGCCGTCGAGATGCTCACCGACGTCCGCCTGTCGGATGCCGAGAGGGTGATGGCGGCCTACCCGCACCAGATCTCCGGCGGCCAGCAGCAGCGCGTGGTCATCGCCATGGCGCTGCTGGGAAAACCCTCGCTGTTGCTTCTCGACGAGCCGACCACGGCGCTGGACGTCACCGTGGAGGCGGGAATCGTCAAACTGGTCGCGGACATCAGCAAGAAGTTCGGCACCGCCCAGATCTACATCTCCCACAACATGGGCCTGATCCTGGAGACCTGCGAACGGGTCTGCGTGATGTACTCGGGCGAAGCGATCGAAGATGGTCGGATCGTCGACTTGTTCGAGCGTCCCTTGCATCCGTACACCCAGGGATTGTTCGGATGCATCCCGCTCCCCAGCGCCGACAAGAATGCCCGACCGCTGACCCCGATCCGCGGGCAGTTGCCGCTGCCCCACGAGCGGCCGCCGGGCTGTTTTTTCGGACCGCGCTGCGATTACTTCCGGGACGGGCTGTGCAATCAAGATCTGATCCCGCTGACCCCGTCCGATCAATCCGGTCACCGGGTTCGTTGCCTGCGCTGGCGGGAGGTCGCCGAGGAGACGTCCGTGCGCGAAGTCGTCGGCCGCGAGAAGATCGAAATAGGAGCGGAGATGCTCCGGGCGACGGCGCTGCAGAAGTACTATCCGATCCACGATCGTTCATTGGCGGCGCTGATATCCGGGAAAAGCGTCCGCTATGTGAAGGCCAACGAAGCCCTCGACTTCGGGGCCTGTGTCGGCGAGACCGTCGCCATCGTCGGCGAGTCCGGATGCGGCAAGTCGACGTTCGCCAAGGTGTTGATGGGATTGGAGACGGCGACCGCCGGCGAGCTCAACTTCGCCGGCAACGAAATCGGTGACAGGCCGGTGCGCAAGCGCAGCCCGCAGCAGCTGGGCTCGCTGCAGATGGTGTTCCAGAACCCCAACGACACCCTCAACCCCAGCCATACCATCGGCGCGCAGATCGGGCGGGTGATCAAGAAATTCGGTGTCGAGTCCGATAAGGGGAAGATCCAGGAGCGGGTGTTGGCGCTGCTCGATACGGTCAAGCTCCCGCGTGACTTCTACAAGCGTCGGCCGCGCCAGCTTTCCGGGGGTCAGAAGCAGCGTGTCGGAATCGCCCGGGCGTTTGCCGGCAATCCCAAGATGGTCGTCGCCGACGAGCCGATCTCCGCCCTCGACGTCTCGGTCGCGGCGGCGGTGACCGAGCTTCTGATGGAAATCCAGCGCGAGCACGGAACGACGCTGCTGTTCATCAGCCACGACCTCAGTGTCGTCCGCTACCTCGCCGACCGCGTCGTCGTCATGTATCTGGGCCAGATCATGGAGCGAGGCACGACCGAGCAGATCTTCGCGCCGCCGTATCACCCCTACACCGAGGCGTTGCTGTCGGCGGTGCCGATCGCCGATCCCAATGTCGAGAAGCGCGAAATCGTGCTCGAGGGTAACGTTCCGAGCGCTCTCAACCCGCCCAAGGGCTGCCCCTTCGCCACCCGCTGCCCGCGCAAGGTCGGCGACATCTGCGACAACGAGCCGCCGCCACATATATCCGACCATCCCCGCCACGTCATCGCCTGCCACATCCCGCTCGAGGACCTGATCAAGGTCGAGCCGGTGTTCCGTACGGTACCCGTGGAGGCCGCGGAGTAATACCTCCGCTCGCCCGGTCCCTTCCCGCTGTCCACGGCTGAGCAGCGATAAATTCGACCGCAAGAAACGGAGTGCGGCCGCTACGCCGCATCTTCACCATGGGATCCGATGGCAACGGACGATCGGAATAGTGCCGTGAGTGGAAGCGAAAAGATCAACCAAGGAATGGGCGTGATCGAATGGGCCCTGCTGATCGGCTTGTCGGTTCTCTGGGGTGGGTCGTTCTATTTCGTCGGCGTGGCGGTCGACGGCCTGCCGCCGTTGACCATTGTCGTGCTACGAGTCGGGATCGCGGCGCTCGCGCTCAATGTCGCCGTGCTGGCGATGGGCCTGCACATGCCGTCGGATCGCCGCGCATGGGTGGCGTTCATCGCCATGGGTTTCCTCAACAACCTGCTGCCGTTCAGCCTGATCGTCTGGGGACAGACCCACATCGCCAGCGGCCTCGCGTCCATTCTCAACGCGACGACGCCGCTGTGGACGGTCTTGGTCGCCCATTTCCTCACCAGCGACGAGAAGATGAACGCCGGCAGGCTGGCCGGGGTCGTCATCGGCTTCGCCGGCGTCGTACGTGATGATCGGCCCGGAAGCCCTGCAAGGGCTCGGCGTCGACGTCTTGGCCCAACTCGCCGTTCTCGGCGCGGCGACTGCCTACGCCTTTGCCGGCGTCTTCGGCCGCCGATTTCGGCGGATGGGCATGGCGCCGCTGGTTACCGCGTCCGGCCAGGTCACTGCCTCGACCCTGATGCTTGTGCCGGTGGCGCTGGTTGTCGATCGCCCTTGGACCCTGCCGATGCCGGCGGCGGAGGTGTGGGGCGCGATCATCGGCCTGGCGCTTCTGTCGACGGCGCTCGCCTATGTCCTGTATTTCCGCATCCTCGCCACCGCCGGAGCGACCAATCTGCTTCTCGTCACCTTCCTGATCCCGATCAGCGCCATTCTGCTCGGCGCCACGCTTCTCGGCGAGCGGCTCGCCCCCGAGCATTTCGCCGGCATGGCCGTGATCGGCTTCGGCCTCGCCGCGATCGACGGCCGTCCGCTTGCCTGGTTGCGCCGCTGACACACCGACGGACTTCAGTGCGGTTCGTCCGGGCAGCGGCCGGGTTCGAGCTGGACGGTCGCGTGGGAAATGCCGTAGGCCGTCTCGAGAAATCCCGTAATCGCGTCCAGGGTCTTCCCGTAGTCGGCACCGAAGCGCACCTTCGCGTGCAACGTTACCAGCGGCCGTTCCACGGTAAGGGACCAGGCGTGCACATGGTGGATGTCTTCGACGTCGGGAACGGCCTCGGTCAGCTCTACCCGCAACTTGGCTACGTCGAGCCAGTCGGGAGTTCCCTCGAGGAGAATGTGCGCCGACTTCTTGACCAGGATCCAGGCGCTACGGGCGATCAACGCGGCAACGAACAGCGACAACAAGCGGATCGATCGGTGTCCAGCCGCTCCACAGGATGATCTCCGGCGGCGACGATCGCCGCGACCGATCCCAGCAGATCGCCGAGAACATGGAGCGCCGCGCCGTGAATGTTGAGATTTTCGCGGTTGCCGCCGTGGAGGATCACGAAAGCCACGATGTTGACGACCAAGCCGGCGGTGGCTACGGCGAGCATCATCCCGCCGAGGATCTCGGTCGGCGCGACAAGGCGGCGGACGGCCTCGATCAGGATCCAGCCGACGATGGTGATCAGGGTGACGCCGTTGACGAAGGCGGCCAGCACTTGAAAGCGATGGTAGCCGTAGCTGCGCCGGGGATCCGGCGACCTTCTGCCGATACGGAACGCCATCCACGCCAGCGCCAGTGCCGCGGTGTCGGTAAGCATGTGACCGGCGTCGGCGAGGAGCGCGAGCGAGCCGGTGAAAATCCCGCCGACTACCTCGACGACCATGAAGCCGCCGGTGAGCACCATCGCCCAGAAAACCCGCGTCTCGTTGTCACTGTTGTCGTGCCTATGGTCGTGGATCATGCTCCATCATAGCCGGATCCGCGATCGGTGACAGGCTTCTACGAACGGGTTGGCCACGACCGCTCACGGCGAATGTTATTGGCGGTGCCGGATTTGGGGGTTGAGTCAAACGGTCAAAAGACCGAGAACACGCTTGCACACGCCGCCCGGCGGCGGCAGCGAACATCGGGTGGAGATATCAAGTGAGCGAGGAGCCGTGACGAACGACGACGATCCCAACAACGCCAAGCCGCTTGGTCCGGGGTCACCGGAGGAGTTTCAGGAAATGGTCGCCGAGGTTGCCAGCGTGGCATGGGAGTCCGCGGGCAAGCAGGCTGGCAACGCATTGGACTTCTGGCTGGCGGCCGAGCGGTACGTGCGCGGGATGACGGCGATGGTGGCGAGGGCACCATGGTGGCCGTTCCTGGACGAAGAAGCGTTCGCCCGGATGCGCGAGAGCTCCGCCGTGTACTTCATGCGGATTCGCCAACTGGCGCATCTCATGTGGCAATCGGGAGGCGAGCAATGTGGAACGCCTCTCGACATCTGGCTTGCGGCGGAAAGACACATTCTGGTGCTGATGGCTGCGGCGATCAGGGCAACCGGATCGGCCCCGGGGGCCGGCGCCGCCCTGGCCAGGGCCTTCAGGACGTTCTCGCCGGCCGCGCACCTGGAACGCATTCGCCAGACGGCCTATGTGCTGTGGGAGGAGACGGGCCGGGAGGGTGGCCATGCGCTCGACAACTGGTTGGACGCGGAAGAAGAGGTTCTCAACAACCTGATGGACGGAACGGCAAAAACCGTCGAGCTGATGGCGAAGGGAAAACCGGCGTCCGACCGGCGGTCGAAGCCGGACGAAACCCCTCCCGAATAACGCCGCTAGAACGTCCCTCCGTTCCAGCCCCACATCGCCGGCGGCACGCTGGCGAAGTTGATGAATACCCGATCCTTGCGGATGCCGAGGGTGCGCTCCATCAGATTGCACAGCGCCGCCGACAGCGACGTGGTCTGGTTCTCGGCGAGACCGATGCTGCGGAGTTCCAGGAAGGCGAGGGGCGCCGGGCCTCCCGCGAACAGCATCCGGGTGCTCGGCTCCAGCGCCACCATGACGTATTGCTCGGGCTTGCCGAGTTCACGCGCTACCGTCTGTGACGCCTCGGCAATCAGCGTCTGGCATTGGTCCTCGTCGGCGGTGACGTTCGTTTCAATTCGCAGAAGCGGCATCGAAGCCTCCCTCGTTGTCGAAAACCTTGTACCGGAGCGGCAATTTCGGCATTCTCCCGCATTCTCCACAGTCGAGGCAAGCGAATGACCGGCGATCGAGTCTACCTGTATGATTGTACCCTGCGCGACGGAGCGCAGACCCAAGGCGTCGACTTCAGCGCCGTCGACAAGGCCGCGATCGCCCGCGAACTGGACGCCATCGGCATCGACTACATCGAGGGCGGCTGGCCCGGCGCCAACCCCACCGACGACGCCTTCTTCGCCGATCCGCCGCAACTCCACCGCTCCCGGCTCTCCGCCTTCGGCATGACCCGCCGATCGGGAAGAAGCGCCGACAACGATCCCGGCCTCAACGCGCTTCTGACCACAAAGGCCGGCGTGGTCTGCATGGTCGGCAAGACCTGGGATTTCCAGGTGGAAGTGGCGCTCGACATCGGCCGCGACGAGAACGTCGCGATGATCGCCGACAGCATCCGCCATGCGTTGACCAAGGTCTCCGAGGTGATGTTCGATGCCGAACATTTCTTCGACGGCTACAAGGCCAACCCCGACTATGCGCTCGAGTGCGTCAAGGCCGCGTACGACGCCGGTGCCCGCTGGATCGTGCTCTGCGACACCAACGGCGGCACCCTGCCCCACGAGATCGAAGAGATCGTCGGTGAAGTGACCAAGCACATCCCGGGAGATCGCGTCGGCATCCACTGCCATGACGACACCGGCAACGCCGTCGCCAACAGCCTCGCCGCCGTGCGCGCCGGCGCCCGCCAGGTTCAGGGCACCCTCAACGGCCTCGGCGAGCGCTGCGGCAACGCCAATCTGATCTCGATCATCCCGTCGCTGGCCTTGAAGATGGGATACGAGGTCGCCACCGGCCCCACCGACATCACCCGGCTGACCCATGTCTCCCGGCTGCTTGACGAGCGGCTGAACCAGGCGCCGGACAGGAGCGCGCCCTACGTGGGCGAATCGGCGTTTGCCCACAAGGGCGGTCTGCATGTCTCCGCGGTGGAGAAGGATCCCCGCTGTTACGAGCACATCGTTCCGGAACTGGTCGGCAACCATCGTCACATCGTCGTCTCCGACCAGTCCGGCCGCGCCAACATCCTCTCCCGGTTCCGCGATATCGGGCTCGACATCGACGCCAAGAATCCCAAGGTCTCCCAGCTCTTGGAAACCGTAAAGGCGCGCGAGTACGACGGCTACGCCTACGACGGCGCCGAAGCCAGTTTCGAGCTGCTCGCCCGCCGGGCGATCGACGGCGTGCCCGAATACTTCAAATGTACCGGCTTCCGGGTCATCGACGAACGGCGCTGGAATGCCCGCGGCGAGCTGATCACGCTGTCCGAGGCGACGGTGAAGCTGGAGGTGGAGGGCCGCCCATACATGACCGTCGAAGAGGGCAACGGCCCGGTCAACGCCCTCGACGCGGCGCTTCGCAAGGTTCTCAACCCCGTCTACCCGACCCTCGAAAATATTCGGCTGGTCGACTACAAGGTGCGGATCCTGACGCCCGGCGACGGTACCCGGGCGGTGACCCGGGTGATGATCGAGTCCGCCGCCGACCACGGCGAGCACTGGTCAACCGTCGGCGTCTCCACCAACATCATCGACGCCTCGTACATGGCGCTCTACGACAGCATCGTCTACAGGCTGTTCCGCGACGGCGCCACCGCCAACGCCGCCTGAGCAGATGGCCGGCACCGACTCGAGCGGGACCGCTGCTCGGGGCGGCGGGCCGGCGGTGGTGTTGATCGAACCCCAGCTCGGCGAGAATATCGGCATGGTCGCCCGCGCCATGCTGAACTGCGGGCTGACGCGGTTGCGGCTGGTGCGTCCGCGCGAGCCCTGGCCCAACGCCAAGGCCGCCGCCGCCGCTTCGGGCGCCGACCGGGTGCTCGAGGATGCGCGCCTCTACCCCTCGACCATCGAGGCGATCGCCGACCTGTCGCGGGTCTACGCGACGACGGCGCGCGCCCGTGACATGACCAAGCGGGTCGTCACCCCCGAGCAGGCGGCGGCCGAATGGCGCGGCCGCGGGGAGGCCGGGATCGCCGACGGCGTCCTGTTCGGAAAGGAGGCCAAGGGGCTTCACAACGAAGACGTGGCGCTGGCCGACGCGATCATCTCGGTTCCGCTGAACCCGGCGTTCAGCTCGCTCAACCTGGCGATGGCGGTGCTTCTGGTCGGTTACGAGTGGTATCGGGCGGGAACCATCACACCGGCCACCGTCGTCACCATGCCCAAGGAGACGCGCCCGGCAACCAAGGCCGAGCTCGTCGGCCTGTTCGAGCACCTGGAAGCGGAACTCGACGCCTGCGGATTCCTGAGGGTGAAGGAGAAGCGTCCGAACATGGTCCGCAACCTGCGCAACTTGCTGGGACGCGCCGGCCTCAGCGAGCAGGAGGTGCGGACGCTGCGCGGGGTGATCGCCTGCCTGGTCACCGGGCCGCGGCGATGAAGCCGAGGACCACCGGTCTCAGATCCGCTCGGAAAGCCAGATGGCGAGGCGGGAGCCGGCCTTGATCGCGCCGGTCAACGCCCGATAGCCCGGGGCCTGCTCGGCGCCGTGCTCCAGGCCGGTGTCGCGATGCTCGATCTCGTCCTGGCGGTAACGCTCGCAGATATCCCGCAGCTCTCCCTCGTCGTCGCCGAGTTTCGCCACCTGTCCCGCGTAATGCTCGTCGATGACCTCCTCGACGGCGACGGTGCAGGCCATCGCGGCGCGCGGGCCGAGCAGGGCCGTCGTCGCGCCGAGGGCGAACCCCGCCAGGTGCCAGAACGGCTGCATCGCCGTCGGTCGCACCCGGCGCTCGACGATCAGCTCGTTGAACTTGCTGAGGTGCTCCCTCTCCTTGACCGCCATGCTGCGGATGACGCCGCCCGCCGGGGTGCGGCCGAGGACGCTCAGCTGGCCCTCGTAGATGCGCACCGCGCCGTACTCGCCGGCCTGGTCGACACGGATGATCCGGTCGACGAGCTGCTCCCGGGTCAGGTCGCCGGGCAGGCGTTCGGGTCTCGGCGTGGTCTCGCTCACGATCGGGCTCCGCGTCGAATGAGGCGGGCGCCGGCCAGACAGGCGACGCCCAGCGCCAAAGAGGCGATACCGTTGTACCCCGCCAGCGACAGGCCGAAAAGCTCCCAATCGACCCGGTCGCACGGTTTGGTCGGGACGAATCCCCCGCCGAGTTGCGCCTTGAGGTCCTCGAGGGTCATATCGGTGGCCAGTTCCCCGCTGCAGCCGGCAAACGATCCCCACCAGTGCTGCTCGACGCCGACGTGATAGAACGCCAACGCCGCTCCGGCGAAGAACACGCCGCCGCAGAGCGCGACGAGACCCGGCCGCAGCCGGCCACGGGGCGGCGCCAGCAGGGCCGCCGCCGCCAATACCACGGTGACGGCGTAGGGGATGCGCTGGTAGAGGCACAGGATGCACGGATCGAGGCCGAACAGGTATTGGGCGGCGAACGCCATGGCGAGGGCACCGAGGCTGACAGCTAGGATCGCGAGGGGAATCGTCCACACCAATGGTGCGCCGGCATCTGATGTCGTCATGGCGTTGATATAGCGACGATGCCGCTGCGAAGCCACCACGGCGCGACCGCGCCCCTTGTCGAAATCGAGGTCAACGTCAGAATACGAACTTGACGAGCAGGAACCCGCCGAACAGCAACGCGAAGAACACCGTCGCCAACATCGCCAGATTGTTCTCGACGAACGCGCGGATCGGCGGGCCGAAACGCCAGAGCAGCGCGGCGACGAGGTAGAAGCGGGCGGCCCGGGACAACAGCGAGGCGATGCCGAAGGTGGTGAGGTCGAGGCCGGCGACGCCGCTGGCGATGGTGATCACCTTGTACGGAAACGGGGTGAACCCGGCGCCGGCGACGATCCACGCCCCCCATTCGTGGTACCATTCGCTGAATTCGGCGAATTTCCCCAGATAGCCGTAGAACTCGAGGAGCGGCCGGCCGATTTCCTCGAACAGGAAGAAACCGATGCCGTAGCCGGCGTATCCTCCCACCACCGAGGCGACGGTGCAGACGAAGGCGATCCGCCACGCCCGGTCGCGGGCCGCCAGCACCATCGGGATCAGCATCACGTCCGGCGGGATCGGAAAAAACGAGCTTTCGGCGAAGGTCAGCGCCGCCAGCGCCCACAGGGCATGGCGGTGACCGGAAAGCCGCATGGTCCAGTCGTACAGGGAGCGCAGCACGGAAACCGGATCTCCAGGAACGGAAACCGAGGGAGGGTCGCGCGGGTCTTACCATCGGGTGCCGGATCAAGCAACGGTCGTGGGGGCGGCAATCGTTGCCGCACCGGGCGGGATGTGTCAGAAAACGCTGCGGAGCTCTTCAGACCGCCGAGGACCCGAGCATGACCGCCGCCGCCGTTCCGCCTCCGATCGATCTCACCGACCGCGCGGCCTTCGTCTTCTGGACCCACGACAACGTCCGCTTCTCCGATGTCGACCGTTACGGTCATATCAACAACATCGCCATCGCCACCAATACCAAACCTCACTGATAATGACCCATCGTGATCGTGTTTCCAGCCCGCTCGGCAGAAGCGGATGCGAAGGCGATGCCGACCCATCGTCGAGCGTCCGCGACGCCCCGAGCGGGCTGGAAACACGACCCGCAGGGCGCCCTTTCGGGGCTTCCGGACGGCGTCCTGCGCCGCTCATGATGCTCCAGCATCACCTCGCGACCCACTCCTGGCCGGAAGACCCGAAAGGGCGTCACCATGGGTCATTATCAGTGAGGTTTGGTATAGTTGCGAGACCGGACGGGTCGAGTTCGCCGAGACCCTGTGGCCGGGGGCGACCGCCGGCTCGGGCGCCGGCTGGGTGATCGTCCAGCTGAACGTCACCTTCCTGGCCCAGGCCCACTATCCGGGGAACGTCGAGATCGGCACCCGGGTCGAGCGGGTCGGCCGCAGCTCCTGCACCATCGGCCAGGGCCTGTTCAAGGACGGGGCCTGTTTCGCCACCGCCGACTCGGTCCTCGTCTGGGTCGATCTCGCCGGCGGCGGCACGCCGGCGCCGATCCCGGCGGCCCTGGCGTCGCGGCTGCGCGGCGAAGCGACCGAGCCCGAAGCGACCGCGTAGCAGGGAGGAGAATCCGGCCGTATTGACCGCGCCCCCGCGCCGACTATGATGGGGCCCCATTTTGTGGGCCCCTGTGGCGGAACTGGCAGACGCGGCAAACTCAAAATCTGTTTCCCGTGAGGGAGTGGGAGTTCGAGTCTCCCTGGGGGCACCAAACAACCGGCGAAGACGTGTCTTGGCGGTATCATGACCATACCGCGGCCGGTTTTGACGACAACCGCCGCGTCCCCGTGGTGCCCAACTCCCTGATTTCATTGAAAACCCGTCAGTATCGGCGCAGGTTGGTATCACATCTCGATCTCTCGGAGCCGGCGGGCCGGCTCCCGGCGCCCCTCGACGTCGGCTGGGGGACCCCGTCCGAGCGTCGCGCCACCTTGCCGACGCGCCGTCATTTCCGTAGGCTTATGAGAAACTGGGGTCTGCGAAACTTATCTCGCAGGTAAACGTTCGTACAGGAGGTCGTTCATGACAGGCCAACCAACAGCCGGGACCGTGATCGATGGCGGTGCGGAGGTCGTCGGCGGTTTTGCCCGCTTGCGGCGCTCGGCGCGGCGCTGCCTGGCCCTCGGGGTGATCCCGCTCGCGCTGTCCGTACTGTGGTGGCCAGGTTCGGCGCGAGCCGAGTCGGTCGCCGACGGTGCCCGGGCGCGGGTGGAAAGCCTTCTCGACGAGGGGATGAAACTCCTCGCCGGAGAGGAGGTGACATCGCAAAACTTTGTCGACGGATTCCATCGCCTGTTCCGCGAGTACTTCGCCGTGGGGTCGATCGGGAAATGGACCCTCGGACGGCACTGGAACAGGGCGACGCCGGAGCAACGGCGGGAATACCTGCGCCTGTTCGAGGACTTCGTCGTGCTTGCGGAGGTCAAGCGGTTTCGCAAGTACACCGGTGGTCGGGTGAATGTGATCCGGGCGGCGGTCAATACCGAGAACGCGGCCACCGTGTACACCGAGGCCGTCCGCGAGCAGGACAATACCAGGATCAACATCAACTGGCGGGTCGGGCGCCAGGGCGACGTTTACAAGATCACCGACGTGGTCGTGGAGGGGACGTCGATGAGCCAAACCATGCGCTCCGATTTCGGCGCGACGATCCGCAAGCGCGGCAATTCGGTCGCCGGATTGATAGACGACCTCCGCGAGAAGGTTTCCGCCTTGGAGGCGGAAGTGAACCGAGAGGGGTGAAACCGGTCGCATACCGCCCCCGGAGAGCAATGGTATTTCCCATGAATGGGCCGCGGCGGGAGCAACGATGACGGCTGCACTTCAGCAATGCCCCATCCCCATGCGCGCCGCGCACGGCACATCCTGCCGCGGGGCGTCCCGCAGATCCCATTTGCGCTTCACCTCCGGACACGGCTTGCCGTCCAGCATCGCTCGCGCTGAGGTTAGCTGGCGGTGGAGGTTTTGGAGGAGCTTCGCCTTCGCTGCCTCGAACGGATCGGACTTGACCGGAACCGGCCTCGCAGCAAGGGTGAGTTTGGAAAGGTTAGCCATCGTGCAATCTCCAATAGCAGTTATTTCATGAAATACACGCTATAGAAGATTTTCGAATTTTCCTACCTGATTGGATGGGAATAGCGCTACAACAAGCTTTACGGGATACACTTAGTTTTTCGAATTATTTCCGCGGTTGTTTGAGTTATTAATTGTGGGCCTCTTCGCGCTGTCTTGCTGCGCCTGGTGAGGAGGGACAGACCAGTCCGTTAAGGCATCCGCTTACCCTTATGCATTCACCCACCTGCCAGAGGACGCCCGTTGTAACGTGACTTAGATCACATTACATGTTAGCATTTACCGGTATAGAACCATTTTGAGCGTCGATCATAGTGCGCTGCGCGGCAAGGGGATGGCTGTACACCAAAACCGTCAGGAGCGATCCTGTTGTGGTCTAATTTTGGATGCTTTCCGCGATTTGGGAAGCAAAGATGCTGCATCGAGCGCAAGTGGTAATCTTTCGGGATTTAAGAAATGGATTTCTCAACGGGCTGGAAACGCGGCAGTCGCGGCTATGGCTATCGAACCGCTGATCGACCACGTTAACAATAATGTAATAATGCGGGCGTGTTTTGTCTCCGGTTCGACGACGCGGTACCGCTTCACCCAAGCCACAAAGCCTACCATACGATTGCAATTCGACCACGAGCCCGATCCCCGTGTAAGCTCTTCCCAAGAACCATGGCGCAAACACTCTCTACCAGAGGATCTGCGCCCAAGAGGATAATTCTGAGAATATTAATACTACTAGCCAGAATACCAATCCACAATTCCGTCCGATATACGTTGTAGACGATGGGTGATCAAAAATATCTTATCAAATTATTTAAATTATTTCCCGGAGGTAAGGAAATGAATAAGACGCCTAAACCCAACAACGTTGATGATTCGAATGCCGCTGAAAATAGCACGCCTCTGACGTGGGATGATTTAAAAAACTATCCCCTTTGGTTTGTTTCCAAAATACCGTGGCCGCTTAGGCGATTCTGCTCGTAATTTTTACGTACTAATAATTATTCCTTGGTATACTCAAGTACGAAATAATCACACCATATGGCACATTTCGCAATATAGTAGCTCGGCCAATCTATGAGTACCATACGGATATGCTTTTTTTTCTCAGGCCGATGGCAGTATTGCTCAACTAAGGGCATTCCCCAATTATTATTATCAAATGCACGCTAGGATCTTGCCAGTGTATAGTTCAAGAGTTTGCAAATTCCATCAAATCTGCCTACAGAATTGTTGTTGCAAACCCCAATAAGAATGTACAAATTGATGATTTCCGGGAATTAGCGGATATAAAATATCAAAATTTACCTGATCGATATGTGAATGTGTGGAATTGCAAGGGCATAAATCGAGCGCGGAAAATTGACATAAACCTTAATCCCAATTTGGAACAGTTTTCACTATTGAATGCTGATGAAGTTATCGATTTGGAACCCGGTGAAAGTCAGGTATTCATTTTAAAAGTGTCTAGGGATGCCCACCCGGGAGTATACAATATCCGTTTCTTGTTAATCCGATCAAGATGCTCTTGTTAACACGGTAACAAGAACCCATACATTATCGCTATTCGTGCCGGATGTATTTCAAGATACTAGTGGCAACATCATTAATCATATTGACGTCGTTGCTTCGAACTTTCATGCTGAAATCGGCAAGAAAATTATTAACTCGACCAAATAGTTTTGAATAATGAGCGAATAAGTAGTCCACACGGCACGTCGATCTGAGCTTCGTCTCAAGATCAGAATTGGAGAAGATTTGCAGTACGACGGCCAGGTCTTTTTGACGAAATTGATATCGGAAAGCCAAAACGCATTGGAAAAGCAGAAATGTTGGACCTCCCAGCCAAGACGCCGCCGGCTTGTTTCAAGAAAAAAGCATCGACTGGTTATGTTCACGATCGGGTGCGCTGTCGGCGAATTTGTCCGAATGTGGTGTGGCAATGCTTAGGTTTGGGAAGAGAAAAGAGGCAGTCAGATTACTGCGTGATCACTTGGTTCAATACCCGGGTGATGCTGAGGCGTACGGCCGGCTCATAGCTGTGCTTGCGGAGGATGGTACGCTTCCGAGGCAGCGTCTGTCCTCAACGAAGCAAAGATGATGGGACTTGAGGATACGTTCCATTATCTCGTCGCTAAGCTTTTTCTAGAGGAGAAAAAAACTGGAGAATCAGACGCTTGCAGGAAACGATAAATCGGGTAATGATTATGCATCCCGATAATATTGAAGCATGGAAAATTGTAATCAGCGCCTTTATGCGTTTTGGTGAAGTTGAAAAAGGATTAAACGCGGCATTAAAGGCATGCAAATGCTGCAAGAACGATTTACCTAAGGATACGCTCGAGTTCCCAGGATATTTATAAAGGTTTTTCGAACGGCATATACCCGGGACTTCCGAATTCTTCACAGTGGTTAAAAATGGCCTATACAGCATGCCCCAATGCGGTGCGATGGGACATTCGCGTGAATTGTGAAAATTCCCATATCTTACCCAATTAAGGATTTCGTCAGATCTCCGTAAAAGGTGCGCCCGTCCGAAGCAGAGGACGCCGCGAGTGCGCTTGCCGTAGTTTTAGGCGATCGCTTGCAGAGACCCTAGCTGCAAAATTGGGCCCCAGTTTGGTTCCTGAGCAGGCGAATAAAATATTGGAAATGATTGGTGACTTATTTCTAATAGAGAAGGCGTACGATCAAGCCTATTCGTTCTATAGTAGGGCAATTGACAATAATAAAATAGAGCTATCAGAGGGTTTGTTGATAAAGTTTTTTCTAACCGCTCTTCTTCATAGTGACGAAAAAATGAAGGAGGAATTTTTTTACCAATTTGGTCCGAAAATATGTTTAAAAGAAGATCCAAACTGCGGGTCGGCCATTACGACCCCTCCATTACTGGGCAATTTAGCTCAACGAAGTTGACGCCAGCGTTGAAGACACATTCCGACTTATTTGGAACTATAGGCTCAAGTGGCGAAATGACTTGGTACAATTTCGATAATAGGGTTCCATTTTCCGCTAAGGCACTATTGCTTTTACTTGGAGGAATTGCTGAATTAAATAGAAATATGTCGATAGTTGGTCTAATGTTATGGGATCCAGCGCCGATCATGGACACTCTCACGTTTTCAAATTTATTTCTATGATGAAGACCTATTTTTGATGGAGGTGAAAAGGTAGCAGAAATAGCTAAGGGCGGTATTGCAAAATATTGGCATGCTCCTATCGTTAATCATTATACATTGATAACTTCATTGCAACAAAGAAAGGAAATGTTTTTGACGGAAACGTTAAACACAAAAATTTCAACCGATTTTACACACGCGCTGTTAATGTATTCTCTTGTGAATGAATTACAAGGCGTTGATTTTGATGGTTTTTTTGTTAGGTATCGTGATCGTTTTTTCGTTGGCTTTGCCGAAGGTGGCAAGGAATATTTTTCGGATCCAGGTAGGGGGAAAATTGTAACTGGCCAAGAATGGAGAGATGAATTAATCCATAAAATTGGCTCAGAAAAGCTATCTGTTTACGACATGAGATTGAATGAAAATCAGTTCCAGGCAGAGCTCAAATTTCGAAAGGCTCTGATATTAGGATATAGACAATATAAAATCGATGAGGCTATTAGCTTGGTCGAGGAATCAATTAAGAGTGATCCTGAAAAAGTATATGCGATTTTGGTACTAGCTCAATTTAATGGGATCATTGTACGCTATTTTGATGTTTACGATCCAACACAATTGGACGGCAGATTGATAATTCTTGGCGTTTACTGAACAGGCTGAACAAATTTTGCGAAAGAAAGGCGCAGAATGGACTATGAGTAAAAACGGCTTTTTATTTACCCGATAAAACCAGCATTTTTAATTTTGAATAAGTGCAGTAGTTTTCTTGATAGAGATGTGAAGATTTTACCACTCAAGTATTTGTTCGAACCGGTCCGATGGAAGGGGGTATTCTTTTGACGCTTCGGACTTATAAGAAGTAGCAGATTGTTGGGACCAGATGGAGGGCGGAGAGGAAGTTGCAGGACGAGTTTGTCGGTATCGGGTGGGACCCGCGTCGGAAGGCATTGGCATTGTAGCCCTTGTCGCATGGAGGACCGAGTTGCGGGCACGCCGTTGAGCAGGTCAACGGCCACTATGCAATCTCGCCAATTTTCCGGCGGTCAGCACAAAAGCCAGGAGGAGGCAATCGCATGCCGGTCAGGGCATAGATCTTGGTGGTTCGCCGCTAGGGGAAGTCAACATCAATGAGCTCTCCTTCCCGGATGAACAGGCCTCCAGACCTGATGTTAGAGCATTGGGGCTGTTTCGAGCCGACGTCGCGAATAGCGTTCACTCGACCACGAAAACCGAGGCTTGGATGGTTGGCAAGCCTTCTTGCTATGCCAGTTCGACGGCTTGTCGCAGCATTTCGTCGTTCACGTCGATGTAGCGCTGGGTGGTGCTGAGGTGCTTGTGACCGGCGAGCGTCATGATGACCTTTGCGCTGACGCCGCTGTGGGCGAGCTTGGTGATGAACGAGCGCCTGCCGCTGTGGGACGAGCCGCCCGTGATGCCGGCACACTTATATAATATGCCGAACAGCTGGCAGAGCGTGTTTGCCGAGAATGCGGTGTGCTTCTGCGTGGGGCGCAAGGGGGCTTCAGGCGCCCGGCTCCAAGCCGCCGCTACCGGCCTTCGCCGTCGTGGTGGGGTTTGAAGCTGATCGGTCCGAGGCTGACGATCTTGTCGAAAAGCGCTTGGAATTCCTCCTTGCGCCGGGTGCCGAAAACGGGGTCCAGGTAATCCTGGAAGACGGCGTCGATCTTCCCCCAGTCCGCCACCGTCAGGCAGCCGCGGGCATAGGGAAGGATCCCCTTCTCCTCCTTGAGCATGTGGGCCCATTCGAACTCGTGGTAGGTGTCGACGGCCTGTTTGAACCGCTCGAAGCCGCCCTCGTCGCCCTGTTCGTACGCCTCCAGCGCGCTCCGCAATTCTTCCATGAGCGCCTTGCCTTGGCGGTGCTGTTCTTCGAGTTCGTCGAGGACGGGGGCGAGGGAAGGGGCCCGGCGCCGGACGGCGGGAAACAGGTGCTCCGTCTCCTTGGGATGATGGAAGGCGTAGAGAAAGGAGCAGATGTAATCGAGGGCGCTGTGAAGCAGCGCGAACTGCGGCTCCGCGCCCTTTTCCTCCACGTCCCGAACGAGGTTTTCGATACAGTTCAGGATCGTCGCCAGGCAGCGATGCTCGTCCCGAATGATGCCCTCCGCCTCCTGCACCGAACGTCTCCCCGTTGTTGCCAAAGAGGATAGCACAGTCGGCGGACGCGGGCGAGATCGCCGCCGTTTCGGCCTTGACCGGATCGGCGGCGGCGTCCGTAATGGTCCGATCGACGGGACACGGCAGCGGGCGTGGCGGGGCCGGCGGAGACCATGGCGGACGGGCGAACCATCGGTGGATTGCGGATCCGGCGGCTGACCGGCCGGGCGTTGCGCGAGTCCGTCGGCGAGCTTGCCCGGCTCAGGATCGAGGTGTTCCGCGAGTTTCCCTACCTCTACGACGGCGACCTCGACTACGAGGCCCACTACCTGGAGACCTACATCCGGTCGCGGGACAGCGCCCTCGTCGCCGTCTACGACGGCAAGAACATCGTCGGCGCGTCGACCGCGCTGCCGCTCCTCGACGAGACGCCGAACGTCATCGAGCCGTTCGAGCGCCACGGGATCGATCCGGCCGGGGTGTTCTACTTCGGCGAGTCGGTGCTGCTCCGCCCCTATCGCGGGCGCGGTGTCGGCGTGGTCTTCTTCGAGGAGCGTGAGGCGTGGGCGCGAACCCTCGGGCGGTTCTCCGTCGCCTGCTTTTGCGCCGTCGACCGGCCGGCGGATCATCCGCGCCGGCCGCCGGACTACGTGCCGCTCGACGGGTTTTGGCGCAAGCGCGGGTTCGAACGGATCGCCGGCATGGAGACCTGGTTCGTCTGGAAGGAGTTGGACGAGGCGGAGGCAAAGCCCGAAACGCATGCTCTACTGGTCAAAGCCGCTGGAGCCGCGATGACGCCGACTCCCTGGCGGCTCGCCTGCTGCCAATACCCGATCGGCTTTCTCGACGATTTCGACGGATTTCGCGGAAAGATCTCGGCGCTGGTCGGCGAGGCCTGCGTCGCCGGCGCCCGGTTGCTGGTGTTTCCCGAGTACGGGGCGATGGAGCTGGCGTCGCTGCTGCCGGCGGCGGATCGCGCCGATCTCCGCCGCCAGCTCCACGGCCTGCAGCCGATGCTGCCGGCGTTCCTCGACCTGTTCGCCGGCGAGGCCCGCCGCCACGGCTGCCACATCGTCGCCCCCAGCTTTCCGGTCGGCGTCGGGGCGGAGAGCTTCGTCAACCGTGCCCACTTCGTCGGCCCCGACGGCGGCATCGGTTTTCAGGACAAGCTCAATCTCACCCGCTTCGAATCGGAGCTCTGGGGGATCGGCGCCGGAGCCGAGCTCAAGGTGTTCGACACCGCGCTCGGCCGGCTCGCCGTCGCCGTCTGCTACGATATCGAGTTCCCGACCCTCGCCCGCGCCCAGGCCGCCGCCGGGGCCGAGCTGATCGTGGTGCCAAGCTGCACCGATGGCGAGGCGGGCCACAACCGGGTGCGGATCGCCGCCCGGGCGCGGGCGCTGGAAAACCAGTGCCTGGTGGCGACGGCGCCGACGGTGGGCGAAGCTCCGTGGTCGCCGGCGGTCGACGTCAACGTCGGCGCCGCGGGGGTGTTCGCGCCGCCCGACCGAGGCTTCCCGGCGGACGGGGTGCTGGCGCAAGGGACGTTGAACGCGCCGGGCTGGGTCTACGCCGACATCGATTTCGGGGCGGTGGCGACGCTGAGGGACGATCCGCAGGTGTTTCTCCGCCGCGACTGGCACGCCCGCGGCGGGACCACGGAGACGGTGATCGAGGAACGAGTCTCGTGAGAACTGACGACAAGGAGACAATCGATGAGTGACGACGTCCCGAGCATCCTTTCCCATGTTTCGATCGGCACCGACGACTTCGAGCGGGCGGTGGCGTTCTACGACCGGGTTCTGCCGACGCTGGGGTGCCGGCGGGTGGCGGAGCATCCGGGAGCGGTCGCCTACGGCAGGCGCTTTCCCGAGTTCTGGGTGCAGCGGCCGTTCGACGACGGGCCGGCGTCGGTGGGCAACGGCACCCACGTCGGCTTCATCGCGCCTTCAAAGGAGGCGGTCGACGATTTTCACAGGACCGCGATCGCCGCCGGCGGCACCGACGACGGCGCACCGGGGCCGCGGCCGGACTACGGCGAGCCCTATTACGGCTGCTTCGTCCGCGATCCCGACGGGCACAAGATCGAGGCGACCTTCTGGGACACGGCGCTCGGCGGCACCGGCGACACGGGCTGACCGTTTCGCCGAAGACCCGGGACTACCCAGATCCTCCGTTTGGGTATAGACTCCTGGATGAGGTCGACCATCGGCGGAGCCGCGAGGTTTCGCAAAGCCGAACAACGGCGTGATGGCGAGTGCAACGGGAGCGTTGGGGAGCAAATGGCGCGATCGGTTCCTTGGTACGCGGTTTTGCCACTGGCGGCGGCGTTTGCCGTGGCTACGGCGGCGCCCGTGGCGGCGACGGAGCACCTCTGCGATCCGACCATCAACCCGGAGAAGTTTCGGGACAAGCCGCTCGGCTACCGGTCGTTCGGCGATCGCTGCGAGGGTCTCTACGCCCAGCCGGTCGGTGCGGCGACGATGCGCGTGGTTTCGTTCACTGCCGGCCCCGCCCGCTTCGAGACCGAGGAAGCCAAACCCATCTCCATCGCCTGGCCCAAGGTGAAGGACGGGCCGGTCCGCCTCAGGGCGAAGTCGCTCAAGTCCAACCTGTACTATCAGATGGACACCTTGCGGCCCGACACCCAGTCCTCGTTCAGCTGGCCGACGAACGTGATCAGCAGGCTGTCGATCGACGCGCGGGATCTGGGTCTCGCCGGCTGGGTGGAGGCCCGGGTCGACGGCGACACGGAGACCGTCTATCTGCCGCTCACCGTGCGCCAGGGCGGTGACGGAGAGGCGGCGCGGGACTACCGGCTGCTGATCTCCCCCGGCGAGCCGCTCAAGACCGTGTCCTGGTCCATCTACCGATACGACGAGACCGACCGGCGCTATCACGAAGTGCCGCCCGAGGCGCCGCAGCACGGCATCGTCCCCCGGTCGAGCCGCAGCGTGCCGATCCCGATCCGCAACCTGCCCGGAAAAGGGATATACTACATAGAGATAATCGGAGAGTTGGCTGCGGATGGCCTCAGCACGAGTCGAAAGATCTGGTTCTACCACCCCGGCGGCTGAGCGGGTCGAGCAGACCGAACGGGCCGAGCCGGCCCCGAAGGCCGCGGCCGCCCGGCGTAACCGGACGGCCAAGGCGTTACGGCGCGAGATCCTCCGGAGGGTCGAGCAGATGGCGGCCGGATCGAATCCCCCCGCTTTCGACCGCGCCGCGATCGAGGAGGTGGGGCGGATCGATCGGATGCTTCGCGCCTACGAACGGGCGCAGCCGGCGCCGCCGTCGCATCGTCGCTTCTTCGTCGGCGGTTTCGCCCTGACTGTGGTGCTGATCGCCGCCCTGCTGTTCATGCGGGTCGGAAGCACCGAGATCAGCCTCGATCTCCGCGTCGAAAGACTCGCGTTCGAACTCGGCGCGAAAGCAGGTCCTGACCGGAACGACCGGTGCCGAACGCGTCGCGCTGGGCGGAGTGGCACGCGTCGTTTTGCCGCCGGGCTTGAGCAGCGACCGGCTGGCCGATCAACCCCAGCCGGGTGAAATCCTCTCCGTCGCGCTGACCGCACCGGAGGGCGGCGTCCTCAGCGTCGATCCCATGGAAATACCCCGGGGAGCGCGGGTCGCGATCGGCCGCGCGGATCCCGACGGGACCACATCGATCGCCGTGTACCAGGCCACGGCGGAAACGGGTAAGACCACCCCTATGGAGGTTCAGGTCACGGCCCCGAGTGGGGTCACCCTCGACGTCGCCAACAGCTTCGCGGGACCCGAGACGTTCGATCTGACTCGCCCGCGTCCGTACGTTTTCGTGTCCGCTCTCGATACCGACACCTTCATCGACGTTACACCGAACGAGGGAAAGCCGCTGGTGTTCGGGGACGAGATCGAGGTCGACCGGTTGTCGTTCGCGCGGGTGATGGAGGTCGAGGGCGAGGTCGCGAGACGTCTGTCTACGGTTCTCGGCGGCACGGTTTTCCTGGAGTCGCTCGGCGGCAAGGCCTACCCGCTTCGACGGGGGGAGCACCTCGACCTCGCCCTCGAGTTCGGCGGCGATCTCTTCGCTTTCGGTGACACCCGAAGCGATCGTCCTGCGCGCCACCGGCCGGGCGCGCGCGCTGTCGGTCGGAAGTCCGGGAAATGCCCCGGATTCCGGCGGCAACCGAAACCTGATGCCGCGCTGGCTCGAGTGGCTGACGGCGCGTCACGAGATCGGGCTGTTCTGGGGGGCGACTTTGTACGTCTTCGGCCTGCTGCTGGGCGTTTTGCGGTTCTGGGGGATCGGCAGATGAGATTTTCGGTGCGACGATAGAGAGGCGACGATGGATATGGTGCGGGCGGCATGCTCGCTCTCGGCCGCATTGCTGGCGGTCATCCTGCTCTGCAGTTCTTGTCAGAACGCTCGGCTCGTGGGAACGCGCGGGCCCAGCTCCATCGACTCGAGCACCGGCACCGACGTCGCCGAACCGAAGATGTCGCCCGGCGCCGGTGAGCAAGGCATCGCAGCCGGCGCTAACGTGGTCAAGCCGCTGATGGTGATGCTCTCGGTGAAGAGCGGCGACACCAAGACGGTGGGAGCCGGCATCATCGCCGGGTTCGATGCCCAGGCCCTGTACGTGGTGACCGCCGATCACGTCGCCTTTTCCGATCCGTTCGAACCGGACCGCAAGCCCGACGAGATCGTCGCGAGGTTCTGGCTTCGCCCCGGCAGCACCCGTGACGTCGAGGCCCAGGTGTTGCCGACACGGGATCGCGAACGCGACCTCGCGGTGCTGCGGGTCCCGATGGATGCGGATCTCCGCGCGTTCGTGGAGACGCTGCCGTTCACGCGCACGCGGACGCCGGAAGCGTTGCGCCGCCAGCAGGAGATCAACACCCTGGCAACCCGGCTCAACGACCTCGGCACCATCGGCAATCCGCTGGGCGTCGGCTGGTTCACCACCGACGCCGACCGCTTCCTGAAACCCGAGGGCGACGACATCCGCTTCGCCTCGAGCTGGCTGATGATCGGTCACTCCGGCGGCGGCCTGTTCACCCAGGATTGGCACCTGGTGGGCATGATCAAGACCCACGACCCGCCCGCGGGCGTCGCCCTGGGGCTCGACCGGATCGTCGCCACGCTTCGCGACTGGAAGATCCCGGTTGCTCTCGAGCTGCATCCGATCCCGCCGGCGAACCCCAAGATCTTCAAGGACTGTGCCCACTGTCCCGAGATGGTCGAGGTACCGGCGGGCCGGTTCGTCATGGGCGAGGAACTGGATCGGCGCCGCCGCGAGCCCAACGAAGATCCGGCCCACGAGGTCGTGTTGACGCGCGCGTTCGCGGTGGGACGCTACGAGGTCACGCTCGGCGAATACCGGGCGTTCGTCGCGGCGACCGGTGACGAACCCGCGGGCGGCTGCAAGGTCTGGAAGAACGGCATCCGCGACGACGACCGCAGCAAGAATTGGCTCGATCCCGGTTATCCGACGGACGACCGTCAACCGGTGGTATGCATCAACTGGGACGAAGCCGAGGCGTATACCAAATGGCTGAGCGAGACCACCGGGAAACGCTACCGGCTGCCGACGGAGGCGGAGTGGGAATACACGGCGCGGTCCGGCGGCGCCACCCGCTTCTGGTGGGGCGATCACTTCGTCGCCGGACAGGCCAATTGCCGGGACTGCGGCAGCGACTGGGACGACGAGCGGGCGGCACCGGTGGGGCAGTTCGTGCCCAACTATTTCGGCGTCTACGACATGCACGGCAACGTCCAGGAATGGGTCGAGGACTGCTGGCACGACACCTACGTCGGCGCCCCGGCCGACGGCAGCGCCTGGCAGAACGACGGCGGCTGCAAGCATCGGGTCAAACGCGGCGGCACCTGGAACGAACCGAAGGACGACATCCGTTCCGGCAACCGCAACAAGGACGGCACCGACAGCCACACCAGCGCCCTCGGCTTCCGCGTCGCCCGGGATCTCTAGCGATCTCGATCGCCCTCGACGGTGACGCGGTAGCCGATCCGCGGGAAATGGACGCAGACGGTGCCGACGCGGGGGTCTTCGCGGAGGATCGCGATCGTCTCCCGGTCGACCAGGCGGACGGTGCCGGCGACAGGCGGATCGCCGCCGTCGCCCTCGGGGACGACCGCCACCGTCATTCCGGGGGCGAGGCCCTGGGGGTCGTTCGGATCGGCGGTTTCGGGGGTGGCGGGCTCGGCGGCCGCGGCGATGTCGAGCGCCTCGCCCGAGGTCATTTCCTCAGGGCGGCCGTGGCCGATCGCCTCGACCCGCCGTTCCCAGGCCTCCAGCGACGGGAACTCGGACAGCAAGCGCGGACCGCCCGACCAGCGGCCGCGGACGAACCAGACCAGGTAGTAGGCGAGCACGTCGGGAAGCCCCGGGCTGGTCGCCGAGGATGAACGTCCGGCCGGTCGCCAGCCGCTGATCGAACCAGCCGAACTGGCCACGGAGCTGGGCGACGACATGCGGCAGGTCGGCGTGGACCTTGTCGAGGTCCCAGTTCGGGGCCGAGATAGAGCCGGCCCCGGTCCCGGGCGAACTCCGCCGGCAGCTGGTCCGGCGCGGCGCCGAGGATCAGCTTGACGACGAGGTCGAACAGCGATCCCGTCGGTCCACCGGCTCAGCCCCCACACCATCCCGGCGCTGCCGCCCGGGGTGAAGGTCGGCTCGGGGAAACGGCGCTCCAGCTCGCGCAGGATGCACTGGCTGTCGCAGTAGACGTCGGCGCCGACCTGCATCACCGGGGTGCGCCGATAACCGCCGGTCAGCGGCATCAGGTCCGGCTTCGGCGGCAGCCGGGGGATCTCCACCGAGCGCCAGGCGAGCCCCTTGATGCCGAGCCCGACCCGCACCTTCTCGGAAACCGGCGACTGCGGATAGTGATGCAGGATGACCTCGTTCATGATGTTCGCTCCATCGGTTGTGGCCCAGCCTAGACTTTCCGGCCTCGCCCGCTCCGTCAACACAAACCGTCGAAGGTCGACAGCACCGACGGCGGCGCGGTATAGGTGAGTGTGCGGCTTGGTCTTCATGTTCTCGTGAGTGCCGGGGAACGATCGATTGGGCTGATGGAAACGAACGACACCGACGCTGGCGAGACCGGATATGCGACCGCCCTGTTGCCGGGTGTGTCTCATCCGCTGCGCAAGTCGGTAATCAACGAACTTCACGCCCGACCGTTCGAACAGCTGAAACCACCGGCAAGGGCATCGCACTTGGCCGTCGTCACCGGTGAGAGCGACGAGGTGGCGCGGGAAAAACACGCCCACTTCCTTCGCCTCTGTGCACGCTACGACGTGGCGCCGCCGGGAGAAGGCGCCAAGCACTTCGTCCAGGATCTGGGGCCGTTTCGCGTCCGATGGGAGCGCCATGGTGAGTTCTGCACCTATACGTTCCTGCGCGACGGACCGTTCGCCGATCCATTCGCCGATCCGGTGATCAACCTGGTGCCCCGCGATTGGCTCGACACCATTCCCGGCCAGGTATTGGTCGCCGCCCATGTGGCGCTGGAAGATCGGGATGCCCCGGAACGGGAAGCGGTGGCGCTGTCCCGCCTGTTCAATCACCACGGCTTGATCGGGAGTGGCATCGGCGGTGGCAACGCGATGATGTGGACCGATCTCCGGGTCGACCAGGATGGATTTACCCGCTTTCTCGTTCGCGACGTCGATCTCCACGATCGCCAGGCCGGACGCGCCGTTCAGCGGTTGCTCGAGATCCACACCTACAGCTCCATGGCACTTCTGGCGCTGGCACCGGCGCAGGATGCGATCCCGCGGATCGCCCGTTGCGACGCTGTGCTCTCCGAAATTACCCACCGCCTGGGGATGCTACGGGACGTGGACGACGAGCGCGCCCTGCTCGGCGAAATCACCGGGTTGGCGGGCGAGGTCGAGCGCATCGCGGCCGCCACCAATTACCGCTTCGGCGCCGCCCGCGCCTACTACGAGCTGGTCCTCACCCGCCTGAACGAGCTCCGCGAGCAACGGGTCGACGGCTTCCAGCGGCTGAGCGTCTTTCTCGATCGTCGCCTGGGTCCGGCGATGCGCACCTGCCAAGCCACCTCGGAACGCCAGGAGACCTTGGCGGCGCACGTCGCTCGCGCCAGCAACCTCCTGCGCACCCGGGTCGACGTCGCATTGGAGGCGCAGAACCAGGGCGTTTTGCAGTCGATGAACCGGCGGGCGCAACTGCAACTCCGGTTGCAGGCCACCGTCGAGGGCCTGTCGGTGGCGGCGATCAGTTACTACGTGGTCGGGCTGATCGGCCACATCGCCGAGGCGCTCGAATCGAGCGGTCTACCGATCGAACCCGATGTCGTCAGCGGGGTGGCGATCCCGTTCGTGGTCGGCACCGTATGGTACGGCGTACGCCACGTGCGTCAGCTTGCCACCCGTGACGACGAGACGGGTTAGCGTTCGGGTTCGGCCAGAGCCGCTTGCAGCACGCGGGCGACGTGAAGGGCGGTGCGCCCGGTGCCGTCGTGGATCTGATGGCGGCAGCTGGTTCCGTCCGCCACCACCAGGGTACCGTCGCCGACGGCCCGCACCGCCGGTAGCAGCGACAACTCCCCCATCCTCATCGACACATCATAAGTGTCGGCGCCGTAGCCGAAGGCACCGGCCATGCCGCAACAGCTCGACGTCACCGTTTCCACTTCCAGCTCGGGTACCAGCCGCAGGACCGTCTCGACGCTACCCATCACGGCGAAAGCCTTCTGGTGGCAATGGCCGTGCAACAGTGCCTGTTTCGGTCGGACCGGTTGCAGCTTCAGGTCCAGCCGCCCGGCCGCGTGCTCGCCGGCGAGAAACTCCTCGAACAACTGCGCCCGCTGTTCCAGCGCCGAAGTCTCCGGTCCGGGTAGGAGTACGCCGAATTCGTCGCGCAGCGTGAGCAGACAGGAGGGTTCCAGCCCGACCACCGGCAGTCCGCGCGCGACGAACGGTCCGAGGGCGGCGATCGTCCGGCGCGCCTCCGCCCTCGCCTCGTCGACCATCCCGACCGAGAGGAACGTGCGTCCGCAACAGAGCGGCCGTCCGCCTCCGGCCGCGCGCGGCAGGTGGACGCGGTAGCCGGCGGCCCGGAGGACGCTCAGCGCCGCCTCCAGGTTCTCCGGCTCGAAATAGGTGTTGAAGGTATCGGCGAGCAGAACGATCTCGCGGCCGTTCTCGGGTCCTACAGTGGAGGCCTTCGGGCGAAAGGCGTCGCGCCGCCAGCGCGGCAGGGTGCGCCGGGCGCTGAACCCCGTGAGCCGTTCGCTTACTGCGGCGCCGCCGGGCAGCCGGTCGCGCAGGTTGGCGAGGAACGACAGTCGCGACATCCACGGCGCGTAGCGGGGCAGATAGCCCACCAGCCTGTCGTGCAGCGAGCGGCCGTGGCGCTTGGCGTACTGGTAGAGGAACTCGGTTTTCATCCGCGCCATGTCGACGCCGGTCGGGCATTCCCGCTTGCAGCCCTTGCAGCCGACGCACAACCGCATGGTCTCGGCCATGGCGTCCGCGGTGAGCGCGTCGGCGCCGAGCTGCCCGGAGATCGCCAGCCTGAGGGAGTTCGCCCGGCCGCGGGTCAGGTGCTGCTCGTCGCCGGTGGCCCGGTACGACGGGCACATCACCGCGGCGTCGCGCTTGCGGCAGGCGCCGTTGTTGTTGCACATCTCGACGGCGCCGGCGAATCCGCCCCACTCCGACCAGTCGAGGGCGGTGTCGAAGCGCTCGACCCCGTAGCCGGGCTTGAAGCGGAACAGCGAGCGGTCGTCCATCCGCGGCGGGCGGACGATCTTTCCCGGGTTGAACAGACCGTCGGGATCGAACCGGTCCTTGACCTCGGCGAAGGTGCCGGTCATCCGCGGGCCGAACATCGCCTCGTGGAACTCGGAGCGGGTGAGGCCGTCGCCGTGCTCGCCGGAGTGGGACCCCTTGTACTCGCGGACCATGGCGAACGCCTCCTCGGCGATCGCCCGCATTTTTATGGCGTCTGCTTCGAGCTTGAGGTTGAGGATCGGCCGGACGTGCAGGCAGCCGACCGAGGCGTGGGCGTACCAGGTGCCCTCGGTGCCGTGCTTGCGGAAAACCTGGGTCAACCGGTCGGTATAGTCGGCAAGATCGTCGAGTGGGACGGCGCAGTCCTCGATGAACGACACCGGTTTGCCGTCGCCCTTCATCGACATCATGATGTTGAGGCCGGCCTTGCGGACGTCCCAGATGGCCCGCTGAAACGCCGGATCGAGGGCCTCGACGACGGCGTCGGCGAAGCCCAGGGACTCCATCAACTCCACCAGGCGCTTCAGCCGGCGGCGCTGCTCCGCCGCGGTCTTCGCCGGCGAACTCGACCAGCAGCACGGCATCCGGCTTGCCCTTGACGAATTTCTCCACCGTCGGCCGGAACATGGCGATGTCGCGGGACAGCTCGATCATCGTGCGGTCGACCAGTTCCACCGCCGACGGCTCCAACTCGACGATTTGCCGGGTCGAGTCCATCGCCTGGTAGAAGCTCGGGAAGTGGCAGATGCCGAGCACCTTGTGCGGCGGGATCGGTTGCAACTCGAGATGGATGCGGGTCGAGAACGCGAGCGTTCCCTCGGAGCCGACGAGCAGGTGCGACAGGTTCGGGTGTCCGCCGTTGACCAGGGCGTCGATGTTGTAGCCGCCGACCCGGCGCTGCAGCTTGGGAAATCGAGCATCGATCTCGCCGGCTTCCCGCCGCCCCAGCTCCAGCATGGCGCCGACCAACTCGCGGTAGCGCGCATCTCCCCCGCCGTTGCCGGTCTCTCCTTCGACCGCGCCGAACCGACGGGTCACGCCGTCGGCGAGGATGGCTTCGATCGCCCGGACATTGTCGCGCATGGTGCCGTAACGGATCGAACGGGCGCCGCAGCTGTTGTTGCCGGTCATCCCGCCGATGGTGGCGCGGCTGCTGGTCGAGACGTCGACCGGGAACATCAGGTTGTGGGGCTTGAGGAAGTCGTTGAGCTGATCGAGCACCAGGCCCGGCTGGACGCAGGCCTCGCGGCGGTGCGTGTCGAACGAGAGAACCCGGTCGAGGTGCTTGCTGACGTCGACGACGATCGCCTCGCCGACCGTCTGTCCGCATTGCGAGGTGCCGCCGCCGCGGGGAAGCACCGGAACCTTCTCCTCGGCGGCGATCTGGATGACGCGGGCCACGTCCTGTTCGGACCGGGGCACGACAACGCCGATCGGCTCGATCTGGTAGATCGAGGCGTCGGTGCTGTAACGGCCGCGGCTGAAAGCGTCGAACAGCACCTCGCCCTCGATCTCGCGGGTCAGGCGCCGGGCGAGGCCACTGTCGCCGATACGGGATCGGCCGGACGTGTGAGAACGGGTTGCCACCATTGGAACCGTCGATTTCTGGGGCGCCACACTCAGACCTTAACATCCTGAATGGCAATTGCAACGCGACCGGCTGGGATACCCGGGAGCGGCGATCGCCGTTGATCGAGGCTCGAAATGCATGCACTATCGTTGCCAGACGGCAACGAAGCGGGGAAACCGGCCATGGCTTACCGTAGCGGACGTCATTTCCTGCAGATTCCCGGTCCCACCAACGTGCCGGAGCGTATTCTCCGCGCCATCGACCGTCCGACCATCGACCATCGCGGCCCCGAATTCGCGGAGATGACCCGCGAAGTCCTCGCCGGGCTCAAGGCGATCTTCCAGACCGACGGGCCGGTGGTGATCTACCCGGCGTCCGGTACCGGCGCCTGGGAGGCGGCCCTCGTCAACGTGCTTTCCCCGGGCGACCGGGTGTTGATGTTCGAGACCGGGCACTTCGCGACGTTGTGGCGGCAACTGGCCGGGCGCTACGGGCTGGAGGTCGATTTCGTCCCGGGTGACTGGCGGCACGGCGTTCGGCCCGACGCGGTCGAGGAAAAGCTCGCCGAGGATCGGAGACCACGCCATCAAGGCGCTGTGCGTCGTCCACAACGAGACGTCGACCGGCGTGACCACGCGATTGGCCGACGTGCGCAAGGCCATCGACGGGGCCGGCCATCCGGCGTTGCTGATGGTCGACACCATTTCCTCCCTGGCCTCGATCGACTACCGGCACCGGGAGTGGGGCGTCGACGTCACGGTGGCCGGCTCGCAGAAGGGCCTGATGCTGCCGCCGGGACTGAGCTTCAACGCGATCAGCGACAAGGCGCTGAAAGCCTCGGAGACCGCCCGGTTGCCCCGTTCCTACTGGGCCTGGCAGGAGATGCTGAAGGCCAACGAGGCGGGCTTCTTCCCCTATACGCCGGCGACCAACCTGTTGTTCGGGTTGCGCGAGGCGATCCGGATGCTGCTCGAGGAAGGCCTGGAAGCGGTGTTCGCCCGCCACGCCCGTCTCGCCGAGGCGACCCGCCGTGCGGTCCGCGCCTGGGGCCTCGAACTTCTTTGCCTCGACGAGAAAGAGTACAGCAATTCACTGACGGCGGTGCTGATGCCCGACGGCCACGACGCCGACGCCTTCCGCAAGGTAGTGCTGGAGAACTACGACATGTCGCTCGGAAACGGCCTCGGCAAGGTTCAGGGCAAGGTGTTCCGGATCGGCCACCTCGGCGACTTCAACGAGTTGATGCTGGCCGGCACCCTCGCAGGGGTCGAGATGGGTCTCGAGCGGGCCGGCGTCCCGCACAGCACGGGCGGCGTTCAAGCGGCTCTCGACTTTCTCTCGGGCCGCACCGCAGAGGAGGAACATCGGGTTCGCGCCAGGGTCGGCGCGGCGTCCTAATTCGGTCTTGACCGAAAACAAGGGTCCCAAACGGATCCAAACATATGGGAGGACAACATGAGATTGCTGAAACACCTGATATTGGCGCTGTTCGCCACCGTGATCGCCGGAAGCGCCTGGGCCGAGGAAATCGAGCTCAAGTTCGGCCACGTCGGCGCGCCGGGATCGTTGTTCGAGGCTTCGGCCAACGAGTTCGCCAAACGCGCCAACGAAAAGCTCGCGGGCAAGGCCAAGGTGGTGACCTTCGGCTCGAGCCAGTTGGGCAAGGACCAGGAGCTGCTGCAGAAATTGAAGCTGGGCACGGTCGACTTCGCCCTGCCGTCGACGGTGATGTCCTCGGTCGCCGACGAGTTCGGGCTGTTCGAAATGCCTTATCTCGTCAAGGACCGGGACCACATGGGCCGGATCGAGAAGGAGATCTTCTGGGAGAAAATCGCACCGGCGGCGGATGCCAAAGGCTACAAGATCCTCGCCGTCTGGGAGAACGGGTTCCGCCACATCACCAACAACAAGCATCCGATCAACGTCCCGGCCGATCTGCAAGGAATCAAGTTGCGGACGCCGAAGGGGGAATGGCGGGTCAAGATGTTCCAGTCCTACGGCGCCAATCCGACGCCGATGTCGCTCTCCGAGGTGTTCACCGCGTTGCAAACCGGTGTCATCGACGGCCAGGAGAACCCCCTCGCTCAGATCTACAGCTCCAAGTTCCAGGAGGTGCAGAAGTACCTGTCGCTGACCGGACACGTCTACACACCGGCGTACATCACCGTCGGCAAGGAGAAATGGGAGAGCCTACCGGCCGACGTCCGACAGATCCTGGAGGAAACCGCCAGGGAGACCCAAGCCTACGTCTACGAAACGGCGGCAAGGCTGGACACGGAGCTGCTCGAGAAGTTGAAGGCGAGCGGCATGGAGGTCAACGAAGCGGACAAGGCCGCGTTCATCGCCGCCAGCAAAGGCATCTACGACGAGTTCGCGACGACCGTCCCCGGGGGCAAGGAAATGGTCGACAAGGCGATCAGTCTGGGCGGCAGTTCCTGAGCCGGGCGGACCCGCCCCGGCGCCGGCGGGGCGGGTCCGTTCGCATTCCAACATGAGCGTTTCGAGCAATAGCCAAGTCATGGGGGCCTCGTGCTGACCCGCGCGCAACAGAAGCTGCGGGTGGTTCTTGAGGCCATCCTGATATTTCTGGTGGTGGCCCTCACCGCCGTCGTCATCGTCGCCGTCGTTTACCGCAAGGCGGGCGCCTCGCTCGCCTGGTCCGACGAGATCGCCTCGATCCTGCTCGCCTGGGTGACCTATTACGGTGCCGCCCTTGCCGCCTTGAACCGCGGACATATCGGCTTCGATGGCCTGATCCTGGCCCTTCCGCGGCGCGTACGGATGCCGCTGGTGGTCGTTGCCGAGGTTTTCGTCTTCGGCTTCTTCATTGTCTTGGCGTGGACCGGTTGGGTGGTGGTGCAAGTCCTCGCGGGCGACACGTTGGTCAGCCTGCCCGAGATTTCCGTCCAGCTGACCCAGTCGGTCATTCCTGTTGGTGCAATTCTGTTCATCATCTGCGAAGCGGTGAGCCTGCCCGGCTATTGGCGCCAGATGGCGGGCGGAATCGACGACGAGGCAGCGGCGGAGGGACCGCCGTCATGACGCTGCCGCTGATGATCATCGGGCTGTTCGCGCTGATCCTGATCAACGTCCCGATCGCGGTCGCCCTCGGCGTCGTCGCGGTGATCGCCATGGTCGCCACCCAGGGAACGGCGATCCTGCCCAATGTCGCGCTGGTGATGTACGACGGTGCGACGAACTTTCCCCTTCTCGCCATTCCGATGTTCATTCTGGCGGGGGCGATCATGAACGCGTCGGGGATCTCCCGCCGACTGATCGCCTTCGCCTCCGCGCTTCTCGGCTTCGTTCGCGGTGGGCTGGCCATCGTCAACATCGGCGCGTCGATGTTTTTCGCCGAGATTTCCGGTTCGGCCGTTGCCGACGTGGCGGCGATCGGATCGATCATGATCCCGGCGATGAAGAAGCGCGGCTACCCGAAAGCGTTCGCCGCCGCCGTCACCTCCTCGGCCGCCACCATCGCCGTGATCATTCCACCGTCGATTCCGATGATCCTTTACGGCGTGATGTCGGACAGTTCGGTGGTCCAGCTGTTCGTCGCCGGGATCATCCCGGGGATCGTCGGCGGTCTCGGGATGATGCTGGTGTCGTACTGGATGGCGAGGCGGCTGAACTGGCCGGTCGAGGAGGTCTTCCAACTCGGCAAGCTGTGGCGAACGTTCAAGGAGGCGATTTGGGCCCTTGTCCTCCCGGTGATCATCCTCGGCGGTATCTTCTCCGGCCTGGTCACGGCGACCGAGGGCGGCGGCCTGGCGGTGGTGGCGGCCTTGGTCGTCGGCGGTGTCGTCTACCGCGAACTGGACTGGAGGTTCCTGCGCGAAGCGATCATCGAAGGCGGTCTGCAGACCGCGGTGGTGATGTTGCTGGTCGCCGCCTCGGCGCTGGTCGGTGTCTACCTGACCGAGCAACAGGTTCCGCAGAAACTGGCGATCGCCATCCTGGAGTTCACCGACAACCGCTATGCGGTGCTGGCGTTGCTGAATGTCTTCTTTCTGGTGATCGGCCTGTTCCTGCATTCCGCGGCGGCGATCATTCTGGTGGTGCCGATCGTCATGCCGCTGATCTCGGCGGTCGGTATCGACCCGGTGCACTTCGGTCTGGTGGTGACGCTGAACCTGGGCATCGGCCAGCAGACACCCCCGGTGGCCAGCGTCCTGATCACCGCCTGCTCGATCGCCAAGGCGGACATCTGGGAAGTGAGCAAGGTCAATATCTACTTTATCGGCGTCCTGTTCGTGGTGTTGATGATGGTCACCTATTTGCCGATGATTCCGATGAGCCTGGTCGAACTGTTTTACCGATGATCGACGACCATTGCCGTTTCGCAGGAATTTGAACCATGTCAGAGCACATCCTGGTCCACTATGACGGCCCGATCGCCACGGTCGTCCTCAACCGCCCCGACAAGCTGAACGCGATGACCAAGTCGATGTGGTGGCGGCTCGGCGAGGTGATCGAGGGGTTGTCCGGCGAAGACGGCCTCCGATGCCTGGTGTTGCGCGGCGCCGGCGGCAAGGCCTTCTGCCCGGGCAACGACATCTCGGAATTCACCACCGATCGTTCAAACCCCGAGCAAGCCAAGGCCTATGGCGACATTCTGCACCGGACCCTGGGCACTTTGAAGAACTGCCGGCATCCGACCGTCGCCCTCATCGAGGGAATATGCGTCGGCGGCGGGCTCGAGATCGCGGCGCTGTGCGATCTTCGTATCTGCGGCGAATCCAGCCGGTTCGGCGTGCCGATCAATCGTCTCGGGCTGGTGATGGCCTATCCGGAAATCGCCGGGCTGCGGGACCTGGTGGGGCCGGCGACGACCCTGGAAATCCTGCTCGAAGGACGGGTGTTCGGCGCCGACGAGGCTTTGGCGAAAGGCCTGGTCACCCGGGTCGTCGCCGATGACCGGGTCGAGAGCGAGGCCTACGAGACGGCCGCGCGGATCGCCGCCGGCGCGCCGCTGGTCGCGCGCTGGCACAAGAAGTTCCTGCGCCGCCTGGAGCGGCCCGAACCGCTCACCGAGAAAGAACGGGACGAGGGCTATGCGTGCTATGGGACCGAGGATTTCCGGATCGGCTATCGGTCGTTCCTCGAGAAGAAAAAGCCGCGGTTCGAGGGACGCTGAGATGGCGGCGAACCGCGGTCCCCTCGCCGGCCTCAAGGTCATCGAACTGGCGCACATCATGGCCGGCCCGGTTTGCGGGCTGATGCTCGCCGACATGGGCGCCGATGTCGTCAAGGTCGAAAAGGTGCCGGGGGGAGACGACTCCCGCCGGTTCGTGCCCCCCGACATCGACGGCGAGCCGGCCGCCTACATGATGATGAACCGCAACAAGCGCGGGATCGCGGTGGATCTCAAGAGCGACGGCGGCAAGGCGGTGCTGCGCCGGCTGCTGAGCACCGCCGACGTGGTCATCGAGAACTACCGCCGCGGCACCATGGAGCGGTTCGGCCTCGGCTACGAGACGTTGAAACGGGACAATCCCGGCCTGATCTACTGCGAGATCTCGGGTTTCGGGCGAACCGGCCCCTATGCCGAGCGCGGCGGGTTCGATTTGATCGCCCAGGGGATGAGCGGCCTGATGAGCATCACCGGCGAGGCGCCGGGCCGCCCGCCGGTCAAGGTCGGCGCGCCGATCACCGACATCACCGCCGGGGTTCTCGGCGCCATGGGAGTCGCCGCCGCGTACGCGCACCGGTTGAAGACCGGCGAGGGCCAGCGGGTCGACACCTCGCTGTTCGAAGCGGGCATCGTCCACACCTACTGGCAGTCGGCGATCGCCTTCGCCACCGGCGTATCGCCGGGCCCGATGGGTTCCGCGCACCCGCTCAACGCGCCCTACCAGGCGTTCCGGACCGCGGACGGCTGGATCAACATCGGCGCCGCCAACCAAGCCAACTGGCTGCGCCTGCTCGAGGTGCTCGAAGCGACCGACCTGGCGGACGATCCGCGTTTCGCCAGCAATGCCCAGCGGATGTCCCATCTCGACGAACTGACCGAAGCGCTGGGCAAATATTTTGCCCGCCGGACCACCGCCGACTGGCTGGAACGGTTGGAAGCCGCCCGCGTTCCCGCCGGACCGGTACTGAGTGTCGGCGAGATGCACGCGGATCCGCAGACCCTGGCGAGAGACATGGTGCTCGCCGTCGATCATTCCCGCGTCGGCCCGGTTCAGACCCTGGGGTTGCCGGTCAAGTTCTCGGAGACCGCGGGCGGCATCGTCCGCGGCGCGCCGGTTCTCGGCCAGCACACCCGCGAGGTGCTCAGGGAAAACGGCTACGACGAAGCGGAAATCGAAAAGCTGATCGCCGAGGGCGCCGTCATCGCGGCGTGATGTTGCGCCTGCGAAATTGATCGGCTAGCATCGCGCCGGTTACTCGCAATAAATGTGGGGGCGGAATGCTTCGACTGAGCGACGGCGTGAAGAAGTGGTCGATCCTGGTGCCGACGGCGGTTCTGCCGACGCCGTGGCGGGTGGCGGCGCGCGAGCGCCTGCTGGCGCGTCTGGAGCTTGCCAAGGCGCGAAGGGCTGGACTGATCATCATCGCCCATCCGAAGAGCGGAAACACCTGGCTCAAGGCGATGCTGTCGCGCCTCTATCAGGTGCGCTACGACCTGCCGGCGTCGCTGCTCGGCAACACCGACGAACTCGCCAACCGAAACCCGGCGATCCCCCGGTTCGCCGCCACCAACGGCTGTTACAGCTACGAGGGGAGCGTCGGAAAGGCGCTTTCCCCCGAAACGCTCGATCCGGCATTGCGTGCGACGCCGACCCTGCTGCTCGCCCGCAATCCGCTCGACATCGCCGTCTCCTGGTACTTCCAGTTCACCAAACGCCAGTCGGCCCACAAGCAGGAGCTGATCAACCACTCCATCGAGCATCCGATCGATCGGCGGACGATCGGGATGTGGGACTTCGTCAGACACAGCGACATCGGCCTGCCGTTCCTGATCGACTATCTGAACGACTGGGAGCGCAAGCTTTCGGGGCACGAGCGCGCGCTGATGGTCCGCTACGAGGATCTTCGCTCGCAGCCGGCCGAGACACTGAAACGGATCACCAAGCTGATCGGCGAAGACTTCAGCGACGAGGAAATCCGGCGAGGCCGTCGATTTCGGGTCGTTCGACAACTTGCGGAAGCTCGAAACCAGCGGTTTCTTTCGTCAGGGCGGCATGACGCTGCGCAATCCCGACGACCCTGAAACCTTCAAGGTTCGGCGCGGCAAGGTCGGTGGCTACCGGGACTACTTCACCCCGGAACAGGTCGCCGAGCTCGAGGAACTGACGTTCTCGCGGTTGTCGCCCACCTTCGGTTACGGTCCCGAGGCCGCGACGCAGCCGGGCCGCGTCGCGGTGTGACGATGCAACGAGCCGCCCACGCCGATGAGGCGACACAGCCGTGCGTCTGGCTGGTGCTCGGCGACAAGCGCGGCGACAACGCGCAGGTCTACCCTATCGAAAAAGCCCTGGGTTGGGCCTGCGAGCACAAGGTCCTGCAAATGCTGGAACCTTACGTCCTCGGCAAGCCGCGCGTCGGGGCATCGCTCCATCACATCGACCGGGAGCGTTCCGATCCGCTCGAGCCGCCGTGGCCGGATTTGGTCATTACCGTTGGCCGCCGGCCGTCGATGGCGGCGATGTGGATTCGCGAGCAGGCGCAGGGACGCACCAAGATCGTTCTCATCGGCAAACCCTCGACCAGGCTCGAAACCTTCGATCTGATCATCCCCAGCGGCGAGAACCAGCTCCCGCCGCTCGACAACGTCCTGCCGATCACTCTGCCGCTGATGCAGGTGGACGAGGCCGCCGTCGCTTCCGCCGTGGAAACCTGGCGGCCCCGCTTCGCCGACCTCCCGAGGCCGTTGATCGCTTTTCTGGTCGGCGGCCCGACCGGTCCCTTCGTCTTCGATGCCAAGGCGGTGAATCGGTTGATCGAGGCTGTGGCCAAGGTCGCGGCCGAAGGAGGGACGCCATACGTCACCACCAGCCGACGGACGCCGCCGGCGGTCGTCGGCGCGCTGAAAGCGGGGCTGCCGTCCGCCGGCCGGCTGTTCGAATGGACGGCCGACGCCACCGAAAACCCCTACCACGCCCTGCTCGGCCTCGCCGACGGCTTCGTCGTCACCGGCGACAGCATCTCGATGATCGTCGAGGTCGCCCGCATCGGCAAGGCGCTCCAGATCTTCGAACTGCCGACAGGACGGCTGGGGGCGCTCGACCAGACCCGTCGGTCGCTGACGCGCCTGCTTTTTTCGCCGGCCGCCGAGCCCGGAAAAGAAGGCCTCCGCCATCGCCTTGCCAAGGCGCTCTATCGCCTTGGCCTGATTGCTCAAACCCGCGACTTCCGGGCGTTTTATCGGATGCTGATCGATCGGGGCCTCGCTTCCGCCACGGGTGACGGTTTGCGGCCGCCGCGGGGACAGGTGCCCGACGACCTCGCCCTGGTGGTGACCAGGATCAAGGCGCTGATGGAGCGGCACTGATAAGAAAGGCTGTCGTTCGAACCCCGATGTTGCACCTGCACACTCACCCTTGCTATAGCTGGGGGGATTCTATCGTCAATCGCTCGGGACGTTGTGGAATGAGACCTGCGCTGCAGTCCATCATGAAGAAGGTCACCCGCTGGCTGGTGCTGTGGCCCCTGTTCTTCCTGCCGAAGGAAAAGAAGATCGGAATCGAGCGCCGACTGCGCGGTCGCGAGCAGTTCCAGAAGCTGCGCAAGGCCGACTGCGTCATCGTCTCGTTCGGCAAGAGCGGGCGAACCTGGTTGCGGGTGATGCTGTCCCGCTTCTATCAGGTCAAGTACGGCCTCTCGGCGCGCCATCTCATCGGTTTCGACAACCTGCACTACAAGAACCGCGCGATCCCGAAGATCTTCTTCACCCATGACAACTACCTCAAGGACTACACCGGCCATACCAACTCGAAGGTCGATTACTACGACAAGAAGGTGGTGCTGCTGGTCCGCAATCCCGCCGACGTGGCGGTGTCCCAGTACCACCAGTGGAAGCACCGGATGAAGCCGCACAAGAAGGAGCTGAACTGGTACCCTGATGAGAACGAGGACGTCTCGATTTTCGACTTCGTCATCCAGCCGGACGCGGGCCTTCCCAAGGTCATTGACTTCATGAACGGCTGGGCCGACGAGCTGGAGCGGATCGAATCGTTGCTGATCGTCCGCTACGAGGATTTGCGCGCCCAGCCGGAGGCGACCCTGGGGCGGATCCTCGACTTCATGGAAACCCCGGGTACGGCCGACCAGATCCACGAGGCGGTCGAGTTCTCGTCGGTCGAGAACATGCGCAAGATGGAGGAGAAGAAGACCTTCTGGTTGAGCGGTGGCCGCATGGTGCCCAAGGACCGCAGCAATCCGGAGTCCTACAAGGTCCGTCGCGCCAAGGTCGGCGGCTATCGCGACTACTTCAGTGCGGAAGAGATCGCCAAGGTCGACGCCGACATCCGCCAGACGCTATCGCCGGCGTTTGGATATCTGGATTCGGGCCAAGAGGTTCGGGCGGCCAGCGCCTGACATTCGGGCCGGACCGTCGGATGGCGTCGTTCGCTCTTGCCGGGGGGCGCAAAATTTTGCTATGAACGTTCTTCTCCTGTTCCCTCAAGCCAGTGGATTTCGACCGTGAAGGACTGCGTCTTCATTCATACGAACCACCGCCAGATCGTCGGGGCGCTGGTTTCGGAGTACTCGCTCAGGCGCAACAGCGCCCATGCCGACAAGTTCGATGTGCGAATCGTCGATACCAAGGAATTCCCGTTCCTATGGGACAAGGAGGGGCAGGTTTACCAGCGCGGCGGCATCAAGCGAGAGTGGCGCATGGACGATCTGCAGTCGTTCACGCCGCTCAGGTTCACGCCGCCCGAACTGATGGGTTACCAGGGGCGAGCCGTCGTCATCGATCCGGACGTGTTCGCGGTGGGCGATGTCTACGAGCTTTTGAGCCGGGACATGCAGGGCGCGGCGCTGATGTGCCGATCGCGCGGCGGCTCGAAGGGGTTCGCGAGCAGTGTGATGCTGCTCGATTGCGCCAAGCTGACCCATTGGCGGTGCGAAGATCAGTTCAACGAGATGTTCGAATTCAAGCGCGACTACATGGACTGGATGTTCCTGAAGCTCGAGCCCCGCGAGACCATGGGCATGTTGGAATCCGAATGGAACGATTTCGATCGCCTGACGCCGAAAACGAAGATGCTCCACAATACGAAACGCTGGACGCAACCTTGGAAGACCGGGCTTCCGGTCGACTTCAGACCCTCCGAGAAGACCCACAGGTTCGCCCCCCTCGGTTGGTTCCGGCGGGCGCGACGGCACCTGTTCGGCGACTACGGGATGTTGGGACGGTATCGATCGCACCCGGACCCCAACCAGGAACGCTTCTTCTTCGGCCTGCTGCGCGAATGCGTCGAGAAGGGGATCGTCTCCGAAGGCATGTTGCGCGACGAGATGGAGCGCAATCACGTGCGTCACGACGCTTTCGAGGTCATGGAGGCTCTCACGAAGAAAGCGGCGTGAGGCGGGTCAAGTGCTCTGGTTTCGACATATGGTGCCCCTACGACGGCCCTCCAAGTTCGCCCGGTTAGGCGCGTGGCGCGCCGTGATGCTGGAGCATCACAAGCGCCGCGCAACGACGCCGGGGGGCTTGGAAGGCCGCCCTGCGGGTCGCGTTTCCCGCTCCCTCGGGGCGTCGGACGCGCTTGACGATGGGTTGCCATCGCCTGCGCCGGCTCGGGCCCGCGCCACGCCCTAAGCCCTGCCGAGGGAGCGGGAAACGCGATCGTAGGGGCACCATATGTCGAAACCAGAGCACTAGAGAATTGGACGGTGATCGTCGGCAAGGAAGCGCCTCACGCGCCGATTCGCTGCGACCCCGCCGGTTTCCGGACACGCGATGTTTTTCGATTGCGGGAATTCCGCGGTGTCCAAGAGGGATCTTGCAGGTTTTTGCGCGTTCACTAACAATTTGAGGCTACGTTCCGGCATGGCCACGGGACCGGCGATTGGCATGCAAGAGATACGTGTGGCGGGCTCTGGGTGAGGAGGGATATCGTCGCTGCGGCACGGTGATCATGCCGCTGTGAGGTAAGCTGTGGAGCAACGCTCAAAACGTTGGTCGCATGTGTATCGTGCGACCGTCTTGCTGGCGGCAGCGATGACCCTTGCGGCACTGGCGTGGGGTTTGAGCGCCGAATTACGCGCCTCGCTAGTTCAAGCCGGGGTTCTATCCCGCTTTGCCAGCAATCTGACGTTCCGGGTGGAAGAGGGAGCCAATCCATTGGCGCGCTTTCCCCGGTCCGGACCCTACAACGAGCGTTTGGGCTACACGCGTCTACCGTCTTTTATCGCCGCTCTCGAAGCCAAAGGCTACGTGGTCCAGCGTCAGGCCAGGCTGTCGACCCATCTCGAGCAGTTCTTGGACTACGGCGGCTTTGCCGTGTTCCGGGAAAAGGACCAGGCCGGACTGGAGATCCGCGACAAGGACGGCGGAACGATCTACGCGGCCCGCCACCCCGACTACGTCTATGCCGACTTCGACGGTATCCCGCCGCTGATCGTGGCGACCCTGTTGTTTATCGAGAACCGGGAGCTGCTCGACGCCCGTTTTCCGATGAGAAACCCCGCGGTGGAGTGGAACCGTCTTGCCGGCGCCACGTATAGCCTGGCGTTGGAATCGCTTGGACTTCCGTCAAAGCGCTACGGCGGGAGTACTCTCGCCACTCAAATCGAGAAGTACCGCCACTCGCCGGACGGACTGACCGCCGACGTCTTCGAGAAGTTGCGCCAGATTGCCTCGGCGAGTGTCCGCGCCTATTTAGAGGGGCCGGATACAACCGCAGCGCGCCGTGACATCGTCGTCAGCTATCTCAACTCGACGCCACTGGCGGGCCGTTCCGGATTCGGCGAGGTCATCGGTCTTGGCGAGGGCCTGTGGGTCTGGTTCGGAACCGCCTTCGAAGAAGCCAATCGCGCGCTCGCCAGCGAGTCGCCGGACGCCGTAAGCCCGGAACGACGCGCTGCCATCTACCGTCAGGTCCTGAGCCTGTTGCTTGCGCAACGCAGCCCCTCCCTTTACCTGCGTCAGAACAAGGACGCTCTGAAAACCTTGACCGACGCCCATCTCCGCCACCTGGCGGCAGCCGGAATCATCGAGCCGACGCTCAGGGATGCCGCGCTTTCCGCTTCGCTCGCCTTTCGCGTCGATCCGCCTCCCGACGAAGAGCACTCCTTCGTCACGCGCAAGGGCGTCAACGCCTTGCGGGCGGACCTTCTCTCGCTCCTGCCGGTAGTTGATCTCTACCATCTGGACCGGCTTGACCTGCGGGTGAGGTCGACCCTCGACTGGGAAACCCAGAAGCGGGTCACCGAGGTGCTCCGGAGGCTTTCCGACCCGGCCGTCGCTGCCGAACTGGGATTGACCGGGCACCGTCTCCTCGAGACCAGCGACGCCAGTAAGGTCGTCTACAGCATCACCATCTACGAGCGCGGCAACAAGGGGAATTACCTGCGCGTCCAGGCCGACAACCTGGACCAGCCCTTCGATATCAACGACAGCGCAAAAATGGACCTCGGCTCGACGGCGAAACTGCGGACCCTCGTGAGCTATCTCGAGATCGTCGCCGAGTTGCACCGGCACTACGCCCATCTCACCCCCGAGGAACTGCGCGCCGCGGCGGCGGAAGCGGCGGATACGCTGACCACGTGGGTGGCGTCGTATCTGGCCGGGACATCCGACAGGAGCCTGCAGGCGCTGATGGATGCCGCCATGCAGCGCCGCTATTCGGCTAATCCCGATCAGACTTTCTTCACCGGTCGTGGCCTGCATCACTTCGCCAATTTCGACCGCAAAGACAACGACAAGGTGCTGACGGTAAGCGAGGCGTTTCGCCACTCGGTCAACCTGGTGTTCATTCGGATGATGCGCGACATCATCGCCTACTACGTAGCCGAGGGCCCGGTGTCGCCGCGAGTGCTGCTGGCCGACGCCAAAGATCCGGCTCGACGGCCCTACCTGGAACGTTTCGCCGACCGGGAAGGCACCGAGTTCCTCACCCGCTTCTACCGGCTTTATCGGAACAAGTCGGCGGATGATGCCTTGTCACTGCTCGCCAGCCGGGTCCGCCCCGTGCCGGAGAGGCTGGCGGTCGTGTTCCGGTCGGTGAGAGCCGAATCGGCGCCCTCCGAGTTGGCGACGTTTCTGGCTCGGTGGCTTCCGCAAGGCGCGCCGGGGGCGGCCGCGGTCGCCGGACTCTACGAACACTTCGGGCCGGACCGCTTGTCGCTGGCCGATCGCGCCTATCTGGCCCGGATCCATCCCCTGGAGATATGGCTGGTCGAATATCTGCAACGAAATCAGAAAGCCAGCTTTAGAGAGATCGTCGAGGCCGGCGCGGATGCCCGCCAGCAGGCCTACGCCTGGCTGTTTCGCTCATCGCGGAAGCGGGCCGTAGACAGGCGCATCTCTATGGTTCTCGAAGAGGAGGCGTTCGATCGCCTCCACCGGCAGTGGCAGAGGCTCGGCTATCCGTTTCCGACCCTCGTGCCATCCTACGCGACCGCAATCGGTAGTTCGGCCGACAGGCCGCGGGCGCTCGCCGAGTTGATGAGCGTCATCGTCAACGACGGTGTCCGTCTGCCGACCGTGAAGGAGGAAGAGCTCGACTTCGCAGAAGGTACGCCCTACGAGACCGACTTGGTCCTCCGCCCGGCCGCAGGCGAGCAACTGCTGGCGCCGGAGTTGACCGCGACACTGCGAAAGGCATTGGAAGACGTGGTCGCCGAGGGCACCGCCCGCCGCCTCAAAGGAGTTTTCGTGGACAACGACGGAAACCCCCTCCGCGTCGGCGGAAAGACCGGCACCGGTGACGACCTCGCCGACTCGGTGCCCGGCGGCCATCAGGAGGTGAGCCGCAGCGCCGCCTTCGTCTTCTTGATCGGCGATCGGTTTTTCGGCACCGTCACCGCCCATGTCGCCGATCCGGGCGTGGGCCGCTTCAAGTTCACCAGCGCGCTACCCGTCCAATTGCTGAAGTCGTTGGCGCCCGCTCTCCAGCCGCTCATCACCAGCCCGCCGGAAAATCGCGAGAAGTCGGTACCGCTCGTCGCCTCCGGCGCCCGCTAGCCTCCTTGTCTTCGGCCACCTCTTCAGGCCCCGGCGGCTTGGACCGGTTTTGCGACATCGGGGACATGGCCGTCGGCTTGGTATTCGAAGATCGGGGATAGCAATTCGCGAACGAACCGATCGATTTCCGTGATCTGATCGTCGTCGAAGTAGTCCCGGTATCCACCGACCTTGGCGCGACGGACCTTGAACGAATCGGGGTTTTTTCTGTCGCCGGGGACGAGTTGCCGACCGCTCGAAGCGAACGCCTCTCTTTCCTCCAGCTTCTTCATGTTTTCATAAGCAGCGAAGGCGACGGCTTCCTTGACCTGCGCCTCGGAACCGGGAGTTCCGAGAAAGTCGACGGCTTTTTTGAGCACGCCCTCCGGATCGGTGCGCATGTCCTCATAGCGAATGACCAGAATGTCGCGTATTCGGGGGATTTCCCTTGCCCATCCATTCAAGAAATCGACGATACGGCGAAGACCGGCATCCCGATTCATGACGAATTCGAACACGGAAACGTCCTCACCATGCGCCGGATAGTCGTTGAGGAACTTTTTCGCTGTACGCATCCTGAACTTCCATTGGAAGTATTGGGAAACGGCAACATCTCTTGGGTCCCGAACCAATAAAATTACTTTCTTGTCATAGAAATCTTCCTTGGAGTCCCAATTTTTTGTGTAGTCCCTGACATAGTTCCCATGCGTAAACAAAATGCTCGGGATGCTAGGATTTTCCGCATGCAAATTGTCGAATTCCAAAAAGTGCTTTTCGGAGAGGCCATACCTAATCTGATAATAACGTGAAAGCATAAGTCGAAACCATGTTCGGCCACTTTTCCCCCAAGAAACGACCGCGCAATCAGCCGATTGCAGTTTTCGAAATTCTTCTCGCCCCCTGAGCCACCTCTCTATTTTTTTTGTTCTATCTTTTTGTAAGAAAAACAGAGCGTAAGGCACGACAAGCGGAATAATTTCTGAAAATCTACGTGGCACGGTTTCCAACCTTTGCGCGGTGCTCCAAAGCACACCATATCCCTAACTACATCATTTCCGGAGTGGCCAAAAGGCCACAATACCTCGAAAAAGTGCCAGCTTTCTTGGGGCGCATACGGAAATGGCCTTATACGCCGAGCACTGCGCGCTTATACCATGAGGACTGGACCAGTCCAATGGGACGGCGTACGATGCGCCCCGTCTCGGGTGACGATGTACCGCACGTTGGTTGGTGTGTTGTTCTGAAAGTGTGATCAGGAGCCCGAAAGGGAAGACATTGCTCAACGCTGCTTTGGTGGCCGAATTCGGTCATTCACTCTTTGATTTTGCCGCATTGGATTCGGCAACCCTTGAGAGTGAGCCTTTCGACTTCGTTATCGTGCCCAATTTTTTGCCGACAAGTGCGCTTGCGGCCGCCAATCGGGACTTTCCGCTGATCAAGGGTCCGGCGAATTTCCCGCCCGAGCAGCTGAAATACGGACCGGGATTCGGACAGCTTCTGGATGCGCTTGATAGCGATGAGTTCTCGGAGAGGCTCGGGGCGAAATTCGGGTTGGAGCTGATCGGACAGCCGACGACGATCACCGTTCGCAAGTTCTGCGAGGTCAGCGACGGCAACATTCACACCGATCATCGGAGCAAGATCATTACCGCATTGCTCTATTTCAATACCGAATGGGACCACGAAGGCGGAAAGCTTCGGATGCTCCGGTCAAAAAAGGACATCGAGGACTACGTTGCCGAGATACCGCCTCTGGGTGGCACTTTGCTGGCCTTCCGGCGGACGGACCACTCCTTCCATGGGCACAAAGGGTTCGTCGGCGAGCGCCGTATGTTGCAGATGAACTGGCTCAAACCGGGCAAAAAGGCGCAGTACCGTCAGAAATTCGACCGGCTTTCCACCCACCTGATGAAACGGTTGTCCAGGCTCGGCTGATTCGCAGCATTTCGAAATGACGCGTTGGTTCCGGGGCCGTCGTCGGGATGAGACGCGGTGGTTACCCCCAGCCATTCCGTCGACGCTCTTGAATAGCCTCCGCTCAACGGTCGTCATGATATCGCGAAGTCCTGGGCTGTCCTTGTCAAATCTAGCGGTGAACATTGGGAGAGTATCACAGAACTCTATAGGTTCACTTCGGTCGCAGAACTCATTTCCGGCAGGCTCGCGTGATGTACAATCCAGGAGCCGATTTGCACAAGTTGCATGGACGAGATCAGCTGTATCGGAAGCGCAAATAACATGACCGTCGGAAATTGCGTTCTTGTCACCGGTGGGGCCGGCTATATCGGCAGCCACGCCGTCTTGGCGCTGCACGATGCGAACATACCGGTCGTCGTGTTGGACAATCTGTCCACCGGGAGACGCGCTGCCGTTCCGGAGGGTGCGATCTTCATCGATGCGGATCTGGCCGAGACGCACCGGGTGCGGGAAGTGATCGGGGACTGCCGGGTGGACGCGGTGATGCATTTCGCCGGCAGCATCGTGGTTCCCGAGTTGATGGAGAAACCGCTCGCGTACTATCGTAACAACACGGTCAACAGTCACGCTCTCATCGAGAGTTGCATCGCGTTGGGCGTGCCGCGCTTCATCTTCTCATCGACGGCGGCGGTCTACGGTCAGCCGGAGCGCATTCCGGCGCTCGAGGAGACTCCGACCCGGCCGATCAACCCGTACGGCACCTCGAAGCTGATGACCGAATGGATGTTGCGCGATGCCGCCGCAGCCAACGCCGGTTTCAATTACGTGGCCTTGCGGTATTTCAACGTTGCCGGCGCCGATCCCGTCGGCCGTACCGGGCAATCGACACCGGAAGCCACTCACCTCATCAAAGTCGCCTGCCAGGCTGCGTTGGGCCAGCGCGACTCGCTGGCGGTTTTTGGCGACGACTACGACACCGCCGATGGGACCTGCGTTCGCGATTACATTCATGTGACCGACCTCGCCGACGCTCATATGAAGGCTCTGGAGTATCTCCACACGGCCGGCAACAGTCTCGTTCTCAACTGCGGCTATGGTCACGGCTATTCCGTGAGGGAAGTGATCGCCGCGGTGGAACGGGTCGTCGGCCACCCGTTCCCGTTGCGTCAAGCACCGCGGAGGGCGGGTGATCCTCCCGCGTTGGTGGCCGGTACCAAACGGATCCGCGAGATCCTGAAATGGAACCCACGCCACGACGACCTGGACTTCATCGTCAGCACCGCGTTGGCATGGGAACGAACACTGTGAGGGCAGCTATGTCCAGAATGCTTAGAAAACTGGTTTGACCATGTTGCCGGACTCTCAAACCCTGGGAGCGAGCGGGAAGCCGAGGGTGTCCAGTTCGGCGCGCACCATCCCGACCAGGTCGTCGATCTTGGCGGCGATGGTCGGGGACAGCTCAAGGCCGAGGTCGAGGGCGGCGGGGACGATGCCGATCAGGGTGATGCCGGCCGGCTCGGCCTCGAGAAGCCGGAGGGCGGCGAGCACGTCGGAGAGGCCGAGCTGGTGGGGCGAGATTTTCGATCGGAAGAACACCGGGACCGCCTCGCCGGTCAGCCGGAGCACCGTCGTCGGCGGCTCGCCGGTGTTGACCGCGTCGATAACGATCAGGTGGTCGCGGTTGGCGATCATGTCGAGCATGTCCATGCCGGAAGTGCCGCCGTCGACCACGTCGACGCCGTCGGGGATCCGGTAACGCTCCTGCAGCGCCTCGACGACGCGGACGCCGACGCCTTCGTCGGAGAGCAGGATGTTGCCAAGCCCAAGGACGAGGATGGTCATCGGCAACCTTTCGACGTGGAGCGATACCAGTAAGTCGATGAGGTGATCCTCATCGGCTTACTGGCAAGCGCAAGTGCGCGCCCGCAGCGCAGCGAGGATAGCCAAGCGGACGGACGTCCGCGCCCGGCGACTGAGGGAGTTGAGGCGAGACCAGTCATGGGCTTGCCGGTAAGGGAGTTCAGACGTGGCGGGCGGCGGCCGCCGCCGAGCCGGAGGCCGGAGGGGGCGCCGCCCGCCTTCCCCTGCGTCAGAGTGCCTTGACCCGGACGATCTCGCGCCTGTCGGTATCCACCATGTGGATCGCGCAGGCGAGGCACGGGTCGAAGGAATGGACCGTACGAAGGACCTCCAGAGGCCGTTCGGGGTCGGCGACCGGGTTGCCGACCAGCGAGGCCTCGTAGGGGCCCATCGCGTCGTTCTCGTCGCGCGGGCCGGCGTTCCAGGTGCTCGGCACCACCGCCTGGTAGTTGGCGATCTTGCCGTCCTTGATCACCGCCCAGTGGGACAGCACGCCGCGCGGCGCCTCGTGAACAGCCGAAGCCGCGGATCTCGCCCTTGGGAAACAGCGGCCGGTTGTAGGTGTCGAAGTCGCCCTTGCCGATGTTCTCGATCAGCAGGTTCCATTGCTGATCGAGGGTCTCGTAGAGGACGGCGCAGCGGACCGCCCGGGCCGCATGGCGGCCGATGGTCGAGTGCAGGGCCGAGAGCGGAATTTCGCTGCCGAGGACCGCGGTGACGATCCCGAGCAGCTTCTCCAGGTTGCGCTTGGTCGGTTCGTGGCCGGCGGCGACCATCGCCAGCACGTTGGACAGCGGGCCGACCTGGGCGCGTTTGTCGTAGAAGGTCGGGGCCTTGACCCACGAGTACTTGCCGTCGTCCTGGAAGTCGGTGTACTCGGGGTTGGTCTCGCCGTCGTAGGGATGCAGGGCGCTGCTGCCCTTGTACCAGGCGTGCTTGGCGCTTTCCTTGACCCCGTCCTCGAAGTACTTGTCCTGATAGTTGGTGATCGGCTTGAAGGTGCCGATATCGCCGTTGTCGATATAGCCGCCGGGCAGCGCGAACTGGGTGCTCTTGGTGTCCAGCGGCATGTCGGGCACCGACAGATAGTTGGTGACGCCGGCGCCATAGGCGGTCCAGTCGGCGTAGAGCGCGCCGATGGCGGCGACGTCGACGAGATAGACCTGGTTGACGAAGGCGCCGAGCTGGTCGATCGCCGTCTTGATCTTGTAGAGGCGCTCGAGGGTCAGCGTCGATTGGCTGTCCGGATTGATCGGGTTGGAGACGCCGCCGACCGCCAGGTTCTGGATATGCGGCGTTTTCGAGCCGAGCACGCCGACGATCTGGTTGGCCAGGCGCTGATAGTCGAGCGCCTGCATGTAGTGGACGGCGGCCAGCAAGTTGACCTCCGGCGGCAGCTTCATCGCCGGATGGCCCCAGTAGCCGCTGCCGAACACGCCGAGCTGGCCGGAGCCGACGAACGCCTTCAGCTTCTCCTGGACCTTGGTGAATTCCTGGACGCTGTTGCCGGGCCAGTCCGACAGGCTCTGCGCCAGCTTCGCCGCCGCCTCGGGATCGGCCGACAGCGCCGAGACAATGTCCACCCAGTCCAGCGCCGACAGCTGGTAGAAGTGGACAATGTGGTCGTGGATGCCGTGGGCGGCGACGATCATGTTGCGGATGTACTGGGCGTTGAGCGGCACCTCGAGGGAGAGGGCGTTCTCGATCGCCCGGACCGACACGATCGCATGCACCGTGGTGCAGACGCCGCAGATACGCTGGGTGTAGATCCAGGCGTCGCGGGGATCGCGGCCCTGGAGGATGGTTTCGATCCCGCGCCACATCTGGCCTGACGACCACGAGTTGGCGATCTTGCCGTCTTCGACCTCGCAGTCGATGCGGAGGTGGCCCTCGATACGGGTTATGGGATCAACGGTAATGCGCATAGGACGGTCTCCCGGTTTTTATCGTTCGGTCTTGAGAGTTAACTCGTAATGTATTGTGTGTTTTCAAAGCCTTGTGTTCGTGTCTCCGGCAGGAGAGATGGCCGCCGTGATGCTGGAGCATCACAAGGGCGGCTCGACGCACCGGGGCGCGAACACAAGGCTCCCGAAGGGCGAGCTGTAAGGGCGCCCCTGCGGCGTCAACGCCCCTCGACGATGCTCCAGCATCGCCTTCGGCGCGTTTCCTGGCGAGGGCTCCCTTACAACTCGTTGAAAATACACAATACATTACGGGTCAGACTCTGAGGTGCCGTGTTTTCACGACGACGTGCGGCGCACGGCGTGGAGCACCGGCAGCTGTTTGACGAAGACAAGATAGAGGATGATTTCCAGGCTGAAGATCCCCAGGGTCACGATGATCTCGCCCATCGAGGGGAAATAGTTCCAGCCGCTACCCACCGGCTGATAGCCGATGAGATAGCAGTTCAGGCGATAGAGCACCCCGTTGAGCAGCATCGCCGAGGAGCCCAGGAAGATGTAGCGCGGGTTCCCGCGAAACGCTTTCGGCAACAGAAGGACCACCGCCGCGACGCCGAACAGGAACTCGGCCCAGAACGACAACGCCTTGATATCGCCCACAAAGGCGTGGCCGAGGGCGCCGCGCCAGACGACATCGCCATATCGCACGACCATGAAGCCGAGCATGACCCAGGCCATGATCCAACTGAGCCGGCCGAGGATGCGGGTCTCGAACGGCCGCTTGAAGGCGACCGAGGCGATGACCGACTCGAAGGCGACGACGGCGAAGCCCATGGTCAGGGCGGTCAGCAGGAAGTTCACGGTCAGCATCTGCGACTGCCACAACGGCGACAACTGGTAGCCGAGGATGACGACGACGGTGCCCATGGAAGACTGGTGCATCATCGGCAGCAACACGCCGAGGCCGGTGAACACGAACAGCACACGGTGCAGCTTCTGTCGCGCCTCCTTCATGCCCAGTCGCTCGAACAGCGCCGGCGCAAACTCGAACGCCAGCACGATGATGTAGGCGAAGATGCAAAGCGCCGTCTCGAGCAGCACCGAATTCACGTTGATCAGCCACGGCAGCATGATGTTGTAGCCCTGCCAGTAGCGGCCGAGATCGATCAGCACCGCGAGGCCGCCGAGGCTGTAGCCGAACAGGCTGGTCAACAACCCTGCGCGGGCCATCGGGTGATACTCGCCCTTGTTGAGGATGTAGATCAGAAGCGCCATCACGAAGCCGCCGCAGCCGAGCGCGGTGCCGATGATCAGGTCGATGGCGATCCAGATACCCCAGGGGTAGCCGTTGTTGAGATTGGTCGTGGCGCCCAGGCCGAAGGCGAAACGCTGGGTCAGGACGATCGCGGCGATGAAAACGATGATCAGGAGAATAATGAACGGAGCGGTAACCAGCCGGCCGCCGACCCGCGCATGTTCATGGGTGCTCATGAATCCCTCCGTTCCTGGTCTTCGTCCTCGGCTTCGTGATGGTGCTGGTCGAAGTTTCGGCGGGCGAGAAGAATAAGGACCGTCAGCACCGTGGCGGGCGCGATCATCCCTGTGTACAGCAGGTGCTGAACACCCTCCGTTTCGGTGGCGTAGGCGTGATTGGGAACGTTGCCGTAGGGAAGCCCCAGCTTGTCGAAGGGAACGGCCGCCAGATACAGGGTCTGCACGCCGCCAAGGATGTTCTCGCCGTAGACTTCCGGTCTATATTCGGCGGTGATGACCTTCTCGTTGGGTGGGTGGTATCCGCCGAATTTGCCGCTGGCGTCGCCCCGCGGGTAGACGTGGGTGTCGCCGGGCTTCAGCTTGATGCGCCGGTGCGCCTCCTCGCGCAGATCTTCGTATCGGCCGAACAGGGTGGCCCCGGTCGGGCAGGATTCGACGCAACCGGGTAGCTCGCCCTCGGCCAGCCGGTGCTTGCAAAGCTGGCATTTGTGGATTTGACCGAAAGGTCCGCTGAAATCGTACTGCGGCACACCGAACGGGCAGGCGTAGACGCAGTAGCGGCAACCGATGCAGCGGTCCGGATCGTGGCTGACGATGCCGGTTTCCGGGTTCTTGGTCATTGCCGAAACCGGGCACGCGGACACGCAAGACGGATCGACGCAGTGCAGGCACTGCCGCTTGATGAAGGCGAACCCGTTTTCCTCCCGGTCCTTCTGCTCCATGGTGCCGTTGCGGTAGACCTTGATGACGTTCAGGGTTTTTCCGGATAGGCCCTTGGCGGTGTCCCAGGTGCCGGTGTTCCATCCCTCCTGGCCGGGATCGATCTCGGCCGGCATGTCGTTGGCTCGCTTGCAGGCACTCACGCACGCCTTGCAGCCGACACAAAGCGTCGAGTCGTAGAGCAGCGACAGAGCTTCCGGCGGTCTGACCTTGGGTGCGCGTTGGATCGCCTTGGCGTCGCTCGCGGCTCCGGCGGTCACGGTAGCGGCCGCCCCGCCCACCGCCACGCTCTTGAGGAAGTTGCGACGGTTCATCGGATGGTTGCCCCTTTAGCTCGGGTTGTTGGGCTCGTCGTCGTAATGGGTGGGCTCGAACGGTTTGTCGCCCTTGGACGCTTTGCCGAGCCTGGTGGCCAGCACCGCGCCGCCGCCCACGGCCGCGCCGACGACACCGGAGGCCAATGCGGCCGCACCGACCGTAATACCCTGGCCCTGTTCCTCGACGACCTGCGGGAAAGCGGTCGGCGGCGTCAGCGACAACACGTTCGCCATCGCGTGGATCGGCTTGGTGAAGCCGACCCCTTGCTCGGTGCAGCCGAAGCAAGGATGACCGGTGCCCACCGGCCAGCTGCCCTCGCCGACGTCGCCGAAGCCGATGGCGGGGCAGTTGGCATAGGTTTCCGGGCCCTTGCAGCCGAGCTTGTAGAGGCACCATCCCTGGCGGTGACCGAAATCGCCGAACTCCCTTGCAAACCGTCCCGCGTCGAAGTGCGGTCTGCGCTCGCAGTTCTCGTGGATCAGCCGGCCATAGGCGAACTTCGGACGGTTCTTGTCGTCCAGGTCCGGGGCCTTGTTGAAGGTGAGGAGGTAGAGGACCGTCGAGAGGAAGTTGTATGAATTCGGCGGACAGCCCGGAATATTGATCACCGTCTTGTCCGGAAGCACTTCGTGCGCCGATTTCGCCATCGTCGGGTTGGGATCGCTGGAAGGAATGCCTCCCCAGGACGAGCACGACCCCATCGCGATGATCGCCATCGCGCCATCGGCGGCGTGTTTGACGCTGTCGAGGAAGGTCTCTCCCGCGATCTTGCAGTAGATGCCGCCATCCTTGGTCGGAATCGCACCGTCGATCACCAGCACGTAGTTGCCCCAGTGCTTTTTCATCGACTGGTCCTTGAAGTTCTCCGCCTGATGACCGGCGCCGGCGCACAGGGTTTCGTGGTAGTCCAGCGAGATCATGTCGAGGATGAGGGTCTCGAGGGTGGGATGATGGGCCCGCAGCAGGCTCTCGGTGCACCCGGTGCACGCCTGACCCGACAACCAGAACACCGGGGGCCGGGCCGGGCCGGTCGCCGCCTCGGCAATGCGCACCCCCAGGGCGGGAGACAATCCCAGTGTCGCCGCCACACCTGTACAGTACTTCAAGAATTCCCGACGGTTCAGGCCGCCGAGCGCACCCTCGTAGCCATCAAGATTGCCGAAGTCGCGCGTTACCGATCGGTGCAAGCCGTCGGGCATCGTGTTCCTCCCTTCCCTTGTGCGAACTGAGTATTATTCTCAATTTCTACTGTGCTGCGTTCAAGAGCAGCTCCCCGCTAACCTTGGCTACTTTAAGATATCATTGAGGATCCGAAAACTACATTCTTGGAGAAGACGCGTTATACATTTAACAACCGCAATCCAATCTCAACTAAGTTTTCACGAGAATTTCGTGTGGATTGAGGCCGTGGTTCCGCCCCTTCCCCAACATATTGATAAAAATAGACTATTTCCTTCACGGGCACCGACGCCGCCAAATGGCGGAGAAATCTCGCACGGATGGGAAGACGAGCGTATCCCTTCTCTACCAAACTAAAGAATTGAAGTTGTAAGAGGGATCTACCCGTCTATTGAGCTTTCTGCTCTTGGGCTTTCTGCCTTTCGGCGCGCCGTGCCGCGGCCTGCTGCCGTCCCCGACGCCGCCTTCTTATGAATTGCAGCGTACAATAGTAGCCCAACCATGCCGTGGCGACTGCGTAAGGCACGCAGCCAACCGTCATCGCCAAGCCTTGATCATGGGCTATCAGCTTCACCGAGGCGGAAAACGTATCGATAAATCCGTTGCTGGCGGCCAAAACCGATTCCCACTTGGAAACAAAACCCTCGTACCCGGCCGCTCCCTTCTCCCGGCCCAGAAGAATCTGCCCGGTAAAGTAAAACGCGTAATACACCGGCCAGATGGTGAACACGTTGGTGACCCAGGTCCACGCCAGTCCGATGATCAGGCCGAATTCGAAACGAGGGTACCGGCGGGCGACGAGCCAAGTGAGAAAAACCAGATACATTTGAACGCCGACCAGGGGTGTGAACGCCCAGAACAGCCCCACCGCCACAGCGCGGGCGCTATGCTCCGGCGAGTGCCGACTGCGCTTCAGCGGAATCACCAACCGGAGATGGACCAGTCGGGAGAGGCGCTCCCAAAATGAAAACTTGCGTCTCAAAAATCGGCTCCCCAGCCCGCAATTCTCACATCATTGGAAATGGATCTCGGCCCATCTTGCCTGCGAGAGCGCTACTAAGGAAGGGATATCCCAGGAGTCCTCGGTTACAAATGATGGAATGGTCCGGCATTGGAGGATTCCAGCCCGTCCGCATCGACACGCCCCAAACCCTCCGGCCCGCCGACCGTCCGGTCACGATCGTGTTCAACGTCCCGCTGAACAAGGCGCTGGCCGCCCTCGACCCGGACAGGCGCGCGGGCGCCGACCTGTGGACACGCTACCTCGCCGCCTGGACTTCATGGAAACCCGTGCGCACCGCCGCCTCGCTCGCAGCGGCGGCCCCGTTCATCATGGCACCGCGCTGGCGATCTGGCTCCGATAACGGGATGAGCCGCTGAGGGGCGCATGGGTAGATCGGTCTTTATCCTCCCTGAACCCCGGTCTCGGAGAAAAGTTCGCGGCTCGAGCCCTGGCCCGACCCGCGATTTGCGCTCTTGGCAAGATCTACCCCACTTGGGTAAGATCACGGACATGCGGTTGCGGCCCGCGCGGGGGGCCAAAAGCAAGGCGGGATGTCGCCATCAATGCCGGATGGAATGCGGACGACCGTTCGCCTTGCCCCTGTCCTCGCAGGACAGTCGAGGCACGGCGGTCGGCGACACGGCGGATCGTCGGGCGGGCGCGAACCCTCCCGGATTTTTGCGACCGATGCCGCCACGGAATGCCGAAACTTCGGCCGGACTCGGCGGTCGCTGTTGCTCGTCTCGATCCTTGTCGGTTTCGTTTGGTCCGATCCGACCCTCGCAGCGGGATTTGCGCTGCGCGAGCAGAGCGCGACGGCGCTCGGCAATGCCTTTGCCGGTGGAGCGGCGGCGGCCGAAGACCCGAGTTACATGTTCTTCAACCCGGCCGCACTGGGCTTTCAGAACGGCAGTCAGGTCGTCGGCGTCATCACCTACATTCGACCGGTCACCAAGTTCAAGGTCAAGGAAGCCAGCACCGCCGCCAACGTACCGATCATGCGGGGGGAACGGCGGCGGCGACGTCGGCGACGACCACCTGATTCCCGCGAATTTCGCCGTGATCGACGGGAATCAGATCGACGACAGTCTGGGCCGCTTTCGCTTCGGACTCGCCGTGACGGTTCCGTTCGGGCTCGAGACCAACTACGAGGATGGCTGGAGCGGCCGCTACCACGCCCTGCAGTCGAAGCTTCAAACGGTCAACTTCGCCCCGACCGTGGCCTGGAACGTCATCGACGGGTTGTCCCTGGCGGGCGGGCTGCAGGCGCAATATGCGAAAACGGAGTTGAGCAATGCGATCGACTTCGGTTCGCTCGGCGCCGCCATCCCCGCGCTGGCGCCGTTCTCCATACCGACCCAACAGGACGGCCGGGTGCGTTTTCAGGCAAGCGGCTGGGGCTTCGGATGGACGCTCGGCGCTCTTTACGAACCTTGGCACGGAACCCGCGTCGGTCTCGGCTACCGCTCGAGCGTTCGCCACAAGCTCGAGGGCCAGGCGCGCTTCAGGCTGGACTCGGCCGGCATCGGCGCCGCCATCTCGAACGCCACCGGCGCGTTCCAGAAGACGCGGGCGACCGCCGTCCTCGAAACGCCGGAAACGCTCACCTTCGGCGTCTATCATGAGCTCGACGACCGCTGGGCGCTGATGGCGGACGTCGCCTGGACCCGGTGGAGTCGTATCGACGAGTTCAGGGTCAAGTTCGACAACCCCGCGCAGCCCGACGCCGTGACCGAAGCCGACTGGCAGGATACGGTGTACGTGGCGGCCGGCGTGACCTTTCGCCCGGCGCCGCCGTGGACGCTCCGCGCCGGCTTCGCCTACGACGAGAGCCCGGTTCCGAACCGGACGCGGACGCCGAGGGTGCCCGACAGCGACCGCTACTGGCTCTCGTTCGGAGCCTCCTACCAACCGACACAAAGCATCAATCTCAGCCTGGGTTACGCGCATATCTTCGGAACCGATGCGTCCGTAAAGCTGGCGGCCGACGCTCAGGGCAACGCGGAAAGCGGCAATCTTTCCGGCGATGTCGACGCCTCGGCCGATATCGTCGGCCTCCAGTTGCGCATCACCTTCTGACCCGACACGAACAGGACGCCGGCCTGAACCTGGCATCGCGGTGGCGACGGTCGACGTCAGTCCTGCGGCGGCTCGTCGCCGGGGCGCGGCGGCTCTCCGCCGGGGCGGGACAGGATGCGGTCGAACGCCTCCATGTCGGCCCGCGCCTTGCGCTCGGCGAAGTATTCCGCCGTGGTCATCGCCGACACCTTCTCGGCCACCGCCATCACCACGAACTGATTGACGCTGGTCCCGTCCTGCGCATACCAACGCTCCCTGATAGTGACTCATTGTGATCGTGTTTCCAGCCCGCTCGGCAGGGCTTCGGGGGACCGTGGCGCCTGTGGCGCTGCGTAAGTCCCCGAAGCGGTGCGAAGGCGATGCCGACCCATCGTCGAGCGTTCGCGACGCCCCGCGCGAGCTGGAAACACGATCACAATGGGTGGGTACCGGCGAGTGTTGGTATCGCGTCCTCGACCGCTGTCAGGCACAATTTGTGCGGCGCATATCCGAGCGGACAGAGGCCAAGCCCAACCATGGGACTATTGTCCTTGAACTCGTCGCCAACCCTGCTGTATGTTGCTTTTTTGTTCTGTCCGGGACGATGGGAGGAGTGCGCCCGCTTTCGTCAAAGCGTCGGCGGACTTGTCCGCCGAAAGTTCAGCGGAGGCGGGCTTGCCCTCCGAAGCCTTGGCAAAGGAGGCGGGTATGACGAGTTTTGACGATGTTCGTTGCCGAAGTGAAACGGTTTTCGGTAAGCGGTTTCGTTTGATATCAAGGGGTTGGGTTGTTGCGCGGGTGGAACGATCGGTTTGCAAGAATCGTTCTATTTCAATGGGTTAGAGTTGGTTTTGACGAGTTTTGCAAAGCGTAACGAATTCGGGTGAATCGGAAAAATAGTGGAATTTCAATGGCTTGCGGCCGTTGCGCCAGCGAAATGAAGGGTTATTCGATATTCAATGAAATCAAGGGGTTACGCCCGGTTTTGACGAGTTTTGACGAGTTTTGACGAGTGATTTCGACGTTTTTCCGTTTCGTTTGTTTTCAAGGGCTTGGGCGATTTTCCGGGTGCAAAATCGTCGACAATGACCCAGCGAACTAGTCGGGTATTGCTCCGGCGACCCCGCCGGTACCCCGGCGGGATTGCCGGCAAGCGCAAGTGCGCGCCCGCAGCGGAGCGAGGAGAGCCAAGGGGACGGATGTCCCCGCCCGGCGTCTGAGGGCAGTCAGCAGAACCCTCGCCGGTACAAACTCGCCGGCTACAGCAGCCCCGGCTTGCCGGCTTTCCAGCGGTCGTATTCGGTGGCGAGCAGGGCGACGTGTTCGCGTTCCTCGGCGGCGAGCTCGCGGTAGAGTTGGCGTTCGACCGAGTCCTCGGGGGCCTGGGCGCTGCGCTCGGTGAAGAAGTCGACCGCCCGCTGTTCGCAGGCGATGGCGATGCGGAGCAGGTTGGCCGGGTCCTCGGGGCGGTTCTCGATGCCGGCGTAGATGGCGGCGCGCTCCACCTGGAACTCGGGCGACGGCGCGGGGACGTCGGCGTGGTAGCGGCGCGACAGGGTCTCCATGTGCTCCTGCTCCATCTCGGCGAGGCTGGCGAACAGCTCCGGAGCGCCGGGTCCTTGGCCTCGCCGGCGGCGCGGCGGTAGAACGCCTGGCCGCCGAGCTCGATCTCGAAGGCCATGCGCACGCTGTCCAGGGCCTTGGCGTCGTCGACGTCGCGGGGATCGAGCACCTCGAGGGTGCCGCCGCACTGGGGGCACTTGCCGTAGGGGAAGGCGAAGCCCTCGCTGACCTTGGCGCAGTCGTTGCACCGCCACGCGAGGGTGGCGGTGGCGCAGCAGATGTACGGTTCGTCGCCCTCGATCGGCCGGCGGCACTTGGGACACAGCATGGCTCAGGACCTCACTCTGCTCAGTTACGGACGACCGCCGGGGCTTCCGCCTCGCCGACGAGCGGCGGCGCTTTGTCGGAAAGCGACGTCGGGGGCACGAACGCCTCGACGTCCTCGGCGGTCACCGGCCACGGCCGCTCGCCGTTGTGCAGATAGGCGCCGATCGCCTTGGCGGCGCGGCGGCCGGCGCCGAGGGCGAGGATCACCGTGGCGCCGCCGGTGACGATGTCGCCGCCGGCGAACACGCCCGGCAGGTTGGTCGCCTGGGTCGCGTCGTCGGCGACGATATTGCCCCAGTCGTTGACCCCCAGCCCCGGCGTCGACTGGGTGACGATCGGGTTGGCCTTCGTGCCGAGGGCGTAGATGACGGTGTCGCATTCGAGCTCGACGTATTCGTCCAGCGGCACCGGCTGGCGGCGTCCCCTGGCGTCGGGCTCGCCCAGGGTCATCTTCTGCACCCGCATCCCGCGGACGTCGCCGTCGTCGGTGGTGTGGATTTCGACCGGGGCGTGGAGGAAGAAGAACTCGATCCCTTCCTCCTTGGCGTGGCGCAGTTCCTCGAGACGGGCGGGCGCCTCGGCCTCGGAGCGGCGGTAGACGCACTGCACCTTGGCGGCGCCGATGCGTTTGGCGACCCGCAGGCAGTCCATGGCGGTGTTGCCGGCGCCGATGACGACGACGCTGTCGCCGAGGCCGATCGGGGTGTCGCGGTAGGGGAACTTGTCGCCGCCCATCAGGTTGACCCGGGTCAGGAACTCGTTGGCCGAGTACACCTGGCCGGCGAACTCGCCGGGGATGCCGAGGAAGGCCGGCGCGCCGGCGCCGGTGCCGACGAACACCGCGTCGAAGCCCCGCTCGTTCATCAGCTGCGGGATGGTGAAGGTCTTGCCGACCACCTTGTTGGTTTCGAACCGGACGCCCAGATCCTTCAGCCGCTGGATCTCGCGGTCGATGATCTCCCGGGGCAACCGGAACGACGGGATGCCGTACTGGAGCACGCCGCCGATCACGTGCAGCGCCTCGTAGACGGTGACCTCGGCGCCGTAGCGCACCAGATCGCCGGCGGCCGCCAGACCCGCCGGTCCCGAGCCGACGATGGCGACCCGGCCCAGCGTTCGCTCGAACCGCGGCGGCGCCGCCTTGGGCGATCGGGCGTTGTCGCCGACGAACCGTTCCAGCCGGCCGATCGCCACCGGCTGCATCTTCTTGGCGATCACGCACTGGCTCTCGCACTGGGTCTCCTGCGGACAGACGCGGCCGCAGATCGACGGGAACAGGTTGGACTCGTAGATGACGTCGAGGGCGGCGTCGAGGTCGCGGACCAGCAGATGGCGGATGAACCGCGGGATGTCGATGGCGACAGGGCAGCCGGCGATGCAGGTCGGTTTCTTGCACTGGATGCAGCGTTCGGCCTCGTCGATGGCGTTCTGGATGGTGTAACCCAGGTTGACCTCTTCGAAATTGCCGGAGCGCTCGTGGGCGTCGCGCTCGGGCATCTTCACCTGGGTCGGCGAGAGCACCGCGAGCTTCTTGTAGCTGCGCTTTTCCTCGACGAACAGCTGGGTCTCGACGTTGCAGATGTGGGTGTAGTCCTCGCTCGCCTCGGACTCCTGGCGCTTGAACCGCTTCTGGCGGGCGATCAGTTCCTTGAAGTCGACCCGGTGACCGTCGAAGTCCGGGCCGTCGACGCAGGCGAACTTGATCTCGCCGCCGACGTTGACCCGGCACGAGCCGCACATGCCGGTGCCGTCGACCATGATCGCGTTGAGCGACACCATGGTCTTGACGCCGAAAGGGCGGGTCGTCTCGACGCAGGCGTGCATCATCGGCAGCGGGCCGATGGCGACCACCAGGTCGGGCTTGTCCCGTTGGCAGACATCCTCGAGCGCGGCGGTGACGAAGCCGGGCTTGCCGTAGCTGCCGTCGTCGGTGCAGACGATGAGCTCGTCGCAGTGCTTGCGAACCGGTCTTCCCAGAACACCAGGTCCTTGTTGCGAAAGCCGATGATGCCGGTGGTCCGGTTGCCGGCGTGGTGGAAGGCGCGCAACTGCGGGTACACCGGCGCGACCCCGAGGCCGCCGCCGACCAGCACCACGTGGCCGACCGTGTCCACGTGCTGGGGAAGGCCCAAAGGACCGACGAAATCGAGAAACGTGTCGCCCTTCCGGTAGCGATCCCGCATCTCCCGGGTGGTTCTGCCCAGCGCCTGGATCACCATGGTGACGCTGCCCCGGTCGCGGTCGTAGTCGGCGACGGTCAGCGGAATGCGCTCGCTGCCCTCGTGCAGGCGCAGCATGATGAAGTGCCCGGGCTCGGCCGACATCGCCACGTCGGGAGCCAGCACCTCCCAGAGGAAGGTGGTGTCGGAAAACGTTTCGCGGCGGAGGATCGTGTACATCGGTCATCGCCTTGCTGACGGAAAGGCAAACCTGAATTTAAGTACCGTAATGCGTATTTCTATTCCGGTCAATGTCTTTCGACTCCCGCCAGGCGGATCATGCGCTGGCAGCGGACTGCTTTTCCGAAGGTTCCGGCGTCTGATCACGGCGGCGTTCGATCAGTTTGAGCATCGTCGCGATGGTGATCGATCCGAGGGTGGCGCGGGCGATGTCGTCGACTTCGTCGAGGACCTGACCCAAGGCCCGGCCCTCCTCGGTGGTTTCGCCCAGCCGACCCTCGGCGGGGTTCTCCTCGGCGAAGTTCTCGAACAGTTGGACGATGTCGAGAAGCGTGGTGCGCCGGGCGTTGCCGCTGAACTGGTAGCCGCCGCCGGCGCCGCGCACCGACCGCACCAGATTGGCGCGGCCGAGGGTATGCATCACCTTCGCCAGGTGATGGGTCGAGACGGCATACTTCTCGCCGATCTCCCCGACGGAGAGCTGACGCTCGGGGTTGGCGGCCAGCTCCAGGAGGGCGTAGATCGCGAGGTGGGTGGCGATTTGCAGCTTCATGGCTCTACCGTCCCCGAAGGACGCGTAAGGTGCGGGCCAAGCCCGGATTGTCCCTCAATCGAGATCCTTCTCGAGCTGAATGTAGGGTCCGGCCATCATCCCCTCGCTGCGAAAGAAGGTCATGTGAAGATGATTGTCGCGGGCGACCATGGTCCGCATCTCTGTCGACGCCGGCGTGTTTGAACTCCGCCGCGATGGCGTCGAACAGGCTGGTGCCGACCCCCTTCAGCCGCGCCTCGGGCTCGACGGAAAAGGCGAACACCCAGCCGCAGGGCTGGGACCCGAATTCCCAGGCGCGGACCTCGCCGACGATAAAACCGAGGATCGGATCCCGCCGGTCCTGGCCGAAGATCTCGGCGATGAGAAAGAAACGCTCGTCGAGGCGCCGCTCGCCGTAGCGTTCGAACACGTCCCGCCAGTAGTCCGGCTTGGCCAGCCCGGTCACTTCGGCATCCAGGGCGCTCACCAGCGGCACATCCTCCGCGCGCGCCCGACGAATGCGCAGCGACGCCGCTCCCGGATCCTCTCTTGCCTGCGAAATGGCGTGCATCGGCGATCCACTTCAACGGTTATGGTGGGACGACGCGTTTTCGGCGAAACCGCGCCCCGGAGGCTCGCAAGGACTCATCGGTATCGCGCGACCTGTAACGGTATTCCGGTTCCTGTTTACCAGATAGTTTAAGTAGTTCGGTACTGAATTACCATATTTTTCGGTCAAGAAGGATGCAACTAAATCAACTGACCGCTGTCCACCTGCAGCACCTGTCCGGTGATCATCCGGGCGGCGTCGGACAGCAGAAACACGACGGCGTTGGCGACGTCGCTCGGTTCGACCAGCCGTTTGAGCACGGTTTCCTGGAGGGCGCGGTCACGGAACTCCGCGGGCAGGGCGAGCGCCATTTCGGTCAGCACCATGCCCGGCGCGACCGCGTTGACCGAGATCCCCTTCGGCCCCAACTCGCGGGCCGAGGTCTTGGTCAACCCGATCAGGCCCGCCTTGGCGGCGGTGTAGTTGGCCTGGCCGAACTTGCCGCGGATGCCGTTGATCGAGGTGATGTTGACGATGCGTCCGAAGTTCGCGGCAATCATCGCCGGTGCCACCGCCCGGATCATGTGGAAGGCGCCGGTGAGGTTCACCGAAATGACGTCACCCCACTCGCTGTCGCTCATCTTGGTCAGCGACCGGTCACGGGTGATCCCGGCATTGTTGACGAGCAGCGCCGGCGGGCGCGGCAGCGCTTCCACCGCGGCCCGAACGGCTTCGGCATCGGCGATGTTGACCACATGGACCGGGTGCGGGAACCGCTCCGCCCCTTCCGGCATCGCGAACGTCGAATACATGGACGTTCGCGCCGGCGGCGGCGACACCGTCGGCAATCGCCCGCCCGATTCCTTGGAGGCCGCCGGTGACGACCGCCAAATGCCCCTCGAGACTGTAGCCCTCGGCCATGGAAACCTCTTGACGTGAGACAAATAAGTATTAAGGTACCTAATTAGTAATTTACGCCGCCGTGTCGAGGCTGTCAATGCGTTGCGAGCGGTGCGGGGTTTCGATCGGCCCCGAAGCAATGACGGAGGACCGGGAGGAGCGATGAACACATCAGCCGAGTATCATTTACGGCCGCTGACCCCCGACGATCTCGACGCGGTCGTCGCCATCGACCGCAAGCACTCCGGCCAAGTCGAGACGAGGTTTCTACGAGAAGCGGCTGGAGAGGGCGCTACGCAACCCGAAGGGGTTCATCTATGTCGGCGTATGCAAAGGCGACACGCTGGCGGGATTCGCTTTCGCCCGTCTGCTCGGGGGCGAATTCGGGCGCGAGGACGCCGTCGCCGCCCTCGACGCCATCGGCGTCGATCCGGACCGCAAGGGCGCGGGCCTCGGTCGACGGCTGATGGCGGGGCTGGAGGACGTCATGCGCAAGAAGGGCGTTGGGGAGTTGCAGACCCAGGCAAGCTGGACGAACCAGGACTTGCTGCATTTCCTCGGCGCAGCGGGCTTCCAGACGGCCCCGCGCATCGTCCTCGAGCGCGACGTCTCCGAACCTTTTGCCGAATAGTTCGCCAGGGAGGAACAAGCCCGTGCCACAAGGCCCTTCGATACCGCAACGCGTCGGCGATCCCGACGAGATCGACTACAGCATGCCGATCGAGGACGATCTGGGGCAGCTGTCCCGAGACAGGATCCCGGTGCGATCGATGACCGAGAACGATCTGCCGGTTCTCATCGAGATCGACCGCCGGACAACGGGTCGCGACCGCACCCCCTACTACGAGCGCAAGGTCGCCGAGGCGATGCACGAAACCGGCGTACGGGTGTCCCTCGTCGCCGAGATGGAGGGTCGGCCGGTCGGGTTCATCATGGCGCGCGTCGACTTCGGGGAGTTCGGCAGGACCGAGCCGGAAGCGGTGATGGACACCATCGGCGTCGATCCCGACTGCGGGGGAAAAGGCGTCGGCCATGCCCTGATGTCGCAACTGCTCGGCAATCTGGCGACGCTGCGGGTCGAGCGGGTGCGGACGATCGTCGAGTGGAACGACTTCCGGCTGCTCTCGTATCTCGATCGCTGCGGCTTCAGCCCCTCACAACGCATCGCGTTCCGGCGCGTGATCGGCAAGACTTAGATTGCATCCGCTCAGCCGTGGATCTGCTCGTACTTGGCCATGAGTTGATCCTGGCTTTCCGGCCAGTCCGGATCGGAGATGATGCAGTCGGCAGGACAGACCAGCTTGCACTGGGGCTCGTCCTCGGCACCGACGCATTCCGTACAGCGTAACGGATCAATGATGTAGATCGGCTCGGCCGCCTTGATCGCGTCATTGGGGCAGGGGTCGACGCAGGCGTCGCATGCCGTGCATTCGTCGGTGATTATCAATGCCATGGACTGTTCTCCTTCGTTCCTCTTCTACCGGCTCAGGACGCCTGGCGCAGCTGACCCAGCTGTATCAGCTTTTCATGGCGGAAGGCACCCCACAGCGCCGCGCCGATCGCCCCGGCATAGGGCGAGTCCGGATGGGATTTCACCACCGCGGTGAAGTTCTTGATCTTGACGGCCTGTTCGTTGATCGCCGCCATCAGGCCATCGTCCAAGGCGAGGCCGCCGGTTGCCATCACCACGCCGTCCATCACCCCGATCGCCTTCAGCAGCTTGGCCAGCCGATCCGCCATCGACAGATGGATGCCCTTGAGGATGTTCGGGGCCGAGATCCCGCGCGAGACCATGTTGATGACGTCGGTCTCGGCGAGCACGGCACAGATGCTGCTCACCGTTTCGGGGTTGTCCGCCTGCTTGGACAGCGTGCCGATCTCGTCCTGGGCGATGCCGAGATAGCGGGCGATGTTCTCGAGGAACTGACCGGAGCCCGAGGCGCACTGGCTGGTCATCTTGTAGCTCAGTACCTTGCCGCGTTCGTTTATCAGGATGGCGCGCCCGTGCAACGCGCCCACGTCCATCACCGCCCGCGCCGCCGGCTCGAGATAGATGGCGCCGCGCGCGTGGGTGGTCATCGAATAGAAATGGCCGGTGCGATAGGGGATGTTCTCTCCCTCTCCGGTCGTCGCCACATAGGCGACGTCGTCGCGGGTCAGGCCCGCGTCCTCGAGAACCTTGTCGTAGGACTCCTCGGCCAGCTTCATCGCATCGCGCTGCCGGATCCGCACCATCTCGCGCGAGAGCCATTTGCTTTCGTCGTCGCCCACGTCGAACAGAACCGCCTTGACGGCGCCGCTGCCGACGTCGATGCCCGCCGTGATCGTCATGATGCTTCTCCGCCAGTGCCGGACTCGCCGGCGCGGCGAGCGAACTCCGCCGCGCCGAGGGCGCCGGTGTAGATGGAATCGGGGTTGATGTTGATGGTGACGTCGCCGTAGTTCTCTTTGACCAGCTTCGCCAGTTCGCGAACCGCGGCATCGTTCTTGGCGACCCCGCCGGTAAAGGTGAATTCGTCCTTGATGCCGCCCGAACGGGATATGATCGACATCGCCCTGAGAATGATCGCACGATGGAGCCCGGCGAGGATGTCTTCTCGCTTTTCGCCGAGAGACAACCGGTCGCGAAGCTCGGCGCCGGCGAACACGGTGCAGGTCGAGTTGATCCGCGCCGGCCGGTTCGACTTCATCGCCATCGGCCCGAGCTCGTGCAGCCCCATGTTCATCTCGTCGGCGATATAGCCGAGATAGCGGCCGCAGCCGGCGGCGCAGCGGTCGTTCATCTGGAAGTTCTCGACGATGCCGTTCTCGTCGACCTGGATGCCCTTGGTGTCCTGCCCGCCGATGTCGAGCACCGTCCGCGTGTTCGGATACATCATGTGGGCACCGAGCCCGTGGCAGAGAATTTCCGAGCGGATGTGTTCCTTGGAGAACGGCAGGGTGACGCGGCCGTAGCCGGTGCCGACCAGGTAGACCTCGTCGAGCACGACTTCGAGCGCGTCGACGACCGCCTGCCTGATCTCGTCACCGGCGGCGTCGAACTCGGGTGCGTCGACGAGCACCTTTTCGAGCGCGCGCTTGAACTTGCCATCCATGTCTTCGGATGGGGGCCGGTTCTCCACATCGATGATCGACTTGTCGTAGACGTTGAGCAGCAGATCGTACGGCAGACTCACCTCGCGGGCGACACTCTCGGCCACCGTCAGGTAGCGCGAGCCGGCGATGTCACGGAAGAAATCGGACTTGCGTTTCGCACCGGGGGCAAACAGCGCCGCCGCCTCGCCGCGAAGACGGACGAACACCTCGGCGAGCGCCGTCTTCGACGCATCCTCGACCTTGGCGAAGCGGTCGCCCTTGACCTGCCCGAGGCAAGTGTCCTCGAGGTCGTCGAGTTGCTCGAGGAACTGTTCGAGCCGGAACGCCCGCTCGAGTTCGGCCAGAAAATCGCCAACCTTCCCTTTGATCGCCGGGACCTTGGAAAGAGCCCGACGGCAGAGGGTGAGGCGGGTGTCGATCCGAGCTTCCAGACTGGCCACCCGACAGGCGGTGTCGTAGTTGGAGCGCGAGTTGGTGATGCCGCGGCCGAGAACGTCCTGGTTCTCGTCCATCATCACCGCCTTGGTGGTTGTCGAACCGAGGTCGACCCCGATAAACGTTCTCATGCCATCGCTCCCACGGCAGGCTGCTTGCCGGCGCGCTTCTGCTCGACCATCTGGAAATAGCTCTCCAACCGGTTCTTGACGTTGGCCGCCGAGAAGTAGCGCGGATCGACGAGGTCGGTCTCGATAAAGGCGGCGGGCTTGCCGGTGCGTTTCTCCACTTCCCGCATGATCAGCAACTGGCCGGCCGAGAAGCTGTTGCAGCTCTTGATCGAATTGACCAGAAGTCCGTCCGCCTGGTACTCCTCGACGTAGTTGGTCAGCATTTTGACCCGTTCCGGAAGGTTGCGATTGGTGTAGACGCCGAGGCAGTAGTCGGCGAGGGTTTCCAGCGGGTGATCGGGGTCGTGGCGGAAGCCGAAGTCGTAGACGCCGCCGACCTTGGTATAGCTGCTGGCGACGACGACCGCGCCTTCATCGTAGAACATCTTCCAGAAATCTCGGAAACTGGTGTAGTTCGGCGGGCCTTCGACGACGAGGCGGTACTTCTCCTCGCCCATGTCGCCGTCGGGCGTCACCGGTCCGAGGCCCTGCTTGACCCGAGCCTCGACCTCGGTACGCAGATAGCGGTAGTAGTCGGTGGCGTCGACGGTGCCGCGAAAGGCGCCGAAGATCGGGCCGATGTAGTAGATTCCGCCGAAATAGGCGTCGATCGGTGACGGCTTGTTCTTGGCGCTCTGCAGGACCCAGACGAGATCGTCCTCGGCCTTGGCCGATTCCTTCAGGTACCCGCGCAGCCGGTCGATGTCGAACTTGACGCCGCTGACCTTTTCGAGCTTGGGGATCACGTCTTCCTTGAGCTGCTTGACCATGTAGTCGCGCATGTTCTGGGTGATTTCGCCGTCCCCCTTGTAGGGGGTGTGCAGCATGATCGTCTCGCAGTTGTAGCGCTCGCGCAGCAGCTCGAACCACTTCATGAAGGTGAAGCAGCCGGTATAGGAGAGCAGGAGCACGTCGGGGTCGGGAAGCGGCTTGCCGTAGGGACCGATGTTGCCGCGGGCGATCATGCCGAGGTCGGACTTCACGTAGGTGCAGACGTCTTCCGAGTGGCCGTTCTTCTCCGCCTCCATGACATAACCGCCGCTGAGCTTGCGCAGGCCATTCTGGATGGCGTTCACCTCCGGCAGGTTGTTGAGCAGATCGAAGCACATGATCAACTCGTTGAGGTTGCCCGGCACGAAGGTGCAGGCGACCTTGTGACCCGTTTCCCCGGCATTGGCGAGACGATCGTAGTGACCCGCGATCATCTCCTTCTGCTTCAGCATCGAGTTGTCTTTGATGATCTCGGGAATGGCTTTGGCGACGGCTGCGTTCATGACTCGCTCCACAGCTTGATGGAATCGGCAAAAGTGCCCGCCTGCTCGCGGATGGGCTGCATTTGCCCGGAGTTCTCGGCGTACTTGAAGGCGATGTAGGGGATGTCGGCGGCCTTGAGTGCGTGCTGCAGCAACGGCCGGTCGAGCAGCGCCGGATCGCAGAAGCTCGGCGCGGCGAAGATCACCCCCTCGGCGCCGGTGCGCTTCACCGTCCGCACCAGGTACTTGCCCTTTTCGGCGGCATCGGGTTCGTACTTCGCCGCCGTGTCCTCGGAGTGGTGCAGAAACGCCTGTGCCAGATTGTCGACGGGATCCCCTTCGAGCGGCACGTCGTCGATCAGCCAGCGGGTGACCAGCAGCAGATCGTCGTCGACGACGTAGCAACCGGCCAGTTCCAGCGACTTGATCAGGTTGAACGGCGGCTGTTCGCAGAACATGCCGGTCAACACGATGCGGCAGTTGTCGCGCATCGGCAGGTCTTCGGCCACCGCCGCGGCGAGGTAGTCGCGCAACACCTGGGTGTGCTCCTCCACCGGCAGCACCATGCCGGCGCGCATCAACAGATAGACGTCCGTCGCCGGCGCCTGCCACGGCTGAGCGCTGCGAAAGGCGTAGACGTCGCGAACCAGCCGCCGGTTCTCGTTGTAGGCGTCGATCGACGCCCGCAGGTCGTCATCGGTGATCTTGCGGCCGGCCAGCCGTTCCAGGTCGTCGCGGAACTGCTTGAGCTCGTTGACGTAGTAGCTTCCGCCGATCTCGTCCTGGTAGTTCTGGGGGACGTCGAAGTAATGGGAGTAGACCTCCGGGAACATCAGCTTCCACATCCCCGAGAGATTGCGGATCACGTCGCAGATGCTGGGGAACAGCATGCCGTCGACGAAATCGAGCCTCCCGGTAACGCCGAGTTCGATCGTCGAGCGGGGGATCCGGCAGATGTAACTCTGGTAGTAGGCGTCGCCGTGGATGACCTCGAGCTGGTCACCGCCGCCGAGAATCCCGAGCGGCAGCATGCCCGCCGCATGGATGATCTCGCGGGGCACATAGATCGGCATGTAGCCGACGACCTTGCGGCCCGGTTCCGCTGCCTTCCATTCGCGGGCCGACGCGAAGTGCAGGTCGTCGAAAAGGGCCCTGCAACGCCCGATGATCTCTGCGGTAGAGGACACGGTCAACAGTTCTCCCACTTTGCTTGCCGCTTCGATACGAAAGCCTCTAGGCCCTCGACGGCATCCCTCGTGGACATGAGGTCCTCGAGGTACATCTTTTCAACGGTGTCGATGTTGGCTTTGACACGCTCGACAAAACCGATGCGCGCGGCCCGGACTGCGTGCCGCAACGAGCTTCCGCTCTTCGCCGCCAGATGCGTTTCGAAATAGGAGAGCGCGGCACCTTCGGGATCTTCCGCCGCCTGGTTGGCAAGCCCGATGTCCGCTGCTTCGGCGCCACTGATGCTGCGGCCCGAGAGCAGCAGATCCTCGGCCCTGACCCGACCGATCCGTTCGGGCAATAGGCAGGACGCGGCCGGGGCGAAAACTCCGAGGGTGATCTCCGGCTGGCCGAGCTGGGCGTCGTGAGCGACGAACATCAGGTGCCCGGCGATCGCAACCTCGAGGCCGCCGCCAAGACACTGTCCCTTCACCGCCACCAGAATCGGCACCGGGCTGTCGATCATCGTGCGGACCAATCCATGCAGGCCGTGGAGCATCTGCGCGCACTCGTCGGGAAGATGCTCCTCGACACTTGCGCCGAAGCTGAAGTGGGGACCTTCGGCATCGAGCAGGACGGCGCGGATCTCGGTGTTCGACAGATGCACCGCAAAGCGCATCGGCAAGCGCCGCTATCATTTCCGCATCGACCAGGTTGGCCTTGGGCCGCGCCAGGCGCAACCGCAGCAGCCGGCCCTCCTGCTCGATCCAGACTTTGAGCGGAACGGTCATGTCCGTTTCTACGCCTTCTTTGCCCGCGGCATCAGGCTCTCGATGAGTTCGTCGGTCCATGGCGTCCCCTGGGCCAGGGCCTGGCGCAGGGCGACGAAATCGATCTCGCGGCCGGTTTCCCTGGTACCTTCGTTGAACGCCCGGAAGCCTGTTCGGGCCTCGGTCATCATGTTGAGGGCAAGCCAGGCCCGCGAGTTTTCCTTGTTCTGGTTCCACGCTTCGAGTTTCGGCTTTCTCAACTCCTCGAGCGACTTGGTCACGCAGTCGGGGAAGGTGTGAACGAGCTGGCTGCAGAGCTGCTCGACCCTCTCGTCGAGCCGGCTGAGATCGACCTGACCGCGTCGCCATCAGCGCCTTGCCCTCCGCCGCCGCCTCGCCGGTCTTGGGCTCGCCGTGGGCGTACCGGCCCCATTCGTCGAACATCCGGTCGGTCCACACCATCGGATTGGGAACGAACCGGCCTTCGACCTTGAGGGCGGGGACGACGTCGGCGACGATCCCGAGCCGGTAGGCCTTGTGGGCCGAGAAAGGTTCGCAGAGGACGGCCGAGACCATCGACTGCTCGCCGCCGATCATCACCGGCAGGAAGTCGGTGGCGCCGCCGATCGCCGCCGAGCCGTGCTTGGGGCCGGCCTGGCCGAAGCGGGCGAGATCCTGGGCGATGGAGAAGTCGCAGGCCATGCCGATTTCCTGGCCGCCACCGACGCGCATGCCGTTGACCCGGCAAATCACCGGCTTGTCGCAGGCGAGAATCGTCGAGACCATGTCGTTGAACAGGCGCATGTACTGGCGGTATTCCTGCGGGTTGCCGGCGTAGTACTCGGCGTACTCCTTGGTGTTGCCGCCGGTGCAGAACGCCTTGTCGCCGGTGCCGGTGAACACCACCGCGTTGACGTCGCGGCTGTTGCTTGCGGCGCGGAAGGCGAGGATGACGCTCTTCACCATGTCGGTGGTGTAGGAATTGAACTGCGCAGGGTTGTCGAGGGTGATCCAGGCGTTGAACAGACCGGGGATGTCCGAGCCGTCGGCAGCCTTCACCGGGCGCTTCTCGAACAGCACTCCCTTCCGGCCCGGCTGCAGCGGACCACCGGAAACCAGATCGTGATCCTTCAAGTTCGAAGCGGCGGTTGCGGCGGTCATGCTTTCCCTCCCTAATGGCCTGGAACGAGGACGGCGCGGCGTTCGAGTTCGCCGGCATGCGCCGCCTCGAAGACGCGGCCGATGTCCGCGAGCGGATGTTTCTCGACGAACGGGGCGACCTTGACGCGACCCGCGAGCACCAGGTCGAGCGCCTCGGGATACAGCGCGGGCGCGCAGCCCCAGTTGCCCAGCGCCCGCGCGTGGAAGGCCATCAGGTTGGACAGGCGGATCTCCACACGGTCCATGGTGAAACCGACGACACAAAGGGTGGCGCCGTGGTTCAACAGGCCGTAGGCGGTGAGTTGGCCGGCGCCGGTCCCCGAGCATTCGAAGATGATCCATTCGGTCGATCGCAGCCCCCTCTCCGCCGCAAGACCGGCGATCGCCTTCTTCAGGGCGCGTCCGTCCATCTCGCGGGCGTTGAGGGTCAGCGCCGCGCCGTACTCGGCGACCGCGTCGAGCTTGGCCTGGCTGACGTCGATGGCGACGACCGTGGCTCCCATCGCGTTGGCGACCTGCACCGCGTAGCCGCCGACGCCGCCGGCGCCGATGACGATCGCCAGATCCCCTTCGCCGACGCCGGCCTGAACCGCGGCCTGATAGGGCGTGGTGAGGGCATCGGCGATCACCGAGACGTCGGCGAGTTCCATGCCGAGCGACGCCAGCTTCGCCTCGTCGACCGGACACAGACCTTGGGCCGGGGTGACGATGTGGCTGGCGAAGCCGCCGTGGATGTCGTTGCCGGGCATTTTCTGGTTGGGGCAGATCGTCGATTTGCCGCGTGTGCAGGCGTCGCATGTGCCGCACGGGATCACCGCCGGCACGATCACCGCGCGCCCCCGCCATCCTTCCGCGCCCGGTCCGGTGGCGACGACATGGCCGCTGATCTCGTGGCCGAGGGCGAGCGGCAGCGGGTGCTTGGTGCGCACCCCGTCGTAGTAGAAACCGAGATCGGTATGACAGACGCCGCACCCGGCGATCTCGACGACCACCTCGCCGGCGCCGGGCAGCGGATCGAACGTCGTCTGTTGGAGAGGCTCCCTCGGAGCCGTCATCACCCAGCGTGCCGCCGTGTCCGCCATTTCGCGCCTGTTCCTACCCTTCGTGCGAACGGTGGTCGCTTCGACGTGCTCGAGGCTGGTGCCTCCCCCGCTCGCTTTTGTTTTTTGTCGTGCCGTCGTCTACTGTTCGGATCGTTGCCGAGGCTACCTTGCGAGTTGACAACGACCTGCCTTGTCGATTACAGGTAAATAAGTACGACAATGCCAATTTATAGTCAACCATAAAAAACGGCGCCCGCCGGAACCCCGGAAACGGGTTCGGCCTTCAACGGGAGAGAACGAGATGGCTTCCCCCAACGGACCGCGAGACAGTGTTTCCATCGTCATCGTCGGCAGCGGCGGCGCCGGCGCGCTGACCGCCGGCGAGGTTCTGCTGCAGGCCGCGGGCCGCGCCGGCTGGTACGGTTTTCTGACCCGATCCGTCGGTCCGCAGATCCGTGGCGGCGAGGCGGCGGCGCTGGTGCGGCTGTCGACCAAGCCGGTCGCCTGCATGGACGACCGGTTCGATGCGTTGATCGCCCTGGACTGGCTCAACGTCGACCGGTTCGTCGCCGAGACCCCGCTCGGCCCGGACAGCCTGGTGGTCGGCGAACCCGGCAAGGGTTCGGGACCGCCCGCCGCCATCGTCGCTTCCGGTGCGCGGATGGCGGAAGTCCCGATGAAGGACCTGGCCAAGGAGATTCCCGACGGCCGCCCCAACATGATCGCGCTGGGCCTCGCCGTCGGGCTGCTCGGGTTGCCGCAGACGGTGGTGCTCGAAGAGCTGGACCGGCGCCTCAAGAAGAAGGGCAAGGGGGCGCTGGCGGCGAGCCGGGCGGCGGTGGAAACCGGCATCGCCCAGGCGGCCGGTCTCGATTGGACGGTGCCGCTGAGCGCGCCCAACGGCACCCGCGGCGAACGCTGGCTGCTGACCGGCAACGAGGCCGCCGGCCTCGGCGCCATCCGCGGCGGGGTGCGCTTCGCCGCGGCGTATCCGATCACCCCGGCGACCGAGGTGCTGGAATGGCTGTCGCCGGCGCTCCACAAGGTCGGCGGGGTGCTGGTCCAGGCCGAGGACGAGATCGCCTCGATCGCGATGATCATCGGCGCCTCGTTCGGCGGCACCCCCTCGGTGACCGCGACCTCGGGTCCCGGCCTGTCGCTGATGATCGAGGCTCTGGGCCTCGCCACCGCCTCGGAGACGCCGATCGTCATCATCAACGTGATGCGCGGCGGGCCGTCGACCGGCATCCCGACCAAGTCGGAGCAGTCGGATCTCAACATCGCCGTCTACGGCGCCCACGGCGACGCGCCCAGGATCGTCGTCGCGCCGCTCTCCATCGGCGACTGCCTGTTCGCCACCCAGTGGGCGACCCATCTCGCCGACGCCATGCAGGTCCCGGCGATCGTGCTGTCCGACCAGTTCCTCGGCCAGGCCCGCGCCGCCATCGACCGCCCGCCCGACACCCCGTTCGCCGCCGTCCGCACCCGCGCCGCCGCGCCGGAAGCCGGCTACCTGCGCTACGCGCTGACCGACGACGACGTCTCGCCGATGGCGATCCCCGGCACCCCGGGCGGCCGCTACACCGCCGACGGGCTGACCCACGACCAGCGCGGCCTGCCGTCGAGCCGCGCCGAGGACCACATCGCCCAGCTCGACAAGCGCCGCGACAAGATCGAGCGGTTCGACTACGGCGATCACTGGGCCGAGGTCGAGGGCACCGGCGACATCGCCATCGTCACCTGGGGCTCGCTCGCCGGCGCCGCCCGCGAGGCGATCGCCCGGGCCGCCGCCGCCGGCGTCGCCGTCCGGCTGGTGGCGATGCGGCTGATCTCGCCGGCGCAGCCCGAAAGGCTGGCCGCGGCGCTCGACGGCGTCTCGCGGGTCATCGTCCTCGAGCAGACCCACTCCGGCCAGTTCTTCCGCTACCTCCGGGCGTTCTACGACCTGCCCGGCGAGGTGCACGTCCTTCCACCGCCCGGGCCCGCTGCCGATGCGCCCGGGCGAGATCGCGTCCCGGCTTCTCGAAGGGAGGGCCCGATGACCACCGCCACCCCCACTGCCCCCACTGGCGCCCCCGCCCCCGCGCCCCCGCGCCCAAGGCCAGCGACTACAAGTCCGACGTCAAGCCGGTGTGGTGCCCGGGCTGCGGCCACACCCACGTTTTGCTGTCGTTCACCAAGGCCCTCGCCGAGTTGCGGCTGCCGGCCGAGCGGGTGGCGGTGATCTCCGGCATCGGCTGCTCGTCGCGGATCCCGGCCTACACCGAGGCCTACGGCTTCCACGGCGTCCACGGCCGCGCGCTGGCCCTGGGCACCGGCGTCAAGCTGTCCCGCCCGGATCTCGACGTGTTCGTGATCTCGGGCGACGGCGACGCGTTCTCGATCGGCGGCAACCACTTCCTCCATGCCTGCCGGCGCAACGTCGACCTCACCTGCATCGTCATGGACAACCGGGTCTACGGCATGACCAAGGGCCAGCCGTCGCCGACCACCGAGCCCGACTGGGACAACGCGCTGTCGCCGGGCGGCACCGGCCTCAGGCCGTTCCACCCGCTGGTCATCGCGCTGGCGTCGGGGGCCAACTTCGTCGCCCGCGGCTTCTCCGGCCACACCAACGAGACCACCCGGCTGATCGTCGAGGCCGCCCGCCACCCCGGCTTCTCGTTCGTCGAGATGCTCAGCCCCTGCGTCACCTTCCGCCCCGACGAGAAGGAATGGAAGGACAGGTTCGAGCCGGCGCCGGTGGAGCCGACCGACGATCCGGCCCGCGCCGCGCGGCGGATCATGACCGACACCGGCATGCTGTCGGGCATCCTCTACCGCGGCGACCGCACCCCCTATCAGCCGGAGATCGGCCGGCCCAGCCACCGGCCGGAGGACCTGGAGAAGGAGTTCGTGCTATGAGCAACGACCGAACCACCCCCGAAACCCCCAGCCAGGACCCGATCGAGAGCGCCGCCGAGCTGCTCGCCCACGCCCACCGGATCGAGGCCGACGCGGCCGAGCGCTACGGCCTGCTCGCCGAGCAGATGGAGATCCACAACAACCCCGACGTCGCCCAACTGTTCCGCAAGCTCGAGTGGGTCGAGGGCCTCCACGCCGACAAGATCCGAGAAGCGCGCCGGCGCGACCCCGCTGCCGGCGCTCGGCCCGTCGGAGGGCAAGTGGCCCGGCGACGACAGCCCCGAAGCGGTCGACCTCGGCGAGGCCCACTACCTGATGACCCCGTGCCACGCGCTGCAGATGGCGCTCAAGGCCGAACAAAACGCCTTCGCCTTCTACGACCGCCTCGCCCAGACCGCCACCGACCCCGAGATCAAGCAACTCGCCACCGAGTTCGCCGAAGAGGAACGAGAGCACGTCGAGCTGGTCCTGAAGGAGCTCGAGAAACACCCACCCCCCGACAAGGACTGGTCCCACGACCCCGACCCGGCGCGTTCGCCGGGGTGATATCTGGTCCCGGCGCGTTTATGCCGGCGAGCCGGGGGCTCGCTTGAATTCCCTCATCAAACGCGGCGCGTACATGCGGCCGCTTGGCTGTGCTCGCGGCGCGGCGGGCGGCAGCTTGGCTTGCAGCACGGATGAAGGCCCCTTGATCGCGGTCCGGCTGGCGCAATCGCGCTAACTCGTCTTCGAACAGTCCGACACCGTGCCCAGAGCCACCCGTCGATGTGCACTGCAATGGCGCTGACCCACCATCGCACCAAGAAACCGGCACGAAAGTGTCAGAGCCCGGCGGGGTGGAGGGAACCCGTCGCCGCTCACGGCTCGATCACGGGCAACCCCTGCTCCACCCCTCTTCGGATCAACCGCGTGTCGAACGTGTGGAAGGCGGCGCCGTCCGGGCTGGCGGCCAGGTGGAGGGCGTCGGCGACGTCGATGCCGCGTTCGATAAGATCGAGAGCCCGCGCCAGTTGCTTGGCGTCTTCGACGACGACGTTGGGCAGACCGGCAAGGCATTGCACGGCTTCGGCGACCACGGAGCGGGAGAACCCGTAGACGCTTTGCAACACCCACGCCGTTTCGAGAACGACCGTCTTGGCGATGAAGATCTCTGGTTCGCGGGCGAACAGGTCGGTGGCCCGTCGTGCCTGTTCGGGGTCGTCGCCGACCAGGAGACGGACCACCACGTTGGTGTCGACGGCGATCACTCGGCGCTTTCGCTCTCGGACTTGCGCAGCCAGGCGGCGATACCCTCGTCCATCTCCTCGATCGTCTTGGCCGGACCGGCGTAGTGCAGCGAACCGGCCACGTCCTCGAGACGGGTGGCCGCAAACGGCTTGCGCGGCCTGAGCAGCAGGCCCTGGTCGACCTCCTCGACGACGAACTCGTCGCCGTCCCGCCACCGGTGCGCCGCCCGCACCGGCGCCGGGATCACCAGTTGTCCCTTGCTCGACAGTTTCACCACGTACATCGGCATCGCCTTGCTCGAAAGATGTAAGGCGACATCTTACTCATTGCGGTACCATTCCGCAAGTTCGGAGGTTGGGAGCAGCGGCAGGGAGTACGGAACGTTCAGGACGTTCTCGGGACGGTCTGGAACTTTTTCGCTTCGTGTAGAAGCAACAGGCGTACCTTGACCGCGCGGAACAGCCTGGGCGGCAGAACCCCATAGTCGAATCGATCGAGCTGTTCGACGGAAACCGGCCTGAGATCGGGATCCGGCCACACGAAGCGGTTCAGTTCGCTAACGATGATCCACGACCGGTCGTCGTCGAGGCCGAGACGGCGCTTGGTCGCCGGAGCAATTTCGACGGCGGCTTCGGGATCACCGGGAGGCGTGTGGGTTACGGGAACCACCGTGACCATGGTTTCGCCGTCCGCCTCGTTTCGCCTCGCCAGCACGATGACGCACGGCCGGTCCTTGACGCCCTCTTCGCGGCCTTGCCGGTGCTCGGCGAGCCAGAGATAGGCGTAGCAAATGACCAAGCCGGGATGAGGCGTCGGTAGAGTCAAACGAACGCTTACGACTTGAGCTCGGCGTCGAGATGGGCGTATTCGCCGGGGACCTCCGCGTCGGCGATGGCGTGGATATCGCTTTCGTCGAGCTCGGTGACGTGCAGGACCTGCCGGTCGCGGCTTTTGAGCCGCCGGTACTCATCCGCCGAGAGCAGCACCAGATGCTCGCGACCGTGTCGGGTGATCGCGACCGGCTGGCGTAGCGCCGCGTCTTGGTACTGACCCAAGTGCTTTTGAAACTCTGCCGCCGAAACGGTTCGCATGTTCGCATTCTCCGCTTATTCCGTAATATCCAGAATATATGGAAAACTTACACCCTGTGCAATTGTCAAACATGCGGGCCGGAACGGTCGCCGTTCGTCAAATGCCCGCCCTCTCGCGACAAATCCA
>CAVYYK010000044.1:0-191328 GCA_963772635.1 uncultured Alphaproteobacteria bacterium
TCGCCCGCCCTTTACCCTTCTTGCCGAGGCCGATCTTCTTTGCCAGCTTCGACCGGCAAATCGCGTACTCCGGGGCCACCATCGGGTAGTCCGACGCCAGCCCCCACTTCTGCCGGTATTCGTCCGGCGTCAGGTCGTAGACCGTCTTGATATGCCGTTTCAGCATCTTCAGCTTGCGGCCGTCCTCGAGGCAGGTGATGTAGTCGGGCTGCACCGACTTGCGGATCGGAACGGCCGGCTTCGGCTTTTCCAGCGGCGCGTCCTGGCCCATCGATTCGACGCTGGCGAGCGAACGATGCACGCCCTGGATCAACTCGGGCAACTGATCGGCCGGTAATATGTTCTTGCCGACGAATGCTGCGACGATCTCTGTCGTCAATTCAAGAAGGTCCTGCTTTTCTATAGTCATTTTCCGATCCTCAGTGATCAATAGGTAGCACTCTAATAGAGGGTACATTGGGTTTCAAACAGAATTTCATGGTGTTTGTAAAATATTTTGGCGACAGAAGTCTTGCCCGAAATTCTCATCGGAGATTGAGACGGAGGTCGGTTGTTCAAAGCCTATCGAAGCCTGATCCATGCAAGAAGAAATCGAGTCTATTGCCTCGAGAATCGTATCGCACATGTTCAGAAGGCGGACACGTCCGCTGGACACCCGGGGTGTTGCCGCGGGTCCAATAGTGGGGGTGATCGAGGACTTTTCCGGTGATCGTTTCTGCGATATCGGGCCACCCTATAGTCGTTGCACGCGCCCACAAGTGGTCGAACGACTTGCCGATATCGGCCTTTGACACATGCCGCCGCCTGCTTTCCAAAGGAATTGGTTTCGTCTCGGCGGCGAATTAAAGTTTCTTCGATGGCCGGTCTTGTCTTCGTTGGCCGGAAACAGAGAAGATAAGAACGATGACTTTAATTGGAAAAAGTATGAATAAAATTATCGCGGACAAAGCACAGCTTCAGAGATATACCTATCACGGCTCGATTTTATATAATAATAATATTGGAATGGCGCGCAATATATTAGTATTATTGCGGTGCCGAAAAAACAGAATAAGTCACCCCCCGATCGACCGCGGGCGGCGATCGAGGGGCGGCGTTCAGAAGATCGCCCGTCGCAGGAGATTGAGGCCGAGGACGAAAAGAACGATCAGCACGATCCGGCGAAACCGTTCCGGTTCGATGCGCCGGCCCAACCGCTGTCCGAGCCACATGCCGGCAAGTGCCGGCGGCACGCAGGCCAGCGACCACGGCGCGGTGGTGGCGTCGAGCACGCCGCGCTCGACGAAGGAGAGGGTGAAGAAGATCCCGCCCATCAGAAAGAAGGTGCCGAGCGCCGCGACGAACGCCTCCTTGTCGAGGCGCAGCGAGGTGGCGTAGATGATCAGCGGCGGCCCGAGGATGGTCGAAACGCCACCCATCAAGCCGGCGACAAGGCCGACGGCGGCACCCACCGGCCGCTCCGCCCGGTGCGGAATTCTCAGCTCCGGGCGGAAGTGGTTGAGCAAGCAGAACGACACCACGATGACGCCGAGGATGCCGAGCAGCCATCGCGGGTCGAGGACCACGATCAGTGTCGCGCCGGCCCACGTTCCCGCCGCCAAGGCGATCAGCAGCGGCCAGAAGCGGCGGACGGTCGTTGCCAGCAGCCCGCCGCGGTTGGCCTGGAACAGGTTGCTGATCAACACCGGCAGGGCGTTGAGGGCCACCGCCGTCGGCACGTCGACAAAGACCGCGAGCAGCGACATGGTGACCAGCGGCAGGCCGAACCCGAGCATCCCCTTGATGGTTCCGCCGATGGCGAAGGCGGCGAAAGCCAGGGGCAAAACATCGAGCGCTTGCATGGGCGGTTCCGGCGGAGGGCAGGGCGACGGCGTCGGCCGGCAGGATGACCTGTTTCCGGCTCGCTGGACAGCGCCTTTCCACATACGACACGCGACGTTCGCCGATTCATCGGGCCGCCGCCCTCAGGGCCGCCCCGCGGGGCCGTTTTGACGACGCTTTTGACGACATTTCCGGCCGTTTTGACGACATTCGTTACGCCCCCGTGGCGGTTAATCCGTTGATTCAAAACAAAACCCATGCGCGCCGAATGTGAAAGGTATGCAAAAGTAGACAAAAGTAGACATCTTTTCGGCTAAGTCCTTGATTTTCCGAGACCGGCCTTTTCGGGAAGGTATGCAAAAGTAGACATGAATTCCGCATAGCGCCTTGATTAAATTGGTGAAATTGCCGAAACAAAAGTAGACATTTTTCCAGCCTTCGCCGAGGCTTCGGCTGGCAGGCCGAACAGCGAAGGTTGCGCGCCATAGCCTTGGCGGAGGCGGGCCTGCCATCCCTTCGCCGCCCGTCGAAACACCACCAGCACTGATCCCTGATACCCCTGAACGCATTGCGTTAAGCCTGACATCCGGCACGCACTTCTCCCGTTGTCCCGAAAAAGAACTTAAAGTGAACATACACTGCAGAGGGCGGGAAGTCAAGGACAAAAATCCTGAAATCGCTCCCTTGGTGGACGCACGACGCCGATCGGTGGTCAGCTTTCAAGCAGATTTCGTCGGCTCTGTCTCCGGCTGCGGACCCCCTTTTGGCATGGCGCCGACCGTCAATCATGACCCGCAACGGCCTTTCAGCCGGTCGTGCTTAAACCACACGGATGGTGTGGCAACCGTACCTCAATGCCATTCGGCTCGGGCGACCAGTTTGGTGCAATGGGCAAATTGTGTAGTCCGCTCTGCCACAACGATCCCCTCTAGGACATCGCCATTGAGAACTGACAATACTATTCTGTCTGCCTAGAAGATCACGTCTCAGAAAAGGCTCGTCTGTCCGTCGGCATCGACAAGAACGCCGACAGGTGTCCTGCCGAGAAGGCAGGTGCCTCGCCAGCGTCCTTTCCGGTCCATGGTCAAAGACGGCAGATCGGTACATCCAGCACGTCTGGCCAGTTCCTGGGCGAGCCGGAGCCCCCCGTCTGTGCCAGTGTTAGACGATATGAGTATTATGGTCGCTAATAGCCCGCCAAATACAAGTATGAACAGCGCATTTCGAAGACATTTCTGTGCCGCCCACAAACGACCGATTACCCGGTTATTAACTTTGTAATTTGAAACTGTGTATCTAAGAATCCTCACTGCCACCCGGCGCGGATAGGTACTCAGTTCGGTCGACTTTGGCGGAGACCCTGGATCCAGATCTGTCGGGTCCAGAGTGGAGCGATAGACGCGTCCCTGGATATGAAACAAGTGCAAAATCGTTGCCGTCAAGTAGGTTAAGGAAAGTAACAGGCTCAGAAACATCATCCAGACGGCGCTGGACGGGAGGCTGCCAGCATCCTTTAAGGTCGTAAAGCCAACGCCCATGACCAGCGTTGCTGCAAGAGCAATAGCCGACATCATCCCCCCCGCGCGGGAGTCGATCGACGCGCGACGACTCGCGTCATTCTCAAAAACCTTTAGGCTGAGATCGAGCAGCTTCGGATCATCCACTGTGGGAGGTGCGTCAGCTATGGTGCTGACTGCCCGGTCGTATGGCTCGAACAACGCGGCCGGGTTCAATTCGTTGTCCGGGGCAGGCAGAGGGATAATCTCCCTGAAAACAAAGGATTTCCGGCTCACGGCACTCCCTCCCTCAACCTGTCGAGGATGGCATCCGTGATCGGCAATCCGAGCACGCGCTCGATCCATCCCCATTGGCCCGCTGGGTTGAGTTCCAGGAAGACGTACTCACCCTCGGGCGTGACGACGAAATCGAGAGCGCCATAGCTTAAACCCATGGCGGCCAGAAGCTTTATGCACTTTGCCTTGAGATCAGCTGGTAGCCGGAGATGCTCGTAGCCGAGCCGCGCTGGATCGGCCCTTCGCCAGTCTACGTCCTTTTCTGTCCTGTCCATTAGCACAATTCGCGCCGCAAAGATCCGATCGTCCACTACGGTAACGCGGACATCAAATGATGTTTCAACGTGGAACTGGAATATAGCGGGACATGCTTGGATCGCTTTGTCGTTGCTCATGTCGTCGGTGGTGATAGCAGTCGTAAACACAGTATGTCCAACGCCGTCAACCGCCACCCTGCCCCCGACTACTGTCTTTGCAATCGTGGGATACGAATGCGCGAAATTACGAGCAGCCTCAGGGCAGTTTGTAGCCAGCGTTTGAGGGATGGTGAAGCCGAGCAAGTGAGCGTGACGCAGCTGGAATAACTTGTGCTCGGCGCGCGCCACGGCCGAGGGAGCGTTCATCCAGAACCAAGATGCAGTCTCCCATACGCCTCCGAGAAACCCCTCGCTTTCCCGGGCTGTGAATGTGGCTACATAATCGTTACACTCTTGAGGACGCGGTCTCCTGCGGAACCAGACACCAGAGATATCGCTTTCTTCGAAGCTTCGCCCTTCGCAGCAGAAACGTGTCTGTGCGCTTCCCTGCCACTTAATGCACGCGCGAACTCGGGAACTCATTTTGGTTAAAGCGAATGATCGGAATACTTCGGTCCTTGGCAGCGAGAATTAAAAGATCGGCTGCCAGATCCGAGGTCTCGGTAATCAGCAGAACTGTCGTACGTCCCTCCACCAAGTAAGCGGACTAATCTTCGGCAACGTCTCCAACAGTTTTTACGTCGAGCCCTCCACGGACGGCGGGAACAGTTTGTCCGGCTAACACATTGAGCTGCGCCGCGCGATCATATGTGAAAGCGCATTTCGGTCGCCCAAGGGGACAGAGAAATCGCAGGAGAAAGGGACGCAACCGGACGGACCGTTCATCAAATGCGGTTCTCATGGGATTACCTCGCACCGTTGCGCTGTGTGCACTAGAGCCTTGGAAATTTGGCGAGTGATAAAACATGTGTCAACGAAGAATCTCGCCCCCGTTCCGGACGCAAATTGTTGCCAACGCCAGCAATACACCTGGTCACCGAATTCAGGATTTTCTCCACGAGCACACACAACGGGTGTCGCGGATGAGTTGGCTAAACCTTCCCCTGCCGGACGAGGGCCAGCTACGGCGGGAATGGCCTCGATAGCGGACGCTTCCTTGCGGGACTTCAACAGAGCCCCCGTGTGGGAACGCGGAACCCATTTCCGCACATTCGGTCGACATTCGACACGGGTAGGCCGTGTCCTCGGTGGTCCGAACGGGGTCCGGGAGGATGGTGCCAGCCGCCGTGTGCGTGCGGATGGCGATGTTGCCGCGGCGACGGCGAGATAGATCGGTCTTGGCGTCGCGAGGCTTCATCGAGGCAACCGCGATTCACACATTGGTCCGCCAACGTCCGCCAATGCCATTATGCAGAGGGCTTTGGTATCAGCTCTTACTGCGGAGAGAACAGTGAACCCGGCCGACACAAACGGGTTATGATCGCGCTTTTTTTGGCGGCCCCGCAGTCGACGGGGCGCCGACCGAGTCGGCTGCGCAGGCCGTGAGAATCGCTCCGCGTGGTTTTCTCTGCCTGGGCCGCGGCCGCAGCCGATGGGGAGGATGCTCGAACAGGTGACGGGGTCAGTGCCGACCGTGCGCGATGAGCAGCGCGAGAGATTCGCTCGCCCCGGATCGCAGCCGGGCCCCGATGGTCTGAAGAAGCGCCTGCAATGCGCCCGGGGAAGTCTCTCTTTGTTGATCGCCGCGAGCCAAGCCGTCGATCTCATCGTCGGTGAGGTCCGCGAGATCATCGAGAGCGCTGGCCCACTCGCCAACGCACCGCCAATCATGTCTGTAGATGACACGTTGTATTTCTGTAGAACTTCTCATTAGTAATAGCCCTCGGGCGGTTGCCACCCACAGATCGCGAGGGGCACGAACCAGATCGGCACAACAACAATGCCCAGAACGTCAACGACCTCACTTACTCTTTATCTTATGACGTACTGCGATCAACGCTCTTCGCGCCGCACCAAGTCCCGACGTATCGGGCGCTTACTCCTAGTCGCTATCTCCGTAAGGGGTGAAAGATAAACACCAGTCTGCTTTGCCAGTCAATCGGCGCGGCACGGCTGCAGCTCAGAAAGCGGCAATAGTGTGGCGGATGTGCCACTATTTGATCCAAGAAACACGAAAATCACGAGTGGACCTAATACACTTGATGCTCGATATCGACGGCAATGCTCGTTTAGCGTCGCAGACAAGGTGAGGAATCGCGCTTCAGTAGAGTTGGCATTTGGCGATTGGCCGGATCCGATGTGGACTTGTGAGATATCGAGACCGAATCATCGCCCCGGACGGTAGCGATGCCCAGGCGCCGGCGAAGCCGCGGCCCGACGAGTTGAACCCTTCCGCCGGCAAAGGACCGGGGCGATCCGTTTGGATACGATGCCTCCCGCCCTGTCGGGGAACAACGACGAACGGGCGTCACGGCGGCGCCGGAGTCGTCCGCGCAAAAATGACTGGGGAATCCGCACCTTGGACGCCATCTGGGTAATGTTAATCCTGCCCCCTGGCGAACCTTGGAAGGATTGTCCGATGACGGAGCAGACAAACGACGGGCTCATAAAAATAGGAGCCCGAGAGCCTGAGGATCGAAAGGCCGTACCGAACCGGGAACCGACGTTGTTTCGTTCGATCAGGTTTCACTCCTCGATGGTCGCCTTCATTTTCGTTCTGGCGATGCTGTCGCTGCTGGTCGTGTTCAAGGCGTTTGCCGGGGTCTCATTCATTCTGTTGCTGTTTTTGTGCGGAGCGCTCGGCGGCATTACGAACACCTATTTGAGGCTTCGGGAAATACCTGCCAACGAACAAGATTTAATGGATCCGTTGACAAATAAATTGGCGATCATACAAGTCTATGTGTCGCCGGTCATCGCCGGCGTCTTCGGATTTATCCTCTATAGTCTCTTTCTTGCCGGGATGATTCAGGGGTCGTTGTTCCCTCATTTCTCAGGAATTGACCTGGAATTCGATGGCGTCGTCGGTTTGTTCACCGATGTCAAGCCCACGAACCATCTGGACGCCGCCAGGGCGTTGCTCTGGGCGTTCGTCGCCGGGTTCTCGGAACGGATGGTTCCCAACATTCTCGACAAAGTAGCGTCGGAAGGCGAATCGGCCGCGACGACGCCGGACAAGGATACGAAATAGCGAGCAGCCGGTCCTCGCCCCCGCCGCAGCCGCTGTCGATCAGCGCCGCGTGGCCGTCGAATTCGACCAGGTAGATCGCCGCGTCCTCGGGCGCGGTCAGCCCGGCGCCGCCCACCTGGTGGATCTCGTCGGTTACCCTCACCGCCCGCGGTGTCATCGATCCTTCCTCCGCCGGTTCAGAAAGACGCGTCCGGCCGTTGCAGAAACGTCAGTTCCTCCGCCGTCGAGGCGCGGCCGAGCACCGCGTTGCGGTGGGGAAAGCGGCCGAACCGGTCGACGATTTCCTTGTGCCGCTTGGCGAAATCGAGAGCTTGCGGATCGTCGAGCGACGCGAACAGATCGACCGATCGGGCCTGATCCTCGGGGCGTTCGCTGTGTTGGAACGGCATGTACAGGAACTTCCGCCGCACCGGGGCCAGCGCGCGGTCGAAGCCCCGCCCGATCGCCCGATCCGCCAGCGCCAGCGCCAGCGGCGTCGGTGGCAAAGGCCCGCGCATCGCCCCGGAACATGTTGCGCGGGAACTGGTCGAGAACGATCACCGCGGCGAGACAGCCCTCGGGCGTTTGCTCCCAGTCGGGCGGGACGCCGGCGGCGAGCCGCCGGTGGAGCGCGCGGAACCGTGCACGCACGTCCTCGTCGACAGTATCGTCGACGGTGAACCACTGCTCGGGCGGGAGCTCTTCGAACCAGAACGAAAGTACCCGGTCGATCTCGGGGTCGCGGTTCGTCGGCGCTCGATAGTGCAGCGCCAGCCACACCGTCGGCCGGTCGGGATCGGTCCGGGTGACCCGGTGGCGGGCGTGGGCGGGGATCCGCAGCCAGTCGCCGGGAGCGAGCGGGCGCGGTTCGCCTTCTCCCTCGAACAGCAGCTCGGCGGCGCCGGCGAGCAGCACCACCCATTCGTCCCGGTCCTGGTCGAACCATTCGCCGACCGGCGTCGTCTGGCCGGTGGAGACGATCCGCTCGAGGCGCAACCCCTCCGCCTCGACGAGCGTGTCGAACCGCTCGGCGTCCAGCCGCGCCGGCACCCCGGCCAACAGGTTGCCGGCCTCGACGGGCGGTCGGTTTCGGTCGTTGGTGTTCATCGCTTCAAGCGGCGAGTTTAGCCTGATAAACCACCCGCTTGGAAACGCCGATGAAATCGACACCGGGGGAGGCGCGCGGATGACCACGACCTGGACAACGGCCGTCGAACAAGCGGCCGACGTGTTGGGCGAAATGCTGGTGGAGATGGCGAGCGAAGGGACGGAATACACCCACGAGGAGATCGCCGCCGCCGCCCTCGCGACCGGCCTCAAGACCCTCCTCGGCGACGAGCCGGGAGCGAAGCGGGTGGAGCACGCGGCCAGGGTGATCTACGAGAAGCTCCACGACGCGGACAAACCGAAGTGGGAGGCGATCAACGCCATCGAGCGGGACTTCTGGCTCGATATCGCCCGAGCCGCGGTTCGTGCCTCCGACGCGGGGCTCCTGCAGCAGGTCGGACATCTGAGAGCAAGCGACGACGGACGTCTAGCCGTTCCGCACGGATGACTTGGCGCGGGGCGGCTTTTCTGGCAGACAGGGGCGCCGCCGGGCGCTGAGCCGTCGGTCGCGGCGAGAAGTGGAGCGGAGCAACATGGGTGAAGCCGAGAGCACCACCGACGAAGGCGCGCGGGATTTCATCCGCGACGTGATCCGTGGGGACTTGCGCGCCGGCCGCCACGACTCGATCGTCACCCGCTTTCCGCCGGAGCCCAACGGCTACCTGCACATCGGCCACGCCAAGTCGATCTGTCTCAACTTCGGCGTCGCCCGCGAGTTCGGCGGCCGCTGCCACCTGCGCTTCGACGACACCAACCCGATCAAGGAGGAGATGGAGTACATCGAGGCGATCGAGCGGGACGTCCGCTGGCTCGGCTTCGACTGGGGCGAGCACCTCTATTTCGCCTCCGACTATTTCGAGCAGCTCTACGACTGGGCCGAGCACCTGATCGGCGCCGGCAAGGCCTATGTCGACGACCTCTCGGCCGAGGAGATCCGCGCCTACCGCGGTACCCTGACCGCGCCGGGCCGCAACAGCCCCCACCGCGACCGCCCGGTCGACGAGAACCTGGATCTGTTCCGCCGCATGCGCGCCGGCGCGTTCCCGGACGGCGCCCGGGTGCTGCGCGCCAAGATCGACATGGCGTCGGGCAACATCAACATGCGCGATCCGGTGCTCTACCGCATCCTCCACGCGTCCCATCCGCGCACCGGCGACGCCTGGTGCATCTATCCCACCTACGACTTCGCCCACGGCCAGTCGGACGCGATCGAGCACGTCACCCATTCGATCTGCACCCTCGAGTTCGAGGACCACCGCCCCCTCTACGACTGGTTCATCGACAACCTGCCGGTGCCGTCGCGGCCACGGCAGTACGAGTTCGCCCGCCTCGAACTCACCTATACGGTGCTGTCGAAACGCCGACTGATCCAGTTCGTCCGCGAGGGTCACGTGCGCGGTTGGGACGACCCGCGGATGCCGACGATCGCCGGGCTCCGGCGCCGCGGCATCCCGCCCGCCGCCATTCGCGATTTCGCCGGGCGGATCGGCGTCGCCAAGGCCAACAGCACCGTCGAGGTCTCGCTGCTGGAGTTCTGCGTCCGCGAGTTGTTGAACAAGACCGCCGAGAGGCGGATGGCGGTGCTGCGCCCGCTCAAGGTGGTCATCGAGAACTACCCGGAAGGCGAGACGGAGATGCTGGAGGCGGTCAACAACCCCGAGGACCCGACTGCCGGCACCCGAGACGTGCCGTTTTCGCGCGAGCTGTGGATCGAGCGTGAGGACTTCATGGAGGATCCGCCGAAGAAGTTCTTCCGCCTCTCCCCCGGCCGCGAGGTTCGGCTGCGCTACGCCTATTTCATCACCTGCCGCGAGGCGATCAAGGACGCCGCCGGCGAGGTGGTCGAACTGCGCTGCACTTACGATCCGGCGACCCGTGGCGGCGACTCGCCCGACGGGCGCAAGGTCAAGGCGACCCTGCACTGGGTGTCGGCGGCGCACGCGGTACCGGCGGAGGTACGCCTCTACGACCACCTGTTTGGGCGGCCCGATCCCGGCGCCGACGGCGACGTCCTCGCCGACCTCAACCCCCGCTCGCTGGAAGTGCTCGACGACTGCCGATTGGAGCCGAACCTCCCCGACCTTCCGCCGGGCGAAGCGCTGCAGTTCGAGCGCCAGGGCTATTTCTGCCTCGATCCCGACACGACGCCGGAACGGCCGGTGTTCAACCGTACCGTCGGCCTGCGTGACTCCTGGGTGAAGATCCAGGCGAAGGACAAGCCCGCGGCGTAGCCTGCCCGCCAAGTCGGGTTCGACAGGGAGAAAGCGATGGAGCTCGATTACGGCTGGTTGGCGGCGCTTTCGGTGGCGCTGCTGGCGACGGGGGTCATCGCCGGCGTGCTCGCCGGGCTGTTGGGCGTCGGCGGCGGCATCGTCATCGTCCCGGTGCTGTTCCAGATGTTCTCGTTTCTCGACATCGATCCGTCGGTGCGCATGCATCTGGCGGTCGGCACGTCGCTGGCGACGATCATCCCGACCTCGATCGTCTCGGCCCGCGCCCACCATCGCCGGGGCGCGGTCGATATTGACCTGTTGAAATCGTGGGGACCGGCGGTGTTGGTCGGGGTGCTGATCGGCACCGCCATCGGCGGTTACGTCAAGGGCCAGGTGCTGACCGGGGTGTTCGCCGTCGTCGCCCTCGCCGTCGCCGCCAACATGGCGTTCCGCCCCGAGGGCAGCACCGTCAGCGACCATCTGCCGGGCGGCGTCTGGAAGCACGCGATCGGCGTCGTCATCGGGGTGTTCTCGGCGATGATGGGGATCGGTGGCGGCACCCTCAGCGTGCCGATCCTCGGCGCCTTCAGCTATCCGATCCGCCGGGCGGTTGGAACGGCGGCGGCGATCGGCCTGATCATCGCGGTGCCGGGCACAATCGGGTTCGTGGTCGCCGGCCTCGGGGTGCCGGCGCGGCCGCCGGCCAGCCTCGGCTACGTCAATCTGATCGGCTTCGCGCTGATCGTGCCGACGACGATGGTCGCCGCCCCGTTCGGCGCCAGGATCGCCCACACCATCAACCCCGGCGTGCTGCGCAAGGCGTTCGCCCTGTTCCTGTTCCTGACTTCGCTGAGGATGATCTACGGGCTCGTCAGCTGATTGCGGAGGTTCCTCCCATGCTCGGCTTCTTTACGTTGCTGCTGGTGTGTCAGCTGGTCGGCGAGGTGATCGTCGCCGCCACCGGCATTCCGGTCCCCGGTCCGGTCATCGGCATGGCGATCCTGTTCGCCGGCCTGCTGATCCGCGGAAACATCCCCGAGGGGCTCGCCGCCACCGCCGATACCTTGCTCACCCACCTGTCGCTCCTGTTCGTTCCCGCCGGGGTCGGGGTGATGCTGCACGCCGAGCTGATCGGCAAGGAAATCCTCCCGATCACCGTATCGCTGATCGCGAGCACGCTGCTGACCATCGCCGTCACCGCCCTCCTGATGCGCCTGCTCAACCGGCGGGACGAGCCCCGATGACGAGCGGTTTGCAGGAGATCTGGGTCTATCTGGCGGCGAGCCCGCTGCTGGCGCTGACGCTGACGCTGCTCGCCTATCTCGGCGGTCTGTGGCTCTACCGGCGCAGCGGACAGAACCCGCTGGTCAATCCGGTGCTGATCGCGGTGGTCGCGATCGTCGGCCTGTTGTTCGCCACCGGCACCGACTACCGCACCTACTTCGACGGCGCCCAGTTCGTCCATTTTCTCCTCGGCCCGGCGACGGTCGCCCTGGCGATCCCGCTCTACAGGCAGGTGCAGCAGGTCAAGAAATCCCTGGTCGCGATCCTCGTCGCGGTGATCGGCGGCTCGTTGACGGCGGCCGGCAGCGCCGTCGCCATCGCCTGGCTGCTCGGCGCGTCGAAGCAGACCATTCTGTCGATGGCGCCGAAATCGGTGACCGCCCCGGTGGCGATGGGTATCGCCGAGCAGATCGGCGGCCTGCCGACACTGACCGCGGTGGTCGTCATCCTCACCGGGATCACCGGCGCGATGGCGGCGACGACGGTGCTGAGGATGCTGCGCATCGACGATCAGCGGGCCGGCGGCTTGGCGATAGGGGTCGCTTCGCACGGCATCGGCACCGCGCGGGCGTTTCAGGTGGGCGAGGTCGCCGGCGCCTTCTCCGGCCTCGCCATGGGCCTCAACGCCCTCGCCACCGCGATCCTGATCCCGGTGTTGTTCCGGCTGTTCTCGTGAGCGAGTTGGTTTTCCAGGTCGGGGTGTCGCCCTGGCATCGCCGCCGCCCTCTTCCTACTTCAAGACGAAGCTCTTCTGCAAACATCAGTCGGTATCGACAAGCCCTGTGATGGAACAACGACGAATGATGGAACAACGACGAACGGAAATCCTGCGCCCGGAAGACACGTGCTGGCGAAAGGAGAGGGCTGATCGGATCGGCGTTGTTGTCGACGGCGCCGCCTATTTCGCGGCCCTGCGGTCGTCGATCCTCAAGGCGCAGCGTTCGATATTCATCGTCGGCTGGGACATCGACAGCCGGGTGCGGCTGGTCGGCGACACGGGATCGGTCGACGACGGCGCACCCGAGGCGCTGAAGGCGCTTCTCGCCTTCGCCGTTCGACACCGTCCCGAGTTGTCGGTCCACATATTGCTGTGGGACTACTCGATCGTTTATGCCCTCGACCGCGAGCCGATGCCGAACCTCAACCTTGGGTGGAGGACCCCGCCACAGATCGAGGTCTGTCTCGACGACGTTCTGCCGCTCGGCTCCTGCCACCATCAGAAGATTGTCGTCGTCGATGACGCGGTGGCTTTCTGTGGCGGCCTCGATCTGGCTATCGGCCGCTGGGATACGACCGAGCATCGCCCGCGCCACCCCGATCGCACCGACCCGGACGGCGATTCGTGCCCGCCGTTCCACGATCTGATGATGGTGGTCGACGGCGCCGCCGCCGCCGCCCTGGCCGAGCTCGTCCGCGCGCGATGGCTGGAAGCGGCCTGCCGGCAGGCCTTGCCGTTCGAGCCGACGGGAGACCCCTGGCCTGACACCGTTCGACCCGATTTCACCGACGGGGAGATCGGTATCGCCCGGACGATCCCGGCGATGTCCGGTCGGCCGGGGGTGCACGAGATCAAGGCCCTCTACTGCCGCGCCGTCGCCGCGGCGGAACGGTTCGTCTACATCGAAAACCAGTACCTGACCGCCGATTGCGTCGCCGAGGCGCTGGTCCGCAGAATGACCGAGAACCCGCAACTCCAGGTGGTCGTCGTCGGACCCAAGCAACCAGCCGGGTGGCTCGAGGCCCGGAGCATGGGTGCCGGGCGGGTGCGGTTCGTCCGCCGCCTCGAAGCAGGCGGGGGTGATCGACCGGTTCCGGTTGCTGTATCCGGTCGTCGTCGACGGCGGAGAGGAGACGCCGGTGATGGTCCACGCCAAGGTGCTGACCGTCGACGATGGATTGCTGATGATCGGCTCGGCCAATCTCAACAACCGGTCGATGGGCACCGATAGCGAGTGCAATCTCGCCGTCGAGGCGTCGACCGCGGCGGAGTCGGAGGCGATCGCGGGATTGCGCGACCGTCTGCTCGCCGAACACCTCGACGTGACCCCGGAGGCGGTCAAGGCCTGCTTCGCAGAGCAGCCTTCGCCATTTGACGCGCTCGATCAGCTGATCGGGAAGGGGCGTCGTCTTGCGGTGATCGAGGATCACGCCCCGTGGGACGACGATCTGGCGCATACCCTGCGCGAGATCGGTGATCCCGAGCACCCGATCGATCGCGAAGATCTTGTCGGTGACATGTTCGAACCCGAACCCGACAACCCGCCGCGCAAACCGATCGTCAAGTTCGGCCTCGCGGCCGTGGTTCTGATCGGCTTGCCGCTGTCCTGGCAGGTTACACCGCTTGCCGAGTGGGCCGACCCGACGCGACTGGAACCGCTGGTCGACGGGTTCGCGCGAAACGCCTGGGCGCCGCTGATCGCGGTGATCGCCTATGTCGCCGGAGGTCTTGTGATGTTTCCGGTGACGGTCCTGATCGCGCTGACCGCCATGGCCCTCGGTCCAATCACGGGTTTCCTGTGTGCCGTCGGCGGCTCGGTGCTGAGCGCCGCGGTGACTTACCAGATCGGCGCCGTCGCCGGGCGGAGGGGACTGCGCCGGTTGATCGGGCGACGGCTCAACAAGGTCAGCCGCGCCCTGGGAAAACGGGGGATCCTTTCTGTCGTGGCTCTGCGCTTGGTGCCATTGGCGCCGTTTACCGTCGTCAATCTGATCTCCGGCGCGTCCCACATCCGGTTCGGCGACTACATGCTCGGCACCCTCGTCGGCATGGCGCCCGGAATCGCCGTGATGACCGCGTTGGGAGACCGGTTGCGGCAGGTGTTGCACAACCCGAGCGCCGCCAATATCAGCCTTCTTATGGTGATCATTGCCGTGTGGATCGCCCTCTCCGTCGCCTTGCAGATCGCGCTATCGCGCCGCCGAAAACGAAATGCCGGCTGAACCGCACCGGAGATCGGTGCGCGTCGTCACCTGGAACGTGCATGCCTGTGTCGGTGGTGACGGGAGGTTCGATCCGGAACGTGTGGTTGAGATCGTGCGTGGCCTCTCCCCAGATATCATCGCGCTACAGGAAGTCGAGGCGCGACGGCACCTCACCCGTGGCCAGGACATGTTCGCGTTCCTCCGGGAAAAGATCGGCGGCCACGTGGCCGAGGCGAGGACGATCACGACGGCGGAGGGAGATTACGGACACATGGTCCTCAGCCGTTGGCCACTTCGCAACGCCCGCGCCCACGATATCTCCGTTGCCGGGCGCGAGCCCCGCGGCATCGTCGACGTCGAGGCGCTCTCGCCGTTCGGACCGATCCGGGTAATCGGCGCCCATTTCGGACTGCGGCGGGGCGAGAGACGCTTGCAGACCGCGGCGCTTCGCGCCATCGTCGATCCGGGGTCCGACGGCGCGGCGATCGTCGCCGGCGACTTCAACGAACTGAGGCGTCGCAGCGCGACCCATCGCGCCTTGGCGCCGCACTTCCACGGCACGACGATCTTCGCCACCTTTCCGTCCTGGCGGCCACTTGTCCCGTTGGACCGAATCTGGTGCAGACCGCCCCTTCGCGTCCACCGAAGCAGGGTCCTGCGCAGCGCCCGATCCGCCTCGGACCACCTGCCGCTGATCGCGGACCTGGAATGGGTTGGCCCATGAAGCCCGGCCCTCTGGAAATGGGGGCTGATCCGACAGTTCGTGTTGAATTTCCTCTCCGAACCGGCAAACTAATATTTCTGCCGAGGGAGGAGAGTAATGTTCAAGAAATTCGTCGTCGGCACCCACGGTCACGGCCGGCTCGAGGGCCTACTGCCCTGGCGCCGTGTCCCTGCCTGATCGTCAGGTAATTCAGGAGGCCTGGTCGGCGACATGGACTTCCAGTTTTTCAGGGACTCCCTGCATCGAGACGCGCCTCCCGAGGGTCTTGGAACGGCGTTGCAGGCGCTCTGGCATTTGGCCAAGGGCGATTGGGACCGGGCACACCGGTTGGCCCAGGCGGACAACGATTGGGCGAGTGCCTGGGTGCACGCCCATTTGCATCGGGTCGAGGGCGACGAGGCCAACGCCGGCTACTGGTACCGCCGCGCCGGGAAGCCGCCTTCGCGGGCACCGTTCAACGAAGAACGTGAGGAAATCGTCTCGGCGTTGTAGACTGCTCGAGCATCCGACTACGGATACCGGGGCCCGATCGGCCGGGCTCGCGGGTCCGTTCGGTAGCCAACACGGCGCAACATCCGGGGAGGGACCATGTCCAAGGCCGACGAAATCATCAAGGTCTGCGAAGAGAAGTTCGATGCCAACCAGGACGACTGCAACCAATTCGTCAAGGCGGTTGCCTCCGCGTTCGGGATCACCGTGACCGGCAACGCCGACGCGATAACCGACGAGATACAGGGAGCGGGCTGGACCCGACTCGCCGACGGGGTCGCGGCGGCCGAGAGCGCGGCAGCGGGGAATCTGGTGATCGGCGGGCTGAAGGGCGCGGACTTGGCGTCGCCCGAGGCCCATGGACACGTGGTGGTCGTGGTGAGAGGGGAACTGAACCGCGGCAAATATCCGAGCGCCTACTGGGGCAGGCTCGGCGGCGGAGGCAGGAAGAACGCGACGATCAACTGGTCATGGAAAGCGACGGACCGGGACAAGGTGAAGTACGGCGCCAAAGCGATTCCGTGAGGACACGATCGGTCCGAGGACGGCGGACTCTCCGTCTGCATCTGGTTTTTTTGCTGACCGCCGCCGGATGCGCGGGACCCGGCGGATCGGACCGACCGTCGTTCGAGGAACTGCGGTTGGCCGGCGCGCCGGCGGTTGAAGGCTGCTCGCGGGGCCGGATCGGACTCGTCGACGTCGTCGTCTGCGGGGCCGATGATCCGCGCGCACCGACGCTGTGGGAAGGGCCGATCCGGGTCCGCCACGACCGCGCATCGGCGGCCTGCACCATCGACGAGGACCTGATCACCCGGGTCTATGTGGAACGGACAGGCGCGGGGCTCCTGGTCCAGTCGGTCAGCGGATCCACCACCTACATCCAGGGGTTTTCCGCGACCGACTGCGCGCCGCTGTGGCCGGAGATCTCCGCGTTCACCGCCGGCATCGCCGTCGCCGGCGATCGCATCGACATCCGACCGGGGTGCGCGGCGACCGACGATCCCGGCGTCAGCGACTGCACGTCGGCGCGGGCGTACAATCTCGATGCGGCAGGCGCTCCCGTCCCCCAGCCCGAACGTGCCCGCGCGCTGACCCTCAGCGACACCGGCGTCGCCTTCGACGGCCGCGCCCGCATTCGCGACGCGGGAACGTCTCGTGCGACCCTGGTCCAGCTTTTCGAGGTCCCCCGCTAATGCATTAGTTTCAGTACCGAAAACGCTCGACGGCGTCCTCGTTCCACTCGATTCCGAGGCCGGGACCGCGAGGGACGACGCATCCGTTTTCGACGGGTACAGGCTCGGTCAGGACGGCGCCGGCGATATCGAGGTATTCCAGCCAGTGGGCGGTCGGCGTCACCGCGAGCACGTGAGCGCTCGCTTCGATGAACAGATGACTGGAAACGGGGATCGACGCGGCTTCGGCCTGTCCCATGGCGCGCAGCCATCCGCCGATACCGCCGATCTTCATCAGGTCCGGCATGGCGTAGTCGCAGGCCTCCGCCTCGATCGCCTTGGCCATGTCCTGCGGGAACCACCAGTTCTCCCCGGTCTGGATCGGCACCGGAGATGCCGCGCGCACCTCCGCGTGACCGCGGATATCCTCGGCCGGAACCGGCTCCTCGACCCAATGCAGGTCGTATTCCGCCAATCGGTCGATGCGGCGAAGCGCTTCGGTGACGGTCAGCGACTGGTTGTAGTCGACCATCAGCGCGGTCTCGTCGCCGATGATGTCGCGGACCGCGGCGACCGTGTCGACATCGTTGTCGACACCGCCGTCGCCGATCTTGATCTTGATCGCGCGAAAGCCCCGTTCGAGTGACCGTTCCAGCACCCGGCGATCCGCCATCGGATCGACGACGCCGTAGCTGTCGTAGGCCGGGATCGGCGACGGCTCTCCGCCGAGAAGCCGCACGACCGGTTGGCCGTAGGCGCGGCCGAGGACGTCCCAAAGGGCCATCTCGATCCCCGACAACGCCATTCCGACCAGACCCTGCCGGCCGAGCAAACGGAACATGCGGTCGAATTCGCGCATCCGTTCGACCGGCGACACCGATTTCCCCTCGAGCGTCCCCGCGATGTTGTCGACGAACCGTGCGATCGGGGCCAGCGTTACCGGCGTGTAACCGAAAACGTAGGCCCGCCCGGTGACTCCCTCCTCGGTCAGGATGTCGAGGAGCACCAGCGGGGCGGCGGGTATGGTGCCGACGGCGGTCCGGACCGGCCTCGCCAGCGGAACGTTGACCGTGCGCGCCGTCAGCGAGCGGATGGTCGGGTCATCGGTGGACATCGTCATCTCCCGTCATTGGCCGGTCGTCGATCCGTGTCCACGGGCGCGCTTCACAGTCCTCGTCGGGGTCAGGATCGGCATCAGCCGCCCCGACGACATGGCAACAAGCTCTCGGCCCAACATCGCCCAGGCCGGATCCTCGGGTTCGGTCCTATGCAACCTCTCTTCTCAGAGGCAATTTTACAAGATGATTCGCTTTTTCCGCCGCCAAGCGGGAGCGGGGATCGCGGCAGCGGATCTACGACGCCGGAACGCACCGTTCGCTACCCCCGAACCGGCCCAATGGACCGGGATGGAGGACCCTATCTCGGGTCAATCGACGCTATGCAGGGTTGCATGCCAAAACTCGCCCTAACAAAAAGGCGCGCGAACCTCTCACCCGATTGTCCCGACCAAGTCGCGGAACGCGATACGGATCCTGTCCCGCTTTGGGACAATTCCTGGACAACTGCTGAATGCGGAACCTGCCGAACCTTTACGGTCGGCTCGATGTTACGTTTTCCGGATCAAGTGATCGATGGCGTCGTCGCCGTCGAGATCGGTCAGGAAACCGCCAACGCGGCGATGGCCGCCACCGCCGAAGTGGAAACGAGGGCAAGGATCAGCGCGAATTGAAGGGAATCCGCGGTCGTTTCGTCTCCAAAGAAGAACCTGCAAAGGCTTTTACGTATCATAGCGTCTCTCTCGTGTCGGTTCCCGTCCCTGCCATACGACAGCGTGTGTCGCATTCAAAGCTTCTTTTCATTGGAAGCGTTTTTCCACGCTTCCTGCTTTTTGCAACATTTTGTGGCATTCTTGTGCCCTTTCGACAAAATATGTGCAAGCTGTAAATTTTCGCTTAACGTGACCACTGATTTCCAACGGTAGTCGGCCCTTTTTTCGAGAAACAGCCGTTCCGTTTGCGTCTTGACGGTGAGGGGGGCTCCATGCCACTCCCGGACGGGTTCGGAACCGACGCCGGAGTTGCCGTGTCACACCGGCCGTGGGGAGGCAGGAAAATGAGGCTGCTGATAAAATGAGGCTATTGATTCTGGGCGCCGGCGCCACCGGCGGCTATTTCGGCGGCCGTCTGGCCGAAGCGGGACGCGACGTCACCTTCCTGGTGCGACCAGGGCGCGCCGAGCAACTTGCGCGGGACGGACTGGTCGTCACCAGCCCGCTCGGCGACATCCGCCGCCCGGTACGGACGGTCACCGGTGACGCGCTGAAGCCCGACTACGATGCCGTCATCCTCGCCTGCAAGGCTTACGATCTGGACGACGCCATCGCCGCGATCGCGCCCGCGGTCGGCCCCGAGACCCGAATCGTGCCGTTGCTCAACGGGATGCGCCATCTCGATCGGCTGGACGCCGCGTTCGGCTCCGGGCGGGTGCTCGGCGGCCTGTGCGCCATCGCCGCGACGCTCGCCGCCGACGGCGCGGTCAAGCACCTGAACAAGTTTCATCTGCTCACCTTCGGCGACCGCAGCGGCGAACGCACGCCGTTCTGCGAGGCGCTGGAGAAGGACCTTACCGGTGCCGGGTTCGACGCCCGGTTCAGCACCATCATCCTCCAGGAGATGTGGGAGAAATGGGTGATGCTGGCGACGCTGGCGGCGATGACCTGCCTGATGCGGGCCGGCGTCGGCGCGATCCTCGAAGCGGCGGACGGCGAGGCGCTGATCCTCGAGGCCCTCGACGAATGCACCCGCGTCGCCACCGCCGCCGGCTACCCGCCCCGGGACAAGCACCTGGAGCGCAGCCGCGCGATGCTCACCGAGCGGGGCTCGGGCTTCGCCGCGTCGATGCTCCGCGACATCGAGGGCGGCGGCCGGATCGAGGCCGATCACGTCATCGGCGACCTGCTCGCCCGCGCCCGCGCCCTCGGCGTCGCCGCCCCGCTGCTCCGCGTCGCCCTCTGCCACCTGCAGACCTACGAGGCCGGCCGCCGCTAGCGGTCCGGTTCTGACACGGGGTAGCGCTACGACAAGACACCTTTCGCCGCCCGAAACCGACGAGAGGGCGACCCGGTCCCGCCGGCTTGCGGGCGATCCCGGCCGGCATTTGGGCGTTGGGTTTCGTCAGCCTGTTCATGGACGCTTCGTCGGAGCTGATCCACAGCCTTCTCCCGGTGTTCCTGGTGTCGGTCCTCGGGGCAAGCGCGCTGTCGGTGGGTGTCATCGAAGGAATTGCCGAGGCCACGGCCTCGATCACCAAAGTCTTTTCCGGAACTCTCAGCGACTACCTGGGCAAACGCAAGGTGTTGACGGTGATCGGCTACGGCCTGGCGGCGGTCACCAAGCCGATGTTCCCTCTCGCCGGATCGGTCGGCTGGATCTTCGCCGCCCGCTTCATCGACCGGATCGGGAAAGGCGTTCGCGACGCGCCCCGCGACGCCCTGGTCGGCGACATCGCCCCGGCGCATCTGCGGGGGGCGTGTTACGGTCTGAGGCAATCCCTCGACACGGTCGGCGCGTTCGCCGGCCCGCTGCTGGCGGTCGCGCTGATGGCGCTGTTCGCCAATGATATCCGGGCGGTGTTCTGGGTCGCCGTGATCCCGGCGTTCATCGCCCTGGCAATCCTGGTGTTCGGCGTCAAGGAACCCGGGACCGTTCGGGCGAAGGGTCGACCTCGCTCCCCGATTCACCTGTCCGACTTGCGGCGGATCGGCGCGGCTTACTGGGGACTGGTGCTGATCGCCGCGGTCTTGTCGCTCGCCCGTTTCAGCGAGGCCTTCCTGCTGCTTCGCGCCGAGAACGTCGGTCTTCCCATCGCGCTCGTGCCGCTGGTCATGGTGGTGATGAACGTGGCGTACGCGGGCTCCGCCTATCCGGCCGGTGTGTTGTCGGACCGGATCGATCGGCACGGCGTTCTGGTGGTGGGACTGGTGCTGCTGATCGCGGCCGACCTCGCGCTCGGCCTGGCGACCGGTATCTGGCCGCTGATGGGCGGCGTCGTGCTGTGGGGGCTGCACATGGGGCTGACCCAGGGCCTGCTCGCCGCCATGGTGGCGGACGTGGCGCCGGCGGAGATCCGCGGCACCGCGTTCGGCGTATTTCACATGCTGACCGGGATCATGCTGCTCGCGGCGAGCCTGATCGCCGGATTGCTCTGGGACCGGGTCGGGCCAGCGGCCACCTTCTTCGCCGGTATCGGATTTTCGGTCGTCGCCCTCGTCGGCCTGATCGCCGTTCGCAACCGGGGTCCTGCCGAGGATACGGGCGGGAAACGCGATTGAGGCGGCAGAGCCGAGGACGATTGCGGTATAAGGGCGTCGGATAGGTTCGTTTTGTTGCCAACCGCTGGGAGGAGTGTTTGATGGAAATCGTGCTCGGCTGGAGCGAGCCGCTGATCGCGGCGCTGACCCGTTTGGTTCACCAGTTCTTCGAGTTCCTGCCGCAACTGTTGGGCGGGATCGTCCTCGTCGTCGTCGGATACTTCGTCGCCAGGCTGCTGCGGCTGATCGCGGTCCGACTGGCCCGGGGCTGGGACCGGCTGATCCTCCGGTTCGCGTTCGGCGGCAAGTCCGCCGATCCCGAGAAGGCGAGCCAGTCGTCGGCCAAGTGGGTCGGAAGCGCCGTGTTCTGGGTCACCATCCTGGTGTTCCTGATGGCCGCCGCCAACACCCTGGACCTGAGAATGCTGACCGCGGGGCTCGAGCGAATCATCGGATACGTTCCTAATCTCATCGTCGCCGCGCTGATCCTGGTCGTCGGCTTTGCGCTGGGCAACATGGCCCGCAACGCGGTGGCGGTCGCCCTGAGGTCGGGCTCGCCGCAACAGCGGGAATTGCTGCCGGCCGGCGCCAAGATCCTGACGGTGGGCATCACCGGCGTCATCGCCGCCGGGCAGGTGGGGCTCGACAACACCGTGCTCGTCGCCATCCTGACCGTCATCGTCGGCGCGGCGCTCGCCGGCGCCGCCCTCGCGTTCGGACTGGGTGCCCGCACCCTGGTCGGCAACCTGATCGGATCACGGGACATGCGCCGGGAATGCCGGGTCGGCGAGGTCATTCGCATCGGATCGGCCGAGGGCAGGATCCTCCAACTCGGACAGACATCGGCGGTGCTGGAGACCGAAGAGGGCCGGCTGACGGTGCCGGGCAAACTGTTCCATGAGCAGGCTTGCCTGGTTGTCGAGAGGACGGAAGACCATGGCTGAGACCATCGACCTGGCGGTGGAGTTCGTGCGGCGCCAGCCTCGCGCCGCCGCACGGGCCCTGGAACGGCAGCCCGCTTCGGTGGTGGCTGCGTTCCTCGGCATCGTGCCGGCGACGACGGCCCGCGATCTTGCTGTCGCGGATGCTGCCGCGGGACGCGGTTCGGTTCGTCGAGCTGCTGGACCCGGAAAACGCGGCGGCCCTCATCCGCACCCTCGAGCCCGGCGTCGGCGCCGCGATCCTGCGCCATCTGCCCGAAACGGTCCGGGGCAACATCCTCGGTCGTCTCCCCACCCGGGTCGCGGTGACCTGCCGCCTGCTCCTGCGTTATTCCGAGGGTGCCGTCGGCGCGTGGATGAACCCCCGCGCGCTGACGCTTCCCGACGACATCACCGTCGAAGAAGCCCTCGTTCGGTTGCGGCGCGAGGAAACGACCGAGGCGGGAACCGTCAATGTCCTGGACCGCGCCGGCCGGTTGCGCGGTGTCGTCGACATCCTCGACCTGCTGCGGGCCGACGACACCATACGGATCGCCGTCCTGATGCGAACGCCGCAGGACGCCGTTCGCGGACGGGCCACGCTCGACGCCGTCATCGATCATCCGGCCTGGGGCGAGGGCGACGACCTGCCCGTCACCGACAGCGCCGGCAAGTTCATCGGCGCTCTCGGCTACGTCCAATTCAGGAAGGCGATGGGCCTGTCGGCGCGGGAAGCGTCGGGAGTGGAGATCGTCGACGCGCTGGTGCAGATTTCGGAGTCCTATTGGCGCTGGCTCTCCGTCGGTACGGAGACTTTGGGCGCCCTGGCGACAGAGACCGCCGCCAAGCGCGGAGGACGACGCCGATGACCAGCGAGATGTCCCTGGCCCTGGACATTCTGAACCGGCGGTTTCTGATCGACTTTCCACGGGAGGCGGCGCGCCGCATCGAGACGTTGCCGGCGGACGACGCGTTGGCCGTCCTGACCGGGGAGCCGGTCGCCCTCGCGCTCCCGGTGTGGGAGACGTTGGTCCCCGGCGTCGCGGACCGGCTGATGGCGAACCTGTCCGACGACACGGCAAGGGAGCTTCTATCGCGCATGGATGCCGGACGGGCGGCGGCGCTGCTCAGCCGTCTGGAGCCGGAGCGCCAGGAGCAATTGCTGTCTCTCCTCGATCCGGCGCTCGCCAAGGAGCTCGGGGATTTCATGGCCTATCCGCCGGACAGCGCCGGCCACCTGATGGATACCCGGATCAACGCCTTCCGCAACGAGACCCGGATCGAGGACGCGGTCGCACGGCTGCGCGCGGTCAAGCCGCGACCGACCCGCCAGCTCAAGATCGTCGACGATGCCAACCGGTTGATCGGCGTCGTCCCGATCGAGAACGTCGTCGTCGCCGACCCCGACGAGACCTTGGAGACCCTGTCCCGGCCGCCCGCGGCGGTGGTCTCGGCCACCGATCCCCGCGAGGAGGTCGTCGACAAGTTGAACCGGCTCAAGCTGGAGGAGCTGGCGGTCATCGACATCGAGGGGCGTCTGCTCGGCGTCATTCGCTATTCCGGTTTGATCGATGCCCTGCAGGAGGAAGCCAGCGTCGACATCCAGACGATGGTCGGCGCCAGCAAGGACGAACGCGCCCTGTCCACCAGCCTGTTCGCCGTCCGCAAACGGCTGCCATGGCTGCAGATCAATCTGCTCACCGCGTTTCTCGCGGCCTCCGTCGTCGGCCTGTTCGAGGACACCATCGCCCGCTTCACCGCCCTCGCGGTGCTGTTGCCGGTGGTCGCCGGTCAGTCCGGGAACGCCGGCGCCCAGGCGCTGGCGGTGACCATGCGCGGACTGGCGCTCCGCGAGATCGGCCTGCGCCATTGGCTCAGGGTGACCACCAAGGAGACCATGGTCGGCCTGTTGAACGGGATCGGCATCGCCGCGACCACCGCGATCGGCGTCTACGTGTGGAGCGGCAACTACGGTCTGTCGCTGGTCATCGCCGTGTCGATGGTGCTGTCGATGGTCGCGGCCGGCATCGCCGGGGCGCTGGTTCCGATCGGGCTGAAACGGGTGGGGCAGGACCCGGCGACGTCGTCGTCGATCATCTTGACCACGGTCACCGACATCGCCGGCTTCTTCTCGTTCCTCGGCATCGCCACCGCGCTCGCCGGCATGCTCGAATAGGTCGCGGTCGTCGGCGACGCCGTCAGCCGGTCGCGCGGAGGACGGCGGGCAACTGCCTGAGATCCCTCGCATCGACCAGCGGCGGTGGTGCGCCGGGGGGCAGCGGTTGGCCGAGTTGATTGGACCAGTAGACCGCCATGCCGACAGCCGCCGCGCCGGGGACATCGTGGGGCGATCCGGCGACGAACAGCACGTCGGCGGCGTCGAGGCCGAGCGCCTCCAGCCCGGCGCGATAGGCGCGGGGGTCGGTCTTGTAGACGCCGGCCCGTTCGGCGCTGACGATGGCCTCGAACGGCAGGCCGGTGGCGGCGGCGGCCCGCTCGGCGCACGCTTGCGAGCAGTTGGTGACCACGCCCATCCGCCATCCGGCCAGGGCCGGCACCAGGCCGGCGACCTCCGGCCACGGCCGCAACTCTCCCCAGCGATCGAGGATCTCGCGCCCCTTCTCTGGCGGAAGACCGATCTCGGCGGTCGCCTCCATCACCAGATCCTCGTAAGGCCGGTAGTCGCCGCAACCGGTCACCAGACGCAGCGACACCGTCGCGCCAGGACCGGCCGGTCTCCTCGTCGCCGGCGACGTCGATCCACAACGACCACGAGTTCGACCAGCGCGGTGAGCAGATCGAACAGAACGGCCTTGAAACGCGAGCCTGCCACGGCGTATTCCCCGGCGCCGTTCTTGTCAGATGCCACGGCCGGGTTGCGGCGGCGGGTCGAGGAGATGGCCGCGCGTGACCAGCAGTCGGCAACCTTGATCGCTGACGAGCCTCGGCGCCTTGCCGATCGGCGTGCGAACCCAGGTCCCCGGCGCGTAGGAGCCGTTGTCGTCGTGGCACGATCCGTCGACGACGAAGAATTCCTCGCCACCGGGCAGAACGCGAGCGGGTAGAGCGGCACCGGCAATCATCCGATACATCATCGTACATTCGTTGGCGAACCGGTGGAGCCCCATCACCTCGACCCCCTCGGCATTGGCGGCGCGCCAAAGATCCTCGCAGGTGGTGTCGATGCGAACGCACTCCTGGTCCTCGGGGTGCATCCACCACAGCTTGACCAGGATGACGGTGCCGTCGTCGGAGTGGGGCGCGTGCCGGGTGCCCACCGGATTGCGAACATACGTTCCCGTGGGGAAATCCCCGTGGTTGTCGGAGAAGATTCCTTGCAGCACCAGATACTCCTCGCCGCCGCCGTGGGTATGCTCGGAGAAGCGGCTCCCGGGTGCATATCTCACCACGCTGGTGACGCGGGCTACTTCCTCCCCGTCCCGCTCGAGCATCCGCCGTTCGACGCCCGTCAACGGCGAGGGGACCCAGGGCAGGTCCGTGCTGCAGACGGCGGCGCGTTTGCTCAGATCGGCATTGATCTTCATGATCTCGTTTCTCGCTCGCGGCGAGGGGTTCGCATGGTTCCCTACGCGTTGCCTCCTGAACAGCAGGTTGTTCGCCGTCATCCAGACTTCCATGCTTTTTTGGCGGAGACCGAAAGGCGATCGCGGGGCCGACCCTGGTGTTGCACTGCCGCATCGATGCGATCCAGCCGTTCGAGGAAGGAATAACGATGGCGGCGATGATCCCTGGGGGCGGTTCGTCGCCCTCAATGGCCGCAATCATCTCATGCTCGTAAGCGAGCCCATCTAGTCCCGATTTCCGGAAGAGATCAGGAGTTTCCTGGCAAGCGCCGATCCGGGAGAAGGAACCGCAGGCGGATAACCGCCACCGTGTCGTCAGATCCGGGTGTTCGCCTGCATGATCGCGAACATCTGTTCCTCCATCGCGGCGCGTCGGTGGCGGAGTTGGTCGTCGCGGTCGGCCTGGTTCGCATCGGCGGCATCGAGCTTGCGGATCTCGGCGGTCACCTCGGCATGCTTCGCGCAGAGGTCGTCGAATTCCGAGTTGTTCGCCGTAATCCGCTTCAGCATGTTGCTGAAACGGCTCAACACCAGGTCCAAATGCTCGCCCATCGCTCTATTCCCCTTCTTGGCAGCGGCGTATCCATTGCGGCGTATCCATTTCTGGGAGCTTGGTCCGCAAACGCGTTCGGCGTCAAGCTTCTCGGAGACGCCTGACCGGTTTTACAGGTAGTCGGTCAAGCTCAGCTGGCGGACGCGGGAGATGGTCTCGTAGGACGCCTCGAGAGCGCGGGACTGGTCGAGCAGCTTGGTGATCGCTTCCAGGGGATCCACGTTCTCGATATCGGCGACGCGGCCTTCGAGGGTGGCGATGAACGGCTTGTGGTGCTCGTTGGTGTCGTGGATGAGGACCTGCTGGTAGCCGATATCCATCTGCATCCGCTCGATGGTGCGGTCCAACTCGGGGCCGTACGGCGGCGGGTCGTCGCCGACCCGGTCGAGGGCGTTGCCGCTCCGCGAGGCCGCCGAGGCGCACCGCCTGATCGCCACCAACCGGGTCAAGGGCAACATCGCCTTGCTGCCGTGGGCGGCATGAAAGCGGTCGGCGCGAACGATGCGAGAGGATCGGTCGCCGCCGTCAGATCCGGGTGTTCGCCTGCATGATCGCGAACATCTGCTCCTCCATCGCGGCGCGTCGGCGGCGGAGTTGGTCGTCGAGTTGGGCCTGTCTCGCATCGGTGGCGGGATCGAGCTTGCGGATCTCGGCGGTCACTTCGGCATGCTTCGCGCAGAGGTCGTCGAAGTCCGCGTCGCTCGCGGTGATTTGCTTCAGCATGTTGGCGAAACGGCTCAACACCAGGTCCAAATGCTCGCCCATCGCTCTATTCCCCTTCTTGGCAGCGGCGATCCATTGCGGCGTATCCATTTCTGGGAGCTTGGTCCGCAAACGCGTTCGGCGTCAAGCCTCTCGGCGACGCCTGACCGGTTTTACAGGTAATCGGTCAAGCTCAGCTGGCGGACGCGGGAGATGGTCTCGTAGGACGCCTCGAGAGCGCGGGACTGGTCGAGCAGCTTGGTGATCGCTTCCAGGGGATCCACGTTCTCGATATCGGCGGCGCGGCCTTCGAGGGTGGCGATGAACTGTTTGTGGTGCTCGTTGGTGTCGTGGATGAGGACCTGCTGGTAGCCGATATCCATCTGCATCCGCTCGATGGTGCCGTCCAACTCGGGCCCGTACGGCGGCGGGTCGTCGACGTTCCGGTCGAGGGCGTTGTTGAGCAGCGAGATGGCGTCGTCGATCCGGTCGAGATTCTGATCGAGCCCGCCTTCCGAGCCTTGGACGCCCTGGGCGATGATGGAGATTGCCCGGATCGCCTTTTCGAAAGCGGGGTCGATCGCATTCAGATCGATGTCGAAGTCGCGGTTCTGGTCGACCCGATGGCTGAGCGTCACCGAATCGCCGCGATAGTAGGAGGCGGCGGCGACGGTGCCGGCGACCTCGGCGGCGAGGGCGCCTTGGTCGACCAGCTTCTTGGCGGCGATGGTGACGGTGGTGCCGTCGTTGGCGAGGACCGTGTAGGTGCCGTTGTTGCCGGCGCTGCCGGAGACCGTGAACGCCGAGCCGACCGGGATCGCCGCCAGCGAGCCGGCGATGCCGGCGGTGACCGTATCGGTGGCGCCGCTGGCGAAGGTCAGCCCGCCGGTCGCCGCGGGTGACAGGGCGATGTCGTCCGGCGCCGTGAGAGTGGCGCCGACCGGGCCCTCGGCGACGAACTTACGGGTGACCAGGTCGATCGTGGTGCCGCCGCCGCCGACCGACTGGACGGTGAAGGTGCCGTCGTTGACGCCGCCGGGGGTGCCGGAGAGGGTGATCGTTGTCCCCGGTGCGATGTTGGCGAACTCCGCCGTCGTCGCGGTGATCCGGCTTGGGCCGCCGGTGCCGCCGGGGTCGGCTTCGAAGATCAGCCAGTTGCCGTTGCCGGCGGCGTCGGCCGAGAGCGAGAACCTCTCCAGGTGGGCGTCGCGGGTCTCCGCGTACTTGACGGTGGCACCGTCGTAGGTGGCCTGGAAGTCGGCGAGCGAGGTCAGGTTGAACTCGACCGGCTCGGTCGTCACCCTGCCGCCGGCGAAAACGTAGCGTCCGTCGACCTCGGTGTTGAGGTGTGTCTCCAGGTCTTTCAGCGCGCGAAAGGCGGCGGACTGAAGGTCATCGATGTGGACGTCGTCGAGGGGCGTTCCGGTGCCGATATCCAGCAGCATGTTGCGAAAGTCGTGGATCGTCGTGCGGGCGCCCTCGACGGTGGTGGCGACGAGATCGAGCCGGGTCCCCATCATCTCGTTGTTGCTCGCGAACCGCTCGAGGATGTCGCGGGAGTTCTCGACGTTGAGCAGGTGACCCGTCTGCCGGGCAATCCCGATGTAGTCCTGGGAGACCTTCTCACTGGAAACCTGGACCTCGAGGTCGTGCAACCTCTGCTGGGTCCGATAAAGGACGCCGAGGATCGAATTGCTGGTGGCAAAATTGCTGATGCGTTCCATGGCTCGATTGCTTTCTCGTTCAGGCCGTTATTGTCCGGCTCATACCGCGTTCTCCAGGGCTTCGAACATCTTCTGGATGACGGTGATCACCCGGGCCGAGGCGGCGTAGGCCTGCTGGTAGAGGATCAGGTCGCCCATCTCCTCGTCCAGGTTGACGCCGCGCGCCGAGTCGGACTTGAAGCGCAGGCTTTCGACCATGCCTTGCTGGAAGGACATGCGGCTCTCGTTGAGGTCGGCCTCGGTGGAGACCTCGCCGATGATCCTCGCCGCGTAGCCGCTGAAGGTGGTGGTGGTGGCGTCGACGCCGCCGGCCCCGTCGAAACCGTTGACGGCGCCGGACGCCTGCGCCAGCTGTTGGATGACGGTGTCGTCGCCGACGCTGACGAAGTAGGCGCCGGCGACCCCCAGATCCGGGTCCCATTGCACCGCGCCGCGGGAGATGCGCTCGGGCGATGCGGCGATGTCGCCGCGTACCTCGATTGCGCCAGCCACCCGGACGTCCGCCGAGTGCATGCCGAGATCGGTGAGCAGGGTGTCGCCGCCGCCGACGTCCTGGGTGACCGTGAAACTGGCGCCGTCGTCGGACGAAATCCGTAACCGTACACCGTTGCCGTCGGGGACGACGCCGGCGGTGAGGCCGGGAATGCCGGCGTTGATCGCCGCGGCGACGTCGGTAAGGCTGTCACCGGCGGCGATTGCCAGCGGCGCACCGATCAAGCCCGAGGCGTTGCGAAAGCTGAGGGTCGCCGCGCTGGCTCCGAACGTCCCGGCAACGACGTTGGTTTCGTGGATGTTGTCGGCGAGCCCGTCGGTGAAAAAGTCGTTGAGACCGAAAAAGTACGAGAACCCGGAAACGGTTTCGTCGATGGCGCCGTCGCCGTCGGCGTCGAACTCGACGACCGCGTCCTGGGCGACGCTGCCCGAAGCGGTCGCCGCCTCGTCGCGGAAGGCGAGGTTGAGCGACGGCGCATTGAGATCGATTTCCATTCTGCCGTCGGCATTGAACGCGACCGTCGCCGCGGCGGCGCCGTTCGCCTGCAGCCAGTCCTCGACGGTCGCGGCGACCTCGGCCACCGTCCACGGGCCGTTCGCCGGTTGGGCGCCGCTGCCGAACGCGGCCGACTGCATCACCGTGTCCAGGGTGGTCACCGCCGCCTGGTCTCCGGCCGCGTCGAACAGGGCGAGGGTCACGTCGCCGCTGCCGAGCGTGATCGTCTGGGAGGCGGGCTCGACGAAGACGCGGCTGCCGGTCGCCTGCTGCAACCCGGGGAACGCCACGCCGCGGTTGTGAATTTGGTTGATGCCGTCGCGGACCTCGGCGGCGAGTTCGTCGATCGCGCTCTGCAGGTCGGGCAGGATGGAATCGCGCAGCTCGATCAGTCCGGCAAGATGCCCGGACCGGACCGCGTTGGTGATGTCGTTACCCATCGCCGGATCGCTGATGAAGATGCCGTCGAAGTCGCCCTCGGCGTGGGTGGTGGTCGCGCCGGCGCTGACGGCCGAGACGTGGGAGAGGGTTGCGGCGACTTTGTCGACCAGGGTCACCCCGCCGGCGGTGAGCACCGCCATGTCGCCGTCGCCGCGTTTGAACACGCGGATGTCGATCAACCCGGACAGCTGGTCGACGACCTTGTCGCGCTCGTCCTGGAGATCGGTGGTGCCGCTCCCGCCCGCCTGGTGGCGGAGGATATCGTCGTTGAGGTCGGCGATCCGCGAGAGCAGATCGTTGATCTCGTCCACCGTTTGGCCGATCGCCGCGTCCGCCTCCTGGCGCATGCCCTGGATCGAGGCGCTCATGCCGCTCAGCGTGAGCGCGACGTCCTCGCCGCGACGCACCGCCTCCTTCATTTCCAAGGCGCCCTGGGGCGCCAGCGCCAGCGATTCCATCGCGCTTTGGAACTGGGAAAGGGTGTGACTGAGCGAGGTATTGCTCTCCGGCGTGCCGAACAGGTCCTGGATGCGGGCGTGGAATTCGCTTTTCGTCGAAAGCGCGCTCAGCGTCCCCGTCTCGATGCGCAGGCTCTTGATCAGGCCCTCGTCGATCCGCCGGGTCAGTTCGCCTGTCCGGACCCCGACCCCTTCGCCAGCCAGCACCTGGTTTTCCAGGTTGACGATCTTGCGCGAGTAGCCGGGCGTGTTGACGTTGGCGACGTTGCGCGCGACCGTATCGAGAGCCGACTGGTTGGCGAACAGCCCACCTTGGGTGATTCGAAGGGCGCGGGTGAGATCTTGCGACATGGCTGACTCCGGTGCTAGCGCTACAGCGACCGGTTGACCGAAACGGCCACCGGTGCCAGGCCCCGCGCCGTCCGCCCCTGACCGATGCTGCCTTTGCGGGAATAGGTGCCCGGCCCCGGCGTCATTGCCCGCGCCGCCTCGGCGACCGTGTCCATGAACCGGCGGTGGGCCGCGACCGCGACCTCCAGCCTGCGGGCGTTCTTCTCGGCCACGGCGATCAGCCTGTCGCCGAGCTGGCGCAGCCTGCCGCGTTGATCGTCGTCGATGGCGGCAAGCGTATCCGGATTGTCGGCAAACGACCTGAGGAGCGCCTCGTAGGCGCGGCATGCAGCGAGCTTCTCGGCGGTCAACCCGGCAAGCTCGTCACGCCGGCCCTCGCCGAGCGCGGTATTCTCGCGCAGCAGCACGTCGGCCAGGCGGACGATGACCGCCTCGGCTTCGGTACCGGGTGCTGCTCCTTGTTCGTTTGTGTTCATGGAGTCGGTCCTTCCGTCTTCTCCTGGGCCCGCAGCATCTCGCGGACCACCGCGTCGGCGATGCCGATGCCGCCGGATTTGGCCAGCGCCTTGCCGTACTGCTCCACCTGCATCGACTGCCACATCTCCTCGGCGAAACCGCCGCCGAACGGCTCCTCGGCACCGACGCCGGCAAACATCGGCTGCAGCGCCTGGGCGAGGAAGAACGCCTCGAACTCGATCGCGGCGCGGCGGACCTTGGCGATGTCGGCGTCGGCGCGCACCGCAGGCGGCTTGCCGTTCGCCGCCAGCACCGCCGCATGCGCCTGGAGGGTCGCCACGCTCTCGCCCATCACATCACCTCGATTTCGGCGTGCAGGGCGCCGGCCGCCTTGATCGCCTGGAGGATGGAGATCATGTCGCGCGGTCCGATGCCCAGCGCATTGAGCCCGTTGACCAGGTCCTGGAGGGTGACACCCTCCTGGACGACGCCGAGACGGTGGGTGGAGCTATCGTCCACGGCGATGTCGGTGCGCGGCACCTCCGCCGTATGGCCGACCTCGGCGAACGGGCTGGGCTGGGAGACCTCCGGCGTCTCGGTGATCCGGATGGTCAGGTTGCCCTGGGCGATGGCGACGGTGCTGACCCGCACGTTCTCTCCCATGACGATGATCCCCGAGGTCTCGTCGATGATCACCTTCGCCGGCTGGTCGGGCTCGATCCGCAGTTGCTCGATGTCGGTGATCAGGTTGACCACGTTTCTGCGGTAGCTGTCGGGCACGTCCACGTTGACGGTGCTCGGATCGCTCGGCCTGGCCGCGGCGGTGCCGAGAAACGCGTTGATCGCCTGGCCGATGCGCCGTGCGGTGGTGAAGTCGGGGCTGCGCAGGTTGAGGGTGACGCTATCCATATTGGCCATCTCGAAGGCGACCTCGCGCTCGACGATCGCGCCATTGGCGATGCGGCCGCTGGTCGGTACCCCCTGGGTGACGCTCTCACCCTGGCCCTTGGCGGAGTAGCCGGCGACGCCTACCTGTCCCTGGCCGACAGCGTAGACCTCGCCATCGGCGCCGAGCAGCGGGGTGACCAGCAGGGTTCCGCCCTGCAGGTTGTCGGCGTCGCCGAGCGAGCTGACGGTGACGTCGATGCGGGTGCCCTGGCGGGCGAACGGCGGCAACTCGGCGGTGATCATCACCGCGGCGACGTTCTTGGAGGTAAGTCCCTCGTTGGTCGGCTTGACGCCCAGTCGGTTGAGCATCGACTGCAGGCTCTGCTTGGTGAAGCTGCCTTCGCGCAGGGTATCGCCGGTGTTGTTGAGGCCGACCACCAGCCCATAGCCGACGAGCTGGTTTTCGCGCACTCCCTCGAAGTCGACGATGTCCTTGATCCGCGACGCCGCCGACGCCGCGTGAACGCTCGCTATGGCCAGCACCAGGGCGATGACGGCGGCGGTGGCCGTCCGGCGCTTGGCGAGTCCCCGGCGGCAGGGACGATGATTGTGGTTGTCTGCGTTCATCTACGGCTTTCCCGGCAGGCGATGCCAATGCTCGCCATAACCTTGCGAAAGCCGTGCCAAACTCGTTCACCTCTAACGCGTTGGAAAATTTAGCTTTTGGTGATGGGCTGATTGGCCGGGGACGGCAACATCGGTCGCGGGCGGCAGATCTTGCCGGGCGCCACCGGCGCGGACTAAACGCCGGCCTGTTCGAACAGCGCCAGCAGCGACGGATGCATCGCCGACGCGTGCTCCTTGATGAACACGAGCAGCGACCGCTCGTTGTCGTGGATGAGCCCGTCGTGGCCGATCCGCTCGACCAGCCAGGCCGCTTCCGCCGCGTCGATGGCCTGTCGGCGGTCGGCTTCCTCGGTCTCGGCGCGCTCGCGCTCGGCCTCCCGCCGCTTGGCCCGGGACCCGAAGATGTCGGCCATTTGCCAGCCCTGGGCGAACTTGCCGCGAACGACGGCGCCGCCGATGCCGCCGAGCAGCCGACCTATGCAGCGCCGGTCCTTGACCCAGGCCTCGCGCCTCATCACCTCGTCCACGTCCGGCACTTCCGGGGCGCCGCCGGGGAACATGAGATGGCCGGCGATCGCCTTGACGAACAAATCCTCCCAGGTATCGGCGTTCTCCTTCTCCACTGTCGCGTTGTTGAGATCGAACAGCATGTCGGCTTCGGCGCGGGTGACGGTCAGGCTTCCCGCCCCGCCGCCGGCGTAGATCAGCTTGCTGACGATCTCGACGTCCGCGCGGTCGATGACGCCGGGCCGCCGCCGCTTGGAGCCGAACAGGAGTCCTCCGCCGGCCAGAACGCTCGCCTTGACCGCCTCGAGCGCGAGCAAAACCACGTCCTCGGGGCAACTCCGCGCCCAATGGACGACGTTGACCAGCAGCTCCAGTTCGGTGCGGCCCTCAATCCTTCCGTCGCGGGTGATTCCCTCGATCAGAAATCGCCCGTCGTCGATGCCGAGATAACCTTTCGGTTGCTGCTGCCAGACGAAGTAGTCGGTGAGCGCGTCGACCAAGAAGTCGTTCCAGGCGGTGCCGTGGTCGCGGCAGCGCTCGTTCAGGTAGAACAGAAGCTCGGCTTCGCTGCGGTCGACGACGCCGTCGATGAATACCTCGCGGCGGAGCTTGAGCACGTCGGTGGCGACGATCGCTCCGGCCGCCACCATCGGCACCACCAGATCGGGCATCGGTCGGGAAAGGGGCGAGGTCAAAGCCATGTCGATCTCCTGGAGTGTGTTTCCGCCGCGGCGTCGCCGCCTGCCCCCGGCCCCATTTTGCCTAAAACGACAAGCGAATGCAATCGAAGATAGTATTACTGTAATTTTTTCCCGCATCGGGAGTTGTGACCGATTTCCGCGGCGCGGGAGCCCAGCCGTGAAAAAAAGGATTGCACGATCGCGAGAGGCGTGCGTTGTTTTCGCGCCAACGGACGGACCGTCCCGATGGATCGTTTCCGTTTTCAGTCTTTCAGGAGTTCGGCAATGACCGTTTTTTCTCGGTTCCTTCGCATCGATGCGCCCGCCGGCCTCGTCTGCGATGCCTCGGGAAAGAATCCCGAATTCGAGATTGCCTTGAGCGCCGACGGCGAGATCCCGTTCCCGCAGGTCATCGTCCATGGCCAAGGGGGACAGCATCTGATTAACGGCGACGCCATCCGCTCCGCCCCTGCCCTGGAATCGGCGACCGAGTACGTCGTCGACGTGCCCGCCGGTCTGATCGGGCCGGGGGAGATCACGGTTCAGGTGGAGGGCTGCCGCAAGGCCGACATCGGCCGGGCGGACGGCGGCGATTGGATCAAGGAGTTCCGCACGGTCAGGCTTACCGCCGGCGCTGCCCCCGTGCGGCGGGCGCGGGTCGCCGCCGGGGTCGAGGTCAAGCTCTACTTCGGCATCCACAAGCACATGCACCAGCCCTACTACAACACCACCGATCCCAACTACTGGGACGGCGAGAAGGACGGGATCTTCGGCTCGCGCGGCGGCAACTACACCGACTTCATCCCGGCGGCGGTGCGCCAGTACGAGGGCGGCGGCCTGCCCCACGCCGGTCTCTCCACCAGCTGGAGCGGGTCGCTGATAGAACAGCTCGATCGCTGCGCCCGCGACGGCCTGTGCGGCGGCCGCTTCGCCGGCTGGAACGGGGCGTTGCGAGCGGCTGCCGGCGACACCACCGAACTCGGCAATCCCCGTATCGACTTCACCGCGTTCGGCTTCTACCACCCTTTGATGGCGCTGATCCCCGACCGCAACATCGTCAAGCAGATCGAGTGGCACCGGCGCATCGTCACGGAGGCGTTCGGCGTCGAGGCGTCGAGAATCCTGTTTCCGCCGGAAACCGCCTTCCACGTGCGGATGATCCCGGCGCTGATTGAGGCCGGGATCAAGGCGGTGATCTACGATTCGATCCATCGTTTCCGGGCGTGCAAGGACTACCCGTACGCCGGCCTCAACGAGGGTATGCTGCCGCCCAACCCGGCCGAGCAGGTCAACCCGCCGGTGGACGACTGGCTGCAGCTCAACAACATCTGGGCCGGATCGAAAATCTCGCCGAGCCTGCTCAGACCCGAGTACGTGGCCTACATGGATCCGCACGGCAACACCCACAAACTGATCGCGGTGCCGGCGGAGCGCTATATCGGCAACGAGGACGCCCGCGGCGGCTTCGGCGCGCTGCAGTACGCGGACGTGCTCGGCCAGGTTTACGACCAGATCGGCGCCACCGGCAGCTTCGATCCCAAGCATCCGCCGTTCTTCCTGTTGCATTCCGACGGCGACAACCACGGCGGCGGCGCCGACAGCTACTACCACCACAACACCGGCCGGATGGTGGAGTGGCTCAACCAGGATCCCCGCTTCGAGCTGACCTCGATCCGCGACTATCTCGAGCAGTTCCCGCCCGATCCGAAAAACGCCATCCACATCGAGCCGGGGTCGTGGAGCGGCGCCGACAACGGCGATCCCCAGTTCATGAAATGGTTCAGCCGCTACAACGAGCCGTATTCGCCCGACCTCAACTCGTGGGCGGTGCTGACCGCGTTCCAGAACATGGTGCATGCGCTGGAGGACGCCGAACCCGATCATCCGGCGCTCGACGAGGTGACGCGGCTGATGCTGACGGCCGAGACCAGCTGCTACTGGTACTGGACCGGACAGCACGAATGGGACCAGCAGGTGACCAACGCCGCCAATCTCGGCCATGGCCGGATCAAAGGTGCACTCGACGGCCTCGTCGCAGGCCGCAAGGACAAGACCGGGCCGACCATCTTCGCGCCGTGGGTGACTCCGGAGAACCCGGGCGGCAAGAAGTGGGGGCAGGGATGCCTGGAGGACGCCCCACGCGAGGGCGTGGTCCACACCTTCGTCCACGACATCGCCGGCCTGAAGCGGGTGAACCTGGTGCTGCGCACCGGCAAAGGCGAGAGCACGCTCAAGATGGAGGACCGCGGCCCCTATCCGTCGCAGACCGGCGCCGCGGTCGTCGCCCACTACTACACCGCCCGGCTGCCGGTCGGCGCCGGCGACGTCCGCTACTTCGTCGAGGCCGAGGACAACCGGGGCAACGTATCGAGGAGCGCGCTGGAGCGGGTGTATCTGGCCTGAGAGCCCGGCTCCGATCTCTCGACGCATTCCGCGGCATCACCGTCGCGGGCATGATCCTGGTCAATAGCCCGGGAAGCTGGTCGCACGTCTACGCGCCGTTGCGCCACGCCCGGTGGCACGGTTTCACCCCGACCGACCTGGTGTTTCCGTTCTTTCTGTTCATCGTCGGCGCGGCGATGGCGTTCTCGCTCGCACGCTACGTGGACGGCGAACGTCCGCGCACTGGCGCCTATCCGCGCATCCTGAGGCGGACTGCGATCCTGTTCGCCCTCGGCCTGCTGATCAACGGCTTTCCAAACTTCGATCTCGCCGATCTCCGGATCATGGGAGTGCTGCAACGCATTGCCATCGCCTATCTGCTCGCCTCGATCGCCGTCCTGCACCTTTCCCGCCGGGATCTGTGGATCGTCTGCGGCGTGCTCCTGCTCGGGTACTGGGCGGCGATGCAGTGGGTACCGGTCTCCGGGTTCGGCGCCGGCGACCTGTCGCCGGAGGGAAACCTGGCGGCCTATCTCGACCGCCTGATGCTCACCTCCGCCCATCTCTACCGCGGTGGCCCTTTCGACCCGGAGGGTCCGGCCAGCACCCTTCCCGCCGTGGTCACGGTGTTGTTTGGACATTTTGCCGGTACGTGGCTGCGATCCCGACAGTTCCAGACGTCGACGAGCCTTAGGCTCGCCGGCGCCGGCCTGGCCTGCGTTTTGGTCGGCGCCGTTTGGGGGCTGGCGTTTCCGATCAACAAGCAGCTGTGGACAAGCTCCTACGTCGTGTTCACCGCGGGATGGGCGCTGCTGTTGCTGGCGGCGTGTTTTCAGGCGGTCGAGGTGCGTGGCTGGAAAAAGCTGTCCTCGCCGTTCGAGATCTTCGGGCTCAACGCCATCTTCGTCTACGTCGGGTCGGTGGTGCTGGCCAAAATCCTCGCCCACGCTTCCGTCGAAACGGGGTTCGAGAGCGTCAGCGCCGGCGCCTGGATCTATCGCACCCTGTTCGCCTCCTGGGCCGGTCCCACCGACGCATCCCTGCTCTACGCCTGCGCCACCGTTGCCTTGTGGTGGCTCGTCGCCTACGCCCTGCACCGGTGCGGCTGGGCGATCAAGGTCTGACCCCGGGGCAACGGGAAGCGTGCCGGCCTTCGATCAGCCGTGAATCAGTCGGATCTCCGGTATGGTTCCGGTCGCTTCGGCGTAACGATACAGCGTCTTGATGCTGGGCAGGGTCCGGCCGCTTTCCAGACGGGCGACCACGGACTGGGTGGTGCCCATGCGTCTGGCGACTTCCTCCTGGGTCAACCCCGCCTCGGTGCGTGCGCCGATCAACGCCCGCGCAATTTCGAACTCCGGCGCGAGCGCGTCATAAGCTTTCCGGAAGGCCGGTTCCTTCATCCACTTCTTTTTGAGGTCGTCGATGGTCGTCATGGGCTCAACTCCTCGGCCCGCCTCTGGGCTAGTCTTATCGCGGATCGCGGCGTCTTTCCGGTCTTCTTGACGAACGCGTAAAGCACCACAATCCGTTGTCCGGGGGCGGTGACATAGACAGCTCTGGCAATTCCGCTCTTACCTTTCATGCGGATTTCCCACAGCTTGTTGCCCAGTGGCTTTACATAGGGCTCCCGAACCTGGTGGGGCCCAAAACTCTGCAGCAACTCGGCAATGTGCAGAAATTTCGCTCTCAGCGTGGGTTCGAGCGCCTCAAGTTCCGCGTCGACTTCTGCGTTCAAGGTCTCGACACGCCATGTCATCCAGGTAATATAGCGAAATTGCTATAGTTGGCAAGAGCAAGGTCGATCGGTTCGGCCATTTATGGAGCCCGCGAGGTAACTCGCGCTTTGCGGTTCCCGCCGGACCGTTCAGTGGCTATGTTCGGTTCAAGGGCGACGGCGGCATCAATTGAGGACATGGCATGAAACGCTCGAGATCTATTGCGTTGGTGATGATGGGGGCCGGTAGCATCGCGCTCACCGCCTGCGACGAGCCGCAGGTGGACGCCAACGTGTTTCGCGATGTCGAGCAGTGCATCGACCAGCCGGGCGCCAGCCGCGCCGCCTGCGAGGAAGCTTACGCCGCCGCCGCCGAGCAGCACGCCGCGGTCGCGCCGAAATACGTCGACAAGGCGGACTGCGAGGCCGATTTCGGCGCCGGGCAGTGCGAAACGGCGCCCTACCGCACCCAGGAGGGTGGCTCGGTGTTCATGCCGCTGATGATGGGCTACATGATGGGCAGCATGCTGGGCGGCGGTCGGCGGCTTCGGAGCGCAACCGCTGTACCGCTCGGCCGACGCCCCCGGGACCTTCCGGACCGCGGACAACACCAGCGTCGGCTCCACCACCGGTGCGACCAAGGTCGCCCGCTCGGCCACCGCGGCGCCGACGGCCAAGACCTCTACGGTGTCGCGCGGCGGCTTTGGCGCGCGCGCCAGGGCCTTCGGCTCGGCAAGCAGCTAGAACGATGCAACGCGTCCCCGTCGCCGAGCGCGACGACTGGCGGGAGACGGCGGCTGGAACACGGCTTCCAGTTCCACACCATCGACGACGCCCCCTATTGGGACGAGACAGCCTACTACCGATTTACTCTCGGCCAGATCGAGAATGATCTCGAAGAGCCGGTCGAGGAGATCGAGAAGATGTGCTTCGCCGTGGTCGAGCGGGCGGTCGACGACGAGCGGATCCTCCGCCGCCTCGCCATCCCCGAGCCGTTCTGGAACCACGTCGCCGAGACCTGGCTGCGCGGTGACCGCAACCTCTACGGCCGGGTCGATTTCTCCTACGACGGCCGCGGCCCGGCGAAGCTGCTCGAATACAATGCCGACACGCCCACGGCTCTCTACGAATCGTCGATCTTCCAGTGGACCTGGCTGGAGCAGGCGATGGAGCGCGGCCTGATCCCGCAAGGCTGCGATCAGTTCAACTCGCTGCACGACCGGCTGGTCGACGCGCTCGCACGTTTCGGCATCGAGGGCACGCTCCACCTGGCGTGCGTCCGCGACAGCGCCGAGGACCGGGGCACGGTGGACTACATCGAGGACTGCGCCCGCCAGGCCGGGCTGGAAACGCAGTTTCTGTTCATGGAGGACATCGGCATCGACGGCGAGGGATGCTTTACCGATCTCGACGACCGGGTGATCACCACCCTGTTCAAGCTCTACCCCTGGGAATGGATCATGGCCGAGGATTTCGGCCGTTCCGTGCCGACGAGCGGCGCCCGGTTCATCGAGCCCGCGTGGAAGGCGATCCTCTCCAACAAGGGATTGCTGCCGCTGTTATGGGAGATGTTCGAGGGGCATCCCAATCTACTGCCCGCCTACTTCGCCGACGACCCCCGCGCCGCGGCGCTCGGGTCCTCTTACGTGCGCAAACCGCTGTTGTCACGGGAAGGCGGCAACGTCGAGATCGTCCGCGACGGCGACACGGCGCTGGCCAACGACGGCCCCTACGGCGCCGAGGGCTCCGTGGTCCAGGCCCTGCACCCGCTTCCCGAGTTCGACGGCAACCACCCAATGGTCGGCTGCTGGCTGGTCGCCAGCGCCGCCGCCGGGATGTGCGTCCGCGAGGACCGCTCCCCGGTCACTTCCGACGCCGCCCGCTTCGTCCCCCATGTCATTCTCGATTGAGGGCTGCCTCGATCGTTGGTGGGAAACGCATGCGGCAAGCAGTAGACCGGTTGTCTGCCGGGCTCGCGAAACATCAGCGGAATCGGAATACCGGTCTACGTCGTTTTTTGAAGATGATTCCCGTGGAGCTAGAGTCCGAGTCGGCGCTAGGTTCAACCCGTCGACATCAACGGCTTAACTTAACCAGCTCGTCATCCACCGGCCGGTAGCGACGAAGCCACCGCTGATTCGGCGAAACAGGGAATGCCACGCGCAATCGATCTCGCCGGCGCGAGCGAGGTCAATGCGATCTGTATGCAGATAGGCACGGGCAACGACTAAATCACTCAGCATCGCAAACCTCCCAGACTGCGATTAACACAACTAATAGTTTACGCACCCAGTGCGCACGTGTCAACCAAAAAAGCGCACAGTGTGCGTCGCTCTTGCCTGTCATGGCGCAAGTGGGTAAGTTTGGCCATTGGATTAGCCCCGCTATGCGTTGGGTTGGGTTCGACTGGAGACACACGTGCAGCCTTCCGACTTCAAACGTTGGCGGAAATCCATGGGTATGTCCCAAAAGCAGGCGGCCCAGGCGCTCGGCCTCAAGCGGCGCATGATCCAGTACTACGAGAAGGGTGAGCGGGGCGGCGATAAAGTCGAGGTGCCCAAGGCGGTCCGCCTCGCCTGCTACGCGTTGACCGTGGGGATCTCCGACTACCTTGGCCCGGATGAGGCGGACGGCCCGAAGAAGAAAGGGACGTCCCGAACGAACCGGACCGACCCTCAGACCGCCGCCTGAACTTCCGCCTCTGCGGCGACCATGCGGTAGCCGCGGTCGAGCGCTTCGATGTTGAGTTCGAGGAATTTGGCCGGGGTGTCGGTGCGGATCGCCGCCTCCAGGGTTTCGCGCGAGCAGATCTCGCTCAAACCGGCAAGCGCGCCGAGGGCGATCATGTTGGCGACCCGTTGGTTGCCGATAGCCTTGGCGGTTTCGATGAACGGCAGCACGTAGAGGGAGAACTCGCCCTGGGGCGGCGTTGGAACGCGGGCGGCGTCGACAAGCACCGTCGCACCCGGCTTGAGGATCCCATCGGAAGCGTCGGCGGCGATCTGATCGAGCACCAGAAGGTAGTCGAGGGCGGTCGCCAGCGGATAGTCGACCATGCCGTCGGAGGCGATGATGTCGGAGCGGCTGACCCCGCCCCGCGATGTCGGCTCGTAGCTCTGCGACTGCGCCACCTTGCGGCCTTCGAGGATCAGCGCGTGGGCGAGGATGTGGGCGGAGAGCAGCAGTCCCTGGCCGCCCGAGCCGCTCAACCGAATCTCGACGTCTTCGCTCATCGGTCGGTTCCTAGGAAGCGGGGTTGTGTGCGCCGATCACCGTCCGGCGGTAGGTCTCGGCGTATTCCGGGCGGTCGTTGCGGGCGATTACCCCGGTGATGAAGCTGTTCGGCCGGAACGGCTTGTCGACGACGTTGCCGTAGGTGTCGGGGCGCATGCCGCTCTTCTGGCGGAGGATCATCTCCGGCGACGAGCCGAGGTCGTTCTTGCGCCCGAGAACCTCGGTACAGTCGGAGATCACCTCGACGAACGAGAAGCCGTTGTGGGCGAGCGCCTCCTTGAGCAGGTTCTTCAGCGCCGGCGTCTGCAAGGTGACTTCCCGGCCGACCAGCCCGGCGCCGGCGGCCTGGGCGAGGGCGCAGGCGTCGAAGTGGGGTTCGGTGTTGCCGAGCGGCGTCGTCGTCGTCAGCCGGCTGTCGGTGGTGGTCGGCGACACCTGGCCTCCGGTCATGCCGTAAACCTCGTTGTTCAGCATCATGCAGGTCATGTTGAGGTTGCGTCGGCAGGCGTGGATGAAGTGGTTGCCGCCGATCGCCAGGCAGTCGCCGTCGCCGGTGATGACGACGACGGTGAGGTCCGGCCGCGCCAACGCCAGCCCGGTGGCGAACGCCAGCGGCCGGCCGTGGGTGGTGTGGAAGGTGTTGGCGTCGATGTAGCCGCCGACCCGTCCCGAGCAGCCGATGCCGGAGACCACCGCCAGCTTGTCCTTGTCGATGGCGAGTTCGTGGACCGCCCACAACAGCGCCCGGAGCGCGATCCCGTGACCGCAGCCGGGGCACATGAAGTGCGGCATGAATTCCTGCCTGAGATAATCGCGGATATCGAAGGGGATTGCGTCGGTGGTCGTCATTGTCGTGCCACGTCCTCTATTTTGGCGAGGACTTCCCTCGGTTCGATCGGCTCGCCGTCGATCCGGTTGATCCGCGCGATCCGGCCGGCCCCGCCGCACAGCCGTTCGATCTCGAGGCTGAGCTGGCCGGCGTTCATCTCGGCAACGATGATCGAGCGGGCCTTCGACGCGATCTCCAGGAACGGCGCCTCGGGGAACGGCCACAGCGTGATCGGGCGGAACAGACCCGCCTTGATGCCGTTCCTTCGTGCCGTCTTGACCGCCCGCTGCGCCGCCCGCGCCGAGATGCCGAACGCCACCACCAGGATCTCGGCGTCGTCGCATTCGAGCGCCTGATAGGCGGTGACGAGGTCCCGGTGATGGTCGAGCTTGCCGAGCAGGCGGCGCATCATCCGCGTCACCTCGGCCGGGTTCTGGGTGGGAAAGCCGTTCTCGCCGTGGGTCAGTCCGGTCATGTGGCAGCGGTTGCCGTCTCCCGGGCGCGCCATCGCCGGCACGTGGTCGTCGGTCGCCTTGAACGGCAAAAACTTCTCGCCGGTGCCGTTCGCCCACTTGCGCTCGACCAGCTTCAGCGAGCCGGGATCCGGGACATCCACCGTTTCCATCAGATGGCCGACGGTCTCGTCGTAGAGCACCACCACCGGGGTCCTGAGCGCTTCGGCGAGGTTGAAGGCGCGGATCGTCTGTTCGTAGATCTCCATCACCGAGGCCGGCGTCAGCACGATGATCGGGTGGTCGCCATGGGTGCCCCAGCGGGCCTGCATCACGTCGCCCTGGGCCGGGCGGGTCGGCATCCCGGTGCTCGGGCCGCCGCGCATGACGTTGATCACCACGCAGGGGATCTCGACCATGGCGCCGTAGCCGAGGTTCTCCTGCTTGAGCGAGAAGCCGGGGCCGCTGGTCGCGGTCATCGCCTTGACCCCGCCCATCGAGGCGCCGAGAATCGCGCCCATCGAGCCGATCTCGTCTTCCATCTGGATGAACACGCCGCCGACCTTGGGCAGCTCCGCCGCCATCCTCTCGGCGATCTCGGAGGACGGCGTGATCGGATAGCCGGCGTAGAAACGGCAGCCGGCGGCGACCGCGCCGAGGGCGCAGGCGTGGTTGCCCTGGAGGTTTTGCGATCCGGAAACGATGGTCATCTAAGTGCGGACTTCCTCCGCCATGTCCCGGTGCACCTTGATGGCGAAGTCGGGACAGAGCCACTCGCAGAGGCGACATCCGGTGCACCCGGCCGGATCCTTGAGCTCGACCACGCCGCGGGTGTTGAGCTTGAGAACCCGTTCCGGGCACATCTTGACGCAGATGTCGCAGCCCTTGCACCAGGCCTCGGTGATCTCCAGCCAATTGTGGTCGAAGGTCTCCGAGCCGCTGACCGGGAACGCCACGATCGGCTGCACCGGCGCCTCCGGCAGCGAATGCTCCGCCGTCGCCACCCAGTCGTGACCTTTGAGGAACGCCCGGCGGTTGATCTCGATCGTCTTCGGCGGGACGAACTCGTCGAGCACCTCGAGCCAGTCCTCGGTGGTGAACGCCAGCGCGGTCGAGAGGGCGCCGAGGAGGATGGTGTTGGCGGCCCGCGCGTTGCCGAGCTCGGCGGCCATCCGGGTGGCGTCCAGCGCGAAGCCGTTGCCGACCATCTCGATGATCTCCGCCGGGGTCTCCGGGGAGTAGGCCATCGGCGCGCCCGGCTTGCGGTTCCGACACGCGATCGGCGGGACGATCTGCTGGGTGTCGGCGATGAAGGTTCCCCGGTCCCGCTTCAGATGGTTGAGCCAGCGCAGCCCTTCCGCCCATTCCAGCGCCACCAGGATGTCGGCCTCGCCGGCGGGAATGGTCGGCGACCACACCTGCTTGCCGAACCGGACGTGGCTGAACACGCCGCCGCCGCGCTTGGCCATGCCGTGGACTTCGCTCTGCTTGACCTGGAACCCCTTCACCTGGCAGAGCCGGGCGAGGACCTTGGAGACCATGATCACGCCCTGGCCGCCGACGCCGACGATCAGCACGTTGGTCGGCGTCGCGGGGGTCGGCGTCACGGGATCGTTGATGACGTTCATCGGCGGGCCTTCATGTACGATCTCGCGGCCTTCACTGAACCGCCGGCCGGATGCAGTCGCTCGGACAGATCTGGACGCAGAGGGTGCAGCCGATGCATGTGGCGGAGTCGATCTTGACCTTGTGGTGGCCATCGATGATCTCGTCGGCCCAGATGATCGACGGGCAGCCCAGGTTCATGCAATTCTGACAGCCGGTGCATCCTTCCAGGCGCACCTGGAACGCCGGTCCCCGGATCTTCATCGGATCGAGCACGCAGGGGCGGTCCGAGATGATCACCGAGACGCCCTTGTAGGCGACCGCCTCGCGGAAAGACTGGTACATCGCCGGCACGTCGTAGGAGTCGATCCTCTTCACCCACTTGACCCCGATCGCCTTGATCAGCTGCTCGTAGTCGATCTTGTGGGTTTCCTCGCCGCGGAGCGTCCGGCCGGTGCCGGGGTGATCCTGGCCGCCGGTCATCGCGGTGACGTGATTGTCGAGAAGAATGACGGTGATGTTGGCCTTGTTGTAGACCGCGTCGATCAGCGGCGGGATGCCGGAGTGGAGGAAGGTGGAGTCGCCGACGGTGGCGACGATCGGCTTGGTTTCGCCCCCCGCCTTGGCCATGCCGAGGGCGTTGGCGATGCTCGAACCCATGGAGACGCAGGTATCGATGGAGCGCAGCGGCTCGACCGTCGCCAGGGTGTAGCAGCCGATATCGCCGGCGACCCGGGCGTCGATCGCCCGAAGCGCCATGTAGCTGGTGGTGTGTGGGCAGCCGGGACAGAGCACCGGCGGCCGGGCCGTCGGGGTGATCTGCCATTGCTCCCTGTTCGGGGCGGGCTCCAACACCTTCGCCTGCTCGAAGCCCTGTCGCACCAGTTCGGGGGACAGTTCGCCGACCCGCGGGAAGAAGGCCTTGCCCTCGGCGTGCGATGCCCATCGCCCGGACCTCGGTCTCGATCACCGGCTCCAGTTCCTCGATCACGAACACCCGCTCGACGGTCCCGCAGAACTCGGCGACGAGCCGGTCGGGGAGGGGGTAGGAGGCCGCCAGCTTGAGCACGCTCGCCCCGGGCAGCACTTCCTTGACGTAGGTGTAGGCGGTGCCGGCGGTGATCACGCCGATCTCGGTGCTGCCCCGTTCCCAACGGGTGATCTCGGCGGTGTCGAAGTAGGCCTTGAGCTTGGTTTCGCGCTCGATCAGCAGCGGATGGCGGGTCCGCGCATTGGTCGGGATCATCACGTTCTTGTTGGAATTCTCGAGAAAGCCGCGGGAGGATGCCTCGCGGCGGGGACCGATGGTTACCGGACTGCGGGTATGCGACAGCCGGGTGGTGCTGCGGACGATGACCGGGGTGTCGAACTCCTCGCTGAGATCGAAGGCGAGACGGGTGAAGTCGAGGGCCTCCTGGGCGTCCGACGGCTCCAGGCAGGGGACCATGGCGAGGCGGCAGTAGAGCCGGGTATCCTGCTCGTTCTGCGAGCTGTGGATCCCCGGATCGTCGCAGACGACGAGGACCAGGCCGCCGTTGACGCCGATGTAGGTCAGCGACATCAGCGCGTCGGCGGCGACGTTGAGGCCGACGTGCTTCATCGCCGACAATGCCCGCACGCCGGCGAACGAGGCGCCGATCGCCACGTCGAGCGAAACCTTCTCGTTGGTCGACCACTGGGCGTGCAGGTCCTCGGCGGGATACCTGGCGAGGGTCTCGAGGATCTCGGTCGACGGTGTTCCCGGGTAGGCCGCGGCCACCCGCACGCCGGCTTCCCAGGCGCCCTGGGCGATCGCCTCGTTGCCGTTCAGCGGCCGAACCTTCGGCGCCGCGGCTTCTCGTTCGATGACATCCAAATGCTGATCCACGGTATTCTCGATCCCTGTCATACCCTTATTGCGGCCACCCCCCGGCGCAAACCGCCATCCTAGCAGATCTTTCGTACCATTCTAACCAGCGTTTGACCACGTGGATCTCGCGGAAATCCGCCGCAAGTACCCACTTTCATGGTTCCATGTTCCATGTGACGGCCTTCCGAGATCGTCCGGTCAGGAGCGTGGCGCGCCGTGATGCTGGAGCATCACAAGCGGCGGGCAACGCCGCCGGGAGCCTCGGAAGGCCGCCCATAGGGTCGCATTTCCCGGGTCCTCGGGGCGTCGACGGCGCTTGACGATGCTCCAGCATCGCCGGCGCACCGCCTCCTGCCGAGGCCCCGGGAAAAACGATCACATGGGGCATGGAACCATGAAAGTGGGTACTGGTCAGGTTGGACATGGCATCTCGGGAATTTGTTCTGCTAAAATGTTCCGGCAATCCTTGATGTCCCGCGTGTTGGGACGCAATTCGGCGGATGGCAATGGGGAGGTAGCGATGTCCAGATCCTTCGGGGATGTCCGGCGGAAGGTGCGTCGGCTTTCGGCCGTTGGCGCCACGGCGGCGTTGATGCTGTTGTCGGCGATCGCCGCCGCCTCCGCCGCGGAGCTCTACGGTTCGGTTTCCGCGGGTGGAAAGGGGCAGGCGAACGTGACGGTGGAACTCCTTTCCGACCAGGGTTCCGTCGCCACCGTGCAAACTTCGAGACAGGGCACATACCGCTTTCGCAACATAGCGCCCGGGAACTACAGCGTCAGTGCGGGAGGGCAGGAAAAGAAGGTCTACGTCGGACCCGGGGTCAATCGCTTCAATATCGACAAGTGAATATCTGTTGGGAGACGCCGAACCGATGGCCGAACAGGATGAAGCGCAGAAATTGGTCGACCCGACCGAAACGGGGAACGGCCGGGAACCCGAAGGCAAGGACTTCTGGGACAAGCTGCGCGCCAGCGGAACGATCGTCGTCGCCATCGTCGTCGCGTTCATGGGCGGCTGGTTCAATCACCAGCAGGCCGAGCGTAACCGGGTCAGTGCCGAAAGCCAGTTCTACACCGACCTGCTGGCCCAGCGGGAGAGATCGGACAGCGAGCTCCGTTCGGAGATGTTCAAGACCCTGTTCGACGCCTACTTCCGCGGCAAGCTGTCGGACAGCGCCGGCCCGCAACAAGCGCCGCGCGAGGAGGGGAAGGTGGAGGGGATGGTCGTGGCGAGCGGTCCCGCCGCCGATTCCGCCCCCGCCCCCGCCCCGGACTTCGCCGGCCTGGAGCGACGGATCATGTTCCTCGACGTACTGGTGCGCAACTTCGAGAGCATCGACATCCGGCCTTTGTTCGAGGACCTCGACCGGCGCCTGACCGAGATCGTCTGGTCGGACGGAGGGCCCGGGGAAGCGGCGGCCGAGGCGCGACAGAAGGCGTTCGGCCTGCGCTGGCAACTGCGCCGCGCGGCGCTCGGCAACGTCGTGCGCCAGGTCAGCGCGCTGTCCAGTCTCGACGACGCCAAGGTTGAACGGTTGCCGATCACCGAGGGCAAGTGTTCGACCTTCGAAGGCGGCGTCGAGGACGACCCGAGCCAATCGGCCCAGGATATCGACGAGCCGCGGCTCTTCGACTTCGGTACCATCCTGATCAATCGCCTCGAGGACGGAAGCGTCTACTTGAGCATTCTCCTCGACGAGAGCGAAGAGCAAGCCGGTGGTTCGACCCAACCCGTGAAGCTGGATTTCCAGGTGACGTTCTTCGACATGCCGGTCCTGGAAAACATCCGCCTGCCCAGCGGGAAACGGTTGACGGTGACCCTCGCGTCCTACTTTTCGCCTCGTGAGTACAAGGATTTCGTCGGGCAGTTCCCCGCTTACCTTGCCCAGGATTACCGGAGCTTTCTCGATAGTCCCGATCTCCGCGACTGCCGGAAGGCGCAACTGACGCTCCTGCAGTTCCCCGACAGCTACATCGGTCCGCGCGATCGTCCGTACATCCAGAACCTGATCAAGACCAACATACATCCGGAACCTGATTAAGACCCAGCTCTAGGTCCGGTGTGCAATCGGAAACATGGGTCGATATCAGTGGGTTTTGGTATAGGATCGGCGGCGGGTTGGTTTGCGCGGGGGGACGATGGCCGACATCTTCATCAGCTACGCCAGCGAGGACCGGGCGGCGGCGGTGCGCCTGGCGGATGCGCTCGCGGGCCAGGGGTGGTCGGTGTGCTGGGATCGGACGATCCCGCCCGGCGAAACGTGGGCGAGGTCGTCGAGCGCGGAGCTCGACGAGGCCCGCTGCGTCGTCGTCATGTGGTCGCGGAGCCTCGGTGGGCAATCCACCTGGGTCCAGGAGGAAGCGGACGAGGGCCGCGAGCGAGGATGCTGATCCCGGCCGGATCGAAGACGTCACTCCGCCGCTCGGCTTTCGCCTGATCTGCAGGCGGCGCCGACTGAGCGGACTGGGAGGGCGATCGCGGCCGATGTCCGGCTTTCGACGTCCTGATCGGTGCCGTCACGGATCTTTGAAACTGCGCGCGGCGAGAGTGGAGGAGCCGCACTGACCTCCGGCCGGCAGACGTTCTCCAAGGTGCCGATACGAAGGCGAAAACCACCCGAGAGCGCGGAGGCGCAACGAAACCGAAAGCCGCTTCGACGATAGAGGCCGCGCCGAGCGTCGGGGCCGATCCGGCGACGTTGCCGGATCTCGCGGTGTTTCGCGACATCGACGCAAGCGTGGTGCCCGGAGATGGTGGTGCTGCCGGCGGGGACGTTCATGATGGGCTCGGCCAGAGACGGAAGAGGGGTCGACAGACGACGAGAGGCCGCAGCACCGGGTGACGATCGGCGCCCGGTTCGCGGTGGGGCGGTATCCGGTGACGTTCGAGGAGTACGACCGGTTCGCCGAGGAGACGGGCAGCGACAAGCCCGACGACCAGGGCTGGGGCCGGGGCCGCCGGCCGGTGATCAACGTCAGTTGGGAGGACGCCAAGGCGTATGTGGAGTGGCTGAGCGGGGAGACGGGCGAGGCCTATCGACTGCTCAGCGAGGCGGAGTGGGAGTACGCCTGCCGTGCCGGCACCGAGACCCGGTATTGCTTTGGCGACACGATCACCGCGAAGCAGGCCAACTTCGATGGGAAAGGTCGGCAAGACGACGGAGGTCGGGTCGTATCCGGCCAATCCCTGGGGTCTTTACGACATGCACGGCAATGTTTGGGAGTGGGTGGAGGACGTCTGGCACGACAACTATGAGGGAGCGCCCGACGATGGCTCGGCCTGGACGGAAGGCGGAGACAGTGGTCGCCGCGTGGTGCGGGGCGGCTCCTGGTGCAACGATCCGAGGGACGCCCGTTCCGCCGACCGCGGCTAGCAGCGTCATCGGCGACCGGAGCGACGTCATCGGGTTTCGCGTTGCCAGGACCTTTTAGATTTTGCATCCTTACCTCTTTACCTCTTGGGCCAGGGGCGAAGCCCCTGGCCGAGATTTATTTCGGGTTGGTTGAAGGAGGGCGGAACCCTGTCGGAATCGATCTCGGGCAATCCCTGGCGTTCGCGCCTCGGTATCGTCGGCCGGGGGTTCCTGGATCGCCGCGTCGCTTCGCTTCTCGCGATGACAGCAACATGCCAACACGTCATTGCGAGCCGGCTCAGGCCGGCGTGGCAATCCACACCCGGCGATTGGGTTCGGACTCAATTTCTCTCGGCCGACCTCAGGGAAGCGGCCTTTCTCCCCGAATTCCTGCTCGCAGACGCTTTCGGATCTGTACTGGGTGCATTGCCTCCAGCGCTCGTCGAACCACGAATCGTAGGCGGCCGTTCCCGGCAGCGTCAGCTGCGCCGAGGTCTCTCCGGTCCCCGGCTCGATGGTGATTTCGCAGCCGGTGACGAGGCCGAGGAGCACCAACACACACCCAAGGAGCCGCATGGTTCCGGTCTTTCATCCATTTGGTGATTTCAACGGGTGACGTCAGCGATCACTCCGCGTCCGCTGTTGCCACCGAGGACATCGGCAAAAGCGGCGAGTCCATGAGAGCAGTCAAACCGAAGCGCGCCGCTTCCTCAGATCGATCTCCTTAAGGTCGGTGCTAATCGCCTGTCGGAAGGAGGGGCTGATAGCATGCCAGTCGATTACGTCCACGCGAAAGGGTAGTTCGCTCTCCTCCAACTCGTTTCCGATGGCAGAGAGTATGTCGTCGGAAAGCCGGGTCGTGCCGCGCAGGCAAAGATCCAGGTCGGAGAACCGTCTCGCCGTTCGGGTTGCCCGGGAACCAAACGCGAATACCTTCACCTTCTCCGGGAGATGGGCGCGGAGGATGGCCATGATTTGGTGAAGGTGGTCTGTGCGGACGTCGATCGCCTGGATCATAGACTGGAAGTGCGTTCTTTCAGGGTTTCGTACAGATGGCGTGCCTCGCGCACGAAATCGGGGATAACCGAGAACACCTCCAACGCCTTTCGTTCGTCGTACGTATGGCTGGTGGTGCCACGCTTTCTCCGGTAGTCCATCCAGCGGGGGAGGTCGCTCCTCAGCAAGTCGCGTTCGCACGCAAGCCGGATCAGGCTCTGGAAGGTGGCGTCGTCGATCCCATCCGGGCTGGGCTCGCTCATTTTCAGGAAGCGTTTGAGCATCCTGAAGCACAACTCGTAGGTGAACTCGAACGCCTGGATCGCAGCCATCCGAAATGCCTGCTCCAAGTCAGGGTCGGACTTGGCCAAGTCGGATAGAGCCAGTGCGTACATCTTGTCGAGCTGGCCGATGGCTTTTTCAAACGAGGACAGGTCGAGCACCATCGGATTACTCCGGCCGCAGCCGTTCGCTCTCGTAGCTGGTGGTAAGCGCTACAAGCTTTGCCTTGGCGGCTCCAACCTTCTTTGCTCGCGGCATGCGTCTCTTTCCCTTCGTGTCTCGATCTTCCGGGGTCGATGATAGCCCCAACCCCTGAAGGAGAAGCAATCCTTATTCCACACCTATAGCCTTCGCCCCGCCCCAGTGGTGACAGCAGCCCCCCTACATGAACGTCACTTTTCCGGTGCGGACATCGTACATGGCGCCCGCCAGCCCGATCTTGCCGGTGTCGGCCATGTCCCGCAAGATCGGGCTGCGCTGGCGGATCCTGTCGACGGTCAGGGCGACGTTCTTGTCGGCGACGGCCTGGACGAACGCCTTGTTGCTCGACGTCCGGTCGGAGTCGTATCCGGTCACCGCCGCCACCGCCGGCTTGATGTTGGCCAGGGTCTGGGTGAGGTTGCCGAGGATCACGTCGTCGCAGGCGCCCTTGATGGCGCCGCATTCGGTGTGACCGACGACGACGATCAGCTTGGCGCCCGACAGCGCGCAGGCGAACTCCAGACTGCCGAGGATGTCGTCGTCGACGAAGTTCCCGGCGACGCGGGCGCTGAAGATGTCGCCGACGCCCTGGTCGAAGATCAGTTCGTTGGGCACCCGCGAGTCGATGCACCCGACAATCGCCGCGAACGGAAACTGACCGCCGCCCGTCGCCCTGACCTGGTCCATCAGGTCACGCTCGAGCATCTTGCCCGCGACGAAACGGGCGTTGCCCTCCTCGAGCATCCGCAGCGCCTTCTCGGGTGTCGTCGCCGCCTGGGTTTCCCTGCTTTGGGTTATGAAGCCATCGTCGGCGCCAACGGCCGAGCCCGCCAACAGCGCGAGAGTCGAAACCGCGCCGGTGGCGATCAGCGCCCTTCCCGCGCCCTGCAGAAACCGTCTGCGATCGCTATCGATCGTCTTCATGGCATCCTCCCTTGTTGGTGAGGCGGAGAGTTGAGCCCGGGCGAGCGGGCGGTGTCGCGGATCCGGCGCCAGGCGGCGTCGACATGGCGTTGCGCCGTGCCGGTCTGGCCGATGCAGAAGCGGATCGCGTAAACGTCGCCGACGCGGGTGTGGGTCAGATAGAGGGCGCCGCCGGCGTTGAGGCGTTCGAGCAGCGCCTGGTTGAGGCGGTCGAGCTCGGCCGGGTCGGTCACCGCCGGCGGGCGGTAGCGAAAGCAGAACAGGCTCAGCGTCGGCGGCGCCAGGATCTCGAAATCGTCCTCGTCCGCCATCTGCCGCGCCAGCGCCTGGGCCATCCCGATGTGGCCGCGGACGATCGCCCGGAGGCCGGCGAGGCCGTAGCTGCGGATGACGAACCACAGCTTGAGGGCGCGGAACCGGCGGCCGAGCGGGATGCCCCAGTCGCGGTAGTTGTCGACCCGGTCGCCTTCGGCGGTCTTCAGATATTCGGGCAGGATCTCGAACGTCCGGAGCAGGTCGCCGACGTCGCGGACGAAATAGGCCGAGCAGTCGAAGTTGGTCATCATCCATTTGTGCGGGTTGAAGACGAAGCTGTCCGCATGCTCGATCCCCTCGATCATCCATCGCTGTTCGGGGAGGATCAGCGCGGTCCCGGCCCAGGCGGCATCGACATGCAGCCACACCCCCTGACGACGGCAGATGTCGCCGATCGCCGCGAGGGGATCGAAGCCCGAGGCGCCGGTGGTGCCGAGGGTGGCGACGACGCACATCGGCGTGCGGCCGGCGGCGCGGTCGCTCTCGATCGCGGCCTCCAGCGCCTCGGGAACCATGGCGAAACGGTCGTCGGTCGGGATCATCCGCAAATTCTCGCGGCCGAGACCGGCGATCTTGACGTCCTTCTCGACCGACGAGTGGGTCTCCCGCGAACAGTACGCGGTGAACACGCCGGCGTCGTTCAAGCCGGTTTCGTTGGTGCGGAAATCCGACGCCCGTTCGCGCGCGGTGAGGATCGCGCACAGGGTCGCGGTCGAGGCGGTGTCCTGGATCACCCCGGTGAAGCCCGCAGGCAAACCGATCATCCGGCGCAGCCACTCCATCACCCGGCCTTCCAGCTCGGCCGCCGCCGGCGAGGTCTGCCAGATCATGCACTGGGCGCCGAGCGTCGCCGTCAGCATCTCGGCGAGCACCGAGGGCGGGCTCGAGTTGGCCGGGAAATAGGCGAAGAAGCCGGGATGCTGCCAGTGGGTCATCCCCGGCACGATCACCTCGCGGAAGTCCCGGAAGATCGCCTCCATCGGCTCGCCGCCCTCGGGCGGCTCGTCCGCCAGTTGACGGGCGATGTCCCCCGGCGCGACCTGCGCCTTGACCGGATAGGATTCGACCCCTTCCAGATAGTCCGCCATCCAGTCGACGAACCCGTGGGCGTGGCGCCTGAATTCATCCGTGTCCATGGATCTACAGACTCAGGGCCCGAAGGTCGAGCTTGCCGTCGGCGACCGGCGGGCACCAGAAGTAGCTGCCGGAGATCGGCCGCGAAAACCGGAACATGCCGTCGGTGATGCCGTCCTCCTCGCCGACCATGCGGCGCAGCTGGGCCTCGTAGGCGTCCAGCGATTTGCCGAAAGCCACGAACATCAGCCCTTCGCCGATGGCGTCCGCCCACGGCATCGAGCGGCGCACCACGAACGCCTCGGGCTCGAAGCTCTCCTGGGCGGTCCGCTTGACGTGGGCCGAGGGCGGCGCGTCGTCGATCTCCTCGTTGTCGCTGAGCCGGCGGCCGACGATGTTGTCGCGCTCGTCGGGGGACAGGGACTCGAAATGATCCAGATCGTGGATCCACTGCTGCACGGCGACGAAGCTGGAGCCGTCGAGCCCCGGCCCGCGGCCGCCGACGATCGCGGCGGCGACGGCGTCGTCTCCCTTGGGGTTCTCGGTGCCGTCCTCGTAGCCGGAGAGGTCCAGTCCGCGATCGTATTTGAACCCGTCGACCACCCGGTCGAGGCGAAACGCCAACCCGAGGGCGTTCTCGATCGCCCGGCCATGATGCATCAGGACGCCCCGGTCGCCGCCGCGCAGCCAGCACCACAGGTCGGCCTGGGTCGACGGCACGTTGCAGCCCGGACCGACAAGCCCCGGGAACGGCCGCAGGCCGTCGATCGATCGGCCCAGCGCCGCGACCAGCGCCGATCCGAACCCGACCACGGACCGCTCATCGACGCCGAGGCCCCCGAGATGGGCAACGGCGAAACCGGTGTCGGAGTCGGGCGCCATGACGAACTCCATGAAACGGGCGTGGCCGGGAACGGAAGCAAGAATGCCGGGCTGTGCGTTGGTCATCTGTCCCCTCCGGTTGTGGAATTTCACTCTATCACGGAGTACTCGCGCGGACGCGCGTGTTCCATCCCTTTCGGGTTTTCGAAGAAACTTTGCTCGATGCGCCCGACGCGGGGAAGCGCGGCCTACCCGGCGCCGATGGCCATCGGTGGACGTCTCCTCGAGGTGTCTTCCCGGCGCCACCCGTTTGGGTTGGCCGGATCCCTGTGCTGCGATCGTCCTACAGATGTTGGGTGCGATTTTTCGTGGTTTGGCCTCGGGTTTCGTTTTTTTTTCTTGACCATGATAAAGATGTGGTTCCCCCTATTTGCAGTGGTAACAAACAACGGCCAATGGGCTCAGTCAGGGGAGAACTGAAAATGTTCAAGAAAATTTTGACGGGTTTGGGAAGGTCCGCGTTGCCGGTGTTGGCGGCGTTCGGACTGATTGCCGGTGCGCAGGCCGCCGATGGCGTCAAGATCGGCTCGTTTCTGGCGGTCACCGGCGGGGCGTCGTTCCTCGGCGATCCCGAGAAGAAGACGCTCGAAATGTATGTGGAGCAGATCAACAAGAACGGCGGCGTGCTCGGCAAGCCGGTGGAGTTGATCGTCTATGATTCGGCCACCTCGCCGAAGGACGCGGTGACCTTCGTCAAGAGGCTGATCGAGGAGGACGAGGTCGATGTCATCGTCGGCGGCACCACCACCGGCGAGACGATGGCGGTGATCAACGAAGTGCAGGATGCGGGGATGCCGTTCATCTCCCTGGCCGGCGCTGGGGTCATCGTCGATCCGGTCAAGAAATGGGTGTTCAAGACGCCCCACACCGACGGACTGGCGGTGGAGAAGATCTTTATCGACATGAAGGAGAACGGGCTGACCAAGGTCGGCGTGCTGTCGGGCAGCGGCGGCTTCGACCAGTCCTGCCATGGCAACGTTCTGAAGCTGGCGCCGAAGTACGGCATCGAGATCGTCGCCGACGAGACCCACGGCAAGGGCGACACCGACATGACGCCGCAGTTGACCAAGATCAAGAACACCCCGGGCGTACAGGCCTTTCTCTATTGCGGTTTCGGGGCGCCGACCAGCATCGTCGCCAAGAACTACAAGCAGATCGGCATGACCATCCCGCATTACCAGACCCACGGATCCGCGTCGCAGAAGTTCATCGACGGTGCCGACGGTGCGGCGGAAGGGGTGCGCCTACCGGCGGCCGCCCTGCTCGTGGTCGATCAGCTTCCGGCGTCCAATCCGCAGAAGAAGGTCGCGGGCGACTACAAGAACGCCTACGAGACGCGGTACAAGGATCAGATCTCCACCTTCGGCGGCCACGCCTACGACGGCCTGTTCATCGCCGTCGAGGCGATCGAGCGGGCCGGCTCCACCGACAAGGAGAAGGTGCGCGAAGAGATCGAGAAGACCAAGAACTTCATCGGCGCCGACGGCATCTTCAACATGTCGCCGACGGACCACCTGGGCCTCGGTCCCAACTCGTTCGTGATGGTCGAGGTCAGCGACGGAACTTGGAAGTTGCTCAAATAGGATCGGTGGGTCGCGAACCGAGGGTTTCCCCGTCTCCTCGGCGGGGAAGCCGCGGCTTCGGCGGCTTCGCTGAACACCATGCTTGCTGAGTTCCTGCAGTTTCTGTTCTCCGGGGTGACCGTCGGAGCGACCTATGCGCTGGTCGGGCTGGGGTTCTCGATCATCTACAACTCCAGCCACGTCATCAACTTTGCCCAGGGCGAATTCGTGATGATCGCCGGGATGAGCACGGTGTCGCTGCTCGCCCTGGGACTGCCGATGCCGATCGCGATCCTGATTGCGGTGATGATCACCACCGCGGTCGGCCTGTTGCTCGAGAAGCTGGCGGTCGAGCCGGCGCGCGATGCCTCCATCGTCACCCTGATCATCATCACCATCGGTGCCTCGATATTCCTGAGGGGGGCGGCCGAGGTGATCTGGGGGCGGGATTTTCACAGCGTGCCCCCGTTCACCACCAACGACCCGATCCTCGTCGGCGGCGCCGCGTTGCTGCCGCAAACCGTGTGGATCGTGCTGGCGACGCTGGTGATCATCGCCGGCCTGTGGTGGTTCTTCAACCGCACCCTGACCGGCAAGGCGATGCTGGCAACGGCCTACAACCCGATGGTCTCGCGCCTGATGGGGATCAACACCAAATTCATTCTCAGCCTGAGTTTCGGCCTGGCGGCGATGCTCGGCGGTACCGCCGGCATCCTGATCGCCCCGATTTCGCTGACCTATCCCAGCGTCGGTGTCATGCTCGGCCTGAAGGGGTTTTGTGCCGCCATTCTCGGCGGTCTCGGCAACCCCATGGGAGCGATCGCCGGCGGCCTGATCGTCGGCGTCTCGGAGGCGATGACCGCCGGCTATATCTCCTCGGCCTACAAGGACGCGGTCGCCTTCATCATCATTCTCGCGGTGCTGATCGTCATCCCCAGCGGCCTGTTCGGGGCGCGCGGAACCGAGCGGGTATGAGGAGAGCCTGATGGGCTTGTGGCATCCGCGCACCGGGGGGCTCCTGGTTCTGGCGGCGGTGATCGCCATCCTGCCGGCGTTTCTGGCCAACGCCTTCTACTATGATGTCATCATCCTGGTCGGCATCAACGCCATCGTTTGCGTCGGTCTCAATCTGCTGATCGGCTACGCCGGCCAGATCAGCCTCGGCCACGCCGCCTTCTTCGGGCTCGGCGCCTATTTCTCGGCGGTTCTGACCGGGACCTACGATTGGCCGCCGCTGGCGGCGATGCTGAGCGGAGCGGTCGCCGTCGGCGCGTTGTCGTTCGCGGTCGCCCGGCCGATCCTCAAGCTCCGCGGCCATTACCTGGCGATGGGCACCCTCGGCTTGGGCATCATCATCTCCATCGCCCTCAACCGGGAGGCGTGGATCACCGGCGGGCCGGACGGCATGGCGGTGCCGTCGTTCTCGGTCCTCGGCTGGGAGCCTTCGGGGGACCTGACCTGGTACGGGATCGTCGGCGGGCTGCTGCTGATCAGCGTCTGGCTGGCGCTCAATCTGGTCGACTCGCCGGTCGGCCGGGCGCTGCGCAGCGTCCACGGATCGGAGGTGGCGGCCTCGGTGGCGGGTGTCGACGTGATCAGCTACAAGGTCTTGATCTTCGTCGTCTCGGCGGTGCTCGCCAGCCTCGCCGGCAGCCTGTTCGCCCATTTCGCCGGGTTCATCACCCCGGACGAGGCCGGGTTCATCCACTCCATCGAACTGGTCACCATGGTCGTTCTCGGCGGCATGGCGTCCACCTACGGCGCCATCGTCGGCGCGGCGATCCTGACCATTCTGCCGCAGCTGCTGACGGTGTTTCACGATTTCGAAATGCTGGTGTTCGGCGCGATCCTGATGGGCACGATGATCTTCATGCGCAAGGGCCTGGTGCCGACCCTGGCGGCGCTGGTCACGCGGTGGCGGCGATGACGTTGCTGCGCGCCGAGGGCCTGCACAAGGTGTTCGGGGCGGTCGCCGCCATCCAGGACCTGTCCTTCACGGTCAGTCCCGGCACCGTCCACTCGATCATCGGACCCAACGGCGCCGGCAAGACGACGCTGTTCAACCTGATCACCGGCCTCTACCGACCCACCGAGGGCCGGATCTATTTCGAGGACAAGGACATCACCGCCCAGCCGCCGCACGTCCTCGCCCGCCACGGCCTGTCCAGGACCTTCCAGAACCTGCAGATCTTTCTCAACATGACGGCGCTCGACAACGTGATGGTCGGCTACCACCTGCAGTGCGACTCCCGGTTCTTGCCGTCGCTGTTGCGGTTCCCGTCGGTGACGCGCCGGGACGCCGAGTACCGCGAGCGGGCGGCCGAGCTGATGGCGTTCGTCGGACTCGAGAGCTACGTCAAGGCCGACGCGTCGGCGATGCCCTACGGGGCGCTGAAACGCCTCGAGATCGCCCGCGCCCTCGCCGTGCAGCCGAAGATGCTGTTGCTCGACGAGCCCGCCGCCGGCCTCAACCCGGCCGAAACCCTGGCCATCGACGCGCTGATCCAGAAGGTCGCCGACCGCGGGGTGACGGTGGTCCTGGTCGAGCACGACATGCGCCTGGTGTGGGCGGTGTCGAACCGGATCCTGGTGCTCAACTACGGGCGCAAGCTGGCCGAGGGGACGGGGCCGGAGGTCCGGGCCAACCCCGAAGTCGTCGCCGCCTATCTCGGCGAGGGAGGTCGCGATCTCTAAAACCGCGAAACCGTTGCTGGAGGTCACCGGCCTGAGCTGCCACTACGGGCCGATCCAGGCGCTGTGGGACATCACCCTTTCCATCGACGAGGGCGAGCTGGTCGCCCTGGTCGGGGCCAACGGCGCCGGCAAGACGACGCTTCTGCGGGCGATCTCGGGGGTCCAGCCGGCGAGCGCCGGCACCATCCGTTTCGACGGCGCCGACATCACCCGCGTCGCCGCCGAGAAGCGGGTACGCCTCGGCATTGTCCAGGTGCCCGAGGGGCGCCAGGTGCTGGGGCCGATGTCGGTCGCGGACAACCTGATCCTCGGCGGCTACACCCGCAGCCGCGCCGAATCGGCGGAGATGCTCGCCCGGGTCTACGAGATGTTTCCGGTGCTCCAGGAGCGCAGCGGCCAGGCCGCCGGCCTGCTCTCCGGCGGCCAGCAGCAGATGCTGGCGATCGCCCGGGCGCTGATGGCGCGCCCGCGCATCCTGTTCCTCGACGAGCCGAGCATGGGATTGTCGCCGATCCTGGTCGACGAGGTGTTCGAGCGGATCCAGGCGCTGCGGGCGGCGGGCACCACCATCTTCCTGGTCGAGCAGAACGCCTACCGGGCGCTGTCCATCGCCGACCGCGCCTACGTGTTCGAAGCCGGCCGGTTGATCCTCGCCGACACCGGCGAGGCGCTGATGGAAAACGAGCGGATCAAGGCCGCGTATCTCGGGCTTTAGCGACCGACCGGTTGTAGCGCCTGCATCGTCCACCAACACATGGACCCGGCGCGACATCTCGATGGGTGAACGGCGGTTCCGCAATCGCATGTGCTGGCCGATGCGCGGGGCACCGACGGCGTGGGACAGCGCTGCAGTGGGACAGCGCTGCAGTTGACCGGAGGAGAAATACCGGCGATAGTCATTGATCGATTGCGTCGCCGCATGGCACGATGCGCCGGCGCGGCGGGGAAGCCGGACGAGGGACGAGACCATGGCACCGACGCGGAAAGAAACCGATAGCCTTGGTGAAATTGAGGTTCCAGCCGAAAAGCTCTGGGGCGCACAGACCCAACGCTCACTCGAACACTTCAGCATCGGCAAAGACCTGATCCCGCGGGAGATGATCACCGCCTACGCCACCCTTAAGAAGGGTGCGGCCAACGCGAACCATGCGGGAGGGCGGCTGAACGACGGGGCGCACCAATTGATCGGTCAGGTCTGTGACGAGATCCTCGCCGGCCAGCATCATGAGATGTTTCCACTGCATGTCTGGATGACGGGCAGCGGCACGCAATTCAACATGAACGTGAACGAGGTGATCTCTAACCGTTGCTGCCAGCTTGCGGGCACCGCACTCGGCAGCAAATCGCCGGTCCATCCCAACGACCACGTCAACATGTCGCAGTCGTCCAACAATTCCTTTCCCTCGGCGATGTACATCGCCGTCGGCGTGAACGTCACGGCGCGGCTGTTGCCGGCGGTGAGCGCGTTGCGCGACGCCCTCGCGGCGAAGGCCGAGGAATGGAAGGATATCGTCAAGATCGGTCGCACCCACATGCAGGACGCGACGCCGATTACCCTCGGGCAGGAATGGTCGGGCTATGCGGGCATGCTCACCGACAATTTGGAGCGCATCGGGGATGCGCTGAACGGCGTCTATCATCTCGCTCTCGGCGGCACTGCGGTGGGCACCGGCATCAACGCCGCGCCCGGTTTCGCGGAGGCTGCGGCGGCGGAAATCGCCAATCTGACCGGGCTCCCCTTCGTCAGCGCGCCGAACAAGTTCACCGTACAGGGCGCGCATGACGCACTCGTGCACCTGTCTGGCACGCTGCGCACGCTGGCGGCCTCACTCTACAAGATTGGCAACGATATCCGGCTGATGTCCTGCGGCCCCCGGGCCGGCTTCGCCGAGCTGGAGATCCCGGAGAACGAGCCAGGCTCGTCGATCATGCCGGGCAAGGTCAATCCGACCCAGGCCGAGGCGCTGACGATGATCGCCGTGCAGGTGATGGCGAACGACGTCGCTGTCGGTTTCGGTGGCGCCGGCGGCTATCTCGAAATGAACGTCTACAAGCCGTTGATCATCTTCAACATCACCCACTCGATCACGATCATGACGGACGGCTGCACGAATTTCCGAAAGTTCCTTGTCGAGGGAACGAAGCCCAATCTGAAGAAGATTGGCGAGTACGTAGAACGCTCGCTGATGCTGGTGACGGCGCTCGCGCCGGTAATCGGCTACGACAAGGCGTCGAAGATCGCGCACTATGCAATGGACAATGACCTGACGCTGAAGGCCGCGGCGCTGAAGCTCGGCTTCGTGACGGAATCCGAGTTCGACCGTGTCGTCGATCCGGCGAAGATGGTCAAACCCTATGTTGCCACCGGCGCCTGACCACCTTTCAGTACCCGTTAGTCGATACGAAAAGCAAGGGAGAGGAAGTGTCATGAGCCTTACGAGCAAGAGCGGTGCGGAGCTTCTGCGGGACCCCTCGCTCAACAAGTCCACGGCATTCACCGAGGCCGAGAGGCAGGCGCTTGGCCTAGTGGGCCTCGTACCGGACGTCACGGAGACAGAGGACCTGCAGCTGCGCCGCGTAATGATGCAGCTTGGCCACAAGAACACCGACCTCGATCGCTACATCTACCTCGTCAATCTGCTCGACCACGACGAGACGCTATTCTACCGGACCATCATGTCCGACCCGGCGCGATTCTTGCCGATCGTGTACGACCCGACGATCGGAGAGGCCTGCCTCAAATTCGGCCACATCTTCCGTCAGACCGGTGGCATGTATCTCTCGATCGAGCGGCGCGGGAAGGTAAAGGAGATCTTGAAGAACTGGCCGCAGAAGGACATTCGCTTCATCTGCGTGACCGACGGCGGCCGCATCCTCGGATTGGGTGATCTCGGCGCGAATGGCATGGGCATCCCGATCGGCAAGTTGCAACTGTACACGGCCGCCGCCGGGGTGCCGCCCCAGTATCTACTGCCGATGTATCTCGACGCAGGGACCAACAACGAGCAGTACCTGAACGACCCGTTATATCTGGGCCTACGCAAGCCGCGCCCGGCGACTACGGATCTGTTTACGTTTGTCGACGAGTTTGTCGAGGCGGTGCAGGAGGTGTTTCCGAAGTGCTGCATCCACTTCGAGGACTGGACAGGGGTAGATGCCGTGCATCTGCTCCAGCGCTACCGCGAGAAGTACTGCGTCTACAACGACGACGTCCAGGGCACGGCTGGCATTACGCTGGCTGGCATGATCAACGCGACCAAGCTCAAGGGATCGAAGCTGAAGGACGAAAAGTACCTTTTCCTCGGCGCGGGTTCGGCCGGTATCGGGCTGGCCAACCTGCTGTGTTCGGCGCTCGTCGCGCAAGGGATGACGCTCAGCGAGGCACAAGCACGGGTTTACATGTTCGATGTCAACGGTTTGCTGGAGTCGAACCGTCAGGATCTCGTCGATTTCCAGCGTCCGTATGCGCACCCGCACGCGCCGACAAAGAACTTCGTTGCCGCCATCGACAGCATCAAGCCGACGACGATCATCGGCGTCAGCACGATTGGCGGTGCCTTTACGCAGGCGGTCGTCGAGGCGATGGCGCGGATCAACGAGCGCCCCGTGATCCTCGCGCTGTCGAACCCGACCGAGCACGCAGAGTGCACGGCCGAGCAAGCGTACACGTGGTCGAAGGGCAAGGCGATCTACGCGGCGGGCGTGCAATTCGCACCGGTCCATGTCAACGGCCAGACGTTTCTGCCGGGCCAAGCCAACAACTTTTACATCTTTCCGGCAGTCGGTATGGCCATCTTCGCCACGCAGGCGAAACGGGTATCCGATGAGATGTTCATCGAGGCCGCACAGGCGGTCGCCGATCAGGTGCCGACCGACCTGCTAAAGCAGGGCCTTCTCTACCCGCTGCAGTCGAACATCCTCGAGGTCGAGATTCAGACGGCGGCGCGGGTCGCGAAGCTTGTATTCGATTCCGGCCTGGCTCGCGTGGATCGGCCGGCCGACATGGTGGCGTTCATCCGTCAGCACGTCTTCAAGCCGGAGTACGAGAAGCTCCTGTAAGGCGCGAAGCAATCGTAGGCTCCGGAGCGGCGGGCATGGTGCCGCTGCGTGGTCCGTCACCACCGTCTACGTGGTCGAAACGAACGTCTACCGGGCGCTGTCAATTGCCGACCGCGCCTACGTGTTCGAAGCCGGCCGGCTGATCATCGCCGACACAGGCCGGGCGTTGACGGAAAACGAACGGATCAAAGCGGCGTATTTGGGGTTGTGATCCCGGCGGCGGTTTCTGGATCGCCGCGGCGCTTCGCGCCTCGCGATGACGGCGCGGGACGTTGCCGGGCGTCATTGCGAGCGCAAGCGACGAAGCAATCGAGGGCGGCGGTCACTTTTTCGGGCGCATGTCGAGGACGCGGTTGGCCTTGCCGATCGATCGCTCGATGTCGCCGACGTCGACCACCCTGACCGTCGCGGTGATGCCGATGTAGGACTTGATCTCATGGGCGAGGTTGGCGGCGCAGGCCTTGCGGGTGGCGTCGTCGTAGGCGCCGACGTCGGCGCGCGGCTCGACGACGACCTCGAGCGTGTCCAGGCGATCCCGCCGGTAGAGCTCCAGCACGTAATGGGGGGAAAGGTGGGGGTCCTTGAGGATCAGCCCCTCGATCTGGCTCGGGAAGACGTTGACGCCGCGGATGATCAGCATGTCGTCGGAGCGCCCGGTGACCTTCTCCATCCTCCGCATCGTCCGCGCGGTGCCGGGCAGCAGCCGGGTGAGGTCGCGGGTGCGGTAGCGGATCACCGGGAACGCCTCCTTGGTCAGCGAGGTGAACACCAGTTCCCCATCCTCCCCGTCGGCGAGCACGTCGCCGGTTACCGGATCGACCACCTCCGGGTAGAAATGATCCTCCCAGATATGCAGGCCGTCCTTGGTCTCGATGCACTCGCACGCGACGCCGGGGCCGAGGACCTCGGAGAGCCCGTAGAGGTCGATGGCGTCCATGTCGAAGCGCTGCTCGATCTCCCGGCGCATGGCGTTGGTCCACGGCTCGGCACCGTACAGGCCGATGCGGATCGAGCACTCTCGGGGATCGAGCCCCTGATGGCGGAACTCGTCGGCGATGGCGAGCATGTACGACGGCGTCACCATGATGATGTCCGGGCGGAAGTCCTGGATCAACTGGACCTGACGGGCGGTCTGGCCGCCGGATATCGGGACGACGGTGCAGCCCAGCCGCTCGGCGCCGTAGTGGGCGCCGAGGCCGCCGGTGAACAAGCCGTAGCCGTAGGCGACGTGGACGATGTCGCCCGGGCGGCCGCCGGCGGCGCGGATCGAGCGGGCCATCAGATCGGCCCAGGTGTCGATGTCGCGCCGGGTGTAGCCGACCACCGTCGGCTTGCCGGTGGTGCCGCTGGAGGCGTGGATTCGCACCACCTTCTCGCGGGGTACCGCGAACAGGCCGAACGGATAGCCCTGGCGGAGGTCGTCCTTGGTGGTGAACGGGAACCGGGCGAGGTCGGCGAGGGTCGCGAGATCCTCCGGGTGGACGCCGACGGCCTCGCAGGATTCGCGGTAGGGGCGGACGTTGTCGTAGGCGTGGCGCAGCGACCACTTCAGCCGCTCGAGCTGCAGCGCCGCGATCTCGTCGCGGCCGGCGATCTCGATCGGATCCAGTTGGTGCTTGGTCGGGACCTCACCGGTCATGTCGTTCCTCCCGCAAAACCGGATGTTTCTTGTCTGTGTACACCGTCGATTGCTCACCGGCATCTTTGGAACGCGGCGGGCGTGGCGGGCAGGGACCGGTCAGCTCCCGGAATCATCCAGCCCTTCGACCGACTCGCCGGTCACCTGGTAGCATTGGCCGCGAAAGACGGCGATCGTTCGGCCACCCCTGCCGGTGACGGTGATGTCGTAGACGCCGATCCGGCCCTGATGGATGCACGCCTCGGCGACCGCGGTCAACTCCTCGCCCGGGCGGGCGGCGGCGGCGAAGCTGATCGAGCAGTGGGTGGCGAGGTTGCGCTTGTTCTCCGAGTTGCAGGCATAGGCGAAGGCGCAGTCGGCGAAGGAGAAGATCACCCCGCCGTGGCAGATGTCGACGGCGTTGAGCATGTCGTCGCGGACCGTCATCCGCAGCCGGGCGTAACGCGGCCGAACCTCGTCGATCAGGACACCGAGACCGGGGGCGACCCGGTCGCGCTCGTACATCCGCGCGATCACCCGCTCGGCCAATTCCTGCGGTGCCGCCTGATCGTCCATTGCCTCCCTTCCCCAATGTCCGGCCTCGCCGCTGCGGGGTGTCATACTACGCCGCGATCGGCGAGGCGACCAGAGGGCCGATTGCCGGCGCCGCCGGCTGTGGCGACGGGATTCTTACTCTGGGCGGGAACGACACCTTTCGCGGCACGCTCGGCCGTTTCATCAACCGTTTCGTCTGTGCTAGGCTTGCGCCCGCGCAGATGCTGCGCTGACGGCTTCTCGGTCACGAGGCGGATCCGGTGCACGACGTACACGCCATTCTCGCTCAACACTTCCTGCTCAGGCAGCTGCCGCCGCTCGATTTGCGGCGGCTGGGCGATTTGGCGACGACCCGCTCCTACCGGACCGGCGAATCCGTGTTCATGAAGGGAGACGAGGGAAACGCGATGATGGCCGTGCTCGACGGCCGGGTCCGCATCTGTTCCTATTCCGCGGACGGCCGCGAGGTGGTGCTCAACGTGATCAACCCCGGCGAGGTGTTCGGCGAGATCGCCCTGATCGACGGCGGCGAGCGGACCGCCGATGCGTTCGCCATGGAGACGACCGAGCTTCTGGTTCTTCTCCGCCGGGACTTCCTGCCGTTTCTCGAGCGCAACCCTTCGGTCTGTGTGAGGCTGCTGGAGATGATGTGCCGGCGTCTTCGCGAGACCAGCGCGCAACTGGAGGACTTCAACTTCCTCGATCTCAGGGCGCGGCTGGCGAAACGGCTGCTTGCCCTGGCCGACCGTCACGGTCAGGAGACGGAGAAGGGGACGGTGATCGGGGTCCGCCTGCCGCAGCACCTGCTGGCCAGCATGATCGGGACCTCGCGCGAAGCGGTCAACAAACAGCTTCGCACCTGGGAAGGCGAGGGCCTGATCGACGTGCAGCGGGGGGCGGTCACCCTGCTCGAACGCGACCGCCTGCAGGAAATCGTCGACGACAGCTTCTAGGCTTGCGTCCTCCTGTTCACATGGTGCCACCGGCGTCGGTGCCGGCGGCGAACAGGACGACGGCCACGGCGCCGAGGTACAGGAACGAGGAGGCGATGCCCGCGGAGAGGTTGATCCTGTCGGCGACGCCCTGGCGGCCCGCCTGGTGAAAGCGCGCGGTCGCGACGGCATTGGCGATGGCGACGACGATTGCCACGAAGGTGATCAACGCGATCTGGCGGGGCAGGGCGAACCCGGACCCGTGCCCGAGCTCGGGCTGCAGCACCAGGGTGTTGCCGATCGACGACAACACGGCGCAGACCGCCAGGCCGATACGCGGCCCGAGGTCGACCGGCCCGAGCAGATACATCAGCATGGCGATCACCGCGGCGGCGAAGAACCCGACGAACCTGCCGAGCAGGGCGCCGGCGTTGTCCCGGGCGATTTCGACGACGATGGTGCCGCGCGAAAACCCGGCGCCGTCGGGCTTCGGCCGGCCGAACAGCAAATCATAGCCCTCCACCGACGCGACCAGCCGGAAATCGGTCATCCGCCATCCGGGAGGGAGCGCGTCTGGAGCGAAACGGCTGTCGGACTGGTCGAGAGCGAGGATCAACTCGTCGGCGGGGAACGGCGTTTCGACCACCAGCGTCAATTGATGGCGATCGAACGGATAGCGCGAGATGTCCCATCGCTTGTTGATCACCGCCTGAGCCATTGCGCTGACGTGACGAGTGCCGTCCTCGATCTCTCGCTCGGTGATGTTCTCGTAGCGCAGCTGACGGGCGTTGAGGAACTGGGTGTCGCGCAGCGGATCGAATTGAGTTCGATTTCCCGTACCGCCACCAGACGAACAGCGAGGCGCCGTAGCTGTCGTCGGCGAGGTCGACATCGTAGATCGACAGCACGTAGACGCCGAAGGTGACCCGCTGCGGCCCCTCGTCGGCCTTGGCCTTGAGTCGCATTTGCCGCCGCGGCGTCGAAGGACACGCAGGCCAGCAAGACGAACACGAGCAGGAGAAGCGGCAGCGACGGCTGTACGCATGACACACATGGGGTAATCGGCTGATCCAAAGGGTCAAGGGTCGGCGCGTACTATGCTGCGGGAGCGGGAGCCGGGCAAGGCCGAGATCGCCGGCGCGCCGCCAGCGTGTCACCGCCGGCGCCTCGCTGGCCTTGCGCCAGCGGCGCGAGCGGTCGCCGGCGCGCCCGCCGGCGGATCCATTGGAATGCGTATCGTTTGCAGGCTGGCGCAGCCATGCCGCCCGGGTGTAGCCTGCGGAAAATCAAGACTTTACTCCAGGAGGCAAGGGTGATCGGTGTGTCGGACGGCGGGACCTCGGTGCGGGCGCAGTTGGAGTCGATCCACGCCAGCCTGAAGGAAGAGCTGCCGGGGATCGGGCGGGTGGCGGTGGCGGTGTACGACGAGCGCACCGACATGCTGGAGACGTTCGTCCACTCGACCGACGGCGACGCGCCGTTCGCCCTCTACGAGGCCAAGCTGAGCACCGTTGCCGGCCTCGCCGAGCTCGCCCGCGACCATGAGGAACGGATCATCGACGACCTCGAGGCGCTCCGCCGCTCGCCGGCCCCGCACACCCGCCGGCTGCTGGAAACCGGCTACCGCTCCAGCTACACCAAGCCATTCTACGACCACGGCGAGCTGTTCGGCTTCGTGTTCTTCGATTCCCAGCAACCCCGCTACTTCACCGACGCCACCGTCCGCCACCTGTCCTTATACTCCCATCTCGTCTCGCTGTTGATCATCAACGCGCTGACCCCGGCGAACGTGCTGCGATCGGCGGTCGACATCACCCGCGAGATCAGCCATTTCCGCGACGCGGAGACCGGCGCCCACCTCGACCGGATGTGCCGTTACGCGCGGATGATCGCCAGGACCCTGGCCGACCGCGAGGGCCTCGACGACGAGTTCGTCGAGTTCGTGTTCCTGTTCGCGCCGCTCCACGACGTCGGCAAGATCGCCGTTCCCGACCGGGTCCTGCTCAAGCCGGGAATGCTGTCGGCGGACGAGTTCGAGATCATGAAGACCCACGTCGGCAAGGGGGTGGCGATCATCGACAAGATGGCCGACAGCTTCGGCGTCGGCCTCGCCCAGCACGTCGACATCCTCCGCAACATCGTCCAGTTCCACCACGAATCCTTCGACGGCAGCGGCTATATGGCGGGGCTCGCCGGCCGCCGCATCCCGCTGGAGGCGCGGATCGTCAGCGTCGCCGACGTATTCGACGCGCTGACCACCCGGCGCCCCTACAAGAAGGCGTGGTCCAACGACGACGCCTTCGGTCTGCTCGACGACTTGTCCGGCAAGAAGTTCGATCCGGACTGCGTCGAGGCGCTGTCGTCCAACCGCGCCTGGGTCGAGCGCATCCAGGACCGCTTCCGGCGCGCCCGCGGCACCTTCGAAGGCTTCCACGAGGCCTACCTGGAAGATCTGTGATTCCTCTCTGAATTTCCTCGGACGCCGGGCGCGGACGTCCGTCCGCTTGGCTCTCCTCGCTCCGCTGCAGGCGCGCACTTGCGCTTGCCAGCCGCCCGATGAAAAGAAAATCAGCAAGCTCAATTCGTAGGACACTTCAGGCCCAAAGGGTGCTCGCCAACGGAGTGCGGGCCTGCCGTTACGGTGAGGGTAGGGAAACCAAGTGGCATCCTAGCCCGCTAGATGCCCCTCTCAATCATGGCCGCCGTCTGAGGCGAAGCCGGTATGACATTGCCCCAAGGCGGTCGGCCGGAGTTGAGCCAATTGAGGTATTTATACCAACGAGAATACGGCGATCCTTTGCGGATCGCCGCAATCTATTTGTCGAGTGAGCTTTCTTTTTAGGCTGTTTTGCGCTTTCTCCAACCCGCCACGCCGAGGCCGGCCAACGCACTGGCCAACAGCGGCAGTGAGGCCGGGGTGGGGACGGGGTTTGCCGTGACGAACTCAAGATAGCCATCATCCCCAAGAACCGAGAAAACGTCAAAGCGGAAGGTATCCGGCACGCCAATCGCGTTCAGCACGAAGGCTTCAGCGTCGAAGAAAAGGAGCTCCTCGGCCGTGAAAAAGACGAACAAGTCGCCGGGCGCGGGTACAAACAAGTCGATGAATGAGAATAGAATTTCGCCGCCCGACAACAACGCCTCGCCGTTGATATCGAGGATATCGTAATCGCCGGCGCCAAGCCCCCGCGCCTCGATTTCGAGCAGTCCGTCGTTGAACGCCAAATCGCCGTTTACCGTCATGGCACCGGGGCCATCGCCCGGCTTTACGGCGCCACCCTCGACGAGCAACTGGCCATTGAGGGTTCCGTTTCCCATCAGAGTTCCGCCCAGGCCGAGCTTAAGTCGTGCGTGCTTGAACGACGCCGCCGTTTCTCATGGTCACCGTTCCCGTGCCTCCGGGATTGGCGATCTGATCGGGCACCGGTTGGCCGGCGTCGAAGTCGTAGGCTTGGCCGACCAGCAGCAGGTTGCCGCCATCGAGTAGCGAACTGGATCCATCCACGGTGACCGACCCGACACCGCCGGGCTCGCGACCGACAAACGTGTTTCCGTCCGGGTCGTTGGCCAACGTGCCGCCATTGCGGATCTCCGCAACGCCATTGCCAGCCCTGCCAACGGCGATCAATCCCGCCTGTGGGCCGGGACCGACATCGCTGCTGACGGTGACCTTGCTCTCCGCGCCATCGATGATCAAGGAGCCGTCGCCGGTTGCGTCGCGGCCAACGTTCAACCCGGTGATTGGGCCGAAGTCACTCTCGATGGTGATCGTGCCTCCATCGCCGACGAATGCCGTGCCGACACCCGAACGCCCAATGTTCATGAAGGCGCCTTGGGGTTCGCCCTCTCTCAGCCCAATGCCCGACAGCTCTAGGGTCGAACCAGGTCCCCTCACGTTGAGCGTGCCGATGCCGCCCTCCTCGCGACCCACACTGAGGAACAGTGTTTCGACGCTGCCGCCCTCGACGACGTTCAGCGTGCCGGTTCCCCGGAAACCGATGTTGATGTTGTGATTTGTTCCGTCCCCAGCAGTCACCACCCCCGAGCCGGGGTCTTGCACGTTGAGGGTGCCGCTGCTTCCCTCCTGCAAACCGATGTCAAGGAACAGTGTTTCGACGCTGCCGCGGTCGGCCACATTCAGCGTGCCGGTTCCCCAGGTGCCGACGGTCACGGAGTGTTCGGTTCCGTTTCCGGAGGTCACCAGCCTCGAGCCGTCGCCCGTGACGGTGACCACGCCACTACCGGTTTGACCGGCTTCCGCGGTGAAGAAGTTTCCGCCAATGGCGAAGCCGCCGAACTCGGCGTTTTGCGTTTCGATCGCCAGCAAGCCGCCGTCCTCGATGGTTACGCTGCCGTAACCCTGCGGACCTACCGTCATCCCCGGCCGCTCCGTTCCGCCAACGATACGCAGTTCGGAACCCTCGCCGGTGATGGTCACCGAGCCGGTACTGTTTTCGAAGCTACCGACGCCGACCCCGCCATTCGGCATGGTATCGCCGCCGTCCGTGCGTACTTTACCACCGTTCTCGATCACCAGGCTCCCGAAGCTGTCGGCGTCACGGCCGACGTTGATCCCCGGACTGAATTCACTGGCCGGTTCTGCGGGCTCGAATACGGTGCTTTCCATGAGGAGGCTGCCGCCCGACACGATCACGCTGCCCGTGCCGCCGCCCAGTCCGATCAGGAGGCGTGCGACGGTCGTTCCCTGGATGTCGAGGGTGCCGCCTTCGCCGATGAACAATTCGCCGGTGCCGCCGTCGCGTCCCACGCTCTGGAACACTTGATTGGCGTCGAATTCCAGGCGCCCACCGTCTTCAATGGTCACCCGCCCCTGGGCGCCTTCCCGGCCGATGGTCATGAACGCCGCGCTGGAGTCACCCACACCCTCCAGTCGCACAAGACCACCGTCATCGATGCCAAGGGTCGAGAGGTCGCCAGCCAAGTTCCGGCGGCCGACCATTATGAACGGCAGGGTGCTCCTGACCACGAGCTCGGATCCCGCGCCCTCCACGGTCACCGCGCCCGACCCCTCGGACACCCCTCCGAAATCGCCGCCAATCTGCATGCCGTCGTCGTTGGACCCGTTGGATGGATCCTCGATGATGAGTTTTCCGCCGGAGCGCAGGTGGATTTCGCCCGAGTCGGTATTTTCACGGCCAACGCGGACAATGGCAAAGCCGTCGTTTGCGGTGACCCTGACCTCGCCGCTGTTCTCCACAGAGAGGGCACCCACGCCATCGAGACCAACCGTCAGCGGCCCTGGATACGGAGCTGTCTGACCGCTGACGTTCCAAGCCGAGCCGGGATCCTTGACGACCGCCGAACCTTGCGAGCCAAACTGGTTGCCGATGACGGCGCCGGTCGTCGTGTCGACAACGGTCCCGCCGTTGATTTCCAAGCTGCCGAGGCCCGTATCGCCGATCAACAGCAAGGGCGCATTCACAACGTCGCCGATCTGGATTAAGCCGCTCTGCGCTGGAATGGCGCTGCCGGCAAGGACGCTGACCGCACCGATCAAAGGCGCGAATCTCACCACAAATGAGTTACTCGATATCCGCATGGTATTTCCCCCCACGAGAAAGTTGGCGAAACCCAATCGCCCGTCTGCAGCCACGTAGCTTAGACGCCATTTAGACAAAAATTATACCGTAATGGCCCATTCTTCGCAATGTTATTCTACCAGAGCGCGGCATATGGAAACGAAAGAAGCTGTCCTGGATTTTTGGGAAATGGGTCGGAAACGAACCGAGACAATTCTTGAAGGCGTGACCGCTTCGAGTGTCATCTGGAGCCGAGCGGCTCCCTCTCGAGCACTTGAAGGGACGTCCCCTGCCGGTTAGCAATGCCGGTTTGACGAAGGTCTTGCCGTCACCACTCCACGCGTTCGCGTTCGAGGTCGGGCTCGCCGCAATGCTCGAGAATGGCGGCGCGGACGCGGTCGCGAAGGGTCACGGCTTTTTCCCAGGGGCTGCCCGCGGGGTCCGGCGCCACGGGGGGGCAGACGGTGACGGAGATTTCGCCCCGGCGCGGGAACCACGAGCCATCCCGCAGCATGGAGCGGGTTCCGCGGACGGCGATGGGAACGACATCGAGGTCGGTCTCCACGGCGGTGGCGAAGGCGCCCATGTGAAAGGGCAGGAGCCCCGGCATCCGGCGCAGCGTTCCCTCCGGAAAGAACAGCGGCGTGCGGCCCTCCGAGGCGGCGCGGCGGATGGCCTCGTAGTCGGCCTGTCCCGCGCGCATGTCGAAACGCCGGACGAACAGCGTACCGATACGCGTGAGAGGAAGGCGCGTGAGCCACGGGCCGGCCAGTTCCGCCTTGGCGACGAAACCCGCCGGTCGCGGAAGGACCGCGACCAATACCGGGCCGTCGAGATAGCTGGAATGGTTGGAACAGAGCACACAGGGCCCCGCCGGCAGATCCTCCAAACCATCGATCCGAATGCGTGTCCCGGTCACCGCCGCGAGCGCGCGCGCGCAGAACCTCAGTGCCCGCCACCGCGCCGCCATCCCGGGCAGGGCCCCACCGGGGAGGACCACCGCGGCGATCCAGGCGATGGGCGCCACAACAGCCACGGCGATCCATGCGTAACCGGCGAACAGAACCGCGGACGCTTCGGTTCTCCAGTGCCGCGCCCTCGAACCCATGGCGTCGAGAAAAACCCGCAGCAGCTGCCGCCACGGTGGATCATGCGGCCGTCCGATGCCCCGGCTTTCGTAAACGTGGCGGCTGGCGGCGCGGCGGATCTTGCCGCTGGAGGTGCGGGGAATGGTTCCGGGAGGCGCAAGCACCACCTCGTCGGGGGGATCGCCGACGTGATCGGCGACGACGGCGTTGATCCGCGCCCTGAGCTGTTCGAGGGCGTCGTCCCGGCGCCGGCGGGTCTCGGCGAGAACGATCAGACGTTCGGTTCCCGAGGCGGGATCGGGGCTACCGAAGGCGGCCACGCCGCCCGGGAGAACACCCTCGAGATCACCGACGGCCGCCTCGATGTCGCTGGGATGGATGTTGCGACCGGCACGGATGATGATGTCCTTGGTGCGTCCGGTGACATGGAGATCGCCCGTGGCCATATAGCCGCGATCGCCGGTCTCCAGCCATTCGCCGTCGAACAGCCGGCGCGTCGCTTCGGGATTTCGGCAATAGCCCCGGGTCGCGGACGGCCCCTGGAACTGGACGCGGCCTTCCCGGCGGTCGGGGAGTTCCCGGCCGGCGGAATCGACGATGCGGATCTGATGCCCCGCTATCGGCTGTCCGCACGCCGGGAAGCGAAGGGCGCGCGGGTCATCGGCTTCGGCCGGGATCGCCTCGCCCACCGACTGGAATGCTTCTCGGCGGATCACGTCGATGCGCGGTCCGCGCAGCAGCGGCGGAAACGCAAGGCCGACGGAATTCTCCGCGAGCCCGTAGACCGGCATCACCGCCTCGCGGCGCAGCCCGTGTGCGGAAAACCGCTGGCAAAACCGCTCGATGGTATCGGGGTTGACCGGCTCGGCGCCACTGAAGGCGACCCGCCACGAGCCGAGATCGAGACCGCTCAGGTGCTCGTCGGCAATGCGTCGAAGGCAGAGCTCGTAGGCGAAATTCGGGCCACCGGAAATGGTTCCGTTGTGGCGGCTGATGGCCTTCAGCCAGCGCGCCGGACGGGCCAGGAACTGCAACGGCGACATCAGAACCAGGGGCATCGCCTGATAGAGGGAACCAAGCCACGCGGCGATCAGACCCATGTCGTGGTAGAGGGGCAGCCAGCTGACGAAGACGTCGTCGGACCCGGCGTCGATGGCTGCGGCCATTGCCCGGATATTGGCGAGCAGGTTGGCATGGGTCAGCATCACGCCCTTGGGATCGCCGGTGCTTCCCGAGGTATACTGAATGAGCGCCGGATCGTCGGGGTTGGAGACCGGCGGGCTGAGTTGGCCCTCCTCGCTCAACAGCGTCTCGGGTGTCGCCACGAAGGCCAGGTCGGGCAAACCGGCGCGGACAACGCGTGTGGCGGCCAGCGTCTCCGGCGTCGTGATCAGCGCCCGCGCCCGGCAGTTGTTGAGGATGCCGAGCAGACGGCGAAGATGCTCTTCGATGCGGCTTGGATGGGTGGGAGGATAGGCCGGCACCGGCACGCCGCCCGCGAGAAGAACACCGATGAAGCCGAGGCAGTAATCCCGTCCCGTGGGCAGGATCAGCGAGACGGCGTCTCCGGGTCCGATGCCACGCTTCTGCAAGGCGGCGGCGATGCGTCGGGCGCCGGTTGCCAACGCTCCATAGGTCAGCGTTTCGCCTTCGCCCTCGTCGGCGTAGAAGCGGACGTGCAATCGCCGGGGATGTGCGGCTTCATGCCAGCGCAGCACCTCGACGAGGGTTTTCGCGTCATGAGGGATCGCATCGACCGCCCCGGCCGTCCCAACCTCCAAGTCCGCCGCCGGGGCAGGCACCGGCTTGGCCGGCTCGCGGCGGGAAGCCTCGAGCACGGCGTCGAGCAGGTCCCGGGGGGTTTCGGCTTCGGCGAACACCGCTTCGGGAAGCGTCACCTCGAACGCCTCCTCGATCCGCGCCACCAGCTCGGCGCGCCCGAGGCTGTCGAACGCCAGATCGCGGTCCAGAGAACTCTCCAGCGACACGGGGAGATCGCGGATGCTTGGACGCAACTCCTCGGCAACGCGGCGAACGACCGCGATCAGCCGCGCCGACGTGTCGGCGGCCGGGTCGGTCCGTGGGTGTGGAGGCTTCTTCTGCATCATAGCCGGTGTTGCGCAACGCTCGATGGTTATCCAACCACGCCTTTAACGCAACCCGTCGCTCGTCACGGGCGCGGGGTGGGGCGGGTCGCCTGCGCCAGGGTGATCTCGTACTCGGCGCGGGCCGGGTCGTAGCTCCGCGGGTCGCGGGCCAGGTACCAGTCTAGGGCTTCGTCCCAATAGGTCACCGTCCAATGGGGAAGTTCCCGTTTGACCGCCTTGGCGATTTCGAGGCCTTCCCGGGCGAAGGCGACGAAGTCGAAGCGCATCCCCGTGACGTCCTCGTAATCGGCCGGGTGGCACTCGGTTTCGTAGCGGTCGTTCCAGGCCTGCAGGCGGTCCGCCAGCGCCTCGCTGATATCGAGGTTGCCGCGGGCACGCGCTTCCTCGTCGAGCAACCGATACCCCTTCGAGCAGTAGTCGGCGACGATTCGAACCTTCGGCACGCTCCCTCCGACGCCATCATCCCCGTGCGCCCGGATGGATGGGTAATCCTATCCGCTGTCACTTAGTTTTTTACAGGAGCTTCTGCATCCTCAGCGAGATATCGGGATCGGCATAGAGGGCTTCGATCATCTCCGAATACAGCGCGGTGAATTCTTCGTTGTGAATGAGGTCGCCAAAAATGGGCCCGAGTTTCAGGAATGACAGCGTGTCATCCTGGGTTCCTTTTGCGGCTTGATGCAGTTCGTCTTTCATGGCATCGACAATATCGAGCTTTGCGCCATGCTGGTCGACGCCCTTGTCGCTATAGAAACACCATGCGGCGATGACCAGGGTGGCGTATTTGATGCTGCCGCCGCGCGCCAAATTTTCGGTGATCGTCGGGACCAGGAACTTTGGCAGCTTGGCTGAACTTTCCAGACAAATCCGCGCCAGGCTGTCCTTGATGTTCGGGTTTCCAAACCGCTCGATCAGGCTGTCCTTGTAGGCTTCCAAATCGATCCCTTCCACCGGGTCCAGCACCGGGGTGGCTTCGACATCCATGAACCGGCGCAGATAGGTCGCGAACAGCGGATCGGCCACGCAGCCATCGATGGTTTTGTGTCCATGGATCGAACCGAGCAGCCCGAGGACGGAATGCCCGGCGTTGAGCAGCCGTAATTTCATTTTCTCGTACGGCGTGACGTCGGCAACAAACTGCGCGCCGACCTTTTCCCATGCGGGTCGGCCGTTGGAGAAATTGTCTTCGATGACCCATTGGGTGAACGGTTCGCAGGTGACCGGCCATTCGTCCTTCAATCCCATTTCGGTCTCGAGGTACGTCATGTCCTCCGGCGTTGTCACGGGCGTGATCCGGTCCACCATGGCATTGGGGAAGCACACGTCGCTCTCGATCCATCGCGCAAACTCGGCATCCTGCTTGCGCGCGAAGGCCAGCACCATCTTGCGCGTCATGTCGCCGTTGTGCTGGATGTTGTCGCACGACTGAATGGTAACGGCCGGGAGTCCCTGGGCGCGGCGTTTCTTGAGCGCCGCGGTCAGATAGCCGAACACCGTCTTCGGGCTGGAGGGATGTTCCAGGTCGTGCTGCACATCGGGATTGGCGAAGTCGAACTCGCCTGTGGCGGGGTTGAAGTTGTAGCCCCCTTCGGTGATGGTCAGCGAGACGATCTTGGTGTCCGCGCCGGCCATCTTGTCGATGACGGCGCCGGGATCGTCGCAGCCCAGCATGAAATCGATCAGTGAACCGATGACGCAGGTTTCAACCTTTCCCTGGGGATGCTTCACGATCAACGTGTAGAGATAGTCCTGCGTTTTCAGGATATCGCCGATTTTGCGGTCGGCGTCGCGCAGGCCCACGCCGCAGATGCCCCAGTCGGACGCATCGGAGTCGTTCATCAGCGCATCGGTGTAATACGCTTCGTGTGATCGGTGGAATCCGCCGACGCCGATATGGACGATGCCGGCTTTGACTTTGCTCCGGTCATAGGATGGACGAGCGATTTCGTCGGCGAGGCGGTGAAGGTTTTCCTGCTTGAGTTGAATGGGTTCCGTCATAACAAACTCCTTGTGAGCCTTATCGCTATTTTCTTAGGTTATTTGTTTAACGCTTTGGTCCGATGCATCACCCAGTAGGCGGAGATGAAATAAACCCAGGTGCAGAGCTTATTGCCTAAAATGCGATCAAATGTTCGGGCAGGACCGGGGTTGCCCCCTTCTGCGAACAGACAAACGTGGCCACCCGGTTCGCGAAAATATTCACCTTGTTCAGCGGCCAACCCTTGAGAACGCCCATGCAGAGCGACGCCGTGAATGAATCCCCGGCTCCGACCGAGTCCACCGCAAGCCCTTCCTGTCCCGGGGCATCATCTATCTCAGCGCCCCGTATAAGCACGCTACCGTCCGGACCACGCGTGTAGGCCACCAGCTTCAGGTCGAAAAGTTCACTCAGGCCGTTGAGCTGAGCCATCACTTCGCCCCGCAGGCCGAAGTAGCCGGCCAGCACCGGCAGTTCCTCGTCGCTGAGCTTCAGAATGGAGGCGAGCTGCAGCGATCCCTCAACCTGCTCTTTTGAAAAGAACGACTGCCGCAGATTCACGTCGAAAATCTTCAAGGCCTCCTGTGGCATGTGCTGCACGAACGAGCGGATCGTTTCGCGCGAAACCGGCGAACGCTGCGAAAGCGATCCAAAACACACCGCATCCAGCTTCGCCGCCAGCGCCTCGAGCTCGCTGGTGAACGCAATATGATCCCATGCCACATTCTCGAAAATCTGATAGGAAGGTTTGCCCTTGTCGTTCAGGGTCACCTGCACCGTTCCGGTCGGGAACGTGTCGCTTTCCAGCACATAGCTGGCATCCACGCCCATTTCCCGTAGGTTGTCGCGAATGCGTCGTCCCAGCTCATCTGTCCCCACGCAGCTCACCGGATAGGCCTTCGCGCCGAGCTGGTAGCAATGGAACGCAAAATTGGCCGGGGCGCCGCCGAGACGCTTGTGGTGTGGAAACACATCCCAAAGCAACTCCCCGATCCCGGCTACTGTAAATCGTTCATTCATGACCCTCTCCGTGAACCACCCTTCCTCACCTCATCTCCCCCGTCCCGCTCGCCGTGGTCACGCGCCCCTAAGCGGCGGGTTCTCCCGCCACCGGCACCTGGGATCTATGAAGCGCCTTCGAGCACTTTAGATCCCAGTAGGCGAAGAGTCCGACTCGGAATGATGTGAGCTCGGATCCACCGCACAACTTGCAGCGTTTGCGGTGCCGATCGAAGCGCGCCGCCCCATTCGCGCGTGGCGCGGCGAACCTCGGCAGCCGGCGCCGTGCACTACTCCGCGGGCACCTCGGCACCGGATGACCGTCCGGAGCTTTGCATCCTCTTGGAGAGCTGCAAATCCCACCACGCAAACACGAAATAGATCACGGTGCACCAGATCGTGACGTCGTAGAACAACTCACGGTTCACGTAGTAGTCGTAAAGATCGGGGCTGTTGAACAGGACACGCCAAGCGAGCACGGCCGGCACGATCAGACCAATCACGATCCAGATCGCTCGGATGATCTTGATCAATACGGTCGTGCCGCGGACGTGCTCGTGTTGTTCCTTCGCCGCCAGTTCGGCATGGTACGCTTCGACCTGTTTTTGAAACTCCTGCTCCCGCTTCTCGGCCTCCGGATAACTGCGATCGGCGCCATATCTCTTCGCGAGGATGATATAGGCAACGATCGAGACGAACCATGTCGGCAGGAACAGGTATACGAACGGGATGATGTTGAGGAAGTCCAACCCAAAGCCGAACACGAGGCATATTCCCCAGGTGATCAGCGCCGGCATGTTGTCCTTGACGCCCTTGAGGCGGTGCCAATTGCTCTTGTAGCCAAGCCGGGGAAAGATGTGCTGTTCGGCGAATACAATGCCGCCGAGGGGTACAAGAACAAGTCCCGCGTAGGCAAGAATTGGCAGGATTTGGCGGTAGATGAACGGGAAACAGCTTCCGACCACGACCACGGCCCCGACGACAAGCGTTACCTTTTGGCGTGCGATGTTCGGGAATACGGCCTGGGCTGCAAGACCGGCGCGATAGAGGTTGGGGTTGGCCGTTGTCCATCCCGCGATGATTACAATCACAAAACCGGTGGCGCCAAGCGCGTAGTAGGCAACATCCCCGGGTTCAACAACAGCGATACTCAATTTCATGATATAGGCCGTCGCCGCTCCCATGAGAGCCGCGGAAATCCAGGCGATGTAGTGGCCGAACATCATGCCGGTTGCGGTACAAAGGCCGTAGATCGATTTTTTCGCGTAGCGCAGGAGCGCCATGTCGACGAGGCCAAAATGCGCGAAGGTGTTCGCGGCCCAGGCGAAGCCGATCACTTCCCACAATCCGATCCCGGGTTCCCCTTCAGCATTGATGCCGGTAAACACGGTCGTTCCCGCCAAATTCACGAAATCCGAGAAACTCGAAAGCGTCGTGTAACCGGTCAGCGTTTCGTTCAACGAAGGTATAAGCACCATGCCACCGGCCGTGAACATCACCATCAGCCAGGGTGTGCAAATAGTGGCAAACTCGGCCACCACATTGAAACCGTAGTAGGCCACGAGCACAGCGATCACGCTTGCCGAGGCGGCAATGACTGCAAACCAGACGCTGGTGGGATAGGGATAGATCTGGGGAGGAATATCAAAGAGCGCCCGAACCGCTGTTGCCGACACGGTGATCATGGCGGCCGAGATGGCCACGAAGATCAGCACGTTCGCCCCGTTGTAGAGCCGCGGGACCAGCTCGCCCATGTTTTGATCGAGATAGGTGTAGAGACTGAGCCGCGTCTTGACCGCGATCGGCGCGGTGATGAGCCAGAAGCTCAGCACGGCAAGCGTATTGCCGATGAGCAGCCCGATCAGGATGTCGTGGATCGAGGCGCCCATGGCCACGAATGCGGCGCCAATGACGAATTCGGTCGCAGCAACGTGTTCGGAACCATAGAGGCCGAGGAAGTGACCGGGTCCATGCAGTCTGTGTTGCGGCACAGGCAGTAGTTCGTCGTCCATATCCGCAATGGACTGTCGCGGATCGATGGCTGTGTTGGCCATGTTTCCCTCCCCAATTTCTGTTGTTGGACTCGCCTCTATTGGAGGAAGCGGGCGCGCTCGATGACCTTCCCGGTCACCCACTGGGCGTTTTCAAGCGCCTCATCGATCGGGATCGTTCCCGACAGCGCCAACGCGAACCGCTGGCCGACCGCCGTGCCGATGCTCTGGAACTCCGGGATCGCGACGTATTGAATTCCGGTATAGGGCACTTCATCCACGGTATGGCTTATTGGGATCGGCCGCGTCGATGCTGTCGAGCGTTATCTTCGCGAACGGCACCTTCTCGAGATACTCGGGATTTTCGTACAGCGAGGTGCGGGTGCCCGGCGGTACGTTGGACCAGCCGTCCTTCGAGGCGACCAGTTCCAGGTACTGCTTCGAGGTGGCCCAAGCCACGAATCTCTTCGCCCCATCCTTGTTGTCGGAACCCTCGGGAACCGCCAGCGCCCAGGCCCAGAGCCAGTTCGCGCTCTTGCCCAGACCCTTGTTCGGCGCGAGCGCGAAGCCGACACGGTCGGCCACATCGGAGTCCGCGTTGGTCACGAACTGGCCGGCCGCGGTCGCGTCGATCCATATCGCGCACTTGCCTGACCGGAACAGGGCGAGGTTTTCGTTGTAGCCATTGGCCGAAGCGTCCGGCGGGCCGACTTCCTGCATCAGTTCGACGTAGTCGGTGATCGTCGCCTTCCAGGCTTCCCCGTCGAACTGGGGTTTCCACTCCATATCGAACCAGCGGGCCCCGTAGGAGTTGGCCATGGCGGTCAGGAATGCCATGTTCTCGCCCCAGCCCGGCTTGCCGCGCAGGCAAATGCCGTAGACATCGTTGCTCTTGTCGGCCAGCTTACGGGCGGCGTCCTTGATGAAATCCCAAGTGGGCTTTTCGGGCATCTCGAGCCCGGCTTTCTCAAACAGATCGGTGCGGTACATGGTGAACGAAGACTCGCCGTAGAACGGCGCGGCGTACATGGTGCCGTCGTACGACAGGGCCTCGCGAATCGGCGGCAGGATGTCATCGACGTCGTAATCCTCAGGCAAATTGTCGAGCGCCACAAGCCACCCGCGCTTGGCCCAGATGGGGACTTCGTAGGTACCGATCGTCAGGACGTCGAACTGCCCGCCCTTGGTCGCGATGTCGGTGGTGACGCGCTGGCGCAGCACGTTCTCTTCCAGCACCACCCAGTCGAGCTTGATGTCGGGATTGGCTTTCGTGAAAGCCTCCGAGAGCCCCTGCATCCGGATCATGTCGCCGTTGTTCACGGTGGCGATGGTGACCGTGGACTCGGCGCGGGCCAGGGCTGAGCCGACGAGCAGGGCCGCCATGAATGCGGCCGCGATTCGAATGGTCATCAACGTCCCCCCTCCTGCTTGTGAGCTTAGTATTTACTGATGCTACGAGGATTTCATGACGCAGCGCAAGGTCCGTCAACCGAAAACGTCACTTCCGGATTCGCCTCATCGGCGGCGCCTTTCTTGTTCCGGAACCTGCCGTTTCCCTGCCGCTATGGTCGTTACCTATTGTTACTGGAGTGCGAAAGGGCCGGCCCAGGAGCGAACGACACTGCTGTTGAACGGCGTAAACGGAACCGCATCGGCGGCCAACAGCCCGCCGTTCGACGTCTCTCAGCCTGGCACCGGAGGCGACAGGAGGATCCACGACCACGTCAAAATCAACACCAGCGGTACACCGAAAGCACCAATTGCCGCCATGGCGGGTATCAGCGGAGTGTTTGGCATGACACCGGAAAACTCGCTCGGCGTCTGCTCGTCAGCGTAGGCTGTGCCCCGCAGCTTCGAGCGCCACTGCGAGATGCGCAACGCGGCGGCGAGGATCGAGACCGTGAGAAAGAGGCAGAGCGCCAGGCCGAGCAGGGGTATGTGCGGATGCAGCGGGTTCTGGCCGAGCGGTCGTCCCTCTGCGCCAATCACGAGTGGCACGAAAAGGAAGGCTTGGCTGGTCAGAAGCCAATTGACCCTTGCATTCATCAGCCCTAACTCGAACCTGATTGCGGTTAGTATGAGCTGATAGGTCTTGTCGCCTGCCTCACTTCTTTCTGAGCCGGGCACCTCTGTAATCCCTCTTTCTCTTGCAGTTTGCTTCTGTAAAGTACTTCGCTTCGGCGTGCTGATCACTACCATACTGCAATGCGTGCCACCAAGCGTGCATGCTGCCAAGTGAGTTTGATATAACGATCATCTCTTTCGGATCAGGGAAAGGCCGTCGGTGACCGATCTCGAACCTGGTGCGATCGCACGCGATACGGCGGAGAGGCTCGCGGCCGAGATGTGTCCGGCTTTGCCCGACGATGTCGCGCGGGTTCTGGGAAAAGGCGACGGGACCGGTTCGGACGGGCCCTCCGAGGGCGGCGATCTCGCCTCTCTTATCGTTGCCGCGTCCTACGTGGGATACCGTCTCTACGCCGATCTGCGCCGGCGCACCGACCGGCCGGCGGCCGTCTACCTCGAGCAGAAGCTGCGTCGCGAAATGGGCATCGACGAGGGCCTGTCCGACGACCTCGACCGGATGATCGAAGCCGTCGTCGACGCCCTCATGCGAGGCCGTCCCCGGTAGCGGGGCTCTAAGGTATGCCGCGCATTACGCCGGTTCGGCGATCGATTTCGAGCTTCCAGGCCGGCGAGCCGTCCTTGTGGACGATATGAGCGACGAGGCGGTTGCCGTCGTGGAGCTCGACGCGGCCGACTTCGACGTCGGGGGTCTCCAGCCAGACGAGGATCCGCGTCAGCATCCGCGCGACCTCGTCCGCGGTCAGTTCTTCCGCCAGCGGCGGCGGTGCGATCGGCGTCGATACGGTGTGGATGGCGCCGTCCTCGTTCACCTCGAGGAACCCGTCGCCGTGACGGTAGATCCGCTCGCAGACGGTTCGCGTGGCGGAAAACTGCAGGCAGCTACGGCCGTCGCGGACGAACCACTTGTGGCTCCATGTTCCCCTGATCTTGCCGTCCCAGACGAAGGTCCCGAAAGCGGTTCCCTTTCCCGGGTCCCAGGTGCTGGTGCCGACGATCGGGGTGTCGAGCCCGGTGAACGCGAAGGTGACGCCGCTGCCGAGGGTCGCGCGGATCCCGGCATCGTCCAGCGGCTTGGCTCCCGGCTCGAGGGTTGGACGCGGATCCGACACGGCAATTGCCGGCACCGCGCCGGCACAGAGAAGAGTGACGAATACCAGACCGATGAAACAGCGCATCATGCCGAAGCCTCCCCGCAGCCCTTTGATAAGTTTCAGATGGTACCGGACCGGGTGCGCGACCACATGATTGACGTGGAGCCGATCACTCTGTTGAGGAGAAGTTCGGATGCTCGGGAGAACGCTTTTTCTTGTCGTCCTGGTCGGGCTCGCGGGGACGCTCGGTGCGCGGGTCGGCCCCGCCGCGGCGGAAGTCCTGTACCACTGGACGCAGCTCGGTCCCGATAGCAGGCTCATCGCGCGCGTGGTTACCGATGGCGCGCCGTGTCCTTCCATCACCGTCGATGGCGAAACGCTGCCCCTGGAACAGCGGGCGGCGCCGGAGGACGGATTCGAGACGCGGGTGTGCGAGACGACCCTGCCCGCAGGTGCGGCGAAGGCGGAACTCGGCGATCGCCGCTTTCCGCTGCTTTCCGGGGAGATCGAACGCATCGCGGTGATCGGCGATACCGGCTGTCGGATCAAGGGCGCGCGGGTTCAGGCCTGCAACGATCCGGTTCAATGGCCGTTCGCGGCGGTGGCGGGCGCGGTCGCCAAGCACGAACCGGACCTGATCCTTCACCTCGGCGACTATCATTACCGCGAGTTCGAATGCCCGGCGGGCGCCGATTGCCAGGGCTCGCCCTTCGGCGACAACGGACCGACGTGGGAGGCCGATTGGCTGGCGCCGGCGCAAGCGCTGTTCGCGCAGGCGCCGCTGGTGCCGACCCGCGGCAATCATGAGCAGTGCGGATGGGCCTGGAAGGGCTGGGTGCGCTACCTCGCTCCCGGCCCGATGCCGGCAACCTGCACGATCATCGAAGATCCGTGGACGGCGCGGCTGCCGGGGCTGGATCTGATCGTCTTCGACTCGTCCTATGGCCCCGCCGATCGAAGTGCGCCCGAGAATCTGGAACGGATGAGGCGTATGGCGGAAGACGCCTTTGCCGAACTCGCGAGCGAGGCCTGGCTGCTGACCCATCGGCCGCTGTGGGTCCGCTATGATCCGCGGGGATCCGAGGGCGACGTGACCCAGCGGTCGGCGTTCGCCGACGCCATGCCCGACGCGGTCGCGCTGGTCCTTTCGGGTCACGTCCATTCATTTCAGGCGTTCGACATGGTGGCCGGCGTATCCCAGGTGATCAGCGGAAACGCTGGCGTGACCCTCTATCCGGCACCCGATGAAACAGTTCACGATATCGTCGTCGGCGGCGACAAGGTGCGCATGGCGACGAGTGATTCCGGGTTCGGCTTTGTCATCCTCGAGCGGCGACCGGGTGGCCGCTGGCGCCTCGAGGCTTTCGACGTTGACGGCGCCCGCCGTCGTTCGTGCCGGGTCGACGGGCGAGAGATCGCCTGCGATGCCGCCGCGTCCGATCGCTGACAGGCCCTATTTCTCGACCTTGCGGATCGCCTCGGCGCTGTCCTTGTCGAGGTCGGCGGCGAGGAAGCCGACGTCGTGGGGCAAGGCCATGTGGAACTGGGAGGTGACGTCGATCCCGACCCGCGCCCGGCGGCGTGGAAAAGCCGATGACGTGGCCGCCGACGCTGCGGTCGCGGCTGAGAAAGTGCAGGTGGTAGCCGGGGACATTGAGGCCCCGGGTGTAGTCCGGGAAGCGAAAGCCGACGAGGGTGCCGTCGATGTCCCGGTGGTCGAAGACCGGCTGGTCGGCGACCGCCTCGACCATCGGCGGGTAGGGCTTTGCCTGGCGCCTCACCGAGCGCAGGCGGACGTGCTCGAAGCGGCCCTCGGCCTTGAGCGCGTAGAAGACGTTCCGGCTCGGCACCGCGCCGTCCATGGCCTCGGCGAGGCCGGGGAAATCCATTGGCGAGTCGACCTCGATGGAGATCGTCGGATCGAAATGGATCATCACCGCAAAGGGCGTCTTCATTGCCGGGTCCACGGGCACGACCCGGCCGTCGGCGGTCGCCTGGAAGAAGGCGCCGTCGAGTGCGGTCATCTCGCCGTCCAGTGCGTCGAATGTGCCGAGCCCGAAATTCCCGTGGCGGGCCAGCTCGGCGAAACTGGTCTGGCCTTCGTAGACGCCCTCGAGCAGGGCGCCGATGGTCGAGACCTGGAATATCTCGTGGGCCTTCGCGGCATCGTCGTGGAACAGATCGCCGGCCATCTTATGGGCATGGAAGGCCTTGATGAAGGTGTCGTCCAGGGACATCAGCGGCACTCCCTGCCGGGCGGTCAGATCAGTGGCGCGGGATCGTCGAGGGGGTCGTCGCCGTAGAGCGCGTCGAACATGGCCTCGATCTCTCGCTTGACCGCGGTCATGTGGGCCTCGTAGGCGGCGCCGGTCCAGGCGCGGTGGTCGCCGCGGGCGTAGGCGAGGGCGTTCCAGTGGTAGAGCATGGCGTTGAGCCGGTTGGCGACGAAGTTGTTGCGCGACCGCCTGACCGTCGCCGGCTGGCCCATCACCACCGAGTTGTCAGGGATCACCGTACCCTCCGCCACGTAGGCGTGGCCGGCGACGATGCAGTTGTCACCGATCTCGGCCTCGTCCATCACCGTCGCGTTGATGCCGATCAGGCAGTTGTCGCCGATGGTGCAGCCGTGCAGGGTGACGTGATGGGCGATCGAGCAGTACTCGCCGACGATCGTCGGCCGCCCGTAGCCGATGTGGATCATCACCAAGTCCTGGATATTGGTGAAGCGGCCGATCTCCACAGCGTAGGACTCGGCGCGGATCACCGCACACGGCCAAATGCTCGATCCCTCGCCGAGGGCGACGTCGCCGTAGATGCGGGCTGTGGGATCGATGTAGGCGGCTTTGGCGAAGCGGCCGTCGGCGCCGGTTCCGCTCATCGTCCCGTTCATCGCCCGATCCCCCGGCGTACCGTTTCCCGCGTCATTCGCCCGCTTGGTAGTTGGGGGCCTCGCGGGTAATGGTCACGTCGTGGACGTGGCTTTCGCGCAGGCCGGCGGTTGTGGTTCGCCGGAAGGTGCAGTTGCGCTGCATCTCGGTGATGGTGCGGTTGCCGGTATAGCCCATCGCCGCGCTGAGGCCGCCGACCAGCTGGTGGACGACGTTGGCCACCGGCCCCTTGTAGGGGACCCGTCCCTCGACCCCTTCGGGGACCAGTTTCAACGGGCTCGCCACCTCCTCCTGGAAGTAGCGGTCGGCGGACCCGACGGCCATCGCGCCGATCGAGCCCATCCCCCGATAGCCCTTGTAGGAGCGGCCCTGATAGAGGAACACGTCGCCCGGGCTCTCGTCGGTGCCGGCGAACAGCGAGCCGAGCATCACGCAGTCGGCGCCGGCGGCGATCGCCTTGGCGAGATCGCCGGAGTAGCGGATGCCGCCGTCGGCGAGCAGCGGCACGTCCCGCTCGCGACAGACCTCGGCGACCTCGCGGATCGCCGAGAACTGCGGCATCCCGACGCCGGCGACCATCCGGGTGGTACAGATCGATCCCGGACCGATGCCGACCTTGACCGCGTCGGCGCCGGCGTCGATCAGCGCCCGCGCGCCGTCGGGGGTGGCGATGTTGCCGGCGATCACCTGGGTATAATTGCTGAGCGCCTTGATCCGCTCCACCGCTTCGAGGACGCCCCGGGAGTGGCCGTGAGCGGTATCGACGACGACCACGTCGACCTCGGCGTCGATCAATGCCTGGGCGCGGGCCAGCCCGTGTTCGCCGACCCCGGTGGCGGCGGCAACCCGGAGCCGGCCCTGCTCGTCCTTGCAGGCGTTGGGGAACCGCTCGGCCTTCTCGATGTCCTTGACGGTGATCAGGCCGACGCAGCGGTAAGCGTCGTCGACCACCAGCAGCTTCTCGATCCGGTACTTGTGCAGCAAACGCTTGGCTTCCTCGCGATCGACGCCGTCGAGGACGGTGACCAGCGGATGGTCCGGAGTATGGCGGGTCATCAGCTCGCTGACCGGCTGGCGGGGATTGTCGGCGAAGCGGACGTCGCGGTTGGTGAGGATGCCGAGCAGCCGGCCGGTGCGCTGCTCGACCACCGGCACGCCGGAGAAGCTGTGGGCGGTCATCAGTGCCAACGCGTCGGCGAGGGTCGCCTCGGGGCCGATGGTCATCGGGTCGACGACCATGCCGGATTCGAACTTCTTGACCCGGCGGACCTCGGCGGCCTGGGCTTCGGGCTCCATGTTCTTGTGAACGACGCCGATCCCGCCGGCGGTGGCCATGGCGATCGCCAGAGCGCTCTCGGTGACCGTATCCATGGCGGCGGACACCAGTGGGATCTTCAGCGCGACGGTGCGGGAGAGCCGGGTGCGGGTGTCGACTTCGGTGGGCAGGACCGCCGACGCGGCGGGCACCAGCAACACGTCGTCGAAAGCCAGTGCCTCAAGGATGTTCATGCCGCCTCCGGGTCCGGATTGGCGGCGTATCATACACTACGAAGCGAACTTGCCAAGGCGCTTCGAAGCGGCGGCATCGTCGCTGTCGAAATCGGCTGCATTAACCGCGAAATCCCGTATACAATTGACGCGGTTTATAGGGTTTTGCCGGGATCGGCAGGATGCCGCAGGGGGTGATGATGAAGGCCGCGAAGACCTGGATCGTGATCGCCGACGGAGCGCGGGCGCGCATCGCCGTCAACGTGGGGCCGGGCAAGGGGCTCAAACCCGCATTCAACCACGAATTCGCCGCGCCCCACGCGCCCACTTCGGACCTGGTCAGCGATCGGCCGGGGCGCTATGCGGACGGCGCCGCCTCGGCCAGCCACGGCGTCGAGCCGCGAACCGACCGGCACGACTACGAGAAAAGCCTGTTTGTCCGCGACGTCGCGATGGCGGTGGAAAGGGGCGCCAACCGCAGGGCGTTCGACCGGCTGGTCCTGGTGGCGCCGCCAGCCATCCTCGGGCGGCTGCGGACGGCGCTGAAGCCGCGCACCCGCAACATGGTCACCGCCGAGGTCGGCAAGGATCTCACCCACCTGAACCTGCGCGAGGTGCCCAAGCACCTGGCCGCCACGATTTCCCTCTAGCGCTCTGGTACCATAGCGCAATGCGATGACGGTCGCGACGAGGTTCAGGTTTGCGCCGTAGCTGGTGTCGGTTTTGTCGTAGCGTGTCGCGATGCCGCGGAACTCCTTGATCTTGGCGAAATAGTTCTCGACCAAGTGGCGCCATCGATACATGTCCTTATCGTAATCGATCTGCTGTTTCCGGTGGTTCGGCGGAATGACGGCACTGGCACCGCGGTGGTTGAGTTCCGCCGCAGCCAATCGACATCGAACGCTTTGTCGGCCAGCAAGGCATCGAAGGGAACCTTCCGGATCAAGGGGTCGACGCCAACTGTGTCATGGCGCTGACCGGGGAGCAGCACGAAACGGATCAGGCTCCCAAGGCATCACCAGGGCGACGATCTTGGTGGTCAGCGCGAGCGGAGCGCCGCCGGGCGCTGACGGGGCCCGTGAGGCCGGCGGCCCCGAGACCCGCCGCCGACCCGCCGCGGCGGCGCTGGACGCTGCGGCCGGCCACCGGCGTCGCGCGGAGACCGCGCCGCCACGGCGGGGGAGGGGGGGATGTCGGAACCAGAGCACTGGTGCCCTGGTTCCCCAGCGTCTCCGATTTCGCCGCAGGCCGTCGGGCGTCGCTCAGTGGTGACCGCGTCGACCGGCCGCCGCCTGGAACCCCTCGAACACTGGGGCGTCGTCGGCCACCACGGTGGCGTCACCGATACTCAGGATGGAGTTGGCGATGATCGCCCCGAGCGTAAGTGTCAGCACCGCCGATAGTGCGCAAAGCAACATTCCGAGCCATTGTTTGTCAGGTCGGGCGTGGACGGACGCTTCCGAAGCCGCCCCTGTAACCCTTTCGTACACCATGGTTCCTTCCTTCGCACCACGTCCACGGTTTAACCAGATCCGGATTCGTGCCGGTTATCGGTATCGAATGCGTCGGCAAAGCCGCTCATCCGAAAGATATTTAATCATAATTGGCACGGGATTGTAACACCCCCAAACGGGGTGTAAACATAAAAATGTTCTCGGCGATCGCTGTCCGGCGGCACCTTTTTTTCTCCCTCTTTTGGTGTGTTCTCCCTCTTTTGGGTGTGATGCACGGATCGCGTGTACTCAAGGGCACCTCTACAAGAGGGCGGGGGTTTCCCGGTGCCCCTGGCTCCGCTCCGCTTTCATGCACCCTGCCGATCGAAACGTCCGCGATACGGTCGAGCAGATCATCGACGATATTCGCCGACGCGGCGATGACGCCGTTCGCGAACTGTCCGCGAAGTTCGACAAGTGGGAGCCGGAAAGCTTCCGCCTCGGCGATAAGCGGATCCAAGACTGCATCGCCCGCGTGCCCGCCGAAGTGATCGGCGATATCAAGGTCGCGCAGGCGCAGGTCCGGAGATTTGCCGAAATCCAGCGCGCCGCCCTTCGCGACGTGGAGGAAGAAACGCTTCCCGGCGTGTTTCTCGGTCACAGGAACGTCCCGATCAACGCGGTCGCCTGCTACATCCCCGGCGGCAAGTATCCGTTGATCGCTTCGGCACACATGAGCGTGGTGACCGCCAAGGTCGCCGGCGTCAAGCGCATCATTGCCACCGCGCCGCCGTTCAACGGCGAGCCCAGCCCGGCGATCGTCGCGGCGATGCACCTCGGCGGCGCCGACGAGATCTTCTGTTTGGGTGGCGTTCAGGCGATTGCGGCTTTTGCGCTCGGAACCCAAACCATAAGACCGGTCGACATGATCACGGGCCCCGGGAACGCATTCGTGGCGGAGGCGAAGCGTCAGCTGTTCGGCCGCATCGGAATCGACCTGTTGGCCGGTCCGACCGAAACCCTCGTCATCGCCGACGAGAGCTGCGACGCCGAAACCTGCGCGACCGACCTGCTGGGCTTGGCGGGAATACGGCCAGGTCATCGTTTGCGACACCTACGAGGAGATGGTCGAGGAGGCGGACCGCATCGCGTCCGAGCATGTCCAGGTGATGACCAAGGCCATGGCGGTTGAACTTGCGCCGCAGGGAATTCGCGTGAACTCGGTCGCGCCGACCTTCGTTACGACACCCCTGACCCAGGCTTTCCTGCAGGACGGAGCGTTTTCGGACTGGATGTTGGAGCGCATTCCCCTCGGTCGCCTGGCCCGACCGGAGGAAGTCGCGGCAGCCATCGTTTTCCTGGCCAAGCCGACGTCCGGAGCCGTCACCGGCACAAGCCTGAAGGTCGATGGCGGTTGGACGGCGCAATAACGCGGCGGGAACAACAAGGATGAACAACGGCCAACGGCCTACGGGGCCGCCCGGATGCCGGACCGGTCGATCAACTCCGCCAGGCAATCGTCGGCGAGGGGTTCGATCGGGGTGAAGTCGCGGTGGGCGATCCACGGCTCGCGCTGGAACTTGCGAATGTGGTTGTCCACGTGGCAGAGCGACAGGTAGACGATGGTGCGGCCGAATGGGCTGATGTTGGGAGGGCTGGCGTGGACCAAAAGCGAGGAGAACAGAAGCACGCACCCCGCCGGTCCGGTGGGGGCGACGCAGCCGCCCCGCTCGGCGAGCCGCGTTACCGTCTCCCGATCCAGGGTCCATAGGGGGTAGCTGGTGGTTTCCAGGTCGTGGCCGGCGGCGATCACGCCCTGGGTGTGGCTGCCCGGTATGAACAAGAGCGGACCGTTGGCGGCGGTGACCTCGTCGACGAACACGGCGATGTTCATGGCGCGGGGCTCGGGCATGTCGTCGTCGCGTTTCCAGGTGCCGTAGTCCTGGTGCCATTGCCAGACCTCGCCGTCGAACGCGGCCTTGGCGTTGACCTTGTACTGGTGCATGTAGACCGGGCCGCCGAGGAGCTGTCGTGCCGGCTCGATCAACCGGGGATGACGTCCGAGACGGCGGAAGGCTTCGTTGAAGGTGTGGGCGGCGAACGCGGTGCGGGCGACGCCGGAACTCTCGCGCCAGACCTCGTCGCGATCGAGGGCGAACACTTCGGCGGCGGCGGATTGCAGCGCGGCCGCTTCGTCGGCGGAGAAGCAGCCGGGAAGGAACAGATAGCCCGTCTCGTCGAACTGGGCGTGTTGTTCGGCAGTCAGTCTCACCGCGGTTGCCCCCCTCAGATCCTAACGATCGGAATCCTCGGCGAGATGACCGACACAGCAGATCACGTCGCCGAGCATGCTCTCGACCATATCGATCGCCTGTTTTCGGGTCGGGTAACTGCCGCGGCTGCCGCCGTCGAAGCCCAACGGCATGGCCTCCCATCCGTCCTCGCCCTCGACGACCACGGCCGGGCTTCCCTCGGCCGTGCTCATGATCCGCGAATGGCTCCACTCCATGGCTGTTCTCCGATGTGAATCGAGAATGCAAGTGGGGACGACAGGCCTTGACGGCAAGGTTCGGCGGGTAGCGCCTGTGGCTCACGGTCGATTGCGATCGTCCCGATGACATCTCGAGCAGGAGCACAGGAAAGGAAAAAGGGCGTCCGCCCGAAGCGAAAACGCCCTTTTTGAAGGTCCGGATTTGTCGCGAGGCCGGATTGTTACGCCACGTCCTCGGTCGAGTACGCGTTCGCGACGAGAGACCAATCGCTCACACCGTAGTTGCGCTCGAATTTGGCTTTGGCCTGTGCCTCCACTTCGTCTTTCCGTTGCGCTCCCACCACGTAGATCGTCTGAAGCGCCACGTCGTGCCGTTGGCCGGTGCTGCTGGTTTTCTCCTTGTAGAAACGTATGTTTCTCGACTTTCGCCGGGCAAGTTTGCGCATTGGAACACTCCGGACGAGCTGGCGCAGGGAGAGGCTGCCAACGACCTCGTCTCTTTGGTTCACGACCGGGGCGCGCATGATCCCATTCTCGGTCATGGTCTCGACGGCTTCATTCAACGGCTGATCCTCCATGCAACGAATTGGCGATACGGACATGATGTCGCGAATGGAGGTCAGTCTTGCCTCGCGTCCTTCGGCCATGCATCGTGTGACGAGATCGCGATCCGTGACGACCCCCGCCAGCCGTCCTTCTTCGACGACGACGAGAGCGCCAACGTCGTGTTCCCGCATATCCTGGGCCGCGTCCGAGACCGTGGACTCGATGTCAATGGTGCTGGGTGGATGTCGCATGGTATTCTTTACATTCATCAGTGCCTCTCCTTCATTCCGGTGGATTGCTTCAGCACTCGCAAACTGCGCGGCGGCGTCCGTTGCCCGGCGATTCCCGGGCTACGAGGTGACGATTGCCCTGAGCATCCAAATCGCCTCCTCGTGGAACTCGATCCGTCTGGTGAGGAGATCGGCCGTGGCGCGATCGCGCAACTCGTCCGCAAGTTCGGCTGCGGACCGAAGTCTGCGGGCGACGGTTTCATGGTCCTGGACCAGATTGTCCATCATCCCGTGGGCCGACGGATTGCCCGTGTCCTCGATGATTTCCGTGTGGGTGATCATTTCGGTGACGCTGGTCGGGACCGGATAACCCAGCGCCCGGATGCGCTCCGCAAGCATTTCGCCCGCCGCAAACAAGTTCTCGTAGTGTTCCTTTGTGAGTCTGTGAATGCTGACGAACAAAGGGCCGACGACGTTCCAGTGGTATCCTTGCGTCTTCACCAGCAGCAAGTGGGTGTCGGCCAAGATACCACTCAGGTTTCCGGCCAGGCGTTTGCGGCCGTCAATCCCGGTGTCCGGCTGCTCGACTGTCGGCTTCATCTCTAGAATCGCGTTTCCCATTGTCACCTCACTATCCTGTTGTCGTCCGATGAATTGGTTGCAGAAAGGCCGAAGCGGTAGCCGGAATCCGTCGAGGGCGTGCAAACTGCTGGCTTCAGCCCAATTCGCAGCGTTCACTATGACGAACGGAAAATGATTTCAATCATAGGGGCGAAAAATCACCGTCGATATTCAAAAAATATAGGCGATTGACTAAGAATGCAATGCTCTTTTGATGTGTAAATCATGATTTATCACTTAGTTACATCATGTGTGTTTATAACACATTAGGCATAAGGTCACGAAGTGCTATTGTCTACACTTCTTCCGTCGCTTGCTCTGCAGATATTAGAGACAGACTTTGCGTAAACATCGGAGGTGACATGTCAGCCGTCAGTGACGTATGTAGTCGATGCGTTCAGGCTATTCTGGCCCGCACCGTCGCATGAGGTTCACTATGGTCGACCGAAAACCGCCAAAGCGGACCACAAAGCTTCAGCTCATGCTCGATGACGATGAGCTCAGAGCCATCGACGACTGGCGTTTCGAACACCGGCTGCCATCACGGGCAGCAGCCCTTCGGGAGCTCGTGCGAAGAGGTCTGATATCACGGGAATTCAACGAACCGCCGAAAGATCTGACCACCCGGGAGTTTCGTGTTGTCGAACCCGAGGAATGACGTGCGGACCTCGCCGGTTTGGAGAGGTCCGCGACAGGTAAACGTGGCCGCCCTTATTTAATTCCGCGAAACGGTCTCGTGCGGACCGCTCAGGATTCGCGGAAGCGCGCTCGAGCATCTGGGTGAACGGTGTTATCAGGTACTCCAGCACCGTGCGTTCGACGGTGGCGATGTATACCTGCGCCGGCATGCCGGGCTGCAGTTCGATGTGGGGCGCAAGTTCCTTGAGATGCTCGCGATCGACCTTGACCTTGGCCCGGTAAAACCTCGCGCCGGTTCGATCGTCCTCGAACGAGTTGGCCGAGACCTGCTCGACCACGCCTTCAATCCTCGGCGTGGTCCTTCTGGCGCAACGCCGGGAACGAGACGATAGGCGGTGTTTCCGACGTGCACGTCGTCAATGTCGTTGGGGCGGATCTTGACGTCGATGACAAGTTCGTCCTCGCTCGGCACGATATCGAGCACCGGCTCGCCTGCCCGGATGACGCCGCCCGGGGTCTTGAACCGGAGATCGAGAACGGTGCCGGCGACCGGGGCGGTGATCGTGGTGCGGGTGAGTTGATCCAGGCTCTCCTTCAACAGCTCCTCGACCTCGATCCGTTTCGCCTGGACCTGCGACAGGTCGTCATCGACCTCCTCGGAGCGCCGGATCTTGATGTCGACGATCTGCAACTCGGTCTCGGCGATCGTATCTTTTGCGCCGGCGACGCGCGACAAAAGATCTCCCTCCGTCCCGAGAAGCTCGGCCTCGGCTGCGCTGGAGCGCGAGCAGCCGCGGTTTGCGCTCGTAGCCCTTCTCGTAAAGCTCCTTGACGCCCTTGATTTCCTCGCGGATCAACGAGTTCTGGCGGCGTATCGATTTCAGCTGTTTATCGTAACCGACGATCTGTTCCTGGATCTGCGAGATGCGCTGGCGCAGGATGGCCTGGCGGCTTTCGTCGCTGGCCTTTCGCGCCGAGAACTGGTTCATTTCCTGGGTGATGATCTTACGGACTTGGGGGTCGCTGGTGTCGGCGAGCACCGGATGATCGAAATTGATGGTTTCGCTTCCGTTGCGCTCGGCAATCAGACGGGCCTCTTGGGCGGCGTACGCCCGTAGCCGGCCCACGTAGGCGCCGACCTCGGACTGCGCCTTCACGTCCTCCAACTCGAACAACACGTCGCCCGCGGCGACCTGATCGCCTTCCTTCACCAGGATCTCGCGAATGATCCCACCTTCGAGGTGCTGGACCGTCTGCCGGCTGCCCAAGGGGCTCACCACCCCGCTCGCGACCGCCGCACCGGCGAGCGGTGCGGTCGCCGCCCAGCCACCGCCAACGCCGAAAAACAGGACCACGATGGCGATGCCGAGCCATTTGGTGCCGCGGAGATCCCGCTTGAGCGGCTCGATCACCGGCAGCGAAGGCGCCGCCATCATTCTCTGCGCGGTCGCCGCCTTCGCCGGAAGCGCCTGCTTCGATGACGGCTGTTCCGGCACGCCGGCGTCGGCTTTTTGCAGATCGTTCGACATTCCTTGACTCTCCTCGGGCCTTCGCCGCCGCATCTATTCGCCGGCCGCGCCCGCCGGAGCGGGCTCGGGTTGACGCGCAACGACGCGCGGTCGGGGCTGCTGTGGTTTGACCGCGGTCGGACGCAATTTGGCGATGACTTCGTCGCGCGGTCCGAACATCTCCATCCTGCCGTCGCGCAGGACCAGGAGCTTGTCGACGGGCCGGAGAATACGCGGCTGATGGGCGACGATGATCACCGTCGCGCCCCATCCCTTCGCCGTTTCCATGGCGCCGATCAGTGCCTCTTCGCCCTCGGCGTCGAGGCTCGCGTTGGGTTCGTCGAGGACGATCAGCTTCGGTTTGCCATACAGCGCGCGGGCGAGACCGACGCGCTGGCGCTGACCGCCGGACAGATAGGAGCCGGCTTCGCCGATCTCGGTTTCATATCCGCCTGGCAGCCGCAGGATCATGTCGTGGACGCCGGCGGTGATCGCCGCTTCGACGACCGCATCCGCGGTCGGGCTCGGGAGAAAGCCTGGCGATGTTGTCCTTGACGGTGCCGCCGAACAGCTCGACGTCCTGCGGCAGGTAGCCGATGTAGGGACCGACCTGGTCCGAATGCCAGGCGAAGATGTCGGCGCCGTCGAGCCGGGCGCGCCCGCGCGTCGGCTGCCAGGTTCCGATCAAAATCTTGCAGAGGGTTGATTTGCCGGCCGCCGATGGCCCGATGATGCCAAGCGCCTCGCCGGCCTCCACGGCGAAATGGATGCCGTTGAGCACCGGCTCCAGCCGACCCTGGGGCACGAAGATGATCTGCTCGCAAGAGAGCTGGCCCTTCGGCGCCGGCAACGGCATGTGCTCTTCGACCTCGGGCACCCGCTCGAGGATCTGCTTCAGCCTGTCATAGGCGTCGCGCGCCGCGACCATCCCCTTCCAGGCGCCGATGGCCTGATCGATCGGCGCCAGGGCGCGGCCCAGCAGGATAGAGCCGGCGATCATGCCGCCCGAGGTGAGCTCGGATCGGAGTACCAGATAGGCGCCGCAACCGAGGATCAGCATCTGGACGAACATCCGCAAGAACTTGCTGATGCCGAGGAACGCGGCATTGAGGTCGCTGGCCTTGAGGTAGAGGTCGAGACCCTTGTCGTTGCGCGAAACCCACTTGGTCAGGAAGCCCGGCAGCATGCCCATGGCGTGAAAGACATCGGCGTTGCGGATCGCCGAGTTCGCCTTCTGCATGCTGGCGATGGAGTACCGCGAGGCCTCCCTGAGCTGCTTGCGCGAGACGGCTTCGTTCAACAGGGCGATCACGAACAGGATGATCGCCGAAGCGAGCGCGAGCATGCCGAGAACCGGGTGCAGCATCCAGATCACGAACAGGAAAATTGGGACCCAAGGCGCATCGAAAATGGCGTTCACCCCGGCTCCGCTGAGGAAGGTCTTGAGCGTGTTGAGATCCTGCAGGGACTGCGCGCTCGTGGGCAGGCCGTAGAGCGCCGAGCGCATGCTCGCCTTGATCAGTTCAGGAGACAGCTTTCGCTCCACCCAGCGGCTGACCCGCGCCAGGATCTTGGCGCGGACCATGAACAGGAGACCCATGACCAGGACGGCGATGCCGGCGATCAGGGTCAGAAACACCAGGGTTTCGACCCGTCCACTGCCGAGCACCCGGTCGTACATCTGCATCATGTAAAGAGGTGAGACCAGGAGCAGTATATTGATGAAGAAGCTGATCGCCGCCAGCAGCGGCAATGCCTTGCGGACCTCCCGGAGTGCCGTGCTCAACGGGTTTGCTTTGACTTCAGCCATTCCAGTCCGCCCGTTTCCTCATCGTCGATGTGATCGGCAACGCCGTTGCCGCCCTTTGCAGCGAGTACATGAACGTCTCTCTCGCAAACGACTGTGACGAAAATAAGCAGTTGTCGGCGAGAATTTTCAACTTATGGAACTCGCAAAAATAGCATAAGCGCCCGAAGAGCTTAAAATCGAGTTGCAAGACGGTATCCCGTCCCTCGTTCTCTTTCTTACCTTTCCCCCCGCAAGCCGAACGTAGCAGATCGCAAGGGCTTTGGCGAGCCTACGTCGGTCCGCTTCCCGGTGGGCGGGACATTTGATAGAGTGAGCGTAGACCGCACCGGGGAAACGCATGCCCGCAAACCAGCCCGTCACCGCTTGTGTGATCATCATCGGCAACGAGGTGCTGTCGGGGCGTACCACCGACGCCAACCTGGCCTATCTGGGCAAGGGGCTGAACGATCTCGGAATCCGGCTGATGGAGGCGCGCATCGTCCGCGACGACGAGGACGCGATCGTCGATGCCGTCGACGCCTGCCGCGGCGCCTTCGACTACGTTTTCACCACCGGCGGTATCGGCCCCACCCACGATGACATCACCGCCGCCTGCATCGCCAAGGCGTTCGGCGTCCGGCTCGAGCGCAACGCCGAGGCGATGGCCCTGCTCGCCCGGCAGTACACGCCGGAGGAGTTCAACGAGGCACGCCGGAAGATGGCCGACATTCCCGAGGGGGCGACGTTGCTCGACAATCCGGTCAGCAAAGCGCCCGGTTTCCGGATCGGCAACGTGTTCGTGTTGCCCGGGGTGCCGATCATCATGCGGGCGATGTTCGAGGGGTTCCGCCACCGGTTGGTCGGCGGCGAGCCGTGGCTGTCCCGCTCGGTGGTGGCGTTCACCACCGAAGGCAGCGTCGCTTCCGGTCTGGCGGCCGTTCAGGAGAAGCATCCCAGAGTCGAGATCGGCAGCTATCCGTTTCTGAGGAGCGGCCGGCTGGGGGTCAACCTGGTGCTTCGTGCCCCCGACCGCGCCGCCCTCGACGCGGCGACCGACGCGGTCAAGTCCCTGATCACCGACATGGGCGTGGAAGCGATCGAGGAAACGGAGGTGCCGGCATGCTGAGCCATCAACGCGATGTTCTCGGTTTCCTGCTGAAGCATCTGCTCTACGGCTGCTTCGGCGGCTTTCTGTTCGGGGCGCTGCTGTTGTGGTTCGACGTCGCCGGGCTGGCGACGATGATCTTCGCTTCGCCGGAATGGCCGCTGTTTCTGCTGATGCTGTTCTTCGGCCTGTTCGTCACCTTCGGCAGCATCGGCATGGGGATTGGGGTGATGGGGCTGGGCGAGGAACGAGATTAACTACTCTTGGAGTTGCCGCTCCGCTCGCGCAGCGCCGTGATGATCCGCGCGAGCACGAGGCCGGTGATCCATGCCGCCAGCGGCACCACGAAGATCAGCTCGAACATCGGGTCCTCGACGTTGCCGCCGGTGCGCAACAGCACGAACACCATCCAAGCCGCGCTGCCGATGTAACCGACGATCATCCAGAACCGCCGGGAGCGCCAATTCATGCTCTTCACTTCGCTCAGCTTGGATCTCATCGGGGGCCGATCGCCGTGGCTCAGCGATGAACGATGACGTCGGCGACGTCGATCCGCCGCTGCCAGCCGTAGCGCTCCAGCTCCGGATCCAGGTGATCCTCCTCCGGATGACCGAGACAGAGATAGGCGACCAGCGCCCAGCCTTCCGGCAGATCGAGGATGGTGCGAATCCGTTCCGGATCGACGATCGAAACCCAGCCGACGCCGATGTCGAAGGCGCGCGCCGCCAGCCACAGGGTGTTCACCGCGCCGACCACCGAGTACGCGAGGGTCTCCGGCATCGTCCTGCGGCCGAGTCCGCCGCCGATCCCGGTGTCCTGGTCGGCGAACACCGCCAGATGCACCGGCGCCCGGTCGAGGCCGGAGAGCTTGAGATCGGCATACAGCCGTGCCCGTTCGCCGGCGTAGTCGGCGAGGGCGTCGCGGTTGCAGGCCTCGAAGTTGCGGCGGACCTCGTCGCGCCGTGCCGGATCGTCGACCTTGACGAACCGCCACGGCTGGCTGTTGCCCACCGAGGGCGCCAGCGCGGCGAGGCCGATCAGCGTGTCGACGAGCGCCGGGTCGACCGGGTCGGTGCGGAACCGGCGGACGTCGCGGCGCCACCGGAACAGAAGCTCGAGCCGACGGCGGAAGCCGTGGTCGAAACGGGGCGGGCGTACGATGGGGGTGGGTTCGGTCATCTCGGCTACCCACTGTAACGGCCGCGCCACCGTGCGCAAGCGCTTCCGCCGGTTGTTGGAAAAATGGATGCAAGTGGCCATATCCAGATCAGCTTCGCCGCCGATCGGAGGAAGACGATGCGCACATTGCCGCACCATATCCGGCTCTTGGTCGTCCTTTTGCTGGTCTGCGTCGTCGCGGCCGCGGACGCCGATGCCGGGCAGCGGACGGCGCCGGAACTCTGGGACTTGCTGAAATCCGGCGGCCACGTCGCGCTGATCCGTCACGCCCGGGCCCCCGGTTTCGGCGATCCGCCCGGGTTTCGGGTCGACGACTGTGCCACCCAACGCAACCTTTCCGACGAAGGACGCGAGCAGGCCCGCCGGATCGGCCAGGCGTTTCGTGACAACGGCGTCGCCGTCGACAACGTGCTCTCGAGCGAGTGGTGCCGCTGCCTCGAGACGGCGGCGTTGCTCGGTCTCGGCCCGGTCGAGCGCTTTCCGGCGCTCAATTCTTTTTTTGAGATGCGGGAAAACCGCGATCCGCAGATGAAGATACTCGTCCCCTGGGTCCGAGACGCCCGTCCCGAGGGCGTGTTCGTCCTGGTCACCCACCAGGTCGTGATTTCGGCGCTGACCGGAGAAGGCGCCGGGTCCGGCGAGATCGTCGTCGTCCGCCCCCGCGGCGATACCCCCGGCGACGGCACGATCGAAGTCCTCGGCACCATCCCGCCGCCCTGACAACTCCACCTCTCGACCCTTGCTTCCGCAAACGGGACGGAGCTACGTTCTCCTGCGGCGCCCGCTTGGCGGAACAGGTAGACGCAACGGACTTAAAATCCGTTGGCCTTACGGCCGTGCCGGTTCGAGTCCGGCAGCGGGCACCAGTTTGAAATGGCGATGACGTTGGGGAGCCGCCGGGGGCGGTCCCGGAGTGCCGGTCCCGGGATCAGCCGTTGCCGGCGAGGGGCCGGTCTTGTGTCAGCTGGGTGTCGATGATTTCGAAGCTATTCTTGATCGTCGAAATGATAGCGGGCACGTCTGCGGTCCGACGTTCTTTGCACGCGGTTTCCAGGGCCAGGGAAAGCTTGCTGAGTTGGGCCAGACGCATGTTCCCCGAGGTTCCCTTGAACGTGTGGGCTTCGAAGGCCAGGGCCGCCCAGTCCTCTCTCGCGTACAAGTCCTCGAGCCTTGGGAGCAGCCTTCGCGCATAGGAGAGATAGTCTTCCAGGAGGCTCGCCACTTCCCCGGCGCCGAGGTATCGGGTCAATTCCGCGAGCCCTTCTCGGTCGATCGCGGGGGCATCGGCCCCGGCGATGTCGAGCACGCCCCGGCCGGGCGTCCGACGCCCCTCGTCGTTCGCCGAGGAGACGGCGGACGGTTCCGTCGAGGGGGGGTAGAACCGATTGATCGCGTCGTCGACCTTGAACGGATCCACGGGTTTCGCCAGGTAGCCATCCATTCCGGCGGCAATGCACCTCTCCATGTCTCCCTGCAGGGCGTTTGCCGTCATCGCCACGATGGGAATGCGGCAGATCGGCGGCGCCATCGCCCGGATCGCGCCGGTTGCCTCGAACCCATCCATTTCGGGCATCTGAACGTCCATGAAGATCAGGTCGTACGGCAGGCTGCGCACCGCCTCCACCGCCTCCCTGCCGTCCGCCGCCACGTCGGCGACGTGCCCAAGGCGCTCGACCAAGCCCACGGCCACCCGCTGGTTCACCGAATTGTCCTCGGCCACCAGGACTCTCAGCCGCCGGCCCGTCGCCGGCGGGGACGGGACGGGGCCGCCATCGAGAGCGTCGTCGGAACGCTCGACGATCGGTAGTTTCAGATGCAGGACGGTAACGAGGGTGTTGTAGAGGAGGGACCGGCGGACCGGTTTCATCAGGGTGGCGGCAACATCGAAGCCTGCCAGTTCCTTCAGGGGTTCTTCGGTAAGCGCGGACGAGGCGATGATGACCGGGATGTTCTTGTAGTCGGCATCCGTGCGGATGCGGCGAAGGAAGGCGGTCCCGTTTTCGCCCGGCATGGCGTAGTCCAGGATGATTGCGTCGGGAAGGCGGCGCGCGGACCGGGCCGCTCCCAACGCTCGATATCCCTCCTTGGCGTTGTCGGCGGTCTCGACCTCAACCCCCCAACTGGTGAGCACGCGTTTCATGATCTTGAGGTTGAGAGCCTTGTCGTCCACGACCAGGATTTCGAGCCGACGGAACGCCTCCGCGAAATCGCCGACCCTTGCCATCGGCTCGTCGGAAACCTTGTGGAAGGGGATCTCGAACCAGAACGTGCTGCCGACATCGACATCGCTGTCGAAACCGATCGAGCCCCCCATCCTGTCGACGAGACGTTTGCAGATCGCCAGGCCAAGTCCGGTGCCACCGAACTTGCGAGACGTCGACGCGTCCATCTGGGTGAAGCTGTCGAACAGCGTGCCTCGCAAATTCTCCGGGATGCCGATGCCGGTGTCGCGGACCGTGAAGCGGAGCCGCGGCGATGCCTCGTCGCCCGTGCGCGAGACCTCCGTGAATACGGAACCCCGGCTGGTGAACTTCACCGCGTTGCCCACCAGATTCATCAGGATCTGGCGCAAGCGCCCGGGATCGCCCAAGCACACGCAGTGGAGTTCCTGGGGCACGTAGTAGCCGATTTCCAGCCCTGCGGCATCGGCACGTGGCGCCAGGATTTCGACAACGCCGCGTACGACGGCGGCCAGATCGTACTTGCTGTCCTCGAGGTCGAGACGCTCCGCCTCCAACTTCGAGAAGTCGAGGATATCGTTGATGATGTTCAGAAGGGATTCGCCCGATTCCCGGATCGTTCCGACCAAATCCCGCTGGTTGCTGGTGAGCTTGGTATCCTGGAGCAGCCCGGTCAAGCCGATGACGCCGTTCATCGGTGTCCGGATTTCGTGGCTCATCATCGACAGGAAGTCGGACTTGGCCCGGTTCGCCTGCTCCGCCTGTTCCTTGGCCAGTTTGAGCTCGGTTTCGCGGTTCTCCAATACTCGGGTCGTCAGAGCCGCGATGACGGCGGAAGTGATCAGGCCGACCGAGCATATGAGGATCAGTAACAACCATCCGGTTTTCCGATTTCTGGTGACGAGTTCGCTCTGCTCGGTGAGCTTGGCCTGTACGACGCCGACGAGCGTCTCGATCTCGGTCGAAAGCGAGGCGGCCAGCAAGCGGGCCCTTCCCACGGCCTCGTTGATCTCCCCGGCCAGTTTCAATTCCTGCCGGCGGATGCGGAACAGGTCGGTATCTCTGTTCGCAAGCTCGATGAACAGCCCGTGAATGCGGGCGACGTTGGAGCCAAGGATCGGGTTGCGCTTCGCCAGGATGCTGTCGCCGAACCTCTGCGCCGCTTGCTGGAAGGCGTTGAGGGAACGCATGAACCGGTTCTGCAGGGGCGTGATCGCGGCATCCGAATTCACGTGCACGACCATGGTCATCAGGCTGATCAGCAGGCTGCTCTCGGCCTTGATGTCGAGCGCCGTCTGCAGGTCCCCGATGGTGTCGGAGGTGAAGGTATTGAGGTCCTGACTCGTCCTGCGCAGGGTCCGTTCGATCTCGTCGAAGAAGCGCTGCGTCGCAACCTGGGCAAGTGCATCCATTGCCTGTTCCAGCGTGAGGAGAGCTTCGGTGAGCGTAAAACGCCACTCCCAGTGGGGCATGTCCAGTAACGCGTCGCCGCGGGCGCTCGCACAATCACCCTTCTCCGCCGCAGCGGCGCCGGCCTTTTGCAAGCGCATCAGCGCACCCTGTAAAGAACCGCCTTCCGCCTTCCAGTTCCCGCCATACAGGTTCAGTCGGTTGGCCAAGGCGCAATATCGTTCGACGATAACCTTTCCGACATTGGCGTCGCCGCCCCGATCGAAAGACAGGGCGGCGGCTTTAAGAGCCTGTTCCTTGGCTTGCAGGCGGTGGATATCCTCGACTCTTTCCCAGCCGGTCTTCAATCTTTCGTCCAATTTGGATGTCGCTCGGCGGACCGTTTGACGCCCCAGCAACTGGGCCAGCGAAGTCGTGCCATAGATGATCGGCCCGACGTTATCCTCCAAATCGTCTTGCAGCTTGAGCGCCCGCTCCAGCGACTCCGCCCGCTTTTCGGCCAGTTCGATTCTCCGGCTCACTTGCCGCACCAGAAGGCTCTGGATGTCCTCCATTTGATCCAGGTTCGAGCGAAGGGATTCGACGGTGCTCTCTCCGGCGGTGTGACTGACGATCGCCAGGTTCTCGCGGTTTTCCGTGACGATCTTGGCGAGTGTTTCGGCTTCGGACTTCAAGTCAGAGCGCGTCTCGACCGCCGCCAGGACGGGTGCTCCGGCGGCGAGCAAAGCGCTTTTCTGCGAGAGCTGCAAAGCGGCCAGGGTTTCCGGAAAGGTCTGCTTCTCGGTAACGTCGATGACCCGCCATAGCCCCTCGAGCCGAAAGATCGCCAGGGCGGTCGCAACCACGATCATGATCGAGATCGCGGCGAACGCCAGATAGAGACGGGTGTTGATACTGGTGGTCAGCGGATACCTCCAGACCGGCTCGCCAGAATCGAGGCGCGTTCGTCGCCGCGGAGCAGCTTTATCGCCTGCCGGAGGCCTTCGGCCCCGGGAGTCATGGTGAGGAATGTGGCAGTCAACACACCCTCATGTTCGGCGAAATGAGGATGATGTCCACGCGCTGCTCGATGAATTCCTCGACGTCCGCGATCTGGTTCCGGGCGTCGTCCTGACCATCGCGGACAATCAACTCGATCTCGGGATACTTGGCCGCCTCGGCCCTCAATTCCTTGTTGAACAGAAGCCTCCATGGTTCCGTGGTCGTGGCTTGCGAGAAACCGATGACGAACGGCTCGTCCTCGGCGGCCCGCGTCTCGGCCCATGGGAGGGGCGCCAAGCACACGAGCAACAGGAAAGCCCTCAACACCTGCCTCATGGGGCTACCCCATCGATTGTCGTCGACCGGTTCGAGATGCAACTCTCGACACCGTCCCACGCAATAGATTAGGAGCCGGACCCTGAACATGATCAGTTGGCCAGTCCCATGGACGAACGGTAAATCGCTCTCTGCTCTTCCCTGCCCAGACGATCGGTGATCGCCTCCCATTGTTCGGCGACCCGAGCCATCGCGTCCTCGGCGGTAGTCTCGCCCTTCAGCGCCTTGGTCAACTCGATCTCGAAAGCTTCCGTATAGTCGTTGAACCCGGGGATCCGCAGATCCAGCGCGGCGTAAGGCGAGTCGAGGCTATCCTTCAAAACGGTGAGGAACTCCGAGGCGGCGCGTGCCGAGAACGCCTCGGTCCATTTGTCGATGGCCGAGAAGTGGGTATACCGGTACGGATTGATTCCGGAGCCGCTGGTGACCACGTCGTTGAGGCTGTTTTCCGGGCTCGAGTACCACATGATGTAATCCCAGGCGGCATTCTTGTTCCGGCTGGTCTTGGGCAGGCTGGCCACCCATCCGCCGAAGGCGAGGAAGGGGGCCTTGTGCACGAACGGGAGAACGTCCCATCGGCCCGCCCGGATGTTCCATGTTTCCCGCGTGCCCGGCAGAACGAAGTATCCGACCTTGTCTTTTTCCTTGGAGGCGCGGGGGTCGGCAGCGATCTGAGCGGTGTATCCCCAGTCGAGGCTGAGCGCTGCCCGACCGCTTACAAAGACATCCCGAACCTTGACGATGTCGTGGGAGACCGCGCCCGGGGGATTGAACTTCAGGATCTCCAGATATTCCTTCACTGCCCGAATCCAGCCCGGGTTGTCGACTTGCGCCTTCATGGTTTCCGGGTCGAAGAACTGGCTGCCCGGATTGTTCGGGTGGTCGACGTAGGCCGAGGCGCGGCTGAACACGTCCCAGAACTGCTGGCCGTTGCGCGCGAAGGCCTCGCTCGCGCCCCAGAGCTTCCGGCCTTTGGGCCCCGTCCGCCCGGTAAAAAACTCGGCGATGTCCCGATACTCGGCCCAGGTTTGCGGAGGTCCGAGCTCATAGCCGTATTGCTTTGCGAATTCCGTTCGATTTCTCGGATCGGCGAACAGGTCCCGGCGGTAGTAGCCGCTGAACAGGTCGCCGTCCAAGGTGACGGCGATCCATTCTCCATCCCAGGTCATCAGCCGTTCGCGGTAGGTCGGATGGACGTCGTCGAACGTTTCGTCCTGATAGACTTCCGGCGGCAGCGGGCTCAGGTATTTGTAGAAATCTCGCGCCCACGCGCTGGCGTAGATGATGACGTCGAAGTCTGCCGGGTCCGTGGCGATCCCTCTCTTGAACTTGGAGAACAGATCTCCGAAGAAGTAGTGGACGACGCGGACCTTGGCGCCGGTCCGCTCTTCCCACGTTCGCGCGTGCCCGACTGCGGGGCCGCCGACGGCCGGCACGTCCTGGACGCCGACGACAATTTCGATATTATCGAACGGTTGGGCGACGGCGTCCCCCGCGATCGAGGGAGCGACCGTGAACGCGGGCAAAACACACAAAGGGTGCAGCTTCATAGCGCCATCGGTCGTAACATCCGCCTGCGGAACTCCACCCCGCGTGGAAACCGCCGGTCTCCGCTTCCCCCATGGGCGCCTCGTCGATTCTCGACCCGGCGTCCCGCCCTCAGTTCCGATGTACGGAACGGCCCCATATGGGGAATAGTTTGCGCGGAAAACTGTGGCGACAACAAGGCGTTTCGGGGTTTTGAGTACCGTTTTGGGGTGAAAAACGTCATGAGCAGTCGCGATTTTGCTTTTTGGGCTCTCCAGTCCTGTGCCGGGAGGCGGCGTCCGTGAAGGTGAGGCGTTCTCTGCAGGTTACCGTTTTGGTTGTACTGCTCGCCGGCTGCAGCCGGGTGCAAGCTCGTGTACTCCCAGCTCGATTGGTTGATCCCGTACTACCTCGGGACCTACGTGGAGCTGTCCGAACAGCAACGACCGCTGTTCGACAAGCGCGTCGCCGCGTTCCTGAAATGGCATTGCGGGACCCAACTCACCGGATACGCGGACTTGCTGCGCACGGCCGACGCCGACTTCCAGGCCGGAACCATGACGCGGGCGCGCGTGGAGGCGTACGGTTCCCGGCTCGAGTCGTTCTGGATCGAGATCATGCGCGAAGCCAGTCCGGCGATGGCGGAAATGCTGTTGTCCGCGAGCGACGCACAGATCGATGACCTGTTCGCGGTATTCAAGGAGAGGAACGAGGCCTGGCTGGCGGCGTTCGAGAAGGAGACGGACGAGGAGCGCCGCAAGGTCTATCGGGAGCGGGTGACCGAGGAACTGGAGCGATGGTTCGGTCCGCTCGGAAAGGCGCAGCGACGCGCGGTGCTCGAATGGAGCGAGCGCTTTCAAACGCCCGGCCTGGAGGGGTTGCGGACGCGCCAACGATGGCAGGGGAGGCTGCGCGAACTCGTCGACCACCGTGACGACCAAGCGGCGTTTTACAAGGGCATCGACGAATTGTTGACCAATCCGGGAGCACTGAGATCGCAGGCAATCAGGGACCTCTACGCCAACAACCGGCGGACGATCGTCGAACTCCTATACGAGATCGGCAATCACCTGAGCGAGGAGCAGAGGCGTCACCTGGCGAATGAAACCTCGTCGATTGCCGGCGACCTGGAGGAACTAGCGTGCGCGGCGGAGAAATCGGCCGAGGCGGCAAGAGAGATCAGGGGCTCCCAGCCACCCACCGCACCCCAGTCCGTTTCCAATCCATAAAGCCGGACGCGGCCATCGGTTCCGCTGGCATCCTCGAACATCCGGATCCGTCACGTCGCCAGACCCAGGGTCTCCAAGAACGGACTCGTGAACACCGCTCTGGTCGGGGCGTCGAGGAGCTGTTCGCGGCTTTGGATCCACTGGTCGACCGCGCCTGCGTACATGGTCCGGACCCGGGCGGCGTCGAGATTGTTGAACTTGCCCCAGTGGACCGTGTAGGGGATGCCTTCGGCCTCCAGGTTCCGCCACACCCGCCGCAGGATCTCGAAGGAGCCGTCGGAGGCGATCCCGTCGATTTCGAGGACGCAGCTCGGGTCATACCGGGTGAACGCGAGCAGGCCATCGGATTTCCGGACGAAGCGCACCGAGATCAGCACTGCCTGTACCTCCGCCTGCTCGCGGAAGGCGGCGAACGCGGCGTTGACCGCCCGTTCGATGAACTCCTGGGGCACGGCCATTCCCGAGGCGAGCGCCTGGCCGCGGACCCATTCGCTGGAGAAGATCTCGCCGAACATCCCGAACCGCGGGCCGTACAATTCGTACTCGTCCTCGATCGAGCTGTTGAGGAACGTCTTGGTCAGCTCCCCGGGAATGATACCGAGATCGAGAATGCGCCCGATGACGGTGAGGGCGCCGTCGCCGAGGCCCGCCTCGTCGGGATCCCGGTCCGGCGGGATGTAGTCGCTGCGGTAGGGGCGCTTGTACATGATCAGGACGAAAGCCCGCAGCCGCTCGTCGTTGAGGTTGAACGTCACCTCGAAGTGGTAGGGACGCTCGCCCGGGTGAGGGAATCGCGGGATCGGAGAAATCGAACCCGGTCATCGCTTGGAGCAAGCCCTGGTCGAAATCCATGCGGATGCGGTGGGCCTCCAGCAGATAGCGCGGCTCGGTCTCGATCAGGACGCCGTGGATGATGCCGAAGCTGCCGAAACAGACCAGCGCCGCGTTGAACAGGGTGTCGTCCCGGATCAACCGCGCGCCCAGCTTGTCGACGAAGCGCTGGGTGACCACCGGGTAGGACTGGCGTTCGAGCCAGACGTGATCATTGGCCCCGACGATCACGTGCAGTCCGACGACGAAGTCCTGGACCGCGCCGGCGTCGATGCCGGCGCCGTGGGTTCCGGTCGACATCGCCCCGACGATCGTCTGTCCGTTGCTCGACCCCGATGCCTTGAGCGAGAGCTTTTCGTTGGCGAGGGCGCGGTTCAACCGGGTGATCGAATTCCCGCACTGGACGAAGCGCAGCGTCTTGCGGTCGCCGGCGTAGTCGGGGGAGACGCTTGGACCGGTCATTGTGCCGCGAATGCGCAGCGGTTTGGTGTTGATCAGATAGCCGTCGGTCACCGCGGCGCGGCTCAACGACCACCCGCCGCCGAGGGCGCGCAAGCGGGTGCGATCGTTGACGGCGTCGCGGACGAGGTTCCGCAATGCCACGGTGGTGGCGTTGTAGTCGGCGACCTTGTCGTCGGTGTTGGCGTTCCAGACATCATAGATCCCGGCGATGCGCTGGGTGACGCTTTCGTGCCGGTTGGTCCATTCATCGCGACTGTTGAGAACGACCTTGGCGCTTGGTGAATCGTTCATCGGTATCGCCTCTCTCCCCTTACCGGGCCTAAAACTTGCCGCTCCCGCTATCCGGGGCCTCGGCGCAACGCCAGTTCACCTCGAGCGGCGACCAGATACCGAGGCTCAGCACGGTGACCAGGGCGAACGCGTAATTGGTGGATACCCGCACGTTGTCGAGGCTGTTGCTCTCGCAATTCTCGGCGACGACGGTCTGCGGGTCCTGCACCAGCCCCCAGAAAAAGGTGTTCGCCGTCTTGTTCCCTTCCCGGTACTCGGTCACCGGGTCGGGATTGGGAACCGAGACGGTGGTGGTGGAGCAACCGGCGGCGGCGAGAACGGAAACGGCGAAGGCAAAAAGGACGATCGGACGCCAGCCCCGCCGACACCGGCCGTCGCTTGCCGTCCTGTCCCGATCCTCGCCTTTGGTGGTCGATCGCGTGGTCATGGATCACCTCCCCCGGGGACGTCTGTTTCTTGGCCAGAAGTCCCCCGACACCAATTCTGCGTCGATATCCACCGGAATGCAACGGCTAGAGCGCGCCGGCAACACGGGTTAGCACTTTGTTAACGATCCACCTCTAGGCTGATAACTTTCCACGGACAGGTTTTCCGGTTCCTTGCCATGTCGACGGTGCTGTCTCCGCTCACTGCGTCGAACTACAACAACGCCCTGCTGGTTTCCGGGCTGCAGAGCCAATATGGCAGCCACATCGCCGCCAAGGCCGCGCTCATCGAGTCCGACTACGGGGTGAAGATCAGCGGCATCGACCGGCAGGCGCAGCAGTGGAAGGATTTCCAGGCGGAACTGGAAAAACCGCGCGGCGTGGTCAGCGGCACCATCGGCCGTCTCAAGGGCATGCGCGGGCTGATCGACAGCCTCATACAGACCGTCGGCAAAGCGGATCTTGATTCCCAGTCGGGAACCCTCTCCGATGGTTACCGGTCGGCCTTCGAACTCGATGCTCAAGTCGCTGCGGTCGCGGGTCGACAAAGCGACCGACAGCCCCAATCTGCTCGGCAAGACCGGCGCCCGCGAACTGCTGATCCCCACGGGATTGTACGGCGCGACCCAGTCTGTCCGCCAGAACTACAAGGGCGTGGATTACAAGATCCTCGATACGTCAGGCGAGCAATGGGCGCCCGACTATGTCGGCAATCTGCTCCGACGCTACAATTCCTATCCGGACGATCCGTCGTCGGTCAGCGGCAACCTCGCGAGCGGGGTGCGCCTTGACAGCCTCGCCGGCGACGACGTGACCTTCACCGTCGCCCCCGGTACCGCCGATCCGCAGACCTTCACCGGGACCATCGACCGCGAGGGGATCGGCCTTGTCGACGCGTGGTTCTACGAAAATCTGTCCACCCAGGACGGTCGTGACCGTGCACGCGCCGACCTCACCGCGGCCAAGAAGAACCTGGATCTGGAAATCCATCGCTACCAGGGCACCCTGACCGCGATCGCGTACTACGACAACCGCGCCGCGATCCGTCTCGGCGATTTCAGGGCGGAGACCGGCGCGCTGCTGATCGAACGGGAGCGCGAGATGCTGACCAGCCAGCAGAACTTCCAGCGCCAGTTCGATCTGGCGACCACCGCGCTCACGCGCAACCAGTTCGCCCTCGACGTCTACAAGACCATGTTCGCCACCTCCGGCAACACCGTCGCCGACCGCGTCTTCGGCACCATCATCAGCACCAGCGCGTAACCGCGGCGGGGCGCCGACAAAGGGGCGCGATCCAAGATCTTGCTCTGAACGGCCCATCGACTGGTCGCCCCTCACTGCAGGCAAGTCAATTTCAATCGCCTTTGGCAGGGGCGCGTCGTCGCCAACAACGACGTCGGTCCCGCCGTCGCCCCGCGGGTTGCGACCGTGTCCGCTATTGCCCTCTTCGCTTTGGTTTCCAGCCGTTGGCCCGAACGGTTGAAACCAGCCGGGAGCGGTCGCTCGGGGTCGCGCTAGCGTTGCTTCTTGCGGATCGCGGCGGCCTGGGCTTCCAAGTGCTTGGCATCTGAGTCGCGTCCTGTTTTTCGCAGCAGAGGCGCATAATTTTCGAGGCTCGCAGCTGCTTAGGGATGGTCCTTCGGCAACACCGTCGCCGACCGCGTCTTCGGCACCATCCTCGGCACCGGATCACCTGGCCTTAATCCCCAAGGGGCGCGCCCGGCTTCGTGCCCTTGAAGTTGTGGGTGTCGATGCCTTTGTCGAGGCGGAAGGTCTCTTTGCCGACCACGCGGCGCAGAACGATTTCGACCATCGTGGTTGCGTTAGGCACGAGGGCGCCTTCCAGGACCTCGGTCGACGCGGTGATGGCGCAGGGCATGTACTGGGCAAATCCCGTGTCGGGCCGGGCGACGATCTTGAGGCCCAGAGCCTCGGTGCCTTCGAGCTTCGGGCGCACCACGTCGTTCCCGTCCATCACGGGATCACAGCCGGTCATGACGCTGTGGTTGAAGTAGTAGGTGACCGTGTTGCGGTTGTTCGGGTTGAGTTGGCGGTCGGCGAAGAACCCCTGCGGCAGGTGATTGGGGTCGTTGTCCTTACCGGCGGTCAGGACAAGGTCGAAGTCCGAGACGGGATAGCCCTCGTGGTCGGTCACCCGGAAGATCACCATCGAGAACAGATCGTGGATGAAGTAGGTGTCCCGCAACAGTCTCCTGCGTTCCACCTCCAGCCTTTCCTCCTCCTGGACCCGCGCGCTGGCCGCGTCGAACGCGCTGGCCACCGCCGCGTAGTCGTTGTCGGTGTTCACCTTGATGCAGGAGAAGATCGCGTCCACCGTCGGCTGGTCCTTGCTCGTCCCGGCCGCGGCCTGCACGCTCTTCATGATTCCCTTGCTGTTGCCCGAGTGCGACTTGCCGGCGACGATCCTCAGCGGGGTCTTGGCGGCGGACAGCTTGGCGTCGAGCCTCAGCTCCGGAGCGTGGAACTGGCCGGGCTTGCCGTCGGGCTTGGGGACCGGGGCCTGTTGCACCAGGCGGATATAGTTCGCCTGGAGGTTGGCCGCGGCCACCCGAACGACCCCGTCGGAACCGAGTTCGCCGGTGTAGCTGTTGAGGTTGTCGTAGAACGCGCGGTCGATCGTCTGACCGGTGATCACGAACGGATAGACGCGCTTCGGCCCGATATGCTTGTCGCCGCTCTCGATCCACTCCTTGTTGAGGTCCCACGCCGGCGCGCTGCCCAGGGCAAGCCAGTCGAGTACGCCCTGTCCCGGCTCGATGCCGCTCCACCACGACTTCAGGCGGCCGAGCTTGCCCTTGCCGAGGACCGCCAACGCCGAGCCGTAGTTGGCCGGCGCCAGCATGATCATGTGGCTCATCGGGCAGACGGGAGCCCCCGGTCGTTGGTAGTAGCGCCGCCACCACTCACGGATCACCGGACCCCCGGTGGAGTGGGTGATGCAGACAAAACGATTGCCCGAAGTCAGGAGCGATCCGAGCTGCTCCGCGACGGCGGTCTCGAATGCCCGAGCGATGTCCTTGACCCGCACCTCGTCGTGGAAGCTGATATAACGGCCGAGGTAGATTTCCTTGGTTTGGATCGTCAGGCCCTGTTGCCCCGCCTCATTGGCGAGGCGTGCGGGCAGTTGACCATAGGTGTTGGTGTGGGTGGCACTCCAACCGTGCACGAAAACGACGATCGTATCCATCTCGAAGTCCCTGTTCCCGTTCAGTACGAGGTGTCAAGCACAGCGTGAGTGCGGCGGGTCGGCGTTTCAAGGGCGCATCCCTATCTCGACCGCGCCGCGCCGCGTCTCGCCCCGGCGAAGTTCTTGCTGCCGGCATTCACGGCCGGGCTTTTGATCGAACCGGCTCCCGGATCGAACTGCCCCAGGCGGATTTTGTCGTTGGCTTGCCCGTCGGTTGCTCCCCACTTTTTGCTTTTCTGCCCGGCGTTCGCCTTTGCCCGTTGGCGGACCCTGGCTTCGGTCATGTCATCCTCGCCTTTCAAAGTTGCTTTTTGGGGCTACTCGTGACTTGCCAAGCGTGCTACCCGGACGGGGAGTTTACGGCAGTGTGCCGGCATCTTGAACAGCGATCAATCAACCACTAAACCGCGGCCTGGATGGTCGGCAAGCGCCAGTTCGCCCTCAACATCTACAAGACCATGTTCGCCACCTCCGGCAACACCGTCGCCGACCGCGTCTTCGGCACCATCGTCGGCACCAGCGCGTAGTTGAGGCATAGCGTCAGCGCGCTGGCTAGGATTTACCTCCACCACGACATTCGCCATATCGTCGCCCGGTCCGCCACAGCCGGTCCTAACGCTTGGGCGTTGTTGCGCGGGCCGCAATCCAGGCTACACTGTTAACACCAGTCAATCGGTCTGGCTTTGAGAGGAGGAAGCTCATGATTCGGAAAACGGGTATGGTGTTCATCGCGGCGGCGGTTCTGGCCGCTGGGCTCGGCAGCGCCCACGCCTTCGATCCGTCGGCGGTCGAGCAGCTCAAGAAGACCGGGAGTTGCCCCGGCTGCGACCTGTCGTCTGCGGATCTTCAAAATCTCGATCTGCAGAAGGCCAACCTCGCCGGCGCCAACCTCAGCTTCGCCGACCTCTCCTCGGCGAACCTGAGCGGCGCCAACCTCAAGGGCGCCCAGTTCCAAGAGGTCAACGTCGAGTCCACCAATCTCTCCGGCGCCGACCTCACCGGGGCCAATCTGGGAGAAACCGACCTGACCGAGTCCGAGGTCAACCTCACCGGCGCCAATCTCTCCGGTGCAAAGTGGGGGAATGTTACCTGCCAACCGGGCTCCATAGGCGCGTGCAATTAATAAGTCCCGGACCCGGGGAAGGGCACGAATCGCACCCGAGCCGTCGGTGACCGTCACGGCGTAAGTCTTCAACGGCCAGAGGGGGCGCCGTGCTTTCGGCCATCGATATCGCCATCGTCGTCGCCTTTATTGTATGGGCGGTGGCCGCCGGGTTCCGGTCGCGGAAGGAGGCGAGCCGGAACCTGGAGGAATACTTTCTCGCCGGGCGGACGCTGCCCGGCTGGAAGGCCGGGATCAGCATGGCCGCCACCCAGTTCGCGGCGGACACGCCGCTGCTGGTCACCGGGCTGATCGCCGTCGCCGGCATCTTCTCGCTGTGGCGGTTGTGGATCTATGCCCTGGCCTTCCTGATGCTGGGGTTCCTGCTGGCGGCGAGCTGGCGGCGCGCTTCGGTGCTGACCGACGCCGAGCTGACCGAGCTGCGCTACGGCGGCCGGTCGGCGGCGGTGCTGCGCGCCTTCAAGGCGCTCTATTTCGGCACCCTGTTCAACTGCACCGTCCTCGCCTGGGTGCTGTTCGCGGCCAAGACCATCGCCGAGCCGTTCCTGCTCTGGAACCAGTGGCTTCCCGCCGGGGTGTTCGCGCCGATGGTGGACTTCGTCGCCTGGGTGGGGGTGCCGCTCACCATCGATCCGGCGAGCCCCGAGCTCTGGGTACTCACCGCCAACAACCTCCTGTCGATCCTGGCGATCGTCGCGGTGACCGCGCTCTATTCGACCACCGGGGGCTTGCGCAGCGTCGTCAACACCGACGTCATGCAGTTCGCCCTGATGATCGTCGGGACCCTGGTGTTCGCCTGGATCATCGTCGACGACGCCGGCGGCCTCTCGGCCCTGCCCGGGAAGATCGCCGCGCTCTCCGCCGAGGGGCGGACCGTCGACGGGATCACGCCCTCGCAGATCCTCGCCTTCGATCCGTGGAACGCCCGGGACGTGAGCTGGGCGCTGCTCGGCGTGTTCGCGCTGCAATGGCTGGTGCAGCTCAACGCCGACGGCACCGGCTATCTCGCCCAGCGCACCATGGCCTGCCGCTCGGACCGGGACGCCAAGCAGGCGGCGGTGGTGTTCACCTTCGCCCAGATCCTGTTGCGCAGCCTCCTGTGGCTGCCGTTGGGGCTGGGGCTGCTGATCCTGTTCCCGCCCGATCCGGCGTCGACGGCGCCGCTCGCCGTCGAGACCGCCCAGCGGGAGATGACCTACGTCCGCGGCATGGCCGAGATGTTGCCTTCCGGGGTCAAGGGGCTGATGCTGACCGCGATGCTCGCCGCCCTGGCATCGACCGTCGACACCCACCTCAACTGGGGCGCGTCGTACTGGACCAACGACCTTTATGCGCGGTTCTTCTGCCGCCACGTGTTGAAGCGCGAGCCCGGTCCGCGGTCGCTGGTATGGGTGGCGCGCGCCGCCAACCTGCTGATCCTGGTCATCTCGCTGGCGGTCATGACCCAACTCACCTCGATCCGCACCGCCTGGCAGACGTCGCTCCTGCTCGGCGCCGGAATGGGCGTGCCGCTGGTGCTGCGCTGGCTGTGGTGGCGGATGACCGCGGCCGGCGAGATCGCCGCGATCCTGGCGTCGCTGGTGCTGGCGCCGATCCTGCTCGTGGCGCTTCCCGGTCCCGAGGACGACGCGGTGCGGCTGCTGATCATGGCCGTCCTGGCGACCGCGGCGGCGGTCGCGGCGGCGCTGATCCTGGGGCCGGAGCGGGAGAACGTCCTTCAGGGGTTCTATCGCAAGGCGGTTCCGCCCGGTTTCTGGTCGCCGGTGGCCCGGTCCTTAGGCGTCGAGGATCGGGGAGCGGCGGTGTTGTGGCGCGGCAGCCTGATGGTGGTGGTGTCGGCGGTCTCGCTGTTCTGTTTGTTGATCGCGATCGGTTCTTGGCTTTGCGGCAGTCCGGCGCCGCCGTGGGCGCCGTCGCGAACCGTGTATCTCGCCGGTCTCGCCGCGCTCGGCCTCGCGCTGGTGCCGATCTGGTGGCGGGCGGCGTTCTCGCGCGGTCGGGGGTCGGCCGATCCGCCGGTCACTTGATGAAGCCGAGGTTCTCCAGCTTGAGCAGGATGCGCTGGGCGGCCTCCTCGGGGGTCTGGTCCTCGGTCGAGATCACCAGGTCGGCGTCCACGGGCTCCTCGTAGGGGTCGTCGATGCCGGTGAACTGGGTGAGCAGGCCGGCCCGCGCCTTGGCGTAGAGGCCCTTGGTGTCGCGCCGCTCGCAGACGTCGATCGGGGTCGAGACGTAGATCTCGGCGAACCCGCCCTGGGCTTCGGCCAGCGCCCGGAACCGCCTGCGGATGTCGGCGTAGGGCGCGATCGGCGCGCAGATGGCGATGCCGCCGGCCTTGGCGATCTCGCTGGCGACGTAGCCGATACGCAGCACGTTGAGGTTGCGGTGCTCCTTGGAGAAGCCGAGCTCGCTGGAGAGGTGCTGGCGCACGTGGTCGCCGTCGAGCAGGGTCACCGCCCGCCCGCCCAGCTCCATCAGCTTGACCATCAGCGCCTTGGCCAGGGTGCTCTTGCCGGCGCCGGAGAGGCCGGTGAACAGGATGGTGATGCCCTGGCGGTGGCGGGGCGGGAAGCTCCGGCGCAGCTCTTCGATGACCTCGGGGAACGAGAACCACTGGGGCACGTCGATCCCCTCCCGGAGCCGGCGGCGGAACTCGGAGCCGGAGAGGGCCATCACCGTCTCGCCGGGCTCGACCTCGTCGCGGGCGACGTACTGGCCGCGCTCCTGGACGTAGACCACCTCGCGGAACGGGATCATCGTGATCCCCAACTCCGGCGCCAGTTCACCCAACAGCTCCTGCGCGGCGTACGGAGGATAGACCGGGGTGCCGTCGCTGTTGGTGCGGGGACCGGCATGATCGCGGCCGACGACGAAGTGGGTGCAGCCGTAGTTCTTGCGGATGATCGCGTGCCAGACGGCCTCGCGCGGTCCGGCCATCCGCATCGCCAGCGGCAGCAGGCTGAGCATCGTCGTCTGCTCGGGGTAGAGCTTGAGGATGTGCTCGTAGCAGCGGACCCGGGCGAAATGGTCGACGTCCCCCGGCTGGGTGGTGCCGACCACCGGGTGGATCAACAGGTTGGCCTCGGCCATCTGCGCCGCGCGGTAGGTCAGCTCCTGGTGCGCCCGATGCATCGGATTGCGGGTCTGGAAGGCGACGATCCGCGACCAGCCCCATTGCTCGAACAGCCTGCGCAGGTCGGCCGGGTCGTGGCGGTGGTGCTTGAAGTCGTACTCCACGGGAGGGTCGACCCCGACCAGGCGGCCGCCGAGATAGACCGGATGGGTGTAGTTGATCAGATAGTCGACCCCGGGATGGGACGGCTCGCGGGTGGCGAACACCCGTTCCGCCTCGCGCCCCTTGTCGGGTACCCAGATCGAGGAGACGGTCATTGTCGCGACCAGCCATCCCTCGGCGTCGCGCAACGCGATGTCGTCGCCGACAGCCACGCCGTCCGCCCAGTCGGGACGGACGTCGAGGGTGACCGGGATCGGCCACAGGGTGCCGTCGGCGAGCCGCATCTCGTCGACGACCCGGTCGTAGTCGGCTTGGCCGAGGAAGCCCTCGAGCGGCGAGAATGCGCCGTTGAGCAGCAGCATCGCGTCGTAGAGCTGGCGTTGGCTGAGGGTCCAGGACTTGAGCGAGATCGCCCGCCGCTTGGCCTCGGCGATCCGGTCGGGCGGCAGATAGAGAACCTTGAGCGTGCCGCCGTGGGGGGCAATCGGTGTGGTCATCGAAAGACGGTATTGGCTTGCGAACAGGCTGAGATCGAATCCGCGTTGTAAATCATTCGGATGGCGCCGCATAGAGCGCCGGTTGGGTCTCGCCGGCCGGCTCGATGCATCCGGGGTCGTCGTTGCCGACGTCGTTGACCCGCCGGCCGACCGGGCGGAGGGTCAGCTCGCCGGCGTAGGGGGCGAGCAGCGCCCGGGCGTCCCCTGTCCCCGATACTCCGTCGAGCCACGCGTCAAACCGTTCCTCGGTCAGGATCACCGGCATCCGCTGGTGGACCGGCCGCAGCGCCGGGCTGGCCTCGGTGGTGATGATCGTGCAGGTCTCGACCAGAGTGCTGCCGGCGTCCCACCACTCTTCCCACAGCCCGGCGAAGGCGAACGGGCGGCCATCGGCGGTGGTGATGAAATAGGGCTGCTTCGGGCCCGGATGCTTTGGACCCTGGGGCTGCGCCTGCCACTCGTAGAAGCCGTCGGCGACGATCAGGCAGCGCCTCTGTTTGAAGGCGTCGCGGAACGCCGGCTTGTCCGCCACCGTCTCGGCGCGGGCGTTGATCATCTTGGCGCCGATGCCGATCTCCTTGGCCCACGACGGCACCAGCCCCCAGCGCAGGGTCACCAGCTCGCGCTCGTCCGACTTCGGTTGCCGGCGGACGACGGGAACGTTCTGGGTCGGCGCGATATTGTAGCGGGCCGGGAAGTTCGACGGCGACAGGCTCTCGGCGATCCCGTAGATCTCGAGCAATTCGGCCCACGTCCGCATCTGGGTAAAGCGTCCGCACATGGGCGCAACATAGTCCCCGAAAGCGGCGATGCCAAATCCCTCGCCGATGTTGGTTTCGCAGCGGGCACCCTGCTATCCTCGACGGCGGGACCAACAAACGCCGAGGGATCCTTGTCATGACTTCCAAGCTCGCCCTGCGTCCTGCTCGCGCTCACCGCCCTGCTCGCGCTCGCTGGCTGGCCGGCGGCGGCGCAGCAGTTCGACATTCCGGCCGGTTTCGTCGTCACCGCCGAGCCCGACGAGTTGTCCGGCGGCGACTGGCGGGGGATACTGACCGTGCGGCCGGAGGAAGGGGCGTTCTCGGGACTGAGCTCGGTCAGGCTGCGCGAGGTGGTCGGCGCGGTCGACGACGCCGACGCCTGGCTCAAGGGCCGGCTGACCGCCGACGTCGCCGGCGAGGACGAGGTCGAGAGTTTGCTCGACAGCCCCGACAGCCCGTTCACCGACCCGATGTTCGACGCGCTGAAGGAGGCGATCCCGCAAGTGTTCAGCGGCTTCCGCAAGCTCTCGGAGCTGCCGCTGGAGTATTGCGAGGGGCCGGCCACCGCCTACAACGCCGCCGGCGAGGTGCGCGAGCTGTATTGCGCCTACCAGATCGGGCCGCTGCGCCAGTACATGGTGCTGCGGCTGCAGGAGGCCGGCGGCCACTGGTACTACACCGAGATCCGGGCGATGAACGAACGCCGGCTGCGCCACCTGATCGCCATCGCCAATTCGTTCCACCTCGACTGAACGGGCCGCCGGCGTCGGATGTCGGCGGCCGTTTTGTCTACTTTTTGTCTACCTCGGGGGCTGTTTTGTCTACCTTCGTTGCGGATCCGTGGCGGTCAACCCGTTGATTCCAAACGAAACCACCCCGTGCCCAATGTGAAAGGTAGACAAAAGTAGACAAAAGTAGACATGTTTTCGGCTAAGCCGTTGATTTTGCTAGACCGGCCTTTTCGGGCAGGTAGACAAAAGTAGGCATGAATTTGCGATAGCGCCTTGATTTAAATGGTAAAATTGCCGAAGCAAAAGTAGACATTTTTTCGAATTCAGCGTCGTATTTCCCGCTACCGGCACGCCTTCGCAATCCACCGCCGGATCCCACTCCGAGACCCCCTTCACCCGTCGGCGAGCGGGTTTCGTCACCCTGTCCACGATGTCAAAGAGCTTTTTATTCAGAGATATACCTTCCTCGGCGCGCAGTCAAGGAAAATATTCCTGATATCGCGGCGGTATCCCGTCCACCTTGGTGCGCCGCGTGGAGAACGTCCGAAAGCAATTGCCCGCGAGGCCAGCGGAAATCGGTAACGCGCGGACACCGAAGCAAGGCGGTGATCCCAGGGGAGCCTTGCGCTGTTTCGCGGCGGAACTTCTGGTCCGCTATGCTGTCGATACCGAACGTGGCGGGCAGGCCTGTATCTACCGCACTTGACCCAGAGCGGAACTACCCGCCATTTACGACTGGATGACCGGAGTTGACTTGGTCCCTGATTGTCGCTTTGTTTTTTGCGTCTCGAAGACCAAGACGCGGGCTTTCACATCTCTTGCCAAATAGTGAAAAGAGTTACTCTTATGTCCGATACTAAGGGTCACCTCTATGTCGGGGCGCTCATTACCGCGGCATCACGACGGTGACGATCGGTGGCTGCGATCTCGGCGCGAAGTTGGCCGAAATGTTGCCCTACCAAGCCTTGGCTGCGCTGCCGTCGGAAGCATGATCGAAATTCGTGAGGAGCGACCATGATTAGCGCCCCGTTCTTGCCCGTCGATAAAACCGGCCTTGGCGGGGCGACAGGCGGCTACTTACTGCGCCATCTCCGCTTTACCAATTCCAAGGGGGACAGCCGCCAAGTCGACGAAAGCGAGATGCTTGCGACAACAGGACCGAAAATCGTGCTCGGTGAGCCGGGCATGGGCAAGAGCGAACTCATGCGCGAGGCGGGCCGCAAGCTTGAGGTGACCCCTATCACCGCCGTTCGTTTCATGTTGAGCAAGGATCCGGCCCAATTCGTTAAGCCACTCATTATCGACGGGCTGGACGAAGCAATGGCGCGCCGCGAGGGGGATGCCGTCGACATGATCCTGGCTCAACTGGAGGCTGCCGGCTCACCCGAGTTCATCCTGTCGTGTCGCACCCGTGAATGGCAGGCGCGTAGCGTGACGAACCTGCGTCAGATTTACGGTGCCGATCCCAGCGTTTTTGTACTCGAACCGTTGAGCCAGATGGAAGCCAGAGCCTTCCTGGTCCAGCGTTTTGCAAAGGCGAATGCGGACCATGTGCTCGATCACCTCGACAAGCATAGGCTGGCCGAACTGTATCGGAACCCCCTCACGCTCGGATTGATGGGGCGAGTTGCCGAGTGCGATACGCACCTACCCTTGACGCGCGCAGATTTGTTCGAGCGGGTTTGTACGCTGATCTGGCCGGAGCATGGTCCCGATCGGCAGGATAGCGGGCTCGGCCAAATTACAGCCGATTCGGCGCTGTCAGCCGCCGGCGCGATCATGGCTGGGCTGCTGTTTGCCGGAGCGGAAGCTGCAAGCGTAACCGGCCCGCTGAATGTTCAGGACAGCGATGTTCGGCTTGCCGATTTCGAAACCCTGCCCGGTGCCGAGGCAGTCCGGGCGATCTTTGCATCGAAACTGTTCCAGAGCGTCGGCGTCGGACGCGCGAAGCCGCTCCATAGAGTAATCGCAGAGTATCTTGGCGCCCGATGGCTGGCGCAGCAGGCAACGACGCCGCGCGCACAGCGGCGATTGCTCGCCCAGTTGCATGGCAGCGGCGGGGTGCCGGCGAGCTTACGCGGCCTGCACGCTTGGCTCGCGTTTCAAAGCTCGGCGATGGCAGAGCAGGTGATTGCCGCCGATCCATTCGGCGTGCTGCGTTATGGCGAGACGGCGAGACTGACTGCAGCGCAAGCCGACTGCATGTTTGATGCACTATGCAGTCTGGCCGAGGTCGATCCGTATTTTCGCGTGCAGGACTGGGACAGCCACACCGCTGCTGGGCTGATGATTCCCCGACTGCGTGACAAGATCGACAGCGTAATCGTATCGGCGGAGAGTAATGAACACTTGCGGTCGCTGCTGATCGAAGGACTCGAACAAACGGAGCTTGCCGCCGATCTCAGGGCGACGTTAGAAGCCGTGTTGTTGTCGGATGAGCGCTTCTACCGCGAGCGCGACGCTGCCGCCAAAGCACTGCTTCCCCATCACGACCGAACCTGGTGGCGGCAGGCGATCGATGACCTGCGCAATCAAGGTACGGCTGATTCCACGGAGCTTGCGCGGGACCTCCTTGAGAGACATTGACTGCGACATCTCGGATGAGCTCCTTGTCGAGACGGTGTTTGCCGAGATGGGAGTAACGATTAGCCCGCTGCCGCAGGTCAAACATCAGCGTATACCCGGGCTTCGCAGCTATACCCGGATCATCAATTCGCTGCCAGCATCGCGGCTCGTTGGCGTGCTGAACCTTGTTGCGGAGTATGCTACTCTGGCTGATCGAACCGACTGGGAAACCCGATACGACATCGTCGAATTGACCTCCGGTCTCATGCTTCGCGCGATTACTGAAGAGACGATACGGCCGTCAGACGCAGCGGCGGTTTGGCGCTGGCTCGGGGTACTGAAGCAATCCGAGGGCTTGTCCAGAAACAAGATTGGACAAATCCGAGACCAGCTTCAGGAGCGCAATGATCTGCGTTGGGCAATCCAGGATCACGTACTCGGTACCGCACGTCCTGAGCCGACCATTTTTGCGTCGGAGGGCGAACTTAACGAGCGCATGGTTGGCTTGGAACTACGCACCAAGGATTTGATTAGGCTTCTCGAGGAACTGGTTGGCGAAGACAACAAGAACCCAGAGTTGCGGCAGGATTGGCGGGACCTCATGCGACTTGGGATGGGTCCTGACGGGTTTGATCCTAATGTGCGCACGACCAGCCAAAAGTTTCAGCGCGGGGATGCACAGCTCGAAGCCTTCGTGCACGAGCTCGAAAATCCCAAGAAGTCGACACGGCAGATACGGCAGGAGCGTGAAGCTGCGAAGCGGTATAGAAGGAGGCGGATAGCCAACGAGACCGCCCGACGTGAATATGCTGCGGAGCGCATAGCGGTTCGCGCCGGTGACCTTGGTGCGATTTTGAAACCGGCCCAGGCCTATCTAGGACTCTTCCACGACCTGCGCCGCGATCAGCCGCCGGCCGATAAAATCGCCGAATGGCTCGGTTCCGGCCTCGGGAACGACGCAATGGTTGGTCTCGAAGCCGTGCTTCAGCGCACTGACCTTCCAACACCCGTGGAAATCACGGAGGGCTTCGCTGCGGGCAAGACGTGGAACTATTGCTTCGCGATAATGGGAGGCTTGCTAGCTAGACAGCGGGCGGGCAAAGGTTTTTCCGACCTGACACCCGAGGTCCGAACCACCGGGCTGCTGCTGTGCCACAATTATCAAGGCATGTGCGTCGATGACGACCTGCCAGCGCTTCAAGAGGCGCTTGAAGCGATTGTCATTCCAACCGCCAAGGATCGCCGGAAATTCGCCCGGCTCTGGATCGAGCCGTCTCTTGCGGCAGGTTGTTCGCACGTTCCTGGTCTCCACATGCTGGCGTCTGACGAAGATTGGCAGCCGACCGGGGCAAAGCTCGCCGGGGACTGGCTCACGAGTTATCCAAATGTACCCGAGAATATCGAGCTCGAATTGGTCGATTGCCTCACCCATTCTGGAGCGCTGGCGACCTTGGAGTCGATCGCGGCTACGCGTGCCAGTGCAGTGTTTCGCAACCTCGATCATATGCTGGCCTGGCTTGCGATCGACGTGCTGGTACGCTTCGACGCTGTGTTGATAGACCTTGCAGGCATTGGCGCCCGAAACCCGGAATTCATCTGGTTCCTCCGCGATCGCCTCCAGCTACAACGCCATGGTAGCATGCTACCGCTCTCGCCCGCGCAGGCGAAATGGATCGTCTCGGAATTTCGCGCGCAATGGCCTTATGCGGTGATGCAGGGTAGCAGTTCGGGCGACACCAACCCCTTTGATGCGACTGACTTTCTGCGCGCTCTGATCAACCGTATCGCCGATGACACGACTGCCGAGGCGAGTGACGCGATCCAGGCGCTGATCGCGGACCCGGTTGATAGCTATAGCGAGCTGATCCGGCATATGGCAGCAGAACAGCAACGAAAAGCACGCCGAGGAGGATCTTGCACCGCTGCTGCCAAAAAGCCTGGCCGAGTTGCTGATGGAAGGGCCGCCCTCCAACGCCGATGATCTCAAAGCGCTAGTCGTCGAGGAACTTGCTGTCGCCCAAAAGAAGCTTGTCGGCGACGACCTTGACCAGATCCGCGATTTCTGGAACGACGCTGGCGTGCCGCATGACGAGAACCGCTGCCGAGACCGTTTGGCCGCGTTGATCGAACCCGAACTCAAACACTATGGTGTTATGCGCATCACCGAAGCCGACATGCCGAAGACCAAACGCGCGGATTTAGCGTTTGCCTGTGGCCAACTTCAGCTGCCGATGGAGGTAAAGGGCCAATGGCATAAAGATGTCTGGGATGCCGCTACCGGACAGCTTGACCTGCAATACTTGATCGACTGGCGGTCGGAACAGCGCGGCATCTATTGCGTGCTGTGGTGTGGTGACCTGCCGTCCAAGTCTGGCCGGCGTTTGAAAGCTCCCCCGAAAGGCCTTAGCACGCCCAAGACGCCCGGCGAGATGCGCGAGATGCTGATCGCACAAATCCCGAAATCGCGGCAGCCGCTGATCGACGTGGTAGTGCTCGATCTCACCGTCGGCAAGTCCTGATAGGCCGGAGAGTGGGCCCCTGGCATCCGCCCCCTCGACTTCCGGTCATGGCTAAGAAATCACCAGTCGGGAAAGGGATGAGGCGGTTCCGCTATACGTCATATTGGCGACCGTCGAAGCGGTTGCGGCCGCTTGACAGGGTCGGGGTAAGCGTTCGTTGCCGGAACGGCGATATGGTTTCGGCATCAAGGGCACTCGGGCGGTACGTGACCCCGAGCGACCATTCGACATATGCGAAAACGGCGGTCTTCGTGACCGCCGTTCCGGGAATTGCCATCGTGCAGGGGGGTTATGAACCCGCGGCCCGCTTTCTCCGTCTCATCAACCCCAACCCTGCGAGGCCGAAGGCGAAGAGGGTGAGGGTGCCGGGCTCGGGAACGGCGCGCGCGACGCGGGCGAAGAAGCCGGCACGGGTCCAGTCCTCGCCGTTGAAGATGCTCCCCATGTTGGCGAACGAGACGAGGCCGAGGCTGGTGCCGTTGTCGAAATACTCGTACGAGGCGGTAATGAGGTTGCTGGCGATCGACGGCCTGTCCAGACGCAGCAACAGCTGGTCGTTGGTGGTGTCGGCCAGCGCGGGGGCACCGACCGCGGCCAGCAGCCCGATGCTCTCGATCCCCGTGGCCACTTGGGCCACATAATCGACGCGCTGGAACTGGATCCCGACCTGCCCGGCCTGGTTCCTGACCAGCCGAATTTCCAGCTGGTCGTCGCCGGTCATGCCCCCCGTGCCGTCGGTGAAATAGACACCGTACAATTCCCGGTTGTTGGTGGGAATGTTCACATCGAACAAGCCCTCCACCGCAAGCGTAAGGTTGCTCCTGAGTCCGGCCGCGTTTCCGGGCTGAATGTTCGTGAGCAAGGTCGCACTGTGCCTGATGAAGTTGGTGCCGCCGAAGACGTTCGCCGCCCCGGTGGCCGTGGTCATGGTCGCGACGGTACCGGCTTCGGCGAAGGTCCCGTTCGTGCCATAGGTGGTCGGTGAACCCACTGGGGTGCTGGGCGGCGGAGTGCTATCGGCGAAGTCGTCGACCAAGATATCGGTGCCGTTCCTGGTGACCGTAAAGGTGTCGATCTCGACGAAATAGGCCGATGCCGGACCGGCCGCGAAGGCCAAGGCGATGAGCGCATTCCCCAGGGCAAATACCAGTCTTTTCATGTCCGTCTCCATTCCCCGTCGGCGGTCGGTCGCCGACTCGTTGTTACCGGCGCCGAGGTATTCCCCGGCAACCGCGCGGCTATCCTGCCGCAACACGAAGTCCAGCGTTTTCCAAAGGTGACGGCGAAGCATCGGGGCGCCGTCGACCGACTGCAAAAATCCCCGCTATCCGACCCCGAGCATTCAGCAAAATTCGTGCCAATTTCTTTATGTTCAAGTGTTTTCAATGAATTGGGAAAAACGCGGTTCTCGCTATTCACCAAAAGTGTAAAAAATCCCTACGCTTCTTCCGGCGGTCCTGCCGCCGCTGGACCGGCGGGAAGGAGAATTCGTGTTTGAATAGAAATGATTAGAGGCTTTTCGCGGGCGTTATTGAAAGTGCAAGGGATTCCGACATCCGGCCCGCCGCCTGCCTGACACGATGCGCGCCTTGGCGGATTGATTATTGTTCTCAAATGGTTATTGAAAAATTGGCCGAATACGAAACTGTAAAGAATTCCGACACGTCCGGTAGAATCCAGGAATTGGAGCCCACGGCCATCAACAGATCGCCGTGCCGTTCGGCGTGCCGACGTTCGTCTTTGCCGGGACGCCGTTCTGGGGCGTCGACACCACCGACTTCTTCATCGACGCGTTGCGGGATCCGTCGCTGCTCGACGATGCGCAGATGAGACGGATCGTGGCTCTTCCGGCCTCCGCGCAGCGCACCGTGTCGTAACCGGTGCCGGCTAACGGCGCCGGTACCGAAGGCGATGGGGCGCGGCCGGCACCGTTCGCCGGGGACCGCGCCCGGTTCGTCTCGTCCGGGATGCAGACGTACGTGATCGGTCCTTCGGTCGCATCGTTCGCTCAGGCGGCGGGGCGGAGCAGGACGCGGGGGCTCGCGGCGGTCGCTTGCCGATCGGGGAACGCGGCGATCTCGCCACCCTTGCCCGATCCGGTTGGTGCCGCCCGCTGCGCCGACAACTGCTGGTCGACCACGAACGGAATGTTGCTTCGGCAGCTTGCCACTTTCTCGGCTGGATCGGCACATGGCCTGCGGGAAAACGCTGAGCTCGTTGTGAGTGGAGCCCTTGCGTGCTACAGTTACTGATTGTACCCTACGTGGGAAATCCTGGCGAACAAGGTTGATGGGTATGAGGAGAGCAACACTTTCGGGTTTGGCAGCGGCCGTATTGGCGTTGCTCTGGAGCGCGACCGCCGGAGCCACCTACATCCAGGTGGCCGACAGCGGCCAAGTTGTCTCCTACACCTACTCTCAATTTCTGAACGGCACCGGCGGCCTGGTTATCGGCCAAGCCAACGGGTATGGCGACGACGCCGGGTTCTTTTACGACCCAACCATGGACCGCTACATCCAGGTGGCCGACAGCGGCCAAGTTGTCTCCTACACCTACTCTCAGTTTCTGAACGGCACCGGCGGCCTGGTTGTCGGCCAGGCCAACGGGTATGGCGACGATGCCGGGTTCTTTTACGACCCGACCATGGACCGCTACATCCAGGTCGCCGACAGCGGCCAAGTTGTCTCCTACACCTACTCTCAGTTTCTGAACGGCACCGGCGGCCTGGTTGTCGGCCAGGCCAGCGGGTATGGCGACGATGCCGGATTCTTTTACGACCCAACCATGGACCGCTACATCCAGGTGGCCGACACCGGCCAAGTTGTCTCCTACACCTACCCTCAATTTCTCAACGGCACCGGCGGCCTGGTTATCGGCCAGGCCAACGGATATGGCGACGATGCTGGGTTTTTCTTCGTCCCGGATCCCGTGGCCGTCCCCCTACCGTCGACGGTGGTGCTACTGGGGTTCTCTCTGGCCGCAATGAGTGCGTTCCGGCGGCGGTGCCTGACCTGATCTCGCGCCGTTCGGCGCGGAACGTCTGACAATCAAACCATGTTCGGACATATGACGCAGATGCCACTAGAGTCGGGACTTTGCTACTCAGGACCCGTCGGGAGAGGGATCAGGTGCTTCTGCCGTACGTCATATTGGCGATCGCCGAAACGGTTGTGAACGCTTGACAGGGTCGGTCGCATCGTTCGCTCAGGCGGCGGGGCGGAGCAGGACGCGGGGGCTCGCGGCGGTCGCTTGCCGATCGGGGAACGCGGCGATCTCGCCACCCTTGCCCGATCCGGTTGGTGCCGCCCGCTGCGCCGACAACTGCTGGTCGACCACGAACGGAATGTTGCTTCGGGAGATCCCGATATCCTTGAGCAGCAGGTCGTCCAACGCCTGCAGTTGGTGGATCGCGGCCCGCCGACGTTGGGCGGAGAGCACGGCCGAGACGATGCGCCGGCTGGCTCGCTCCAGGCCACGGCCCACCGTCGCGGCGAGATGCCCGAGGCCCGTCGCGGCGCCGGCGATCAAGGCTGAGAGCGCCTGGTCGCGGGCTTCCCGCGCCTCCCGGAGAACCGTCTCCGGGCTCAGGTCGCGGGGATCGTTGGATGTGTGTGTCATATCTTGTCATTCCTTAGCTTTTGCACGTGATGCGTGCAGCCATGAATTTAGGTTGTTGCTAGGGAAATGATAATAGGCAATTTCATCAAATCATCTTTGCTTTGAAATCACAAATAGACACCCGCTGGACGGCGCGCGGCAATGGAGGCTCTCATCGCCGCCGCCGATGCCGGCACCTTCACCGATGCAACGAAACGGGCCCATTGCGCCCTTTTCGCCGGTAGCGTGCAGATCAAGTGGCCGGTGAAGCCTGTTCGAGTTCGTCTCGAGTTCGCCCGCCCTAGTCGCTTGACAGGGAAGACTTATGGCGTCTCAATGCGATTGGTTCGCATCGCCCGGGGAGGACGAGTGCCGTGATGTTTGTTCGTGCGGTTTGCAGGCGGCCGATTGTCGTCGGTTCGGTTGCCGGAGCCTTGGTGCTCGCGGCGGCGGGCGACGGCACAATCGCGCAGGGCGCCGATGACAAGACGGGTGCCGGAAAACCCGCGCCAAAGGTTTCGGTCGCCGAGGTCGTGGAGCAGTCGGTCCCCGACGACCGCGTGTACACCGGCACCACGGCGGCGGTGAAAGCCATCGAACTGCGGGCTCAGGTAACGGGATATCTGCTCGAGCGGAGATTCACCGAGGGCAGCGACGTCGGCAAGGGCGACACGCTCTACGTGATCGACCCGCGCCCGTTCAAGGCGGTGCTCGACCAGAAGCAGGCCGAGCTCCAGGAGCAGGAGGCGATCCGCGAATACGCCAAGACCTCGCAAAAGCGATACGCGGCCGCGGCCCGGGCCGGCGCCGCCGCCCGGGAGAGCCTCGATCAGGCGATCGAGCTGGAGGCGAAGACCGAAGCCGCCATCGATGTTTACAAGTCCGGGATCCAGCAGGCGAAAATCAATCTCGATTTCGCGGAAATCAAGGCGCCGTTCGACGGCCGTGTCGGGCGGACCCTCGTCAACATCGGCGCGTTGGTCAAGGCCAACGATACGGCGCTCGCCTCGCTGGTCCAACTCGACCCGATCTACGTCTATTTCAGCCCGCCGGAAACCGAGTTGCTGCTGATCGAGGCGCAGCAGGCGAAGGCTCCGCTCGAGGTCACGATGACGCTGCCGCATTCGACGACCGACGTGTTCAAGGGTTCGCTGTCGTTCATCAGCAACTCGGCGGACGTGGGGACGGGAACGATCACCATGCGCGCCACCATTTCCAACCCGGGCCAAAGGATCCGGCCGGGCCAGTTCGCGCTCGTCCGCCTGCACATCGGCGAGGATCCCGACGCGCTGGTGGTGCCCGCCAAGGCGGTGTCGTCGATCCAGGGGCAGCGTTTCGTGATGGTCGTCGGCAAGGACAACAAGCTGGAACGGCGCAAAATAGGTCTCGGCCGCCAGGTGGGAACCGGGGGCTACGTCGTCGAGAGCGGCCTGAGCACGGGCGAACTCGTCGTCGTGTCGGACATCCGGACGCTCAAGACCGGCGAGACCGTGTCGCCGCAACGCGAACCGGCTTCGTGACGGCGCGTGACGGCGGCGGGGGCGGGGGAATGGCGCGCCCAGGGGCAAGCGATCGATGCTGAGCAACTTTTTCATCGATCGCCCGATCTTCGCCTCGGTCATCGCCATCATCATGATCCTGGTCGGGGCGATCAGCATCACCCAGCTTCCCACCGCCCACTTCCCGTCGGTCCTGCCGCCCCAGGTCCAGGTGCAGGCGTCATTTCCGGGCGCCAGCAGCGAGGTCGTCGCCGAGAGCGTGACCCTGCCCCTCGAGGAGCAGATCAACGGCGTCGAAGGCATGATCTACATGTCGTCGATCAGCGACAACGAGGGCCAGTCCACGATCACGGTGACGTTCGCCGTGGGCTACGACGTCGATACCGGCCAGGTGGACGTGCTCAATCAAATTCAGGCGGCGCTGCCCAGGCTGCCCGACATCGTCCAGCGCGCCGGGGTCGTCGTCGTCAAACAGACCCCGGCGATCCTGCTCGCGGTCAACCTCGTCTCTCCGGACGGGACGTTCGACCAGGCCTTCCTCAACAACTATGCCCAGATCCATATCGTCGACCCGCTCAACCGTATCCCGGGAACGGGCAATGTCGAGCTGTTCGGCGGCAGCGTGTACGCCATGCGGATCTGGCTGGATCCGGAGAAACTGGCCAACCTCGGGGTAACCGCGGGGGATATCGCGGCCGCCATCGCCGACCAGAACGTCCAGGTTGCGGCCGGCAAGATCGGACAGGCGCCGGCACCCGACGGGCAGATGTTCGAGTTCCAACTCAATGCGCTCGGGAGATTGGAGACCGTCGAGGAGTTCGAGAACATCATCGTGCGCACCAGCGAGAACGGCTCGATCGTCCGCATTGGCGACATCGGGCGCGCCGAACTCGGGCTCGAATCGTACGGGTCGACGGCGAAGACCAGCCACCGCCCCACCGCCAATATCGGAATCTTCATGCTCCCCGGGGCCAACGCGCTGGCGCTGGCCGACGCGATCCGCGAGCGCATGGAACGGCTCTCCGACCGGTTCCCGCAGGGCATGGCCTACGAGATCGTCTACGACACCACGCCGTTCGTCAAAGAGTCCATCTCCAACGTCATCGACACGCTCCGCGACGCCATCCTGCTGGTGGTTCTCATCGTCTTCATCTTCCTGCAGACGTGGCGCGCGGCGGTGATCCCGGTGATCGCCATACCGGTGTCGCTGGTGGCCACGTTCGCGGTGATGTACGTCTCCTCGTTCTCGATCAACGTGGTGACCATGCTTGGCATGGTGCTGGCGGTGGGGCTGGTGGTCGACGACGCCATCGTCGTGGTGGAGAACGTCGAGCGGCGGTTGCGGATGGGAGCCCCCTCGGTCCGCGACGCGGTGAAGGCGGCGATGGCCGACGTCACCGGCCCGATCGTCGCGACGACCTCGGTGCTGATGGCGGTGTTCATACCGGTCACGTTCCTGCCCGGGATTTCCGGCGAGCTCTACAGCCAGTTCGCCCTGACCATCGCCATCGCCGTCGCCTTTTCCGGCTTCAATTCCCTGACCCTCAGTCCGGCCCTGTGCGCGGTTTTGCTGCGCACCCACGACAGCGAGAGCAAGTTCTGGCTGTTCCGCAAGTTCAACGGGGCGTTCGACCGCGGCCGCGAGGGCTACCGCAACGGGGTCGATCGGCTGGTCCGGATGCGGTACCTGCTGCTCGTCATGTTCGCCGGCGCGCTCGGAGCGATCTACTGGCTGACCACCACGGTGCCCACGTCGTTCCTGCCCGACGAGGACCAGGGGTTCTTCATCTCGGTGGTCGCCCTGCCGGCGGGAAGCTCGCTGCAGCGGAGCGAGGAGATTGCGACCCAGGTGGAGACCGCGCTGCTGAAAATCCCCGGCGTCAAGGCGACGGTCGCCGTCACCGGCCTGAACATCATCAACTTCGCGACCCAGTCGAACATGGCCGCCATCTTCGGGGTTCTCGAGCCCTGGTCGGAGCGGACGGCGCCGGACGTGCAACTGCCCGCGATCCTGGCGGCGGCACGCAAGAACACCGCGCCCATCGATGGCGCGCTGGTCGTCATCGCCCAGCCGCCGCCCATATTCGGCCTCGGAACCATCGGCGGTTTCGCCCTGGAACTCCAGGATCTGTTCGACGCCGGGCCGGAGGCCCTCGAACGCGAAGCGCAAAAGCTCATCGCGGCGGCGGTGAAGCGTCCGGAGATCGCCGGCGTCTTCACCGACTACGCCACCGATACCCCCCAGTACCATGTCGATCTCGATCGGGAAAAGGCCAAGCTGCTGGGCGTCGACGTCAACGACGTGTTCGAGACCCTCCAGATCTTCCTCGGGTCCTATTACGTAAACGATTTCAACCGGTTCGGCCGCGTCTATCAGGTCATCCTCCAGGCGGAGAAGGACGCCCGCGCAACCACCGACGACGTGTTGCGCCCCAAGGTGCGCAACAAGGACGGCGGAATGATCCCGCTCGGCACGCTGATTACGCTCCGACCCACCGACGGGCCGTTCACCGTCACCCACTACAACCTCTATCCCTCGGCCAAGCTCAACGGAACGCCCGCGCCCGGTGTCAGCTCCGCCGAAGCCATCGCGGCGATGAAGGAGGTGGCGGCCGCGACCCTCGGCGAAGGCTTCGGTTACGAGTGGACCGACACCACCTATCAGCAGGAGGCCTCGGGCAACCTGGCGCCCATCGTCTTCGCTGTGTCGGTTCTCTTCGTCTACCTCCTGCTCGCGGCTCTGTACGAGAGCTGGGCGATGCCGCTGATCGTCATCCTGGCGGTGCCGACGGCGGTTCTCGGCGCCTACCTGGCGCTGTGGGTGGCCGGCAAGCCGGTCGATATCTATGCCCAGATCGGCCTGACCATCCTCATCGGCCTCGCGGCCAAGAACGCGATCCTGATGGTCGAGTTCGCCAAACGGCGCCGGGACGACGGCGAAACGATCGTCAACGCCATCCGCGACGCCGCCCGCGACCGGGTCCGGCCGATCCTGATGACCGCGTTCGCCCTGATCGTCGGCACCATTCCGCTGTTCTTGCGGGGCGGCGCCGGCGAGCTGTCCAGGGCCTCCATCGGCATCACCGTGTTCGGCGGCATGTGCGGCGCGACCCTGCTCACGCTGATCCTGGTGCCCGTTTTTTATTATGTGATCGAGTCGATGCGCGAACGGTCCACGCGTGTGACTTCGAAATCCGCCGGTTGAATCTCGGAGCGCCTTCCCCCGATAAGAAATAAGGCTGGGAGCGAATCATGTACGTGCCGGATGCGTTTCGCGAGCAAAGAACCGATGTGCTGCATGGGGCGATGAGGGACATCGGGGCGGCAGCGATCGTCGGGCAGGGCGCCGACGGTCTGGTGGCGACCCACGCGCCGATCGAGCTCGATCCCGAGCCCGCTCCGCTCGGCACGATCCGGTTCCATTTCGCCCGGGCCAATCCCCACGCCCACGCGATCGGTGACGGCCGGGAGCTGTTGCTGATTTTTCAGGGGCCGCAAGGCTACGTCACGCCGTCCTGGTATCCGACGAAGCCGCTCACCGGGAAGGTCGTTCCGACCTGGAACTACGTGGCGATCCATGCCTATGGAAAGGCCGAGGCGATCGAGGATCCGGTGAAGCTACGCGCCCATCTGGCTGCCCTCACCGACCGTCACGAGAGCGGCTTTCAGCGACCGTGGAGAATCAGTGACGCGCCGGCCGATTTCATCGACGCCATGTGTCGGGCGATCATCGGCTTCGAAGTCGGGCTCGACCGCATCGAGGGCAAATGGAAGATGTCGCAGAACCGGTCGTCCGAGGACAGGGCCGGGGTGATCGACGGCCTGCGGGCGCGGGGGCGCGGCATCGACCTGGAGATGGCGGATCTGGTCGAGGCGGCAGACGTCGAACGAAGCCGTCGGCCGAAAGCGTGAGACGTCGAAAAACGGATAAAAAAAGGAGACCCCCGCCCACGGGGAGGCGGGGGTCTCCGGGGAGTTTAATCTTACTTCTTCATGGCCTCCTGCAGGGCGACCTTGAGGTCCTCATCGGCCTGCTGGTAACACTGAAGTTTCGCTTCCTGGCTGCTCATGGCTTCGCATTTGGCCTTGGCCTGTTCGTAAGCCGCTTTTGCGGCCACTTCCGCGGCCTTGTCGGCTTTCGCCGAAGCCAAGGGGAAAGCGCCGAGGGCAACCGCAAGCGCCAGGGCGGAACCGAATGCGGAAATGTTCTTCATGACATGCTCCTCATCAACCGTTTGCCCGGCAACGCGCCAAGCCACTCTCGAGCATGTAAAGAGCTCTTCCTGGCCAAAATATGATGTAGATTGCCCAAATCACGACGCAAGACGGCGGAATTATGACGCAGGGCGAATGCGGAATGCATGACAAGAGATCTCGCTAATATCTCCCGTCGATCCGGAACTCCCCATATGGACCGCGTTATTTCATTGGTTATTGCGCCGCGGTTTTTGATTGATGCGCCGCTCGCCGCCGCCGGCGGCTCCAACGACTATCGCAGCAACGCCAGCGGGTCGACGCCGAAGAGAAGGGGATGGACCCACAGCAGCAGCGCGTAGAACGCCGCGCCGGCGAGGGCTTCGAGCGCGGTTCGCGGTGACGCCGCCCGTTTCAGCCGGGTGGGCAGGGAGCCCGACGCGATCGCGGTGGCGCGCTCCCAGCCATCCGGCGACATCCGCTGCCGTGCCCGGCTCCCGAGGATGCGCATGCCGGCGAGGCTGAACGCCGCCAGTCCGCCGAACATGATCGTGCCGACGAGATCGCCGTTGGCAACGGCGTGGCTGGCGGACCACAGAAGGAAGCCCCAGAGCATCGGGTGGCGGGTGATCGCCAGGACGCCCGGGTGCTCGCGATCGGCGTCGCCGCCGACGAACGAGACCGAGATCGGGTTGGGCCGGAGCGCCGCGCCGGCGAACAACAGGCATGCCGGCAGCATCGCGATCAACGGCACCGCCGCCGTCGCCGCGCTCGGGTGCCACAGCGCCACGTAAGGCGCCCGCCACGCCGCCGAGATCAGCCAGACCAGGAGCGCCATCGACAGGGCGGAATAGCCGGCGAGGTAGGGCGCCCGGCCGAAACGGCCGATCAGCCGATCGCGCAGGCCGGTGATCCTCGGCAGGGCGTGGGCGGCGATGAACACGGACAGCGCCAGGGCGAATTCCAGCATCGGTCAGGCTCTCGGAGTCCGGCTCATCCCGGCGGGATCGCACGGTCGCCGGAACCGGAGACCAGATCGTCCAGCTCGCGATGGATGTCCTCGATGACGGCGAGGCGGTCGCGGGCGGCGGGGCCGAGCTGGGCGGCGGTGCGCGAGCACAGGAGATTGAGCACGCTGATCGCCGAGGCGTAGGAATCGAACATCGCCGAGCCCCAGTTGTGGCAGCGGAGCACCACCGTCGCGTGCCGGGTCGCGGTCGACGCGGTCGGGTCGGTGACCATCACGATCGGCACGCCACGCTGGTTGACCAGGGCGAGCAGGCGACGGAACAGTTGAGGACGGCGGCGGAGTCCGATGGCCAGGACCGCATCCCGGGCTGAGAGGCTGGCGAGATCCTCCGCGACTTCGAGGGCGGTACCGGGAACCAGCCGGACATCCGGTTTGATCGTGGTGAGCACGCTTCGCGCGTAGTGTGCGAGGGCATGGCTGTTGCGGAATCCCATGATCCAGACGCACCGCGCCCCGACGAGAAGCTCGACGGCTGCCTCGATCGCCTCCGGCCGCAGGGATTGGAAGGTCCGGCCCAGGTTCTGGAGATCGCGGTTCAGATGGTCGGAGAGGAAATCGCGGGAGTCGACCGGGCTTCCGTCTTCCGAGTTCGATCGACAGCGGCGACCCCCAGAGCATCCCGCCATCGCGCGCCTCGCGACGGGCGTCGGTGAAGCGGGCGTAGCCGAGCCGGCGAAACAGACGCGAGGTCGTCGCCTTCGACACGCCGGCTCTTTCCGCCAGCTCCGACGCCGAATAGCTCGCCAGATCGCCTTGACACGCCAGGACCACGTCAGCGAGCCGCCGCTCGGATGCGGGCAGACCGTCGTAGACGTCGAAAATGCGACCTTCGACGGGTTTTCCGGCCTCGGTCTCGGTCATCATCTCCCATTTCCTCCTACGCGGGAGCCTACAGCGAGGGTGTTTCCGGCGCAACGAAATTGAAATTTTTTTTTCATTTCTCTTGACGTAGTGTCAAAAAAATGCTTTTGTTTTTGCGCAATCATAAATAAAAACCATTGAAAACAATATATTACGTGGTTGCCTGAAACGAAATATATGTTTCTTTTTGGGGAGGTCTTTCCTGTGGTTGCTCGTCTCGCGGCTTCCGCGGACACTATCGGTCGGCGCTTGAACTGGTTCGTCGAGAGGCTTTGCGCCGTTCTCGTCGCGGTCATGGTCGCGATCGTCTGGTTCGGGGTGGTCTCGCGCTACCTGGTCGACCTCGGCGCCACCTGGACCGAAGAACTCGCCCGCTACGTGATGATCTGGGCGGCGCTGCTCGCCGTCTCCTGCGGCGCCTACCGGCGCGAGCACATCGGGTTGGATTTCTTTTCCCACCGACTGGCGCCGCGGGCGCGGCTGGTGCTGACGGTGTCGCTCGATCTGCTCGGCATCGGCTTCTTCCTGTTCCTGTTCGTCTACGGTCTCGGGATGGCGACAACCGGCGCCGGCCAGTATGCGACGATCTTCGGCATGACCATGTTCTTTCCGTTCGCGTCGGTGCCGGTCGCCGCCGCGCTCACCGTTTTCCAGATCACCGTCACCATGCTGCGCAACGTCGGCGGCCTGGAAAAACCGCCGTCCCACTACGAGCCGAGTGTGATCCAATGATCCTTGTCGGCATCGCCTTTTTCGGGCTGTTGCTGGTCGGCCTGCCGATCGGTTACGTGCTCGGCATCGCCGGGGTCCTCGGGCTGGTCCAGATCGGCGGCGAGAACTTCCTCGCGATGGCGCCGAAGCGGTTCTTCGAGGGGCTCGACCTGTTCACCTTCATGGCGATGCCGTTCTTCATCCTCGCCGGTGAGATCATGAACCGGTCGGGGATCACCGAACGGCTGATCGGTTTCGCCAACGCCCTGGTCGGCTACCTGCGCGGCGGTCTGGCGCACTCCAATATGGTCGCCTCGGTGCTGTTCGCCGGGATGACCGGCGCCGCCGTGTCGGACGCCGCCGCCTTCGGCAACACCTTGGTGCCGGCGATGGTCAAGCAGGGGTACACCCGGCCGTTCGCCTGCGCCGTCACCGCCGCCGGCTCGATCATCGGCCCGACCATTCCGCCGTCGAACCTGATGGTGATCTACGGCTCGCTGATGGGCGTCTCGATCGCCGGCCTGTTCGCCGCCGGCATTCTCCCCGGTCTGTTGATCTGCCTCCTGTGCATGGGCGTGATCGCGGCGCTCGGCCGACGGCTCAACCTGCCCAAGGGCGAAGGCGGCCCCAGCCTGAGCCTGATCGTGAAGAGCTTCCGGTCGAGCCTGCTCGCCATCTTCATGCCGGTGATCATCCTCGGCGGCATCCTCGCCGGCATCGTCACCCCGACCGAGGCGGCGGCGATCGCCGTGTTCTACGCGCTGGTGGTCGGCGTCGGCGTCTACCGAGCGATCACCTTCGACGACATGGTGCAGATGCTGGTCCGCACCGCGATCATCACCGGCGTCGTCTTCCTGATCATCGCCTCGGCGTCGATCCTCAGCTGGTGGATGACCTTCCTGCAGATCCCGCAGTCGGTCGCCGCGCTGGTCCTGACCGTGTCCGACAACCCGACGGTCATCCTCGGGATGATCCTGATGCTGCTGGTCGGCGTCGGCATGTTCATGGACATCAACGCGGCGCTGATCATCCTGGCGCCGGTGCTGGTTCCGCTGACCGCGGCGATCGGCATGGACCCGATCCACGCCGGCATCATGATCGTCCTCACCCTCAACATCTCGTTGATGACGCCGCCCGTCGGCGCCTGCCTGTTCGTGCTCTCGTCGGTAACCGGGGAGCGCATCGAGCGGATCAGCGTGGCCCTGATCCCATTCATCCTGGCGGAGCTGGCCGTGCTGGTGCTGATCACCTTCTGGCCCGATCTGACCCTGATGATTCCCAGGCTGCTGGGGCTGTGAGACCGGCCAAACCATACCAACCAACCAACCAACCAACCAACCAAGCGGAAGAGGAGACCCACCCATGAGCTTTACAAGACGCGCGTTTCGGACCGCGGCGGCGGCCTCGATCCTGATGATGTCGGCGGTCGGCGCCGCCCACGCCGAGAAGGTGATCAAGCTGCATCACCTCAACAACGACGACCCGTTCGACAATGCCACCGGCGCGATGGCGGCCGTGTTCAAGAGCCTGGTCGAGTCCGGCACCAACGGCTCGGTCAAGGTCCAGACCTTCCCCAACGGCCAGCTCGGCAAGGACGCCGAAGTGCTGCAGCAGGTCAAGGCCGGCGTTATCCAGTCGGGCATCCACTCGGTCGGCGGCTTCGCCTCGGTCTACCCGATGATCGGCGTCCTCGACGTGCCGTTCGCGTTCCCCAACATCAGCGTCACCTACAAGGTGTTCGACGGCCCGTTCGGCGACAAGCTCGCCGCCGACATCGAGGCCAAGACCGGCATGCACGTGCTGGGCTTCGGCGACTCGGGCGGCTTCTACGACTTCACCAACTCCAAGCGCCAGATCAAGTCGGTCGCCGACATGAAGGGCCTGAAGATCCGCACCCAGGGACTCGAAACCCACAAGACCCTGGTCAGCTCCCTCGGCGGGCAGCCGGTCGCCATCGCCTGGGCCGAGGTCTACACCGCGCTGCAGACCGGCGTCGCCGACGGCCAGATGAACCCGGTGCCGATCATCGCCTTCGCCAAGTTCAACGAGGTGCAGAAGTACCTGACCCTCAGCGAACACCTGTTCTCCCCCTACGTCTGGGTGATGAACAAGGAGTTCTATGACAGTCTCAGCGACAGCGAAAAAGAGGTCGTCGCCTACGCCGCCCGTTCGGCGATCGTCGCCGGCCGCGGCATCAGCCGGGTGATCGAGGCGTCGAGCCGCGGCCTGCCGGAACTGGCCAAGACGATGGAGGTCTACGCGCTGACCCCGGAGCAGAAGGCCCAGTTCCGCGACATCGCCCAGCCGGCGGTGAAGGCGGTCATCGTCAAGACCTTCGGCGCCGAGGGCGAGGAAATGATGAACGCCTTCCTGGCGGCGATCGACGAAGCCAGCAAGTAAGGCTACTGCGCGGGCCGGTCGCCGATGCGGTCGGCCGGCCCGCCGCCACTCCGCTTTCTTGGTGCGTGATAACAATGTCGCTTTTCGCTCAGACCTACGCCTTGCAGCATGTTCACAACGATCGGGCCGTCGGTTCTCGGGACTATGGCGAGCGTCAACGCAGGGTGCTCAATCACGCGGCCTTCGAGGCGGCGCGAAAGGAGATAACCTCCTGGCCGGGCTACGCGCCCTCGCCACTGGTGTTGCTGGCAGGTCTGGCGACGGCGGCCGGTGTCGACGCCATCTGGTACAAGGACGAATCCCAACGCTTCGGGCTCGGCAGCTTCAAGGCGCTCGGCGGCGCCTACGCGGTGTTGCGTCTGCTGATTACCGAGATCGAGAAGCGAACCGGAAAGCGCCGGATCACGTCGCGTGATCTGATCGCCGGAACCTACCGGGAGATCACCCGGGACATCACCGTGACCTGTGCCACCGACGGCAACCACGGCCGCTCGGTCGCCTGGGGTGCGCGGACCTTCGGCTGCAAGTGTGTCATCTACATCCACGCCACTGTGAGCGAGGCGCGCAAACTGGCGATCGAGAACTTCGGCGCCACCGTCGTCCGCACCCGTGGCAACTACGACGACTCGGTGCGTGAAGCGGCGGAGGCGGCGGCCGACGCACGGCCGCTTCGTCGTCTCCGATACCTCCTACGAAGGTTACATGGACGTGCCCCGCGACGTCATGCAGGGCTATGCGTTGATGGTCGACGAGGCCATGCGCCAGCTTCCCGCCGGCCAGCGTCCCACCCACGTGTTCGTCCAGGGCGGAGTCGGTGGCCTCGCCGCCGCCGTTTGCGCCCATCTATGGGAACGCTGGGGCGCGGATCGGCCCCGGTTCGTCGTCGTCGAGCCGGACAAGGCGGCGTGCCTGTTCGAGAGCGCCCGCCTGGGGCATCCGACCGTCGTCCATGGCGACCTCGATACGATCATGGCCGGTCTCGCCTGCGGCGAGGTTTCGCTGCTCGCCTGGGAGATCCTGGAGGAGGGTGCCGACGATTTCCTCACCGTCCCCGACGAGGCCGCCATCGATTGCATGCGGTTGCTGGCCCGCGGTGCGGGTGCCGATACACCGATGGTGGCGGGGGAGTCGGCGGTCGCCGGGCTCGCCGGGTTGCTGATGGTGCTGGACAATCCCGAAACGGCGCGGGCGCTCGGCCTGTCGGCGGCCAGCCGCGTGCTGTTGATCGGTAGCGAGGGCGATACCGATCCCGAATTCTATCGAAAGACCGTCGGTCGGTCGGCCGACGCGGTGAGGGACTGTGGCATGAGGCACACCAATCTCCGGGTGAACACCGAGCGCCTGCTCGGGCGCATCGAGGACCTGGCACGGATCGGCGCCATCGACGGCGGCGGCGTCTGTCGTTTGGCGCTCAGCGGCGAGGACAGGGCGGGCCGCGACCTGGTGGTCCGCTGGATGCGGCGAGGCGGGCCTGACCGTGACCGTCGATCGCATCGGCAACGTCGTCGGCGTGCGGCCCGGCCGCGGCGACGGCCCGCCGGTGATGACCGGCTCGCACATCGACACCGTGCGCACCGGTGGCCGCTTCGACGGCAACCTCGGCGTTCTCGCCGGCCTGGAGGCGATCGAGACCCTCAACGACGCCGGCATCGAGACCGAGCATCCCGTCGCCGTCGCCTTCTTCACCAACGAGGAGGGCGCGCGTTTCGCCCCGGACATGATGGGCAGTCTCGTCTTCGTCGGCGGCCTGTCCGCCGAGGAGGCGCTGGCGACGACCGGTATCGACGGCGCCGCGGTGGGAGACTGCCTGCGGGAGATTGGTTACGACGGCCCCGCCGACTGCGGCAACCCGAACGTCCGTGCCTTCGTCGAGTTGCACGTCGAGCAGGGACCGGTTCTGGAGGCCGAGGGCGTGGACATCGGCGCGGTCGAAGGGCGTGCAGGGAATTTCCTGGACCGAGTACACCATCGAGGGCGTCTCCAACCATGCCGGCACCACACCCATGCGGCTGCGTCACGACGCCGGTTACGCCGCCGCGGCGATCGCCGCCGAGGTCCGGCGCATCGCCCGCGACATGGGCGGCGACCAGGTGGGAACCGTCGGCGCCATCAGCCTCAGGCCAAACCTGGTCAATGTCGTGCCCAATCACGCGGTGATGACCGTCGATCTCCGCAACACCGACGAGACCAATTTGCGGCGCGCCGAACAGCGGGTGGCGGCGTTCATTGCCGAACTCGCCGCCGCCGAGGGCGTCAAGATCTCCAGCCGCAGCCTCGCCCGTTTCGAGCCGGTGGACTTCGATCCGGGGCTGGTCGATCGCATCGAACGGGCGGCGCGCGAACGGGGCCACAGCGTCAAACGAATGCCGAGCGGCGCCGGTCACGATGCCCAGATGTTGGCGCGGGTGTGCCCGACGGCGATGATCTTCGTTCCCAGCGTCGGCGGAATCTCCCACAACGTCAAGGAGTACACCAAGGACGCCGACATCGAAGCCGGGGCCAATCTGCTGCTCTCGGTGCTCTGCGACCTTGCCGACGAGCGGACCGCGGCGACCGGTCAAAGCCGTGCGTCAACTCGTCCGTAACGTCCTGGTCGTCACTGGCGACGGGACGACCGAACCCTATGCCGGCGACGTGCTGATCGACGATGATCGGATCTCCGGTCTCGGTTCGGTTCCGGAATCGGAGGCGCGCACCGCCGACCGGGTGATCGACGGCGGCGGACGGGTGCTGGCGCCCGGGTTCGTCGACACCCACAATCACGGTGCCCTCGGCGGAACGCGGATCGGCGGCAAAGGGGTGCCGGTTTCCTGCGAGCTTGCCCTGATGGGTGGGGTGACCAAACGGATCTGTGGCGTCGACGGTCTGTCGCCGGCGCCGGTGGCGGCGGAGCAGCGCTCCGAATACGCCGTGCAGTTGAAACCGCTGGACGGCGACATCGACGGCGACTGGACATGGTCGTCGGTGGCCGAGTTCTACGACTGGCATCGCGGGCGGTCGGTCACCGACCTCGGGATGTATCTCGGGCACAGCGCCGTGCGCCGGGTGGTGATGGCCAACCTCGCCCGCGTCGCCACCGATGCCGAGATCGAGGCGATGTGCGCGGTCGTCCGCCGCGAGGCGCCGTCGACCCTGGGGCTGTCCACCGGCCTCGTCTACAACCCCGCGGTCTATTCCGACCGGCGCGAGATCACCGCGCTGGTGCGGGCGTTCAACGAGGTCAAGCCGGGGGCGCTGTTCCCGCATCTCCGCTCGGAGAGCGACCGGATCCTCAACTCGCTGGAGGAGGTGGTGACGGCGTCGATCGACGGCGGCGGCGCCTACTGCAACGAGCACAGCAAGATCGCCGGCAGCCGCAACTACGACAAGATCGGCGCCGTCGAGGACATGCTCGCCGACGCGGCCGCCTCGATCCCGACCATGGAGAACATGTACCCCTACACCGCCGGCAGCACCACCGGCGACGCAATCTTTCCGCCGGAGGTGCGTGCCGGCAGCCGCGAGCAGTTCCTGGCCAGGCTGGCCGATCCGGCGACGCGACGGGCGATGTACGACCGGATGCGCGGCGACACCACCACCTGGGACAACTTCGTTCGGTTCTGCGGCGGGCTCGAGGGCGTTCAGATCGCCGGCGTCCGCCAGGGCGTCGGCGACGCCTTCCTCGGCAAGCGTCTCGGCGACGTGGCGCGCGCCGCCGGTCATCCCGACCTCGACTCGGTGGGGGCGTTCGAGGCGGTGTTCGATTTCTACCGGGAGAACCGGGGCGAGATCGGCATCATCACCCACTACGGCAACGAGGCGACGGTCGAGCGGTTCTTCCGGCGCCCGACGATGGCGATCTGCACCGACGGCCTGATGCCGGGTCCCGGTCAGAAGCCGCACCCGCGGGCGATCGGCGCCTTTCCCAAGGCGTTACGGATGGCGCGGGAGATGGACATCCCGCTCGAGGAGATCGTGTTCCGGATGAGCACCCTGCCGTGCCGGTTCCTCGGGCTGGAGGACCCGGTGCTCGCCCCGGGCGCCGACGCCTCCCTGGTTCTGTTCGATTGGCAAACCGTCGGCGAACGCAACGACTACCTGAACCCGCTGGTCCCGCCCGAGGGGATCGACGCCGTCTGGGTCCACGGCGACCTCGTCCTCGATCACGGCACGTTCCACCCTCCAACCCGCTTCCCCGGGCGCATCCTGATGTCGTCTCGCGTCTTGCGATGATGCTCGAAACCGCGCAACCTCGCCGGCTTGGTGCGGGCGCAATCGGGAGGATGTGAAATGGGCGAGGGCAAATCGTATCGGATAGCGGTGATTCCCGGCGACGGCATCGGTCGGGAAGTGGTGCCCGAGGGCATGCGCGTGCTCGACGCGGTGGGCAGGACGTTCGGCTTCGCATTCGCCTGGGAGACATTCGACTGGAGTTGCGAGCGCTACGCCGAGACCGGTCGGATGATGCCGGAGGACGGGCTCGACCAAATCAGCGGCCACGACTCGGTGTTCCTTGGGCGCGGTCGGCTTTCCTGGGGTGCCCGATCACGTGTCGCTGTGGGGTCTGCTGATCCCGATCCGCCGCCACTTCCGACAGTACGTCAACCTGCGCCCGGTTCGTTTGTTCGACGGCGTCCCCTGTCCGCTCGCCGGGCGTAAGCCGGGCGACATCGACTACTACGTCGTCCGCGAGAACAACGAGGGCGAATATTCCGATGCCGGCGGCCGCCTCTATGCGGGCACCGACGAGGAAATGGCGATCCAGGAGAGCATCTTCACCCGCAAGGGAGTCGACCGGATCCTGCGGTACGCTTTCGACCTCGCGCTGACCCGGGAGCGCAAGCACGTGACCAGCGCCACCAAGTCCAACGGCATCAGCATCACCATGCCGTTCTGGGACGAGCGGTTCGAGGCGATCGCCGCCGACTATCCGGACGTCACCACCGACAAGTTCCACATCGACATCCTGACCGCCCATTTCGTCCGCAACCCGCACTGGTTCGACGTCGTCGTCGGCAGCAACCTGTTCGGCGACATCCTCTCCGATCTCGGGCCGGCGACCACCGGCACGATTGCGATCGCGCCGTCCGCCAACATCAACCCGGAAAGGGACTATCCGTCGATGTTCGAACCGGTCCACGGATCGGCGCCCGACATCGCCGGCCGGGGCATCGCCAACCCGATCGGCCAGATCTGGTCGGGGGCGATGATGCTGGATCACCTGGGACACGCGGACGCCGCCGCCGCGATCATCACCGCCATCGAGACCGTGCTCCGCGACAGCGACGTCAAGACCCCGGACATGGGCGGAAAGGCGACGACCGAACAGCTCGGAGCCGAAATCGCCGCGGCGCTGCCGACGCCGTAAAGCTCAGTTGCGGCCCAAGGCGCGGCCGGGGAGTTTGGTGAACGCGAAGTAGGGCAGCATCGCGCAGAAGCAGGCGAGCACGAACAGCTTGTTGATGAACCAGTTGGTGGTCCACATCGTCCACTCGGGCGCCGACAGGAACAGGGCGAACTTGATGACGATGATGGCGATCTCGACCACCGAGACGCCGATGGCGAGGGCGACGGTGTAGCGCTGCCAGTGGAGCAGCGCCCACGCCAGCCACAGGTGCGCCACCCACCAGAAGTCCCAATAGACGTGGGTGCCGATCGGAACACCCTCGGCCAGGGCGAAGGCGACCGGGAACACGAACTTGATGGTCAGCGTCCACGCCGCCAGGATGATAAGCGTATGGGCGAAGAACGGGATCATGGGCGCGTCGCCGGAATAGCGTGCTCTATCCGAGCCGGGTGGCGGCATCGCGGGTGAGGTCCGGGATCGGCAGGCCGAACGGGCAGGCGTTGCGGCAGGCCTGGTGGGCGCAGCCGAGGCAGGCCGAGGCGCCGTCGCCGAGACGGGCGTAGTCGGCTTTGGCGAGGGTGCGGTCTGCCGTAGTCGACGTCGTACATCCGCGTCCTCAGCACTTCGGCGATCTCCACCCCGTCCGGACAGGCGCCCTCGCAGCCGTTGCAGCCGTGCCGGCAATAGTTGGTGTTCTGCAGATAGGCGTAACGGGCGAGGAGGTTGAAGTCCTCGCCGCGGACCTCGCCGTCGCCCGAGGCCGCCACGTACTCGTCGATCTCCGCCATGCCGGTCATCGAAATCACCAGCGCATCGACCCTCGGGCTCGACAGCACCCAGCGGAACGCGGCCTGGGCGAAGGTGGCGCCCTCCCATTCGTACGGACGCATGTCGTTGAGGCGGGCGCCCATCAGCGTCTTCATCGCGATGACGCCGATGTCCTTGCCCTTGGCCTTGTCGAGGGCCCGCGGCAGGTCCGGCTGGATGGCGGGGAAGTTGATGGTGTCGCGTAGCCGGGAATAGAAATCCGGATCCTGGCCGAAATTGTAGGCGACCAACACCACGTCGACGAGATCGTGATCGATGGCGTAGTCGAGACATTCGACCAGCCGGCTGCCGTGACCGGACATGCCGCGAAAGCGGATCTTTCCCTGTTGCTTGGCGCGCTCGGTGAACGCCGCCCACTCGGCGTTGCGCATGCGATCGACGTCGTTGACCGCGTGATTGAAGTAGATGTCGAGATAGTCGGTCTTCAGCCGGCGGAGGCTGCCCTCGAGCGCCTCCATCATCTCTTGGCGGGTGTCGCCGGCCCCGGCCTTGGTCTTGGAGCCGAGCACGACCTTGTCGCGGACGCCCCGGAGGCCCTCGCCGATCGCCTCCTCGGCATAGCCGAAGCGGTAGCTCTCGGCGGTGTCGAAATAGCTGACGCCGCGGTCGAGGGCGTGGCGTACCAGGTCCGGGTCGGTCAACGACGACGAGCCGAACGAGATGTCGGACACCGTCAGTCCGGTCTTGCCGAGGGTCACATAGCGGCGGATGCGTGGGGGGCCATCGGCACTGTCGCTCGATCTGTCGGCGAACGCGTTCAGCCCGTAGAGACCGGCGGCGGCGGCGGTGCCGAGACCGAGAAACCCGCGGCGATCGATCATCTCCGTATTCCCCGTTGCGATCCGTTCCCGCTGGAAAATGTATGTGTCGTCCCGGTCGGGTTCAATCACTTTGGTCCGGGCGCCGCCCGTTCCTTTACGTGCCGCGACGGCCCTGGGCGGGGATCTTCGGCGGTTTTTCGGGGCGGTGGCGGCCCCAGACGCGGCTGTAGTAGCTGTCGGCCAGGTTGAGGGCGCCAATCGGGTTGTGGGCGAGCACCCGGTCCTTGGCGACGAGGACGGTGGCCAAGCCCTCGGAATAGCGAAAGAACAGGCTGTCGTGGCCGACGCAGAGACCCATGACCACGTTGAGTTCGCAGCCGGCGCGGTTGAGCAGCGTCGCCTGCGAGACCGGATTGCACATGAACTCGTGGCCGCCGGGGCGGATCTTCTGGGCGTCGGCGAGGCCGATATTCTCCTTGTCGATGCCGCCGTGCTTGCAGGCGACCGAGGCCACCTCGAAGCCGTGGCTCTCGAGGATCTGGCTCAGGGTGTTGGCGTGATCGACGAAGCTGATGCAGCACGCGATGCCGATCTTGGTGAACCCCATCTTGTGGGCGAAGGCGCAGATCTCCTCGACCCGCGACCACTTGCAGTAGCCCTCGCCCTCGACCTCGGCGGAGACCCGGGCGACGCGGCGGACCTCGGGGGTCTCGTACTCGGCCCAGGCGGCGTCGATGCCGTCGGCATCCACCTCGGTCGGGCAGAACCCCGGCCCCCGCTCGCGGGATTCACCCTGGCGGCAGGCGCGGACGGTTGGCGGACAGTACGCGCATCCGGGATCGTCGTATTTCATCGATATGTTCCGCAGTGATGTCGGTGGTCCGCGTCACGCCGATTTCGAGTCCGGAGGCCGGCCCGGCATCACATATCCGCGACATCGCGGCCGAGATCTTACAACATCGGGTGAGACGCACCACGTAGAAACCCTAGTATCGATTGAGGGGTAACCATAGAGCGGGTTGATGGCAAGGGGGGCTTGACCATGACGCAGGGGAAAGGTGCGCGGCCGGGTGCTGGGAACCGCGACCTCAACCTCGCCAAAATCACGGCGCCGGCGCCGTCGGAGATCGTCGAGCGCCCCAGACTTGTGCGCCTGTTCGAACAAGCCCTGTCGAAACCGGTGGTCTGGGTCTGCGGGACCGGCCGGGGCCGGCAAGACGACTCTCGCCGCCAGCGGTCTCGCTCGGCGGCGGGGCGGGAGCCTGCTCTGGTACCAGGTCGATGCCGGCGACGGCGATCCGGCGTCGCTGTTTCATTACCTGAACCTCGGCTTGCGATCGGCGGTACCGCGTTCGCGCAAGCGGCTGCCCGTGTTCATGCCGCATCTGAAGGGCAGCCTCGACACCTTCTCCCGTCGATTCTTCCGCGAATTGTTCGGCCGACTGGGCCTCAAGTTCGTGCTCGTCTTCGACAAGTCCAGGACGCTCCCGCCGGTCACCCTTTCTCGACATCGTCACCGCGGCGGCCGACGAGATGCCCGCCGGCGGGCACTTGGTGTTGATCAGTCGCGAGAAGGCGGTGGCGGCATTCAGCCATCACCGGGCGCGGCGCCGGATGGCCGAGATCGGCTGGGAAGACCTGCGGTTTCGCCGGGACGAAGTGGCGGCGCTCCTCGCCCTCCTCGGCTCCGAACCGTCGGCTGCCAAGCTGAGCGAGATCATGCAGGTCAGCCAGGGCTGGGTCGCCGGCATCATTCTGATGGTCGCCAACCCGGGGCAAACCGTGGCGGCCACTATCGACCATCAAGAGTTGGAGGCTGTCTTCGATTATTTCGCCGTCGAAGTGCTGGAACGGATGGAAAGATCCGTTCGCAAGTTTCTGGTCAAGACCGCGTTCCTGTCGACGGTGACGCCGTTCGCCGCGGCGGAGGTGAGCGGACATGCGGAGGCCGGCGCAATTCTGGAACGGCTGAGCCGGCGCGGGTTTTTCGTGGTCCGTCGGTCGGGCGGGCTGATCTACGAGTATCACCCGCTGTTTCGCCGCTTTCTCAAGGATCGTGCGGGCAGGGAGCTCGCTTCCGCCGAGCGGGACGATCTGAAACGGCGCTCGGCCGTTGCGCTCGCCGCCGGCGGACAGGTCGAGACCGCTGGCGCGCTGATCCGCGAGATGGAGGACTGGCAGGAGCTCGCGGGGTTCGTCAATTCCCAGGCCCGCTCTCTCATCCGTCACGGCCGCTACGAGGCTCTCGCGGCGTGGGTGGACGGAATTCCCAAACGAGGTTCTGAAGGAGCATCCGTGGCTGCGCTACTGGCAGGGGGTGTCCAGAACGTTCGCCAATCCGGAGGGCGCGGAGACGGCGCTGACGGACGCGTACCAGGCGTTTTTCGCTGCCGGTGACGCGGTCGGCGCCTATGTCTCCTGGGCGCGAATCGTCGACTTCCTCACCGAATTCGTCCGTTACGGTGAAAAACTGGACGGCTGGATCGATGCGTTCGAGGCTTGACAGCGTCCTTTCCCGTCTATCCGTCGAAGGAAATCGAATGCCGGGTGGCGGTGAGCATGCTCGCCGCGCTCGGGTACCGCCGGCCCTGGCACCCGGAAATCCGCCGGTGGGGCGAACGCGCCGTGCGGCTGGCGGACGAGGTGGGCGATGCGGCCCTGCAATTCGAGGCCTGCTTCCACCGGCTCCATTCCATCGTCTTCGAACCGTTCCGACTGGAGCGTACGCTGCTTCTGGAGAAGTTGCGCAAGCTCCTCGGACATCCCGATCTTCCCCTGATCGACAAGCTCCGGCACGATTTCGTCCTCACCGCACACCACGCACTGTTGGGCGAGCACGAGGCCTGCGTCCGCGCCGGCACCGCAGCCATCGCGGCAGCCAGGGACCATGGGCTGAATTGGTTCGTCTCCACCGTTCTTTACAATATCGGGCGCAGCTACCTGAACGCCGGCAATCTGGCCAGAGCGGCCGAGAATCGCCGGCGAGATCATGGCGCTTTCACCCGCGGCCGGAGACGCGGCCCTGTGTTACGCCCATTCCTTGACCGGCGCCGAGCGCTATCTGCTCGGCAGGTTGAGCGAGGCGGAGGCAGAAATCGAAGTGGCGCTCGCTTATCTGGGCGACTCGTCCGACACCTGGGGGCACCTGATCTCGCGCTTCATCGTCGCGCACGTGTTTGCCGAACAGGGAAAACCGGAAGCCGCACGCGAGCAACTCGCCCGCTTGCGACGGTTCGGCAAACTCAGCGGCAACGACGTCGGTGCTCCATCACTGTCTGCTCTGCGAAGCCGAGGTCGCGCTCGCCAAGGGTGACGTGGAAACCGCCATCGGCCGGCTTCGACGGGGGCTGGCGCTCGGCAGCGAGGCCAACCGTCTATACTTGGCAACCTGGCGCCCGGCCGCCCTTGCCGGCTGATGGCGGTGGCACTGGAGCACGATGTCCATGTGGACACGGTTCGGGCCATCATCCGTGCGCGGCAGCTGACACCGCCCGCCGCTGCACGGGCTCTCGAGACTTGGCCACGGCGGTTGCACATCCATACCTTCGGCGATTTCAGCATCTACCGGGACGGGGAGCGGCTTGGCTTCTCCCGCAAGGCGCCGCAGAAGCCGCTGGAGCTGCTCAAGGCGCTGATCGCGTTCGGCGGCCGCGGTGTCGGCATCGAGCGGCTGAAGGACGCGCTGTGGCCCGAAGCCGAAGGCGACAAATCTCAGCAAAGCTTCGAAATCACCCTTCATCGCCTGCGCAAGGTTCTCGGCGTCGACGGCGCGTTGATCGCCGGCGAGAACCGGCTGACGCTGTCCTCGGACCACTGTTGGGTGGACCTGTGGGAGCTCGAACAGGTGATCGGGGAACTGGGCGACATCGTTGCCTACAGAGTTCCCCGGGGTCCGATGACCGGTTGGCGGAACTCACCCGACGGGTGCTCGACCTTTATCGGGGCGGGTTCCTGGACGCGCTCTCGAAGCGCCGTGGGCGAGGGCGGGGGAACGGCAGATGGCCTACGCACCGCCGCGTCTGTCGGGAACTGGGGCGCCTGTGGCAGAGCCGCGGTCACCGGGATCTGGCCGACGCGTGCGAGGACAAGGCCCGCGACATCCAGAGGGACACACGGGCGAGCGAGGGGAGGGGGCGGGGCGGACTCCGCCGCCGGGGGACGCGCAGCGAGCGCGCGACGGCGCGCCGGCAGATGTGACGAGCGGGCAGCGAGACATGCGCGGAACTTCGGGCGCCTTCGGGGCAGGGGTACGAGATGAGCGCCATCGGTAAGCCATCTGTAAGGCGGCGCGTGCCAGGGTACCGCAGGGTGCCAAAGCAGGGGGACGGGGATGGCAGGGGGGCCGCGCTCCCCGCGCTGGCAGCGCCAGCGGCCGGCCGGGCGGCGCGAGCGGCAGCAGGCGATGGACCGGGCAGAGGAAGGGGCGACGGCCGCGCACACGGGTGCACCGCAGGCTCGAACCGGTGGTTGTTGTGACGACGTTGCGGGAGGGAACATGGAGGACGTGGACGGGGGTGGTCCAGGGATCTCAGCACCGGCATCACCTTTCTCGATGGCGAGCACCGCGGCTGATCCGGTGCTATCGCGACCTGTGCGGCAGGTGCGCGGCACGGTGGACCAGGGGTTCGCGATGCTTCAACGCTGAAGGACAGCTGCCAACACTTTGCCACGAGGAGCGGGTGATGCGCAACATCGGTTACCGCTTCGCCGCACAGATCGCCGACAAGGTGTCGCGGACTCGGCGATCACACTCGGCACGTTTTACGACGACGATCTGACGCGCTGGCAAGCTTATGGTTGATCCGTAGGCCGCGTGGGTGTGCTATCGATCGTCGGGTGGTTCAGTTGAGCAGGCATGATCGGTGAGGTCCCTCATTTGAGCCCTTTTTCCCAGTAGTACCTGAGCGCGCCCGGGTAAATCGGCGCCGAGAGGCCGTCGTTGACCATGCGGGTCTTCTCCAGGTTGGCCAGTGCCGGATGGAATTTCTTGAATTCCTCCAGGTTGTCGAACACCGCCTTGACCACCTCGTAGACGATGAGGGGGTGGGTGCGCGAGGACGCGACCAGGGTGGCGCCCAAACCGAAGGTCTTGACGGCTTCCGGGGACCCTTCGTACATCCCGCGCGGGATCGTCGCGTCCCAGTAGTAGGGGTGTTCGGCGATGAGCTTGTCGATGGCCGGCCCGGTCACCGGGACGAGAACGGCGTTGCAGGACTTGATCATGTCCTGGATGGATCGGTTGGGATGACCGACGATGAAGACGACGGCATCGATCTTGCCGTCACACAGGGCACGCGCCTGCTCTTCCGTCGGAAGCTCGGTGGCCAGGGCGAAATCGGCCGTCGTCCAACCCATGGCGGCCAGGACGATTTCCGCAGTCGCTCGGCTCCCCGACCCCGCGGGGCCGACATTGACCCTCTTGCCCTTCAGATCGGTGAACTGTCGGATTCCGGAATCGCGGCGGGCGACGACGGTGAACGGCTCTTGATGTAACGAGAAGACGGAGCGAAGCTCGCTGTCCGGCCCCGCCTCGGCGAAGCCGTCGGTGCCATTGACGGCGTGATACTGCCAGTCCGATTGCACCAGGGCGAGGTCGAGATTGCCGGCGCGGAGGGCATTGAGGTTGGAGATCGAGCCTTCCGTGATTTCGGCCAGGCAGCGGATGCCGTGCTCGAACCGGTTCTCGTTGACCAGATGGCAGATTGCCCCGCCCGCCGGATAGTAGATGCCGGCCTCGCCGGCGGTGCCGATGGTGATCAACACCGGCCGATCCGCCGACAAAGCAGCGGCCGACACCAGCAACCCGATACACGTCACCACGAGCCACGTTATCGCCTTTGATCTCGTCACTGTTCGATGACCCTCTCCTTGACCTCTCCATCATACCGTGCGCGCGAGAATATCGGAACTCTCGGGAAAAAGTGAGGAAGCTGCCGGGTTCCGGAACCGCCCGCGACGTTTCGCCGATTGATCCGGGCGACATCCGCAACCCATACTTCACCGGAACCGCTCAGCAAGGAGACGCAACAGATGTATGGATACGACAGGATCATCGATCTAATCGCGATTGCAAATTTGCAAATGCGGATCGAGCACTGGATTTTGACGGAGGTCCTCGTTTGGACCACGCTCGGTCAGATCGCCGTCACGATCGTTGGCTTCGTCATCGCCCATTTCCTCGCCCGGCCGATCGGGGGGCGGTTGCGGGCGTTTCTCGCACGAAGACAATGGGCGCAAACGGGATTTCCGGTGATCGCCCATCTGGCGGTGTCGCAGACTTTCCCGATCGTCGCGCTCCTGCTTCTGTGGTCCCTGGCGGCATTCGCATCCGTCTTCGGTTGGCCTCGCCTTCTGTTGACCACGTTCGTCAACTTGCTCGCGGTGTGGCTGGTTATCCGTCTGACGTCCGGGAATCATCCGCGACGAGGCCTGGTCGAAGTTCATCGCGATCGTCGCGTTTGCCGTCGCAACGCTGAACATTCTTGGATCTTTTGCAGCCGACGGTCGAGTTTCTCGACGGTATCGGTATCGACGGTCGGCGGCGTCTATCTGTCGCTGTTTTCGGTCGCGACGGTGGTATTGGAACTCGCCATTCTGCTTTGGCTCGCCATGGTATGCTCCCGGCTTCTGGATCATCGTATCCGCAAGGCGCGCAGCCTGACGCCCTCGATCCAGGTGCTGATGGGCAAGCTGTTGAAGTCGACGCTGGTCGTCGTGGCGTTCGTCATCGCGTTGAAAAGCATCGGCATCGATCTCACCGCCTTCGCGGTGTTCACCGGCGCGATCGGCGTCGGCATCGGTTTCGGCCTGCAGAAGCTCGTATCCAATCTGATCAGCGGCATCATTCTGTTGCTGGACAAGTCGATCAAACCAGGGGACGTGATCGAGGTCGGAGAGAGCTTCGGCTGGGTATCGTCGCTCGGCGCGCGGTACGCTTCGGTGACGACGCGCGACGGCAAGGAATGGCTGATCCCCAACGAGGACCTGATCACCCAGCGGGTGGTCAACTGGTCGTTCAGCAACGATCGGCTCCGGCTGCCGATCCCGCTCGGAATCTCTTACAATTCCGACGTGCGCCTAGGCGATGGCGCTGGTCGAGGAGGCGGCATTGGCGACCAACCGGGTGTTGAAGGATCCGGCTCCGGTCTGCCGGTTGATGGGCTTCGGCGACAGCTCCGTCGATCTCGAACTGCGCATCTGGATCAACGATCCGTCGGCGGGCGTGGTCAACGTGCGCAGCGCGGTGCTGCTCGAGATCTGGGACCGGTTCCACGCCAACAACATCTCGATACCGTTCCCGCAGCGCGACCTTCACATGAAGGACGGCTCCGAACTGAACGTGGTCGTGCACCGCGCCCGGGAGACGATGGCGGCCTGATCCGCGCGGCTACTCGGCCGCTCGAGGGACTCCCTTGTCGACCGGGACCGACTCCTCCGGTGCGGCCATCACATCACGGCGTCCGGCGACGTAGGTGTAGACGACGGGGATGACGAAGAGGGTGAAGAAGGTGCCGACCAGGAGCCCGCCGACGATGACCCAGCCGATGTCCTGGCGGCTTTCGGCGCCGGCGCCGGTCGCTACCGCCAACGGTACCGCGCCCAGCACCATGGCGCCGGTGGTCATCAGGATGGGGCGAAGGCGGAGGACCGAGGCCTCGATCACGGCATCCGAGACGGCCTTGCCCTGGGCGCGGATCTGGTTTGAGAACTCGACGATCAGAATGCCGTGCTTGGTGATCAGGCCGATGAGCGTCACCAGTCCGACCTCGCTGTAGATGTTGAGCGTTCCGCCGGAGAGAAAAAGCGCGAGCAGACCGCCGGTGATGGAGAGCGGCACCGTCAGCATGATGATGAACGGATCCCTGAAGCTTTCGAACTGTGCCGAAAGCACGAGGTAGATGAATGCGAGCGCCAGGGCGAAGGTGAGGTAGATCCCGGCGCTCGCCTCCTTGAACTCGCGGGACTGGCCGTTGTAGTCGATGAGCGCCGTTGCCGGCAGCACGTCCTTGGCGGTTTGTTCGAGAAAGGCCAAAGCCTCGCCAAGGCTCGAGCCGGGAGCGACGTTGGCGGTTATGGTCGCCGACCGCAGCTGACTGAAGTGGTTGAGTTCCCTCGGCGCCACCGTTTCGCGCACCGTCACCAGATTGGAGAGTTGGACCATCTGGCCGTTGTTGCCGCGCACATAGATCGATCGCAGATCGTCCGGGTTGGTGCGGTCGATATCGGCGACCTGGACGACGACGTCGTACTGTTCACCCTCCCGCTTGAACCGGGTCACCTGGCGACCGCCCAACAGGGTCTCCATGGTCCGGCCGAGAGCCTCGATGCCGACGCCCACGTCGGCCACCTTGTCCCGATCGACGGAGACCTTGAGCTGCGGCTTGTTCAGTTTGAGATCGGTCTCCAGGTTGGCGAGGCCCGGGAAACTCGCCGGCCTTCGCCATCACGGCGTCGACCATCTGTTCGAGTTCCCGGTACGGCCGCGAGGTCTGGATGACGAACTGCACCGGCTTGTCGCGGACGCTCTGCCCCAGGGGCGGCGGATTGATGGGAAACGCCAGCACACCGGGCACCGCGAACATCTTGGGCGCGAGCGAGCGCGCCACGTCCTGCTGGCTGCGCTCGCGCTCGTCCCAAGGGGGGGTCTTGATGAACGAAATACCCTGGGTGACGACGGGAAAGCCCGAGACCACGAAGTAACGGGCTACATCCGGTTCCTTGGCGTAGATCGCTTCCAGTTGCCGGGCGTAGTCGTCCGTGTAGTCGATGGTGGCGCCCTCGGGAGCGACGAAGATGCCGACGACGGTGCCCTGGTCCTCGAAGGGCGCCAACTCCGTCTTGAGATGGGTGAACAGGAAGTAGCTGCTTCCGGCGACCGCGAGACCGATGAGCAGGACAAGTGGCCGCGCCCGCAGCGCCCGTCTCAAGGAGACGCCGGTATCCGGTGGTCAAGCCGACGATCCCGCTTTCGATGATCCGGTAGGCACGGGAGTGCTGCGTCTCGTGGCGCAAGCAGCTTCGAGCACATCATCGGCGACAACGTCAGGGCGACGAAGCCGGAGACGAGAACGGCGCCGGCCAGCGTCCAGGCGAACTCGGTAAACAGCCGGCCGGTGTTGCCGGTCATGAAGCCGATCGGCACGTAGACCGCCGCCAGCGTCAACGTCATGGCGACGACGGCGAAGCCGATTTCCTTGCTTCCCCGAAAGGCCGCCTCGAGCGGCGGCACGCCATCTTCGACGTGGCGAAAGATGTTTTCCAGCATGACGATGGCATCGTCGACGACGAGACCGATCGCCAGCACCAGCGCCAGCAAGGTCAAGGTGTTTATGGTGAAATCGAAAGCGAACATCAGCGCGAACGCCCCGACAAGCGAGACCGGAATGGTCACCAACGGGATCAAGGTCGCCTTCAGGGATCGCAAGAACAGGAAGATGATCAGCACGACGAGGAGAATCGCCTCGCCGATGGTTTCGTACACGTTCTTGATGGATTCCTCGATGAACACCGACTTGTCGTGGGCAACTTCCACCTTCATGCCCTCGGGCAGTTCCTCCATGACCGCCGGCAACACCGCCCGCACCTCCTTGGAAACGTCAAGCGGGTTGGCCGTGGCTTGTTTGACGACGCCGAGGGCGACGGCGGAGCGGCCGTTGAAGCGTACCACCCTTCGCTCGTCGCGCGCGCCGAGCTCCGCGTGGCCGACGTCGGAGAGGCGCACCAGGTAGCCGTTGACCTCGCGGAGGATCAGTTCGTCGAACTGCTCGGGGGTGCGCAGGTCGGTCTCGGAAAGCACGGTGAACTCGCGCTTCGGGCCTTCGATCCGGCCGGCCGGCACCTCGACGTTCTGGCGCCTGAGCGCGTCCTCGACGTCCTGCGGCGTCAACTCGTAGGCGGCGAGCCGGGCCGGATCGAGCCAGATGCGCATCGAGTAGCGACGCTCGCCGAAGATCCGGACTTCGGCCACCCCGGGCAGCGTTTGCAGCCGATCCTTGACATAGCGGTCGGCATAGTCGGTGATCTCCAGGGCCGAATGCCGATCACTGTAGAAGGCGAGGTAGATGATCGGCTGGGCATCCGCTTCGACCTTCTGGATAACCGGCTCTTCGATCTCGTCGGGCAGCTTTCCGCGCACCCGGCTCACCCGGTCGCGGACATCGGCCGCGGCGGCGGCGGGATCGCGGTCGAGCCGAAAGACGACCGTGATCTGGCTGCTTTCCTCGCGGCTGATCGACGACATGAAGTCGATGCCCTCGATCCCGGCCAACGAGTCCTCCAGGACATTGGTGACCTGGGTCTCGATGATTTCCGCGCTCGCACCTTCGTAGGTCGTCTCGACCGTGACGACCGGGGGATCGATGTTGGGATACTCGCGGACGGACAGGCGGTCGAAGGCGACAAAGCCGACGAGGACGACGACGAGGCTGAGGACGGTGGCGAACACCGGCCTGCGGATGCAGAGGTCGGAAATCTTCATGCCGCCTAGGTTCCCGCGCCTTCGCCGACGACCTTGACCGGAGCACCGTCGCGGATCTTGATCTGTCCGGCGGTCACCACCACGTCGCCCGGCTCCAGGCCTTCGACGATTTCGACCCGGCCGCTGCGCCGCTGCCCGAGGATGACCTTGGTCATGACCGCCTTGCCGTCGACGACCTTGAACACGAAACGCTCGTCGCCGCGCGGCACGATCGCCTGTTCCGGCACGATCAGCGCGTTCTTGCGCGATTCTATGGCGAGGTTCACCCGGGCGAACAGACCCGGCCTCAGGACACGATCGGAATTGGGGACGCGAGCGCGAATGGCGATGCTTCGTCCCGCGGTATCCACACGCGGATCCAAGGCGTAAACCTCTCCCTCGAAGGCACGGCCGGGAAAGGCGTCGACCGTCACGCGAAGCCGTTGACCCTTGGCGAGACCGGACAAGAAGCGTTCCGGTACCCGGAACTCGACCTTTATCGGGTCGATGTTTTCCAGATTGACGAGGTCCTCTCCAGGGGTGACGTAATCGCCGATGCTGACCTGCCGCAGCCCGAGGATACCGTCGAAGGGCGCGCTAATGCGGGTCTTTTCGAGGCGGGCCTTGGCGAGCGCGACCCTGGCCCGGTCCGTTTGCAGAGCGGCCTCGGCTTCGTCTCGGCCCCTCGCCGTGCCGGCTCCTTTCGTGTAGAGTTCGGCGGCGCGCTCGTAATTGCGCTGGGCCAGCAGCAGGCTCGCCTCCGCTTCGGTCAGTTCGGCTTGGTAGATGGCGTCGTCGAGGGCGAACAGCAAGGCCCCGATCCGCGTCGGCTCGCCTTCCGAGAAGTGGATCCCGGCAATTCGTCCGGCGATTTCCGGCCTGATGATCACCGACTCGTTCGACCGGAGCGTCCCGATCGCCGAGACTTCGTCGGTGATCGTTCCGACCTCGACCCCGACGGCTTCCACGGGGACCGCGGGGCGAGGCGGTTGCTGAGCTGCCGCCATCGATATCAGGGGTCCGCCATCGGACCACGTTTCCACGAAAGACCCCGCAATCCACGACAACAGCATGACCGCCAATATGCCGGCCGCTCCCTTGCTCATGCTGCGCCTTGCCAAGATGTCGAGCCTCCTCCGAGCCAGTCGATTGGACTGGACGGTCTGGTCGAGTTGGCTCCATGGTTAGCGTCAACGCCACGAGCCGGTTGGTGTCGCTAATATGGGATATGTCCGTCGACAGTAACAAGTGATCTGTCCGGTTTTCGAGCCGCTCCAACCGGAGAGGAGCGGGGATGAGACGGACGGAGCGGCTAAAGGGACTTCGGCGACAGGTCGGTCGGCGCGCCGCTCGAGGGGGCGCTGCCGGGCCACGCTTTGAACAGGTCGGTCGATGGGGTTCCTGTCAGGACGATTCGGACGGCGCACTTCTTTTCGAGATCGGACGCCACGTCGTCGTGCGCGGCGCAGATCGGCTGGCCCGCCACGGATGCCGGCGCCCCGGTCAATGCTCCGGTCAATGCCAGCGCGAAGCTCGCTGCCGTGAAGGCGAAAAGTGATCCTTTCATGGCCTTGACTCCAAACCAGGAGGAATTCGCCCCCGTACTCAACCAAAACAGTCGGGATTGCGACCGGCAGGTGTGACGTGGCTCACACTCTTGCGATAATGTGCACAAAATCGCCGAAGGGACCATCGGTATAAATCGGAGCGGAAAGGCATTGCCGACGGCGTGCGGCGATTGACGATGAAAGTGAGTCCAACTTGACCGATCGCGTGCGCCGCAAGATCATTCAATCCGTCCCCATGCTCGCCGGACTCACGGCCGCCGGTTTGCCATTGGGCGTTACCGCGAAGAACCAGGTGATGAAGACGAACAACGACGTGGAGGTCCTGCAAAGTGAAGCGTTGTCGATGAGGGAGCGGCAGCGGCACGAACGGATGATGGCCATTGCCATCAAAGCGGCGAAGAGTAGTTCCAGTGCGCCGTTCGGCGCGGTGATCGTCGACCGCCGTACTAGCGAGATCGTCTGCACCGGCGCCAACGATTCCAAGGCTAGCCCGACATACCATGGCGAGATCGTCGCCATCAACAATTGTGCCCGCGAGCATCCCGGCCTGGAATGGCGGGAGATGGTGCTCTACACAACCGCGGAACCGTGTCCGATGTGCGCCGGGGCCATAACCTGGGCGCGGATCGGCGAGACCGTCTATGGCACCTCGATCGACACCCTGTTTTCCCTTGGCGTCGATCAGATCCTCATCGACAGCCCGACCGTGGCCCGTGCCGCGTCCTTTTATCGAGGCCGCATCATCGCCGGCATTCTGCGCGCGGAGACCGACCGGCTCTATGCGGATTGGGTGGCGTCATGGCGGAAGTGACGGACCGTTGTCGCCGACAGCCCGTTGGCCGGGATCATGGCGCGCACCACCTTTCGATGATCTCGGCATAGACCTCCACCGCCTGCTCGATCCGCTCGACCAGGCAGTACTCGTCGGTCTGGTGGGCCATCGCCGGTTCGCCGGGGCCGAGGATCACGGTCGGCGGCCCGCCGTAGGCCGGGGTCAGCGCCGCGGCGTCGGTGAAGTAGCTGGCGCCGCGCGGTTCCAGGGTCTCGCCGAGCACCGGCGCGACGATCTCGTAGACTTCGCGGACCCAGGGATCGGCCGGATCGGTCCACACGCTCTCGACGTCGACCATGGCCGAGAGGTCGACCTCGCCCCCCAGATAGCTCGCCATCTCCGCCGCGACCGCGGCGTGGCGCTGGCCGGGCACGGTGCGGATGTCGATGCCGATCTCCGCCAGGTCGGGAACCGAGTTGATGTTGAGACCGCCATGGATCGTGCCGACGTTGAGGGTCGGTTTGCCGAGCTGGGCGTGGCGTTCGACGTTGAAGTCGAAGTCCTCGAGGAGGCCGACGGCACGGGCGGCGGCGTAGACCGCGTTGACGCCCTTGTCCGGCATCGAGCCGTGGGCGGTGACGCCGCGGGTCCGCGCCTTCAGCCACAGCGCCCCCTTGTGGCCGACGTAGGGGTAGTTGGCGGTGGGCTCGGCGACGACGACGGCGCCGGCCTCGCCGAGCACGGTCCCGAGCCCGGCGAGATGGAAGGCGCCCTCGCAGCCGGTTTCCTCGCCGGCGGTGATCACCAGCACCACCCCGGCCGTACCCTCCAGCCGCGTGGCCAGCCGGATGGCGGCGACGACGAAGGCGGCGACCCCGCTCTTCATGTCGCTGGAGCCGCGGCCGTAGAGCCTGCCGTCGGCGATCTCGGCGGCGAACGGCTCCATCGACCACGGCATCGCGCCGAGCGGCACCGTGTCGATGTGGCCGGTGAAGCAGATCGGCGGCCGGCCGGCGCCGCCGCCGATGCGGGCGACAACGCTGGTCCGGTCGTCGGCGAAGGCGTGGTAGGAAATCCGCGCGCCCGCCGCCTCCAACAGCCGCCCGAGATGCTCGGCGCACGGCCGCTCGTTGCCGGGCGGGTTGATGGTGTCGAAGCCGATCAGGATGCGGGTCAGTTCGAGCGCGGAAATCGGATTGGTCATGGTCGTGGTTGTCTCCGCTTCAGCCGAAGTAGGCCTGATGCACCTCGGTGGCCTTGCTCAGGCTGTCGGGGGTGCCCGAGGCGACCACCCGGCCCTTGCTCAGCACGTAGCCGAAATCGGCGATGGCGAGGGTCTGATGGACGTTCTGCTCGACCAGGAAGATGGTGATGCCCTGCTCGTTGATCCCGCGGATGATGTTGAAGTTCTCCTTGACCAGCAGCGGCGACAGGCCGAGCGACGGTTCGTCGATCAGCAACAGCTTCGGCGCGCTCATCAGCCCGCGGCCGATGGAGACCATCGCCTGCTCGCCGCCCGACATGGTGCCGGCGAGTTGATCCTTGCGCTCGCGCAATCGGGGGAAGGTCTCGTAGACATTTTCGAGCCGTTCGGCGATCACCGCCGGCGAGGATTCCTGGTAGCCGCCGAGACGCAGGTTCTCCGCCACCGTCAGCTTGGGGAACACCTTGCGGCCCTCGGGGATGCAGGCGATGCCGGCGGCGACGACCTTGTGGGTGGGGAGACCGGTGAGGGTGGTTCCGGCGAAGGCGATGCGGCCCCGGTTGGACGGGGTGAGGCCGAGGATGGAGCGGATCAGCGTCGACTTGCCCGAGCCGTTGGAGCCGAGCAGGCAGGTGATCTTGCCCTGCTCGGCGGTGAGCGAGACGTCCTCGAGCACGTTGGCCTTGTCGTAGGCCGTGTAGATTCCTTCGACGGTGAGAGTTCTCCGCTCATTCGATTCCCAGATAGGCCTCCTGCACCTGGCGGTCGCGCGACACCTCCTGGTAGGTGCCCTCGCAGATCTTCTGTCCGAAATTGAGGACCACGCAGCGGTTGGTGATGCGTTCGATGACGCCCATCTCATGCTCGACGATGACGATGGTCAGGTCCTTGAACCGGTCCTTGACCTCGAGGATGTCGTCCATCAGCTCCGACGTCTCGTCGTGGGTCATTCCCGCCGACGGCTCGTCGAGCAGCAACAGCTTGGGGTGGCTGATCAGGGCGCGGCAGATCTCGATCCGCCGCCGGTCGATCATCGCGAAGCCGGCGACCGCCTCGAACATCCGGTCGGCGAGCGGCGCGTCGAACACCTGGATCAGCGCCCGGGCCTCCTCGAAGTTCGTCTCGAATTCCTTGCGGAACGCCTTGCGCCGGACCAGGTTGAACCACAGACCCTGGTTCAGCCGCTTGTGGTTGCCGATCATGATGTTGTCGAAGATCGACAGCGGCAGCGACAGCCGCGAGCGCTGGAAGGTGCGGGCGATGCCGGCGCGGTAGACCGCCTGGGTCGAGAACCCGGTGATGTCGGCGCCGTCGAAGGTGACCCGGCCGCTGGTCGCCGGATAGATGCCGGTGACCACGTTGAAGAAGGTGGTCTTTCCCGATCCGTTGGGGCCGATCAGGCCGAGGATGTCGTTGGCGCGGACCTCGAGGTTGAGGGTATCCAGCGCGACCACGCCGCCGAACAGCTTGGAGAGATCGCTGGAGGCGAGCAGCGGGGGAGGGGGGCGGTTCATCGCGGCTGCCATCCGGGGAAGTACTTGCGCAGCGGCCGCGGCAGCAGCCCCTCCGGGCGGAACAGCAGGATCAGGATGACCATGCCGGCGTAGAGCAGGAAGCGGAACTCCTGAATGGCCTGGAGCTTCTCCGGCAGGATGATGACGATGGTCGTCGCCACCACCAGCCCCCAGACGTTGCCGATGCCGCCGAGCAGGACGATCGAGACCAGGATCAGCGAGTCGCCGAAGGTGAAGTTGGTCGGCGCGATGAACCCGAGCATCATCGCGTACAGCGCGCCGGCGACGCCGATGAGGAAGTTGCCGATGGTGAAGGCGGTGATCTTCCAGCGGGCGATGTTGAGCCCGAAGCAGGCGGCGGCGGTGTCGTCGAGGCGGACGGCGTCGAGATTGAGGCCGATCCACGAGCGCTCCAGCCGGCGGACGACCATGAAGGCGATGCCGAGCAGGATCAGCGCGAGGACGATGTAGTTGACGTAGAACGACAGCTCGAGGTTGTCGCCGATTTCGATGTTGTCGTTGAACTCCCAGCCGAACAGGTTCATCCCGGCGACCCTCAGCCCCTGGGGCCCGCCGAGGACGTCGTTGACCTCGAGGAAGGTCTTGAACAGAAGGGCGAAGGCGATGGTGACGACGGCGGCATAGTGGCCGCTGGTGCGCAGCACCGGCAGCAACAACAGAGAACCGACCAGCGCCGCCATCAGGCCGCCGATCAGCAGCACCAGGATGTGCGGCACCGCCGTGTGCATGCTCAGCACCGCGGCGGTGTAGCAGCCGACCCCGAAGAACGAGGCGCCGGCGAAGTTCAACACCCCGGTGAAGCCGAACTGGACGTTGAGGCCGAGGGTGGCGAGCACGTAGAGGATGACGGTGGCGATCATCAGCAGGATGAAATGGTCCTCGTGGAAGAACGCCGTCGCCAACACCACGCCGAGGATGGCGAGCAGGTAGAGCGCGTTCTCCCGCTGGGCCAGGCCTTCGCCGACCCGGGCGAGCACCCCGAACCGGGCCGCCGCCAGCACCGCCGCGACGCCGCCGGCGAGCAGGATGAGGATTTCGAGCTGCGATTCCACCGCGAGGAGGGCGATGACGTACGCCGTCACCGCGATGGTGGCGACGATGCCGGCGATCAGGGAGCCCCCACGGGACCGGGGTTCGTTCATCCTCACACCCGCTCGCTGATCTTTTCGCGGATCAGCCCGGTCGGCCGCCAGGCCATGATCAGGATGACCACGCCGAAGGCGAAAACGTCCTTGTAGGCACTGGCGAACGGAAGGGCGACGGCGCCGATGGTCTGCAGCGCGGCGAACAGGAAGCCGCCGAGGATGGCGCCGTAGATGTTGCCGAGGCCGCCGACGATCGCCGAGCTGAAGCCGATGACGCCGAGCAGCAGCCCCATCCCGAAGTTGATCTCGCTGTAGTAGAGGCCGTTCATGATCCCGGCGAAGGCGGCGAGCGCCGAGCCGAGGCCGAAAGTGATCAGCACGATCAGCTTGAAGTTGATGCCCATGGTCTTCGCCGTCTCCTCGTCCTGGGCGACGGCGCGGATGGCGAGGCCGAGCTTGGTCTTGTTGAGCAGCAAGTGGACGCCGACGATCACCAGGGCGCCGGCGAGCAGCATCATCGCGTTGTCGAGGCGGAGGTTGAAATTGCCCATGTTCACCGAGTCGGTGGGCAGCAGCGCCGGAAACGGCTTGGGGTTGGCGCCTTCCGGATAGAACAGGCGCACGCTTTCGCGCAGCACCGTGCCCAGCATCAGGGTGATCAGCAAGGTGTTGAGCGGCGGCGCCGAACGCAGCGGCAGCACCAGATAGCGGGCGATCAGCGCGCCGAGGACCGCCATGCAGACGGCGGCGACGGCGACCACGCAGGCGACGAGGATCACCGGCGAGGAAATGCCCGCCAGGCTCAGGCCGAGATAGGTGGCGAGACCGGCGAACGCGCCGACGGTCAGCACGTCGCCATGGGAGAACTTGATCACGTCGAGCACCCCGAAGAACAGGGTGAAGCCGACGGCGACCAGGGCGTACATCATCCCCAGCATCAGCCCGTTCATGACGTATTGGGCCAGGAAGCCGACATCCATGGCGGCGGCTCGTCTCGCTGTCCGGATTTACGAAAAGACGCGACCTCCGGGCGGGCGGGCGAACCCCGGCCCGCCCGGAGGAAACCGTCTGCTACATGCCCTTGAGCTTGCGTTTGCCGGCGGCGTACTCGCTGTCTTCCCACACCGTCCACTTGCCGTCCTGGATCACGTACTTGGTGATCAGGGCGACGGTGTTCTGGCCGTGGTCGTCGAAGCTGATCTCGCCGACGATGGAGTCCACGCCCTTTACATTTTCGAGGGCGTCGCGGACCTTCTTGCGGTCGGGGCCGACCGCTTCGATGGTGTCGAGGATCAGGCTCATCGCCGCGAACGCGAACGCGCCGTAGGCCTCCGGCGGATCGGCATAACCGGCGGCGGCGTATTTCTCCAGGAAGAACTGGCCGCCCGGCAGCTTCTCCGTGGGCGCGCCTTCACGGAAGGCCAGTACGCCCTCGGCGAGGTCGCCGGCGCCCTCGATGAATGCGTCCGAGACGATGCCGGAGGTGCCCTCGAACTGGGACTCGACGCCGAGCTTGTCCATCTGGGCGCGGATGCGGACGCCGATCGGGGTCAGGCCGCCGAAATAGATCACGTCGGGGTTGAGCGACTTGATCTTGGTGAGCTCGGCGGTGAAGTCCTGCTGGTCGGCGGTGACGCCGAAGGTGGCGACGATCTCACCGCCGTTCTTGGTCACGGCCTCGCTGAAGTACTTGTTGTGGCCCTTGCCGTAGTCGGTGGTGTCGTGGATGATCGCCCAGGTCTTGTAACCGAGATCGGTCATGAACTTGGCCGCGGTCTCGTTCTGGTTGATCATCGTGCCGTTGACCCGGTGCACCTCCTTGTAGTCGTTGCCGTAGGTGATGTCGGGCAGCACCGCGCCCCAGACGATGACCGGCAGGCCGAACTTGTGGTAGACGTCGACCGTGGCGATGGCTACCGCCGAGCAGTAGTGGGTGGCCGCGGCGATCACCTCCTTGTCGGCGGCCAGCTTGGTCGCCGCCTGGACGCCGATGTTGGGTTTACACTCGTCGTCGAGCGCCACCATCTCGTACTCGTACTTGGCGCTCGGGTCGGCGTTCCTCAGCTTCACCGCGAGATCGGCCGAGTTGCGCCCGCCGATGCCGTTGGCGGAGACGCCGCCGGTCAGCGGGCCGATGAAGCCGACCTTGACCATGTCCTTGGCGCTGGCCGCGGCCGAAGCCATCCCCAGTACCACCGCCAACGCAAGTACAGAGGCGCCCTTTGCCCAGCCTGATTTCGATGGTGTCCTCATGTCTATTCCCTCCCCACGTTTATGTTTTGGCGAGCCACGATCGGCCCGCCCAAGAGTTTATACCACCCCGCACCCTGTTCAATCCCGAACCTTAGCCGAACGCGACCTGGGCGATGGGGGGCAGGTGGGCGCTGACCAGGATCCAGTGATCGCCACCGTCTTCGCTGGTCCACAGATTGCCGGTGGTCGAGCCGATGGCGAGGCGGGCACCGCTGTCGTCGACGTCGAGGGCGTGCCGGTATATCAGATCATAGCTTCCGGTTGCCGGCAGCCCGTCGCCGAGGGACGCAAAGGTTTGGCCGCCGTCGGTCGTCCGCGTGACCACCAGGCGTCCGTCGACCGGCACCCGGCACTCGTCCTTGACCGCCGGCACGAACCACGCGGTCTCCGGGTCGCGCGGATGGGCGGCGACGGCGAAGCCGAACACCGACGGTTTCACCGACGTGATCTCGGTGAAGGTGGCGCCGCCGTCGGTCGAGCGGAAGATACCGTTGTGGTGCTGGCACCAGACGACGTCCGGATCGGCGGGGCAGTGGGACAACCGGTGCGGATCCTGGTTGGTCGGGTCGAGCGCCTTGTCCGGCGGCAGATAGTCTGACCGTAGGCCGAGGCCCGCCTGCCGCCAGGTGGCGCCGCCATCGTCGCTCTTCCACACCCCGCCGCAGGAGATCGCGGCCGTCATCCGGCGGCGGTCGCGGGGATCGACGTGGATCGAATGGACGCCGGGAAGATCGTAGCCACCGCCGAACCATTGGCGGCGTTGCGGAACCGTCCACAGCCCTTCGACCAGCGACCAATTGCTCGCCGCGGTCGCCGCTGCGAAACAGGGCGGCGGTGAGGGTGCCCGCCCACAGCACCCCCGGTTCGTCCGCGCCGCCGGCGGCGAGGGTCCAGATCATGTCGACGGTCGGGGCGGTCTCGGTCGGTTCCGGCTCGGGCGGAAAGGCGGGGGCGGGCAACTCGGTCCAGGTGTCGCCGCCGTCATCGGATCGATGCAGCTTGACCCCGAAATGACCGAGCCTGAGCGCGGCATAGAGCGTACCGTCGCGGCCGTCGGCCAGCACCGCGGTGACCGGCTCGCCGAGAAACGCCGGCGGCCCGGCGCTCCAGCTCGAACCCTGACGGCGGAAGCGAAACAACCCCTTGCGGGTGGCGACGAGCAGACGATCGGCCATCGACTATCCTCCGGAAAGCGCCTGGAAGACGTAGATGTCGTCCTCCGGTGAGACGGTATCGCTCAAACCGATGCGGTCGGCGACGGGGTCCTCGTTGACATAGACGTTGACGTGCCGGCGCAACCGCCCGTGCTCGTCGACGAGATAGGACCGAAGTTGCGGGTTCCCGGCGAACACTTCGTCGAGCACCTCGCGGATCGTCCCTCCACCCACCCGGACCGGGGGACAGGTCAGGTGACGTTCGAGATTGGTTGTGAAGCTGATCCGTCCCATGGCGGGCCTCTCTTCCCCAGCCGGTGAGATCTGGTAACGCCGGAAACCATTCGCAAGGCCGATTTGCGGCGTTCGAAACCCATATGCAAAGGAGGAGCAATCGCATACGCTTTGCAGTCGGGAGGCTTTCAAATCGATCAAATGATCATCGTCGTCCAACATATCGGCAGCGCCGGCGAGCGGCACGAGACGGGCGAGGCGGCGACCAACGGCAAAGCGCGCCGTGAGCCGGATCGAGGTGAGCATCGCTGTCCAAGCTGTGGGGCGATACGCGGGCGGTGGACGACGTCAGCTTCACGGTGGAGGAGGGGACATTCGCGGTGCTGCTCGGTCCGTCGGGCTGCGGCAAGTCGACGACGCTCAGGCTGATCGCCGGGCTCGAGGAGGTGAGCGAAGGCACCGTCCGCATCGCCGGCGAGGACGTCACCCGCAAGGACCCCGCCAGGCGGGGCGTCTCCATGGTGTTCCAGTCCTACGCGCTGTTTCCCCACCTCAGCGTCGCCGAGAACATCGTTTTCGGGCTGAAGGTGCGCAGGGTTCCGGCGGCCGAGCGGGCCGAGCGGCTGAAGCGGGTGGCGGCCCTGGTCGGCCTCGAGGACTTGTTGCACCGCAAGCCGGCGCAGCTTTCGGGCGGTCAGCGCCAGCGCGTCGCCCTCGCCCGGGCGATCGTCGCGGAGAACCCGATCTGCCTGATGGACGAGCCGCTTTCCAATCTGGACGCCAAGCTGCGGGTGGAGATGCGCGGCGAGATCCGCGCCCTGCAGCAGCGCCTCGGCATCACCATGGTCTACGTCACCCACGACCAGATCGAGGCGATGAGCATGGCCGACCGGGTGATGCTGATGAATGCCGGCCGGCTCGAACAGGTCGGCGCGCCCCACGAGCTGTACGAGCGGCCGGCGACCGCGTTCGCCGCCCGGTTCGTCGGCACCCCGCCGATGAACCTGTTGCGGATGCGTCCGGCCGAGGGTGGCGGCGCCGTCGACGGCGATCCCGAAGGTCGGCCGATCGCCCGCCGGGCCGGCTCGGGGTGGCACCTGGGGGTTCGGCCCGAGCACGTGGAGGTGTTGGCCAACGGTACGGCCGACGACCGGGGGCTTCGGTCGGTGATCACCGCCCTCGATTATCACGGCGCCGACACGGTGGTGACCCTCGGCATCGGCGCGCAGGATATTCAGGCGCGGGTGGCGGGACGGTTCGAGGAGCAGCCGGGCACGGCGGTGCGCGTTCGCTGGTCGGACCGCCATGCCCACGTGTTCGACGACAAGCGGACGCCGGCAGGACGAGACGCCCATGGACCTGCCGAAGCAGGCGTGATGCGAAATTTTAAGATTAACAAGGAAGGGAGAGCAGAGATGTCAAATATTCTGAGAAAAACGGCGCTCGCCATGGCGCTGGCGATCGGCATCGGCGGTCTCGCGGTGTCGGCCCAGGCCAAGACCGAGTTGACCATGTACTACCCGGTCGCCGTCGGCGGACCGTTGACCGCGATCGTCGACGGCTTGGTCGCCGGCTTCATGAAGGAGAACCCGGACATCCAGGTCAATGCCATCTACGCCGGCAACTACAACGACGCCCGCATCAAGGCGCTGGCGGCGCTGAAGAGCGGCCAGCCGGCGCAGCTTTCGGTGATGTTCTCCATCGACATCTACGAGCTGATCGAGCAGGGGGCGATCGTGCCGTTCGACGACATCGTCGAGACCGCCGACGACAAGGCGTGGCTGAACTCGTTCTTCCCGGCGCTGATGGAGAACGGCCGCACCCAGGGCAAGACCTGGGGCATTCCGTTCCAGCGCTCGACCATCGTCATGTACTACAACAAGGACGCCTTCCGCGAGGCCGGGCTCGACCCGGAGATGCCGCCGGCGACCTGGGACGAGATGGTCGAAATGGGCAAGAAGCTGACCAAGGCCGGTGGCGAGCGCTGGGGGGTGATGATCCCGTCGACCGGCTATCCCTACTGGATGTTCGGCGCGCTTGCCATGCAGAACGGCGAGGTGCTGATGAACGGCGACGGCAACCAGACCTTCTTCGACAAGCCGGGCGTCGTCGCGGCGCTGCAATACTGGCGCGATCTCGGCGCCAAGTACGGCGTCATGCCCGAGGGGACGATCGAGTGGGGGACGCTGCGCCAGAACTTTCTGGAGGGCAAGACCGCGATCATGTGGCACTCGACCGGCAACCTGACCGCGGTGAAGGACAACGCGAAGTTCGACTTCGGCGTCGCCATGCTGCCGGCCAGCGTGCGGCGCGGCACCCCCACCGGCGGCGGCAATTTCTACATCTTCAAGCAGACGACCCCAGACGAGCGGAAGGCGGCGCTGAAGCTGATCAAGTTCATGACCAGCCCGGAGAGCTCGGCCGAGTGGTCGATCAAGACCGGCTACATCGGCATCAGCCCGGCGGCCTACGAGACGCCGGCGCTCAAGGCCTACGTCGCCGAATTCCCGCCGGCGGCGGTCGCCCGCGACCAGCTGGAGTTCGCCACCGCCGAGCTGTCCACCTATCAGACCGGCCGGGTGCGCAAACTGCTCGACGACGCCATCCAGTCGGCACTGACCGGCGCCAAGACGCCGGAGGCGGCGCTCACAGAGGCCCAGGCCCAGTCCGACCGGCTGTTGGCCGGGTATCGGTAATCGGCTGACGAGATGACGGGACGGGGGCGTCGGCGGCGCCCCCGCCTCCCGTTTCGCACCGGACCAGACCGGCATGACAAATTCGAGGATGAGGCACGTCTACGGCTGGCTGTTGCTGACGCCGGCGGCGATCCTGTTGATCGGCTTCACCCACTACCCGACCGTCGCCACCCTGATCGATAGTTTCTTCTCGACCGGCACCGCGATCCGGCCGAGCCGTTTCGTCGGCATCGACAACTACCGGCTGATGGTCGACGACCCGATCTTCTGGAAGGTTCTCGGCAACAACCTGTGGTTCGCCCTCGGCACCATCCCGACCTCCGTCGCCCTTGCCATCGTCATGGCGCTGTGGGTCAACCGCCGGCTACCGGGACGGTCGATCGTGCGCATGGCCTACTTCACCCCGACGGTGCTGCCGATGATCGCCGTCGCCAACATCTGGCTGTTCTTCTACACCCCGGATATCGGCCTGATCGACCAGATCGCCGCGCTGTTCGGCCTGCCCGGCCACAACTGGCTGGGCGATCCCAACACGGTGCTCGGCGCGATCATCGTCATGACCATCTGGAAGGAGGCCGGGTTCTTCATGATCTTCTATCTGGCGGCGCTGCAGAACCTGCCGCCGGAGCTGGAGGAGGCGGCCAAGCTGGAGGGCGCCGGGCGCTGGTACTACTTCCGCCGGGTGACGTTCCCTCTATTGATGCCGATCACGCTGTTCGTGCTGATCAACGCGGTGCTCAACTCGTTCAAGCTGGTCGATCACCTGTTCATCCTGACCAAGGGCGGACCCGACAACGCCAGCAATTTGCTGCTCTACTATATCTACATCTCCGCCTTCTCGTTCTTCGACTCGGCCTACGCGGCGACCCTGACCATGGTCCTTCTGGTGCTGCTGGCGGCCCTCGCAATCGCCCAGTTCGTGATCCTCGACAAGCGGATCCACTACCGATGAACGCGCGTGCCCTCGGCGGGCGGGGTTTCGGCTGGTGGCTGGAGACGGTGGCCGCCTGGGTGCTGGCGGCGCTGTGGCTGTCGCCGCTGCTCTACGCCTTCTGGGCGGCGTTCCATCCGCCCGAATTCGCCGTCCACTTCGTGCCGACGGCGCCGCTGACCCTGGCCAACTTCGCGACCGCCTGGGAGCAGGCGCCGTTCGCGCGGTATTACCTCAACACCTTCATCATGGTGAGCATGCTGCTCGCCGCCCAGTTCGTGCTGTGCACGCTGGCGGCCTACGCCTTTGCCCGGTTCGACTTCTGGGGCCGCGAGGTCGCCTTCGCCCTGGTGCTGGTGCAGCTGATGGTGACGCCGGAAATCCTGATCGTCGAGAACTACACGACGATGAGCCGCCTCGGGCTGGTCGACACCATCACCGGCATCGCGCTGCCGTACATGGCCAGCGCCTTCGGCATCTTCCTGCTTCGCCAGGCGTTCAAGTCGACCCCGAAGGAGCTGGAGGACGCGGCCCGGGTCGAGGGTTGCGGCCTGATCGGGGTGCTGCTCCGGGTCTACGTGCCGCTGGCCAAGCCCACCTATCTCGCCTACGGCCTGGTCTCGGTCAGCCACCACTGGAACAACTTCCTGTGGCCGCTGGTGATCACCAACTCGGTCACCACCCGGCCGCTGACCGTCGGCCTCGCCATCTTCGGCGCGCCGGAGTCCGGGCGTCGACTGGTCGATCATCTCCGCCGCCACCCTGATGGCGGTCGCCCCCCTGCTCCTCGCCTTCCTTCTGTTCCAGCGCCAGTTCGTCCAGTCGTTCATGCACGCCGGCATCAAGTAGCGCCCCTGGCAAGCCTTCAGAACGCGTGGGTGACGATCTCTCCGGTCATCGCGAAGGCGTCGCGGGTGTAGGCGATCGCTTTGGCTTCATCGAAGCCCTTGCAGGTGTAGAGGACGATCGAGAGGAAACCGGGACCGGTCCAGAAGTAGCCGGAGATGCCGCTGTCGATCAGCGGTACGAAGGCATCGTAACCGGCGTTCTCGGCCTTTCCCGCGCCAGCGCCGGGGGCAAAAATCACCGGCTCGCCGTAGGTGCGCAAGTTCAGGTGACGGGCAACCTCGAGGAGGTAGTCGCGGATGATGCCCTCGTCGACCTGGCGGGTGAAATAGCCTTCGATCAACAGCCGCTGGCGGAAGATTTCCGGCGCGATCCGGTTGGCGGATGGTGTGGACGTGGTCATGGTCTCAAACGTACCCCCACTCCTTGAGGGCGGCGGCGGCCTGGCGTTCGCCGTCGGCGATCAGCTTGTCGATGAACTCGGTCTTGCGGTCGAGCTTGGACAGCGGCTCCAGCTTGCGGGCGAGAGCGGGGCTGATCCCGATCTCGCGGATCTCCACGTGTTTGTAGCCGTGATCGTCGCGGTTGTTGTCGATCACGCCCTTGCGCAGCAAGTCGTTGATCTTGCGGATCGAGCGGATCTCGTGGGCGAGGGAGATGTTTCCCGCCAACTCGTTGCGGCGATCGTGGATGTCGGCGATGTCACGGGGCTCTTCGGTGCGCCGCCGCGGATTGATGCGGATGATCCAGATCTCGTCCGGGTTTTTGTCGGGGTGTTCCGGCGAATGGACATCGGGAAGGTCGTGGACCGGCGGGTTCTGGGAAAACAGGCCGTCCCAGTAGACCGCTCCGCCGACGGTCACCGCCCGCATCAGGGTGGGCAGCGCGGTGGAGGCGACCACCGTCTCGGCGGTGATGCCGTCCGTCGACCACATCACCGGATCCGCCGTGCTGGAGAACACCTTGAAGTCGCCGCCGAGGACGTCGACGGCGCCGATGTGCAGCGCCGGCAGGAAGCCTTTGGTCGCCGCGGCCGCCGCCGTTGCCGCGACGTCCTCGAAGTCCACGTAGGCCGTAAGCAGCTCCTTGATCGCCCGCTGTGCGTCCCATAGGCTCTGCAGCGTGTCCAGCGGCCGTCCGGTGCGGACGGCGGCCAATTCCACCAGGTTGGAAACGAAGTAGGGGTTGAGCTCCACGTTGACGCCGAACGCCGGATTGGACATCCACGGGCCCACCAACTGTACCAGGTCGTTGCGGAGGCTGTCGAACAGCCGCGCCGTTGCCAACCGCGGGTCCCGGGTGCGCACGCTCTCGGCGAAGTCATGCAGCGCCTGGCGGGAGGAACGGGCGGCGTTGCCCTCCGGCCATTCCCGGGTCCAGAACTCCGAGAGCAGCGCCGCCGCCTCGGCCTTGCCGTCGATGGTCTGGCCGTTGCCCGCCGGATCGTTTTCGGGGCGGCCGTCCTGGATCAGCCCGTACCAGGCGAGAAGCGCGCAGATCGCGCCGCCCGAGGTGCCGCTCAACGCGACGATGTCGAACGGTTTCTTCGCAGGGGTTGCTCCGAGAATGGTCTTCAACACTCCTGCACTGAACGCGGTATGGCTGCCACCGCCCTGACAGGCAATCGCCACGCGTACCGTCATCGATTTTTCCTTTCGTTCCCCTTCGCTGAAGGGCCGCGAATTTACCCGGTTTCGCCGCCGGCGAAAGCCTCCTTTTCGCGGATTGATTTTCCGGGGCCGTGTCCCGACCTGGACCAGCCTCCGGCTTGCCATGGTTTGGGCGCCGACGCAGACTGGCGCGTGACCGATAGGAAAGAGCGATGACCGCGGAGAAGGAAGCCCGTTCCACCGATCTGATGAAGGCGGCCGGCTGGATGGGGCTGGCGCTGTTGTCGTTCGCGTTGCTCGCGGTCTCCGCCCGCCAGCTTCTCGACACCATGGGTGCCTTCCAGATCCTGTTTCTCCGGAGCGGCGTCGGCCTGGCGATGATTCTCGCCTATGCGCTACCGCGACGGCCCGGTTTTGCCCGCACGACCCGGCTGCGGCTGCATCTGCTGCGCAACCTGTTCCACTACGGCGGCCAGGTGTGCTGGATCACCGCCCTCGGGCTGCTGCCGCTGGCGGTGGTGTTCGCGATGGAGTTCACCACGCCGATCTGGGCTGCGGTGCTGGCCGTGGTGTTCCTCGGCGAGCGGCTGAACCGCGGCCGTATCGTGGCGATCGCCCTCGGATTCGCCGGGATCCTGGTGATCCTGCGCCCGGGGTCGGTGCCGATCGCGCCCGAGATCCTGGTTCCGCTCGCCGCGGCGGTCGGCTTCGCGGTCAGCGTCACGGCGACCAAGGGCCTGACCCGCAGCGATTCCCCGGTGACGATCCTGTTCTACATGCTGCTGATCCAGGTTGTGCTCGGGGCGGTGCCGGCCGGGCTAACCTGGCAGCCGGTTGCGGCGGGGGACTTGCCGTGGTTGGTGGTGGCCGCGGTCACCGGACTCACCGCCCACTACGGCATGACCCGCGCCCTGCAACAGGCCGACGCCACCCTGGTGATGCCCATGGACTTCCTCCGCCTGCCACTGATCGCCGTGGTCGGGCTGGTGTTCTACCGCGAGGCTCTGGAACCGGCAGTCCTCGTCGGCGCGGCGATGATCTTCTCGGGCAGCTACTACAGCCTCAGCCGCGAGCACCGCCGGCGGCTGAGCGCGCGCACTATTCGCACACCCTGAGGATCTGTGGCTCGATCCCGGCGCCGGGATCAGTGCGCGCGACAGATCCATCGTTTCCATGCTCTGATGGTGCCAACGATTTGCCTCCCGGATTAAGAGAACTCTCGACGGCGAGGCGTGGATTCGGAACCGCAAATTGAGCTTCACCGCCGCCGACTATCGGCCCGGTCGCCTTGACAAACAAGGCGTGCGCGGCTAAACGGGCGCCTTGCGATCAGGGGCCGAATGAGGATCGCTTACTCTTATTGATTTTCAGGAACGTGTGGCTCCTCGCGCCCGGGAGATGACTCTTTTCGGGTGCGTAGACGTTGCGAACGACATTGTTGTGGAAGAACACTTAGGTGGAGGGAAAGATGGCACGCGTGGCATTGGTTACCGGCGGAACTCGCGGCATTGGAGCGGAAATCGCCAAGCAACTCAAGGCGGACGGAAACACCGTCGTCGTCTGCGACGTCGTCGACGAGCAACTCGAGAAGTTCACCAAGGAAACCGGCATCCCCGGCTACAATATCAATATCGCCGATATCGACTCGGTCAAGGCCGGGGTGGCGAAGATCGAAGCCGATGTCGGTCCGATCGACATCCTGGTCAACAACGCCGGCATCACTCGCGACGGCCTGATGGTCAAGATGACCCGCGAGAAGAACTGGGATCCGATCATTGCGGTCAATCTCGGCGGCACGTTCAACATGTGCAACGTCATCCTTCCCGGGATGAACGAGCGCAAGTGGGGCCGCATCGTCATGATCAGCTCGATGAACGGTCAGCGCGGCCAGCCCGGCCAGACCAACTACTCGGCGACCAAGGCCGGCATCATCGGCTTCAGCCGCTCGCTCGCCCTCGAGGCCGCCCGCGCCGGCGTCACCGTCAACTGCGTTTGCCCCGGGTTCACCCTCACCGAGATGACCGCCCAGATGAAGCCCGAGATGCTCGAGGCCATGGTCAAGATGATCCCCTTGGGCCGGATCGGTCAGCCGGCCGATATCGCCAACGGCGTGTCCTTCCTGTGCAAGGAAGAGTCGGGCTGGATTACCGGCGAGACCATGTCGATCAACGGCGGCCAGTTCATGTACTGATTGCCCGTAAATTCGACCCTTGTCGACCGAAGGCCACCGGTTCGCCGGTGGTCTTTCGTCTTTTTGGGCGGGGTAACGTCGGGCTCGATTTACGAAACGGCGGCGACCCTATCCATGAACTGGGCGAGCCGGATGTCCCGTAGGGTCACGCCCCCCGCGTCGTGGGTGGCGAGGGTTACCTCGACCCGGTTGTAGACATTAACCCATTCCGGGTGGTGGTCCATCTTCTCGGCCGTCAGCGCTACTCGGGTCATGAACCCGAACGCCTCGTTGAAGGTCTCGAAGCGGAACGCCTTGAAGATGGCGTCGCGGCCGTCGACCTCCGCCCAACCCTGAAGATCCTGGAGCGCCGTCCGGCGCGCGTCCCCCGTCAATTTCTCCGCCATCAAACCCTCCATCCAACCATCCATCGACGCACGTAAGCGCACTTGGCGGCCCGTTCAAGCGAGAGTAGGTTTTCCCCATGAAAACGGCCCGCAGCAAACCGCCGAGCCTGGCTGACATCGAGGCGACCGTGGATCGGGCGTTGAAGACGATACCGGAACCCTTTCGTCGACACTTGCGGGACGTGGTGATCCGGGTCGAGGACTTTCCCGACGCGGAGACCGAGCAAGAAATGGGACTGGAGGATCCGTTCGAACTCCTCGGCCTCTATCGCGGCGTTTCGTTGCAGCACAAGAGCACGCTCTACACCCATGACGACGTCGACATGATCTTCCTCTATCGCCGACCGATTCTCGACTATTGGTGCGAAACCGGCGAAGATCTGACCCACATCGTCCGCCACGTGCTGATCCACGAAGTCGGCCACCATCTCGGCCTCAGCGACGAGGACATGGAGCGCATCGAGGGGCAGGAATGACCGAAGACGTCTCGACGACCGCAAAACCATTGCCGCCCGAAGTGCTCTACACCGCTTGCGACGTCGACGAACTGCCGTTCGAGACCACGGCCGATCTGGATCCGGTCGATGATGTTGTCGGTCAGGATCGTGCCGCCGAGGCCGTTCGCTTCGCGGTCGGGATGAAGCATCGCGGTTACAACCTGTTCGCCCTCGGACCGGTCGGCACCGGCAAGTACAATTTCCTGCGTCGCCATGTGGAAAAGAGCGTGGCCGAATGGCCGACGCCCTCCGATTGGTGCTACGTCCACAACTTCCCGGAACCGCACCGGCCGCGGGCCCTCGAGCTGCCGCCGGGAAAGGCCCGCCCGTTTCATGACGACATGGCGCACCTGATCGACGAACTGCGCCTCGCCATCCCAGCCGCGTTCGAGAGCGACGAATACCGCAATCGCAAGAACGTCATCCAGGAGCAGTTCAAGGAGCGCCAGGAAGAGGCGTTCAACGAATTGCAGGCCCGCGCCAAGAACGACGACGTCGCCTTGATCCGCACCCCGGTCGGGTTGGCGCTGGCTCCGATCAAGGACGGCGAGGTTCTCAATCCCAAGGAGTTCCAGGAACTCACGGCGGAGGAACGTGAGCGCCGCCAAAAGGCGTCCGAAGTGCTCCAGAAGGATTTGGAGGCGCTCCTTCACGAACTCCCGGGCTGGGAGAAGGAGCATCGCGAGCAGACCAGGCAACTCAACCGGGAAGTCACCATGTACGCGGTCGGTCATTCGATCGACGAGCTGAAAAAGAGGTGGAAGGACCACGCGCGGGTCCTGGAACATCTCGAGGCGGTGCGCGACGACGTTGTCGAGAACGCCGACGACTTCCTCCCCCACGGCGAGCAAGGCCCGCAACTGGTCCTCGGCCCAGGCGGCATCGCGCAAACCGGCGGTGCCGCGCCGTTCCGGCGCTATGAGGTCAACGTTCTGGTCGACCAGGACCGGAGCGCTCCCGCAACCGGAGACGGCGGCCAGCCCAAGGGAGCTCCGTTGGTCTACGAGGACCATCCGACCCAACCCAACCTGGTTGGCCGGATCGAGCACATGGCGCAGTTCGGCAACCTCGTCACCGACTTCACCCTGATCAAGGCCGGTGCCCTGCACCGGGCAAACGGCGGCTGCCTGATCCTCGACGTCCGCAAGGTTCTGACACAACCCTTGGCCTGGGAGACATTGAAGCGGGCCCTGCGTTCGGAGAGCCTCCGCATCGAATCACCCGCCGAATCCTTGGGATGGTCGACCACGACGACCCTGCAGCCGGAGCCGATCCCGTTGAACGTCAAGGTGATGCTGCTGGGTGAGCCGCTACTCTACTATCTTCTCACCTATCACGATCCGGAATTCGAGGAGCTGTTCCGGGTCGCCGCGGACTTCGACACCCGAATGGACAGGAACGGCGGCACGGCACTCACCTATGCGCGGCTGATCGGCGCGATTGCCGGGCACGCCGGCCTGCGTGCCCTCGACCGGGGCGCCGTCGGGCGCATCGTCGAGCATGGTGCCCGATTGGCCGGCGATTCCGAAAAGTTGACCACGCACGTGGACACCCTGGGGGATCTGGTTCGCGAGTCGGATTTTTGGGCCGGCGAGGCGGGCGCCGACACGGTGGCGAGCGAACACGTTCAAAAAGCGATCGACGCCAAGATCTTCCGCTCCGATCGGTTGCGCCAACGGGTTCAGGAGGAAATCGGGCGGGGAACCATCGTCATCGCCACCGACGGCGCGCAGGTCGGCCAGATCAACGGCCTGGCGGTGATCCAATTGAACCAGTTCGCCTTCGGCAAGCCGAACCGGATCAGCTGTCGCGTGCGTCTCGGCAAAGGCGAGGTGGTCGATATCGAACGCGAAGTCGCCCTTGGCGGACCGCTGCATTCGAAGGGTGTGCTGATTCTCTCGTCCTACCTCGGCACCCGGTTCGCGCGGGAACAGCCGCTGTCGTTGTCCGCCAGTCTCGTGTTCGAGCAGTCCTACGGCGGCGTCGAAGGCGACAGCGCCTCTTCCGCCGAGCTCTACGCGCTTCTCTCTGCCTTGTCCGAGATTCCGATCCGTCAATCGCTGGCGGTCACCGGTTCGGTGGACCAGAACGGCCGGGTTCAGGCGATCGGCGGCGTCAACGAGAAGATCGAGGGCTTTTTCGATGTTTGTGCCGCTCGCGGTTTGACCGGCGAACAGGGTGTGTTGATCCCGTCCGCCAACGTCAAGCACCTGATGCTTCGAAACAACGTGGTCGAGGCTTGCCGCGAAGGACGCTTTCATGTCTACGCGGTCGATACCGTGGACCAGGGGATCGAGATCCTCACCGGCGTCCCCGCCGGAGAAGCGGACGAGAACGGGGAATACCCGATCGGCACCGTCAACAGGGCGGTGGCTGCGCGACTGGCGGCTTTCGTCCGCAAGGCCCGGGAAATCGCGGCCGAGCCGCGAGGACGAAAAGGCGAGCGTCCGGAGACGAAGGCCAAGGAACCGCGGAAATGACCATCGGCGCGTCTTCCGGTCGGTCCGGTCAGCCCCGCTTTCGACGGATCCTGATGGCGCTCGATTCCGGTTATGAGGATGTCTCGTCGGTAGAGGCCGCTGCCGCCCTGGCCGCACGGCTTCGGGCGGAGCTTCTCGGGCTGTTCGTCGAGGATATCGACCTCGTCCGGTTGGCGGAACTTCCGGAGGTCAACGCCTACAGTGTACTTTCCGCCGGTCGCCAGCGGTTTGCCGCCGATCAGCTCAAACGGGTGCTGCGGATGCAACTTGCGCGCAGCCGACGGGCGATCGAGGATGCGGCGGCGCGACGGAGGGTCAAGTTTGCGTTCCAGGTCCGCCAGGGAAGGCTGGTAGCGGAAGTGTTGACCATGGCCGGAACCTCCGACCTTGTGGTTGTCGGTTGGAGCACCGGGGGTGTCTCGACGCCATGGGCGACGACGCGAACGGCGCCTGTGGCCACGGCGCGCGCTGTGGCGGCGGCGGCTGCCCGCTCGGTCCTTCTCCTCCGCCCTGGTGGTGCGGTCGGCGGGCCGGTACTCGTCGCCTATGACGGAAGCGACGAATCTCGACAGGCGCTGGCGATTGCGGCCGAAATCGCCGGCGTCGATGAAGGCGTGGTCGAGGTGGCGTTCTTGACCGGGCGTCTCGACCAGGCGGACGCTTGGCGGCAAGACGTGGCGGCAACGCTGGCGGATCTGGGGGTCGCCGTGAAATTCATTCACATGCCCAAAGCCGGTCTGGACGATCTCCGCCGGATCGCGGAGAGGGAGCGGGCGGTGCTGATGGTGCTCGGTGCCGATCTGGTCCTGAAGGAAACCGAGCCGGGCCGCCGCCTTCTGGAACGTGTCGGCTGCTCGGTCCTGCTGGTACGTTAGCGCGGCGCTGTAGAGGCCGATTGGGCTCCGCACGCGTTGCGGCACGTGCGGAGCAATGGAACGGGCGGCCGCCTTGCCGAACTACCGCGCCATCTTGATCGAGATACTGGCAACGGGATTGCGCCAATCGTAGGTCTTGGCGGCGAGGTTGGCGATTCCGTGGATACCTGCATGGACGTGCAGGTACCCTTCGCCGTCCTCCCCCGACACGCCTTCCCCACCGCAGACGGGTCCCGGAATGTTGCCGCAGTCCTCGTCATTCGGTTCACTTCCGGCGTCATAGGCCGGCACGACGATGGTTATGACCTCGTGACCGCGAGGAAGCCGCACATTCCGGGCCGCGAGAAAAGCGTCGTTGGTGGGGATCAGCATGGCCGCGAGCGAGATCCGGCCCAGTCCTGGCTGCCTCTCAACTTCGATCGTCGTCGAACCGCCCGGCTCCAAAAGGCCTGTGGAGGTTGCCGTATCGTTGACCCGCGGGTTTCCCGACAGGGCTGCCTCGAGAGGTTGCGTGTGCCCCCCTTCGGCAAGCATCGCCAATTCGGGGCTTGCTGCTTCTCCCGGCACGAACGGCAGGTTCGGAGCGTAGCGATGGCCTTCCAAGTTCGCCTGGTTAGGCGCGGCCGCCATTCAGGTGAGACCGGACGATGCGCCCGATGGCTCACGAAGCGATCAAGAAAGGATCACAAGTTGGTACCATCGCACGGACCGCGACGCCGTGATCAGGCACTGGCGGGCAGGCCGAAATCGAAGCGGGTGCCGAGCTGAGGAACCGTGTCGACATTCAGCCGAGAGGCGTGGAGGTCGAGGATACGTTTCGCGATCGCGAGCCCGAGACCGGCGCCGCCCTGGGTCTGACTCTCGCTCTTCTGCACCTGGTAGAAGCGGTCGAAGATGTGCTCCAGTTCCTCTGGCGGGATGCCGCAACCGGTGTCGGCGATCTGAACGGATACACCGCCACCGGTTTGGTCGAGGATGATCTCCACCTTGCCCTTCTCGGGGGTGTGGCGTAGCGCATTGTCGATGAGATTGTCCAATACCCTCTCGATCAGCGCGATGTCGGCGTAGACGAAAGGCAAATCTTTTCCGATCCGTGTGTGGATCTCGATGCCTTTTCGTTCGGCGTGCATCCGGAACTTGAGGGCGACATCCTGGACCAGTTCTCCGATCGCAAACGGCTCGCAATGCAGCCGGGTGTGGCCGGAATCCAGTTTGGCCAGTTCGAACAGTTCGGAAACCAGCTTGCTCAGCCTCCTGCACTGTTTCAACGCGCTGTTGAGATAACCCGTCCGCTCTTCCGGCGAGAGGCTGTCTTCCTTGAGCAACAAGGTTTCGAGATAGCCCTGCATGGAAGTAATGGGCGTGCGCAAGTCGTGAGAGACGTTGGCTACCAACTCGCGGCGCAATCGGTCGGTCTCCTTGAGTTTGTCGACTTGCTGGCGGATCCTCTCCGCCATCCCTACGAACGTTCGCCCCAGTCGCCCCAGTTCGTCACGCGACTCCACGTCGAGATGGACGGGTGGCGCATGATTGTCCAACTCGCCCTCGCGGAAGCTGGTCATCGCCGCATCCAAACGGCGCAGGCGCCGGGTCAAGAAATAGAAAATGACGACGCCGGCGACGACACCGAAAACCAGGGTGGCGGCGAGTGCCCAGGTCCCCAACCGGATGACGTAGCTGCTTCGCAGCATGTCCGCGGCGGATCGGAACTGTTCCCCGGCCAGCACCACGTACAGGTATCCCTCTGGATGCTGATCAGCCCCGATTGGCGCCGCGGAAAAAGGTTTACGGCTTCCCGGGTCCCGGGGGTCGTCGCCGAGCACCAGTCCCGATTCGGCGTCGCGGAGGAAGTCGTGCACCGGTCCGAGATCGATCCTCTCGAGCCTGATTTTGTCGGGTGGTGCGGAGTACGCCAGCAACCCACCGCCGGCATCGAGGAGATACACCTCGATGGCCGGATTGATCACCATGTAGGTATGGAAGATCTCCTCGACGGCTTGTCCATCGAACAGGCCGTCGCGGATCGACAACCGTCGATCGGCGATAAGGTTCTCCGCGAGGGTACGGTTCAGGCGTTGACCGACTTCCTGAAAGTAGAACTGGCTCGTGTACAAGGTCACGGCGGCGTACATGCCGGTGACCAGACACAGGAGTGCCGCCAACACGACCGAGAGCTTGGTGTTGAGTGTCCTGAACATGACGGCTCATGCCTCGCGCGTATCCGTGAACTTGTAACCCACCCCCCAGACGGTCAAGATGTAGCGGGGCTTCGCGGGGTTATCCTCCATTTTGGCGCGCAGCCGATTGATGTGTGAATTCACGGTGTGTTCGTACCCATCGTAGCTGTAGCCCCACACGAGATCTAGGAGCTGTGTTCGCGTGTAAACGCGCCCGGGGTGGCGGGCGAACTGCAGCAGCAAATCGAATTCCTTGGCCGTTAGCGTAACGTTTCTGCCGTCAAGGGTGACCGAGCGTCTTGCCGAATCGATTTCCAGCTTGCCCAGGCGGAGGACTCCGTTAGCGCTCTGATCGGCTTGCCGGCTCATTGCGGCGACCCGGCGAAACAGGGCTTTCACGCGCGCCTGCAACTCGCGGATGCTGAACGGCTTGGTGAGGTAGTCGTCAGCGCCGATCTCCAGGCCGACGACCCGGTCCAACTCGGTCGACTTGGCGGTCAGCATGAGGATGGGAACGTAATTCGATTGCGCCCGCAACCGGCGGCAGATCTCCAATCCGTCCGTTCCCGGCAGCATCAGATCCAGGACAACAAGGTCGTACCGGTTGCGCAGCGCCAGGTCCAATCCCTGCGTTCCGTCGCTGCAGACGTCCGCAACGCATTGGAGGTCGCGAAGATGGAGCTCGACCAGATGCGCGATGTCACGGTCGTCTTCCAAAACCAAAACGCGACGATCGGCCATGGGCATGTCTTTCCTGGACCCGATTTCCAGCCAAGCTAGGAAACCAAGAATCTCTCACGAAAGTATCGCGAAACGCCTGCTTCAAGAAGGCCTGGGAGCAAAATGCAAGACGAGCCACGCACGTTGTTCACTCACCAGACATCGCTTGTCCTGGTTAGTGAACCTTACTCCGTCAGAAGGGGATGCGAACCGCTGGCTTCCCTAGCGGATGGCGTAACCGGTAGTGTGGCCAAGAGAATGATCACCCGGGCCGCTACGCCAAGGGTGGTGGAGCCGAGGGGGATCGAACCCCTGACCTTCGCATTGCGAACGCGACGCTCTCCCAGCTGAGCTACGGCCCCACAAACCTTTTCGATGCCCGAGCATGCTTTATGCGCGAGCGCGGGATAATGGGAGTTGATGCCTGTCGCTGTCAAGGCTCCGAGCATTGTTGCGCCTTGCACCCGATCACCCGGGCCGTTACGTTACCGCCGAATTTTGGGAGGTGAGACGGCTCTATCATGGACGTGATTATCGGTCCTCTTTTCTGGCTGATCACGACGGTGATCGACCTGTATGTCTGGGTGATCATCATCGGCGCGGTGCTGAGCTGGCTTGTCGCGTTCAACGTCGTCAACACCCGCAACCGGTTCGTCTGGGCTGTCGGGGACTTCATCCATCGGATCAGCGAGCCCGCGCTTCGCCCCATTCGCAGCATCCTGCCCAACCTGGGTGGCATCGATATCTCGCCGGTGGTCCTCATCCTCCTCCTGGTCTTTACCAAACAGGTCCTGTCCCGTCTTTATGTCTCCGTCGGCTTCTGACGGGATTTTGCTTTCCTTGCCGTTTTCCGCCACTCGGAGCGGAGTTCGCGTGCGGGTGCGGGTGGCGCCGAGAGCGGCCGGGAACCGCATCGACGGGATTGTTGGTGACGGCGAGGGGGGCGCTATCTTGAAGGTCGCAGTGACCGCGCCGCCGGAGGGGGGAAAAGCCAACGCGGCATTGATCAAGCTGCTTGCCCGCGAATGGCGCCTGCCCAAGTCGTCTCTCGCGGTGACAGCCGGCGCGAGCGAGCGGCGGAAAACAGTCAGCATCGAGGGGGATGCTCGGGAACTGACGAAAAGACTTACCGCGTGGGCGGCGAAACGGGGATCGATTGACTGAGGACGACTCATGACCAACAAGGCGGATATCATCGACGGCCGGGCGTTGGCGGCGAAGCTTCGCGCGTCCATACGCGACCAGGTGGAGCGTGTCCGCAAGCATGATCGCTTAACCCCGGGGCTGGCCGTCGTCCTGGTCGGCGAAGATCCGGCGAGCCAGATCTACGTGCGCACCAAGACCCGGCAAACCGAAGAAGTGGGCATGATATCCTTCGCCCACCACCTGCCCGAGGACGTTCGCGAGGAGGATTTGCTGACCCTGATCGGCAGCCTCAATCGGGATGACAGGGTTCACGGAATCCTCGTGCAGCTACCGCTACCGGCGCATATTCGGACCGAGGCCATCCTTACCACCGTCGACCCGGACAAGGACGTCGACGGGTTCCATGTGGTCAATGCCGGCAAACTCGCCGTGGGTGCCGCCGGCGCCATGGTCCCGTGCACGCCGGTCGGGTGCATGAAACTGGTCGAGAGTCGGCTCTCCGATCTGACCGGCCTCAAGGCTTTGGTGTTGGGCCGCTCCAATATCGTCGGCAAGCCGATGGCGAACCTGTTGCTCGCCGAGAACTGTACGGTAACCATCGCCCATTCGAAGACCAGGGATCTGCCTTCGGAATGCCGGCAGGCCGACATCCTGGTGGCGGCGGTGGGGCGGGCGCGGATGGTCCGCGGGGACTGGATCAAGCCCGGGGCGACGGTGATCGATGTCGGGATCAACCGCATCCCGTCCGACAACGGAAAGACCCGGCTCGTCGGCGACGTCGACTTCGATGAGGCCTTGGAAGTGGCGGGGGCGATTACGCCTGTGCCCGGGGGCGTCGGTCCGATGACCGTCGCCTGCCTGCTGCGCAACACACTGGTGGCCGCGTGTCGGCAGCGCGGGATAGAACCGCCTGATTTGTAGATTTGCAGCTTTTGGGATTGCGAATCGGAATTATATCCCTATTATTATTCTGGTCAATAATTGAGAATGGTTCGCATTTTCACCTTGAACATCGCTTCGAATTTTGATTAGTTTGTCGATCGAAAGTTCACAAACACAAGAACCGGGTGACATGGAAAAGTGCAAAATTAATCGGGCATCTTTCCCGCTGAGTTTGGCCGCGGAAGGCGAAAACGTACGGATCACCGCGATCAATGGCGGTCGCGGTGTCGGCTTCAGGCTGACCGAATTGGGGTTACCCGTCGGCAGCGAACTGATGCTGACACAGCGAAACAGTGGAGGTCCTGTCGTCGTCGCCTGCAGGGACACGCGGATCGCGCTAGGCGCCGGAATGGCCCATCGCATCATGGTTGCGCCGGTGATGAAAGATAGCTGATGACAGTCGACCTCGGAAACATGGCCGTCGGCGAGAAGGGGCGCGTAGTCCGATTGGGGCGTGGCAACCGGCCCTATCGAGAGAAGCTTCTGTCCATGGGCCTGACGCCTGGTACTGAATTCACCGTCGTTCGTCTAGCCCCGCTGGGGGATCCGCTGGAGATCAACGTTCGCGGATACGCCGTCAGCCTGCGCAAGGGCGAGGCTCAATTGCTACAGGTTGAAAGAGTCTGACACATGGGGTCCGTCACCGTCTGCGTCGTTGGTAATCCCAACTGCGGCAAGACCACCCTGTTCAACAACCTGACCGGTGCCCGTCAGCGGGTTGGCAATTGGCCGGGAGTCACGGTCGAGCGAAAGTCCGGCCGCTACCGGCGCGATGGCGTTGAGGTCGAAGTCGTCGACCTGCCGGGCGTCTATTCCCTCGGCGTTACGTCGGTATCTTCGGTCGACGAGCGGATCGCCCGCGACTATGTCCTGTCGGGCGGGGCCGACCTCGCCGTCAACATCGTCGATGCCTCCAACCTGGAGCGGAACCTGTACCTGACCACGCAGTTGCTGGAAATGCGGGTGCCGATGGTGGTCGCGCTGAACATGATGGATGTGGCGCGCGACAGCAAGATCGAGATTGACGTTCGGGCCTTGCAGGAGCGTCTGGGGTGTCCGGTCGTTCCCTTGGTGGCGAGCCGCGGCGAGGGCGTCGATCGTTTGAGGACGGTAATCGGCGAAGCGGCGCGCGATCGACATTTGCCGACGGTGGAGTTTGGTTATCTCCCGGAGATCGAGGATGCCATCCTAGAACTGATACCCGTCGTATCCGACATCGCCACAGCGCGGAAACTGGATGCCCGCTGGCTGGCGATAAAGTTGCTCGAGGACGATGAAGGTGCCCGGCGAATCACCGGCGATGTCGCCGACGCGGTCCTCGCCAGACAGCAAGAAGCGGTTGCCGATAGGGACGGCGAGGATGCCGATATCCTCATCGCGGACGGCCGCTACGGCTTTGCCAATACATTGATGCGAGAGACCGTGCGCCGGCCCGGTGTGGTGGGGCGGACCGTTTCCGACAGGATCGATCGGGTCGTTCTCAATCGGGTTCTGGGAATCCCCATTTTTCTGATCGTCATGTATCTGATGTTTATGTTCACCATCAATTTCGCCAGCGCCTTCATCGATTTCTTCGATATCCTCTTCGGCGCCGTCCTGGTCGACGGGGCGGGCGCGGTTCTGGCGAATCTGAACAGCCCGCCTTGGCTGACGGTGCTCATCGCCAACGGCGTCGGCGGTGGTATCCAGACGGTAGCCACCTTCATCCCGGTTATCGGTTTTCTCTATCTGTTTCTCTCGTTTCTCGAGGATTCCGGCTACATGGCGCGGGCTGCGTTCGTCATGGACCGGTTCATGCGGAGCGTCGGTTTACCCGGCAAGTCCTTCATCCCTCTTATCGTCGGTTTTGGCTGCAATGTTCCGGCGATCATGGCGACACGGACGCTGGAGCAGCCACGCGAGCGGATCATGACGGTGATGATGGCGCCATTCATGTCCTGCGGCGCGCGGCTTCCGGTCTACGCCCTGTTCGCCGTCGCCTTCTTCCCGGTGGGCGGGCAGAACCTGGTCTTCGCTCTGTATCTCATCGGTATCGGCTTTGCCGTGATGACCGGCCTCGTGCTCAGGAATACCATGCTCAAGGGCGAGGCGTCGGCGTTCGTGATGGAGCTGCCGCCTTATCATCTGCCGACCCTGAAGGGCGTCCTGTTGCGAACTTGGGATCGCTTGAAATCGTTCCTGTTTCGCGCCGGCAAAGTCATCGTCGCGGTCGTCGTTGTCCTGAGCTTCCTCAATTCACTCGGGACCGACGGCTCATTCGGCAACGAGGACACGGATGGATCGGTCCTGGCAGTGGTGGCCAAATCGATCACTCCCGTGGTCAAACCGATGGGTATCGGCGAGGAGAACTGGCCTGCGACGGTCGGCATGCTCACCGGCATTTTCGCCAAGGAGGCGGTGGTTGGCACCCTCAATGCCCTGTACGGCAACCTCGGAGAGGACGGTGCCGGAGGCGTGGCCGAGCCTTTCGATTTGTGGGCTGGCGTCGGCGCCGCCTTCGCCTCGGTTCCGGCGAACCTTGCCGACATGATCGGCGCCTTCGCCGATCCGTTGGGCGTCGACATTGGTGACACGACCAGCGTCGAGGCCGCCGCCGAGGCGCAGGCCGTGACCGTCGGTACCTTTGGCGCAATGGTCGAGCGTTTCGACGGCAAGATCGGCGCTTTTGCCTACCTGCTCGCGGTGTTGCTCTACATGCCGTGCGTCGCCGCGATGGCGGCGATCTACCGGGAGACCGGTGCGGGGTGGGCGGTGTTCGCGTCGCTGTGGACGACCGGTCTGGGCTACGGATCGGCGGTCGTCGTCTACCAGATCGGGACCTATGCCCGGGACCCCGGCGGCGCCACCGCCTGGATCGCCGCGGTCCTCGCCCTGTTCGTCGGTGCGCTGATCGTCCTGCGCCTCCTGGGGAACCGCGAGCCGTCCCTCCGGGTGCCGGTCGCGGCGGAGTAGGTCGATGATTCTCGGCGAGCTGAAATCCTACCTCACCGCGCGCAAACGGGTGCCGATCGCCGATCTGGCCAACCGCTTCGACGTCGAGCCGGACGCGCTTCGCGGCATGTTGCAGCTCTGGGTCGACAAGGGCCGGGTGCGGCGACTCGCAAGCGGCGGCGCCTGCGGGTCGTGCGCGCGATGCGGGGACGGCGATTCCGCCCCCGAAATCTACGAGTGGGTCGGCTAGGACCTCGCGCTACTCTGGAATCCCAACCGGTGCAGTGCTAGAAGCCCGTCCATGACCGACCTTTCACGTATCCGCAACTTCGCCATCATCGCCCACATCGATCACGGCAAGTCGACGCTGGCCGACCGGCTGATCCAGCTTTGCGGCGGGCTGTCCGAGCGGGAGATGCGCGAACAGGTGCTCGATTCCATGGACATCGAGCGCGAGCGCGGCATCACCATCAAGGCGCAGGCGGTGCGGCTGAACTACTCGGCGCGTGACGGGCATACCTACGTTCTCAACCTGATAGACACTCCCGGGCACGTGGACTTCTCCTACGAGGTCAGCCGCAGCCTTGCCGCCTGCGAGGGCTCGTTGCTGGTGGTCGACGCCACCCAGGGGGTGGAGGCGCAGACCCTGGCCAACGCCTATCTGGCGATCGAGAACGACCACGAGATCATCCCCGTGCTCAACAAGACCGACTTGCCGGCGGCCGAACCCGAACGGATCGTGGAGCAGATCGAGGATGTCATCGGCCTCGACGCCTCGCACACGATGCTGATCTCGGCGAAGACGGGCGACGGCGTGCCGGAGTTGCTCGAGGCGATGGTCGAGCGATTGCCGCCGCCCAAGGGCGATGTCGGGCAGCCGTTGAAGGCGCTGCTCGTCGACAGCTGGTACGATCCCTATCTCGGGGTGATGATCCTGGTGCGGATCGTCGACGGCGTCCTCGGCCGCGGCATGAAGGTGCGGATGATGGCGGCGGGCACCGTCCACCAGGTGGAGCAGGTCGGCGTGTTCTCGCCGAAACCGACCCGGGTCGAGCAGCTGGGGCCGGGCGAGGTCGGCTACATCACCGCCGGCATCAAGACCGTCGCCGATACCAATGTCGGCGACACCATCACCGAGGAACGGCGTCGGGCGCAGACTCCGCTGCCCGGGTTCAAGCCGTCCCTTCCGGTGGTCTTCTGCGGGCTGTTCCCCACCGACGCCGGCGACTTCGATGACCTCCGCCAGTCGCTCGCCAAGTTGCGGCTCAACGATTCCAGCTTCCACTTCGAACCCGAAACCTCGGCGGCATTGGGCTCCGGTTTCCGCTGCGGCTTTCTCGGATTGCTGCACCTGGAAGTCATCCAGGAGCGCCTCGAGCGGGAGTTCGATCTCGATCTCATCGCCACCGCCCCCAGCGTCGTCTACCGGGTCCACATGACCGACGGCACGACCGAAGAGTTGCACAACCCCGCCGACATGCCCGATCCGGTGAGGATCGCCGGCATCGACGAACCGTGGATCCGCGCCACCATCCTGTCGCCCGGCGAGCACGTGGGCGCGGTGTTGCAGCTGTGTACCGAGCGCCGCGGCGAGCAGATCGAGCTGACCTACGCCGGCAGCCGGGCGATGGCGATCTACCGGTTGCCGCTGAACGAGGTGGTGTTCGACTTCCATGACCGCCTCAAGTCGATCTCGCGCGGCTACGCCAGCTTCGACTACGAGATCGACGGTTTCACCGCCGGCAACCTGGTCAAGGTCGGCATTCTGATCAACTCGGAGCCGGTGGACGCGTTCTCGTTCATCTGCGACCGCGGTCAGGCGGAGTTCCGCGGGCGGGCGATCTGCGAACGGCTCAAGGACCTGATCCCCAGGCAGCTGTTCAAGATCCCGATCCAGGCCGCCATCGGCGGCACGGTCATCGCCCGCGAAACGATCAGCGCCCTGCGCAAGGACGTCACCGCCAAGTGCTACGGCGGCGACATCTCCCGCAAGCGCAAGCTCCTCGACAAACAGAAGGCCGGCAAGAAGAAGATGCGCCAGTTCGGCAAGGTCGAGATTCCCCAGTCGGCTTTCATCGCCGCCCTCAAGATGGGCGACGACTGACGCCCGGGCGAGGCCCTGCCGCGACCGTCTCTCCTACTTGACGACCCTACTTGACGACGGCTTGCGTCGGCCGCCGATCGAGGCCGCGGGCACGAACCGCGTGCAGCACGATCTCGACCACGTCGTCGAGGCGGCGGAAGTAGTCGGTGTTGACGATCAGGTCGAAGTTGGTGGGGTCGTTGTAGCGGGAATGGAAGATGTCCCAGACGAACTTGCCGCGCCGCTTGTTGCTGTTCTGCACCTCGCGCTTGGCCTCGGCGTAGCTGGTTCCCTCCTGCTCCGAGAGGCGGGTGGCGCAGGCTTCCACCGAGCCGACGATGCGCACCCGGAGCACGTCGCGCCCGGCGAGCACCACGTGGCTGCCGCGTCCGACGATCACCCCGCCGGTATGATAGAGACCGCGGATGACCACCGACAGGAAATGGGCGTATTCGTCGCGGGAGACGTGCTTGCCGAACACCGCCGAATAGATCCACGCGTCGACCGCGTCGAGCCTCTCGGTCAGGTTCTCCATCAGGTTACGGCTGACGTTGGCCTCGGCGGCGATGCCGTTGATGATCTCCTTGTCGTAGCACTCGATGTCGAGGCGCTCGGCGACGGCTTCGGCGATCCTGTCGCCGCCGCTTCCCGTCGTCCGCGAGAAGGTGATGACCGGCTTGCGAACGTGCCGCGCGGCCATCGGCGGCTGTTCGAGAGCCCTGACGATCGCTTCGATGACCCCTTGCGCGGTACCTGCCATGGATCCTTCTCCCCCGTGCGGCCGGACCTCTTTCTAGCATCGTTGCCCTTATTGTCAAAGGTCCGGCTGCAAATTAAACCGGTGATCGTCCGAGCACGGTGATGGCATGGTCCGGGGCGGGTAAAACCGTTGCGACCGGCGGCGCCGTCGGGTACCGTTCGCGCCGTTCCGGAGGGATGGCCGAGTGGTTTAAGGCGCACGCCTGGAAAGCGTGTTCACGGGGAACCGTGTCGAGGGTTCGAATCCCTCTCCCTCCGCCACCGACCCCCGAAGTTTATCTCCGCTTGAGCACCGTTGGCGCAAGCGTCTGGAACAGGGCGGAATTTTGGGCTCGTTTCCTATACGCAAGTCCTTGGCTCTGATCCGTTTGGGCGGTATTTGGTTTCTTTTGCCGGGCCCGTCTCCGCGCGTTGGATGCGTGGGTGAGTTTCGCCGATAACAGGGAATTTTTGACGTTTCTGGGCGAATAACAGGGATATCAGGTCGCATCACGCTCCGGTCTGGCGAGATTGCCTCATTGAATCAAGGCCTTACGCACATCAAGTGCACTTTCCTGTTTTTCTGCGGAACAGGGGCTTTTTTGTGTGGAACAGGGGGCGAGAAGCACCGAACAGGGAACGAGCTTGCGCGGAACAGGGGTTTTGCGGATTGGGGTAGAGCTCTTCGGAGGGGCGTCAATCGGCCCTGCAAAAGCCAAGTGCCTTTGCTTGCCCCGACCAAAGCAGAGGGAGACGCTCTTCCATGATCTGGCCGAGGGTCAAACCTGGCGGCTGCCGGCCCGCGAGGATGGCGCGCTGCAGGTCCGGGGCCAGAAAGACCAGCCGAACGAGGCGGCGGCGGTAGGGTGAGTTCGGCGCGGAAGCAGAAGAGAAAGACGCGGGTCGAGATGCGCACGGAAATCGATCCGGACAGCGCCGACGAGGCGATGCTGATCCTTTGCATCGCGCACCCAAATCCGGAGAGGCAAGGGCCGCAATTTGACGGAGAGCAAACGCTGATCGAGCCCTGGGCCGTGCAGGCCGCTCTCAGTCGGCGCCGTGGCGGGCAGGTGCTCACCGAGAGAGAGGTTGCCGAGATCAGGCGCTGCACCCGGGACGCCGACACGCTCCGCTGGCCGAGGAGACCCGGGAAATGAGCGAGAATGGCGAAGAAGGTGGTTTGTCCATCGGATACGGTCAACCTCCCGCCTCGACCCGGTTCCGCAAAAGCGCGAGCGGCAACCCTCGCGGCCGTCCTCCCGGCCGAAGCCTTTCTCCTGCACATCACCAAACAGGGCCTTCAGGGTGATGGCGCCGCGGCCGGGGCGGCGATGACCGCAATTGAAGAAGCCCGGAACAGGCAACTGCAGAGCCGCACGAACGACTGGATGATTCTTGTGAGGATCATCGTCCGCCCCGGCAGCGTAAATTCGGCGCTTGAGCCCCTTCGTATGGCGAGGAAGCTCGACCGCAATCGCGAAACGGCCCGGATGGTTCTCGAACCCTGGATCGTCGAGGCCGCTCTTGCGCGCCTCGGCACCCGGCGGCTCACGCCCGAAGAGCAGCAAACGGTGGTCAAGGCCACGCGCACTCCACGCCAGGTCCGCTGGCCAGAATGGTGGGACGTTAAGCCATGGGCGGACTGACTGCGATGGCTGCCGCGTCCGCAATCAGGCTCATAACCGGAAGATCGCAGGTTCAAATCCTGCCCCCGCAACCAAAAAACCAAAAAAGCCATGTAATCTCAATGGGATAGCGTAGCTTTGTTTTTAAGCGAAAATGCGGGCTCAATAAAATCAGCAGGTTAAGTCGGTAGGTTCAAATCACCCCCCCCCGCCGCAACCACCTTAACCTGCACCACTGAAGGGTCGCTTGCGTCGAGCGGCCTGTCTTTGTTTGCGGGCAGGGCAAGGATACTCGCAAGGTCGCCGTAAAGGTCGATATCGAGCTTGCCTTCCGGATTCGACGTCAACGTGATCTGGTCCAACAGCGAGCGGATCAGGTCCGCCGATTCGGCGCGGTTCTCTTCGGCGTCGAGCGTTTCAGCGAGCGCTGCCGCTTTCCGGCAGTAGTATCCCGCTATGTTGGGATGCAGGAGCACCGGCTACTCGTCGGTGCCGTTAATGATGCTTCCCAGCTCTTCCCGGCGTGCGGCGATGTGGGCGAGATCGTCCTTAATCTCGGCGGCGGGAACACCGTCCTTGATCGCCAGCATTCCGGTCTTTCACGAGGTTGCTCACTTCATCAGAGTGAATCTGACAATGCCTCCGCATGGGCTATTCAGGAAAACGGGTTTAGGTGTGAACTGCTTCACAGTAGACCAGAATAGTAAATGCTACAGGTGTACTCCGTGAACAAGTTGCAGCCACGTGATACGGGCGCGGAGACGGCTTTGTGCGTAGGGCGGGGAATGGCAACACAGCAGGAGGAGATTAGCCATGCGGAGAAATCTACGACGCAGGTCTCAAGGCCACCGCCACGCTCGGCGATGATCGGCAAATACGAGGAATCAACTACCTAGATGAATATCCCGAAATTAAGCAGCTCCGAGGTCGCGAGGCTGCGAAAGCATATGTCCGCGCCATAGCAGTAAAGCTTAAAATTTCGCCCGAGCTGATTCGCAACCTCGACCGGTCCGTGTCATACGTGGAACCTCAGGAAAAGGATGTCGAGTATCACTTCAGTGAGGAAAAGACCTTTTTTAACTCGACGACCTATGCTTACTGCCAGACCTATCTCAACACGCCAGTCTGGGGTGCGGGGGTCACTGCCACGATTAAGCATGATCCAGCGCGCGTCACCACGGCAACGAACACCAGCGAGAGCGGCATCGACGCTAAGATGCCCTCGACGGAAAGCATAAATCGCTACCGAGAGCTGTTTGCAACCGGCGAGAAGGGCAATGGCGGACCAGAGGGCGCGAAGATCAAGCAGTCTAAAGCCAGCGATGACAGGACCACGGTTGCTGGCTGATATTCTTGGCGAAGCTGCCCAAGAAGCAGAAGAGGACGCTCCTAAGACAACGGTTCGACATTGGTTCGCGGACGTTTCTTCGTCTATCGCTATGACCCGGCCAAGCGGACTGATGATTTCCAGCAACAGCCGCCGGGCACGCAGGTGCCACGCGGCGGCCTGACCGACGCGGACCAGCAGCCATCCGTTTCTCTGCCGACTCTACTTTTACGCGCGGTACCGAAGTCCATCCAGCCCGACCATTGGTACTTGGTAGCGGAGTTGATCATACGCTTGCCCTATGGCGGCCGCCCAATGAATTGGCGCATGCTAGTAGATGTCGAGACCAATGCGATACTGTACTTACGCGCACTGACGTCAGGCGTAGATGGCTTTGTATTTCGGACCGATCCCATCACGGCGACGGGCAATACCGTCAATTCGCCGGCCGCTAGTGCGGGGACGCTGAATCCTTTGCGTCGCAGTGTGACTCTGCACGGGCTGACGGCGCCAGCGCCGGACCAAGCTCTCAGCGGGGAGTTTATCCAGATCTCCGATTTCGAGTTGGCAACCGCCGCCCCGCCCACTGAACCATCTGGCACCGATTTCAACTACGAAACTCGCACAAACAACTTCGCCGCTGTCAACGCCTATTATCATTGCGATCGCTTCTTTCGCCTGGTCGAAGATCTCGGCTTCGACGTCGGCACCTATTTCAACGGTACCACTTTTCCTATCCCGGTGGATCATCGCGGGCGCTTCCTCTTCGGCGGACGGTATCGAACGCAATGCCTCCCTCAGCGGTGACGGGGACGGCATCGCGAATGTGGATTTCGAGCTAGCGGATCTCACCGACACTGCCAATCCGATGGGCATTGCCGCCGACTGGCGCGT